>NZ_JBLYNQ010000003.1:0-944988 GCF_049310265.1 Endozoicomonas sp. ALB091 | reverse complement strand
CCTGGAACTTTACCGGGCTGACCAGGTCAATAGTTCTATTGTTGTCATCCCCAGACGATTCTCCAACTGGAAACAGGTAATCCCGGAAGAAACCATGCAGTCACCTTCCTCCTCAGTAACCGCAGACACGGCATCCCCGTTAACAGCCACTGAAGCCGGAAGGCACCAGCCAGCAAACAGCCGAAAACAAGAAAGAAAGCGATCCATGTCAGGTTACCAGGTGGAACAGACAACAACGGGCACTGGAACATTTCCACCGCATCAACTGCAATCTGAATCCGGGCCCATCCCACCCATAAAGCGCAGGCGTGTTACTGACAACAGCAGGAGGATTGTGTGTTCTGCAACTTCGCTACCTGCTAATCCGGAGCCAATGGAGACCGAACCGGCCATGCCTGCTGACGCAGCTTCCAGGCTTCCGGGAGTGATCAGTTCCCTATCAAGAAATCTACCAACAGTCAGCGACAACAGGCTATTAACTGGCAATGAACATACCTCAGCGATGGTGCAGGTCATGCCTGAACCAATGAAGGATGTACCGCTCACTACAGAAATTAACAGTGAAACATCAATTTCAGAATTTTCTGTAAGCCAGCAAAATGAACTGCGAACACATTTAAATAATCAAGAAATTCAAGCAATATTAACGAATGCCGGGACTCTTCTGAAAAACCTCAAAGACAGGAAAATCCAGTTAGCGCGAGACAGGGGAAAGCCGCCCGCACATTCCCTCTTTTCCAAGTTAAAAAACTTCAGCATTGTTAAAGATTCTCAGACTTTCACAGGCTATTTTGCCAAAGCCAACACGTTCTTTTTAGCTGTAAATCCCCAGCAGATTACCAATACCAGCTGCCTTACCAGCATGCTCAACTCGAAGACTCAGATAAAAAAGTTTGCAGAAGAAAGCGAGGAAAACATTCAGGCGGTTGCTGCTAACCCATGCTTGAAACAGATTGCCTCCATGTGTAATGGCAAAGGCTTGCCCGACAAAGCGAAGGTGGAAGCGCTCAAAGCGTGGGAGTGCTGGAAGGTGAACGGCGAATTCAGCCTGGAACTGCTGCGGGCCTTTTCCTCCATGTGTAATGGCAAAGGCTTGCCCGACAAAGCGAAGGTGGAAGCGTTCGTGGCGTGGGAGTGCTGGAAGGTGAACGGCGAATTCAGCCTGGAACTGCTGCGGGCCTTTTCCTCCATGTGTAATGGCAAAGGCTTGCCCGACAAAGCGAAGGTGGAAGCGTTCGTGGCGTGGGAGTGCTGGAAGGTGAACGGCGAATTCAGCCTGGAACTGCTGCGGGCCTTTTCCTCCATGATGAGCAGTAGGGGCTTGCCCGACAAAGCGAAGGTGGAAGCGCTCAAAGCGTGGGAGTGCTGGAAGGTGAACGGCGAATTCAGCCTGGAACTGCTGCGGGCCTTTTCCTCCATGTGTCATGGCAAAGGCTTGCCCGACAAAGCGAAGGTGGAAGCGTTCGTGGCGTGGGAGTGCTGGAAGGTGAACGGCGAATTCAGCCTGGAACTGCTGCGGGCCTTTTCCTCCATGTGTCATGGCAAAGGCTTGCCCGACAAAGCGAAGGTGGAAGCGTTCGTGGCGTGGGAGTGCTGGAAGGTGAACGGCGAATTCAGCCTGGAACTGCTGCGGGCCTTTTCCTCCATGTGTAATGGCAAAGGCTTGCCCGACAAAGCGAAGGTGGAAGCGCTCAAAGCGTGGGAGTGCTGGAAGGTGAACGGCGAATTCAGCCTGGAACTGCTGCGGGCCTTTTCCTCCATGATGAGCAGCAGGGGCTTGCCCGACAAAGCGAAGGTGGAAGCGTTCGTGGCGTGGGAGTGCTGGAAGGTGAACGGCGAATTCAGCCTGGAACTGCTGCGGGCCTTTTCCTCCATGTGTCATGAGCAAAGGGGCTTGCCCGACAAAGCGAAGGTGGAAGCGCTCAAAGCGTGGGAGTGCTGGAAGGTGAACGGCGAATTCAGCCTGGAACTGCTGCGGGCCTTTTCCTCCATGATGAGCAGTAGGGGCTTGCCCGACAAAGCGAAGGTGGAAGCGCTCAAAGCGTGGGAGTGCTGGAAGGTGAACGGCGAATTCAGCCTGGAACTGCTGCGGGCCTTTTCCTCCATGTGTAATGGCAAAGGCTTGCCCGACAAAGCGAAGGTGGAAGCGTTCGTGGCGTGGGAGTGCTGGAAGGTGAACGGCGAATTCAGCCTGGAACTGCTGCGGGCCTTTTCCTCCATGTGTCATGGCAAAGGCTTGCCCGACAAAGCGAAGGTGGAAGCGTTCGTGGCGTGGGAGTGCTGGAAGGTGAACGGCGAATTCAGCCTGGAACTGCTGCGGGCCTTTTCCTCCATGTGTAATGGCAAAGGCTTGCCCGACAAAGCGAAGGTGGAAGCGCTCAAAGCGTGGGAGTGCTGGAAGGTGAACGGCGAATTCAGCCTGGAACTGCTGCGGGCCTTTTCCTCCATGATGTAATGGCAAGGGCTTGCCCGACAAAGCGAAGGTGGAAGCGTTCGTGGCGTGGGAGTGCTGGAAGGTGAACGGCGAATTCAGCCTGGAACTGCTGCGGGCCTTTTCCTCCATGTGTAATGGCAAAGGCTTGCCCGACAAAGCGAAGGTGGAAGCGTTCGTGGCGTGGGAGTGCTGGAAGGTGAACGGCGAATTCAGCCTGGAACTGCTGCGGGCCTTTTCCTCCATGATGAGCAGTAGGGGCTTGCCCGACAAAGCGAAGGTGGAAGCGTTCGTGGCGTGGGAGTGCTGGAAGGTGAACGGCGAATTCAGCCTGGAACTGCTGCGGGCCTTTTCCTCCATGATGAGCAGTAGGGGCTTGCCCGACAAAGCGAAGGTGGAAGCGTTCGTGGCGTGGGAGTGCTGGAAGGTGAACGGCGAATTCAGCCTGGAACTGCTGCGGGCCTTTTCCTCCATGTATGATGGCAATAGGGGCTTGCCCGACAAAGCGAAGGTGGAAGCGTTCGTGGCGTGGGAGTGCTGGAAGGTGAACGGCGAATTCAGCCTGGAACTGCTGCGGGCCTTTTCCTCCATGTGTAATGAGCAAAGGCTTGCCCGACAAAGCGAAGGTGGAAGCGTTCGTTCAATGGCTACCCTCGGATGAAAATAAGAATATTCTGAAACTTTCTTGCCGAATATTTGCAAGTTTTGGTTTGCCCTCAGGAGAAAAACTGACTGAAAATGAGAAAACACTTCGCCAATGTCTTAATCAGCATGGTTGTACCACTGAACATGGCGACGACAATAGTGATGAAGATCTTTTAGAATCGAGTCAAATGAAAGCACTGGCTCTGTTCTTCTCCGGGCCCGCAAAATGGCGCATGAAAATTGCCGAATTCCAACAATATCTGGCTGCCCACAAGAGTCCTCGAAATGACAGAGTGGCTGTTCGTGCTGCGCTGAAATCATTGCTACCGATATTGGCTATCCATGGAGGAACTGGTATCCCGTTCTGGATTGAAAAATATCGTGAAAATCCACGCTGCAAAGGAGTACTCACTAAAGCATTATCCATTCCTGCACCACTGGCTTTAACAAAATTTGCACTAACGCAACTCCCTGAATCTGAGATGCAGGAATACCTTGAACTGTGCAGAAACCTGAAGCCAGCCCCAACTCAGGAACAGTGGTATGCATTAAAACCACTTTGCCAACAGCTTGGCCAGCGATTTGACTTCACGCAATCCAAACGCACGATGCTGGAGATTCTCTGGCAACAATCAGAAGATAACCGCTCAAAATACGCGGATAAGATGGATGAGCTATTCAAAACCTTGCCCACCATCTCACAGTGGCGCGGGTTACATCGGGTGCTTGGACAACACAAAATGCAGCAATTCATGGATGCCTGTCTTGACTATCAGGCTACACCTGAAACCGCTCCTGATGTCACGATTCAGCAACGGTTGCTGGCAGGAATGCTGCTCACCAACCACTCTCTACCTGAACAAGAGAAAATACCGGATCTTTGCTTTTCAAACCGAGCGTCAACAGATGATAAAAGAGGGGTGATGGTCGGTGGTGATCCCGCCATGTCGGGCCAGGAACGCCTGTGGCGCTTTATCACGGCCATGTTAATTGAGCTTGAACAAACAGAATATCAATTCAAGAATCAAAGACTAACCGTTTTGCCAGCCGATGGCGATCCGGTTGTACTCCAAAATCCAGAGTTTACCCCGAGAGATACCGGCTTTGTTATAAAGAACTGGACATTGCAACAGTTAACCGCCTTTTTCAAGGCAACCGAGTTCACAGAACAATGGTATAAAAAGCCTCAGGACAAGCGCGATCCCTATGCGATCAGGCTTGAGGCAAAATTAGCCCAAATGAAAGCGAGAACCAAAGAGCCCAAGAAAGCCGAGCCTAAAAAAATACCACACCTGGTGGCACCCTCTCTGATTATCAGTCTAATCAATTGCAATAAACCATTAAAGCCTGCGGTCTGGTCATCTCTTGAACACTATGCCAGCAGCGGCCAGCTAAACGCCCGTTTATGCACGGCACTCAGCCCGGTTATCAAAGATGATAAAGACGGCATGGTTCCAGACCTCGTTAAGAAAGCGGTGGTTGCAAAGTTGGAACAGATTGAGGCAGCAAAAACGCCAGTAGTAACATCAATCCCTCAGCAAGGACTTCCAGCAAGGGCAAGCATACCAACTCAAGGGAACCAGGTTTCCAACAGTCGCATTCAAGGGCCGCTATCTGACTTTGACGCGGCAATGGAAGCTCTGGATCGTTTTCGCGAATTGGGAAATGCAGAACTTGAACTGCTGGAACCCCACCGAAGCCGAATGACTTATGTTGAATTAAGCACTGCTATCTGCAAAATGAGCTACGCAGTGGATTCAGAAACACGGAAAGAATGGAATGAAGCCAGCGAGAAAAGGAGAAGAGACCCACTTGGGCTTGATGAAATAGTGGAATGGGATTTGGATTCATTGGCGACATTGGATTCATTGGCGACAGAGTCAGAACTGGTCAACAACGATGACTGGATGGAAGAGTTCCTACAAGGGCTGTGATATGCATTAAGAATGCCATTCGCCCCTTGACTGTGGGACGCCGCAACTGGCTGTTTGCCGATACCCCTGATGGTGCCCGGGCCAGCGCCATTTATTACAGCCTGATCGAAAGTGCCAAAGACAATGGACTGGAGCCTTTCGAGTACATTTGTTACGTACTGGAGGAACTGCCGTATGCGGATACGGTTGAGAAGCTGGAAGCACTCCTGCCCTGGAATGTAAAAGTCAGCGGTGCGCTATCCCGTAACACATCTCACAGCCAGACTGCCTGACAAAACAGGTCAGCCTTGCCTGATACCGGCTGCCTGGAACTTTACCGGGCTGACCAGGTCAATAGTTCGATTGTTGTCATCCCCAGACGATTCTCCAACTGGAAACAGGTAATCCCCGAAGAAACCATGCAGTCACCTTCCTCCTCAGTAACCGCAGACACGGCATCCCCGTTAACATCCACTGAAGCCGGAAGGCACCAGCCAGCAAACAGCCGAAAACAAGAAAGAAAGCGATCCATGTCAGGTTACCAGGTGGAACAGACAACAACGGGCACTGGAACATTTCCACCGCATCAACTGCAATCTGAATCCGGGCCCATCCCATCCATAAAGCGCAGGCGTGTTACTGACAACAGCAGGAGTATTGTGTGTTCTGCAACTTCGCTACCTGCTAATCCGGAGCCAATGGAGACCGAACCGGCCATGCCTGCTGACGCAGCTTCCAGGCTTCCGGGAGTGATCAGTTTCCTATCAAGAAATCTACCAACAGTCAGCGACAACAGGCTATTAACTGGCAATGAACATACCTCAGCGATGGTGCAGGTCATGCCTGAACCAATGAAGGATGTACCGCTCACTACAGAAATTAACAGTGGAACATCAATTTCAGAATTTTCTGTAAGCCAGCAAAATGAACTGCGAACACATTTAAATAATCAAGAAATTCAAGCAATATTAACGAATGCCGGGACTCTTCTGAAAAACCTCAAAGACAGGAAAATCCAGTTAGCGCGAGACAGGGGAAAGCCGCCCGCACATTCCCTCTTTTCCAAGTTAAAAAACTTCAGCATTGTTAAAGATTCTCAGACTTTCAAAGGCTATTTTGCCAAGGCCAACACGTTCTTTTTAGCTGTAAATCCCCAGCAGATTACCAATACCAGCTGCCTTACCAGCATGCTCAACTCGAAGACTCAGATAAAAAAGTTTGCAGAAGAAAGCGAGGAAAACATTCAGGCGGTTGCTGCTAACCCATGCTTGAAACAGATTGCCTCCATGTGTAATGGCAAAGGCTTGCCCGACAAAGCGAAGGTGGAAGCGTTCGTGGCGTGGGAGTGCTGGAAGGTGAACGGCGAATTCAGCCTGGAACTGCTGCGGGCCTTTTCCTCCATGTGTAATGGCAAAGGCTTGCCCGACAAAGCGAAGGTGGAAGCGTTCGTGGCGTGGGAGTGCTGGAAGGTGAACGGCGAATTCAGCCTGGAACTGCTGCGGGCCTTTTCCTCCATGATGAGCAGCAGGGGCTTGCCCGACAAAGCGAAGGTGGAAGCGTTCGTGGCGTGGGAGTGCTGGAAGGTGAACGGCGAATTCAGCCTGGAACTGCTGCGGGCCTTTTCCTCCATGATGAGCAGTAGGGGCTTGCCCGACAAAGCGAAGGTGGAAGCGCTCAAAGCGTGGGAGTGCTGGAAGGTGAACGGCGAATTCAGCCTGGAACTGCTGCGGGCCTTTTCCTCCATGTGTCATGGCAAAGGCTTGCCCGACAAAGCGAAGGTGGAAGCGTTCGTGGCGTGGGAGTGCTGGAAGGTGAACGGCGAATTCAGCCTGGAACTGCTGCGGGCCTTTTCCTCCATGTGTCATGGCAAAGGCTTGCCCGACAAAGCGAAGGTGGAAGCGTTCGTGGCGTGGGAGTGCTGGAAGGTGAACGGCGAATTCAGCCTGGAACTGCTGCGGGCCTTTTCCTCCATGATGAGCAGCAGGGGCTTGCCCGACAAAGCGAAGGTGGAAGCGCTCAAGGCGTGGGAGTGCTGGAAGGTGAACGGCGAATTCAGCCTGGAACTGCTGCGGGCCTTTTCCTCCATGATGAGCAGCAGGGGCTTGCCCGACAAAGCGAAGGTGGAAGCGCTCAAAGCGTGGGAGTGCTGGAAGGTGAACGGCGAATTCAGCCTGGAACTGCTGCGGGCCTTTTCCTCCATGTGTCATGGCAAAGGCTTGCCCGACAAAGCGAAGGTGGAAGCGCTCAAAGCGTGGGAGTGCTGGAAGGTGAACGGCGAATTCAGCCTGGAACTGCTGCGGGCCTTTTCCTCCATGTGTAATGGCAAAGGCTTGCCCGACAAAGCGAAGGTGGAAGCGCTCAAAGCGTGGGAGTGCTGGAAGGTGAACGGCGAATTCAGCCTGGAACTGCTGCGGGCCTTTTCCTCCATGTGTAATGGCAAAGGCTTGCCCGACAAAGCGAAGGTGGAAGCGCTCAAAGCGTGGGAGTGCTGGAAGGTGAACGGCGAATTCAGCCTGGAACTGCTGCGGGCCTTTTCCTCCATGTGTAATGGCAAAGGCTTGCCCGACAAAGCGAAGGTGGAAGCGCTCGTGGCGTGGGAGTGCTGGAAGGTGAACGGCGAATTCAGCCTGGAACTGCTGCGGGCCTTTTCCTCCATGTGTAATGGCAAAGGCTTGCCCGACAAAGCGAAGGTGGAAGCGTTCGTGGCGTGGGAGTGCTGGAAGGTGAACGGCGAATTCAGCCTGGAACTGCTGCGGGCCTTTTCCTCCATGTGTAATGGCAAAGGCTTGCCCGACAAAGCGAAGGTGGAAGCGTTCGTTCAATGGCTACCCTCGGATGAAAATAAGAATATTCTGAAACTTTCTTGCCGAATATTTGCAAGTTTTGGTTTGCCCTCAGGAGAAAAACTGACTGAAAATGAGAAAACACTTCGCCAATGTCTTAATCAGCATGGTTGTACCACTGAACATGGCGACGACAATAGTGATGAAGATCTTTTAGAATCGAGTCAAATGAAAGCACTGGCTCTGTTCTTCTCCGGGCCCGCAACATGGCGCATGAAAATTGCCGAATTCCAACAATATCTGGCTGCCCACAAGAGTCCTCGAAATGACAGAGTGGCTGTTCGTGCTGCGCTGAAATCATTGCTACCGATATTGGCTATCCATGGAGGAACTGGTATCCAGTTCTGGATTGAAAAATATCGTGAAAATCCACGCTGCAAAGGAGTACTCACTAAGGCATTATCCATTCCTGCACCACTGGCTTTAACAAAATTTGCACTAACGCAACTCCCTGAATCTGAGATGCAGGAATACCTTGAACTGTGCAGAAACCTGAAGCCAGCCCCAACTCAGGAACAGTGGTATGCATTAAAACCACTTTGCCAACAGCTTGGCCAGCGATTTGACTTCACGCAATCTAAACGCACGATGCTGGAGATTCTCTGGCAACAATCAGAAGATAACCGCTCAAAATACGCGGATAAGATGGATGAGCTATTCAAAACCTTGCCCACCATCTCACAGTGGCGCGGGTTACATCGGGTGCTTGGACAACACAAAATGCAGCAATTCATGGATGCCTGTCTTGACTATCAGGCTACACCTGAAACCGCTCCTGATGTCACGATTCAGCAACGGTTGCTGGCAGGAATGCTGCTCACAAACCACTCTCTACCTGAACAAGAGAAAATACCGGATCTCTGCTTTTCAAACCGAGTGTCAACAGATGATAAAAGAGGGGTGATGGTCGGTGGTGATCCCGCCATGTCGGGCCAGGAACGCCTGTGGCGCTTTATCACGGCCATGTTAATTGAGCTTGAACAAACAGAATATCAATTCAAGAATCAAAGACTAACCGTTTTGCCAGCCGATGGCGATCCGGTTGTACTCCAAAATCCAGAGTTTACCCTCAGAGATACCGGCTTTGTTATAAAGAACTGGACATTGCAACAGTTAACCGCCTTTTTCAAGGCAACCGAGTTCACAGAACAATGGTATAAAAAGCCTCAGGACAAGCGCGATCCCTATGCGATCAGGCTTGAGGCAAAATTAGCCCAAATGAAAGCGAGAACCAAAGAGCCCAAGAAAGCCGAGCCTAAAAAAATACCACACCTGGTGGCACCCTCTCTGATTATCAGTCTAATCAATTGCAATAAACCATTAAAGCCTGCGGTCTGGTCATCTCTTGAACACTATGCCAGCAGCGGCCAGCTAAACGCCCGTTTATGCACGGCACTCAGCCCGGTTATCAAAGATGATAAAGACGGCATGGTTCCAGACCTCGTTAAGAAAGCGGTGGTTGCAAAGTTGGAACAGATTGAGGCAGCAAAAACGCCAGTAGTAACATCAATCCCTCAGCAAGGACTTCCAGCAGGGGCAAGCATACCAACTCAAGGGAACCAGGTTTCCAACAGTCGCATTCAAGGGCCGCTACCTGACTTTGACGCGGCAATGGAAGCTCTGGATCATTTTCGCGAATTGGGAAATGCAGAACTTGAACTGCTGGAACCCCACCGAAGCCGAATGACTTATGTTGAATTAAGCACTGCTATCTGCAAAATGAGCTACGCAGTGGATTCAGAAACACGGAAAGAATGGAATGAAGCCAGCGAGAAAAGGAGAAGAGACCCACTTGGGCTTGATGAAATAGTGGAATGGGATTTGGATTCATTGGCGACATTGGATTCATTGGCGACAGAGTCAGAACTGGTCAACAACGATGACTGGATGGAAGAGTTCCTACAAGGGCTGTGATATGCATTAAGAATGCCATTCACCGCTTGACTGTGGGACGCCGCAACTGGCTGTTTGCCGATACCCCTGATGGCACCCGGGCCAGCGCCATTTATTACAGCCTGATCGAAAGTGCCAAAGACAATGGACTGGAGCCTTTCGAGTACATTTGTTACGTACTGGAGGAACTGCCGTATGCGGATACGGTTGAGAAGCTGGAAGCACTCCTGCCCTGGAATGTAAAAGTCAGCGGTGCGCTATCCCGTAACACATCTCACAGCCAGACTGCCTGACAAAACAGGTCAGCCTTGCCTGATACCGGCTGCCTGGAACTTTACCGGGCTGACCAGGTCAATAGTTCGATTGTTGTCATCCCCAGACGATTCTCCAACTGGAAACAGGTAATCCCCGAAGAAACCATGCAGTCACCTTCCTCCTCAGTAACCGCAGACACGGCATCCCCGTTAACATCCACTGAAGCCGGAAGGCACCAGCCAGCAAACAGCCGAAAACAAGAAAGAAAGCGATCCATGTCAGGTTACCAGGTGGAACAGACAACAACGGGCACTGGAACATTTCCACCGCATCAACTGCAATCTGAATCCGGGCCCATCCCATCCATAAAGCGCAGGCGTGTTACTGACAACAGCAGGAGTATTGTGTGTTCTGCAACTTCGCTACCTGCTAATCCGGAGCCAATGGAGACCGAACCGGCCATGCCTGCTGACGCAGCTTCCAGGCTTCCGGGAGTGATCAGTTTCCTATCAAGAAATCTACCAACAGTCAGCGACAACAGGCTATTAACTGGCAATGAACATACCTCAGCGATGGTGCAGGTCATGCCTGAACCAATGAAGGATGTACCGCTCACTACAGAAATTAACAGTGGAACATCAATTTCAGAATTTTCTGTAAGCCAGCAAAATGAACTGCGAACACATTTAAATAATCAAGAAATTCAAGCAATATTAACGAATGCCGGGACTCTTCTGAAAAACCTCAAAGACAGGAAAATCCAGTTAGCGCGAGACAGGGGAAAGCCGCCCGCACATTCCCTCTTTTCCAAGTTAAAAAACTTCAGCATTGTTAAAGATTCTCAGACTTTCAAAGGCTATTTTGCCAAGGCCAACACGTTCTTTTTAGCTGTAAATCCCCAGCAGATTACAAATACCAGCTGCCTTACCAGCATGCTCAACTCGAAGACTCAGATAAAAAAGTTTGCAGAAGAAAGCGAGGAAAACATTCAGGCGGTTGCTGCTAACCCATGCTTGAAACAGATTGCCTCCATGTGTAATGGCAAAGGCTTGCCCGACAAAGCGAAGGTGGAAGCGTTCGTGGCGTGGGAGTGCTGGAAGGTGAACGGCGAATTCAGCCTGGAACTGCTGCGGGCCTTTTCCTCCATGTGTAATGGCAAAGGCTTGCCCGACAAAGCGAAGGTGGAAGCGTTCGTGGCGTGGGAGTGCTGGAAGGTGAACGGCGAATTCAGCCTGGAACTGCTGCGGGCCTTTTCCTCCATGTGTCATGGCAAAGGCTTGCCCGACAAAGCGAAGGTGGAAGCGTTCGTGGCGTGGGAGTGCTGGAAGGTGAACGGCGAATTCAGCCTGGAACTGCTGCGGGCCTTTTCCTCCATGTGTAATGGCAAAGGCTTGCCCGACAAAGCGAAGGTGGAAGCGCTCAAAGCGTGGGAGTGCTGGAAGGTGAACGGCGAATTCAGCCTGGAACTGCTGCGGGCCTTTTCCTCCATGTGTCATGGCAAAGGCTTGCCCGACAAAGCGAAGGTGGAAGCGTTCGTGGCGTGGGAGTGCTGGAAGGTGAACGGCGAATTCAGCCTGGAACTGCTGCGGGCCTTTTCCTCCATGTGTAATGGCAAAGGCTTGCCCGACAAAGCGAAGGTGGAAGCGCTCAAAGCGTGGGAGTGCTGGAAGGTGAACGGCGAATTCAGCCTGGAACTGCTGCGGGCCTTTTCCTCCATGATGAGCAACAGGGGCTTGCCCGAGAAAGCGAAGGTGGAAGCGTTCGTGGCGTGGGAGTGCTGGAAGGTGAACGGCGAATTCAGCCTGGAACTGCTGCGGGCCTTTTCCTCCATGTGTAATGGCAAAGGCATGCCCGACAAAGCGAAGGTGGAAGCGCTCAAAGCGTGGGAGTGCTGGAAGGTGAACGACGAATTCAGCCTGGAACTGCTGCGGGCCTTTTCCTCCATGTGTCATAGCAAAGGCTTGCCCGACAGAGCGAAGGTGGAAGCGCTCAAAGCGTGGGAGTGCTGGAAGGTGAACGGCGAATTCAGCCTGGAACTGCTGCGGGCCTTTTCTTCCATGTGTCAAGGCAAAGGCTTGCCCGACAAAGCGAAGGTGGAAGCGTTCGTGGCGTGGGAGTGCTGGAAGGTGAACGGCGAATTCAGCCTGGAACTGCTGCGGACCTTTTCCTCCATGTGTCATGGCAAAGGCTTGCCCGACAGAGCGAAGGTGGAAGCGTTCGTGGCGTGGGAGTGCTGGAAGGTGAACGGCGAATTCAGCCTGGGACTGCTGCGGGTCTTTTCCTCCATGATGAGCAGTAGGGGCTTGCCCGACAAAGCGAAGGTGGAAGCGTTCGTGGCGTGGCAGTGCTGGAAGGTGAACGGCGAATTCAGCCTGGAACTGCTGCGGGCCTTTTCCTCCATGATGAGCAGTAGGGGCTTGCCCGACAAAGCGAAGGTGGAAGCGTTCGTTCAATGGCTACCCTCGGATGAAAATAAGAATATTCTGAAACTTTCTTGCCGAATATTTGCAAGTTTTGGTTTGCCCTCAGGAGAAAAACTGACTGAAAATGAGAAAACACTTCGCCAATGTCTTAATCAGCATGGTTGTACCACTGAACATGGAGACGACAATAGTGATGAAGATCTTTTAGAATCGAGTCAAATGAAAGCACTGGCTCTGTTCTTCTCCGGGCCCGCAACATGGCGCATGAAAATTGCCGAATTCCAACAATATCTGGCTGCCCACAAGAGTCCTCGAAATGACAGAGTGGCTGTTCGTGCTGCGCTGAAATCATTGCTACCGATATTGGCTATCCATGGAGGAACTGGTCTCCAGTTCTGGATTGAAAAATATCGTGAAAATCCAGGCTGCAAAGGAGTACTCACTAAGGCATTAGCCATTCCTGCACCACTGGCTTTAACAAAATTTGCACTAACGCAACTCCCTGAATCTGAGAGGCAGGAATACCTTGAACTTTGCAGAAACCTGAAGCCAGCCCCAACTCAGGAACAGTGGTATGCATTAAAACCACTTTGCCAACAGCTTGGCCAGCGATTTGACTTCACGCAATCTAAACGCACGATGCTGGAGATTCTCTGGCAACAATCAGAAGATAACCGCTCAAAATACGCGGATAAGATGGATGAGCTATTCAAAACCTTGCCCACCATCTCACAGTGGCGCGGGTTACATCGGGTGCTTGGACAACACAAAATGCAGCAATTCATGGATGCCTGTCTTGACTATCAGGCTACACCTGAAACCGCTCCTGATGTCACGATTCAGCAACGGTTGCTGGAAGGAATGCTGCTCACAAACCACTCTCTACCTGAACAAGAGAAAATACCGGATCTCTGCTTTTCAAACCGAGCGTCAACAGATGATAAAAGAGGGGTGATGGTCGGTGGTGATCCCGCCATGTCGGGCCAGGAACGCCTGTGGCGCTTTATCACGGCCATGTTAATTGAGCTTGAACAAACAGAATATCAATTCAAGAATCAAAGACTAACCGTTTTGCCAGGCGATGGCGATCCGGTTGTACTCCAAAATCCAGAGTTTACCCTCAGAGATACCGGCTTTGTTATAAAGAACTGGACATTGCAACAGTTAACCGCCTTTTTCAAGGCAACCGAGTTCACAGAACAATGGTATAAAAAGCCTCAGGACAAGCGCGATCTCTATGCGATCAGGCTTGAGGCAAAATTAGCCCAAATGAAAGCGAGAACCAAAGAGCCCAAGAAAGCCAAGCCGAAAAAAATACCACACCTGGTGGCACCCTCTCTGATTATCAGTCTAATCAATTGCAATAAACCATTAAAGCCTGCGGTCTGGTCATCTCTTGAACACTATGCCAGCAGCGGCCAGCTAAACGTCCGTTTATGCACGGCACTCAGCCCGGTTATCAAAGATGATAAAGACGGCATTGTTCCAGACCTCGTTAAGAAAGCGGTGGTTGCAAAGTTGGAACAGATTGAGGCAGCAAAAACGCCAGTAGTAACATCAATCCCTCTGCAAGGACTTCCAGCAGGGGCAAGCATACCAACTCAAGGGAACCAGGTTGCCAACAGTCGCATTCAAGGGCCGCTATCTGACTTTGACGCGGCAATGGAAGCTCTGGATCGTTTTCGCGAATTGGGAAATGCAGAACTTGAACTGCTGGAACCCCACCGAAGCCGAATGACTTATGTTGAATTAAGCACTGCTATCTGCAAAATGAGCTACGCAGTGGATTCAGAAACACGGAAAGAATGGAATGAAGCCAGCGAGAAAAGGAGAAGAGACCCACTTGGGCTTGATGAAATAGTGGAATGGGATTTGGATTCATGGGCGACATTGGATTCATTGGCGACAGAGTCAAAACTGGTCAACAACGATGACTGGATGGAAGAGTTCCTACAAGGGCTATGTTGTGTTTAAGGGTTGAAAGTGATTAAAGGCAGTTCCTCAGCATGCCGGTTTAGCCGTATCTTCGCTTTCCAGGAACTCCTCGGCATCAGAACGCGGGTCAATCTGCGCAACAATGGGTGTTGTTCGGGGTACTGGAATAAAGTGCTGCTCTTCGCTGGTGTAGATCGCAGGACGGTAAGCCATCCGAATCAGGAAGAAAAGACCGGTAACGCCCATCACAGTGATGAAATACAGCATCAGGCCTTCAGGAATATGGCTCATAAACAGTGAAGCGAAGATCGGGCCGATACACGAACCAAGGCTGTAGGCCAGCAGAAGTCCCTGGGTGCCGGCAACAATATCATCCGGGTGCATATGATCACAGCCGTGGCTGATGGCCAGTGGATAGAGCGTGAAGGTAGCGCCGCCAAACAGAAACAGTGCTGGATAATACAGCCAGCTCTCGTGGGAACTGAGGATCAGGGCAAAGCAAATAGCACAGCCAGCCAGGGCAACCAGAATCAACATTTTACGCCGATCGATAATATCGGACAGGTAGCCCACTGGAAACTGCAGTGCCATGCCGCCAATCATGGTGATGGCCAGAAAGAGCGCTACGGTGTGATCATCACTGCCGCTGAGATCGGCCAGGTAGATGGGCAGCATTGAATACAAACCACCCAGTACCAGGCCACCGGCAAAACAGCCGAGTACTCCGGAGGGTGTCAGTTCAAACAGCTTTCTGAATCCCAGGGTAGAAGCCTCTTCAATTTCCGGTGTCGGGATTCGGGTCATGGCTGGTGGGAAGATCGATAATGACAGCAGAATCCCGATCAGGATAAACGGCATCAGACTACTGCTATCCAGGAAGCCGACAAATAGCTGTCCGATAGCGTTGGCACCATAGAGTGACACCATGTAGAAAGACAGCACTCTGCCCCGGTTGGCGCTGTCGCTTTCACAGAGCAGCCATGACTCAACCACAACAAATATGCCCGCCACCGCCATGCCATTAAGGAAGCGCAGTACCAGCCAGCTGGTGGTATTCTCCGACAGTGCCAGGCTCAGTACGGTGGCACAGAGCAACGCCATAAAGCAGGCAAACGAGCGAATATGACCTACCCGGCAAACAATACTTTCTGAGCGAAATGACCCGGCCAGTAATCCCAGATAGTAGGCGGTACCCATAAGGCCGGCCAGAAAGTCATTGCCATCTGTCGCATTGATTCTCAGGGGAATCAGAGTCGTCAGGTATCCGCTGGCCAAAGCGAAAATAAACATGCCTGACAGTGGCGCAACAAAACTTATCATAGTTTGTAGCCCGATAACGGTGTTAACCAAATGAGCGATCTATTCCGGGTTTTATCGGCCTGACAGGAAAGCGGAATAGAGCAGCTCGACGGGATTGCAGATGTTCTCAGAAACAAACGGGTTAAGATAATACTATGGTTCAGAATCCGTTATTTTGAGGAACTCTGCAACTGATCAAAGCACTGTACATGCCCACCCCGCTGGTGCATTCTCATGGGCGCCAGGCTTCAATATCTTCTTTGGCACCAGCATTGGCCATTCTTTCAGGCGGCCATTGTCGGTGAAGTAGGGGCGCTTCTCGCCGACCACGGTGATACCACGTTTCTTCAGTACTTTCCGGGCTTCCTCCGAAGCCAGCGTTTCCTGCGTCAAGGTGCCCGGATTCATCCGTATACCTTCACTCTTCAGCCGCTGCACCTCTTGCGCCAGTGCCTGTTGCGTTGCCGGGCTTAGCAGTGATGGGTCATGTTCGTACTGCATCTTTTCCAGCAGCGTCATTCCCGCCGGAATCGCCACCTGCCGCAGATCATACCAGCTGTTATGAATACCATAAGTGACCCCTTTGTGCTGATCAGCCTTGCAGGCCCGGTGGCTGGGGTCTGAACAGACAATAATGCCAGCCTCGCGGGCTATTTTGCGCCGAACATTGTCATTAATAATCTGGTTCATTCTCTGCATTGGCTCAGTTGTCAATTCAAAGTTTTCAGAGATCCCGGAGCCGCCATGGTCATTCAGACCATAGACTTTGGTGTAGTCTTTTTTGCGATGATCCTGAAGTCGCGTGGTTATCCGCGCCAGATCAGCCGCACCGTGCATGGCGGCTTCCAGGTGACGTTGGAATTCACTCTTGTTGCCAGACTCGGAGGCAAACTCGCCAGTCAGCTTCGCTGGTAAATCAAGACGTGCAGCATCAAAGCCCGGGGGCTCAGTCACCGTGAATCCGGGAAAATCAGCCCCGACCCCAAAACAACGGATAATGTCCAGTCGATCCGCAAAGCGTAATATACGCAGATACCAGCGCACAGGGTCAGGCAGGTTCTGCTCGTCTTTACCCCTGTTATCGTTTTCCTTGCTGACCATCGCCTGGGCCATATTACCCAGCAGCGGTTCAGGGTAGTGCCCGGTCAGGTCCCGTATGAAATAGCCCGCAGACCTTGTTTCTTCCGCTGATTTGTCGACATCTTCGGCAGCGGCATCATGGTAGATAATCGCCAGTGCCAGAAGTTCTTTTTCTATTTTTTCCAGGCGACGCAGCTGAAATTTTTCCAGCAATTCCATATACCAGAGCCCATTATTCCTGGCCCGCAGAACATGACTGCAGCTGTGCAGCGGTTTCCACACGGTTGGCATGGTCTGTCTGCCAAGGCTCTTGATCACCCGTTCCGGTCCCGGGCGGCGGTAATAATGCTGCAACACCGTCAGGATGGTTTTTTCATTATCACCGACATGATCAGGCAGGACCGGCGGTTCGCTGAAAGCGTTCACCACAAACTGTAACGCTGTGGGTGTCTCAGCTGCCAATGATGTTGGCGATGCGCCGGAATCGTTCTGATGGAGCGATTGTTTCAGGCGTGCATTTTCACGCTGAGCCCTCTGGACATACGTTGGCCAATTCCGGTACAGAGGATATGTTTCCCGTTGCTCCCATAGATTATCAAGCCATTTGATAAAATCATTTGGAGAAAAATCATCAACAAGCATCCTGTCTTCACGATTCAAAACTTCCTTTATGAAAAAAAGGCTGGTGGATTGGCAAACCACTCTGTTTTAATCCCAGAAGTTTCTCGTAACTGTAAACACGGGGATCACTCACCAGCTGGATGGCCTGTTGCAATTTGTGCTCAACATCTGGTGAGACGGTTAATTCCGAGCTCAGTGCCTGTGTCCGCAGAGACATTGGCAGCAGATTTAACATGGCTCTGAAATTTTCTGGGGGTATGCCCTGTGAAATCGCAAAATAATCCAGAGAATCCTCATTCGTGGCCAGGTGTTTACTGTCCAGCTCACCATCAAAATAGACCTGAACAGAACCTGTTCGGTGGCAATAAACAACCAGCGGCAATGATTCAAGCTCCAATGCCTCCTCACACTGACGCTTGTGCCGCAGGGTCTCGGCAATATTTATCTGTGCATCAAGGTATACAACGAAGCATTTGATGTCTTCTTTGCCATATTTGGTGAGCACCAGTTCCGGGTAATCCAGTTCAGGGGTGTCATTGCCGGGTTTTAATTTTGGTAAACTGAACGTTCCATCCTTTTGCAGATGTCCCGAGGTGAAACGATGAGGATACGCTCTCCAGGTGACTTGTTCGCCATGCTCTCGACGTCTATGAAACATTGTTGGCAGATCAGGCAGTAGCTTTGCTCGCAGTTGTGCCGGAGTCAAGCCAGGCTCCAGCAGCAGACGTTGAGTAAAAGCATCACATTTATAGACATACAGGCATTGTGGATCAACAATGCCTACCATCCATTGGCGATACCTCTTTGGTATGGGCTTGGTGGGCATCATTCCCCCCGGCAGGACGAGGGAGAAGGGTCTTGGTGACCCCTTACCTGAAAAGTACTGTTTTTCTGTATTTAAATAAATTCGCCGAAACGCCAGACGCCCACTCCTGGCGGCCCACTGTAGCACTTGTCGCTCAGGCTCCCTGGGATGAGGGGGTCGCCGCTTGCAGCTCGATTTGTCGGCGGTCCATTGGCCAGAGGCTGTTACGGACTGGGTGTCAGACTTTGGTTGAGGGTACAGGCTTGCGTAATTCCCTGTTCCGTAGTCAACATCCATGGCAATACTCCATTAAAACTTGTCCTTCATGAGAGTAATTGGTTGGTGAAAAGTTCCATCACGGCCCTATGGATCAGGCTTCTCTATCTTTCCAACGGTGTCATAACCGATTGAATTGGCTGAACAGGCCAACGAGTTAAGGAATGGAGCGAGTGGTAATTATGCGACAACTTCTAACCACAGAATTGACAGCAAACAATCAGTCAGACATCCGTAGTTCAGTGATCTTCGCTGTGTTACCGCCATGGATGGTCAACACATGGCCATTGATGCTAAAGGTGGCTGATATGATTGCACTATGATGGGAAGTGGTGGCTTTTTCTTCCCATGATCCATCGCTGTTCAGACCATAAACTTTCACTGTTCCATCGAAACTGGCAGTGACCACATGGCGGCCATCGACGCTAAAGGTTGCTAATCTAATATCGTTACCATTGGAGATGACGGCTTTTTCTCTCCATGATCCATTGTTCGTCAGGCCATAGATTTTCACCGTGCGATCTATGCTGCAGGTGATGACATGACGGCTATCGGGGCTGAATGTGGCATAGTAGACACTTTTGTTATGGGTAATGATGTTTTTTTCTTCCCATGATCCATCGTTCTTTTTGCTATAGATTTTCGCTTTGCCATCCGCACTGGCGGTCACCACATGGCGGCTATCGGCGCTGAATTTGGCTGAGTAGACTGTCTTGTCATGGGAAATGATGGCTTTTGCTTTCCATGATCCGTCTTTATCCTGGCCAGAGATTATCACCTTGCCATCGTTACTGGAGGTCATTAAAAAACAGCGACTATCGGGGCTGAATTTGACTGAGTTAACCTTTCCATTGCGGGAAATGATGGCTTTTTTTTCCCATGATCCATCGGCATCCAGTCTATGGATTGTTGCACTGCCCTTTTTTCTGGTGATCACCACATGGCGACTATCAGAGCTGAAGGTGACCGAGACAAAATGGGAAATAATGGCTATTTCCAGCCATGACCCATCGTCCTTCCTGGCATGGATTTTCGCCTTGCTATCCATGCTGGCGGTCACCACATAGCGGCTATCGGGGCTGAAGCTGGCTGTGTAGAGAAGGTCATCATGTGGAATGATGGCTTCTTCTGCCCATGACCCATCGTCTGTCAGGCCATAGATTTTTGCCCTCTTATCCCAACTGATGGTTACTACATAGCGACTATCTTTGCTGAAGGTGGCAAAATCGACCGTATCATCATGGGAAATAGTGGCTTTTTCTTCCCATGATCGTTCGTCCTTCTTGCCATAGATTTTCGCTGTGCCGTCGTTACTGTAGGTCAACACATGGCGGCTATCGGGGCTGAAGGTGGCTGAGCGTACCCAGTGACTGTGGGAAATAGTGGCTTTTTCTTCCCATGTTTGTTCGTCCTTCTTGCCATAAATTTTCGCATTGCCATCCATACTTGCGGTCACTACATAGCGGCTATTGGCACTGAAGGTGATTGATCTGACTTGCTTATCATGGGAGATAGTGCTTTTTGCTACCCATGATTCATCGCTCTCCTGGCCATAGATTTTACAGGCTCCAGAGTCACAGGCGATCACCAGGTGGCGTCCATCGGCGCTGAAGGCAGCTAAGTCCTTTAAACTATGACAGGGGATGCTGGCTAAAGTCTCTAATTTAAATGCTTTACATTGACACATCAGTTTAGTGAGAGTGGAAAAGAACAGAGCAGGAAAATAAAAACACGCCTGGCGATCCATAATTGACTTGACTAATGCCTTATCCTTTGTAAAACGGCTCAACCAATTCTCGAGTTGACCTTTATTTTTTGCAGTGAGGATTGTTTCCGTAATGGCCAGGTGTGATGAGGCAATCTGGCGATACCACGCCCTTATCATTGATGCATCTTTTTTGAGCGTGTTGTAAATGCATGAATTCACCTGTGTTAAACGGGCAATATCACGAGTCTGCAAATAGGTATAAATTTTGGCTTGTATTTCAAAGGGTAAATCGAGCAATAACGAAAGCTCATCCTTGTCACGAACAATGGCGTCCCTACGCGTGCTGATACCACTTCGTGTCCCATATTGAGATTGAACTGGTGTTGATGAAAGTGCATGACCGGAACTACTTTTTATGCAATCCATAAATAGTCGACATTATTTGGCGGATGGTTTTCACGAAGATTTAGCGATAATAGCACAGTCCTCTTTCCCGTCCTGCGCATTGTTACTCTGGCCGTAAAAATTCACCAGCCTTTTTATCCGGTTGCGTCCCTGGGCCATTCGGTAGCGGTTGGTGTCTCTCAGGCTGTATACGCAACCGCAGTATTCTTGTTGATAGAACGCTTCCCGTTTGGACAGCTCAATCATTCTCTGGCTGCCCCCCTGTTTACGCCAGTTGTAAGTCCAGTAGGAAACACCGGGGTAGTGCCCGGCAGAGCGGATGCCGCAGTCATTGATCTGTTCCATGTTCTTCCAGCGTGAAATACCCAGTGTGCTGGAGATCACCGTAAAGTGGTGTTCATAAGCATAAAGGGCGGTTCGTTCAAAGCGCATATCAAAACAGACAGTGCAGCGTTTGCCCCGTTCCGGCTCATTTTCCAGGCCCCGGGTGCGGGCAAACCAGTTGTCGGTATCATAATCAGCATCAATAAACGGAATATTGAGTTTGTCACAGAACCGTTTGTTTTCATCCTTGCGCAGCCGGTACTCCTCAGCCGGGTGGATGTTCGGGTTGTAAAAGAATACGGTCTGCTCAATACCCGATGCCTGAATCGCTTCCATCACTTCACCGGCGCAGGGGGCACAGCAGGAATGCAGCAGGATTTTTTCAGCACCATCAGGAATATTCAGAACAGGACGTTGATAATTTTCCAGGGAGAGAGGGGTGTTTTTCATGGCAGCCATACCAGTCTGACAGGTAGAGTGTTTACACAACCGGTAAGCATAGCAAAATATTGTCGTAAACCTGCTATCCAGCAGCAGAACCGATGGTTTAATCGCTCCTATTGGTAAACAGCATTTGTAATGCCCCCTGATGAGCCTCAAATAATTGATGGTAGTTTTGACAAAAGGCGTCTTCATTCGGTTCCACCAGTACCTCAATGGAAGGCGCTATACCTTTTGCCCAACCGGGTAGGTAGTACCCTTTGGCAGCACACAGTGCATGAATGATCATTTCTACAGTACCACCGGGTCCTCTGGCCGTTGGTGCCAAGTGCACATACCACCAGTGAATGCGAGGGATTACCGAAAGGTCGCCAGCCATCGCCTGATCAATTAAACCCTGAACATGCTGTAACCCCGGATTCAGTTGATCAGGATCCGTATGGATAATTAAAGCAGAGCGCTTATTCTTGCCAACATAATGCAAATAACAGTCACCAAAAAAATATTCAATTCCATAATTCTTGATTCTGGGGCTGGTCACTATTTGGGTTAGATAAACCTTATTCTCTCCTGCATTACCCACAACCACGCCATAATGTATATGATCAATTTCAAGGGGGTTTAGTTTATATTTGTCAGAGATGTGCTTGATAAACCTTTCTCCTGCCTTGGTTATGTGATTGATAAAGGATTTATTATAGGTCAGTTCAACCGCACGTTGTTTAGCACAGGAATAAGTAGAGTCTAGTGGGGTGTGGGTACAAATGGGATAATTACTCACTAATTGCAGATTATTACGAAGAAGGCCAAATTCTTCAGCACAGTCATTATTTCTGGTAATCTCAATGTGTTTACGAGTATTAATTGCTTTCTTAATTAACTCTTCAGCAGTGATTGTTCTTTTAATAATACTGTCTTTTACCCGATCAACAAATAATCTGAATTCTGAGTTAAAAACATCTGGATCACCATATGGAAGCCAATTATCTCTTTTAACCAGATGATTGGAATTTTCCGGCGGAATCATCAAAGGTGACAGCAATTGTTCATTTTTTACTGGCAAAACCTCAGTTTCTGGCGTTTTTTCAGGGATCTTGCTGGACTGCAGAGGATGGTCCAGGGGATTTTCCAGCCTTTTATCAGCAGTTACTGCTATTTTCCTAAGTGCGCCATTATCGGCTTGAGTGCATTGTTCAGGGGAATTACCGGTGGCATGCTGGATATTGACCATTAAATTTCGATTCGATAACTGTTTTACCGGTATTTTCTGATGTTCAACCGATGATGGCTGAGGGGGCAATAAAGATGACTTTGTCTGACTTGCAATAGGGGGGGGATGATTAATTGTGTTCACAACTTTGAATCCTTTGTTTTAGTGGTTATAAAAAATTTTCTGGATTTCAAGTCATCTTCGGCTTAAAAAATTCTTTTAATGTAAGCTGTCAATCAATCAGTTTTAAATCACACGTATCCTCTGAAGACATTCAAACATTTTTTCTTTGTCGTCTTCGGACAGGTGCGTTGCATTTACTAACCTGACAAAGTCTTGCTGCATGTTATTATCAAACTTTCCTCCATTGTAAAGATATGCGCTGATTTGACTCACGATCTGTTTACCAAGCTCTATCAGCCTGGGCCTGACCTCAGAATCCAGGTCACGGTATTTTTTATTTGCTGGCCTGGCAGAAGACCATTGATCAATATACCCCTGTTGAATAGCCTTGGCCGCATTCATCTGTGCCTGAAAAAAATGTTTCATGGAATTCGAGTCTAAACCAGCATTTTCAGCATCAGACATGGCCTTCTTAAGCACCATTTTTTCTCTGGTTAAATCTTCAACAGCCCGATTCTCCGTGCCCTTGAATAAGGCTACATCTTCCATATAAGTCAGCCGCTGGTTGATTAACTCAAAGATGCCATGTAATTGCTGATTTTTGCCCGGTAAAACCTCAGTTACTGGTGTTGTTTCAGGGGGGGTATCGGGCTGTAGAGTAAAGCCTGTAGAATTTACCAGCCTGTTTTGTTCAGTTATTGCAACTTTTTGAAACGTGCCATCACTGGCTTGGGCACATTGTTCCGGAGAATGCTTGATATTTACCATTAAATCTGGATCTGTTAGCGGTTTTACCGGTTTTTTTTTATCTTCAACCGATGATGGCGGAGGATATTCGGAATTTGTCGGACTTTTCGTAGTGGATGCTTGATTAACCGGGTTCACAGATTCGAGTCCTTTGTTTAAGGGATGTAATAATTTTCTTTGATTCAAACCATTTTCAGGCTATCAGCAATACAGCTTAACAGGAGCTATCAATCAACAAACTAACTATGTTGTCAGTAACTCTAACGGACTGTCATTTATGAGGCAGGTTTCGGCGCACATTCAGTGAGATAAGCAGAATGAGCAAGCAGCAGTGCACAAGGCAGGAAATGGCTGGATTTTCATCGGTGGGGCAGGAATATGGTATTCGAATCTATTGAGCAATTGGCCAGGCGGGTTCCTGTTCAGCCAGTGGATACCGGGTGGCTATATGAACTGGGCGTATCCCTGGATATTTTGCGCCTGGATCAACTTGACCCCGAGATCAGCGGTAACAAGTGGTACAAGCTGAAACACAATCTTATTACCGCGCAGCAGGAGGGCAAATCGGCCATTCTCAGCTTTGGTGGTGCCTGGTCCAATCATATTCATGCACTGGCTGCGGCGGGTCATCGGTTTGGCATGCCAACCATTGGCGTTATCAGGGGAGAGCCGGGGGAATCTCTGTCAGCAACCTTGACCGATGCGGTTAACTGGGGAATGCAATTACACTACCTGTCCAGAAGTGATTATCGTCGAAAGAATGAAGCCGTCTTTGTTAACCATCTTTTGCATCAATCAGGTTTGTCAGCCCGGGATGTGCATGTTGTACCGGAAGGCGGGAGTAATGTGTCCGGTGTGCAGGGTTGCCGCGAAATTCTGGCCGCAGGGGGCATCACTGCGGGGAGCTATGATGAGATCTGGCTGGCTTGTGGCACGGGGGCCACGCTGTCAGGGGTGGCGCTGGCTGCGGCAACAGAGATGCCACAGACGCAGGTGACCGGTGTCGCCGTCCTTAAAGGAGGCGATTTTCTGCGCGGTGATATTCATCACTACACCGGGCAGGCATTGGCTAACTGGACACTGTTGACGGACTATCATCATGGCGGTTACGCTCGCACTACCGAGGCGTTGCTGTCGTTTATCAAATCCTTTGAGATGGAGACGGCAATCCCTCTGGATCCGGTATACACCGGCAAGGTCATGTTTGCCATTCGGCATTCACTGGCGGAAAACCTGAAGCAAGGCCTTCCCTGCCGGGGCAGACGGCTGTTAATGGTTCATACCGGAGGGCTTCAGGGGCGGCGCGGAATTGATATAAAAATATAAGAGCAATGGTGCAGTGATGAATACTTCAATAGCCCGACAGATTGCCAGAATTGTTCTTGAAGGGTTCAGTGACTATCGAACACGCTTTACTGACATCACCCTGGGGGCTCGGGACCGTTTTCTGAAGGCGGACTGGAGTGCTGCACAAAATGCTGCCTCAGACCGGATTAACCTTTACCATGTTGCCGTCACCGATGTGATGACAACCCTGGCATCCCGGATTGAAGCGTCCTATCTCAGCGACAGTAGCTGCTGGCAGGATGTGCATGACGCTTACCTGGATTTGATCTCTTACCGGACCGACCCGGAACTGGCGGAAACCTTTTATAACTCCATCTACCGCAAGTTGTTCAGGGGCGAAGCGGTGAACCCCCGTCACTGTTTTATTCAGTCGGAATTTGATGGTTTTAAGGTGCACAGCGCCAGGGGCATTTATCGATCCTATGCTTTTAATGATAAAAGTAATGACCAAAGCCAGCAGCAGGGGCTGGTCAGCCAGGTTGGCCAGATACTGGATGATTTTCAGTTTGAACTGCCCTGGGAGTACCGGCGCAGGGATATTCGCAATATTATCCATGCGTTGCAGAAAGCTCAGCCATCATGGGTTCGGCGCAGTAATGTTCGGGTGGATGTGCTGAAGTGGGTCTTTTATCGGAATAAAGCCGCTTACCTGGTGGGAAGGCTGGTGGCCGGTGACGACCTGCAACCGTTTGTTCTGGCGGTTCTGAATAATGAACAGGGCGCGCTCTACGTTGACGCCCTGCTCTGTGAAAACGACAGCGTCAGTGTGCTGTTCAGCTTTACCCGCTCTTATTTCCTGGTTGATGCCCGGATTCCCTCCGAGTGTATTGAGTTTTTGCACACGCTGGTGCCTGAAAAAAAACGTGCCGAGCTTTATAACTCCATCGGTTTCTTCAAGCATGGTAAAAGTGTCTTCTATCGGGATTTTCTCCAGCATTTGCACCACTCTTCTGATCAGTTTGTCATCGCTCCGGGTGTCAAGGGCATGGTGATGTCGGTGTTTATGCTGCCTTCCCTGGATATGGTGTTTAAAGTCATAAAAGATCATTTCGCCCCGCCCAAAGATATCAGCAAGGCCATGGTTAAAGACCGGTACTATCTGGTAAAAACCCATGACCGGGTAGGGCGGATGGCCGATACTCAGGAGTACTCCAATCTGATATTGCCCCGTTCCCGGTTCAGTGATGAGTTGTTGCAGGAGTTGCGGCAGGTAGCGCCCTCTACCGTTCTTGTCTATGACGATAAGGTGCTGATTCGCCATCTATATACTGAGCGGCGAATGATGCCCATGAATATCTATGTTGAACAGTTGGTTGACCATGGCAACGAGCAGGCACTGGAAGCGGTGCTCGATGAATATGGCCGGGCGATCAAGCAATTGGCCGCTGCCAATATCTTCCCGGGCGATATGCTGCTGAAAAATTTCGGGGTCACTCGCCATGGTCGTGTGGTTTTCTACGATTACGATGAAATTATCTATCTGACCGAGTGCAATTTTCGCGATATACCGGAGGCGCTCTATCCAGAGCAGGAAATGTCCGCTGAGCCCTGGTATTCCGTTTCACCGGGGGATATTTTTCCGGAAGAGTTTCCGGTGTTTCTGTTTCCTGATCTGGCCATCCGCAAACGTTTTACCCGTCTTCATGGTGATCTTTTTACCGCCAGCTACTGGCGCAGTGTTCAGCAGCAGATTTCCCAGGGGCAGGTGATGGATGTATTGCCATACACGCCATCACTGCAACTGAAAAAACACCATGTTGACCGGGCTGCGTCCCGTCAAAAAACAGCGCCTGTGGTTTAACAGGCGCTACTTATGGTGTTCACGCTTTTTTCAGGTACTTGGTCAACAGAACAATTCGGACACCATTGACACGGCCTTCGATCTGTTCAGGATTACCGGTCAAAGAGATATTGCGTACAGCTGTGCCGCGCTTGGCAGTAAAGCCAGCACCTTTGACCGGCAGATCCTTGATCAGCGTGACTGTATCGCCCGCATTCAATACACTGCCGTTGCTATCCAGTGTGGGGGCTGCTGATTCTTCACTGCTTAATCCGGACTCTGCCCACTCACGGGTCTCATCATCCAGATACATCATATCCACCAGGTCCCGGGCCCAGCCTTCCGATGACAGACGGTTGAGCAGACGAAATGCCATGACCTGAACGGCGGGAACCTGGCTCCACATACTGTCATTCAGACAGCGCCAGTGATGAGTATCCATGGTATTTGACTGGTTGATCTGCCCAAGGCAGTTATCACAAACCAGAAGGCAGTGGTCCGGATGGGATGCATCGCTCTTTGGCGGCACAGGGTAAACGCTCAGGTCATTTTTTGAACTGCACAGTTCACATTGAGCGCCGCTGCGCTCCATCAGAGTTTGTTCGGTAGTCATAGGAGGGAATATTTGACCAAATGGAGGGAAGGCTAGTATGCCGGTAATTTCAGAAATCTCCAATCAAAGACTTATTAAACACTACCGTAGCAATTTGCAGTTTTCCTTTGCTGTGTGAGTAATACATTGGGTCAGTTCGCCATTGATTGTCACTCATCGGTTTTAGCCACTTTCATCGCTCTCTCAGGCCAGTCATCAGGCACAATAAACAAATGCATCTGCTGTTGCAGCGCCTGATGGATTGCCCTGATATACACCGGTCGTTTTTGCGGTTGCAGCTGGCGTATCAGCGCATCATGATCGAGCCAATCTGCAACAGGGTTCTGATTCAACCACTGCACTTTCTGAGGTATCTGGAAGCGGACATTCTTGGTGATGGACCGGGTACCCAGAAGGAAATGGCTTTGGGTTAACCAATAACCTTTCAGGTGATTCTGGTTGCAATACTCCGGTGGCGGGCATTGCGCTGTTATATGCTGTTCTGCCTGAGTTATCAGTTGGATGTCGTTCAGTTGCGGTATGGCTGTTTTATCTGTGCGGTACAGGGGATAAAAAAGCCTTCCCTGTATCAGGATCTCTTTAGCAACCGGCTGGACAATACCCAGCGTTAATAATGTTTCCCGCCCTTCATGGCTATCACTCAACAGGGCTTGATGATGGAGCAGGCAATCCATCTTGCGATCCAGCCGGTCCCTGAGCCCGGGGCCGACCCAATGTTGCCATGAAGACCCCACGGCATTGTCAGCTTCACCAGGCATACCCAGATAAAATTTAACGGCCAGCTCCCGATGGATAAACCGGTTTTTCCGCTGGTAGATAAGGTCATATTCACCCAGTGTGGCAGGCTGACCATTTTTCTCACCATTCACCTGCAGGTTAGCGACGATGGTCTGGCTATCAGGCAGCTGGCTCAGCAGGAATTGCCATAGGGTTTCGTTGAAAATGCCGAGCAGGGGATTGCCTTTTTGGTTAACCAGACTTTCCAGAAGGGCCAGTTGCTGTTGATCAAGAATCACCGGGGCTGTTCCGGCCGGTAAGGGGGAGTCAAGAAACAGAGGGCTGGCCGTACGATTAAATAATGGCGGGCTGTTTTGTACCCATTCTACTGCCTGTTGTAGAGTGCGATGTATGCTTTGATGTGAAAATCTGTTCATACTGACGTTTATATACTATTACATGATTTCAATGTAATTGATGGGTTCTTTTTATCAATGGCCTCCAAACTCTGTTTGTCCTGAGGAGCCGAAGGACGCTAAGAGTGAAAGGAGATTGTACACATCAAAATCATCGAAATAATGTACTATGGATAATATCAGTCAGAATCCACCTTGTTCATCTGCTGAAATACCTCAGAAGGATTCTCAATCTGTCAAGACAATCCTCACTGGATTTTCGCGAGCTGTTAAGTCTGTTGATCCAAAAAACATTCCCGGTGAAAAGAAAAGTAAGTCAGTAAATGTTCCCCAACATGTATCTCTGATTAGCCGTAAAGTCGAACAACTTAACCATCAGGGACGCACTTACCTGTTGCAGGTGGATAAGCCCCTGGATAGTGGCAATACAACCACAGAGTCTTCGGCCCTGCCTGTTAATACCTCCGGGATTTTGCAATACGTATCAAAGGGCGACCTGAGAAGATTCAACGGCAGGGCGAACAGTCTCTTTGATCATAAACCGATTGCTTGCAGGCATTTGGCCTATGCGTTTGCTACAGGCAAGTTTGGCACGAAAGATGGTGGCAAATTCACGTCCATTGATCGGCTTGATAAAATTTCCCGTCACAGCGGTATTAAAATGGATCAGGCCCTGAATGACACCACGGCTCATGGATATAAAACTGCACAGGAAGGTTATTACTTTGACCGGGCTGGCTTAGGCCAGGCACTTTATGCGGCTTGTCAACAGCAGCTGGTCGATAGCGAACAAAATAAAACCTATCTGTTTTCGTCACCGAACCATTTGATGGCTCTAAAGATAAACTGGTCGCCTGAGCGACCGGAAATAAAACTGGCCTTTTATGATCCCAACGACACCCTGAGAGTCCGACGACTCATCGTCCCTGACCTGCAAACCCTTAAGGCAATTAAAATAGAGCACCTTTTCCTGGATTCTTATTCAATCAAATTATATTACCCCGAGCCTTCTTTGGGGGGATGTTTAACTACGACAACGGTTGAGAGCCGGGCCGGTAACTCGTTGGTCAGGATTCTGGCGGATATGAATTCGTCCATCCTGTTTTTAATGCTCAGGAATGGACATTTTTCTTCGAAAACGGTGGATCAATTCATGGGGCAACTGAACCGGCTTGATCCATATAATCAAAAGATTGCCCTGATGGCGAAATCCGACAGTGGTTTTTCCGGGCTCTACGTAGCACTGCAAAATGGCCATGGTGAGTGTGTGGTGAGTTACCTGGATCGGGTCCTGGCCAGCTCCCTGAGCGACGAGGTCAAACTGAATCTGCTGATGGCGAAGTCCCCCAAGGGTTTTTCCGGGTTCTGTGTGGCGTTGCAAAACGGCCATGGTGAGTGCGTCAGGATTTACTGGGATCGGGTGATGGCCAGCCCCTTCAGCGAGGAGGTCAAACAGGGCTTGCTGAGGGCGAAATCCGACTGGGGTTTCGCCGGGCTCTGCCTGGCATTGCAAAACGGCCACGGGGAGTGCGTGAGGAGTTACTGTGATCGGGTGATGGCCAGCCCATTCAGCGACGAGGTCAAACTGGATCTGCTGATGGCGAAATCCGACAGTGGTTTTTCCGGGCTCTACGTAGCACTGCAGAATGGCCATGGTGAGTGCGTCAGGATTTACTGGGATCGGGTGATGGCCAGCCCCTTCAGCGAGGAGGTCAAACAGGACCTGCTGATGGCGAAATCCGACAGGGGTTTTCCCGGGCTCTGCATAGCACTGCAAAACTGCCATGGTGAGTGCGTCAGGATTTACTGGGATCGGGTGATGGCCAGTCCCTTCAGTGACGAGGTCAAACTGGACCTGCTGATGGCGAAATCTGACAGGGGTTTCCCAGGGCTCTACGTAGCACTGGAAAAAGGCCATGGTGAGTGCGTCAGGATTTACTGGGATCGGGTGATGGCCAGCTCCTTTAGCGAGGAGGTCAAACAGGACCTGCTGATGGCGAAATCCGACTGTGGTTTTCCAGGGCTCTGCGTGGCACTTAAAACTGGCCACGGGGAGTGCGTGAAGAGTTACCTGGATCGAGTCCTGGCCAGCTCCTTCAGCGACGAAGTCAAACAGGGCTTGCTGCGGGCGAAATCCGGCAGTGGTTTTCCCGGGCTCTATGTAGCACTGGAAAGTGGCCATGGTGAGTGCGTCAGGATTTACTGGGATCGAGTGATGGCCAGCCCCTTCAGCGAGGAGTTCAAACAGGACTTGCTGAGGGCGAAATCCGACAGTGGTTTTCCCGGGCTCTCCATAGCACTGCAAAATGGCCATAGTGAGTGCGTCAGGATTTACTGGGATCGGCTGATGGCCAGCCCCTTTAGCGACGAGGTCAAACTGAATCTGCTGATAGGGAAATCCGACAAGGGTTTTCCGGGGTTGTTTAAGGCGCTGCTAAATGGCCATGAGGCGTGCGCCAGGGATTACCTGAGTCTGGTTATGGCCAGTCTCTTCAGCGATGAGGTCAAACAAAACCTGCTGATGGCGACCCGGGGCAATGGTATTTCCGGACTCTACGTGGTGTGGGAAAATGGCAAACGGGAATGCTTCAGGACCTATGTTACAGAGGTTATCTATAGCAGCTTCAGTAACCTTGTTCAGTCTTGATAATGGTTTCGAAGCTTTATTGTGGCTGTTCAGGATGAGTTCTGCACTGTAAATACTGCTTTATTGGCCTTAATGTCTACCCTGAGAGCCTATGTATAGTATCAGGCAGAATCCTCCTCGCTCATCTGCTGGAACACCACAGAAGGATTCTCAATCTGTCAATGAAGCGACAATCCTCAATGGATTTTCGCGAGCTATTAAGTCCGTTGATCCAAAAAACATTCCCGGTGAAAAGAAAAGCAAGTCTGCCAATGTTCCCCAACATGCATCTCTGATTAGCCGTAAAATTGAACAACTTAACCATCAGGGACGCACTTACCTGTTTCAGGTGGATAAGCCCCTGGATAGTGGCAATACACCCATAGAATCCTCGACAGAGGCCCTGGCTGTTAATCCCTCCGGGATTTTGCAATACCTGTCAAAGGGCGACCTGAGAAGGTTCAACGGCAGGGCGAACAATCTCTTTGATCATAAACCGATTACTTGCAGGCATTTGGCCTATGCGTTTGCTACAGGCAAGTTTGGCACGAAAGAGGTTGGCAAATTCACGTCCATTGATCGGCTTGATAAAATTTCCCGTCACAGCGGTATTAAAATGGATCAGGCCCTGAATGACACTGCGGCTGATGGCTATAAAACGGCACAGGAAGGTTATTACTTTGACCGGGCTGGCTTGGGCCAGGCACTTTATGCAGCTTGTCAACAGCAGCTGGTCGATAGCGAACAAAATAAAACCTATCTGTTTTCGTCAATGAACCATTTGATGGCTCTAAAGATAAACTGGTCGCCTGAGCGACCGGAAATAAAGCTGGCCTGTTATGATCCCAACGACACCCTGAGAGTCCAACGGCTTATCGTCCCTGACCTGCAAACCCTGAAGGCGATTAAAATAGAGCACCTGTTCCCGAATTCTCATTCAATCAAATTATATTTCCCCAAGCTTTCCTTTGGTGGATGTTTAACCACGACAACGGTTGAGAGCCGGGCCGGTAACTCGTTGGTCAGGATTCTGGCGGATATGAATTCGTCCATCCTGTTTTTAATGCTCAGGAATGGACATTTTTCGTCGCCAATGGTGGATCAATTCATGGGGCAACTGAACCGGCTTGATCCATATCATCAAAAAATTGTCCTGATGGCTAAAAATGACAATGGTGTGCCAGGGCTGAGCATGGCATCACACAGGGGGAATGTTGAGTGTGTCAGGAAATACCTGGATTGGGTCCTGGCCAGCGCCTTGAGCGACGAGGTCAAACAGGATCTGTTGATGGCGAAATCCGACAGTGGTTTTCCCTGGCTCTGCGTGGCACTGCAAAACGGCCACGGGGAGTGTGTGAAGAGTTACCTGGATCGGGTGATGGCCAGCTCCCTGAGCGACGAGGTCAAACAGAATCTGCTGATGGTGAAATCCCCCAAGGGTTATCCCGGGCTTTACGCAGCACTGCGAAATGGCCATGTTGAGTGCGTCAGGAATTACCTGGATTGTGTCATGGCCAGCCCCTTCAGCGACGAGTTCAAACATAACCTGCTGATGGCGAAATCCCCCAAGGGTTTTCCCGGACTCCTTGAGGTACTGCGACATGGCCATAGTGCGTGCGTCGCGAGTTACCTGGATCGGGTCCTGGCCAGCGCCTTGAGTGACGAGATCAAACAGGACCTGATCAGGGCGAAATCCAACGATGGTTTTCCCGGGCTCTACGTAGCACTGCAAAATGGCCATGTTGAGTGTGTGAAGAGTTACCTGGATCGGGTGATGGCCAGCTCCCTGAGCAACGAGATCAAACAGAATCTGCTGATGGTGAAATCCCCCAAGGGTTATCCCGGGCTTTTCGGGGCGCTGCAAAACGGCCACGAAGAGTGTGTGAAGAGTTATCTGGATCGGGTGATGGCCAGCTCCCTGAGCGACGAGGTCAAACAGAATCTGCTGATGACGAAATCCCCCGGGGGGTATCCCGGGCTCTTCATGGCACTGGAAAATGGCCAGGCGGAGTGTGTGCAGAGTTACCTGGACCGGGTCCTGGCCAGCTCCTTAAGCGACGAGATCAAACAGAATCTGCTGATGGCGAAATCCCCCGGGGGGTTACCCGGGCTCTACGTGGCACTGCAAAATGGCTACGTTGAGTGCGTCAGGCGTTACCTGGATCGGGTCCTGGCCAGCGCCTTGAGTGACGAGATCAAACAGAACCTGCTGAGGGCGACATCCAACGATGGTGTTCCCGGGCTCTTCGAGGCATTGCAAAATGGCCATGGTGAGTGCGTCAAGAGTTACTGTGGGCGGGTGATGGACAGCGCCTTCAGCGACGAGATCAAACTGGATCTGCTGCTGGCGAAATCCGGTAAGGGTTTTACGGGGCTGTTCAAGGCGCTGCAAAATGGCCATGAGGCGTGTGTCAGGGATTACCTGAGTCTGATCATGGCCTTCAGTGATGAGGTCAAAAAAACTGCTGATGGAGACCTGGGGCGATGATATTTCCGGACTCTACGTGGTACTGGAAAATGGCAAACGGGACTGCTTCAGGACCTATGTTACAGAGGTTATCTATAGCAGCTTCAGTAATGATTCAAAACAATCAATGATATCGTCGACTCAGGCTAACTGAATGACCTTGCCCCGGATTCTGATTGCTTCAAATTATATTATCCCGGGCCTTCTTTGGGTGGAGCACCACTCTACTTGTCTTTTGTAGAACCTGTTGAAGAGTATGATGTATGCTTTGATGTAAAAATCTGTTCATGACTAACGTATACTAACTCACATTCTAAGGCGACATCACTGAGTTTATGGAACACTTCAAAATTGTCGGAGTAACCGGCCGCCAGGGGCGTATTCAGGTGGAGGATACTCTGAGACATCTGGCAGACTTTCTGCAGCAGCGGGGGGTGACCGTAGTTCTGGATGAACAGCTGGACGGTCTTTTGCCAGGTCACTCCTTTTCCATGATCAGCCGTGAGCAAATGGGGCAGCAGTGTGACCTGGTGATCGTGGTGGGTGGTGATGGCAGTATGCTGGGCGCTGCCCGGACACTGGCGCTGTACGATATTCCCGTGATCGGTATCAACCGCGGGCGGTTGGGATTTTTGACCGATATCTCCCCGGATGAGCTGGATGACCAGCTGGCAGAAGTGCTTGAGGGACGCTACCTGGCCGAGAGTCGTTTTCTTCTTGAGGCCCGCGTTCGCCGCCAGGGCAAGGTGATCGGCCAGGGGGATGCGCTGAATGATGTAGTGCTGCACCCCGGTAAGTCGACCCGAATCATTGAGTTTGAACTGTATATCGATGGGCAGTTCGTCTATAAGCAGCGGGCTGATGGACTGATTATTGCCACGCCAACCGGTTCAACCGCCTACGCGCTGTCCGGCGGTGGTCCCATTATGCACCCGAGGCTGGATGCCATTGTTCTGGTGCCCATGTACCCCCACATGTTAACCAACCGTCCCCTGGTGGTGGATGGCGATAGCGAGCTGAAACTGGTGATTCGCCATGAAAACACCATATCCCCGCAGATCAGCTGTGATGGACAGATTCATATCACCTCGGCACCGGGGGATGAAATCACGATTCATAAGAAGTCTCAGCGTTTAAAGCTGCTGCACCCTCTGAACCATAATTTTTATGAGTCCTGTCGTTCCAAGTTGCGTTGGAACTACCAGGAAGAGCGTTGTTAATTCAAGGACTTTTTTCACATTATGCATAGGGCATTGGAACTCCCCGGAGACATCGACCTGAGCGACCTATCCTACTTTCTCTATGCCCGGGGGATTCCCCATAAGGTCACAGAAGAGTCAGGCAAACAGGTGGTCTGGACTGAGAATGAGGAAAAGTCCCGTATTGTCACCAGCCTTTACCAGCAGTGGCAGTCCGGTGATTTAAAAGTGCTGGCAGCGCCCCCCAGGCCCGGTGTGAATGCGGGTGCCTTGCTCAAGAGCATTCCCTGGCAGAGCATACCGGTCACCTTGCTGTTGATGGTGGCCTGTATGGTGGTCGCGCTGATCACCCGTGCCGGTGCCAACTGGCAGGCAATAGCCTGGTTCTCCTTTATTCCCTTCGAGGTGGCTAATGGTTATCTCTACTTTGGCAGTTTTGTCATGGGGCTTGAACAGGGGGAGTACTGGCGGTTGATCAGTCCGATCTTTCTGCATTTTGGCCTGAGCCATCTGGCGTTCAATATGCTGGCTCTGTATATTTTTGGCAGTCGGCTGGAGACTCTTCAGGGGGGCATTCATCTACTGGCCATCATCGTCTTTACTGCGGTGATTTCCAATGTTACCCAGTACTTCTGGGGGGGCGATGAAACTATTTTTGGCGGCTTTTCCGGTGTGGTGTACGGCCTGATGGGGTATTGCATGACCCGGGAAAAGGTAGACCGGAACTGGCAGTTTGGACTCCCGCCATTTTACTACGGCTTTATGCTGACCTGGCTGGTGGTCGGTTATACCGGCGTTCTGGGTACTATTGGCTTTGGTAATATGGCCAATGCCGCACATACCGGAGGCCTTGTGGCAGGTTGTCTGCTGGGTGCCATTGCCGGTTTACTGTTTAAAGAAAAGGATTGAGATTCGATACCATGCAGTTAGATGCTTTTCTGGAGAAGATGACGCCTGCTATCCATCAGGCATTGAAGTTGGCGCTGGAACTGGGTAAGTGGCCTGATGGACGGGCCATGACGGAAGAAGAACGGGATGTCAGCCTGCAGGCGGTGATTGTTTATGAACACGAACACTTGCCAGAGTCACAACGGGTCGGCTATATGCCCGGCAAGTGCAAATCCGGTGGTACATCTTCTAAAGAGGACAGCTCTGCTGAAGAGGCCACCATCCTTCGTTTCAGGAACTAAAGACTCTCTATTTATGTTGATGTCGCTCTGTTGGTTGATAACAGGGCCGTTCTTACCCTACACAAGAGTACAACTGTGTCCGAAAGTACCATCACCGGATCGCTCAGCAAAATGCATTCAGACCTGTTGACCGGGACTGACAACAGCAAGAGCCAGGTTACCTACCAACTGCCCGTTGGCGATCAATTGCTGCCATTGAATGAGCTGCTGGGACAAAAGTTGTCCATGCAGTACCAGGGGGAAATTCATTGCTGCCACTGTGGCCGGAAAACCAAAAAGAGTTTTAACCAGGGCTTCTGCTATCCCTGTTTTAAAAAGCTGCCCCAGTGTGACAGCTGCATTATGAGCCCGGAAAAGTGCCATTATCATCAGGGCACTTGCCGTGATCCCGCCTGGGGAGAAACATTCTGTATGACAGATCATGTCGTCTATCTGGCCAACTCATCCGGTTTGAAAGTTGGCATTACCCGGGCAACCCAGGTGCCAACCCGCTGGATTGACCAGGGTGCCACGCAGGCCATGCCATTTATTCGCGTGGCGACCCGTCAGCAATCGGGGCTGCTGGAAGTGATCTTCAAGGAATTTATCAATGACCGGACCAACTGGCGGGCTATGCTGAAGGGGCCCGCTGACCCTCTGGACCTGCAGGATACCGCCCGGGAACTGTTGGACATGAACCATAGTCGGATTACCGCATTGCAGGAGCAATTTGGCATTCAGGCGATACAACCTTTGGCAGGTGTCAAGTCAGTAGATATCGACTCTTCTGCCGTACTGAATATTGATTACCCGGTGATTGAATACCCCGCCAAAGTCACATCCCGATCCTTTGACAAGGAGCCGTTGATTGAAGGTACGCTATTGGGTATCAAGGGACAGTATCTGATTTTTGATAATGGTGTGGTCAATATTCGTAAACATGCCGCCTATGAGGTGAGCGTGGCTGTAAATTAATCACAGTCCCTGTGCAAACGCTTATGAAAAAGACAACAGGATGGACAAGATGAAAGACTCGCAACCAAAAGCGATTTACCTGAAAGATTATCAGGCACCTGACTACTGGATTGATCAGACCAACCTGACCTTTGATCTCTTTGAAGACCATGCGATGGTTACCTCAGTGCTGAGTATTCGTCGTAATCCTGATAATCCCTCAGCCAGCGCTGCAGAAAACGCTCGGGAGAACATGCTTCCTGAGCTGGTACTGGTGGGGGATGACCTTGAACTTCTTTCTCTTGAAATTGATGACCAGCCATTCACGGACTTCAGGGAAGAGGATGGTTTTCTCAGGATTGCCTCACCCACAGAAGCGTTCACTTTAAAAACCGTCTGCCGCATCAAGCCCCAGGAAAACACCTCCCTGGAAGGGCTCTATAAATCCAATGGTATGTTCTGTACCCAGTGTGAGGCAGAAGGTTTTCGCAAGATTACCTACTACCTGGACCGTCCTGATGTGATGTCCCGGTTTATCACCCGAATCACCGCCGACAAGGCAGCGTATCCGGTGCTTCTCTCCAATGGTAATGATATTGAACGTGGCGAACTGGACCATGGCAGGCACTTTGTCACCTGGGAAGACCCCTTCAAAAAACCAAGTTACCTGTTTGCTCTGGTCGCGGGTAATTTGCAGTATGTGGAAGATCACTTTACCACCATGAGTGGTCGTGAGGTGAAGCTGAGGCTGTTTACCGAAGCGCACAATATTGACCAGTGCGATCATGCCATGATCTCTCTGAAGAAATCCATGAAGTGGGATGAACAGGTCTATGGTCGTGAATACGATCTGGATATTTTCATGATCGTCGCCGTTGATCATTTCAATATGGGGGCCATGGAAAACAAAGGGCTGAATATCTTTAATTCAGCCTGTGTGCTGGCCAGCCCGGAAGCGGCGACAGATGCCCGCTTTCAGCGGGTTGAAGCGATTGTTGCCCACGAGTATTTCCACAACTGGTCCGGTAACCGGGTGACCTGCCGGGATTGGTTTCAGCTGAGCCTGAAAGAAGGTTTTACCGTGTTCCGGGATTCGGAATTTTCCGCGGATATGAACTCCCGGGGGGTAAAACGCATTGAGGATGTCAATATTCTCCGTACCGCCCAGTTTGCCGAAGATGCCGGGCCAATGGCGCATCCGGTAAGACCTGAGTCGTTTATTGAGATTTCCAATTTCTACACCGTCACCGTTTATGAAAAAGGGGCGGAAGTCGTACGGATGATCCATGGTATTCTCGGGCCAGAGGATTTCCGCAAAGGGTCAGATCTTTACTTTGCCCGCCATGATGGTCAGGCCGTGACCTGCGAAGATTTTGTCAAAGCCATGGAAGATGCTTCTGGCCGCGACCTGGGGCAGTTCCGTCGCTGGTACAGCCAGGCAGGTACTCCAGTACTTAAGGTCAGTGATGAATACGATGAAGAGAACAGGCAGTACCGGCTGACCATTGAGCAATCCTGTCCCGCGACACCGGGGCAGAAGGAAAAGCTGCCGTTCCATATTCCGGTACGTATTGGCCTGCTGGACGGAGAAGGTGAGGATCTGCCGCTTAATAACGCCGGAGACACCGATCAGGTAGTGGATGTCAAACAGGAAAAGGAAACATTCACCTTTGAAAATATAGAAGAGCGCCCACTGCCTTCTATATTAAGAGGGTTCTCTGCGCCGGTGCGGGTCAGGTATGACTACTCCCGTGATGACCTGCTGTTCCTGATGGAAAACGACAGCGATCACTTTAACCGTTGGGATGCCAGCCAGCGTCTGGCCAGTGGTGTGATTGATGAAATGGTGGCGGCCCTGGAACAGGGCAGGGAGTGCAGCCCGGATGAAAGCCTGATCAAGGCGTTTGGGACGGTTATCACCGATGAGTCACTGGATCTGGCGGTAAAAGCTGAGATGTTGTCATTGCCATCGGAAGCGTCCCTGGCGGAACAGGCGATTGAGGTTTACCCGCAGTTTATCCATCAGGCACGCTTGACCGTCAAGAATGCGATTGCCTCTGCGCACCGTGAGTCGCTGGAAACTCTGTGGCGCTCTTTAAGCATCAATAAGCCTTACCGACCTGAAGCAGAAGATATTGCTGAACGCACGCTGAAAAATATCAGCCTGTCCTATCTGACCAGTCTGGATGATAAAGGCATGTTGGCGCTGGCGGAGCAACAGTATCACGGCGCGTCCAATATGACCGATCGTTTTGCGGCACTGGTCAGTATCGTTAATGCTGGCTGTCAGAATCGTGAGCTGATTGACGAAGTGCTGGCGGATTTCCTGGAACGTTATCAGGATGATACCAATGTTATGGACCAGTGGTTGTCGGTACAGGCCGCCAGCCCATCACTGGGAACCCTGGAACATATTCTGGCACTGATGCAGCATGAGATTTTTGATGCCACCAGTCCGAATAAACTGCGTTCTGTGCTGGGTGGTTTTGCCGGCAATATGAAGCAGTTTCACCGTGTGGATGGCCTGGGGTATGAGTTTCTGACAGATCAGCTGCTGGATCTTGATAAGAAAAACCCCCAGATTGCTGCACGGCTGATGACGCCTTTAACCCGCTGGCGTAAATTTGAGCCTGGCTGTCGTGAACGTATGCGTAAGGCATTGGAGAGAATTAAAGCAACGCCCGGCCTTTCTTCTGATGTTTATGAAGTAGTCACCAAAAGCCTCTGAGGTTTCGATTTAAGCCGGCTTCCTGAATAAGGTGCCGGCTTCCACAAGAATTCGCCCCATTCGTCCGGCGGCACAATAGCAGCGCTGGTTACATGACCCCAGCTTTTGGCATGTAAATCGATGGCAATGATTAAGCCGTGCGTTTCCACACCAGCTTATCGGCGAAGTCACCATCGGTGGCGCTGAGGGTTAGCAGGTCACCGTCAAACTCATACTTTCTTTCCAGAACAGTACCTGTCCACTGGGGTATCAGACTGTTTTTAATATGGTGTTGTACCATATCTCCGTTCACAGTAAATGGGCCACAATAGGCAACATAACCCATGCCGGAGCGGCAGAAGAGTTCTTTCAGTCGATCAAACTTCTGTTGTTTTTCAGCGGTCAATTCTGGTGCCTGGATACCTGCCGGGGGGGCGAGTTGCATACGAGCGGCAAACAGATGGCGACGATCCTGCGGTACGGGTGGACGATCTGTTTCCATCAGTGTGGCTGATACCCAACCGTTTTCAGTGTAGATAATATGGCCTTCGGAATTACCGTCAAATGGGTAGACAACATAGCCGGATGGTTTGTGGGTAACGGACCATTCCTCAAGAGCCCAGACGCCGACAAAGTCGTTAGTGTCAATCATTCTGTGTTCTCCTGCCAGGGGCTGTTGCCACCTTGGTGCCTTGATAGGACGAGCTGTTTATTATTCATGACAGGTGCCTTTTTTTATTGTTTTTTGCAAATATAAAACCGTTGGCTCGGCTAAAGCAGCCGTATACTAACACAAATTGCCGTTTATTATGCTCAACAGCCGCTGACAAAGCTGGTTGCTATCGGCAGCGATACCCTGCAATGAACACAACATGTTCAAGCGGGCAGATGGCTTTTTTTATCCACAATCGTTTTATTTTCACTATCTGCACCCGGATATACTTCGCTGTTCAATAATGTTTGTTTATACTCGTCTCACTAAAAAAATAATATAAAAAGAAGGGAAGTCGTATGCCTGTTGCCATTCTGTCTTTCGTATTACTGTCTGTTGCCATTCTGTCTTTCGTATTACTGTCTGTTGCAATCTTGTCAGCCGAATCGGTGTATGCCTTACCTTCAAAGTCTCCTGTTGACCGCCCGGCGGTCCAGTCCATAAAGGCAGCCAACAGTCTTCTACTGGATGTGACCCGCACTGATGGTGGTGTAAGGCTGGTTTCTGTCGGTGAGCGTGGTCACATTGTCTACTCCGATGATCACGGGGTCAGCTGGCAGCAGGCCAGTGTGCCAACCATGCAAATGCTGACGGCGGTGCACTTTCCCTCAGAAACGATTGGCTATGCCGTCGGTCACGATGCCATAGTACTGAAGACAGAAGATGGTGGCGAAACCTGGCAACAGGTGTATGTTGATCGTGAGGCAACAGTACCACTGCTGGATGTATGGTTTAGCGACAGCCTTCACGGCTTTGCCGTGGGTGCGTACGGTTACATTATTGAAACGGTAGACGGCGGCAGGAGCTGGGAATTTATCGATGACCGTATCGCCAATGACGATGAGTTTCACTACAACGCTATTAACGACGATGGTCAGGGCAACCTGTTTCTGGCCGGTGAGGCCGGTATCCTCTTTCGCTCTTCTGACGCGGGCCATTCCTGGGTAACTTTGGAGAGCCCGTATGAAGGTTCCTGGTTTGGTGTAAGTGGCGGGCATGGTCGTGTTCTGGTTCATGGTTTGCGGGGGAATATTTATCAGAGTGCGGACCTCGGGGAGACCTGGCAACCACTCAGCTCCGGTACCGATCAAACCCTGTTTGGTTCCACCAAACTGACCGATGGCAGTATTGCGCTGGTTGGCAATTCCGGGGCGGTACTGACCGGGTCTGGCGCGGAGCTGGCTTCAGGTACCAACAGTGGTCTGTCGGTTTCACACCGGCCGGACCGGATGACACTGAGTGCACTGGCACCCAGCAGCGATGGGTTTATTGTGGTTGTTGGCCAGGGTGGTGCCTACCGGATGACCCTGGAAGGCAGGGTGTTGGAGTAAAAACAGCTTTAAACGGTTTTATATTGTACGACTGTGAACGTGTTTGAACCAGACCATAAAAATAATTAAAAAATCCGGGGCAGCCAGTTATGTCGTCTTTTCATCATTCATCCCAATCCTCTCTATCCAGAGAAGGCAGCGAACCAATAGTGGAACGGATGATTTTCAATAATCGTCTGCGGGTTTGCCTGTTGTTCCTGCTGGTATCACTGTTTCTCACCTGGCAGCTGGTGACCGGACTGCGGATGGATGCCAGTTTCCAGAAAATGGTGCCACTGGAACACCCTTTTATCCAGAATATGCTTCGTCACATGGAAGAGGGGGGCAACTCCGGAAATACCATTCGCATAGCGGTGGCTCCCCGGGATGGCGATATTTTTTCCGCTGAGTATATGGAGTTGCTCAAGCAGATTAATGATGAAGTGTTTTATCTTCCGGGGGTTGATCGAAGCAATCTGAAGTCCCTCTGGACGCCATCGGTTCGCTGGATTGAAGTAACGGAAGAAGGCTTTACCGGTGGGACGGTGATTCCTGACACCTATGACGGCAGTCGGGCCAGCCTGGACCAGCTTCGGGAAAATATTCTGAAATCCGGCCAGGTCGGAAGGATCATTGCCAACGATTTCCGCTCCAGTATCGTCAGTGCCCCGTTGTTTGAGAAACATCCGGAAACCGGCGAAAGCCTGGATTACCAGCACCTTTCTGCCCAGCTGGAAGTACTGCGCAGCAAATATGCGGCACAGGGTGTTGATCTGCATATTACCGGAATTGCCAAGATTTTTGGGGATCTGTTTGAGGGTGTGAAAGCCATTGTCTGGTTCTTTATTATCGCCCTTGGCGTTACCAGCCTCCTGTTATTCCTTTATTCCCGCTGTCTGAAAAGCACTTTTATTCCGCTGTTGACGTCCATCATAGCGGTGGTCTGGCAGATGGGTCTGTTGGCTACCCTTGGCTATGGTCTTGATCTTTACTCGGTCCTGGTGCCTTTTCTGGTGTTTGCCATTGGCGTGAGCCACGGTGTCCAGATCATTAACAGTATCAGTGCCGAAACGGCCCGGGGGGCAAACGCCCTGACCGCTGCCCGCCGGACATTCCGAACCCTGTATATTCCCGGTATGGTGGCACTGATTTCTGATGCCATCGGTTTCCTTACCCTGCTGGTGATTGATATTCAGGTGATTCAGGATCTGGCGATTACCGCCAGTATCGGGGTTGCGACCATCATTTTAACCAACCTGGTTCTGCTGCCTGTGCTGATGTCGTTTATCACAGTCAGCAAACGCTCCGTTGACCATGCCAGAAAGAGCCAGCAGAAGGAGTCCCGGGTCTGGCAAGTGGTCGCCAAACTGGCCAGCCCGAAGGTAATGCCGGTGTCTATCCTGATTGCCCTGCTGGGCTTTGCTGCGGGCGCTTACAAGGCAACTGACCTGAAAATTGGTGACCTTGACCCCGGTGCCCCGGAGTTTCATCCGGACTCCCGCTACAACCTGGATAACCTGTTTATTAATAGCCATTACGCCACCAGTGCCGATCTGTTCGTCACCTATCTGGAAACTCAGCCCGAAGGTTGTAGCCGTTATCCGGTGATGGATGCCATCGACCGATATATGTGGCATATGGAGAATGTGCCGGGGGTTCAGTCTGCGCTCTCGCTGGTCACCGTGTCCAAGCAGGTGATTAAAGGGCTGAATGAAGGAAGTTTGAAATGGCAAAGCCTCTCCCGTAATCCTTATGTGCTGAACAACTCGGTGGGGAATGCGGCTGCACTGTTTAATGCCGACTGTTCCAGTGCACCGATTATCCTGTTCCTGGATGATCACAAGGCCGAAACACTGGAGCGGGTGGTTCAGACAACTCAGGCGTTTGCTGCTATCAATAACACCGAAGAGTTCCAGTTTGTGATGGCCAGCGGTAATGCCGGAGTAGAAGCGGCCATCAATGAGATTATTGCCCAGGCGCAGAATAAAATGCTGTTCTGGGTGTATGCGGTGGTCAGTATTCTCTGCCTGATTACCTTCCGTGCTGTGAAAGCGGTGCTCTGCATTATTATCCCACTGGGACTGACTTCGGTGCTCTGTCAGGCGCTGATGTCTTACCTGGGGGGTGGTGTAAAAGTTGCGACCCTGCCGGCCTGGGTGTGGGGATTGGCGTGGATTACGGAATATATATCTACAGTCGTTTAGAGAGTTTTATGAGGCAGGGTATGTCTCTGGAAGAAGCCTATTACGCAACGCTGAAAATAACCGGTAAGGCCGTTACCTTTACCGGTGTCACTCTGGCCATTGGGGTCGGTACCTGGATCTTCTCGCCGCTGAAATTTCAGGCGGATATGGGGATTTTGCTGACCTTTATGTTTGTCTGGAATATGGTTGGGGCTATTTGGTTGTTGCCTGCTTTGGCCAGGTTGTTGTTGGTGCCTCGGGTTGGGGGAGGGGTTTTGGCTGAAACATAAAAAAGTTGGCAGTGGGCAGTTGGCAGTGGGCAGTGGGTAGGTTTTTGATGGGGGGTGTTATTGTTGGGTAGTTATTTGTTGGTGGTTCATTGCTTTTCAAATTGAAACAAATGTATTAGTATCCGATCACGAAAAGTCACACGACATTCGCACAATAATAAAAATGCACCTTAATAAGATGTGCCTGAAGGGAAGTACTAATGAAAAAAATCAATCAATCCCTCTTTGCCCTGTCGACACTGACATTGGCCGTGCAGGCTGGTGCTGCTGGTTTTGCTCTGAATGAATCTTCAGCGGCTGCGGCAGGTACTGCTTATGCGGGGCGGGGTTCTAATGCAGAAGATGCTTCTATTATGGCGGCAAACCCTGCAGGTATTGCTCTGTTGAAAGAGCGGCAGGTGACTGTGGGTGGCGGTGTGGTTGTGCCAAAAGGTGATTTTAAGGGTACAGGTACCACTCCTTTAGGACCTACTAGCAGTAGTAATGATGAGTTTCTGAGCACTTCTTTGATCCCATTTGGTTATTTTTCAATGCCCGTAGATGATCGGCTCTCATTCGGTTTCGGTATCTACGCGCCATTTGGTTCTTCTACAGACTACAATGACGACTGGGCTGGGAAATATCTTGCTGATGAAACTCAAGTTACTATTGTTAATTTCCAGCCAACAGTCGCCTATAAGTTTTCTGATCAGCTCTCTTTAGGTTTAGGTGTTTTCGCTACCTATGGAGAAGGAGAACTCAGCCGTTTTATCAACCCTGCTTCACCCAGTGATAATGTTGTGATCAAAGGTGATGATGTGGCTTATGGCTGGAATATTGGTGCAATTTGGCAGCCACAAGAGTCAACATCCATGGGTGTTAGCTATAGATCAAGTATTAAGCTGAAGCTAAAAGGAGATGCTACTGGAACTGGTTCTATCTGGAATGCTTTAGGAGGTAGTGCAACGGAGAAAGCCAAGCTAGACATAACCTTGCCAGAGACCCTGGAGTTCAGTGCTACCCACGAGCTGGATGACCGGTGGACAGTAATGGCTGGAGCAACTTGGACACGATGGAGCCAGTTCGACAAGCTGGTCATTAGTTCTGATCAAGGAACTGGCCCTGTTTCTGGAGGTGATCCTTCAGATGCAGCAGTAATAACATATGTACCTGAAAACTGGAAAAATGTGTGGGCGTTCGCTGTTGGCGGTAGCTATAAATATGATGATAATCTCACCTTAAAAGCAGGTTATGCATTTGATCAAAGTCCAGTTAAAGATGAGTTCAGAACAGCTCGGATTCCTGATAGTGATCGTAACTGGCTGACACTTGGTGCCAAGTATGAGTTGGGCAATGACTGGACGGTAGATGCTGCTTATGGATATATGTTCGGATCCAAAGTAGAGATTGATGAGAAAAACTATCGATCTAATGGAAGCCCCGCAGGAAACCTGAACCTCAAAGGCGAATACAACAACACCGCCCACGTATTCAGCGCATCGGTAACCAAACGCTTCTAAAACCAAAGGGGCTTGTCTGAGCCTGTAAAAGTGATTGTAAAAGAAAAGCCCGGCCGTCGCCGGGCATTATTTTTTCTGCGGGTGGTGAATTTGTTGACTACTTTGTTGATATGAATAAATTAACAAAAGAAATCCCATGGGGGGGTATGAGTGCTAATGTATACACCTGCTTCACTTCAGCTCACCCTGGCGGCGCAGTCACTCCCTTCCGATAGTGAGATTGCCAGTGGCAAACAGGTATCTTCAAGGGCTGAAAAAAATGCTGGTACGTCTTTTTCAGGTCATATAATCAATGATTTCTCAGAGGCATGTTCAGGTACATCGACGTTAATGCCTGACTCAGATGGTGTTGCTGAAGCAAAGTTGGAAACCCCCAGTGACGAGCCAATAGTTTGCCGTTCTGTTACCTCTGCTGACGAGCTTTGCAGGAGAATCCGCCTGTTGACTCATTCAGCTTCCAGACCGTCCACCAGTGCAAATATTTCGCTTCCGGACATAAGAGAAGAGTGTGCTCATGATCCTCAGCCAGATATGGTACAGAAAAAGTATGTCCAGAATTTACATGGAAAATACGATTTCCAAACGCTGCGCATTAGCTTGATTCGGCAACATTTACACCAGGCACTGGAACCATTGCTATCTCTGTTGGCTGAGGACAAAAATGTAAACGGCGTCGTCAGGCATAAGGAGGATCCCCTTGTCGTATCCGTCGATATGGGGGCTTATAATCAGGGAAAGCTCCCTTCCTTAGGGCCCCATTTTGCTTCTCTGCTTATATACGAGGCTGATGATTCCCGCTACCCCTATGTATTCTGGGATACTGAAGGTTGCATTACGGTTAACAACTTGCTTCTGATCCGTTACAGTACGCCGGCTTTTTAATTGCCTGTTGCCGTTAAAAAACCTGTTCCCGTTAAAAAACCTTCTCGTTAAAAGAATAACGCCGCAAAACACCCGCAAACGGTCATTACCAGCAGTAGCTTTTTCAGTGTGTCTGGTTTGGCCTTAATGGCAAACTTTACGGAAAGATGTGCGCCAATGATATAGCCGATGGACAGAACCAATGCCGGAATCCAGGCCACCTGGTCACGGGCAATAAAGACGACCAGGGCCACTACCGTAAAAGCCAGGGTGCAGACCAGTTTCAGGGCATTGCCCCGCACCAGATCGTAACGGAGAACGCCACATACCGCCGCCAGCAAAATAAAGCCGACACCTGCCTGCACAAAGCCGCCATAGAATCCGGCTATGGCCAGGCCGACCCACGATTTCGGTGAGTCTGCCACTTTCAATGGCACAGTGCCTTCAGGTGGAACAATCATGGCTGGCCGCAGTACCATAATCAGGCTCATGGTGACCATGGCTCCCAGCAGCATGGGCTTTAATGCCCACTCCGGGCTGTAAGACGCGGTCACTGCCCCCGCCAGACCTCCCGCCAGGGTAGGGATCATCATGGGCAGAATCTCTCCAGTCTCCAGACGATTATGTTGCCTGAAGCCCAGGGCACCGGTCAGGCTCTGCAGGAAAATGCCAACCCGGTTGCTGGCATTGGCAATATCAGCGGGCATGCCCATGACCATCAGGGCTGGCAGCGTCAGGTTGGAACCTCCCCCTGCCAGTGTGTTGATGATGCCTGCCAGTATGCCCAGTGTAATCAGTATTGCGGATGATACTACCGTGACTTCCATAAATCGTTCCTGTTGTCGCCTTTTTGTTCGGGGAACCGAGGCTTTGTCAATTAAGTAAATCTATTAGGGGTATTCTTTTAATTAATTTTGATGTTCGATGGTTTGGCCGTAATCTTTATCACGTGAAAGACAAACGTTAAACCAGAAAACACTCTCCAAGAGAAGCGAAAAGGAAAATCAAATGACTCAATCTCTGATTAACACTGTGATCAAGCCATTCAAAGCCACTGCTTTCCACAAAGGCGAGTTTATCGATGTGACCGAACATAGCCTGCTGGGCAAGTGGTCAGTGGTCTTCTTTTACCCGGCTGACTTCACCTTTGTCTGCCCAACGGAACTGGGTGATCTGGCTGACCATTACGAGAAACTACAGTCCCTGGGCGTCGAAGTGTACTCCGTGTCAACGGATACCCACTTCACCCATAAGGCATGGCATGACAGCTCTGAAACCATCAAGAAAATCCAGTTCCCGATGATCGGCGATCCAACCGGCACCATCACCCGCAACTTCGGTGTGATGATTGAAGAAGACGGCCTGGCACTGCGTGGCACCTTTGTAATCAATCCTGAAGGTGAAATCAAGGCCATCGAAACCAACGACCTGGGCATCGGCCGCTCAGCCAAAGACCTGGTGCGTAAGGTACAGGCTGCCCAGTACGTCGCTGAGCATGACGGCGAAGTTTGCCCGGCCGCATGGCAGCCAGGTGAAGAGACTCTGGCACCGTCCCTGGACCTGGTTGGCAAGATCTAAGTAATAGATTACCGCTGATAGCCTGCCCGGACAGCCTGTTCGGGCAGGGCTCAAAGGCTGACCAGGAATACTGAATAAACCGTTGTTCAATATTCCTGGTCAGCTTTACAGAGGCTTGTCTGAGAAGCCCGGTCAGAACAAGCCTGATCGAAGCAAGTAAGACACCATTTTTATCATAAACAGGGGTGCGACCATGCTCGACACAAATATGAAAGTCCAGTTACAGAGTTACCTGCAAAACCTGAAAACAGCCGTTGAGCTGATGGTATTTCTGGACGACAGCGATAAGTCAGCGGAAATGGCCGCCTTGGCCAACGACATTGCCAGCCTGTCTGACAAGGTATCTGTCACCAAATCAGACAGCAGCAATGAGCGCAAACCCTCCATGCTGGTTCGCTCGGCGGCAACGGGCAGTGAAATCCGCTTTGCCGGCCTGCCCATGGGCCATGAGTTCACCTCCCTGGTACTGGCGCTGCTACACAGTGGAGGTCACCCCATTAAGGTGGATGATTCCGTGGCAGAGCAGGTAAAAGCACTGGAAGGTAACTACCGCTTTGAAACTTACGTTTCCCTCAGCTGTCAGAACTGCCCGGATGTGGTGCAGGCGCTGAATATCATGTCAGCCCTGAATCCCAACATCACCAATGTGATGATCGATGGTGCCTTGTTCCCGAACGAAGTGGACGAACGGAAAATCATGGCCGTACCCTCGGTTTACCTGAACGGTGAACTGTTTGCCCAGGGTCGTATCTCTCTGCAGGAAATCCTGAACAAGCTGGATACCGGGGTAGCAGCGCGTCAGGCCGAAGCCATTGCTGAAAAAGCACCGTTTGATGTGCTGGTGGTTGGCGGTGGCCCTGCCGGTGCCTCTGCTGCCATCTACAGTGCCCGAAAAGGCATTCGTACCGGTATTGTGGCGGACCGTTTCGGTGGTCAGGTGATGGATACCGTTGGTATTGAAAACTTTATCTCCGTTAAGGCGACGGAAGGCCCTAAACTGGCCGCAAGCCTGGAAGAACATGTCCGCGACTATGACGTGGATATCATGACTCAACAGCGTGCCAGCCGGATTGTGGCGGCGGAGCAGGTCGGTGATCTGATTCAGGTTGAGCTGGAAAGTGGGGCAACATTGCACAGTCGCTCACTGGTTATCGCTACCGGTGCCCGCTGGCGGGAAATGAACGTGCCCGGTGAGCAGGAATACCGGGGTAAAGGCGTCGCCTATTGCCCACACTGTGATGGCCCGCTGTTCAAAGGGAAAAAAGTCGCCGTCATTGGTGGTGGTAACTCCGGTATTGAAGCAGCAATCGATCTGGCAGGTATTGTTGAACATGTCACTGTTCTGGAGTTCGACAGCAAACTGAGAGCAGATGAAGTGCTGCAACGCAAGGCCCGCTCCATGGGTAATATCGATATCATTACCGAAGCACTGACCACTGAAGTGCTGGGCGATGGTGAGAAAGTGACCGGACTGCGTTACACCGACCGGGCAACGGATAACAGCAATACAATTGAGTTGTCGGGTATTTTTGTCCAGATTGGCCTGGTACCTAACGCCGAGTTCCTCAAGGGCACTCTGGAGTTAAGCCCACGTGGTGAGATTATCACCGGTGCCCAGGGGGAAACGTCTCTGCCCGGCGTGTTTGCGGCCGGTGATGTAACCACCGCACCTTACAAACAGATCATTATTGCAATGGGCGGTGGTGCAAATGCGGCGTTGGGTGCCTTTGATTACCTGATCCGGACGCCAGAGCCACAGCAGCAGAAAGCGGCTTGATTGTCGGTACTTTGGTATTTTGACATAAAACTTTTGAAGTTGTCATAAAGCTTTATTTTTGACCAAACAGACCTCGGTAACAATACTTCACGTGTTGTATAACCGAGGTCTTTTTTTATGTACTGCAGAAAACCCGGGAAATCCAGGGTTAACAATATTCATGTCGACGACAAATAAACAACCATATTTTGACTGGCCAACCTTGTTTCCCACGGTTATGTATTTCAGGGCTTTTTCACATCATCAAATTGTCTCGACACTGTCTAGACAATTGCACTGGAGCAATTTTCTGGAGCTGATCTACCTGAAAGAGCCGTTGGCACGAGACTTTTATGTGCAAATGTGCGGCATTGAGCGCTGGAGTGTTCGCACCCTGCGAAAACAGGTGGGAAGCTTGCTTTTTGAACGGACTATGGCTGCAAAACAGCCCGAAAAGTGCTTGAGGCGCGACTGAATGCCCTGCAAGAAACTGGCAGTATAGAGCCCGAGGTTTTGCTGAAAGACCCTTATTTACTGGATTTTCTCAATCTCAATGACCGCTACCTGGAAAAAGATCTTGAAGATGCCATTTTGTTGCGGGATATGGAGCAGTTTCTATTGGAGCTGGGCAAAAGCGGTATTCATGTGGCTGACTATCTGACCAGCCTGCCTCCCAGAGAATTACTGGAAGCCCGGTTCCAGCAAGCCATAAACAACGCTCGCCAGCGTCTGGCCAATAAAACCAGTGAGTCGTCTTCATGAGCATGGATGTCAGCAAAGAGATCGAGTTCCAAAATGACATTATCGCCCGAATGCAGGCCAATGGCTGGCAGCTGGGCAAGCCGGAACATTATGATCGGACGACAGCACTCTATACCGCCGATGTACTGTCGTTTGTTAAAGGCACCCAGCCCAAAGAGTGGCAGAAGTTCTGCAAGGTTTATCTGCAGGATTCTGAGGCGCACTTTATCAGGCATCTGGAAGGCACAGGCAGTGTTCAAGTAGAGCTTCTGCAATTGCTGATGCTGTTTTGCGGCAGCTTAAGTAATAGGTTTTATCAAAACCGTCCAGCGTTAATACAGTGCGTGCTGTTTTGTCATGATTAGCAACTCAATATTTTCATGATTGATCAGTAATGGTCTATGATTCTTTGGATTATAAAAAAATTATTCCAATTGCATGTAAAGGTTATATTGATATGAACACTGTAATAACCAAACAATCCGTTCCAACAAGTCAACCCGATACAACAAGTCAACCCGTTATAACAAGTCAACCCGTTCCAACAAGCCAACACATGCTGCAAAAAGTAAGTGAAAGCCGTGTCAAAAAGGCCGGTAACTGCTTGGCCAATACCGGCGGTGGAGTATTTTTTGGCTGGGTGTGTGCAATGTATTGGGGCGCTAGCTATCCTGCACCCATACTTACCGGGGTACTTGTCGGCTGCTTAGCTACCAGTGGCTCCGAAACAATAACAAAAATTTATAACAGAGTCATAACTTCAAAACCCCCGGCCGAGCAAGCACCTGAAACGGTTTGAACATTTGTTATGGGTTATTGCACCGGTTGACCGGTATGGAGTTCCAGACCGCCTGACACCGGCAGGTTAACGCCATTGCAGGAGCGGGAGGCATCGGAGGCGAGGAAGTACATGGCCTCGGCCACCTCTTGCGGGGTGCAGATGCGTCCTAGGTGGCTGACCGAGAATAGACTGCCCTACTGCGGTGGCAGCAAATTGGTCTAAAAATCCGCTTTTGTTCGGCAAATAGCCCCGCTATTCACCTCACAAAACCGAATTTTTATCCTCAATTTTCTGCCATTCTCGTTACGGGCGCTATTCTCGGTCAGCCTCCCAGGGGGTTAGCCTGGTTGAACTGATCGACGACATCGGTCGGGTTGGCCAGAAACATCGGCGTTGCACTGGCAGAAGGGCAGACATTATTCACCCGAATATTGTACTTGCCATAATCCAGGGCCATTGCCCTGGTCAGATTGACCACCGCTCCTTTTGCAGCATTATTAGCGGCCATGTTGTAGTCACCGTTCAGTTCGGACACCGAAGCGGTGTTGACGATAGTACCACCGCCGTTGGCAATCATGGATGGAACAAAGTATTTACTGGTCAGGAAAATGGATTTCACATCCACAGCGAACAGCGTGTCCCAGTCCTTGTGAATGGATCTGAGTCAGCACAGTGTCACCTTAAATACAGAAAAAACTTTTACAGCTCATTAGATTTTTTGACGCACGCGTCTAGTATGGTTCTACCTACAACAAATTGGCTGATGTTATGGATCCAGCAGCGCTTTCTAAAAAATCACCTGACATGTTGTCTGATGTAGTTAGCTCATCCAGAACAGTTGATACTCGTCTAGCCAGTACACCAGAAGTTAGAAATACGGCAGTTTATGGCAGGTTTTCCATAGCACGAACTTCTGATGCGCAGCCAGTCCATGGCGTGGATAGTGTAATACCCATGGTACCACAGGTAAGGGAACTTTCCCCTCTTTACATGTTTGGTTACGGAGTTTCAAGTGTCGATAATATACCAAGGAATTTGTCCCTGTATAATCATTATGCCATGGCCCCGGCGCTTGACCATTATCACCTGGGAGTACAGGCAGGGTTTGATATGGGCTCTGTTTACCGGTCACCTTATCGGATTGCTACTTCTACCCAGGTAGTGGATGTGGGTGGGGAGCCTTGTTCGTCAGCTTCTGCTGATACGGTAAAGAGCAAAGCTGATACGGTAAAGAGCAAAGCTGATACGAGCGAAATGGATGCCCAGCCAGTAGAACCTGAGTTTCTGGCACGTAGATTGCGGACCACCTTTCAGGATTGGCAACTTCAGAAACTTAATAATGCTTTTAAACGCAACAAGTATTTAACAACGTTTCAAAAGTATTCATTGGCTTCAAAGTTGAAGGTAAAAGAATCACAGGTACAAATATGGTTTCAGAATAAAAGATCGGCCATGAAAAAGCAGGCCTCTTTAGCCAGAGAAAGCAAAAGTGCTCGGTCTGTCACGGCATCGAAAGCAGCTGCTTCCCGGGTCCGTTCGACGAAGCAGCCAATGCCTTCAGCATCACGGCAGGAAGTTGGTGCTCAGCAGAGATATGAATTACTGCGCGAGAGGAAAGTAATCAGCTCGGCTATGGCTCAATCACCAGATGAAGCGTTGCAGTTAATATCAGCGAATCTCAAAGATATTCCTCAGGCACAATCTCCCCTTTCACTTGCTGACTATAGTCAATCCGGCAGTTCCGGGCCCGGACTTCCTGCAACTGCTCCAAGGGTTGAATTAACTGATGCTGATGATGAGTCATATTCTTTCACCTCAACTGAAACATGAGCTGGCAACTAAACGTCAACAGGCTTTACAGAATAACTTCTACCTGTTGACTGGATTTTTTGATGCTTGTATCTATTACCTATAACTAACTGGCTGATTTCATGGACCCTGCAGTGCTTTCCCCCGACCAATCTGGCACATCGTTGCGTGGCGCAGTTAGCGCATCTGAAAATGCTGACCCTCGTTCAGCCTCTGGACCAAAACCTGAAAATGCGACTTTCTGCGGCAGGTTTGCTGCAGCCCATCCTGATACTGAGCCAGTTTATTCCGGGCAAGAACCAGTTTGTTCTGTGGATGGATTATTACCCTGGACGTCACAGGCAAGGGACTTTATTGCGCTGGATAGATTTGGTATGGGAGTTGCCAGTATTGGTAATGTGTCAAGGAATATTCCCCTGCTTGACCAGCCTGCCATGGCATCAGCGTTTCCTCCTTATCACAATAGGCATCAGGGACTGGCTGGGCCTGATATGAGTTCTAGTCCCTGGCCTTTTGACCGGGCCGTTACTTCCACCAGAACAGCGGATGATCCGGTAGGAAGTTGCCAATCAGTTCCTTCAGGGAAGATAACGAGCCAAGCTGATACGAGTGAATCATATCCCCGGCAGGCAAGCACGGAACCTGCAGTACTCAGAAAACGATCATATGTGCCTGAATGGAAAGCTAAACAACTTGATAAGGCATTTCAATGCAGGGCTTATGTAACAATCCAGGAACGAGCTTTTCTGGCTTCAGAGCTTGATATGACAGAAGAGGAGGTTAAATTATGGTTTCAAAATAAAAGAACGAATATTAAAAAACGGTGTTTGTTGGATAGTGTAAAAAACAGCGCTCAAAATATGATGCCATCAAGAGCGGTTTCACGGGCCTTGGGGGATCAACAGCAAAGTGCTTCATTGCCCTGGCGTGGGTTTGGTGTGAATCAGACATATACATTATCTTGTGAGAAGTATGTAATCAGCAGTACTGTGGCTAAATCACCAGTTGAAGCGTTGGAAGATATGTTAGTACACATCGAAAGGAGTCCCGCAGTACGATTTTCCCGTTCAGTCGCTAATTACTGCCAATCCAGGCTTGCTCAACCTGAATCCTCTGCAACGACTTCAAATACTGCTCCGGGGAACTGAATAAGGTTGGTAATAAGCCAACTGTCGGCTTATCCATGATGGGCGACTGCAAAGGGAACACCAGGTGGCTGATAGCCATCTGACCTTTCTCACTGAATCAAGGTAAGGTAGCACTATCTTCATTTTCCACAATCTTCACAATGGCATCAGGGCAAAAAGGATTTCTTTTAAGTCGGCAGAGTTCAGACCGGCGTAATCAGACGGAAATGGTCTTCTGGGTAGTGACTGATGGGCAACCGGTATGCCTGTGATAGATAACGAGCTGGCCATCTTTTTTCTGCCAAGTCTGCTTTTCAGCAGGCTGAAGCATTACTGCTCCATGCTCAGATAACCTTTACCTTCCTGCCGTTTGTTGATATGGATTTTGACAACATCATCACGTCACAAACCAGTCTGTTTTAAAGTGTCAGTTTGAGCTTTCACCGGTAGGTGTCTATGTTCTGGGGAGTCCATTTTATTTCCCCGGGGTGTTGGTTTCATGCCCAATCTTGCTGATTTCCTGTTCCGGAGCGCTGCTGTTTATCCCGATAAAACCGCCATTGTTGCGGGTGAACGGCGTATCAGTTATCAGGTATTAAAAGATACGGCAGCCACTATTGGTCAGGGGTTGCAGCAAACAGGTATCCGGCCCGGTGACCGGGTGGCGGTCAGTTGCCCGAATATTCCCCAATTCATGATGGTTTATTACGGTATTCTCAGTGCCGGTGCGGTTGTGGTGCCGTTGAATATTCTGCTGAAGCCAAAAGAGATCGCCTATCATCTTACCGACAGTCAGGCTGTCGCCTATCTGTGTTTTCAAGGTTCGGATGAACTGCCATTGGGGCAGTTTGGACTTGAAGCCTGTCAACGGGTGAGCAGCTGTGAACACTTTTTTGTTATTACCGTAGACCTCAGCCAGGATGAATGGCGAGGTGAGTCCACGCTATCCGCATTGCTATCCGGCGGCTCAATGGCCGACCCGCAGGACAGGGCCCCGGAAGATACTGCCGCCATTCTCTATACGTCCGGCACCACCGGACGGCCAAAAGGTGCTGAGCTGACTCACTATAACCTGTCGATGAATGCGCTTATCTGCTCGGCCTTATTGATGACCGGTGTCAATGATAGTCATCTGGTGGTTTTGCCGTTGTTCCATAGTTTTGCCCAGACGGCCCATATGCTCCATGCCGTGGCATCAGCATCCACCATGGTGTTGATGGTTCGTTTCGAGGCATTGACAACCCTGAAGCTGCTGGCGCAGGAGCAGATCAGCTATTTCGCTGGTGTACCCACCATGTATATTGCCCTGAATGGTGCGCAGGCGGAGTTGTCTGCCGGTGAACGACAGGCCATTACCGATAAGTTGCGGTTGTGTGTCAGTGGTGGAGGCCCTATGCCTGTAGATGTTTTGCAGGCATTTGAGGGCAATTTCAACGTCACCCTTCTTGAAGGTTATGGTCTCTCGGAGACGTCGCCGGTCGCCTGTTTCAATACTCTGGATCAGGCACGCATTCCCGGCTCCATTGGTCGGCCGATTCCCGGTGTAGCACTGAAAGTGGTTGACGATGAGGGAAATGCTCTGCCTTTTGGTCAGGATGGTGAGCTGGCCATTCGTGGTCATAACGTGATGAAAGGGTACTTTAACAAGCCGGAACAGACGGCAGCGGTGTTGCAAGATGGCTGGTTCCGAACCGGCGATATTGCCCGCTGTGATGAAGCGGGTAACTACTACATAGTAGACCGGAAGAAAGATCTGATTATACGTGGCGGTTTTAATGTTTACCCCCGTGAGGTTGAGGAGGTGTTGCTCGCTCATCCCGATATTATGCAGGCGGCGGTCATTGGGGTACCTGATGATTATTACGTTGAAGAGATTATGGCCTGCCTGATCCTGCGTGAAGGTTGTGAGCTGTCGCCGGAATTGGTGAAGACCTGGGCACGGCAACAGCTTGGGGACTACAAATACCCGCGCTATGTACGGATTTTTCAGGAATTCCCGCTCAGTGCCACGGGTAAAGTATTAAAAAGAGCGTTGCGAGAGCAGGTGAAGGGAGAGCACTGACGGTAGACATTAAAAAGTAACCGGTTTTCTGACATGAATTCCTTAATGTCTACCCTGAGAGGGAGAGCATAAAGGGCTGTAGTCTTCGTTGTATTGACAGTTTTTTATGGCAATGGGCCGGTTTGTCTTATTAACCTTTCGCTATTTGGTGGTTGTTGATTTAAATACCGGGGTAGGACTGACGGGCGATTTCTGTGAAAATAGCCGGTTTTTCATCACAGCACCCAAGAATCCATGCCCACACCGAAAACCGCACCGGACCTTTTCTCCTATCCCAAGTACTGGGCTGAATGCTATGGCACGTCGCCCTGGTTGCCCATGTCCCGTAAAGAGATGGATGCGCTTGGCTGGGATTCCTGCGACATTATTATTGTGACCGGCGACGCCTATGTTGACCACCCCAGCTTTGGTATGGCGGTGATTGGCCGTTTCCTGGAATCCCAGGGTTTTCGGGTTGGGATTATTGCTCAGCCGGACTGGAGCAACCCGGAAGATTTCAAACGGCTGGGCAAGCCAAACCTGTTCTTCGGTGTGACTGGCGGCAACATGGACTCCATGATTAACCGCTACACTGCCGACCTGAAAGTGCGTAATGACGATGCCTATACACCGAACGCACAGCCGGGCAAGCGACCGGACCGGTCGGTGATCGTCTATAGCCAGCGCTGTAAGGAAGCATACAGTGATGTTCCGGTGGTGCTTGGTGGTATTGAAGCCAGTTTGCGTCGTATTGCCCAGTATGATTACTGGAGTGATGAAGTGCGTCGTTCCGTATTGATCGATGCCACCGCCGATATTCTGCTTTATGGTAATGCCGAGCGGGCGCTGGCCGAAGTGGCGGATCGATTGGCGAAAGGCATGACCATTCGGGAGATTGATGATATCCGGGGAACCGTGGTGATAAAACCGGCGCTGCCTTCCGGCTGGACTGAAATTGATTCATCACGGATTGACTGGCCCCGGGATATTCAGTCCCTGGAAGAAGCTTATGGCCTGAGCCCTTATGCTGAGGTAGAAGAGACGGTTTGTGATAGCAAAACCGGCAATCAGCCTGAGTCAGCGGGTGAGAATGACGTGCAGCCGGTGCGCATTATCCCCATGCCTCTGCATCGCAACCAGCAGCTGGACCCGGCCTCCACCTGCATACGGTTGCCATCATTTGACAAGGTGCGCAAAGACCCGGTGCTTTATGCCCATGCTTCCCGGGTACTGCACCAGGAATCCAACCCCCATAATGCCCGGGTGCTGGTACAGAAGCATGGCAACCGTGAACTCTGGGTGAACCCGCCACCCATCCCCCTGGCAACCCCTGAGATTGATGGTGTGTTTGGCCTGTTTTACCAGCGTCGTCCACACCCGTCTTATGGCAATGCCAATATTCCGGCCTACGAGATGATCAAAACCTCGGTCAATATCATGCGTGGCTGTTTTGGAGGGTGTTCTTTCTGTTCCATTACTGAGCATGAAGGTCGTATTATCCAGAGTCGCTCCCATGAATCGGTGATTGCCGAACTGGAAGATATTCGGGAAAAAGTACCGGGCTTTACCGGGCAGATATCCGACCTGGGTGGTCCAACCGCCAATATGTACTATCTCAATTGCAAGGATGACAAGATCCAGGCCAGTTGTCGTAGACTTTCCTGTGTCTTTCCGGGGATTTGTAAAAACCTGAAAACCTCCCACAAGAAGACCACAGAGCTGTATCGGAAAGCCCGTGCCCTGCCGGGTATCAGGAAAATTGCCATTGCCTCCGGCCTGCGCTATGACCTGGCGGTGGAAGACCCGGAATATGTGGAAGAGCTGGTGACGCACCATGTGGGTGGCTATTTAAAGATTGCCCCGGAACATACGGAAAAAGGCACCCTCGATCTGATGATGAAGCCGGGGATGGGCACCTATGACGCCTTTAAAAAGATGTTTGAACACTTCTCCCAAAAGGCAGGTAAAAAACAGTATCTGATTCCTTACTTTATTGCCGCTCACCCCGGCTGTGAAGATGAAGATATGTTGAACCTTTCTTTATGGCTGAAGAAAAACAAGTTCCGTGTGGATCAGGTGCAAACGTTTTATCCATCGCCCATGTCGCTGGCCACGGCCATGTATTATGCCCAGAAGAATCCGCTGAAGCGGATCAGCTACAAAAGCCCCCGTTTGTATACGCCAAGAACATTGGATCAGCGTCGTTTGCAAAAGGCCTTTCTCCGTTACCATGATGCGAAAAACTGGCCCTTCCTGCGCCAGGCCCTGCGGGATATGAATCGTTCCGACCTGATTGGTTCCGGTAAGCATCAATTGATTCCGGAAGAGGAAAACAAGGGGCAAAGAAGATCTGGCCAGCGGATACAATCGCAGGGTGATTTCCAGAAAGCCCGGGGCGGTCAGTGGGATAATCGCAATTCCAGAACATCAAAGAGTCCAACATCCCGGCAGAAAAAAGGTCGGGGCAGGTAAACTTAATGACCGTTTAAATATCTCCCGGGCATGGGAATGAACATTGTGTACATGGTTTCAATGAGTTTGACGAGCACAATCTCCGTTCACCCTGAGCGGAGTCGAAGGGTGCTTGGCACGATCTATCAGAGTCCGGAGTTTCCGCCTTTAGGCCCTATGGGTCCTTTGACAGGCTCAGGACGAACGAAGTGCGGAGGCACGACAACCCGTCAAACTCATTGACACCATGTGTCAGGCCAGTCCGGATGTCCGGACTGGCCTGTCTGTTAAAATAGCGCTGATTTTTCATTCTTAATGATATGCGCTTTATCTTCCTTGCATGTTCAGTAATCTATTCAGCAGATTGATTGCATAGTTGTGGGAAACAGCGCAGTTGACCGGATTACTCAACATGATGTCCCCTTTGTAATGGAACAGGTATTGTTCTGCGGGATTACTCTCGTCCGGAGTGTACTGGGGGTGAACAAACAGGCATGAATCTGCCGGATTCAGTTGTTCTGTTGCCAGGTACTGCTGATAGATGTCGGCCGCGTAATTGATCAATGTGTTCATTGTTTCAGGTTTTCCCAGCATAATTTCCAGAACACTGGTACGCTGTATGGGTGGGTACTGGGAAGGGCTGGCATTGGAATTTTCCCGTAAAGACACAGTTAGTCCCAATTCCTCTGCTTTTGCCTGCAATACATCGTATAACTCATCAAATCGGCCGTTATCCTTGTGCTGATGGTCGAGGTGCATGTGTATTGCATCCGGTTCCCGGGGGGTAAAACCGGAAATCAATTGGTTGATTTGATGATGGACCTGTTTGGCTTCGGCACTGTCCACTTTTGTCATGGATTCAGCTTCAACATGGGCGTAGTAGGCAAATAGCTGGGATTCAGATGGATAATACACTTGGCGTTCAATACCAAGCTTTGCCGCAAAGGATTCAGTTTCAGGGCTTTGTCCATGAAAGATTGGCTCTGATGCGAAACTGATACTGATCAGGGCAAAGGTACTTAGAAGGCCCAGGGCAAGAGATTTCATCTTGATATAATTCAACATATTAATGTTCCTTTTTGTTATCTATTTAATTATTTTTTCCAAGCTATTATATTTTTTGAGATTTTAAACTGACCTCCTGGTTAGTATTGCTAACAATCAATCCGTCAGTGGCAGTAACCGCTATAGGTATTGCCGGATCATAGTGTCCAAATCCTCAGCAGAAGATGGAATCCCGCGCCCGTGCATGGCGACAGCCATGTTGCATAACAGGAACAGGTTCAATGTGCCATTTTCCTGCAGTTGAGGGTGATCGAGGAGTTGTTCCAGTCCTCTTAATTGGGGTAACCCCTGTTTGTGCATCATGCCCGCAATGGCGCTGAAAAGGGTCATGTTCACTGCGCCATTTTCCTGCAGGTGAGGGTGATTGAAGAGTTGGTCCAGCTCCCTCAACTGGGGTAACCCCTGACTGTGCATCATGCCTGCAATAGCGCTGAAAAGAGGTATGTTTAATGCACCATTTTCCTGCAGGCGGGGGTGATTGAGGAGTGGCTCCAGCTCCCCCATGCGGGGTAACCCTTGATGGTGCATCATGCCTGCAATGGCGATGAAAAGGGGCATGTTTAATGCGCCATTTTCCTGCAGGCGAGGGTGTTTGACCAGTCGTTCCAACTCACGCAATCCAGGAAACCCGTGCCCATGCATCATGCCAGTAATGGCGTAGAATAGGGGCAGGTTATATGTGCCGTTTTCCTGCAGGCAGGGGTAATTAAGGAAGCGGTCCAGCGGACTCATTCGGGGCAACCCGTGATAGTTCCTCATGCCCGCAATGGCCCTGAAAAGGGGCAGGTTCAAGGTGCCATTTTCCTGCAGGCGAGGGTGATTGAGGAGTGCCTCCAGTTCCACCATTTGGGGTAGCCCACGACGTGGCATCAGTTCTGAAATGACTCTGAAAAGGCGCAGGTTCAATGCGCCATTTTCCTGCAGGCGGGGATGATTGAGGAGTTGTTCCAGCTGCCCCGTTCGAGGTAACCCGCGCCCGCCCATCATGCCTGCAATGGCTGTGAAAAGGGGTATGTTCACTGTGCCATTTTCCTGCAGGCGGGGATGATTGAGGAGTCGGTCCAGCTGCCCCATTGGGGGTAACCCACGCCTGTCCATCATGTCTGCAATGGCTGTGACAAGGGGCATGTTCAATGCGCCATTTTCCTGCAGCCGGGGGTGATTGAGGAAACGGCCCAGCTCACTTATTCGAGGTAACCCACGCTCGAACATCATTTTTCTAATGGTGCAGAAAAGTGACAGGTCCACTGCGCCATTTTCCTGCAGGCGGGGGTGATTGATGAATAGTTCCAGCGCCCTCATTTGGGGTAACCCTCGCCCTCGCATCATGCTTGCAATGATCATAAAAAGGGGTCGGTTCAATGCGCCGTTTTCCTGCAGGCAAGGGAGACTGAGGAGTTGGTTTACATGCGTCATCCGAAGAGAGCTGCGCCCGCTAGTCATGCTGGCCATGGCTCTCATAACGTCATGGTCCTGCAGGCTGGGGTGAGCGCCGGTTTGGCTCAACCAACTCATCAGGCCGGAGGGGAACCAGCGCCCGGGGCGGGCGGCAAATAACGAACGGGTGTTTGGATCTGGATAAGGGGTGTAGCGCTCGACGATAGGCCTTTGTTGGGCGCTCCTCTGGTTAAGAGTGGCTCTACATAGAGGACAGATATTTTCTTCCAGCCGCCAACGCCTCAGGCATTTTCTGTGAAACATGTGACGACAATCAGTCACCACGACTCTTTTTCCTGCAAACGGCGAAAGACAAACAGGGCAGTTGTCCAGCTCAGTTTGATAAGAAGTCGCTGGCTGGTTATTTTGGGCCGAGCCTGGTACTTGCATGTGCTTTATCTGACTTGAATCGGTTTGCGTTATCTTATTTGGTTCCCCGGGAGGCATTTTTCTGTGGCAACCAACGCTGAATGAATGCAATGCCAGTGTTAACCGGGTCCCGCTAATTTGTCGGCTGGTGTTCCAGATGTCAGGCCCCGAATACAATCAGGAGATCCATGCACCGTCTGTGGCCATGGATGGTCGCCAGGCTAAGAGCCGACATACCATCGTCAGTATGCTCATCGATCTGGATGCCCGGAGTGAACAGCATCGCTTCGATACACCTGAAGTGGCCGTGTGTTGCCGCCAGGTGGAGAGCCGTCCTGCCATTAACCTTTTTATTGACCTGGATACCGGGAGAGGCCAGTAACGCTTTGAGAGATCCTGTATTGCCGTGTTTAGCAGCGATCTGGAGAGCGGTCCAGCCCTTGTTGGTTTTCATATTGACCCGGATGTCTGGATTGGCCAGTAGTGTCTCGACGGACTTTGTATTATCGTATTTTGCAGCGATGTGGAGAGCGGTCAAGCCCTTGTAACTCCGCTTATTGACCCGGGAGCCGGGAGTGGCCAGCAACACCTTGAGGGACTCTGCACAGTTATTTATGGCCGCTAAGTGGATAGCCGTAAAACCATAAATATCCTGCCTGCTGACCTTGTCGCGTTGAACATGGGGCAGTAACAAATCGATGGCGTCTGGACAGTCGCTTAAGGCAGCGAAATGGAGAACTGTCCAGTTTATATTATCGGCGATATTGCTATCTGCTCCTGCGTCGAGCAGCAATTTCAGATGCTCGGATTTGCCCCATAATGCTGCGATCATCTGGGGCGTGACGCCATCGTAATTACTGGCATTGGTATTTACTTCGCTGTTAGCAAGCAGCTCTTTCAGGCATCCTGTGTCGTTTTCTTTTTTGCTGGTATACGGTTTGAGCATCCGGTAGCCAAAGAAGGCTTCATTGATATTTAAGCCCCTGGCAACGTATTGTTGACGGACCTCGGTGATGCCGATTTTGGTGGCAATATGCAGGGGCGTTTCGCAGAACTTATTGGTGGCATTGACACTTGCTCCATGGGTAACCAACCATTTCAGGCACTGGACGTTGCCATTCTCAGCCGCAATGTGCAGGGGCGTCCGACCCTCCTGATCAGCGGCTTTGACATCGGCCTGGTGGTTGATCAGTGCCTGGGCGCAATCGATATGGCCGGAATCAATGGCGATAGCTAACGGGTATACAGCCCAATCGGTGACCGCCGAGAGGTAAATCTGTGCTGCCAGACTGGCATCAAGGGCCAGAAGCTTGTTCAGTGTTGTCAGATCCCCGGTACGACAGACATGAAGCACCAGGGATTCACAATAAAATGAATCATTTTCCAGGATGCGGCTCCCGTTCACACGAACCAGCGGCAGTGCCGGTTGTTTGCAATCACAGCATTGGCGTTGATCGAGGCTTTTTCCCTTTTGCAGGTCACCGTCAAGCCATTCGGTGATGCATCCCAGGTGGAAAAAATGAGGTTTTGGTTGGCAGGAAGTTCGGACCGGTGTTTTGTGCCAGGCAGATTGCCCTGTGGTGACTTCGTTGCTACCAAGGCAGATAGAACAGGTAAATGAGGGATTTGTGTTGCTGCTGACGCTATTCATTTCTTTGGGCTGTTTTGATGCAGATAATGACTAGGACTGAAAACAGCAGGAAAAATTCCATAAAACAGCATTATGAACAAGGTGTTTCTGGATAAGCGTTTATAGTCGTATAAAAACAGCCACGGTAATTCAGAGCACGCTGAATAGATGGCGAACCTCTTCAATTCTGGCAAACCGTTTGACGCCGTGTTGGCGACTGTCAAAACGGATGGAGAAATTACGGTCATTAACCTCAATCACTTCTCCGCGACCAAAGATGGCATGATCAATAATGGCCTTGAGCTGCCATGGCGCGTCGGAGGGTATACTGGCTCCTGTGTTGGCAGAGCCCGTGGATTCGTCGTTTATCGCAATGTCGGGCACTGCTTCCAGTCGTTCGGCCAGTGTCGCCCGGGCTGAGCAGACGTAACGTCTTGATACTGGCGTAAGACCGATTTTATCGATGGCTTCAGCCAGGTCGTCATCGGCATCTTCATGGAGCAGGTTGCCCAGGGATAAGACATGGGGCAGGTTCATTTCCAGTAAAAAGGGGCTGATGCTGTCCTGGTGATCTTTTCCGGCAAGGGGTTGGCCATCAGCTGACCGTGAACGTTTTCCGGAATCTTTTTTGGCATCTTTGTTGGCATCTTTGTTGGCATCTTTGTTGGAAAGACGGGTGAGCTCGCCCTGTGCGGTAAACAGGTGTAATTGCTGTCTGGCACGGGTCATGGCGACATAGAGCAGGCGACGCTCAGACTCAATAGCATTACTGGTCCTGGCCGACAGGTTAGCCATTTCATCTTCCCTGAGGAACGGCCAGTATTGGCGGGTCAGTCCGGGGATTAACACAACCGGCCATTCCAACCCCTTGGAGCGATGGCAGGAGCTGAGCTTGATGCCGTGGTTCGATTGTTGTCTCTGATCTTTCTGTTGCTTCTGCTTCTCGATTAATTCAGCAATGTGCAGGCAACAGTGGGCGGTGTCTTCGTTCAGCTGTTTGAGGAAACGATGAAAACCTTTGATTGCCAGAATCTGTTCATCCGTTCTCTGTTCATTGAGGCTCATGGATTTGAGGCTGTCGTATATTTCGGATTGTTGAATATACCGGGCGATCAGCGTATGGGCCTTGTGTTTGTTGCCATTGTGCTCCAGCCATGAGAACAGTTCTGCCCTTTGTGTCAGTTTTCGCACCTGAAAGTCACTGATGTCTTTGATGTTGGCTGCCAGCTTGCCCAGGGTTTTACCCAATTGGTGGCTCTGGTCCTTCAGCTGCTGGCAAAGCCAGTCAATATACTGTTGTTTAAGGCCGATATGGGGCAGGGTCAGAAGTCTGGCCAACTTATGGGAACGAACCTCTGGCAGTAGCCCGGCAAAGCCACCACTGGCCAGGGTCATGGCATCGATCAGTGAGGCAATTTCCGGCCTTTGAAACAGCGAGGGGCCGTCACTGCTGTAGGGAAGGCCTATTTCCAGCAGGTTCAGCTCAATGGGCACGGCCTGGGCCCAGACCCGCACCAGAATGGCAATATCTTCCGGTGGTGTTCCGGATGCCAGATATTCGGTCAGCGCCTCAACCACAAAACGACTGTCGTCTGCACCCGGTTGGCTGATGCGAATCAGGGAGGGCGCGTTGTCCGGATGGGCAATGCAGAGCACATTTTTGCGGGACCGGTTCTGGCTGATTAAATGGCTGGCAGCCAGGGCAATACTGTGACCATAACGGAAGGTGTGGGGCATGGTGAGTTCTTTAACGTCACCGGTAGTGCCATAGTCCTGCTGGAAATGGTTCAGAATGTTGTCGATATTGGCACCGGCGAATTCGTAGATCGTCTGGTCGGGATCGCCAACGGCAATCATTCGGGCGCGCTGTCCGGCAATCAGCCGGGTAAACTGATGCTGAAGGGTTGAGGTATCCTGGTATTCATCAACGATAATAAAGTCCATTTTATCAGCCACTTTAGGCACCAGTTCCGGATGTGCCCGGATCAGAGTCACCGGGTCGTACAGCATATCGGTGAAGGTGATTGATCGTTGTTGATGGCGCCACTGCTCAAACTGATGAAACAGTTTGATGAAAAAGCGATACTCATCGGTATAACCGGATTGCTCAAACCATAGCTCAGGGCTGGTTAAATGGGCTTTGACCGATTCAATAAAGCTGATGGCTGCTTCGATCAGACGGGCGGCATCCGAGCGCATCCGGTCCTTAATGGTTTCCGGTGCCAGTTTCAGGATCAGTGTCCTGACCTGTAGCTCAACGACTTTCTCCGATAACGGTTGTTTGTTGTAGGGGGTTCTGATTTGCCAGCCTTCCAGAGTTCTCAGCAGTTTCAGACCTGTGGCGTGGTAGGTTCTGATTTCCGGAAGCTGCCGCTGGTTTTCCGGCATGTCTGCCAACGAACCACTGGCCAGGGTGCGAAGCTTTCTGGAAAAGTCGATCTGGGCCGCTTTATTAAACATCATCACCATCAATCGACGCGGGTCAGTCTCTTTGCACAGCAGGTTGCTGACCAGTTGTGCCAGGGTTGAGGTTTTGCCCGAGCCAGCCACGGCAATACAGAGGGCATGGTCTTTATCGTGGTCGGCAACTGCTTGCTGGTGGGGCGTCAGTTTCATTCAGTCAGGTGCTGTTGATAGCGTTTGGAAAGTGCAAGGCTAGCAAAATTTGCGCGACTTCCATAGATAGCGCATGCGTCATCTTCCGAAGCCGGGGTACGGAAATTTCGGTGGAGATAAAGCGACAATGACGGAATAATGAGGCCATCAACACCAAGGATCACCGTGTAATGGCTTCACTTTATTTCTATTTTTCTTCCATGGATTCGGGCAAGAGTACCTATCTTCTGCAGTCAGCTCATAATTATGAGAGTGCCGGTAAACGGGTGTTGTTGCTGGCTCCGGTGATTGATGATCGTTTTGGTGTCGGCAGAATCACCTCAAGGATTGGCCTGCAAAGTGAAGCGGTGGCCATTTCCCAGAGTGATGACCTGAAGCAGCAAATCGCCAGAGAGCACAGTGAAGACTATATCGCCTGTGTTATGGTCGATGAAGCACAGTTCCTGACCCCGGAGCAGGTGTGGCAACTGTCGGATGTGGTGGATGTGCTGGGTATTCCGGTACTTTGCTTTGGCCTGCGCACCGATGCTTTTGGTAAGGCGTTTGCCGGCAGTGAAGTGTTGCTCAGTATTGCTGATGAACTTACCGAGCTGAAAAGCATCTGCAAGTGCTGTGAGAAAAAGGCCAATATGCAGCTGCGTCTTGACGGTGATGGTAAGCCGGTAAAAAGCGGCAGCCAGGTGCAGATAGGGGGCAATGACCGCTATCTTTCTGTTTGTCGAAAGCACTATAAGTCGATGATGGGGCTTGGGAGCTAAGGAAATAACTTCCCTATTTTCATTGCCTGACTCCGTTCGGACTGAGCTTGTCGAAGTTCGGTGGCACGACCCTTCGACAAGCTCAGGGTGAACGGAAATAAAAGACAATTCCTAAGCGCTTCCCGTTGCCCGCCTTCCGCATAAGCATAAGCAGGCTGTCTTTTTCGGGCGGCAGGCAGCTTATTGACCATTCCTAACTCATCCAGCGCTGAACCCCTAGGGCGGTCATCACCAGTTCTACCGACAGTGCGGCCAGTATCATGCCCATTACCCGGATGATAATGGCCGAGCCATTGTGGCCAATCACCCGAAAGATCCGGTCGGCAAACAGCATCAGGCCACAGGTGACCAGAAGCACCAGCGTCATGGCACCGGCGGTCATGGCCTGCTGGCTGAAGGTTTTGACGTGATTGTCGGTCAGTACAATCACCGCCATAATGGCCCCGGGGCTGGCAATGGAAGGGACCGCCAGAGGGAATACGGCCAGTTGATGACCGGGTTCCCTGGATCCGGAACTGTCTTCAGGGTCAGAAAAAATCATCTGCAAGCCGAACAGGAACAGGATGATTCCGCCTGCCAGCTGCAGGGAGATCAGCTGAATGTTCATCGCCTTTAGAATAATCTGACCAAGAACCAGTGCCGAAAGGAGAATAACAAAGGCGTAAATGGTCGCTTTCAGGGCGACTCGGCGTTTTTGCGTTTCTGACAATCGTGCCGTCAGTCCAGTGAACAGTGCCAGAGTGCCGACCGGGTCAATGGTGGACCAGAGCATGATAAAGTCTTTGAAGAAAAGCTCCATAATAGTACCTGCCCAGTTGGTTATGGGTGTTATAGGATGAAGCCGGGCAGCCATTCCTGGGAATAGCGGTCAAACTGCGCAAATACCTGACGACATCTGTTCGTTATTTCATGGTTCCTGTACACATCCAAAATCTGGAAAAATGGCAACCATGACTGAATAAAAATATTCCTTCTTCTTCAATTAAATAAGACAAACGTCAATTGTCCAGTGATTAGGTACACAGCAGGAAAAAAAGTGACCAGTACCTATGTTTTGGCTATCGCTAACTATATATAATTTATTCTTATTTTTTTATTCGAAAAAACAATATAACAGAGCCTGAGTTAATTTCTAAGGCTGGATGTCGTTGCATGGAACTGTCACTTCTGCACGTTGTTGCTGCCATGGGGGTTGTTGGCCTGGGGGCTATTGTCCAGGGAACCATCGGCTTTGGCATGGCGGTTGTTGCCGCACCTTTTCTCTATCACATAGATCCTGCCCTGATACCGGGACCGCTGATTTTTTCCGTGCAGTATTTCAGGTATAACCGCTATTCTGTCTGCCGTTTGAAGGTATCCGGAGGTGAGACCGGGAGAGTGAGAAAGTTGACAGAAATCACTATTTTGGATAGTTTGTCACGCCATGCGCTGATTTGACCTTGGCTTGCGAGCGCATTACAAATTCCGCTAAAAGAAGGGTTTCAATTAAGAATTCCTTATGAAACCACTCTGTTAGCATCAGGGTGGTTTTTTTATGCATATGATTGAATTGAATAACCTGACCAAGGTGTTTGCCGCCGGGGGTACCGAGGTCAAGGCCATTGACGGAGTAAATCTGTCGGTGCCTGAAGGTGCCATCTACGGTGTGATTGGCTCCAGTGGCGCAGGGAAAAGCACGCTGATTCGTTGCGTCAACTTACTGGAGAAACCAACTTCCGGCCAGGTGCTGGTGGATGGTCAGGACCTGACTCTGCTACCAGAGAAATTATTGCGTCAGGCCCGTCACAACATTGGAATGATTTTTCAGCATTTCAATCTGCTGTCCAGCCGCACTGTGTATGATAATGTCGCTCTTCCCCTGGAGTTGGCCGGTGCCAGCAAATCAGAAATAGAACAGGCCGTTCTGCCCCTGCTGGAACTGACCGGGCTGGACTCGAAAAGAAACAGTTATCCTGCCCAGCTGTCCGGCGGTCAGAAACAGCGGGTGGCCATTGCCCGGGCCCTGGCCAGTAAGCCGAAAGTGCTGTTGTGCGATGAAGCCACGTCCGCACTGGACCCGCAGACTACCCGGTCAATTCTTGCCCTGCTGAAAGACATCAACCGTCAGCTTAAAATTACCATTCTGATCATTACCCATGAGATGGATGTGGTGAAAACCATCTGTGATCGAGTGGCCATTATGAGCTTTGGCAAGATCATTGAAGAGAATGAGGTAGAGCAGTTCTTTCTTAACCCCCGGACGGATCTGGCCAAAGAGTTTGTGCGCAGTGCGATTCATGAAAAGCCGGTGGCAGAAATTGAAGCCCGGTTCCAGTCTGAGCCCTGTGAAGGTGCCAGGCCGGTGGTGCGCATTACCTTTGTCGGGCAGGGGGTTGTCCAGCCGTTGATTACCAGGGCGGCAAGACAGTTCAACACGGACTTTAATATCCTGCAGGCAGATATTGAAACGGTCAATGAAAAAGCCATGGGCTTTTTGATGGTGGAAATTATGGGTGAGCCGGAAGGCATTGAGCAGTCGCTGCAGTTTTTGCAGGGCTTGCATAACTCACCAGACAATACGGTCCAGGTAGAGGTGATTGGTTATGTCAGCTGATGCATGGTCACTGTTGTTCAAGGCGCTCTGGGAAACCCTCTATATGGTGGCCTTTTCCGGAGGCATCAGCTTTCTGCTCGGTATCCCGCTGGGAGTGCTGCTCTACGTGACCCGGGAAGGGCGTATTCTGGAAAACCGCATTGCCAACCTGGTTCTGGGCGGTATGGTCAACGCCGGGCGTTCCATTCCTTTTATTATTCTGATGGTGGCTATCATCCCGTTGACGCGACTGTTGACCGGTACTTCCATTGGTACCACCGCCGCGATTGTGCCACTGACCGTGGCGGCGATCCCGTTTGTTGCCCGCATTGCCGAAGGTGCCTTGAATGAAGTGCCTTCCGGATTGGTGGAGGCCGCCCAGTCCATGGGGGCCAGCCCGTTGCAGATTGTTACCCGGGTGTTGCTGCCGGAGGCCAGGCCCGGGCTGATTAATGGCATGACCATTACGCTGGTAACACTGGTGAGCTACTCGGCCATGGCCGGTGCCATTGGTGGCGGCGGTCTTGGTGACCTGGGCATCCGTTATGGCTACCAGCGGTTTGATGGAGTCATCATGCTGGCCACGGTGGTGGTGTTGATTGCCCTGGTGCAATTGCTGCAGATGGTGGGTGATCGCCTGCAGCACTATTATGATCGCAGTCACTAATAATTATTTGTAAGGTGGGAATCCATCAACGTCACTAATGTTGATGGCATGTTGTTAAAGTCCGGGAGTAATCAATGACTTTTAATATTCTAAAAACAGTAAAAATCCTGGCCAGTTCGGCGGTATTAGCGTCAGCAGCATTGCTGGCAGGCTGTGGTCAGTCGGATGATCCAGAAGGCCCGCTGAAGGTGGGGGTGATGGCGGGGCCTGAGGCCGATGTGATGAAAGTGGCGGTAGACATCGCCAGACAGGACCATAATGTGGCTGTGGAGCTGGTGGAGTTCTCTGATTATGTGTCGCCAAACGTAGCGCTGTCGGACGGCAGTATTGATGCCAATGCATTCCAGCATCGCCCTTACCTGGACAGTATGGTGCGTGACCGGGGCTTTAAGCTGGTTGCCGTTGGTAACACCTTTGTTTATCCCATTGCCGCTTACTCAAAGACGTTGAAAGACATCAGTGAGTTGCAGGATGGAGCCAAAATCGCTATTCCCAATGACCCAAGTAATGAAGGCCGTACACTGATTCTTCTGCATCAGCGTGGCTTTATTAAGCTGAACGATGTGAATAATCTGGAAGCAACACCGGCAGATATCATTGAAAATCCCCGTGACTTCCAGTTTATTGAACTGGATGCGGCTCAGCTGCCCCGCTCACTGGATGATGTGGATATGGCCTTTATCAACAACACCTATGCGGTACCGGCGGGTTACACCCCAACCCGTGATGCCCTGCTGGTGGAAGATAAGGACTCTCCCTATGTGAACATCATCGTCACCCGTGAAGATAATCAGGCAGACCCGCGTGTACTGGCCCTGGTTAAGTCGTATCAGACGGATGCGGTGGAAACCAGGGCTGCGGAGCTGTTTAAAGGGAGTTCTGTGGCTGGCTGGAAGTAAATGTTCTACATGCTGGAAGCGGTTTGCTTCCGGCATTATTTATGCTTTATGGCCTTGAGGCCGTTAATCATCGTTACCCCTTCGTGTAAAGTGACCATCATCTGCCTCTTCTGGGATACTGATACCACTGGCCGGTTGGTTTGCGTTTGCGTTTGCTTAAGACGCTCAAGGTTCTTTATGACTTGTTGAGAAAGATGGTTGACCTTTAGAATCGTTATTTCACTTTCACTTTCACTTTCACTTTCACTTTCACTTTCTTCTCTTGTTTCTTTTTCTATAGAATGGCTTTGTGCAGTTTGGCTGCCAGTGTTGTCACAAGTGACCTCATCCGTATCATCAACAGTTGATTCGTCGCTGTCGTAATCAGTTGATTCGTCGCTATCATAAACAGTTGATTGGTCGCTGTCGCAAACAGCTGAGTCGTCGGTATTACTGCATGATGGCACATAATCTTTGGCATTTATCTCTAAGAAGGTACTGTGGTTTTCTCGCAACTGCTCATTTCTGACGGGTAAAACCTCAGTTTCTGTCGTCAGTTTATTGATTTTACTGGGCTGTAGAGGATCGCATGTAGAATTTGTCAGTCTTTTTTGAGGCGTTACGTTTTCTCTACACGAAGAAGCATCCACCAAAGGTTCTTTATTGTTCTGGCTGGTTGGCTGTTCAATTCCGGCATCATGCTCAGCATCGGGCTGTGCTGAGGTTCTCTCCAAATCTGATGGTTTTTGTGTATCGGCCTTTTTCTGTTGATTATCTGGCAAACACTGATGATTGTTACCGGAACCTGAAAGCGTAATGTTTACGGCTGAGGGGGAGGCGTCGTTTTTTTCTTCAACTCTCAATTTTTTGCGCGGCCGTGGTATGAGTATTTCAGGAATTGGTTTTCGTTTATGTCTTTCAGGTCGACATTTTACAACGGCAAAATCTCTCCATTTGAACAGATCTTTTCTATGAAAGTCCGGAGACATTGCATTTGATAACTCAACCCAAAGCGCCAAAAGGTAATAGCCATTGCGATCAGCTGAAATATTTGGTCCGTCTTTCATTCCCAGGGAAATATCTCGTAGAAACTTGAAGTGATCTCCGTCACTGTTCCTTTTTAAAAAATCCAGGAGTTTTTCTTTCTTTGGCCTGAATTTCCAGGCGCTTTCCTCAATGAAATCGTGATACTTAAACGCTTTTCCAATCATTTCATAGGCAGCTTCCACCCTGGTATTATCAGACTGACATATTTTCCTCAGAATGGGAGGAGTGAAAAATTTTTTGACCAGCCTGGGGGTTCTCTGATCCACGGTATTTTTTGTTAAACCAGTAAAACAGAAACGCTTGCCATCAAGAATGTAAATGGTTTGGTCATCATCTTCACACGGAGGAATTTTTTTGGAGCCAAAGTGGACATCAACATCCCGAAAGCCAAAGCTCCTGGCCTTTTTCAGTACGTCCTCAGCACTGGAGGTAGTCTTGGTAACAAAGTCCTCAAAAGTTCTGGGTTTGGAATATGTGTGATCAGTAGCAAATGCTTTGTCAGCACTCAGATCCATAATTTTATTCTCTTTAAATAGTCCGGAAAATCTAGCTCTCGACTTTGTGGTTGACAAGGAATCAGAAATGGTTGGAAAGTGGTTTCGCAGTGTGCAGGTTAATTCAGGCAATAGCAGAAGGATTAACCTTCTACCAGGTGGGTAAATGCTGCTAAAGCTTCCGGATCTCCACGTTTGATTTTATTCGCAATGACATAATGGAAAAAGTAATGGAAGTGTTCGTGATCCTGGGCCGCAAACAGGCATTCATCGCCCGGTAGTACCGGTGTGTTTTCGACCTTTTTATCATCGGCTACCATGGCCATGACCCGGCCATCGTTGTATAAACGCCAGCTGGTTACATGAACCAGTACAATCGTTTTAAACTGGTCTTCGGTCAGAATGGCATGGGTGCCGATGGTGTCGGGGATTTCCTGAATAATGACAGCTTCATCAGACTCTATGGGTGGGTAGTAATTGGCCGCGTTTTCCAGTTCCGCAACCTTGTGATCCGGTACGTCAAAAAATGCATGGTCGTGTATCTTGTCAAAGTAACCTTCCCAGTGGCCATTTAATGGGTCATTGAGCTCACGGGCAGGTACCACCTTATTCAGCCAGGGAATGAGGGCATCAACCGTGCCGTCTTTCATCATTGCCCAGCAGAGAATTTTCATGCTGAACAGCTTGCCCGGATTGGCATCATTGCTGTAGAGCATTTCCATACCGTCCAGTTCAGGAGCAATGCGCACAATCTGATGAAGGTTAACCTCGTCCAGAGGCTTGCGGGTGAACATATCGATGACATTGCCACTGTTATCATCGGGCTGAGTTTTATCTTCAGGTTCTTTGGCCATGAACAATCCCGGGTAAAGCTGAGTCTGGTAAAAATGAAGGAGTTCATAGCCCATATCGGCATGGTCGTATCATCCTGCACTATTGGTTGCAGTGGGGGAGCACAAACAGGAAGGTATGAATCCTGACGCTGATTAACAGACGCTTTGCACCACAAAGGCACAAAGAAGACTGGTAAGAGCAAAGATCAAACAAAAAAAATGCTTTTACTTTGTGTCTTTGTGGTTAAAACAAAAATATTACCGCAGGAGTATTAAGGCACTGGCCAGGTTTCTGGCTGCCCGGATCAGGTTCTCCTCACCTTTGGCCAGGGCCTCGGACAGTGGGACTGCACCGTGAACAATCGGGAACAACGCATCAATGCCACAGTCGTAGACCGCGTCAACATCGGAACCCACAGAGCCAGCCAGAGCAATCACCGGAAGATTGAACTGTTTGGCAATCCGGGCAACCCCCACGGGTGTTTTTCCCTGCGCGGTTTGTCCATCAATCCGGCCCTCTCCGGTAATCACCAGATCAGCGCCGATCAGTTTTTCTGCCAGGCCGACGGCATCCATGACGATGTCAATACCCGGTTTCAGTTCAGCATCCAGAAACGCCAGCAGGGCAGCACCCATGCCTCCGGCAGCGCCTGCTCCCGGCTGTTGCCCAACATCTTTGCCAAGGTCCCGTTGCAGAACGCTGGCATAGTGTGTCAATGCCTGGTCCAGTTGTTCGACCATCTCAGGAGTCGCCCCTTTCTGGGGACCAAACACTGCTGAGGCACCATTGGCTCCGGTAAGTGGATTGTCCACATCGCAGGCCGCAATAAACTCGATGGTCTGGAGTCGTCTATCCATCGCACCGGTATCAATGCGACACAGACGTGACAGCGCTGCACCACCCCGGGGCAGCTCCCGGCCATCAGCATCCAGCAGTTTTACCCCCAGTGCCTGCATCATACCTGAGCCACCGTCGTTAGTGGCACTGCCGCCAATACCGACGATGATGCGTTTAATGCCCTGGTCCAGGGCGCTGAGAATCAACTCTCCGGTCCCCCGGGTGGTACTGAGCATCGGGTTGCGTTGATCCCTGGGTACCAGCTCAATACCTGAAGCCCCGGCCATTTCAATGACAGCGGTTTCAGCATCACCCAGCAGGCCGAAGCAGGCCTGAACGGTCTCTCCCATTGGGCCGGTTACCGCAACATCCACCAGTGTGCCACCGGTAGCGTCCACCAGTGACTGCAGCGTACCTTCGCCACCGTCGGCAACCGGAACCTTGATGCACTCGGCATCCGGCAGGACCTGCTGCAAACCGGTTGCAATGGCCTGTGCTACTTTGGCTGCGGTAAGACACTCCTTAAAGGAATCGGGTGCAATAACAATTTTCATGGTCTGTTCCCCCAGTATTGAAGAGTGCCGTAAATCAGTGTGGCGGCCCCGGAAAAGCAGCAAAAACAGTGCCTGTCCACTTAGTTAGAAAATATGATTTCATTTGGTTAACTACTTATTCAGGGGGATAATCATAGTCCGTTGGACGATCTGTTGAGTTACAGGTTCCGTAGAGAAGTTTTTATAGAAATAATCGGTTAAACGCAACGCCATTCAGCCTGTCTGCCTGAGGCTGTCTTCTAAATAAGGTTTTCTAGCCAGATATATGGAGTGCTCCATGACAGAATTGAAACTGGACTCATTTGCCGAGGGCTTGCATGTTGCTGTCATCGGAGCCTCCGGTGCCATCGGCAAAGCCATGGTCCATTGGCTGGAGCAGGTACCAACAGTCACCAGAATTTATGCCTTTTCACGCAGTGAACCTGAGTTTGGCCAGGTGAATAAAACCGTTTTTCACCCCATGGATCTTCTGGATGAAAACAGCATTGCCAAGGGTGCGGAGCAAATTTCGGAGCCGTTGGACCTGGTGTTAGTCACCACCGGTATCCTCCATGAGGGGGAAGGCCTGAAGCCGGAAAAATCCATCAAGGATTTCCAGCCCGATCACTTTGCCAGAATCTTCGCCGTCAATACCACCGGACCCGCCATGGTTGCCAAATATTTTCTTCCCAAGCTGGCCAGAAACCGTAAGAATGTGTTTGCCGTGTTATCCGGCAGAGTGGGCAGCATTTCTGATAATCAATTAGGCGGCTGGTATGCCTACCGGGCATCAAAGGCAGCGCTGAATATGATTATCAAGAGCCTGGCCATCGAAATTGCCAGAAAAAACAAAGCATCGATTATTGCTGCATTGCATCCGGGCACAGTGGATAGTCATTTGTCCATGCCGTTTCAGTCCGGCGTGCCTGAGGGTAAACTCTTTTCAGCGGACTACTCGGCAGAACGGCTTTTGCATGTGATTGATCAGTTGACACCAGGGGGCAGTGGTCACATGTTTGCCTGGGATGGCGAAAAGCTGCCTTTTTGATGGTGCAAAACCTAAGGAGACAAGATGGTTATTATTCACTGGTTTCGTCAGGATCTCAGGTTGTCTGATAACCCCTCTCTGTTCGAGGCGGCTGGCAATGGCCAGGTGCTTCCGGTATTTATTCTGGATGATCACTCTGCCGGTCAATGGGCTCCCGGCAGGGCCAGCCGCTGGTGGCTGCACCACTCACTGGCAGCATTAAACGACGCTCTGAAAGGCCGACTGCTGGTGCTTCAGGGCGACGCGGCAAAAGTGCTTCCGGAGGTGGCGGCGGAATATAAGGTGGATGCCGTTTATTGGAATCGCTGCTATGAGCCCTGGCGGATCCAGCGGGATCAGCAAATAAAGAAAGCCCTGCGAAATGACGGGCTGGAAGTCAAAAGCTTCAATGGTTCCCTGCTCTGGGAACCATGGACCGTGCTGAAAAAGGATCGAACGCCCTACCGGGTATTTACGCCTTACTATCGCAAAGGGTGCCTGGTAGCTGAACCGCCCAGGGAGCCATTGCCGGTACCGAAAAAAATCCGGTGTGTTGATACCACCTCGAAAAGCGACATCAATGACCTTGAGCTATTGCCAGCCGGAGGTTTTGTCCCCGCCCATAATCCTGAGTCTGCCGGTGAGGCAAAACAGGTGCGCTGGGACCATAATCTGTATGCCTACTGGTGTGAGCAGGGCAGAGGGGTTGGTGAGACAGCGGCAAAAAACAAACTCCAGGATTTTCTGGGCGAGGGGCTGAATGGGTATAAAGTAGGGCGTGATTTCCCTGCCAGGCGCAGCATTTCACAACTGTCTGCCCATCTTCATTTTGGTGAGGTATCCCCCAATCAGGTCTGGTACGCGTCGGCGGCTGCTGCAACCGACAGTAATGTGGAGACGGACCTTGACTGTTTTCACTCAGAACTGGGCTGGCGTGAGTTTTCTTACTATTTGCTGTACCACTTCCCAACACTGCCGGAGCAAAATTTCCAGCCAAAGTTTGACGGCTTTCCCTGGCAGGATGATCCCGAAAAACTCAGGCGGTGGCAGAAGGGACTGACCGGTATCCCCATTGTCGATGCCGGGATGCGCGAACTTCGGCAAACCGGGTTTATGCACAACCGGGTGAGAATGATCGTCGGCTCATTTCTGGTCAAAAATCTGCTACAGCCTTGGCGGCATGGGGAAGCCTGGTTCTGGGACTGCCTGGTGGACGCTGATCTGTCCAGCAACTCGGCAAGCTGGCAATGGGTGGCGGGTTCAGGTGCGGATGCGGCACCCTATTTCCGGGTTTTTAATCCGGTTACCCAGGGGCAGAAGTTTGATCCTGATGGCGAGTATATACGTCGATATGTACCTGAGCTTTCCGGGGTACCGAATAAGTATCTGTTTGCGCCCTGGGAAGCCGACGACAATGTCCTTTATCAGTCAGGTGTTATCCTGGGGGAAAATTACCCATCGCCTGTGGTTGATTTGAAAAAGTCCCGGGCTAAAGCGTTAGAGGCGTGGCAGGCCATTCGCACTCAATAAGCTGGCCTTGATATAGAAGCATCTTCATTTTGAATAGCTTCTAACTCGTATGAACGCGTTTGTGTCTTTCCAGATTTGCCTTTCTGATAAATCCTTTATTGCAAATCTCACATTCATACGGCCTCTCCCCTGTATGAGTGCGTTTGTGTCTTGTCAAACATCCCTTTCTGATAAATCCTTTATTGCATATCTCACATTTATGCGGCTTCTCCCCTGTATGAGTGAGTTTGTGTCTTGTCAAACATCCCTTTCTGATAAATCCTTTTTTGCAAATCTCACATTCATGCGGCTTCTCCCCTGTATGAGTGAGTTTGTGCATTTCCAGATTACTCTTCTGGATAAAGCGTTTATCGCAATTCTTACATTCAAACGGTCTCTCTCCCGTATGAATGCGTCGATGTCTTTTCAGAACAGACTGATAATAAAATCTGCTATCACAACCCTCAAACTCACATTTCAATGGTCTGTGACCCAGATGAGTGAGTTGGTGTCTTTTCAGATGCTCATTGCGGGTAAATGTTTTATCGCAACCATTCAATAAACATTGATAAGTCTTGCGCTTTTCTGATGGTAGGGCTGCTGTATTGGGCTGCAGGTACTGCTGTTCATTAGTTTGTGAATTTTGACCGTAAAACCCAGTCGGGTGATAAAATCCGACACGTTGACTTGCCTGACCTGGCCCTGAAGACTGTTGACCCAGTCCGCCAGCAACCTGGTTTTCAGGGGTGGTTAATTTGCACATTCTCTCCCTGAGGTCTTGAGCCACAGACCTTTCCTCCCCCTGCTTTGGTTTTATGCCCAAGTCAAGAGGCTGGCCTTGAACTCTTACCTCTCTGTGAGAGGACGTTGTGCCCGATACTGGTTGCTCAGAACTGGCCCTGGTCAATAAATATGAGGCTATGGCCTCAATTTTTGCACCTGAAGCATTTAAACGTGCTGAATTCATGTGTTTATCATTTGTATGATAATCCTCCCGGGAGGCCGATCGATTTACTGTCGAGTAGGGTAGTCTATTCTCGGTCAGCAACCCGGCTTTGACATATTTGTAGGTTTATGGTTCCCGTTCACAATCGTTCATTTGATTATATTCAGATACCTGTTTATGTATTAAAAATGATTATCCTGTCATTTATTACACGTCTTAAGGCGTGTATTTAGCTGGATTAGATGATCAAAGGGGCATTTGATGAGATGTCTTCACTTGGGACATCCTACTGCCAGGGAAGTTTAATGAACGTTGATTGTTATAGAGAGCGAAGTTTTGCGAAAGCTGAAAAAACAATCCTTGAGGTGGGTGACTTTTCTATTGCTCCTGGTTTGAATTTTGCCGCCAGATTACTGGCGGCCATCTTTAAGTAGCTAACCATATGATTTCATATGGTTAGCTACTTATAGTTACAGATTATCAACGGTGTTAAATAAGGTTCTTAATTGTGCGTCAAGTTCGTTAAAGTGAACAATGTCCGCCTTTGGCGCTTTTTCAACGGGTTCTGGTACATATTTGAGATTGCAAATTTCCCTGAAGTAAGGGGCATCAAATTCAAAACGACTTTCCAGTTGATGACCGCAGAGTTGCCATTTGTCCTTGTCAGCAGATTTGGTGGCAATCAGCTGGTTAATTGTATGTCGTATAAGCTTAATGGGTTTAATTGAGTCATGAAGCTTATATTTTTCAGGACGAGTAGTATGGATCAATGATTCAAGCGGTTGCTTAAATTCTTTTATAATTTTGATAAACCCAGCATTGTTTGGTTGAGAATCTGGCGGAATATCAAAGAATTTATCACTAAAACCTAAATCCAGAGTTTTGTTAACTTCCTTTAAAATGGTAATATCCTTGTCAATGTTTTTCCTTTTGATTTTTGTAGGATTAACCTTAAGATTGCTGGAAATAATATTTTTGGCAATAAATATATAGTAGGCCTTTTGTTTTAACTCTTCTAAAAGATTCAAGTAAAGCTCCAGGCAGTTTGTAAATGAGGTGTGCAAATTCTCAAGCACATCATCTTCTAGCTTTTCAGTTGAAACCGTATCAGTTGAAACCGTGCGTGAATCCAGGGTTTTGTTGGGAGCTTGACTCTGTTCGGAGTTGTCTGATCTACAGGACAGGTAATTAAAGGCAGACGAAATCGCCTTTACGACCCTGCCGAAGCAATAGCCGATCAGTTTAAACGGAGCTTTAATCGCCTCAATCAATATATTACCGGCGGAAGCTGCAATTTCAGAAATACTTTTCATAGTTTGTTTTCCCTAAGTTATTTTCCATTGTCAAAGACTGAAATTTCAATAAATTTCATGCAATGCACCGATAGAGATGCAATAGTTATTCTTTTTGGACATCGTTCTGATAAGAAAGTTCCATGCAAGTTGATTCATCAGAGATTATCAATGGTGTCAAATTAAGTCGCTTAATCGCGCTTCGAGATAGATAAATTGACCGCTGTCCGCCTCTGGAGCTCTCTCACCGGGTTCTGGTACATATTTGAGAGCACAAAGTTCCCTGATGTAAGGCTCATCGAAGGCAAATTGCTCCTTCAGTCTTTCTCCACAGCGTTGCCATTTATCCTTGTCGGCACAGGTTGTTTTCCCTTGGCTATTTTTCATATGGTTAGATACTTAAGTGGGTATCTGATGCAATAACTATCTATATAGCTTCATATTTTGAATCAGGGAACTTTTGGATAACTTTTCGACTCATAATATAAGATAAATGAATAACTAAAATAATTAACAAGTAAGGATAAACTGATGCTTCCAACCATAAAAGTAAATGTAACCGTAGAAATTGCGTATCCTTCAGCCTCTGGTTTGAAAAATGGATTGAAACTGAATCAACCCGATCACACGGGTTATTTCCCGGGACGTGGAAAAACCAGCGTTGGCAGCTGGGGTAAAAAACTGCCAGTTATGGGAAAGTGTCCCTCTTGTGATTATTCAGGGGGGGTTAAACTTGCTGATCGAACCACGGCTGAAAAAAGAAATATGACCTCCCTGCTCACAAATGTGATGCAGCAGACAAGTCCAGGAAAAGAAACGATCAGTAATAAAGTGCTGCTGAAAAGGATATTGCTCGCAGGAGATCCCTGCTCAGAAATTCAACTCAACACAAGTCTCGGTTTCTGGCAGAACTTCAAGCAGAATGGATTGGTAAAAAAAGCAGTGAGTGATTTCTTCAAAAATTCAACCCATGATTGTTTTCCTGATGGCTCAGTTTGCGGTTCACTGCTACAAGCCGAACGGCTGCTGGATACGTTTGTCAAAACGAAATCTGCTCGAAGGTTGTATAGAAAAGCCGTTGCGAATAATCTGGTGTGCCTTGAAAGTCTTTTGAGAAAGGCGGGTGTTGATATCAATTATCAAAGCCTTAAAAGTGGTAACACACCAATAATGGCCGCAGCCCGGGCAAAACACTGGGAAATGGTTAGTTTATTGCTCGATAAAGAAACCTGCGTGGATACACACAACAAATCTGATTATCATTTATTGGAAATAATTTTTTGTGCCAGGGATAAGAAAAAGATTACCGATAAGCAGCAATATGAACTTACTTTACAAGTGCTTAAGCGTCAGCCTAATGCCAGGATTAAGGTTGCACAAGGCAAGGAGGAAATGCTACTTGCCCTTTATGCCTTTAAATATGCAATCTCGGAAAAGAATTGGCTATTATGCGATGCTTTACTGGAAAAAAACGAATGTCTGGTCACCGAATTACAACAAGAACCGATAAGATCCAAGATTATCATGGATGTAGTGACGGGCTATTATGATCGGCCAATAACAACGAAGTATCTGGCTAATTTGACAAATAGTAAAGGGCAGCCATTGTTAAATCTCAACTGTAAGACAGCTCGTGGCGAAACGCTCCTGATGCTGGCATTAAAAAAAGGCAAAACCCAAACTGTGTTATCCCTTCTTAAGACCCCGGGTGCTTTGCAAAATATTAATGATACCGTCTATTTTCAATCAAAAAATCCTAATTGGTGGTCAGCATATACTTATGCTCATTACTACAGTAACTACTATCAAAACGGCTTTCTCCTCGATGAGCTAGAGCGTCGTGGAGCATTGCCGAGACGTGCTGATTTTTTGAAAAAAAGACCATCAGATAATAACCATGGTCATTCCTACAGTTTCGGTGCCTTTGTCCTTGATGATGGTGATTGTGATGGCGGTGGCGGCGGCGGTGGCAGCTGTGATGGCGGTGGCGGTGGCGATGGAGGTTGTTAGTTTTTTTTCGATAAAACTGTGATGATACTCAGGTTATTTTGAACTGGTGATTTAGACCGTGAGTCATAAAAACTCAGGTGCCAGATCTTTTACGGAGAGAGACCTGACGCCTGATTTCATTTGGTTAACTACTCAGGCTGGTATCACTTGCGCCTACTAATTCAGACAACTCCAGGCCTGTATCAGGGTTTGCGGTGGAAAAACGCTGGCTTATGGTTTCTTTGATCCGGGTAAGCGGGTAGATGGCCAACGCTTTACCTTTTAACCCTTGCCAGTAGCCCTGGTACCACTGGTACAGGGCATAAAGGGTCACACCACCGGCAATCATCCCCCCTGCCACAATGCCGCTGGTCAGGGCTGTTGGAAATTCAACGTCAACTTCCTCGCTGTTATTATGAAGGGCTGAAGCCGTGCTGTTGACGATCCCGTTACCGGCCGCAGCAGATAGTGACGACCCATTTTGCCGGGAGGGTATTTCTGTTGACGACAAGTGTTTAATGGTGGCTGGTATCCGGTCACTGGTGGCCACACTTGAGCTGTCGGCTCTTTCGGTTGCGGGGCAACTGGCATTATCGCAGGCAAGATTTACCGTAGTGCTGATACCATCAGCAAAACTGGTTAACTCAGTATTGCAGGCAACTGTGCCGGAAAAGTTGCGATGAGGATCACCAGCTGCTAAGCCGGCGCGATACCCTTTGATGACACTGCCGCAGACCCGGGTATCGCTGATACTGCCAAAGTTATCCTGGCGACCGGCAGCAACACCGACCGCTGCACTTCCTGTATAACGGTTCGTGTCTTTTTCCCAGGCAAATAGTCCACAGTCAACGGCGGTTGTTTGGTGTACTGTGGTGTCAGCATCGTTAAACGCCGCAGCAATTGCAACGGAACTTTTGTCCGTTTCAGCATCGATTATCGTCTCTCTGGCAGTTGTGTTATGAATGCTACAGCCTTCGGCAACAGCCGCAGCAACGGCCGCATGGCCTCCCGCCGAATCTTCTCGAAAGCTGCTCTGGGACAACTCCAGATCAGAGTCGATGTCCAGGGTATGTTTGATGGTGCTATTGTGACAATCTGCGGTAACGATACCAACATGTGCCGGTAAGAAAGAGTTAACGGTTGCCTGCAGGTGGTTGTCGCGGGTGGTAGTATCCAGAATTGTGCAATGACGGGCATCAGCAACCACCATTGCGATGCGTCCATCAATTATTATGGAATGATAATGAATTTTGTTTTGATTGTGGGCCTGCGTATCTTCAATACGGGCAAAATCGGCCCTGCCGGCAACACCACCGATATTGGCCGCGAAAATGCCCGGAGAGCTTTCAATGCGGTTATGAATCAACGTTGAGTTTTTAACGACCACATTGTTATGTTCGTTACCAACTATTTTCCCTGCGATCAGGCCGATGTTGATATTGGTCTCGGCCCGGGACCTGTTCAAGGTACGTCTGCCGCTGCCAATTCCTGAGAGGAATACCTTGCAGTTTTCAACCTGGTTGCTGTCGATGGTGGCTCTATCCAGTGCTTGCCCGGCCAGCATGCCGACGTCAATCCCACTGCCCTGAATAGCAATGTTGACGTTGTTGATCTGGTTGTCCCTGAGTACGGCGCTGTCGTTCATCTTGCCTGCCAGCATCCCCAGCTGTCTGTGTTGTTGTACCCAGGGTTTTACAGCTGTAACCCTGATCTTTGAATTTTCTACGACGATGTTTTCCTGCCTTGAGCCCCCTGACATGGTACAGGCAACCAGTGCTGCACTGCCTGTGTCGTTAGTCCCGGGCAGTCCTGCACGGTCAATATGGCCATTAGTAATTGTGAGATTGCGGACTGTTCCATTGCCCTCCAGGCTGTTAAACAGGCAGCCCTTCAGGTTGCTGATGGTATTGCCGTTACCGTTGTACTCACCGGTGAAGTGCGGGATAGGCGAGTGGTTGCCAGCATCAATATCAGTGGTCTGTGCGTAGGTACCATTGGCTGGACAACAGGGATCCTTTCCGACTTTGGCCAGGACTGCGGCTCCATCAACAGGAATCGGTTTGCCCCTGCTGCCCGTGGGGGCGGTTGAGGCTGCCGTGGTGGGTGCTGAACTTGTGTCAGGACTGCTGGCCCGCTTTGTTGGTTTGTTACTGCCAGTGGTGTTGACTGTGGCCGAACCATGAGTGCTGGCAGGATTGCTCCCCTCTGAAGAAGCCCCGTCACAACCGGGCAGGCTGGCCAGCGCCATACAGGCCATGACGAGTTGATTAATGGTATTCAGATAGCTATTGGCCGGTATGGTTTTCTGGACCAGGCGCAGGGCCAGCTCTCTGGGTTGAATATTCAGTTGTATCCATGGGGTATCCGGCTGATCAGACCCTTGATGGGGGTCAAAGCCCGGATGGATGGATTTAGCTATCGACTTACTGATATTCCAGTAGCGTGACCAGCCAGAAGCCTGCTCCGGGTCGATGTTGCTATCAGTGCCAGCCGAATCAGACGTTGGCGTCAGGGTTATGCAGGAAGTGAGTATAGGGGGCATTGCAGGGATTCCGGGTTGAAAAGATTCTGATTACACATGTAGATAAAAATGAGAATAATTGTTTTTTATTTTTGTAATTCCGGGATTGTTCAGCGTTTTTGCTGCTGATGTCCCGGGACTGCTGTAGAGCAGAAACGGGAAATCAGTGAAACGATGTATTAATGTGCTGCTTTGACGGGATTGTCTTTTAACAGATAATTGTTGGAAACCACTTTAAAAGAGATTCTTTCCTCCGGATCGTTGCCGTCGAATACATAGACCAGACCTTCTCGTTTTTTCTGATTGTTTAACTTTGATTTTCCGTTAGCATCCACCAATACCTTATCAATAGTTGCAGCCAGCTCCTTGTTATTGGACACAACAGGGCAGGTGGGTAAACCTATTTCCTGGCATATTTTTTCCATTTCTGCCTTTTTTATATATGACTGTTTGTCAATATCATAAATATTAAACACAAAAAGCTGGAGTTCCTCGAGTTCGTATGGATTAGCTTCTATTTTGTGACCGACGACTTCAGCCTGGATCGCTATATTTTTTCCCAGGCTCCTGAGCTTTGATTCAATGTCATTCTTACTGGCTACCTTACCCAGTGGGTGAACTCTATCTGTTTTCAGTTCGTAGTTCTTTGAGCAAATACCGAAATCGTTATTTCTCAAATAAAATGTTGAACTTGTTCCGTTCAGTTTCTCTGAGACATAGAATTTTTTATCTTTGAAGGAATCAAAAATAGAATGCAGGTTTTGTATTCTTTCTTCATCGGTCTTTGGAATAAAAAAGGGAAAGTAACCTTTGATAAAGTCACGGTCCGATAAGCTTCCCGGTCGCTCATATTTTTTTATATCGAGTTTTGCGGTTACATCATCCCCCAAATTGACAGTTACATCATTTCCTAATGATGAAAGCGGCAGCACCAGGCCTTGTGACAGCTGACCACGGAGTTTGATGGTTTTCAGGCGAAAACCTTCACTGCCATCAGGTAAGACTGTATGGGAGGATTTTCTGAGAAACTCGTACTCATCCCTGACCGGCAAGACGCTATCAATTTCGCAAAAAATAACCGATTGGCCTGGTTTAAATTCGGATTTTTCAACAACCACTTTCCAGCCATCGACCGTAGCAACTTCAATTTTATCAGCATTTTTAATAGGCTGTATTTCTGAAATGGTTCTAATGGTTGCTAACTTTCTTACATCATCAGGGATGCCCGTATTGGCCAATGGCTGGGGAGCGTCAGACTGACTTGCCGCAATCGAACGATCAGTGATAGACGTTGAATCTTTTGCAATGTCTTGTGCAAAACCCGGGGGCTCCGTGTTGAGCGGCGGCAATTGTGGTAAAAATTCACCTTTCTGACCAGAATCAGCTACGGTCTTGCCAGAAAAAGTCGAATTGTTTGCAGAAGCAGTGTTATCAATACTCGATTGCACGGAATCACTGCCGGAAACAGTAAAGTTTGCAGCACCTCTGCTGAGGCTATCGGAGGGCAAGGACACTGGCTAATACTCCTGATAATTAATTGATCGGGATTTGCGACATAATCTGACCATTTGTTTTAATAAAAGTTTCCTTTCCATGCCGTTGGGATCAATTTCAGACAGCTTTGCTAATTAATTTGTAACGCTGGTGCTTTGCCACATTGATCCAGAAATTCAGCCCAGATGGTCGTATGGTGCTTAATGCTCTGTTCCAGCTGATACCAGGGGCTGTGAATGTTTGACGCTTGCGTGATCAGGCTGAGATAGTGTTGAATGTCATCCCGGGGTGCAGCTGGCAAGAGGGAGAGCAGACGCTTGAAGTCATTCCGGATAATGGTTCCTTCCTGATCAACCCTGGCAAGATAGGGCTGAATCTTTTCCCGATAAAACAGTCGAAAGACATTGTGCAGCCTTTCTACTTCCGCAGGGTCAGCAGCGGGGCAAACAGGCCCTTTTTCCAGACGAAGCTGCAGTATATTGGCAGCATGGTTTAGGGTCTGACTTAACAGGGCAGCGGAGTAGATGAGTTCTCCCAGGTACCGGCTGGTGGTAACCTGTTGCAAGTGACGTTCCAGATCAGTGGCGGTATAGGGGGGCTCAAGTAATTGATCGGGCAGTAATCGGGTGAGGTAGTTAAGTGCTTCGCGGGTTCCCCGGAAACTCGCCTGATCGTCAATGGCGAGCAACCTGCCCTGACTGTGCAACTGTTTGCTGAATTCAGTATTGGCAAATACCAGGTTCCACTCAATGGCTGGAAACGTTGCCAGTTTTTCGCTGAGTATCTCTTGAAGTTTGGCAATGACTTCCCGGTTGTCATTGGTTTTTTGTAAAGAGCCGATGCATTGGGGAATCAATGATAACAGGGTTTTCTCATAGAAATAGTGTTGCGAGGGGAGCATCTGCTTGCCCAGGCTGCTGTTTCTGTAGGCCACAGCCTGACTGAGGGCAGGGCATTTGAGCAAATCCAGTGCTTCCAGAGCTTTTATACGGAGATCGGGTGCCGGATAAGCGCGCTGTCTTAACGGGGGCAGCGTGGGGATAGCGATCTCTGGTTCAGGGATATCGACACCGGTAACCCGGCTGAGTCGATGGGGGTATTCCTCAAGAAAATACTCAGGCGAGGAGTGGTCTGAGCATCCGGATAACATCAGGGCAAAGACAAATAACAGGGTTGGAAACCGGTCTACCGTTATCTTGATCACTGGACCCTCAGGCAGGGATGCTGTTTTTGAGGCTTTCATGTTGGTATAACATAGCCAGTTTATTATTTTTAGCTTTTTTTAAGGGTCAGCGCTGGCTGTTAATGACAACAATTTTATGAAACATCGTGTATGAAAATAGTGGCTGATGAAAATATTCCCTTGCTGATGGAGTGCTTTGGGGCGATGGGGGAGGTGGTTGCTCTGCCTGGCCGGAACATTTCACCGGAGGATGTGCAGGATGCGGATGCTTTGCTGGTTCGGTCCGTGACTAAAGTGAGTCGGCAGCTGGTGGAAAACAGTTCACTGAAGTTCGTCGGTACTGCCACCGCAGGTTTTGATCATATCGACCGGGAGTATCTGGCCAGCCGGGGAATTGCTTTCAGTCATGCGCCGGGTTGCAATGCCACGGCAGTGGTTGAATACGTTCTGGCGGCTTTGGATATTCTGGCAGAACGAGACGGTTTTGAACTGCGTGATCGAACAGTCGGCATTATCGGCAAGGGGCAGGTGGGTGGTCGTCTGTATCAGATGATGGAGCGGCTTGGGGTAGAAGTGTGTGCCTGCGACCCCTGGCTGGCATTGGCAGAAGGCAACAGTGGTCGCTATGTCAGTGTTGATCAACTGATTGCATGTTCGGATGTCATTTGTCTGCATACCCCGCTGATAATGGATGGCCCATATCCAACCCACTATCTGATCGGTGAGCAGCAACTCAAGGCAATGAAGCAGGGAACGGTGTTAATTAATGCAGGGCGGGGGCCTGTGATTGATAATGCCGCTTTAAAGCAGTGTCTGGGCGAGCGTGACGATCTGACCGTTGTGCTGGATGTCTGGGAGTATGAACCCGATGCTGACCCGGAATTGATGACTCGGGTCGATATTGCGACCCCCCATATTGCCGGATACAGCCTGGACGGAAAGATTCGCGGTACGGAAATGATTTACAAGGCACTGTGCCGGCACTTTGGGCTTCCTGCCAGGGTGCGTCTGCCTGCGATTACGCCATTGCCGGTACTGAAACAGATGAAGTTCAGTGAGGGAATGACCTTTTCAACCACCTGTTCCAGGGCGATCCGTTCTGTTTACGACATTCGTCGTGATGATGCCACGATGCGCAAGGGGCTGATAAGGGCTGAAGAATCTCAACGCAAGCTGACGTTTGATTTGCTGCGTAAGGATTACCCGGAACGTCGGGAGTTCAGTACACTGCGAGTGGAGTTGAAAGACTGTGCACCGGAATTAGTGCATATCTTTCAGGCATTGCAGTTCAGGATTGGTGATGAACTCTGAATGGAGTTCATTCTACTCTCCTAGGAGGCTGACCGAGAATAGCGCCCGTAGCGAGGATGGCAGAAAATTGAGGATAAAAAGTCGGAAATTTTTAGTAAATAGTGGTTCTATTTGCTAAAAAATTCCGACTTTTTAGACCAATTTGCTGCCACCGCAGTAGGGCAGTCTATTCTCGGTCAGCCTCCTAGATATTCAGAAAGTCCTGCCAGCAAACCAGGAGAGTTTTAAAGTCATCCAGGCCACAGTGGCTGATGGATTCATGGTCGTAATAGTCCAGGTCTTCCATCTCTTCACAGTCCATTTCGGTATCCAGCAGGGCGGCCCGAACTTCGGCGTGATCCCGGGTCAGATGAAGGCGATAATCTGTGCCATCATCAAAATATTCCCAGCGCTGTCCTTTCTCCAGACTTTCAACCACCAGTAACAGGTGCTCCAGTTGTTGCCTGTTACTGCCCAGCTCTTCGGTCAGCCAGATGCCCATGGTTTCATGGTCCATGGAGAACTGAGCTTCCGGACGACCGGAAAAGTTGCGCTGGAAATGATAGTCCATAGTGGTGTGATATCAGAGAAACCAATAAAAGCGGGAAAGCTATTTTAGAAGGCTGCGCAGGTTTGCCAATAAGTAGTTCAATCAAAATTAATCAATAATCAGGTTTCATCGACCTGAATTCTCTGAAACTTTAAAAGCCTCCTATGCGCCAGGTCAACTGGCAAGCGGGTGTGAGTACTGAAGCGTTCTTTTGCAGTGATGCCTCAAAGCAGTGTGATGCACCAGAATTATTCCCTGAATGTCGTTCACTTACATTTTTGGTCTTATTTTGGTGCATGGATTATCGATGGCCGGAAACCTGAAGGCATTTTGCCACCGGCAACAAGCTGCCGCTCCGGCAAATCCTGTTGTGACAGCGCTTTGCGTGTTTTGGCATATCCCCTGCATGTGGGGAGGAAGAATTTGGTTTATTAAAAGGGGAATTAGCCGAAATGAGCGGGAAACAAACCCTGGTAGTGGTCGGTAATGGCATGGTCGGTCACAGCTTTATGGAAAAACTGGTGGCTGCTGGTGGATTAGAGCAATACCAGGTGGTTGTTTTTGGTGAAGAGCCCCGCCCTGCATACGACCGTGTTCATCTGTCCGAATTTTTCAGTGGTCGCAGTGCAGAAGATCTGTCCATGGTGCCTGACGGTTTTTATCAGAAACACGGCATTGACTTGATTCTGGATGAAGCAGTTATTGCCATTAACCGTGATACCCGGGAATTAACCACCAATAAAGAGAGACGTATTCATTACCACAAACTGGTGCTGGCTACCGGTTCTTATCCTTTTGTGCCGCCGGTACCGGGACATGAGCGGGACAACTGTTTTGTCTATCGCACCATTGAGGATTTGCAGGCCATTGCCAAAGCGGCTGGCAGCAGCAAGGTTGGCACCGTGGTTGGTGGCGGGCTGTTGGGGCTGGAAGCCGCCAAAGCGTTAAAGGATCTTGGCCTTGAAACCCATGTTGTTGAGTTTGCGCCCCGCTTGATGGCGGTCCAGGTGGATGATGGCGGCGGTGCCATGCTGCGACAGAAAATTGAAGCGTTGGGTGTGCAAATCCATACCGGCAAGAATACACGGCTGATTACCGATGGTGAGGGGACTGTCCATCAAATGCAGTTTGCTGATGGTGAGGTTTTAAACACCGATATTGTGCTGTTCTCGGCGGGTATTCGCCCTCGGGATGAACTGGCAAAACAGGCCGGGCTGGTGAGGGGTGAACGAGGGGGGATCGTTATCAATAACGACTGTCTGACCTCGGATGAATCGATTTACGCCATCGGTGAGTGTGCATTGTGGGATAACCGGATATTTGGCCTGGTCGCTCCCGGTTACCAAATGGCCCAGGTGGCGGTTGATCATATAACCGGTAAAGACAGCAGCCAGTTTACCGGCGCAGATATGAGTACCAAGCTCAAATTGATGGGGGTGGATGTTGCCAGTATTGGTGATGCCCATGGCAATACGAAAGGCTCCCTCAGCTATCAGTTTATCGATGAGGAAAAACAGGTTTATAAAAAACTGGTGGTTTCCAAAACCAAAAAGCGGGTATTGGGCGCGGTGCTGGTGGGTGATGCAGACGACTATGGCACGTTACTGCAAATGATGTTGAATGGCATTGTGCCACCGGCCAATCCGGCTGAGTTGATTTTACCTCAAAGCGATGGCAGTGCCAGTGCCGGACTGGGTGTTGCGGCACTGCCGGAGACTGCCCAGATCTGTTCTTGCTTTAATGTCAGTAAGGGGGATCTGGTCGATGCAGTGGCCGCAGGTTGCCAGGATATTGCTGCACTCAAAGGGGCAACCAATGCTGGAACCGGCTGCGGTGGTTGTGCCCAGCTGGTAAAACAGGTGCTTGACCATGAACTGACGCAACTGGGAGTCGAAGTCAAAAAAGACATCTGTGAACACTTTCCCCATTCACGACAGGAGTTGTATCACCTGGTCAGGGTGGGTGAGTTGACAACGTTCTCTCAGGTGATCGAAAAGCATGGTCGCGGGATGGGCTGTGATATCTGCAAACCAACCATTGGTTCTATTCTGGCTTCCTGCTGGAACGATTACATTCTGAAGAGTGACCATGCCCCGCTGCAGGACACCAACGATTATTTTCTGGGGAATATCCAGAAAGACGGCACTTACTCCATTGTTCCACGGGTTCCCGGTGGTGAAATTACCCCTCAGAAGCTGATTGTTATTGGCGAGGTGGCCAGAGACTTTAACCTTTACACCAAAATCACCGGCGGGCAGAGAATTGATCTGTTTGGTGCCCGGGTGAATGAGTTGCCCGCTATCTGGCAGCGGTTGGTGGACGCCGGGTTTGAAACCGGACATGCCTATGGAAAATCCCTGAGAACAGTTAAATCCTGTGTCGGCAGTACCTGGTGTCGTTATGGTGTTCTGGACAGTACCAGTATGGCCATTGCCATTGAGCACCGTTATCGCGGGGTGCGTTCACCCCATAAAATCAAAATGGCTGTTTCGGGATGCACCCGGGAATGCGCTGAAGCCCAGAGTAAGGATGTTGGCGTTATTGCCACCGAGAAAGGCTGGAATCTTTATGTTGGTGGTAATGGCGGTATGAAACCCAGGCATGCTGACTTGTTTGCCACCGAACTCGATGATGAAACCCTGGTGAAATATATTGACCGTTTCATGATGTTTTATATTCGCACCGCTGACCGGCTCCAGAGAACCTCGGTCTGGCTGGATAATCTGGAAGGTGGTCTGGATTATCTCAAGTCAGTGATTATAGACGACAGCCTTGGCATTAATCAGGCGCTGGAAGATGAAATGACCCATCTGGTGGGCACCTATCAGTGTGAGTGGAAAACGACACTGGAGAGTCCTGAAAAACTCAAGCGTTTCAGCCATTTTATTAACAGTGACCAGCCGGACAGCCATGTTGTTTTTGTCGATGAAAGGCATCAGATACGACCAGCAACAAAGCAGGAAAAAATACAGCTGAAGGAGGTTATCTAATGAGCCAGTGGACGACAATCTGCCAGGATGAACAACTTTCTGCAAACCTGGGCATCTGCGCCCTGGTGGGTGCTTATCAGGTGGCGGTATTCCGGGTAAAGGATCAGGTGTTTGCCCTGGATAACTTTGATCCATTCAGTGGTGTCAATGTGATCTCCCGGGGCATTGTGGGGGATCTGCAGGGGCATCTTGTTGTGGCGTCGCCTATTTACAAACAGCACTTTGATTTAACCACCGGACAATGTCTGGAAGATGACACCGTCAGCCTCAATGTATTCCCGGTGCGAGTCCATGAAGGTGCCATACAGGTGCAGCCTGCACCGCTGGTAAGACCAGTTGCTGAGCAGGTTGCCTGATGTGCCATTATCAACAGCCGGATGGTCGGCAAAAACTGGTGATTATTGGCAATGGTATGGGCTCGGTCCGCTTTCTTGAACATCTATTTAACGGTGGTCAGTGCCCTTTTCATGTGACCGTACTCTCGGAAGAGGGCTGCCCGGGGTATAACCGGATTCAGCTGTCCAAATTGTTGGCGGGCAGTGTCGATCTGGATGGGATTCAGCTGAAAAGTGCCGCCTGGTATCAGCAGCAGGGTATCGAGCTACTGATGGGCGAGAACTACAAAGCGATCCGGATTGATCGCTCATTAAAGCGGGTGGTCACCCACGGTGGTGATACGTTTGACTATGACCGTCTTGTTCTTGCCACTGGCTCTTTGCCCAATCAGATTCCGGTGCCCGGGGCGGACCTTCAGGGCGTTCTGGCCTTTCGCAGTCTGGCCGATGTCAACCTGATGCTGGAAGCAGGTCAGGGGCAGGCCGTGGTGATTGGCGGTGGTTTGCTGGGGCTGGAGTGTGGTAGTGGTCTGGCCAAACGGGGTATGTCAGTGACCATCGTCGATAATATGCCCATTCCCATGGCCCGTCAGCTGGATCAACATGTCGGTGGGCTATTGCGAAAGGAACTTGAGGGCAGAGGCATTGCTTTTCGCAGCAGTGCTACGCTGCAATCCTATCAGGGCGTTGATGGTCGGGTTTGTGGTGTGCAGATTGATGGGGAATATCTGCCCGCATCGCTGGTGGTGGTGACTGCCGGTGTCCGGCCTAACATACAACTGATGCAGGAGGCGGGCCTGACATGCGACCGTGGGGTTCTGGTCAATGAGCGGCTACAGACGTCTGATCCTGATATCTTTACTGTGGGTGAATGCGCGCAGATGCAACTGACTGGCGGGCAGGAAGCGCAGTCATTGTTGTTTGGTCTGGTTGCTCCGGTGTATCGGCATGCGGAAATTGTTGCTGCATCGCTGCTGGGGGACCATGATCAAACGTTTACGCCGGTCCCCATTCCCACCAATTTGAAAGTTGATGGTATCAACCTGTTTTCCAGTGGTGAGCTCATTCCGTCTGACTCGGATCAAGTGATGACACTGGATGCCTCAGACGCTGGAATCTATCGCAAACTGGTACTTCAGAATAATCGCATCAAAGGTGTGCTCCTGTATGGTGATGTAACTGATGGCCTTTGGTACCAGGAGTTGATGGAGTCAGGCACTGACATCTCATCCATCCGGCAACAACTTATTTTCGGGCAGCGTTTTCTGGCTGCATGACGGTTCTGATTCAGGCAAACATCATGGCAGTAAATCAATTGGCAAAGGCTATCAATACAACATGTGCCTACTGTGGTGTGGGTTGCGGTATTTCCGCCAGGGTGGTTGATCCTGAGCTGCACCTGGTGGAGATTAGCGGGCGGGAAGATCATCCAGCCAATTATGGTCGGCTCTGTTCCAAAGGCAGCGCCCTGGGGGAAACGGTATCACTGGACGGGCGCCTTCTTTACCCAAAAGTTCATGGTCGTCAGGTAGTCTGGTCTGAAGCCCTGGATCAAGTGGCCTCACGGCTACAGGAAACCATTGAACAGTATGGGCCGGACTCTGTGGCCATTTATGGGTCGGGTCAGCTGCTGACAGAAGACTACTATGTCGCCAATAAACTGATGAAAGGGTTTATCGGCAGTGCCAATATGGATACCAACTCACGGCTCTGCATGGCTTCCACCGTGGCTGGCCAGAAGCGTGCATTTGGTTCGGATACCGTACCGAATACTTATCAGGATCTGGAGCTGGCTAATCTGCTGGTGCTGGTGGGCTCCAATACGGCCTGGTGTCACCCGGTGTTATTTCAGCGTATCCGGGCGATGAAAGAACAGCGGCCGGATATGAAAGTGGTGGTGATTGACCCGAGACGCACAGAAACCTGTGATCTTGCTGATCTGCATCTGGTGATAAAACCGGGGGCGGATGTATTGCTGTTTAATGGTCTGCTTGTCTGGCTTGCCGATCAGGGTGCTTTGGATCAGGACTATATTGAACAACACTGTCAGGGCTTCGATCAGGCACTGGAAGCGGCCAGGGCCAGTGTTGGTGATATACAACAGCTGGCGTATGCCTGTGGTGTAGAGCAAAACGAACTTATCCAGTTTTATCACTGGTTTTGTACCACCGATAAAACCGTGACGGCCTGGTCGCAAGGGGTGAACCAGTCAGCAGCCGGGACGGATAAAGTGAATGCCATGATCAACTGTCATCTGGCTACCGGTCGTATCGGTCGTCCCGGCAGTGGTCCATTGTCACTCACCGGGCAGCCCAATGCCATGGGTGGCAGGGAAGTGGGTGGGCTGGCCAATCAGTTGGCTGCACACATGGAGTTTACGCCTGATGATATCGCCAGGGTCGGGCGTTTCTGGCAGGCAGCCAATATGGCGCAGTCTCCGGGAAAGACGGCGGTTGACCTGTTCAAGTCAATGGATCGGGGCGAAATACGTTTTGTCTGGATTATGGGGACTAACCCGGTTGTCAGTTTGCCGGACAGTCACCGGGTGATAAAGGCTCTGAAAAAGTGTACGACAGTGGTCGTTTCAGACTGCATCGAACACACGGATACGGCTGAATTTGCCGATATTTTATTGCCAGCAGCACCCTGGAGTGAAAAGGATGGCACGGTAACCAACTCTGAGCGGCGAATTTCCAGACAGCGTGCGTTATTTCCCACGGCCGGAGAAGCCAGGCCGGACTGGTGGATGATCAGTGAAGTGGCAGGCCGTCTGGGGTTTGCCGAGGCGTTTAACTATTCCGGCAGTGCTGATATTTTCCGTGAGCATGCGGCACTGTCAGGTTATGAAAATAACCGGGAAGGAAAAGTCCGGGATTTTACGATTGCTCCCCTGGCCGATATCACTGACTCAGAATATGACGGTTTGGAACCGTTTCAATGGCCATTATCAGCGGTTCAGGGTGATGGTTCCGGGGCGCTGTCTGACACGCAGCCGGTAATATCAACAACAGCAAGCAAGGCACGATTTTTTAAGGATGGCGGCTTCTTCACCGGGAATGGCCGGGCCAATTTTATTGCCACTGATGTTCTGCGCCCCCTGAATGCTCCCGGAAAGTCTTATCCACTGTTGCTGAATACCGGGCGGGTGCGTGATCACTGGCATACAATGACCCGAACCGGGCTTTCAGCCCGGTTGAATCAACATACCGATGAGCCGTTTCTGGCCATACATCCGACAGATGCTGAAAGTTACCAGTTGCGTGATCAGGCGTTATGCCAGATTTCATCGGAATTTGGCAAAGCGGCGGTGCGAGTGCAGGTTTCTGAAGCTCAACGGCCTGGTGAAGTGTTTATGCCCATGCACTGGACACGCCAGCACAGTGAGACGGGATTTTCCGGGGTGCTGGTGAATCCGGTGCTTGATCCGGTGTCCAAACAACCGGACCTGAAGTATACGCCGGTGGCTGTTGAACCTTACCACACTGAGCGGTATGGCGTGCTTATCACTCGGGAGAGAGTAGCTTTTGGCGACATTGGTTATATGACTGAGGTCCGTATTGAAAATGGCTATCGCTATGAAATGGCGGGTAGCAACCTGGACCAGTTATCACTGTTCTCAAGGCTCAAGAGCTATCAAAAGGTTGAGTTTACCGACAATACCGTTGGTGAGCGTCGGGTGGCCTGGTTTAGTGATGCTCAGCTTCAGGCTATTTGGGTATCAGGTCAGGCGATATCTTCCTGTGATCGGCAGTGGTTACAGTCCTGGTTTTGTCAGACGGCCTCAATTGAGGAAGCCTGGTGGGTTCTGTCCGGCAAGCCTCCCCGGGGAGAAGATGCCGGCAGGCAGGTTTGTGCCTGCTTTGGAGTTGGTGAGAAGACGATCTGCCGGGCCATTGCTGAACATGGGTTGACCGATCCTGTGCAAGTGGGCAGTCATTTGCAGGCGGGAACCAACTGTGGGTCCTGTATTCCTGAAATCAGAGGATTAATCAAGAGAGGTTGACATTAGCCTTTGAATTCCGGACATAGGTACAACAACAAAACAAGTAACAGGGCAAGGAACTAAAAGAACTTTGGTTAGTCTCATAGCAATAGGGATAATCCGCAATAGGATTGCGCTATTGAGAGGACTCAAGAGGTTTATAATTATGAGTAACCCTTTAAATAACTCAGCATCACTATACATTGGGAGTGCATCGCCACGTCCACCGGGACCGGGCCGACCTGATGGCGCGGCAAGAGGAGCAGACCCCGGATTCCCCGATAGAGCCCAAGATGGTATTCCCCGAAATTTTCGCGGCAGAGGTATTACCATCGCCGAGCAACACCCATCATCGGTACATCAAGGGGAATTGAAAATCATTAATGAGGGACGTAGTTACATTGGTACTCATTTACCAACCGGCCCTATGGCGTTTATTCCACCAGATCGCGTAATCCGTGAAATTAACAACCCTGCTTGGCTGACCAATTCTCCCAGTGCCGTTTATACACCAGAATCTGGAGGAATAATTGGACCTTCCCGTAACCCTGACGCCCCCGGCTTCAGTTCTGAGATTCAGGTGCCGGATCACTGGGTGAATCCGGGGAATACGCAACCGTTTGCGCCTCCTTCCGATGGCCCCAAATTACCAAAACCCAGAACTCTCTAGACAAGTTACAAGCCCGACCATGCTCAATTCTAAGAGCTGTCGGTGTTTCCCGGCAATAATTAACACCTATTGCATTTTCTAAGTATCTGTTGGTTTATGACTTGTCAGACAGTGATAGAATAAATGGTACGGGCTAAAAACAAATAAAAACACGGATATTCCTGTGCCTGAATGGGCATGGAAAAATTATAAAAATGAAAATTTACTCGGAAACAATCCAGGATATAAAAGTACTTGTCGAACAGAATGAAATCAGAGACAAGCAGGATATCGCACAATATCTGGACCGCTGTTCAGAGCTTGATCCTGTGGCAGAGGGTGTTTATGCCACGGTTTATAACCTGCCCGATGAACCGGATAAGGTGGTCAAGGTGTGTCCTGACAAAAAAGATGGCTATTACCTTTTTGCCCGATGGTGTATGACACCGGAAAACCAGAGCAACCCACACCTGCCTGTTATTCATCGTGAAGATGTCATTACCTTACCCTGCGGGATGGTGGTTCGGGTTTACGTGGTGGAGCGTCTGTCAGACTTTATGGATGATGGGTCGCGGGCAACAGAACCCCGGCACTTTCATGACTATGACTTTGGCCTTTTATGGGGTTCCTGTAAGGCGGTCATGCAGTCTTTTGGTGTGGATAACAGTGAGTTTCCTAAGGAAATCAAAACACTGGAAGTGTTTGTTGAGAAGATAAAAATATCCAGTTCTGATTTGGTGCAACGAGCAGGCAACAATATCTCCGATGTGGTTGATGACGGTATCATTGAATCCCATGAAGACTTTCTGCAAACACTCTTTGATGTATTGACCCAACTGTCAACGGTGGGCTCAATGGACCTTCATGGCGGTAACTTTATGCTTCGTGGTGATACTGTTGTGATTACTGACCCAATTGCCCACAGGTATTAAGTGCTGTTCTGAAAACTGAAGCTGAACTGAAGACGATAATATTGACATATTGAGCTGATAGCGTGTTCTGCTTTAGCCCTGATACTCTCAAACTCCTCTTTATTTGGCAAAGTATCGTTATGGATGGTTATCTCTACATTGACCCATAACCATCTGCCGAGCCAGATCATGCTGATATTGATTTGCTGGCCGTCCCATTGTTCTGCGATGACTTTTTTTGTCGATTCTAACAGCTCTGGTGTTACCACATCTTTTAACAGCAATTGTTTAAAGTTTTTGTGCAGTGTCTTGAGGGGGAGCCCGACCAGAAACAGCAGTAGCCCTATGGTGAGTATGGAGTCAATAAAAGGGGTAATCGGGTGACTATTTCCTAACCGGTAAGCTATGGCAAACGCTGCCGTGGCCGCTGCACTGACGGCAGAGTCAACCAGCCACTCCTGGCATTCAAAATAGATCAGCGGGGAGGGTTTAGAGCGATTAAGCAGAAAAAAAAGTGTGGCTGTAGCTCCCCCGATGATCGTTGAAAAAATCTCGTAAGCCAAGGCAAGGTCAAACTCCGGTATATACCCACCGGTGATGAGTTTGCAGATAGAAAAAGACAGTAAGGCAAGGCAAAGTCCCAGTAAAATAATGCCTTCAAAAAAAAGCATTAATGGCTCAAGGGTTGGGTAACCATAAGGGCTTTCAGGGGATGGCGGCAGCTTGACGATCTGGGATATCCTGACGTTTGCCATCATCGTCAAGGTGCAAAGCAGGGAATAACAACCGTCCAGCAGTACAGCGTTTGAGCGGCTGTAGAAGGCTACGAGAATACCTGTCACTCCAAAAAAAAGCTCCAGCACAACAGAATAGCGCAGGATGTTGAGCTCATTTAGCTGTAGCCAGTGATACATATTGTGCTCATCATAGGTCTTTCAGGAGCGTTAGAACCTGCTCTTTACCATCGTTGTCGATGACTAAGCTATGAGACATTGCACTGTCTCGAATGAAGGCATTCATTCCCGGATTTTTAATTGGGTAATTACCAGGGTTCGCTTAAAGGTCATCATGGCAAATCAGGTATGATTTATAGCAAATCACAGAGCCACGTGTGCTTTATTCTGTGCTGAAAAAGCAGGGAGTCATATTATCCCTTCAGGTGTCTCAGCTTCAGGGATTAAGGGATAACTCTCCACGTTGGGTAGCTGGTAGTGCCACCACACGGTTGCCAAGGGCTTAAAACCGGCAATATTCATCACGCCTGCCAGCATAAGTCGGTTGCGCTGTGCTTCTTCTGAAACCAGAGCGTTGCCATGATGGGCCAGCGGACGAAAGTCATCAAATTGGCTGCCCATGTCAAGCTCTCTGCCAAAACGGTCGGTGATGGTGAGATCTACCGCAACGCCTCTGCAATGTGGGCAGGGATCGGATTCCGGGTTGCCAACATAGTCAGGGTTCGGCATGTGGTGAAACAGGATGTGCTGTGCCGACAATGGACGAAAGGCATCCCAGATTTTGAGCCGGAGATTCAGTGGTCTGAGCAGCTCGGTCGCTTTCAGCAGGCAAGTCAGTGCGTCAATATGCAGAAAGCATTGGCTGCTTTGGTAAATGGGCTTGCCGGTAAAGTTGTTGCTACTGGCATAGGTAATATCAAGTGTAACGGGGTGGTGCTTTTCGCTAAGTAGAACCAGATTGCCATTACTATTTATTGTCGTCACTGGAGTCTCCATACCAGGGCAAATAGCAAGCATAGTCACTATTTCACAGGTTTCCTGTATTTTTAGCGGGATATGGGGATCTGTTCATGCTGAGTCTGTTGAAGGGCGAGAACTTCTGCCCCACATCATTTTGCCACTACCTGAAAACCAAACATCTGAACTATCAGTAAACAAATCGGTCTTGTATGCAAAACCCTTTATTCAGGTCAGCATGTTTATGGAAAGTCTTCATCAGTCAATTCCCAGGTGTACGCCACTGACTCGTTGCGAGCAGAACTTTGATTTGCAATTGGGGCCACAGTGCAAGGTTTATGCCCTGGCCGTTGTGCATCATGTTTTATGTGCCTGCGGCCAGCTACTGCCCTACAAAAATGGTGATGCGAGTGCATTAAGCGCGCGTAAAATTGCCAAGTCCTGCGGTTCAGCCGTTGGTGAGATTACCTCGCCCGAGCTGTTCCAGAAAGTGGCCTGCGGGATGGGAATGGCCACCAGTTTACATGAATATAAAGACCCGGTTGAGATGGTGTCGCTGCTCGACCATGCCTTTCGAGCGGGACGTCATGTCATCGTTTTTGTCCAGATGGACCAGGATACCATCAGTCACCCGGCCTCATCCGACTGCCACAGTCAGTGGCTTGAGCACGCCATTGTGGTTGTCGGTTGGGGTTCAGACACTCTGACAACGCTTAAAGCCGAGGTTGATGTCAGTAAAGTGGAGTACAAAACCCTCAGCGTGACCTGTTTTAACCGATCCGGTGGTATAGAAGACATCAGCCTGTCCGAGATCTACAACAGCTCCTGTCAGGTGGCGGAACAGAGAAAGTGTGAGCGTTTCTACAAACATTTGACTCTCAAGCACCATTTACCAGATCGTACTATCAAGGACTCCTGGCTTGGCATCTGCAATTCATTTCGCAAAGGTAGGGGTTCTTGCTACTGGCACGATTTTGATTCCAGTTACCATCTTTACCTCAAGCTTCATCGCGAAAAGTATCCGGATTTGTACATATCCTACGACTCGGATGCCTTATTCGACAGGGCTGCATCGGGGCTTATTCCTGAAATTGTTACCCGCGAATCATTTTCGGACAACGGCAGTTTCCGAAAGAAACTGGTCGTTGTCTCCTTGAAGACGACAGATGATACCCATCGTGCGTTCTGACTCCCGTGATGGGCATCTGATAACTTTGATGCTTGGTCGGGCTTGTGGCGCGTGTTATTAAACTTGTATCGATTATCAGCTGCGCTGGTCGAAAAAACTGAAGATATACAAGACCAGCAGGTGGCTTTATGGACGGAGTATCCGGGAATGGGAGCGATCGGCCTGTGGATGGTCAGGATCAGAAACTACCAGGACAGTCAGTTGTGAGCGTGGTGGATAATGCTGAAAAGGCGTTACCTGAGTCTGAGCTCCATCATCATGAAACGGGTTTACGGGCACGAAGCGTATCCGGAACGGATCTCTCTGTGGGCTGGTCTAGCGCAGATGAAGACGCCTCCAGCGGGGACGAGGACAGTGCTGACAGTGTCAACGGTGATGAAGGTTTTGCTGATGTTGAGATTCCCGGCCTCAACAGTAGTCTGGATTCTTTTTCCCGGGCAGATGAAGACGACGATAACGATATCATCTTCAGAGATGACAACTCATCCGGGATTGGAAGTGCGCCAACGACTCCCGGCGAGAAACCAGAAGACCCCTGGTCGGTGCCTGCCAGCGCTGAAGAAAAGTTACCCAGGCCGGTCTCCCTGGGGGAAAATCCAGATAAGTCCAACGCTACTGCCAGTGAAATCAGCTGTAATAGTAATGCTGAATCTTCAGCCTGCGAGACGCTTGTGGTCAGATACTCACCCCGTGCCCCGGCAAAGAAGCCATGGATAATCCGAAGCCGCAGTATTGATGCCAGTGATGAAGAGGCTAAGGCGGTTTATGAGGCCGATCATCATGAGGCTCTGTTGCTCAGGTCGCTGAGCAGTGATTTTATTATCGGTTTTATTGGCTTTAACGGAATCATTGATACGAAGGACTACACCACGGAGCTGGTGCTCCAGGATGGCGGACTCAATATGGCCCGGGCGATCACTCAGGTGCTGCCGGATGAACGCGTCCCGACCATCGTTTCCTGGCTGTATGATCTGGCTCGTGGTCTGACGGTGCTGAAGCAGAACCGCATTTTGCACCGGGATATCAAACCGGACAATCTGCTGGTTGATATGATTGCGAACCGTCTGCGGATCGCCGATTTTGGTAATGCCCACCGGGTGGTTGAGGACCGCTTTCCCTGCGATGCCTCCGGTTCTGCCCGATATTCTGCGCCAGAAGTGAGAGAGTGCAAGCGACAGAATTACAGTGCTGATATTTACTCCGCTGGCATCTCATTTGTTGAGATTATGATGGATGCAGACTTGTTAACCATGCATACCTGGCAGGAATTTTGCCGAGAGAAGTTACCGGTAACACTTGCTGAACCTCATTGTCAGCATCGGTCAGCTCCCGAGCTGACGGCATTGGTCAACGGGATGATTGAAAAAAAAGCCAATCGGCGACCCTGGGCGGAAACGATTGTGCACACACTGCAGGGGCATGGTTTGCAACCATAAGTCGTTAACCAAATGAAATCGTATTTTCTGGCTAAGTGAGGAAGCGGTTACGTCAGTGTCGATGGTTTCTGCTCCGGTTTAATAATGGGGTAGCTTGCAGCCTCCGGCAGTTGATAGTGCCACCATTCAGTATCTAAAGGGTCAAAGCCAGCAAGATTCATGACGCCTGCCAGAAGCAGACGGTTGCGCTGCGCCTCAGCAGAAATCTGTTTATTGCCATGGTGTGCCAGGGGGCGAAAGTCATCAAATAGGGTTCCCATCTCAAGCTCATGACCAAAATGGTCAATAATAGTGAGGTCAATTGCTATCCCACGGCAGTGGCTGCACAGGCCGCTCTCCGGGTCGGAAACGTAATCAGGATCAGGAAAAAGCAGGAATAATTCTGCCTGAGCCGTTATTGGCCTGAAAGCATCCCATACTTTCAATTTCAAATTCAGTGGACGTAACAGCTCTGAAGCTCGTTTGATTCCCTGCGCGGCCAGTGGGTGAAGATAGCAGTCGTGGCTTTTATAAATCGGATGTCCGGTAAAATTCTTGCTGGTCGCATACGCCATTTCGATATCAATGCCAAACTGTTCTGCGGTAATGAGTTTCAGTTCTGTGGGCGCTTTCATGAAGACGATCTCACGTTTAATAACAGGAGAATTGGCTGTGACCAGATAGAAAGAATATGTTGAACTCAGTGTTTCAAGTGCTGGCTTTAAACCGCAGGAGTTATTATTTATCTGAGTTTAGACGATGGGCAGAAAGGGAGTACTAAGCCCGGTATCGCTTTTGCGAGAGATACCGGGATAGAAAAGCAGCTGAGGATTAACTGCGATCAGTTACAGCTATGTAGTCACGTTTTGTCTCACCGGTGTATAGCTGACGAGGACGCCCAATACGGTAATCACCGCTGATCATCTCATGCCAGTGGGCAATCCAGCCCGGAGTTCGACCGGTAGCAAAGATTACCGTGAACATTTCGGTTGGAATACCCAGTGCCTTGAGAATAATCCCGGAGTAGAAGTCCACATTGGGGTAGAGCTTCTTCTTGATAAAGTACTCATCCTCCAGGGCGATTTTCTCCAGACGCTTGGCAATCCGGAACAGAGGGTCATCTTCAAGGCCCAGTTCCGTCAGCACTTCATCGCAGGTTTGCTTCATGACTTTGGCGCGAGGGTCAAAGTTCTTGTAAACACGGTGGCCAAAGCCCATCAGGCGGAATGGGTCGTCTTTGTCTTTTGCTTTGGCAATGTACTCATCGATATTGGCTTCATCCCCAATCTCGTTCAGCATCACCAGCACCGCTTCATTGGCACCGCCATGAGCAGGGCCCCAGAGGGCAGCGATACCGGCGGCGATACAGGCAAATGGGTTGGCTCCGGAAGAGCCTGCAAGACGAACGGTGGAGGTGGAGGCATTCTGCTCATGGTCCGCATGGAGCAGGAAAATGCGATCCATTGCCTTGGCCAGAACAGGCTTGACTTCATACTCTTCACAGGGTGTGGCAAACATCATGTGGAGGAAGTTGCCACCGTAGCTCAGGTCATTGCGTGGGTAAACAAACGGCTGGCCAATGGAGTATTTGTAGGCCATGGCAGCAAGCGTAGGCATTTTGGAAATCAGGCGATAGGCACAGATTTCGCGATGCACTTCATTGGTGATGTCCAGTGAGTCGTGATAGAACGCCGACAGGGCTCCGACAACACCACACATAACCGCCATTGGGTGAGCATCACGACGGAATCCGGAAAACAGATCGCTCATCTGTTCATGGAGCATGGTGTGACGCATGATGGTGTTTTCGAACTTTTCTTTTTCCTGGCGATTGGGGAGGTCTCCATAAAGCAGCAGGTAACAGGTTTCCAGATAATCAGACTGCTCGGCCAGCTGTTCTATTGGATAGCCACGATGCAGGAGGATACCTTTGTCGCCATCGATGTAAGTAATTTTCGACTCACAGGATGCAGTGGAAACGAAGCCCGGATCGTAGGTGAACAGACCGTTGGAAGTCAGCCCCCTGACATCAACAACATCAGGCCCGAGAGAGCCTGAATAAATGGGTAACTCCAGTGTCTGGTCCGTGCCGTCAATGGAGAGTAGAGCTTTCTTGTCAGCCATTTATGGCCTCCTGTCATGCCGTTTGGTCTCGTTATAGTTACTTTAGATGGATACTTTTTACAAAATGAAGCCGGAAAAAATCACAAATAAAGCCGGGAGACTGTTTAAAAAATATTCAAATTAGTTGTAAGTAGCTCCCTTTTACGGTTTGACCACTATAGAGACATAAATTTTTTTGTCAAACGAACTGATTATGAATGTAATCCGTAACAAATCTATGAAAAACGGCTTGGTCTTTTAGGGGTAATTGCCTAACAAGGTGAGCAATTGTAATTACCTGTTAGAGTGTATATACTCCGATCCCGAAGCCGTTAGGGTTGGTTCTTCGGTCCACCGGCTTTAAATTGAGGGGAAATCGTATATTTCGCATTTAGCGTTTCTCCACTTGCTTGTCGTAGGGTCCAGAGAACCTGGATGTTCTTGCTGATTCTGCTGTGTACGCTACCGAGCGTTGGGGCAAAAGAGTGAATAGCAAAAGACCTGTCAATCTCGATATAACAACAATCAAATTACCCCTGCCTGCATACACTTCGATATTGCACCGCATATCGGGTGTTATCCTGTTTATTGGTTTGGGTTTTATTCTTTATGGACTGGAATTGTCGCTTGCTTCCGAGGAGTCATTTAACGCCCTCAAGGCCTTGCTGTCAGCTCCCCTGGCAAAATTCATAATCTGGGGCATTCTGTCTGCCCTGATTTATCATTTGATTGCCGGAGTGAAACATCTGTTGATGGATATGGATGTGGGTGATGGCAAGGAGTCTGGAAGTCTCGGATCTATTGTGACTCTGGTTCTTTCAACAGTGCTGATTATCCTTGCGGGGGTTTGGGTATGGTAACCAATATTACCAATTTGTCCCGCAGTGGGCTTTATGACTGGATGCTGCAAAGGCTGACGGCAGTGGTTCTTGGTGTCTATTCAGTGTTTCTACTGGGCTACCTGGTTATCAATCCGGATCTGCAGTATGACCAGTGGGGTGAGCTCTTTGATGAAACCTGGATGCGGATTTTTACCCTGCTGGCGTTGATCTCTATCCTGGCTCATGCCTGGATCGGTATGTGGACGATCACCACTGACTATTTTAATGATCGCGCTTTTGGCAGTAAGTCTGTCCTTATCCGTTTTCCTTTGCAGGTTGTGTGCTTTATTGCTCTGTTCAGTTATGTGATCTGGGGCGTGCAAATTCTTTGGGGGCTTTAACCGATGTCAGCACTTCGTACCCTGACCTATGATGCCATCGTTATAGGTGGTGGGGGAGCAGGCATGCGTGCCGCGCTCCAGCTTACCCAGGCCGGAATTAAAACGGCCTGCGTCAGTAAAGTATTTCCTACCCGTTCTCACACGGTATCTGCCCAGGGCGGTATCACCTGTGCTATTGCCAGTGCCGATCCTAAAGATGACTGGCGCTGGCATATGTTCGATACCGTGAAAGGCTCCGACTATATTGGTGACCAGGACGCCATTGAGTATATGTGTTCGGTGGGTCCGCAGGCGGTTTTCGAACTGGAGCATATGGGCTTGCCATTCTCCCGGACTGAAGAGGGACGAATTTACCAGCGTCCGTTCGGAGGTCAGTCCAAAGATTTTGGTAAGGGTGGTCAGGCTGCCAGAACCTGTGCAGCAGCAGACCGTACTGGTCACGCACTGCTGCACACCTTGTATCAGGCTAACCTGAAGGGCGGCACAACCTTCCTTAACGAGTGGTATGCCGTTGATCTGGTGAAGAATCAGAAAGGTCAGGTTGCCGGTGTTATCGCCATTGATATTGAAAGTGGCGAAACCGTTTATATCAAAGCAAAAGCCACAGTCATGGCCACCGGTGGTGCAGGTCGTATTTACGCTTCCACTACCAATGCCCTGATCAATACCGGTGACGGTATCGGTATGGCTTTGCGTGCCGGATATCCGATGCAGGATATGGAGATGTGGCAGTTCCATCCTACAGGCATTCATGGTGCAGGCGTACTGGTGACAGAGGGTTGCCGTGGCGAAGGTGGTTACCTGATTAACAGTGAGGGCGAACGCTTTATGGAGCGTTATGCGCCAAACGCCAAAGACCTTGCTGGCCGGGATGTCGTTGCCCGTTCTATGGTGATCGAGATTCTTGAAGGGCGTGGTTGTGGTCCCAATAAGGATCACGTTCTGCTGAAGCTGGATCATCTCGGTGAAGAGACTCTGAACCTGCGTCTGCCCGGTATCTGTGAACTGTCTAAAACCTTTGCACATGCCGATCCTGTGAAAGTGCCGGTACCTGTGGTGCCCACCTGCCATTATATGATGGGTGGGATTCCCACCAACGTTGGCGGTCAGGCTCTGCGTCAGGATGGGGCCGGTAATGATGAAGTGATTGAAGGCCTTTATGCCTGTGGTGAGGCGGCCTGTGTTTCTGTTCATGGTGCCAACCGTCTGGGTGGTAACTCTCTGCTGGATCTGGTGGTCTTTGGTCGCGCTGCTGGCCTGCAGATTGAGAAAAACCTGAAAGATGGCTTTGACTCTGTGGACGCCTCAGACAGTGATGTGGAAGCAGCCTTGTCACGACTCGATCGTCTGAACAAATCAAGCAGTGGTGAAAGCGTTGCCAAAGTGCGTGCTGACTTGCAGAACACCATGCAGCTCTATTTTGGTGTGTTCCGTGAAGGTGAGAGCATGCAGAAAGGTCTCAAGCTGCTGGATGAGCTGGGTGAGCGGCTGGCCAATCTGCATCTGGAGGACAAGAGTCAGGCATTCAACACCGCCAGGGTTGAAGCACTTGAGTTGGAAAACCTGTATCAGGTGGCTTATGCAACAGCTGTTTCCGCCGAGGTCAGAACAGAGTCCCGTGGTGCTCATGCCCGTAATGATTACCAGGAGCGGGATGATGAAAACTGGCTGGCGCACTCGCTTTACTCACCGATTGATCAATCAGTAAGTAAGCGTGCTGTTAACTTTGCTCCGGCAACCATGGAGGCATTTCCTCCCAAGGCAAGAAGCTACTGAGGGAGAGAGGCTTATGAAGGTAAGTATCTATCGCTATAACCCGGAAGCCGACAAAAAGCCCTACATGATGGACTTTGATGTCGATATCCCGGAAGGCCGGGACCTGATGGTTCTGGACGTTCTGAATCTGATTAAAGAGCAGGATCCAACGCTGGTTTACCGACGTTCCTGTCGAGAGGGTGTTTGTGGCTCCGATGGCTTGAGTATTGGCGGTACCAATGGTCTGGCCTGCATTACCCCTTTGTCAGAAGCTGTCAGGGGAAATAAACTGGTTATTCGTCCGCTGCCCGGGTTGCCAGTAATCAGGGACCTGGTGGTTGATATGAGTCTGTTCTACAAACAGTACGAAAAGATCAAGCCATACCTGATTAACGATACGCCAGCGCCAGCCATTGAACGGCTCCAGTCCCCTGAAGACAGGGAGAAACTGGATGGGCTTTATGAGTGTATTCTTTGCGCCTGCTGCTCAACAGCCTGTCCTTCCTTCTGGTGGAACCCTGATAAATTTGTTGGTCCTTCCGGCCTGTTGCAAGCTTATCGTTTCCTTGCCGATAGCAGGGATACAGCGACAGAGGAGCGTCTGGCAGATCTTGATGACCCATTCAGTGTTTTCCGTTGCCGGGGTATCATGAACTGCGTCAATGTCTGCCCCAAAGGCTTGAACCCGACACGGGCTATTGGTCATATCAGGCAGATGTTGTTTAAGAGTGCAACATAGTATAGTTGCGGGTCATTCCAGCCTGTCTTTGCTGGTTGGTGGTAAAAAGGTACCCCTGTAAATTCTTTTTCCGGGGTACTCAAGAACCATAAAGCTGAAAAGTCAGCTATGCTCTGTCAGGAGAGTGCAGGCGACCTCTGACAATACAAAGCCTGTAATTGAATATATTTTTAAACTAAATAAATTGTGCTGCTGCCATCCGGAATTATGGGGCCGCAATAGCTTGAACCAGCAGGGGCGGTCGGAAAACATCCGACCCTATCTGAGGGGGATCGTTCACTGACTGGCTATCGACATCATCAGTGACCTCTGTTTTTCAGCCAGTCAGGCTTGTCAAAGCAGATTTCCCGGGATAAGCCCCAGACTCACGGGGTAATGATCATGCAAGAAGGTGTAATGCAGCGGATGTGGAGTTCTTCCCACATTGCAGGGGGAAATGCTGCATACGTCGAGGATATGTACGAACGCTATCTGCGCGATCCCAACAGCGTAGAAGTACAGTGGCGTGACTATTTTGAAAAGTTGCCCCCGGTAAGTGGTGGTGGAGCGGATGTTCCACATTCTACCATCCAGGAAAATTTCATCCTTATGGCGCGTCAGCGTCAGACTACCCGCCCGATTCAGACATCATCGGTTTCCAGTGATCACGAACGCAAGCAGGTTCAGGTTTTGCGTTTGATCAGCGCTTTTCGGATTCGCGGTCATCAGCAGGCTGTTATTGATCCTCTCGGTGTGATGAAACGGGAAGAGTTTCCTGATCTATCCCTGGCATACCACGGTCTCAGCGAAGCGGATCTGGATACCGAGTTTCATACTTCAACGTTGTTTATTGGCAAGGAACACGCTTCTCTCCGGGAAATATACGATGCCTTAAAAGCCACCTATTGCCAGTCAATTGGTGTTGAATATATGCACATTCCCCAGACAGAAGAACGCCGCTGGTTTCAGAGTCGTATGGAAAGTGTTCGCAGCCGCCCGGAAGTAGGAGTAGAAGCCAAGCTGCACTTGCTGGAACGATTGACTGCAGCGGAAGGTCTGGAAAAATACCTGGGGACCAAGTTTCCCGGAACCAAACGGTTTGGCCTGGAAGGTGGTGAGTCTCTGATCCCCATGCTGGATGAGATTATTCAGCGCTCCGGCTCCTATGGTTCGAAGGAGCTGGTGATCGGCATGGCTCACCGTGGCCGCTTGAACGTACTGGTCAATATTCTGGGTAAGAAGCCCGGAGATCTGTTTGACGAATTTGAAGGCAAGAAGCTGGTTGAACGCGGCTCTGGTGATGTGAAATACCATCAGGGCTTCTCTTCCAATGTGATGACGCCGGGTGGTGAGGTGCATCTTGCCCTGATGTTTAACCCATCGCATCTGGAAATTGTTACCCCGGTGGTTGAGGGTTCAGTCAGAGCCCGTCAGGACCGTCGAAAAGATTCAGTGGGCAACAAAGTAGTGCCAATTGCCATTCACGGTGATGCCGCTTTTGCGGGGCAGGGGGTTGTGATGGAAACCCTGCAAATGTCCCAGACCCGTGCCTATAAAACCGGTGGCACCATCCATATCATCATTAACAACCAGGTTGGCTTTACCACCAGTTTCCGTGAAGATGCCCGTTCCACAGAATACTGTACCGATGTTGCCAAGATTGTCGGGGCACCGATCCTTCATGTTAACGGTGATGACCCTGAGGCGGTTCAGTTTGCTACCAAACTGGCCCTTGATTACCGAATGGAGTTCCATAAAGACATTGTTGTAGACCTGGTCTGTTACCGTCGTCGCGGGCACAATGAGGCGGATGAGCCGTCCGCTACTCAGCCGATGATGTACAGCAAGATTAAATCCCACACGACCACCAGGGATCTTTATGCCAAGGTTCTGCTGGGTGAAGGTGTGATCAGTGAGGCGGCTGATAAAGAGCTGGTAGAGAGTTTCCGTAATGCCCTCGACAACGGTGAGCATGTGGTCAAGGCCCTGGTAAAAGAGCCTAATAAAGAGCTCTTTGTGGATTGGGCACCCTATCTTGGTCACGAATGGACTGCCCGCCATGATACCCGTGTCGCCGTGGGAACACTGCAATCATTAGGCCAGAAGCTGTGTGAAATTCCCGAAGGTTTTGTGTTGCAGCGTCAGGTCAGCAAGATCGTTGAGGATCGTCGTAAAATGGCGGCAGGAGCCCTGCCGATTAACTGGGGGTGTGCTGAACTGCTGGCCTATGCGTCACTGCTGATGGAAGGCAGTGAAGTTCGAATTACCGGGCAGGATGTCGGTCGGGGAACATTTTCTCACCGCCATGCGGTATTCCATAACCAGAAAGATGGCTCGACGTTGGTGAACCTGACCAAACTTTCCCCGGAGCAGCCACGATTCCAGATCTGGGACTCATTCCTGTCCGAGGAAGCGGTTCTGGCTTTTGAGTACGGCTACGCAGCAACAACGCCCAATGCACTGGTTATCTGGGAAGCTCAGTTTGGTGATTTTGCCAACGGTGCCCAGGTGGTTATTGACCAGTTTATTTCCAGTGGCGAGCACAAGTGGGGGCGCCTGTCAGGCCTCACCATGCTGCTCCCTCATGGTTATGAAGGTCAGGGGCCGGAGCACTCATCGGCCAGACTTGAGCGATTCCTGCAGCTGTGTGCGGAACACAACATTCAGGTCTGCGTTCCGACAACGCCAGCACAGGTGTTCCATATGTTGAGACGGCAGATGCTGCGTCCGCTGCGTAAACCGTTGGTGGCATTTACCCCCAAGAGTCTGCTCCGTCACAAACAGGCCACCTCCTCTCTGGAAGAGCTGGCAGAGGGCAGTTTCCAGACGATTATCCCCGAGGTTGACGGTCATGAGCCATCAGTGATCACCCGGATGATTATGTGCTCAGGCAAGGTCTACTATGATCTGCTGGAAAAGAAGAGAACGGAAGGGCTGACTGATACGGTGATTATCCGCATTGAACAGCTTTACCCATTCCCTCAGGATGATCTGGATGAACTCATTGTCAGTTATCCAAACCTGAAAGATGTGGTCTGGTGTCAGGAAGAGCCAATGAACCAGGGGGCGTGGTACTGTAGTCAGCATCACATGCGTCGCTCAGTTGCCGTTCATCCGAATAAAACAATGAGTCTCAAGTACGCAGGGCGCGAAGCATCAGCCGCTCCGGCATGTGGCTATATGTCAATACATGCCCAGGAACAGCAGCAATTGGTAAATGATGCTTTCAGCATTTGAATAATGATAATTTACTGCTCATGCTGAGCAGTAATATTGGTTAAACGGCCAGCAGGTACTATTTATCGATCTGGCCAGAGCGTTTAACACAGTTTCTGTGAATAACGCTTAAAGGGGCGAAGACGCAAAGGATCAATAATGGCCACAGAAATTAAAGCACCTACCTTTCCTGAATCCGTTGCTGATGGCACCGTTGCAACCTGGCACAAGCAGCCCGGTGAACAATGCCATCGGGATGAACTGCTGGTTGATATTGAAACCGATAAAGTGGTTCTTGAAGTTGTTGCACCGGCAGATGGTGTTTTGAGTGAAATTATCAAGCCTGAAGGTGAAGTTGTTCTCAGCAGTGAAGTGGTTGGAATTTTCCAGGAGGGGGCTTCTGCTGGCACCGCCCCGGCTGCCGCTGAAGCTTCAGCTACTCCTGCAGCTTCACCGGAAGCCATTAAGGAAGAGCCCATTCTCAATCCTGCAGCACGCCGGATGGCTGATGAGAAAGGCCTTGATCCAGCAGCTATTCCCGGTACCGGTAAAGGTGGCCGTGTAACCAAGGAAGATGTGGTTCGTCATGTTGAAGCTGGTGCTCAGGTGTCACCAGCCCCGACAGTTGCTGCCACTCCGGCAGTGTCCACGGCTGCTGCACCAGCACCTCAGGTCGAGGCAACCGCACCGGTGTTTGCCGGTGAGCGTGTAGAGAAACGGGTACCCATGACCCGCCTGCGAGCCAAGGTTGCCGAGCGTCTGGTTCAGGCCCAGCAGAATGCGGCCATGTTGACTACTTTCAACGAGATCAACATGAAACCGGTTATGGAGCTTCGTGCCCAGTACAAAGATACCTTTGAGAAGCGTCATGGCGTACGACTTGGTTTTATGTCTTTCTTTGTCAAGGCCTGTGTTGAAGCGCTCCGCCGTCATCCAGTGGTCAACGCCTCTATTGATGGCAATGATATTGTCTACCATGGCTACCAGGATATTGGTGTTGCCGTTTCCAGTGATCGCGGGCTGGTAGTACCAGTGCTTCGTAACACCGAAGATATGAGCCTTGCTGATATTGAGGCAAAAATCCGTGAGTTCGGTAAAAAGGCAATGGATGGCAAGCTCGGCATCGATGAAATGACCGGTGGAACGTTCACCATTTCCAATGGCGGTGTATTCGGTTCACTGTTGTCAACGCCCATCCTGAATCCACCACAGTCGGCCATCCTGGGAATGCATAAAATTCAGGAACGTCCCATGGCGGTTAACGGCAAGGTTGAAATTTTACCCATGATGTACCTTGCCCTGTCCTATGACCACCGTCTGCTGGATGGCAAGGACGCAGTTACCTTTCTTGTGACCATCAAGGAACTGCTGGAAGATCCGGCCAGAATGCTTCTGGACGTTTGATTCCGGATTGTACCGGGCAGCCTTATTTTTTCTATTAAGCGGTGCTGCCCATTATTGACTTGACCCGTATACCTTGTTTTATAAACCGTTTTGGAAATAACTTATGGCAAATCAGTTCGACGTGGTAGTTATTGGCGCAGGCCCTGCCGGTTACGTCTGTGCTATTCGTGCAGCCCAGCTGGGGCTGAAAACTGCCTGTATCGAGAAGTGGTCCGATGACAAGGGTAAGGCCAAACTGGGCGGTACCTGCCTGAATGTTGGCTGTATCCCTTCCAAGGCCCTTCTGGATAGCTCCCACAAATTTATTGAAGCCAAGGAAGATTTTGTCAGGCACGGCATTAAGCACAGCGGTGTAGATATCGATGTCCCTGCAATGCTTGCCCGCAAGGACAATATTGTGAACCAGCTGACTACCGGTGTTACCGGTCTGTTCAAGGCAAATGGTGTGACCTTGCTGGAAGGTGCCGGTAAAGTGCTGTCTGGCAAGCAGGTTGAATTAACCAGGGCTGACGGTTCTGTCGAAGTGGTTGATGCTGCCAACGTGGTGATTGCCACTGGCTCCCGTCCCATTGAAATTCCCCCCACACCGCTGACTGAAGGCCTTATTGTTGACTCTACCGGTGCTCTTGAGTTTCAGGAAGTCCCGAAGCGTCTCGGGGTTATTGGTGCCGGTGTTATTGGTCTGGAACTGGGGTCTGTCTGGGGAAGGCTGGGCGCTGAAGTGGTTGTCCTTGAAGCCCAGGATAAATTCCTGGCCCTGGCTGACCAGCAAATCGCCAAAGAAACCCAGAAGATTTTCAAAAAGCAGGGACTGGACATTCGCCTGGGTGCACGGGTGACCGGTTCTGAAGTCAAGGGTAGCGAAGTTGAAGTAACCTATCAGGATGCCAATGGTGATGAACAGAAGCTGACCTTTGATAAACTGATTGTTGCTGTCGGTCGTCGCCCCTATACAGAAAACCTGCTGGCTACTGACTCCGGTGTCAATCTGGATGAACGCGGTTTTATTTTTGTTGATGATAACTGTGCCACTGACGTTCCCGGCGTTTATGCGGTTGGGGACGTGGTCCGGGGTCCGATGCTCGCTCATAAGGGCAGTGAAGAAGGCATTATGGTGGCGGAAATCATTGCTGGTCAGAAAGCACAGATGAACTATGACCTGATTCCTTCGGTGATTTATACTCACCCTGAAGTGGCATGGGTTGGTAAAACCGAAGAAGAAGTCAAGGCCAGTGGTGACGAGTACAAAGTGGGTACCTTCCCGTTTGCCGCCAGTGGTCGTGCGCTGGCTGCCAATGATACCCATGGCATGGTCAAGGTGATTGCCGACAAGGTAACGGACCGTATTCTTGGCGTTCATGTTGTGGGCCCAAGCGCAGCTGAGCTGGTGCAACAGGGGGTTATTGCCATGGAGTTCGCTGCCAGCAGTGAAGATCTTGCGCTGACCATTTTCTCACACCCAACCCTGAGTGAAGCACTGCACGAAGCAGTTCTGGCGGTTGATGGCCACGCTATCCATATTGCCAATCGCAAACGTCGTTAAACGTATCTTAAGGGGAGCGGTCATGGTCGACTTGCTCCTTTCTTCATAGACAATATCCAGGGATATGGTTTGACGAGAAACTTAAAAACAACGCTCAAATAAGAAAGAGGGCCGCGTCAGAATGAATCTTCATGAATATCAGGGCAAACAACTCTTTGCCAAATATGGACTGCCCGTCTCTCAGGGCGTCGCTGCGGATACGCCAGAGCAGGCTGCTGCTGCTGCCGATGAAATCGGTGGTAATCAGTGGGTGGTTAAGGCCCAGGTGCACGCCGGTGGTCGTGGTAAGGCGGGTGGTGTGAAGCTGGTCTCCAGCAAAGACGAAATCCGCGCGTTCGCCGAGCAGTGGTTAGGTAAAAACCTGGTCACTTATCAGACCGATGAAAATGGCCAGCCGGTCAGCAAGATACTGGTTGAAAGCTGCACTGATATTGATCAAGAGCTTTATCTTGGCGCTGTTGTTGATCGCGCAACCCGTCGGATCGTGTTTATGGCCTCCACTGAAGGTGGGGTTGAAATTGAGAAGGTGGCGGAAGAAACACCGGAAAAAATCCTTAAGGCGACCATTGATCCCCTGACCGGTGCCCAACCTTATCAGGCCCGTGAGCTGGCTTTCAAACTGGGTCTGGAAGGAAAGCAGATCAAGCAGTTTACCCAGATTTTCCTTGGTCTGGCGAAACTCTTCCAGGAATGCGACCTTGCCCTGCTGGAGATCAACCCGCTGGTAATCACCAAAGAAGGTGACCTGCACTGCCTGGATGCGAAAATCAACATTGATAGCAACGCCCTGTACCGTCAGCCACAGTTAAAAGCCATGCATGATCCTTCCCAGGAAGATGCCCGTGAAGCCCATGCCGCTGAGTGGGAGCTTAACTACGTCGCACTGGATGGCAACATTGGCTGCATGGTGAATGGTGCAGGCCTTGCTATGGGGACCATGGATATCGTTAAGCTGCATGGCGGTGCGCCTGCCAACTTCCTGGATGTTGGTGGTGGTGCAACCAAAGAGCGTGTCACCGAAGCCTTCAAGATCATTCTCTCTGATGACAGTGTGAAAGCCGTTCTGGTCAATATCTTTGGTGGTATTGTCCGCTGTGATCTGATTGCTGAAGGTATTATCGGTGCGGTTAAAGAAGTCGGCGTTGAAGTTCCTGTCGTGGTTCGCCTGGAGGGCAACAATGCCGACCTGGGTGCGCAGACCCTTGCCAACAGTGGACTTGATATCATCGCGGCCAACAGTTTGACCGAGGCTGCCCAACAGGTAGTTAAGGCAGCGGGGAACCAGTAATGAGCATTTTAATTAATAAAGACACCAAAGTTATCTGCCAGGGGTTCACCGGTGCCCAGGGGACTTTTCACTCCGAACAGGCCATTGCTTACGGCACTCGCATGGTGGGTGGCGTAACACCGGGCAAAGGTGGTCAGACTCATCTGGACCTGCCCGTCTTCAATACGGTGGCTGAAGCGGTTGATCAGACCGGTGCAGAAGCGTCGGTTATCTATGTTCCTGCGCCTTTCTGTAAGGACTCCATTCTTGAAGCTGCTTATGCTGGCATCAAGTTGATTGTCTGCATCACTGAAGGTATTCCTACGCTGGATATGCTGGAATGCAAGGTCAAGTGTGATGAATTGGGTGTTCGTCTTATCGGTCCCAACTGCCCGGGTGTTATCACGCCAGGTGAGTGCAAGATCGGTATTATGCCGGGCCATATCCATCTGCCGGGCAAGGTGGGTATTGTTTCCCGTTCCGGCACGCTGACCTATGAAGCGGTCAAACAGACCACCGATTATGGCTTTGGTCAGTCTACCTGTGTTGGTATTGGTGGTGACCCTATTCCCGGTTCCAACTTTATCGATATTCTGGAACTGTTCCAGAATGATGACAAGACTGAAGCTATCGTGATGATTGGTGAAATCGGTGGTTCTGCTGAAGAAGAAGCGGCTGCTTATATCAAGGAGCATGTCACCAAACCTGTCGTCTCTTACATTGCCGGTGTCACAGCGCCTCCGGGCAAGCGGATGGGCCATGCCGGTGCGATTATTGCCGGTGGTAAGGGGACTGCCGATGAGAAGTTTGCGGCACTTGAATCTGCAGGTGTCAAGACGGTTCGCAGTCTGGCGGATATCGGTGAAGCTCTGAAAGAAGTGACCGGTTGGTAAAACAACCGGTTCAGGTAGCACGAAAAAGGCCGGATTTATATCCGGCCTTTTTGTGATGTAAAATACTTAATCAGAGGTCAGGCTGCGTAAGCATCTTCAAGGATTTCACGGGAAGTATTGAGATCCTGGTCACCGGTCTCTGACAGAGCCGTCATGCCATGGGCTTCCAGAGCCTTGATCACGTTCTCAAGCTGGTTATGCTCAACACCATACTGCGACAGTCGTGTTTTTACACCCAGTGATTCAAAGAAATCACGGGTTTTCACAATAGCGAGATCAACCTTTTCATCGTCACTACCTTCTCTGATATCCCAAACGCGTTCTGCATACTGCACCAGTTTTGCTCGCTTCTTATCTTTGCGCAGCTTCCACAGGGATGGCAGAACCACCGCCAGACTCTGGGCGTGGTCCAGGCCAAACAGGTCAGTCAGCTCGTGGCCAATCATGTGGGTGCCCCAGTCCTGGGGAACGCCGACACCAATATAGCCATTCAGGGCCGAAGTGGCACTCCACATCAGGTTGGCTCGGGCATCGTAGTTGTCTGGCTCAGCCAGCGTTACCGGGCCCACTTCAATCAGCGTTTTCAGAATACCTTCCGCCATACGATCCTGAATCCGGGCGTCAACAGGGTAGGTAGCATACTGTTCAAGTACATGAACGAAGGCATCCACTACACCATTAGCGATTTGCACCGGTGGCAGGGTGAAGGTCAGTGATGGGTCCAGAATGGAAAACTGAGGGTAGAGTAGTGGACTCATAACCGGCAGTTTGCCAATGTCGTGAGAAATAACGGCACCCATGTTCATCTCAGAACCTGTGGCCGGTAAGGTGGCAACCGTACCCAGTGGAATGGCAGTGGTGATCGGCGCACCGGCAAAACCTGCCTTGAGCAGATCCACTTCGTCACCTTCATAAGGTGCTGCCGCAGCAACAAACTTGGTGCCATCCATGACAGAGCCGCCACCAACCGCCAGCAGGAAGTCAATGTTTTCAGCACGGACGATCTCAACTGCTTTCATCAGGGTGTTAAAGGTTGGGTTTGGCTCGATACCGCTGAACTCAAAAACTTCACGGTTACCTAATCCGGCCAGCACCTTTTCCAGGGTACCGAATTTCTTCACACTGCCACCGCCGTAAAGGACCAGTACTTTGGCATTAGCCGGTACCAGTTGATCCAGTTCCTGCAGACGGTCCTGGCCAAACACAATGTGGGTTGGATTCTGATAATTAAAATTCATCATTGCGATTCTTCCTCATTAAATTTCCTAGCCAGCGTAGATTATCCTTTCTGTGCAGGAATAGAATAACCATAACTTGCAAAGTCATGCCTAAAACGATCAGTAGTGGTTTTTTTATGTATTGGGTGAAGCTATGCTGTGCCTAAATTACCGATCAGAAGATAAGACATGACGCCATTAGCCCAGACCCTCTCTCCTTTGGCCAAAGAAGAGGGCTATAACAAAACCCATATTCCCGGCGTTGGCGTTTTTAAAGCCAGCGAATCCAGAGAACGTGAGCCACTGTGCTATAGCCAAGGTATTATCATTGTAGCCCAGAGTGCAAAACGGATTTACCTGGAGCAGCAGGCTTATGAATATAATCCGGATAACTATCTGGTACTGACTTTGCCTATTCCTGCGGAATGCGAAACCATTGTTGCTGAAGATAAGCCATTATTATCCATGCTGGTCGATATCGATATCAGCCTGTTGCATCCGCTGGTGCGATTGTTCGACCACCATCAACAGGCGACAGACACCATGGAAGATCTGTTAGAGGCACGAAGCAGTTTATATGTCAGCCCGGTGACGGATGTTTTCTCAGCAACGGTGTTAAGGCTGGCTCAGTGCCTTCACTCGCCGCTGGAGAGTGAAGCCTTAGGCAAAGGGCTGGTGCAAGAGTTGCTTTTTCATGTTCTTAACGGGGAGCAGGCTGCGCCATTATTTGCCCTGGCCAGACACAATACGCATATCGCCCGTCTGGAGCGGGCAATGAAGTATATGCACGAGCATTATGATCAGTCCCTTGATGTTGGGCACCTGGCCTCTATGGCTAATATGAGTCCATCAACCTTCCATCGTAATTTCCGGTATATGACATCATCGTCGCCTATTCAGTACCTGAAGAAACTGCGCCTGAGTCGGGCCAGAGAGTTGTTACAGGATCACGGGGTCAGAGTAAAGCAGGCAGCTGCAGAGGTTGGCTATGAGAGCCCAACGCAATTCAGCAGGGAATTTAAACGTTACTTCGGGTTAACGCCTCAGGCATGTGCGGCAGCCTGATTTTGTCAGGCGGTGGCAGGGTTGATTAAGTAGTTAACCAAATGAAATCATATATTTCTGACTAAGTTGTCAGTCACTCTGCGGCGTTGCAACTCCGGTCACATAGCTACGGCTATGCTCCCTACGTTGCGCCTTGCATAGCAACTGCCCACTTAGCCAGAAATATATGATTCCATTTGGCCAACTACTTATTAGCCATTGTCTGAAGTTACTTTCAATTTCATTGCTGCCTTTTTCTGGTGTTCTTATAGCCATCGTCGTGAAATTTCCTTATCCTCGCGCTTTTTTCTCAGGAGCCTGCCAGTGGATGCCCTTGATCTGAATCCGGACAAATATCGACTTGCCAGAGCTCTACGTCCTTTCTCATATTCTGTTGCCCTGGTAACCTGCGGCCTTGGCGTGGTAATGGCTTATCAGCAGGGTGTTGGCGACTGGCGCAGAGCACTGCTGGTTATGTTGGCTGGCGTATTGCTTCAGGCTGCCAGCAATCTTGCCAATGACCATGCTGATCTGGTGTTGTGGAAAAAACGTTCTGGAGAGTTGGCAAGGCAGGTGGTTAAGCAGATTCATCGAAACTTTATCCTGGCGGGGTTTTGTGCCCTGATTGCCTGCATGATGGGACTATTGTTGGTAATCGATGTTGGCTGGCCGTTATTGTTGCTTGGTGTCTTTGGTGTCGTCGGCGGTTATTTTTATACCGGTGAACCCATTGTCTATAAACATCGCGGCTGGGGGGTGCCGGCAGTATTTCTGTTTACTGGTGTACTGATGGTCAGTGGTGCCTTTTATGCCGTTGGAGGGTACTGGAATAATGAAGTGGTCTGGATGTCGATTCCGGTGAGTTTGCTGGCTTCTGCGTTGTTGCTGTCCAATGAGATCCGGGATTACCTGGATGATATCAGTCACAATATTCGCACGTTAACCGTTCGTATGGGACTGGTTCCAGCGAAATGCCTTTATGCCGTGCTGTTACTGGCAGGGTTTCCTCTCAGTTTTCTGTTGTATTATTCGGGCGAGTTGGATAACCCGCTTTATCTGCTGATAGCGCTGCCTTTTGCCATTGCGCCGCTCAGATTGCTTGCCAACCATTCTGGTGATGCTGAGATGGTTCGTTTGCCTCCTCTGACAGGACGTTTTTTTATCGTCTTTGGCCTGGGATTTATGCTTTCAATTGTATTTTAAGTGAGAGGGCGTAAAGGGGCTCTGAAATACAATAAACCCTATGCCGTTTATCGGGTATCTTAAAACCCCGCTTGAGTCTCGGCACAATACAGGCCATTACCGTCAGTCCTTGTTTCTCAGATCATAGGTTTTTGCATCAAATAACTCTTCGGGTTGGTTCGGAAGGTTAATAGCCTGTCTGCCGTTGCTATTACCGATAAGCTTCAGTTTGGTGAATCGATCCCGGGTCGCTTTTACCAGTGTTTCCGAGTTACGCATAATGGTGGGGCGGATAAACAACATCAGGTTCTTTTTTTCATCGCCGCTCTGGTTATAACGGAAGAGGTTGCCCAAAATTGGGATGCTCCCAAGCAGTGGTACTTTTTTCCTGCTTTTGGATTTGATGTCTTCAATCAGTCCACCAATAACGACGGTTTGTCCATCATCCACCAGTACCGAGGTCTTCAGGGAGCGGGTGTTGAACAGCAGGTCATTGCTATCGGAGCCAAGCAACTGTTTGGTGGTGCCCACATCCAGTGAAGAAACCTCTTGCTCCAGCATCAGTCTCAGGCTGTTGCCTTCGTTGATATGGGGGGTGATCTTGAGTTTTAGCCCCACATCCTTGCGTTCAGTGGTGGTAAAAGGGTTATTACTATTGCCACTGGATGACGTCTGATATGAGCCGGTTTTGATGGGAATGTTTTTGCCGATAATCAGCTCTGCCTCTTCATTATCCAGGGTCAGCATACTGGGGGTAGAGAGGATATTGTTATTGGACTTTGAGCTTAAGGCGCTGACCAGAACACCAAAGTTATCAGCACGCAGCGCCAAGGATCCGAGGGCAATACCGGTGTTATCCAGAATATGCCCGGTTATGCTGCTTTTAATACTGTTACCTGAATCGGAGCTGGTTGATGTACCACGAATCGTGTTAGTCCCATCAATGCCCCATTGAACACCCAGCGCATCGTTAATCCCACCAGACACTTCAACAATAACGGCCTCCAATAACACCTGGGCCCTGGGCACATCAAGCTGGCGGACAATTTTCTCCATCTCCTGAAGGGTTTCCGGGTCGGCAATCATCACCAGGGCATTCTGGGTTTCATCCGCTTTGACAAACGCCGTCGTGGCTGCGGACTTGCTTTTGGCACCAGACTTGGTGGTGGCCTGGGATGAGGACTGGTTTGATGAGCCGGGGGAGACTGAGCTTGATGCAACCGATGACGATGGCGTTGCAGCGGTTCTCTTTCCCTGGCTGTCCTGAATAATGCCTGAGGCTTCCGACAGAATTTCCGCAATGTTTTTGGCATCGGCAAAACTCAGGAACATGACTTTGGTGGTCGATTTTCGAATACCTTCCTTATCAAGGGTGTCAGCCAGTTTTCTGACCCGTGCCCGTTTGCTGGCGTTGCCCTTAACCACCAGACGATTGCTTCGCTCATCGGCGATCACCTGGAGCCCGCTGGGGAGCTGTCCCTTGCCGGTGACCAGGGTATCCGAGATTATTTTTGAGACATCTCCCACCCAGGCGTGTTTCAGCTGGATGACTTCATAGTCGTTATTGCCGGCATCATCCAGCTCCCGTATCAGTTTGGTGATGCGCTCTACATTATCGGCAAGGTCACTAATGATGACCGCATTACTGGAAGCAGATGCAGCAGCATGGCCATACTGGGCAATCAGGGGGCGAATAATCGGGATGACTTCGACAGCGGATACACTGTGCAGATCGACAACCCTGGTGGTCATCACGCCATCAATGGGCTTCGGAGTGTCTCCGGGACTGCTGGTTTTTGCCGTGGTTGTGGGAACAACATTAATAATATGGCCATCGGCTTTTGGTATGACGGTATAACCATTAGCGGACAGGACTTCCAGGAAAACATCGTAGACTTCATCCCGGGTCAATGGCTTACTGGAAATGACGGTAACGGTATTGCCTCCCTTAATCCGTGGATCGATAACAAATGTCTCTCCGGTTATTTTGGCCACCTGGGTGATAAATTCACGGATATCGGCATTCTGCTGATTCAGTGTCCAGAGCTTATCATTGGGCACCGGTACGGCGCTATTGGCAGCAGGCTGTAAACCGGTATTTACCTTGCTGGCAAACAGTGGGGTGACAGCCATCATCAGCACCAGAGGAATGGCTCTTATTAACTTTCTGTTATGAGAGTGTGGTAAACGTGGTAACAAGAGTAGCGCTCTGGTGTTCATGATGTGACCATTAACTTAGCAGTTTGTCATTGTTGTCATTACAGTTCCTGACTGGCGTCCTGCAGCTTCTCCCTGAGGTCCTGCATTCGCTGTTCAAGAGACATATCATCCGGGTAATCATGGTTGCCCGGACGCTGCTCCATTGATTCGGGGATGTCTTCCGCCACAGGCCTGAATTCCTGAAAGGCTCTGGAATCCCTGGCTGTTTCCGGAAAGTATAGTTTTTCAAGCTGGTTACCCCGTTGAATGACAATGTGATCGGAATAAACCTGATTCAGAATGGCACCTCCGGGAAGAGCGTCACCAATTTCATATAACTTGTCCTGGTTGGCTATCTGAATAATTGCACTTGCGTACTTTTTGTTTTCAATGCCTGAGAGTGCCCCTCTGAGAATCAGGTTCATTTTTGTTATGGGGATCTCTTTATTGTTTTGAGTTATTTCCAGATTGTCACTAAAACCAAAAATCAGCTCAAAGTCTTCATGTTTGATGGTTGAGGAGTTTTTCAAAACGATAGTTTTATTATTAACACTATTTTTCAAGGGTTCGCTGCTGACGATTTGATAAAAGTGAAATGCTTGAAAACTGAGGCTAAGGATCATAACGATGAAAATAATCAGAATGATAAGATTCCGATTATTTTTATGCCCCCATTGCAGAAATGTGGTGAAAACCACTGGTTTCATGGTCATATCTTCTGAAGTTAACGAATAGGCTATTCTTTACTCTAAATAAAAGCATAAGAGTTTTGTTTTTTAAAGAAATAAGTTTTTTCAAAAAGGAAAGGCCTAACCGCCTCCCGGGTGCTTCCTTTTTGATTTAAGGAGTTCATGATATTGGCTACACCTCTGACCACTGACTATGACACCGAAGATGATGCTGAAAGCGAAGCCAGCGTTTTACCAAGACTGCCTTTTAGTTTTGCCAAAAGGCATGGCGTTGTGCTCATTGAGAATGATAGTGGGATAGCCACACTCTATTTTCATAACACACCACCGGCTGAGCTGATTGCTGAAATCAGTCGCTTTTCCGGTGTTTTTCCTGCCTATGAGCAGGTCGATGCCGAAAAACTGTCAGAGGTGCTGGCTCACTGCTATCACAATGACAGTTCAGAAGCATTGCAGGATGCCGCCGGCATCAGTGATCACCCGGACCTGACCAGTCTGGCGGATGCCGTTCCGATCACGGAAGACCTGCTTGAGCAAAGTGACGATGCCCCGGTTATCCGTTTAATTAATGCGCTGCTCACTGAGGCGATCAAGGAAGGTGCTTCCGATGTGCATATTGAAACCTTTGAGTCGGCACTCGTGGTTCGGCTGCGGGTGGATGGTGTATTAAGGGAAGTACTGTCACTTAAAAGGACCATTGCCTCTTTGCTGGTTTCCCGCATCAAGGTGATGGCCCGGCTGGATATTGCCGAGAAACGGGTACCCCAGGATGGCCGGATTTCGCTGAGGGTGGCCGGTAAGGAAGTGGATGTCCGGGTGTCCACGCTGCCTTCCAGTAATGGCGAGCGGGTCGTACTCCGGCTTCTGGACAAAGCAGCAGGCCGTCTTGAACTCAGGCACCTCGGTATGACCGAGCGGAACCGTGCACTGATCGAAGGACTGCTGCAAAAACCTTATGGCATTATTCTGGTGACAGGGCCAACAGGATCCGGCAAGACAACGTCTCTATATGCCAGCCTTACCCTTCTGAATGACCAGACCCGAAATATTCTCACCGTTGAAGACCCCATTGAGTATCACCTGGAAGGGATTGGCCAGACCCAGGTAAACACCAAAGTCGATATGACCTTTGCCCGGGGATTGAGAGCTATTCTGCGACAGGACCCCGATGTGGTGATGGTCGGAGAGATCCGTGACCGGGAAACCGCTGAAATAGCGGTACAGGCCAGTTTGACCGGGCACCTGGTACTTTCCACGCTTCATACCAATACGGCGGTCGGTGCCCTGACCCGTCTTCAGGATATGGGCATTGAACCTTTTCTGATGTCGTCCAGTCTACTTGGGGTGATTGCCCAACGTCTGGTCAGGGTGCTCTGCAGTGACTGTAAATTGCCATACAGCCCTGATGATGCCGAATGCCAGCAGTTAGGCATTGATGCTTCTGATGGGGTAACGCTGTATCACGCGCAAGGGTGTAAAGCCTGTAATTTCAGTGGCTATCGCGGGCGTACCGGCATTTATGAAGTTTTTGTTATTAATGAGCAGGTCCGGCGAATGATCCATGGGCTCAAAGGGGAGCAGGAGATTACGGACTGTGTTCGTGAGTCCAGTCCCGGCATCCGTGAAGATGGCAGCAGAAAAGTGCTGGAAGGGGTTACAACACTTGAAGAGGTACTTCGGGTTACCCAGAAAGACTGATTATGGCTGCTGAAGAAAAAGGCTCAGGATTATGGCCGCGTTTGAATATATAGCCCTGGACCATCAGGGTAAACAGCATAAAGGTACCCTGGAAGCGGACAGTGGGCGTCAGGTTCGCCAGATGCTGCGGGATAAACAGTGGACACCGCTGTCAGTTAATACGCTTGCCGATCGCAAACAGCAGGGAGAGGAAGGCCGAAGCTTCTTTCTGCGCCGGGGCATTTCAGCCGTTGAGTTGGCTACAGTAACCCGGCAGCTGGCTACGCTGATCCAGGCGGCAATGCCTATTGAGGAGGCGCTCAATGGTGTGGCAGCCCAGCAGGAAAAAAGACGAATAAAAAATATGTTGCTGGCTGTTCGTTCACGGGTGCTTGAAGGCTATACCCTGGCCAAAAGCCTGGAAGCCTTCCCGGAAGTCTTCCCCCAGATGTATCGGGCAACGGTTGCGGCAGGGGAGCATGCCGGTTATCTCGACCGTGTTCTCAATCGTCTGGCCGACTACACTGAGGCCAGAATGCGTTCTGGCCAGAAAATACAGCAGGCACTGGTCTATCCGGTCATACTGATGTTGGCGTCCATTGGGATTGTCAGTTTCCTGCTGGGATTTGTCGTGCCGGATGTTATTAAGGTCTTTCTGGATTCCGGTCAGGAGCTGCCATTAATCACAGAGCTATTGATTAATGCCAGTGAGGGGTTTCAGACATGGTGGCCGGTGATTTTTGGTGTGATTGTTGCGGCTATTGTGGTTGTCCGGCATTCACTGAAAAAGGCCTCCGTACGACTTTCCTGGCACCGGGTTCAGTTAACGTTGCCGTTGGTTGGGCGATTTGTCCGAACGGCCAATGCCGCCCGCTTTGCCAGTACATTGAGCATGTTAACCCGCAGTGGGGTTTCGCTGGTAGAGGCCCTGATGATTGCTGCCCAGGTGGTTAATAACGATGCCATCAAACATGCCGTTCAGGATGTTGCCCGGCGAGTCAGTGAAGGAACCAGTCTTCACAGGGCACTGGCAGAAACCGGCTACTTTCCACCCCTGATGCTCCACATGATCGCCAGTGGCGAGGCAACCGGAGAGCTGGATCAAATGCTGGAGAGAACTGCACAGAATCAGCAGATGGAGCTGGAAGGGCGCATAACCGTCATCCTTGGACTGTTTGAGCCTTTGATGCTGGTCCTGATGGGGGGAGTGGTCATGATGATTGTTCTGGCTATCCTGTTGCCGATACTCAATATGAATCAGCTGTTGAATTGAGGCCAGGAGTGAAACAGAGCTAAATCGTCCTGGATGAAAAATGCTGAACGGCCTATTCACAGAAAATCGAGGTCAACCAACATGATAAAAAACCGGCTTAGAAGAAGAGGGCCTGATGCGGCTAATTCAGTGCACGCTGAACGGGGCTTTACACTGATTGAAATTATGGTGGTGGTGGTCATTTTGGGAATTCTGGCAGCTATGGTGGTTCCCAAAATTCTTTCCCGGCCTGATCAGGCAAAGGTCACCGTTGCCCGTGCGGATATTGAAGCGATTTCTCAGGCGCTGGAGCTTTTCAGGCTTGATAATGGTTTTTATCCCACCCTGGACCAGGGGCTTGAGGCACTGACTCAGAAACCATCTTCTCCTCCAGAGCCTAGAAACTGGAATCCCGAAGGGTACCTGAAAAAAGTGCCATTGGATCCGTGGGGGAATCCCTACATGTATTTACAGCCCGGTAATCACGGCAAGTATGACCTTTATTCTTTCGGAGCGAATGGCCGTGAGGGCGGCGAAGGTCTCGATGCTGATATTGTGAACTGGGATAACTAGGAGCCTGTCGGACTTAAGACTGCCCTACTGCGGTTGCGATAAATTGGTCTAAAAATTCCTGCTTCTTCGTCAAATAGCCCCGCTATTCTCCTCAGAAGCAGAAATTTTTACCCTCAATTTCTCGCAATCCTCGCTACGGACGCTTAAGTCCGACAGGCTCCAAGGTTTTTTTGGCAAACAGGACAAGGAAATGGCATCACCTCAACAGCAAGGATTTACCCTGATCGAAATGCTGGTGGTGGTGGTCATCATTGGGGTTCTTCTGGGTATTACCCTGCTAAGCCCGATAACCGGCAGCATTCACAAGGTGGTGCAGAAAGAAGCGACACGATTGCAGGCATTATTTACCCAGGTTCGTGACAAAGCGCTGCTGGAAAATAATCACTACGGCTTCTCAATTGATAACGACGGGTATTACCGCTGGTGGGTATTACCGGCAGATACTCAGGAATGGGCTGAGTTGGCGCAATCCCCTTTTCAGCCCAGGTTGCTGCCAGACACATTAAGCCTGAGCCTTGAGTCCAGTGAGAATTTCATGCCTTTTGATGTGGATGAACAGTATCCATCCGTTGTTTTCTATTCAGACTACCAGGTAACCCCCTTCAGGCTCGGCATTGTTCCGGTTGGCAACAGCAAACAGTCACTCTATCTGCGCACAGACGGATTGTCCGATATTGAATGGGTCAGGGAGTAACGAGCGTTGCTATGAGTTATTGGGGTTTCAGGCTAAACCGGCTTTTTCTACCCAGCAGAAACCTGAATCGTGGTCAGGGTTTTACCTTGCTGGAAGTTATGGTGGCTCTGGCCGTATTTGCCCTGGCCGCTTCTATGCTGATTCTTTCTGATGGCAACAGCATTCGCCAGACCCGATACCAGAAGGAAAAAATACTGGCTTCGCAGATTGCCGACCACTATCTCAATACACTTTATGCCGAGGGGCGCTGGAGTGGTTCGGCAGTGAGGCCTCAAATTGAAAGCTATGCCGGTTTTCAGTGGTATGTCCGGGAAACATCCGCATCCACCGGGTCACCCGATTTCAGACAGGTGCAGGTCGAAGTATTTATCGGTGAGTCTGAACCAGAAAAAGGTGCTGTTCCCCTGGCAAGGTTATCTACCTGGCTGAGGAGGCCCCGGCAATAATGCTCAACAAACGTTTTTGCCTGGCTATGGGTAGACACTTGAACATTGTTCAGGTACCGGGTGGCTTTACCCTTCTCGAGTTAATGGTTGCTATCGTACTGTTCAGCATGATCAGTACGGCAGCCTATAAGCTGTTTATGTCAGTCACCCGTGCACAGGAAGCAACGCAGTTGGTGCTGGATGACATGGATAAATTACAACGGGCTGAAATCATTCTGGAAAAAGACGTGTTCCAAATAACCCGAAGACCGGTCAGGGATGAACAAGGCTTGCAGCAGCCTGCACTGAAAGCCCCGGGTCCGGGCAGGACGTTAATGGAGTTTACCCGTTCAGGATGGCAAAACTCCCTGAAGGCAGCACGAAGTACACTGCAACGTGTGGCTTATGCTGTGGAGGGTCATCAGTTAATCCGTTATTACTGGCCTGCTTTGGACAGGGCTCCGGAATCTACTCGTATTCGTCAGGTTGTGCTGTCTGGTGTGAACAGCATGAAAGTACGATTCCGCAATGATCACAAGGAATGGATAAGCAGCTGGCCTCCAAAACAGAACCTGCAGTCAGTTGCCAATGTGGGACGCGCAGATCAAGTACCGACGGCCGTGGAGCTGACCATTGTTCATGAGACGATGGGGTCCATGGTCACCGTGGTTCCGCTGATCACGTACAAACCTGATCAGGGCAATAAAGAGGGAGACCCATCCCAGGAGAACAGGAATAACGCGCCGGGTAACATACGGCCACAGCCCACAGGCCGATCCGGAGATAGTGTCGATGGTTATTGAGCCTGCTGAAAACCGCCAGCCAGTCAGGGCTTCGCCTGGTAAATTCCCATCATGCCACCAATCAGGGATTGCTCTTATTTATGTGCTGCTGATTTTTTTGCTGATCACAACGGTCGCTTCTGAGATTGTTATGAATCTCTGGCTGCACACTGAGAAGAACGCCCGATATCTGGAAAGAACCCAGGCAAAACACTATGCACTGGGCGCTGAACAGTACGTCGCATGGCTGCTGGAACAAGATTTTCAACAGGATAAAAAAAATAACCGAATGGTGGATCATGAAAATGAGCTGTGGAATGTTGAAACCATCAACTATGACGTAGAACAGGGCGTTATCGAATTACAGGTTCAGGATGAACAGAGCCGGTTTAATTTGAACTGGCTTGCTGATGAGAGTAAGCCCTCAGGTGAACCGCGGGCGGAAAGAGGTGGTTCACCGGCTGTGCAAATGTTTGAGAATCTGCTGACAGCGCAATCCATGGATCCGCAACTGGCCGACAACATAGCTCGCTGGATGAACAAAGAGCAGAAAAGTGTCTCAAGGGGAACGGAAGATCAGGTCTATCTATCCCTTGTTCCCCCAAGACGAACCGGACAAACTGAAATGACATCGGTCTCGGAATTGATATTAATTGATGGTTTTAATAACGAGGAAGTTGAAAAACTGTTGCCATATATTACGGTTATACCCAGATCATCAAAAATGAATATGAACACAGCTCTGCCAGAGGTTATCCGTTCGTTAAACAAGAATATCTCCGAAGGGGATGCCTTAATGATCATTAGCCGCCGGGGTGATGCCGGGTTATCCAATATTGAAGAATTGAATCAGCTTGTCGCTCTATCTGGAAAGGCCGGGATTTTTAATGAGAGAAATCAAAATGAGCGGGTAGTATTCGACAGTCAGTATTTCAGTGCCCGGATTAAGGCAACCTTTAGAGAGACCACCTTTTACTTAAAAACGATTTTTTACCGAAGCAGTGAGGGGCATGTGCAGGTTATCGGCAGAGAAATCGGGCCGGGTCAATATTGGGCTCCTGCTAATAAGGCCGATTTAACAGGGAACTCAGGGGCTAATAAATGAAAAAAATACTATTGGTTCGAATGCCTGCTCCAGTCAGCTCTGTTGATGCCAGTACCGTTGTCCAGTGGGGGAAGTTTACATCGGCAGGCTCTTTGACCGGAGAACTCCATCTGACAGCGATTGATCAGCTCAGAGCAGCATGGTGTGCTGACGAGCCTGAAGATCGAGAGGACGTTGACCGCCTGCCGGATGAGGTCATTCTGCTCCTGGGGGGATCGCTTTGTTTGTATAAACACCTGATGATTAATGCGGGCCAGAAAAAGCACCTGGCAACCGCACTCCCTTATCTGGTGGAGGAGCATCTGGCCCAGGATATTGAAACCATGCATATTGTTCATGGTTTTCCTGACAGGGACTTGCAGGTTTCTGTCGCCGGTATTCCCCACTCAACCCTACAGGCCATGCTGGCCCTCTTTGAGGAACATCAGTTACCCCTGACCAGCATCCTGGCTGAAATGCAGTTTCTGAAGGCTGAGCCGGGATATACCTGCCTGATAATGGACAATGATGCGGTGATGATGGCCTCACCCGGTCGTGAAGGCGTCACCCTGAATTACGAAGCGCTCCCCATCGTATTCCCGGATCATCCCGATCAGGGAGATCATCAACTCCCTGATACTCTGGCCAGCTCTCTGGATAATACGGTTGCTGAAACAGTGAATGAGCTGCCCTCAAAAGTCAGATTGATGTTCTCTGACAATACGCTGGCGGTTACCGCAACCAGAATGGATGAAACATCCGGTTTGCTTGCTGAGCGTGGCTGGCTCGTCGATAAGTTACCGCTTAAGGGCTCGGTCTTTGAGTATTTTGCCGGGCTCTATTTTACTGCAAGGCGCAACAATCAGCTGCTTGATTTCCGACAGGGGGCCTATCAGTGCCCGAGAAGAACCGGGCGATTTATCCGGCGCTGGTGGCCACTGTTGGCTGCGGCTGGCTGCTGGCTGATTCTTGAGCTTGGACTGTCAGTTACAGAAGGTGTGATTTATCAGAATAAGTCGGAATCCCTCTGGAGGGATTCCATAAAAAACTACCTCTCGGTATTCCCCAGTGACCGACAAGCCCAGCAGGCACAGGCACGACAACAGATGTCTTTTAATGTGAAGCAAATAATGGAGCACCGCTTTCGTACTCTGGATGCTCAAATCTCCGAAACCCCTTTTCTATCCATGCTTCAGGCTCTTTCCCATGTTTCTGGCACCATGGGCGACAAAGTAAAACTTGAGCCCAGGCATCTGGATTTCAACGAGGCTACCGGTCAACTGGTCTATGAATTTGAAACCGGTGAGTTAGACACGGTGAACCAGCTTCTGGAAAAGCTCAACACTTCCGGCTTACAAGGTAAGCTGGATAACGCTAACCAGGGTAAGTCCGGTGTGATTGCCAGAGTTACGATCAGGAGATGATTGGGGGGGACCATGCAAAAACTGAATCGCCTGCTAATGGCTAACCCGTACTGGCAGCACTGTAAATCCTGGTATGAAATGCGGCCTTCCGGAGATCGTAAAATACTCCAACTGCTTGTTACTCTGGTGTTTGCAGCGCTGATCTATCTGCTGATTTGGGAGCCCGTAAGCCAATGGTCGAAGGCTCAGAAAAGCAACTATCTCTATCAGCAGGAAATGAACACCTGGTTACACAATAATTTACCCAAAGCCCGTGACCTGCAGAAAAATCAACAAAGAGCTTCACCCCGTCAGGAACTCTCCTCCATAGCTGCCAATGTTGCCCAACAGGCAGGTATTACCCTGGGAAGAGTGCAGCCAGACCGCAAGGGCCTCTCGGTTTGGGTTGAAGATGCAGCCTACCAGAAACTGCTTAAATGGCTTGTGCTGCTGCAAACAAAGCATGGTGTTGCCATCCAGCAGGTGCGTATTGATCAGCTGAAAGAAGAGGGGCGGGTAAAGAGTTATATCCATCTGGGGGGCTGAACAAAGCAGCATAAGGTTCACCCTGAGTTTGATGCTTGTTATCCGACGCTCTTGTTGTTTGAAATTGTTGTTCGAGGATTGTTCAGATAAATACCGCAAAAAGGGATTGACACACTCTCTCGATTCGATATCATACCGGCCACAAGCGCAGGGTGATTAGCTCAGCTGGGAGAGCATCTGCCTTACAAGCAGAGGGTCGGCGGTTCGATCCCGTCATCACCCACCAGCTAGAAACTAGTATCTTGAAACTAGAGACTAGATAGCGGACCGGTAGTTCAGTCGGTTAGAATGCCGGCCTGTCACGCCGGAGGTCGCGGGTTCGAGTCCCGTCCGGTCCGCCATACAACTTAACCCTTACGATATCTGTCGTAAGGGTTTTGTCGTTTATAGGGCCTGTAAACAAAGGGTTAAACGCACTTCGCTGGAGGATTCGCCCTCCCCACAAACAAGCTATTTTCCACCTTTTTTTGCCGTTTTCTCTCTGCTCTCTGAAAAAGTGGAGGATTTTGCCTTGCGAGGTCTCCAGCGGTGTTTTTCCTTATTAAAGTCAGATTGTTAGGCTAAATGTCGTGCTGGAGGTTTCAGGGCGTAAGTCTGGTAGGGGCTTGGAACTAAATCTGGAAAAATATGCTTCTGGTGCTCATCAGCAAACAAGCTATTATTCTCGTTATTTCTATTTGAGATGTACTATGAATCTGAGAGATTTGTCTCGATCTGAGCAAGCTAAGATACTCGCAGATTATCATGACAACAGAGATATCGGTCGGGAAGTATTCGAAGGCATTAGTGACTGTTTGTCTGGTGATGCTGTCATTAAGTCAGCCAAAAAGCTTGGGTTAGCTGCTGGCAAGGAGATTATTGCTCAGAATGAGAATGAGCTAACGATATTGATGGATTATGCTTATCACAATCAAAGGAATGGGCTCTTTAATGCCATAGAGCGCTTCACAAACATGAATTCTAATGTGGTTGCGGAGTACCCTGAGTTTTTCAAAGCAATAAATGCGTCGTTTTATTCAGTTTTCTCTGTAACGTCAGTGACGCCGGGACTTGGAATCACGGTTGAGGATATGCTGACTGGAGAAAATATACACATCATTGATGTAGGCTTTTCACACTCTCCACGAGTTCCAAATATGTGTGGTCGGATAATTCCTTTTAAAGAGGGGTATTACTGTACTTCGGGTGCGATGCTGCCACTTTTCAAGGCCCACCAACAAGAAGCTGTAGATAGAATTCTGGTTAAGTTCTCGGCTCATAAACTGTCCATGCAACAGCCGGTTTTTTCAAAGAAGCAGGAAGCTGCTTTTCAGGCTGAAATCATTCGGTATCTTTTGAAAACGGATGCCTGTGAGAGAGTTGGCTTTATTTAGTTCACCATCCTTGATCGCAGCCAGGGTTTCATCAAATTGGCTGCGTAGCTCTTCAATCCAGAAGGTCACTTCGCCGGGTGTTTCAGAAGTGTTGGTGAGCAACATAGCTCAACTTAACCCTTACGATATCTGTCGTAAGGGTTTTGTCGTTTTTAGAGTTTGCAAAAGAAAAAGCGGAAGAATTGCCCCTTCGAGTTCTCCACTTTTTGTCTTTCAAGATTGGTGCGTTTGTTTAAAAATTTGCCGAAGTTCACACCGGTGGTTAGCAGGTGCTTTTCCAATAGGGTTCGGGGCTGGATTCAAAATGATCCCTGTTCTCGCCTCTTTTGGCCAATACATAACTGTGCCCGTGTGATTCGATTACTCTGATATTGGAAGCAGGAATTCCCGACTGGTTTAACAACCTCGAAAGTCTCTGTCCTTTGGTAATATTGCCATTACCTCTATCAATTCCCGCGATAGTAATAACCAGAAGCCCTCTGAGAGGGGCCAGCAGTTCATATATTTTCTGGAAGAACTCTTTTGCCTGCTCTTCATCCTGGTGGTCAAACTTCTCAATAAAGGGAATGTATATCTGGTCAAATGTCTTTGAAGCCTCAGTTTGTTGTGATTGATTATTATCGTTGGCAAGGCTGTCATCCATAAGTTCACCCGGATCAGGTGTGATAACCTGCATTACCCTGTCATTAATCCAGTCCGTCAGAAAATTATCAAAAACCCAGCCATAGGTTGGGTGAGTGCTTATTTGATCCGGGAATAGTTGAGATTGATCTGAGGGGAAGGGAAGATTAAAAATAGAGCGAAACACAGGCTCTTCATCGTAGATACCATTTAAGTCATTTAGCCAGTCCCTTAAATCACCATAGTTTATATGGTCATCCTTACTCAATATTCCTTGTGGCCAGGGATCGGACGGCGGACTGTTCTTGATCATTGAGTAATTGTCGTGAAGCCCTGAGTTCTGTTCAATGCTGATGCTGGTGCCGGGCGTCGCTCCGGCTGACATATCGGTGGCTGTTGAGCTAATACTTCCAGTGTCTTGAGTATCTATTTCGCTACAGGATAAACAGCCTGGAGTAGTATTTTCGTCAAGCTCGACTATTTGATAGTCGTTAAGTTCTTTGCTGTTAATTGAGGAGCTGTCGTGGGTAGCACAAGACGCTGAGAAATAAAGTGCTGCTGGTGAGGGTATCGGGTAAATGGGCAGCTGTTGTTTTGCAGCGGCAATGTCAGACGGTGACATGTCAAGCTGATTTATCGAGTCGATGGGGCTCAACTCACCGGTCAGTAAAGATTTGGCGCTGCCCGTAATCAGGGCTATCAGAGGAATCATTTGTAATCGGTCGCTTCAGATGTTTGTGCAGATAAAACGGTAGCATGCTTACCAGTGATCTTCTCTTGTTCCTGATCACAGGTATGCTTGAAAGCTTCATGGGAGGCACTCTGTAAAGCCTTCATTTTCAGGGACTGTTTCCGGGCTCGATAAGTAGCTTTCCCTTTTTCGGATTGTGTGTAAGCTCGTTTGGAAGCTTTTCCTCTCTCGGACTGTGAATAAGCCTTCTTGTAAGCCTTCCTTTTCAGAGATTGTTCCCAGGCTCGTTGGGTAGCTCTCCCTTTTTCGGAGTGCCTGTAAGCTCGTCTGGCAGCTTTTGCTCTTTCGGACTGTGAGTAAGCCTTCAGGTAAGCCTTCCGCTCCTTGGACTGAGAGTAAGCCTTCTGGTAAGCCTTTCCTTTCTCGGAATATGCGTAAGTCTTCCGGTAAGCTCTGCGGCAAGTCTTCCCCTTCTCAGAATTTTCCCAGGCTCGCGTCATAGCCTTTCCTCTCTCGGACTGTGACCAGATCTTATAGTAAGCCTTCCGTTTCTCAGTCTGTTCGTTTGTCTTCCTTTTCTTGGCCCCGGTACAGGGGATCTCTTTCCCGGGCTTAGCCTGAGCTTGTTTGGCAACGCTTACTTTCCCGTGCTGCGCGTTAGCCTTCCGGTCAGGCTTATCATGAGAGAGGGGCAGAGATTCACCAGAGCTGGAAGCAAAGGCATTAAAATGCAGCTCATTTCTTGCGGGAGGTATATTTTGTTGAAGCTGTTCACTATTTGTTCGAGGGTTGATTATAGAAACTGGCATTGCTCGCACAAAGCGAGGATCAACAAGATGTTGATTGTTGGGTAATGGATCAGTAACTTCACCAGGATTGTGATGAATATTAATAGCTGAGGAGCTTTGAGAGTAAATAACCCTGACTGGCACTTTTTTAAAGCGGGAATCACTGAATGGATTATGTAGACTTGCACTGCATGGAATCAAGTTGTTGAAATAATTACTGGGTTCAGTTTGACCAACGCGCAGCCCGAACACCAAACTACTTTGCTGTGGACAGGCTTTAAAAACCAATCCACTGCCTGACATAACAGACTCATACGCTTTTTGAAATTCCGCATACAGTGAGTGTGAGGTTAAATAGGGATTAGTCATTGAATTATAGAATTAAAGGCTTACAGTGTGAGACCACTCGTTCTTATAAAAGTTCCTCTCTAATACAATGTGGTCAATACAAATTCTTCAAAAGTCAGCGCCTCATGAATGATGAGAACGCTGGTGGTTGGATGGTTGGGTTTCCCTGCTGTTGGGCAAGAATTGGTGTTACGGATTATGATCCGGCATCGTCAGTGAAATGATGGCAGTGAGCATGATAAAGAGTGAAGAGATCCACAGGCAGGCTGCCAGTCCTCCCCATTGAAAAGCCAATCCCGAAAGCACGGTTCCGGTTAAGCGCCCCATGGCGTTGGCCATGTAATAGAAGCCAACATCCATGGATGCACCTTCTTCCCGGGCAAAAGAGACAATCAGGTAAGAGTGCAGCGATGAGTTGATGGCGAAAACCCCGCCAAAAATCAGTAGGCCGATAATCAGACTCAACTGTGGATACCACTGGCATGTTATCGCCAGTGCCAGCAGGATCGACACCAGTAATAGCGTTGCTGACCACAATGCCAGGGCGGTACGACTCTGGATATGCTGGTTCTCAGCCCCGGTAATTTTGGGTGCTATACCCTGAACCAGGCCATAACCAATCACCCATATAGCCATGAAACTCCCCGTTTCCACGTGGCTCCAGCCAAAAACGGCACTCAGGGAGACAGGAAGGGCGATGACAAACCATACGTCCCGGGAGGCAAAGAGAAAAAGGCGGGCCGCAGAGAGAGTATTGATGGCCTTGCTCTTGGAGAATATCTGGGTAAATTTGGGCTTGCTGCGGGCTTTACCCAGGTCTTTTTGCAGCCATATCAGGCTGCCTGCCAGTACCAGGGTCAATACAGACGACATGGTCAGCATGGCACTCTGAAAACCAATCAGACTGAGCAGGGCCCCGCCCAGAAAGAAACCTGCACCTTTCAGGGCATTTTTGGACCCCGTCAAAATCGCTATCCAGCGATAGAGTTTTCCCGCCTGTTGGCTACTGACCAGGGTTTTTATGGAGGTCTTCGCGCTCATCTTGTTCAGGTCCTTGGCGATGCCTGAAATCGCCTGGGCAAACATCACCAGAGGTATAGACAGGAACTGGGCAGGGACTGACAGCATCAGCAAAGCGGTGATCTGCATAAACAGGCCGATATTCATGGTTCTGTTCAGACCGATTCGGGCACCCAGCCAGCCGCCAAGCAGGTTAGTGACTACCCCGAAGAACTCATAAAAGAGAAACAGCATGGCAATTTCCAAACCGGAATAACCCAGTGCATAGAAGTGGAGAACCACAAGCATGCGCAGGGCACCATCGGTCAGGGTGAAGTTCCAGTAGTTGAAGGTGATAAGCGCATAATTTCTTATCTGCTGTTGCCGGAACTGCCTGGTGTTTTCAACGTGGGTAGTCTCAGTCATCAGGCGTTCTCTCTGCCAACCTTGAGCGCAAGTTCGGCCGTACGACAAGCGTAGCCCATTTCATTATCATACCAGGCATAAATTTTTACCATGCGCTGGTCAACCACCATAGTGGACAGTGCATCAATAATTGAAGAGCGCTGGTCGCCACGGTAATCGATGGAAACCAGGGGCCTCTCTTCATAACCGAGGATGCCGTTCAGTGAATCCCCGGCGGCGGATTTCAACAGCTGATTAACTTCCTCCACCGAAGTATCCCGGGATACGTCAAACACCATATCAGTGATCGATGCATTCGCCAGCGGCACACGGATAGCATGGCCATTCAACCGGCCCTTCAGATCAGGAAAAATCTGAGTGATGGCAGTGGCAGAACCGGTTGTTGTCGGGATCAGGGACATGCCACAGGCGCGGGCTCTTCTCAGGTCCTTATGGGGGGCGTCCAGAATCGTCTGGGTGTTGGTCAGGTCATGAACGGTGGTGATAGCGCCGCGGGTAATGCCAAGATTTTCGTGAATGACCTTAACAACAGGCGCTATGCAGTTGGTGGTGCATGAGGCGGCGGTGACAATGCGATGCTGGCTGGCATCATAGAGATCATCATTTACCCCCATAACCACATTCAGAACGCCTTCTTCCTTGACGGGGGCGGTGACGACCACTCGTTTAACGCCCTGCTCAAGATATTGGTTAAGTTTGGCTGTTGCCTTGTGAACACCTGTGGCATCGATCACCACATCACAATCCGACCAGTTTACGGCAGTGATCTCTTTTTCCTGAAAGCACTCAATACTCTGACCATTGATGACAATATGCCGGTCGTCCGATGAAATGGTTTCCTGCCAGGTGCCTTGTACAGAGTCAAATTCCAGCAGGTGGGCCAGTGTTGCGCTGTTCCCGGCCATGTCATTGATTCTGACGAACTCAATGTCCGGCCAGTGCCATGCGGCTCTCAGTGCAAGCCTGCCAATACGGCCGAAGCCATTGATACCAACTTTGATCGTCATTTTCTTACTCCTTAACAGGGCGGTCAGGCATGGATTCCAGCCGACCGGTATCCTGCTGGTACTCACTTTTCAGACAGTTTGAGTGGCGAAGGCCGTCAACGATTTTGTTCATCCAGCCGGGCAGACCTTCTGCTACGGAATAGAAAATCCATTGATCTTTACGACGGGTTTTTAACAAACCGTGATTTCGCATTTGTGCCAGATGTCGGGATATCTTGGGCTGTGGCTCATTCAGGGCAGATACCAGTTCATAGACACACAACTCACCTTGCCGGGCTATCAGCAGCAGGCAACGGAGGCGAATTTCATCCGCCATCATTTTGAAGAACTCAGGGGGTAGCATCAAAATTGCTCAAACATGTGGATATGCGCATATTCACATATTGTGGATAAAATACAAGTCCAATATGCGCAGACTAACGAATTTTTGAGTAGTTGTGTGCTGGTATTGATTATGGCAGGAGTAATGAGGGGTTGGTTCAATTAGTATTCGTTATTGAAGACTTAGAGAGCGCCTGCTACTCAGGCGGTAGAGAAGGGCGGTTCAGGTTTACATAAGATAAAGCATGGCCATAAAGACAAAGCCGGGCAGAAAAAAACCAACCAGGGCTCCGGATTCCCTGTCTCCCCAGCGTTTCTCAGTCACCTTGCCGGAGTAGTGGATGATAGCAATCCATGACAGCAGGCAGATAGCTGCAATCATCCAGCTGGTGGGTGTCATTCCCTCGATAATTTTCATCAGATTGAACACAATCAGGAGCCCTCTCAAGCATGGTTTACTAGAAAGATAGACTCTTTTTGATGAAATAAGTTCCCTTCCCGGGGAAAGGTGAAAAATGGTTATAACAAAAAGGGGCCAGAGCCCCTTAAAGAATGAGATGAATATTACATGGCCGGGTAAGTGTAAGAAGCCTGAATACCCAGTGGCAGACCAAGCGCCCAGTAAGCCAGCAGGAAGATAGTCCAGCCGATCAGCATGGCGATGGAGTATGGCATCATCATGGAAGCCAGAGAGCCGATACCGGAGTTCTTCACATAACGCTGGCAGTAAACCACCACCAGTGGGAAGTAAACCATCAGCGGAGAAATGATGTTGGAAACCGAGTCACCAACACGGTAAGCCGCCTGAGACAGTTCCGGAGAGATGCCCACCGCCATCAGCATAGGTACCAGGATTGGACCAATCAGGGCCCATTTGGCAGAAGAAGAGCCGATCACCAGGTTAACGGTGGCGGTCAGCAGGATCATGCCAATAACAGTGATTTCGGCAGGCAGGTTCATGGCCTGCAGAACTTCCGCACCGCTCAGGGCCAATACGGTACCCAGGTTAGACTGGGAGAACGCGTACAGGAACTGCGCACAGAAGAAAGACATCACCAGGTAAGAGCCCATGGTGGACATGGTGCTGTTCATGGCAACCACAGTGTCTTTAGAGGTCTTGAAGGTGCCAGAAACTTTACCGTAGACAATACCCGGAATGATAAACAGGATAAAAATCAGCGGCACGATAGACTGCATCAACGGTGCAGAGAATGCTGTGATTTCACCGGTCGGAGAGCGCAGTGGCGAAGTCTCAGGAATAACGGCAGCAACCAGCACTGCGATACCTGCCAGCATAGCCAGGCCAGCGGCATTAAAGGCTTTGCTTTCTTCTGGCGTAAAGGAGCTAAGGTCTGGAGCTTTCTCTGCATCTTCATCCAGGGCAGCAGTTCCCCGCAGACGTGGCTCAACAATTTTGTCAGTGACATACCAGCCAATAGCGACGATGACAATACTGGACGCACCGGTGAAGAACAGGTTGGCCAGTGGGTTCATCTGGAAAGCCGGGTCCAGAATCTGTGCAGCCGACTGAGTAAAGCCCTGCAGCAGTGGATCAATACCGGACGGGATAAAGTTGGCAGAGAAACCACCGGATACGCCGGCAAATGCCGCAGCGATACCCGCTAAAGGATGACGGCCCGCCGCATGGAAGATAATACCGCCCAGAGGAATAACCAGAACGTAACCAGCATCGGCTGCAGTATGGCTGACAATGGCAACCAGGATCAGCATTGGGGTTAACAGTTTGACCGGGGTGACACCCAGCATTTTCTTGAGACCGGTATTGATGAAACCGGATTTCTCCGCCACGCCGATACCCAGCATGGCAACCAGGACGATACCCATTGGGGCAAAGCCAGCAAAATTCTTAACCATGCTGGCAAGAAAGGCCGCAAGAGCGGAGCCGGTCAGCAGGTTTTTTACCGCCACAGTTTCACCGGTGGCCGGATGCACCATGTCCAGGCTCATCTGGGACATCAAGGCAGACAAAACCCAGACGATGACCATGCCATAAAGGAATAACAGTGTCGGGTCCGGCAGTTTGTTGCCTGCCTTTTCAACGGCGTTCAGGAAGCGATTCATCAATCTGGAATCGCCCGGTTTCACCTCCGGCATTGGAGAAGCTTCAGCTACACTCATGGATGACTCTTTCTCTTACTACTATTTATCGAAATGGTGATTATGTAAAGATTTTAAAAAATCAAAGATGAGATACGGAATGATCCAGATCAATTAAATATAATAAAGGGAAGTGCAGTGATAATATTTAGAGATATTTTCTGATAAGGGTGGTGAAATTCGAGAGATATCACTGGACTATCTCATACTGCTCTTTCGTTTTTCGAGGCTGAACCCCATCCATTTGTAAAGACTGTCGTTTAATACTTTATCCGCATAACCTGATTCCTGTCGATTGACCAGTTTCTCTGAAATTTTGTTGACGGGCAGAGTGCATCCAAGCGCTTTGGATACCGCAATGTAAAGATCAAAGGGGGAAAGCTCAACGGGCATTTTTTCCAGCTTGCCTTCCAGATCCAGCAGGGAGACAAAAAGATCACCCTGGATCTGCGGGTAGATGGCGTAATCAACACGACCAACGTTCAGCATTTTCAGGCCCTGCTGTGCATGGAAGGTTTTCACAATGCTCAGGTGATCGTCTGCGTACTGCTCAAACGCCTTGCTGAACCGGACATTTCGTGGTGCAACTCCTTTAAGATCCTTCATATCTGACCAGTGCCGGATATCACGCTGATCATCTCTTCGGGTTACAACCATATAGCTTTGCGTGTAAATAGGAGGGTAGATATGGTAGACCTCATTCAGGTATTTCTGCTGATAGGTCATGGCCGGATTAATATGGATGATACCCTGGCGAAGTTTGTGGGTGACCCGATTGGCTCCGCCAAAGTAATCATTAATGACACGGATACCTTCTTCTTCAAGAATTTCAGTGAGCAAATCGGAGGCTGCGCCATGAGTGCTCTGGTAGTCGCCCCAGCTTACCGGCGGAAGGTCAGGATAACCGGTCAACACAACTTCTTTGCACATGGCGCTGTGTGCCAGCAGTTGCCCGGAAAACAGTACATAAAATACCAATACTGTAAATGTTCGCAAATGCTTGTCCTTTATAATGTCTTTCTTTTCAGTCCTTGATGACCAAGGGCTCAAGCAAATTTAATGATAACAGAAATCCACTCTGGTGTGTTGTATGGGTATTGATATTCGTCATCTGAAGGATGGTTGTAAAATAGAAGACAGTAATAGGTCAGCACGTATCAATAGTCAGGGGTATTGGTGTTCTTTCAGGGATGGGGCATCGTTCTATCGCCGTTGCATGGATGGCTCAATAGTGTTGGGTGCAGAGGCGAGGCGACTGCCAGCTGGTGAGATGGATAGAGTGCTTGAGGCGTACCAGGGGTGGATCAAAAATATTGCTGCTGATAATAAAGTCATTCGGGCAAGCCAGCAGCTAACCAATAAAGATTATAACGATGTTGCTGACCTCTATCGTGAAGTCTATCCCGAAGAAGTCACCATTCTCCCGCCTGACCGTTATGGCGATATTGTTATTATGCCAGCAACAGGGTGTCCGAACAGACGGTGTACGTTCTGTGCCTTCTATAAAGATAAGCCCTATAGGGTTCTTAATGAACCGGCGTTTGCTCAACATCTTGCTGATGTAAAAGAGCTGTATGGTGCAAAGGTGCATTCATCTCCCGGTGTATTTCTTGGCTCAGCGAATGCAATGGCTCTGTCCCAGAGGCGACTGATGTGCTGTTTGGCATTAATAAAGGAAAAGCTTGGCACTTTTAAAAGGGAGGTTAGTACATTCGCTGATCCTGATTTCAGTGCAAAACGGACAACAGCGCAGTGGAATGAGTTGCGTGAGAGCGGTTTGCGTCATTTGGTGATTGGTCTGGAAACCGGTTGGGGTGAGTTAAGAGCCAACCTGGGGAAATCAGGAGACCTTGATAAATGTATAGCCATGATTAACAGTGCCAGGCGGGCTGGGATCCATATTGGTCTGACGCTGCTGACCGGAGCGGCACCAGGGGAGTTAAGAAGAGAAAATCTGAAACAAACGTTGATTACCCTTGAAAGTCTGGAGCTTTCCGGGGGGGATCTCATATACCTGTCACCGCTGAGCAAAAATGGCTTTGTGCACGATGCCGCTTTAGAAGAGCAAAGTGAGATGATGACGGTGATAATGACGATGACTGAGGCGAAAGTGGTGCCTTATCAAATGCAGCGTTTTCAATATTTCATGTGAACTGAAGACGACCGTCTTTTAATGTTTGCAGCAATGGTGGATTGATCGAAAGAAAAACAACCGGTTGTGTTCAGTTGAATAGTCCAGATGATAAATGCTTACGTTTAATAAATGAGATTATGTTCCTGACTTAGTAAATTAGCTTTACAAAGCTCCCATTAACAACAATGGGAGCTTTGCTATCGTCATTAATAAATATTCAAGCAACCTTGCCTCGGGCGCTTAGGGCTCATTAGTATCTATCGAGATTCTTATGAACATAGTGTCATTCTTTACGTATTTATCCAGGTTCTGTGTGGATAATTCCAGTATACAAGGGCAGCCAGAAGCGATGTTGCGCTCCTTTTTAGGCCTTTGAAAAGATGAAGAATAGGGGGCGGGGCGAAAAGCATCATGCCTGTCTTCGCCGTGCGTCAGATCAAGAATATTAAAATGGACTTTGTGTCGGAACGGCCAATGCAGGGTTTCATCGTAGTCACCTTTCATCACCACTAAAAATAAGCTGATATGCGTTCCTTTTCCCAAGCCGTCACCATTCAGGTAGAGCTTTGCACACAATTTATAGCCATAAGTGTTTGTAAAGAATACAGGGGAGAATAGGATATTCGTTTTACCACTTATAGCATCATTTCGTTTGGCAGTGAATTGATCAATTTTCCAAAGCAGGGTGCCGTTTGTGGTTACCGGATTTCCTTGTACGGCTTTGGCTTTGAGAAGTTGATCTATCAAATGAAATGCATTGGCCAGTTGGTTTTCAAGATCTTTAACAGTATGGCAACATTCTGTGTTGCGTTTTTCAAGGTCAGTGATGCGTTGCTCGAGTTCGGATGTCAGCGAGGGACTGGGGTGCAGTCTTGGATTTTGAGGAGAGAAGTAAAAGGCCCGGGTAAGCGTTTGCAGTTGTTGGTTCAGTGAATCAATTTTTTTATCCAGTGACTCTATTTTTACATCAATCAGGGATTCTTGCTCTTTGAGCATTAATTGCCTCATCTGTTCTACCTGTTTTATCAGCTTTTCCACGCGTATATCAAGCGCTGAGTGGCTTTCGGTAGCCTCCGAACTCGCGTGTTGGAGCATGGTTATCCTGTCTTCCAAAGTAAAGTTTCTACATACGGCAATGTGCTTAAGGAGATCCCTATAAAGCCCGTGCCATTGACAATCAGTATTTTCATTGGTGGTGTTTGAAGGGCATTGATATAGATGTGTGGATTCGATTTCACGGGAGTGAAATTTGTCCGGATAGGTCTCGGAGTTATCGATAGGGCAACGGTATACCTCTACATTATCCGGGGTGCCTGGTTGTTTGGTGCGTGGGTTTGGTTGCTCGTGCTTCAGGCAATGACGACACAGCAAGTGAATAACTTCATCAGAGCTGCAATGGTAAAGTTCTCCAGGCAGGTGATTCATTTTATTGCAATATACTACTTTTTTCGTGAATAGTTCAGGCATTTCGGTCATAACCTGAACGCCACGGTAATAAAAACTGGTTATGTTTTTTGATGGGAGTGTATACAGACTACTTGCTATTGATGTGTTAGTAGAGGTTGCCCGGCTGTGGGGCGTGTTAAGTGATAACTGACCTGCGTGCATTTGATTATCCACTCATTACTGGTTTCAATAACCATTCGATTATGAAACTGCATGAAAGTTCCGACCAATAATGCTTTGTCATGCAAAGCCCTCTCAGGTGGAAAGCAACCCGGCACTGTAGAGAGTGGTATTTTCATTGTGTAGCCAATTGAGCACTTGTTTTACCGACTCATAGTGATGCCCATAATCTCTATAAGTCAGTTGGCGTAGGTGATTGTACGTAAAACCATCATCGCTTATTGATTAACATCAAAACTTCTCTATTATTTGCACCACTTCCACGGACTGGCCCAAACGGTCATCCACGGATCAGCAGAATGAATCATTATCGCTGACCGGGAAGTGCGGTTTGAAAATGGGTTGTTTGGATTGAATGAAAAACAACCGGTTGACAAATCAAACTGGCGCGGTAAGATGCGCATCCGCTGACAGGGCTTGAGAGCAACGTCAGTGAGTTGGAAAGCTTCCTTCTTCTTCTGAAAAATGATCGCTTGACAACGAAAGTTGCCACGGTAAGATGTGCAGCCTTGCTGATCGGCGCTGACTGCTGAATCAGCGATTAAATCGCCACAGTTTAATCAGTTCTTTAACAAGATATCAGACAATTCGTGTGGGCGCTTGTGCGATTGCATCGGTTACAAAAGGCTATCACCTTTTGTTAATAGTTAAATGCGACGCTTAAGCGAACATACTCGTTAATTTGCAGTAAGTTCTATTGAGCATATAAATTTTTCGCATGAAAAATTTAAACTGAAGAGTTTGATCATGGCTCAGATTGAACGCTGGCGGCAGGCCTAACACATGCAAGTCGAGCGGTAGCGGGAAGAGCTTGCTCTTTGCCGACGAGCGGCGGACGGGTGCGTAACACGTAGGAATCTGCCTGGTAGTGGGGGATAGCCCGGAGAAATCCGGATTAATACCGCATACGCACTAGCTCTTCAAGAGCGGTGGAAAGGAGGGGACCCGTTTCTTTTATAAGAAGCGAGCCTTTCGCTATCAGATGAGCCTGCGTCGGATTAGCTTGTTGGTGGGGTAAAGGCCTACCAAGGCGACGATCCGTAGCTGGTCTGAGAGGATGATCAGCCACACTGGGACTGAGACACGGCCCAGACTCCTACGGGAGGCAGCAGTGGGGAATATTGCACAATGGGCGAAAGCCTGATGCAGCCATGCCGCGTGTGTGAAGAAGGCCCTAGGGTTGTAAAGCACTTTCAGTGGGGAGGAAAGGTTGAAGGTTAATACCCTTCAGCTGTGACGTTACCCACAGAAGAAGCACCGGCTAACTCCGTGCCAGCAGCCGCGGTAATACGGAGGGTGCGAGCGTTAATCGGAATTACTGGGCGTAAAGCGTGCGTAGGCGGCCACCTAAGTTGGATGTGAAAGCCCCGGGCTCAACCTGGGAACTGCATCCAAAACTGGGTGGCTGGAGTACGGGAGAGGAGTGTGGAATTTCCTGTGTAGCGGTGAAATGCGTAGATATAGGAAGGAACACCAGTGGCGAAGGCGACACTCTGGCCTGATACTGACGCTGAGGTACGAAAGCGTGGGGAGCAAACAGGATTAGATACCCTGGTAGTCCACGCCGTAAACGATGTCTACTAGTTGTCGGTTGTCTTGTACGACGGGTAACGCAGCTAACGCGATAAGTAGACCGCCTGGGGAGTACGGCCGCAAGGTTAAAACTCAAATGAATTGACGGGGGCCCGCACAAGCGGTGGAGCATGTGGTTTAATTCGAAGCAACGCGAAGAACCTTACCTGGCCTTGACATCCTGCGAATCTCTTGGAGACAAGAGAGTGCCTTCGGGAACGCAGAGACAGGTGCTGCATGGCTGTCGTCAGCTCGTGTCGTGAGATGTTGGGTTAAGTCCCGCAACGAGCGCAACCCTTGTCCTCAGTTACCAGCACGTGATGGTGGGCACTCTGGGGAGACTGCCGGTGACAAACCGGAGGAAGGTGGGGACGACGTCAAGTCATCATGGCCCTTACGGCCAGGGCTACACACGTGCTACAATGGTGCATACAGACGGTTGCCAAGCCGCGAGGTGGAGCTAATCTGAGAAAGTGCATCGTAGTCCGGATTGGAGTCTGCAACTCGACTCCATGAAGTCGGAATCGCTAGTAATCGTGAATCAGAATGTCACGGTGAATACGTTCCCGGGCCTTGTACACACCGCCCGTCACACCATGGGAGTGGGTTGCTCCAGAAGTAGTTAGTCTAACCCTCGGGAGGACGATTACCACGGAGTGATTCATGACTGGGGTGAAGTCGTAACAAGGTAGCCCTAGGGGAACCTGGGGCTGGATCACCTCCTTAAACGAAAACCGACGTCCATAAGCGTTCACACGAATTGTTTGATAATCAGTTGTCAGTTGGCAGTAGCCAGTGGGCAGTTGATTTTTCTTTGTTCTTTAACAATGTGGAATCCAAATTAAGCTGAATTGATTTAAAAGAGGCTCTTAATATAAGAAGCGTCTTTTAAAGAAAATTCTTGCTGAGACACTCTCAAGTTAATTACCGAAAGGTAATAGCTAATGTGTATGGCGATGAATTTCGAAAGAAATTCATTTGATCGTTAAAGGTAGTTATTGCCTATAACCAGATAGTTTGCACAATCAGCTGCCAACTGGCGACTGACAACTGCCAACTAAACGATCGAAGATCGTTTCGGGTTATATGGTCAAGTGACTAAGCGTACACGGTGGATGCCTTGGCAGTCAGAGGCGATGAAGGACGTGGTAATCTGCGATAAGTCTTGGGGAGCTGATAAACAAGCTGTGATCCAGGAATTTCCGAATGGGGAAACCCAACGGCATAAGCCGTTATTCCTTACCTGAATACATAGGGTCTGGAAGGCGAACCCGGGGAACTGAAACATCTAAGTACCCGGAGGAAAAGAAATCAATTGAGATTCCCCCAGTAGCGGCGAGCGAACGGGGACCAGCCCTTAAGCAATTTTTGGTTTAGTGGAAGACTCTGGAAAGTGTCGCCATAGTGGGTGATAGCCCCGTACACGAAAGGCCAATCATTGTGAAATCGAGTAGAACGGGACACGTGAAATCCTGTTTGAACATGGGGGGACCATCCTCCAAGGCTAAATACTCCTGACTGACCGATAGTGAACCAGTACCGTGAGGGAAAGGCGAAAAGAACCCCGTTGAGGGGAGTGAAATAGAACCTGAATCCGTGTACGTACAAGCAGTGGGAGTCGGTGGTCAGTTGTCAGTTGTCAGTTGCCGGTAGGCAAGCGACAACCGGCGACTGATTACCCGGTCGTCAACGTCGGAAATACTGGCAGATTTGCACAAGAGTAAAATACCACTCGGAGCAAAACTGACCACCGACAACTGACAACTGACCACCGATGACTGCGTACCTTTTGTATAATGGGTCAGCGACTTACTTTCAGTGGCAAGGTTAACCGTTTAGGGGAGCCGTAGAGAAATCGAGTCTTAATAGGGCGTCGAGTCGCTGGGAGTAGACCCGAAACCGGGCGATCTATCCATGGGCAGGTTGAAGGTTGAGTAACATCAACTGGAGGACCGAACCGACTATCGTTGAAAAGCTAGCGGATGACCTGTGGATAGGAGTGAAAGGCTAATCAAGCCCGGAGATAGCTGGTTCTCCTCGAAAGCTATTTAGGTAGCGCCTCGTGTCTCACCATCGGGGGTAGAGCACTGTTTGGGCTAGGGGGTCATCCCGACTTACCAACCCCATGCAAACTCCGAATACCGATGAGTGCAATCACGGGAGACACACGGCGGGTGCTAACGTCCGTCGTGGAAAGGGAAACAACCCAGACCGTCAGCTAAGGTCCCAAAGTAACAGTTAAGTGGGAAACGATGTGAGAAGGCCCAGACAGCCAGGAGGTTGGCTTAGAAGCAGCCACCCTTTAAAGAAAGCGTAATAGCTCACTGGTCGAGTCGGCTCGCGCGGAAGATTTAACGGGGCTCAAACTGTTCACCGAAGCTACGGAATTCAGTGGTCAGTTGTCTGTTGTCAGTAATCAGTTGATGAGGCAATGCATGTAGGGTTTCGAAGAGCTTGAGGTATTCCAGGCGGCGTATCGACTTTCGTTGAAAGTACATGCGATGAGTCTTGAATTTCCAAAGCACAAACAAATGCGTGGACTGGCAGATCAAATGCGCAGGGCCAGTAAAGGCATCTGTGCCAAAGTTGCAAGAATGTTGGTGAATTTGCACAAGAGTTTCCAATAACTCGGAGCAAAACCGATCACCGACAACAGACAACTGATCACTGGATTGGTAGAGGAGCGTTCTGTAAGCCGTTGAAGGTGCATCGGGAGGTGTGCTGGAGGTATCAGAAGTGCGAATGCTGACATGAGTAACGACAAGGGGAGTGAGAAGCTCCCCCGCCGGAAGACCAAGGGTTCCTGCGCAACGCTAATCGGCGCAGGGTGAGTCGGCCCCTAAGGTGAGGTCGAAAGACGTAATCGATGGGAAACAGGTCAATATTCCTGTACCCCTTCTGACTGCGATGGAGTGACGGAGAAGGCTAGGTCAGCGCAGCGTTGGTTGTCTGCGTTTAAGATAGTAGGCAAGGGATCCAGGCAAATCCGGATCGCTCTCTTAATTGAGAATGCCGAGAATTGATGACGAGGTTCTACGGAACTGAAGTGATTGATGCCATGCTTCCAGGAAAAACTTCTAAGCTTCAGGTCAGAAGGGACCGTACCCCAAACCGACACAGGTGGTCAGGTAGAGAATACCAAGGCGCTTGAGAGAACTCGGGTGAAGGAACTAGGCAAAATGGCACCGTAACTTCGGGAGAAGGTGCGCCGCTGCTGGTGATCGGATTTGCTCCGTAAGCTGGCGGTGGTCGAAGATACCAGGTGGCTGCGACTGTTTATTAAAAACACAGCACTGTGCAAACACGAAAGTGGACGTATACGGTGTGACGCCTGCCCGGTGCCGGAAGGTTAATTGATGGGGTTATCTTCGGAGAAGCTCTTGATCGAAGCCCCGGTAAACGGCGGCCGTAACTATAACGGTCCTAAGGTAGCGAAATTCCTTGTCGGGTAAGTTCCGACCTGCACGAATGGCGTAACGATGGCCACGCTGTCTCCACCCGAGACTCAGTGAAATTGAAATCGCTGTTAAGATGCAGCGTATCCGCGGCTAGACGGAAAGACCCCGTGAACCTTTACTACAGCTTCACAGTGGATCTTGATGTTGCTTGTGTAGGATAGGTGGGAGGCTTTGAAGCGGTGACGCCAGTCATCGTGGAGCCATCCTTGAAATACCACCCTGGCAATATTGAGGTTCTAACCCGGGTCCCGAAACGGGATCGGGGACATTGTGTGGTGGGTAGTTTGACTGGGGCGGTCTCCTCCCAAAGAGTAACGGAGGAGCACGAAGGTGTGCTAAGTACGGTCGGACATCGTACGGTTAGTGTAAAGGCACAAGCACGCTTGACTGCGAGAGGTACATCTCGAGCAGGTACGAAAGTAGGTCTTAGTGATCCGGTGGTTCTGCATGGAAGGGCCATCGCTCAACGGATAAAAGGTACTCCGGGGATAACAGGCTGATACCGCCCAAGAGTTCACATCGACGGCGGTGTTTGGCACCTCGATGTCGGCTCATCACATCCTGGGGCTGAAGCCGGTCCCAAGGGTATGGCTGTTCGCCATTTAAAGTGGTACGCGAGCTGGGTTTAGAACGTCGTGAGACAGTTCGGTCCCTATCTGCCGTGGACGTTGGAAGTTTGAGAAGAGCTGCTCCTAGTACGAGAGGACCGGAGTGGACGGACCACTGGTGTTCGGGTTGTGTCGCCAGACGCATTGCCCGGTAGCTATGTTCGGACGGGATAACCGCTGAAAGCATCTAAGCGGGAAGCCCCCTTCAAGATGAGACTTCCCTTGCCCCCTGAGGGCACTAAAGAGCCGTTAAAGACTATGACGTTGATAGGTTGGGTGTGTAAGTGCTGTGAGGCATTGAGCTAACCAATACTAATGACTCGTGCGGCTTGACCATATAACGCCAAAGCGATTTGCGAATCAGTTGACAGTGGTCAGTTGTCAGTTGGAGCCATACGCATAGAGTGTGAAGCAAGAAAACAGCTTAATTAAAGGATTCCATCTAGAGACTGGTTTCTAGTCTCTAGTATCTAATTAGCCTGGCGACCATAGAAGGTTAGAACCACCTGATCCCATCCCGAACTCAGCAGTGAAATGACCGATCGCCGATGGTAGTGTGGGGTTTCCCCATGTGAGAGTAGGTCATCGCCAGGCACCCAACAGAAAAGCCCGGTTGAGTAATCAACGGGGCTTCTTTTCTATATGCTTAAAATCCTCTTTTTGTTAACGCTGTTTTTGATTGCCTCTCGATAACTGTGCCCGGGTAATGCAGTCTTGTGTAAGATGTTCTTGCGCCAAACTTTGTGGTCTTAGTTCCAGTCGTCATCAGTATCAGCATTAGCATTAGCATCACCATCAGGATTCATTTTTTTTTTAAATTCCTCTATGATTGTGTTAAAGGAATCTGGTGCCTTGGCCTCGCTTTTTTTAGAGTTTGCAGCGGAGCGATCGCTTTTTTTGGCTTCAGGCACTTTTCTTAATTTTTGTAAGTTTTGTTCATTGCGAATTTCGTTTAAAAGTGCAACTCTTCCAGAATCTTGACCTTTAACTCCACTACTGGCTTGCGTGGTTTGACTTCCGGCTGATGGTGCTGGCTGTCGCGGAGGAGGAGGTGGTTTATGTCCACCATCTGTTTGGTCTTTAGCTCCACCACTTTTTATGCTTTTGCCAGAAGGTAGTGGTGGTGGCGGTGGTGGTAATGGTTTACTACCATCAGTTTGCCCTTTAGCACCACCGAATTTTGTGGTCTTGCCAGAAGGTACTGGCGGCGGCGGTGGTGGTGTCGGTACTGATTTACTACCATCGGTTTGGCCTTTAGCTCCACCACTTGTTTTGTTTTCAGAAGATGGTGGTTTTGGTGCTGGCCAGGTTGGGCGATTTGATGTTGGTAGTTTTGGTAGTTTTGGTAGTTTTGGGCGTTTTGGTGGTGTTTGTTCTTCGGGTCGTGGGGGTACTATTGGTGGTAGTTTATTTCCATTGGGTTGTATTTCAGCGTCACTGTTCTCTGTAGTGTTGCTGTTACTGGGTATCGGTGGTAATACTTTTTTGGCTTGTAAGGTCTGTGGCTTTTCAGTAGCTGATTCTTGATGCAGGCCTGAGGTAATGTTTGCGTCAATACTGTCTTGAGGTACTTCAGCATCACTTACTGCTGGAGCTTTGTTACTTGAGTCAGCAGAACTGCTACTCAAAGAGTGATTATTGCTTTCATCCATTTCAGCGTCGGGCTTGGCATCAACACCGATGTGGTCAGTTTTATTGGTTACTGGCTTTGCATGCAACATTCTCAGTTGTTTTGCTGTGTCAAGCTGTTGCGAAGTAACAGTGCCTTGCACTATTTTGGCTTGTCGACGATACCTCTTGGCATTTTTTGTCTCATCCTTCGTGTCTTTTTGATATGCATTTCTGGCCAGCTCACAGGCGGTATGCGCAACAACCAATTGATCATAGGCTTCTTTCTGATCAGAGTTTTCTATTACTGATCCTTGAACATGATTTTTGAGTGTTTTTATTTCCTTTTCAGGCAACCAGCCCTGTTCCTCAGACACAAGTTCTTTAAAGTGACTATCAATGCAAGCATGATTGAAGGATTGTAAAGCCAAATTAGAATTGGTATTTGTTGGATCCAGGCTTTGTAGGCTTTCCCATGGTTTGGTTAATTCTACTCCTCTATAAGCAGTCAGGAATGCTTCAGGATGTGTGATGGCTTCTGGTGTCAGATTCTGTTGGTCTTTAAAATATATTTCGACACTGGAATCAAATTGTTTCAGTCTGGAATTCAATGTTTCATACAGGCTTTTATATTCTTTTTGTAGACTTTTAAATTCATTAAATTTATTAACTTCTCTTTCTTCAATTTTTTGGATTGTAGCTTTTGTTGGTTTTCTTTTGCCTTCTAATAAATTTTCATTAACTGCCGTTGCTTTCGCCTCATTTTTTATGATTTGAGAGGCAGTTGTTAGTTTTTGATTAAGTCTTGTAATTATTTTGGGTATTATTTCACGTTGTTCTTCTAAATCTTTTATTTGTATATCTGTGCTTTTTTTGACTTTATTAACATACTTGTTATATTTTGTATCAGCTTCTTCCAAGAATGGATATATTATTGAATTTCTTACTTCTATAATTTGATCTGATAAATATTTATTCTCTTTCAGATTATTTCTTGTTTTGCACCAAGTCGCTACTTTTTCAACATCTTCGGAAAACATGTCGATCATAGTATCTCTTAGTGCTTTTCTATGCTCTTTGCATAAGTCATAACCAATCGTTTTGGCAGCCTTGTACAGACCTTTTACCACTTCACACTTTTGCTTGGTCAATTCAAGGGTTGGAGTATCTTCTTTACAAGGATCAATGCTTCTGAGGTGATTTGGCATTTTCTCAACAAGTATTGCCATTTGAGCATTAATTTTTTTAATTAGAGGGTCTGTTATTTTGGGTGGCAGGCGATGGTGATCGCCGAGTCTCTTTACTTCCTCGTATAATTGAAGGAGCTTTTCTCCCGAGTTGCAGGATTTGATTTCGTAAGAGAGATATCTCTTAACATCTGATTGAACAAGCTTCTGGAATTTTTTCTGGCTGATAAATTCGCAGTCATTTGGAATTTCGTTAGGAAGCATCAAAATACTATCAATATGATCCGATGTATTTTGAACTTCTTGTGTTAAAAGTTTGACCCGTCTGCTGGTCATGGATTCTTGGAACTTATGCATTTTTTGACTGCGAGCATATTTTTCTGGATTAATTCGCTCTATTTTAAGGTAATTCTCAATCTTTCGTCCCCACTTGGAAACCAGCTTCCCATGACTATCCAATATTTTACTGTCCTTGCCTGATTCAATTCCAACGTACCTTGCTGGTTTTTGGTCAGGTAATTTTATCTGGTTATAGGAGGGGGGTGATATGCGTTGACTGTCCATGTCTGTATCCACAAATTACAAGTTCATTTTTGAATAATAGCGCACCTTAACTGGATCAATATAAGGGCAGCTTTAAATCAAAATAATTTATTATCGAAAGGCTAAGAGTCATATTTTTGGCAGACTTTATTTGATAAATAACTAATTAAATCAGCAGGTATTTCAATTGAATTGAACAAATAAATGTGGGCTAACGTTGAAGATATATATACCAAGAGTTTAGCCATCATGGAAAACCAAATACAAATAACCATAACCTTTCTGATCTATTTTATTGCCATGCTGGGGGTTGGTTATATTGCCTGGCAGAGAACCCAGAACTCCTCTGACTATTTTCTTGGCGGACGCTCACTGGGGCCGTGGTCGGCGGCATTAAGCGCCGGTGCTTCTGATATGAGTGGGTGGCTATTATTGGGCCTGCCAGGGTATGCGTTTGCGGCTGGTTTTGAGGCGATCTGGCTGGGGCTGGGGCTATTGGGAGGAACCTGGTTGAACTGGCTTCTGGTGGCCCGTCGTTTAAGAATATACAGTGCGGTTGCGAATGACTCTTTGACGCTTCCCGAATTTTTTTCCAACCGTTTCTCCGATCTGAAGTATATTCTGCAACCGGTCAGTGCGGGTTTTATCCTGATTTTTTTTCTTTTTTACACCAGTTCAGGATTGGTAGCCGGTGGCAAACTCTTTGAATCTGTTTTTGGCTTCGACTACCAGCTGGCAGTGATTCTTGGCATGTTGAGTGTGGTCTCTTACACCCTGTTTGGTGGTTTCCTGGCGGTCTGCTGGACCGACCTGGTGCAAGGCCTGCTGATGTCGGCAGCACTGCTGATCGTTCCGGTGACCGTGCTGGAAGTCACCGGAGGTGCCGGGCAGGTGATGGCCGACATTAACCAACTGAACCCCCATCTGACCAGCATGTTCACTGATGTTCGGGGGGAAGCGCTTTCTGTGATTACGGTTTTGTCATTATTGAGCTGGGGGCTGGGGTACTTTGGCCAGCCACACATTATGGCGCGTTTTAAAGCGGTGCAGTCCAGTCATCAGCTAACCTTGGCACGGCGTATTGCGGTTTCATGGACTGGAATCTGTATGCTGGGTGCTTTGCTGGTTGGTTTAACCGGAATCATATATACCCAGCGGCAGGGATTGGTATTAGACGACCCGGAAGCTATTTTTATGCTGATGGTGAATACCCTCTTTCACCCGGTCATAGCCGGTATTCTCCTGGCCGCGATTCTGGCCGCTATTATGAGTACCGCAGATTCTCAGTTGCTGGTTTGTTCTACTGCGGTAGCAGAGGATTTTTATCGCAATATGCTGCGTCCCAATGCTACTCAGGCTGAGATGCTGTTGGTTGGCCGTATTGCCGTTGTCGCTATTGCGGTGCTGGCCACGGTGCTGGCACTCAACCCGGACAGTTCGGTGCTGGAGATGGTGTCTTATGCCTGGGCAGGGTTCGGTGCCGCCTTTGGTCCTGCGCTGCTGTTTTCCCTTTACTGGAAGCGGATGAATGGGTTGGGAGCCCTTGCCGGTATTGTTGTGGGAGGCGTAACTGTGGTGGTATGGCGTTCGCTCAGTGGGGGAATTTTTGAAGTTTACGAGATTATTCCCGGTTTTATCGCGGCGTCAGTGGCAATAGTGGTGTTTAGCCTGTTGGGAAAAGCACCTTCTGATGCGGAGTCCGAAACCTTTCAGGAGGTGCAGGCGCTTGTGAAATCACCATCCCCTGACAATAGACAAGCTGGTTGTTGATTAATTATGGCGCGGATAACGCCAGAAGTTAGGGCTGAAAGGCAGTGTCAGGGTGGTATCCACACCGGCAAGAGAAGCTTCCGGATGATATTTGCTCAGATGGTAGCGCACCCGCTGCTCCTGTTGTCTGGAAACATCCACCATAATCAGATGTTTGCCTTTTACCAGATCATCGTGGAATCGGGCCGTTTTGTAATTCTCGCGGGTGATCCCTGCCAATCCACCACTCCAGGCACCAAACATGGTAAAGACACCAGCGACCACCAGAAGGGCGGGTAGCGGGATCTCTATCCCGATTGGGTTCCACCACTCAATCACTGTGGCCGCCAGCAGGCCGACAACACCGCCAATGAGGGCTCCCAGTTCTCCGGAGTGAATGACATCGTTTTCCTGCAGCATATTGGCACTGTGAACCTGCTTGTGATACAGGCCAGCTTCGTTTCGGCTTAAAACATGGAGATGCCAGTTGGTGATGCCATCCCGGTGCAGGTCTTCAGTAATTTTGGTGACGCTGTCCAGAGAGCCGGTCAGGTAGTAAAGACGTTTCATGGTAAACTCCTGCTTTACTGCGCGCAGAATCTAAGAATAGAGTATAGATTATCCGGGAGGCTGCCTGAGAAGAGATCACCTCGCTGCTATTCTTGCCGGGGTGTTATTCCAGGCCTGCCAGAGGCCCACGTTGTTTTAGGTGAGTTGACGATGAAGCAAATAAAAGTTGCAGTCAGAAAGAAAGGATCCCGAAGCGCTCAGGAATTCAGTGAAGCAGATAATGAGCTGAAGCAGACTCTGGAGCGACTGGCAAAAAAGGGACTGAACCCTATGCAGATGTGCCAGAAGCTGATTGAACACGAGGTGAAGCATCCCGGCGGCGGGGACTGGACCTACGACCGGGTCGTTGAAGAGTGTGAGCGGTTGAAAGTGTGATGCCCCGGCAGCGGGTTGGCGAGGTTGCCTGAGCGCAACCTTACCATTTGCCGTTATTTTTTTGTGTCCTTCAGCAGGTTCTGGAAGCGGCGCAGCTTCTCTTCCTGAGTCAGCTGAGGGACTGTTTCCGACGGCTCCTGAATAAGCGGGCTGTAATCCAGCGTTGAAGCGTCCGCTGCTGTTTCCTGAGGTGTTGCGCGTTCCTGAAGCCAGGCATCCATCACATCAAGGGCCTCCAGCAACCCCTGATGTTCATCCGATACAGTCAGGTCCTCAGCATCCGCCAACTGATTTATTTTTTTTACCAGGTTACTGCGAATCTGGAGAATTCGTTCCTCCGAGATCTGCTCCCTGTTCTGTTCCAGCCATTGTCTGGCTGACTCTCCATTGGTGGCCATGGTGAATAGTTACCCGTGCTGATGAAACTGATCAAGGGTTCAGTTCTGCTGAAAGGCATGAATTTCAGCGTTGAAAAAAATGCAATGATAGAAAGTTACGTTGAAAAATTCATCTACTATTACCAACAGTCGGTTATACCCTTAGGGATGCTATGGCTTTTCTCGGTAAATACGATCCAGATACCGGTGGCCAATCTACGTACAATTTCGTTATCTTACGATGTCTTTTTTTAACGATCTTATTGGCAGGATGTCTTGACCAGTGTAATTCAGACTCAGTTGGCATTGATGGTGCAACAGTTGGAAAAGCTGTTATCTCAACCTGTGCCTGAAAAGCGGCTGGTCAGAATTGAGCTCCCTTTCCCGGCCATTCACCTACAGGGCTTTCTGGCGGCACAGGATGGCTGTGAAAAAGCATTCTGGAGAGACCGGGAAGGCGATCATGCTATCGCGGCGCTCGGTTACAGCTGGTCAGAAACATTATCCTGCCGACAGGACCTGGCTTGTGCATTTGCCAGTGCTCACAAAATCCTGAGCCATTTGCCGGCGCATAGGAGCAGTCACTGCCTCTGCTACCTCTCTTTTGCGGATGATGAAGCGTCAATCTGGCCTGCTTTTGGTTATGGCAGGGTCATCCTGCCACTGCTGGAACTGGTTCAGACTCGCAAGGGAACGGTGTTGGGTGTGAACCTCAGGTCTGACAATACTTTGGAATACCATGGCAGTATTCGCAAGGCTCTGGAGATTATCGCAGCACTCAACTACTGCCAGCAGTTACCCGAGGCTGACTTTACGTTTCAGCTCGCAGGTTATCAGCCTGATGCCAATGTCTGGAACCAACTGGTGGACAAGGCCCGGCAGGCGTTTGCATCGGGTGTGCTGGATAAGGTGGTGCTATCCCGGGAAACGTGTCTGAAACTTGAGGGGCATCTCTCCCCATTCTCATTGCTTTACGCATGGCAGCAGGCGAATCCGCATTCCTATCAGTTCCTGTTTCAGGGGCAGGGGCAAACGTTTTTTGGCTGCTCTCCGGAGCGACTGGTGAAGCGACTGGAAAATATTATTTCTACCGAGGCCCTGGCAGGTACCATTGTCCGCGGTCAGAACCTGCTTGAAGATGCTCAGCTGGAAAGCCTGCTGATGAGCGATGGTAAAAATATCCATGAAAACCGTCTGGTTCTGGATGATATCTGCCATAGGCTGCAACCCTTCTGCCAGTCCCTGGAAGCGGATCGCAGCCACTCGATTGTTAAATTGCGCCATATTCAACATTTGCGTTACCAGATTCGTGGTGTACTGAACCACGACGTGAGTGATCAACAGTTACTGGACGTACTTCATCCGACCCCCGCAGTGGGGGGCGCTCCAAGAGGGGATGCATTCTCCTTTATTGCCGCCAACGAACCCTATGCTCGTGGCTTGTATGCCGGTGTGTGTGGGATTGTTGGTGTTCAAAAGAGTGATTTCAGTGTGGCAATTCGCAGCGCCCGTCTGGCTGATAATGCCCTGATGCTTTACTCCGGTGCGGGTATTGTGAAGGACTCGGTGGCCGAAGAAGAGTGGTCCGAGCTGGGCAATAAAATTGCCACGGTACTGGATATTCTTGATCGTCATCAGACCGGTGATATCGCTGTATTGTCGGGTCAGGCAGGGCAACGTGTAGACAGTGACCATGATTATGCAGCACTCTCTTCACGTACCTGCTGACAACCCTGAAAAGTTCAGAAGCGATGAAAGTAGTGCAATACTTTCATTTATTCTGGTTGATCGGATACGATATTAAATTAATTATCAATCCCCAATTTCATGATCTGATCAATTAATTCTTGTGTTAAACAACCTGACGCAATTAATCCTGTAATAATTTTGTTTAGTGGTATTCCTTTGGCACGACAAGCTTCAAAACTAAGTCCCAGCAGATTGTCATCATCCAGAACGACTTCAGGGAATTCCAACTGTAAGCTGAGGATATCAGCATTTGATCGGAAGGCATTCTTGATTTTTTCTTGAGGACAGCTGACTGCTAATAATAGATGTTCGATTTGTTCAATAATAAGTTCACTCTTGTTATCTTCCCTGGCAGCATAATAAGCTTGTTCAACGCTATCATCTCTCTCGTACAGAGCGAATTGCCAGGATTCCCACTCTTCTTTAATAAATGTTGTTGGGTTGTTGCTGGAAGTTTCAGAAGATTCGCCAAGTTCAGGGTTGGTTTCGTACAACCCTACCTGACACTGATAGTTGGTGTTTAACACAGAGATAAACTGACTCATAAGTTTTTTGTCGTTGTCAGCCAGGTTTCCGTGGGCCACAGATAATCTGGAGAACTCTGTTGCAAGCTGTGAGGCTGCCTGATTCTGGAGTGCATTAAAGGGATCCTGGTGACTCGTTGGCCTGGTGGCGGATGCACTGCGTGAAGCTGATTTCCCAGTATCAGGGATACCTTCGTTGTATATTCTATTGATAAGATTTTCCTGCACAAGTCCTCTTTTGATCGCAGTCTCAATAAAGGGCTTTGCTTCTACAAGACGGGTTTCAAGTATTGCTCTAAATTGAAAAGGGGTGTCATCTTTTAATACAATTGCAATGAGATGATCATTGAAATATTGTGGATCAATGGCTCGTAAAAAATCTGTCAAAAGTTCAGTTCTATGATCAAAAGGTATATTTTTAACGATATCTTCAATAGCATCATATTGTTGGCTATCAACTAAATTGTTTTGCCATTCATTCCAGTCCCAGCGCTTTGGATCAGTAGGATTTGCCAGATGATAAAGTCCGGGAGTTAACGTGAAGCGTGTTGACGATAACTCGTTCAACCGACTAATGGTTCTGGCAAATAATGATTTTCTGATATCGCTGATATTAACGGCATTAGTTTGCCGTTGTTCATTGATTTCTGTAGATTTTTTAATAAAATTTTCGGCCAGTTTATTGATGTCATCAGTTTCCTTCAGTGAATTGCCCATTGATTCTTGATAAGTTGATGGCCTACCGGTAGCAGAAAAAGTTGTGTCCACAATAATACACCTCAAAAAATGTTTGACAGAACCTGCCTGTAGAGAATATAAGCAGCCGTTAAAGTAATGGTTTGATAAATAACCCTGTGGAATTAGAGTCTCATATTGAGGAAAAGTTCATAACCATATCAACAGCCCATGACTACCGGGCTGGAATCATCTTCGGCAGTTCAGGCCTTTTCTGATGAAAGGTCTGGAAATTCCCACCATCACTGGCTGCTCATGCGGTGAGTTAGTTCATGACAGTTAAAACCAACGACGCAAATATCAACGGCATCTGGTCTGCAGTGCTGATCGAAGAACTGTGGCGACTGGGTATCCGGCATTGTTGTATTGCCCCGGGATCCCGCTCAGCACCATTGACCTTTGCCGTAGCAGATCATCATGGTATGACCCGCCATATTCATTTCGATGAACGAGGGCTTGGTTTCTTCGCCCTGGGTCTGGCCAGGGCCACGGGAGAACCGGTGGCTTTGATCACTACTTCAGGCACTGCGGTTGCTAATCTCTACCCGGCGATTATCGAAGCTCACCAGTCGGGTATACCGCTGGTGGTTCTGACGGCTGATCGTCCTCCCGAGTTGATTGACTGCGGTGCAAATCAGGCCATTGATCAGCTGAATATCTTTGGTAACTACACCGGTGCGACGCTGAACTTGCCAACGCCGGACAGGTCCATCTCCCTCCGTTGGCTGCTGGGCAGTATTGATCAGGCGTATGCCCGCTCATCAGCGCTGGGGCTGCCTTTGCATATCAACTGCATGTTTCGGGAGCCGCTCTACCCCCATCAGGTGGAAGCAACGGTTCCTATTGAAAATGACGTCTATCTTGCCAGTATCCAACCATGGATAGCCTCATTAACGCCTTACACTGAGTACTTTGTACCAGAGTTAACCCGGCTGCCTGATAGTGGTCGCTGGCAGCATTTTGCCGACGGTAAAGGCCTGATTGTTGCGGGGCGGGTGATGCCTGAGACTGACGTTAATATCATTGTGCAGTTATCAGAACGCCTGGGCTGGCCATTAATTACCGATGTTCAATCACAGCTGCACGGTCACCGGAAAACCATCAGGCACGCTGACCTGTTACTGGCCAGTTCTGCCAGCGAAAGTCTGTTCAATAAGGTCGACCGTGTGCTACAGATTGGCGGTTACCTGACGTCGAAACGATTGGATCAGTTTATTGCCCGGCACCATTGGCAGGAATACTGGATGCTTGACCCTGCTCCCAGAAGAGTCGATACAGGGCAGCGGCAGAGTGTGCGTCTGGTGGGTGATATTGATTCAGTTTGTCGTCAACTGTTGCTCAACAGCGAAGCGATACAGGCTGACAGGGAATGGAGCACACCATTTACAGCCCAGGCAGAAAAGCTTGGTGAATTGCTGAAAAGTCAACGACCAGAGCAGCTTAATGAGCAATGGCTCGGTGCTTCTCTGGGGGAACTGTTACCACCCGGAAGCCACTTATTTCTGGGGAACAGTCTGCCCATTCGCATGGTGGATATCTTCTCAGCACACCATTTGCCCGGGGTTTATGCCAGCCGTGGCGTCAGTGGCATTGATGGGCTGATTGCTACTGCGGCAGGATGTGCTGCCGGACACCAGGGGCCAATGGTGTTATTGATCGGGGACATCTCTTTCCTCCATGACCTTAACTCCCTGCAATTGGCTGCACGGAGCAAAACGCCGATGGTTATTGTGCTGATCAATAACGACGGTGGTGGTATTTTCTATGTGACCACCAAAGGGTGTAGCAACGAGGTTGCCCATGTGACTAATGATTATTTTGTCACACCCCACGGTCTTACAGCAGAGCATGCGGCTGAGATGTTCAGAATTGGTTACTCGGCACCGCAATCCATTGATGACTTTAACGCGCAGTTTCATAGAGCCTGCAGTCAGGCTGGTTGCTCCATTATTGAAGTCTTTACTGAATCCGGCCTTGGGGCAAAAAGTATTGAACAGGCCGTCGCTATGGCGAAAACACTGTGAACCTGTCTTACTACTGCGCTGGTGATGTTCATGCGCCAGTCCTGGTGTTACTGCATGGGTTTCTGGGCAGTGCAAACGACTGGGGCTCCCTGCTGGCAGCGCTGAAAGACGACTATTGCCTGATTGCTGTTGACCTGCCGGGCCACGGCTCAAGTCTGTGGCTGGAGGAAGATAAACAGGGCGCTGACTACTTCTGCTATCGCCTGGAACAGACGGTTCAAACCATTGAACAGGTGGAAGGCATCAGCCTGAAACGATTCAACCTGCTGGGCTATTCACTGGGAGGACGTCTGGCCATGGCGTATACCACTGCTTTCCCCCAGCGAGTGGCGCAGCTGTTACTGGAAGGAGCGCATCCCGGGCTGGTCAGTGAGCAGGAAAGAAGCGAGCGTTATCGGTCAGATCTGCAATGGGCCAGACGCTTTACTGAAGAATCAGTGGCTGATGTGCTTTTGGACTGGTATAAACAGCCGGTTTTTTCTGACCTGGATGATAGCCAGATTGGCTCGTTGATTGCTGAGCGATCAAAAGGCAGTGGTTCGGTTCTGGCTAATGCCTTGATGGCATTCAGTCTATCGAAGCAGCCAGACTATCGCCAGGCACTTTCCCGGCTCAAGGCTGATTGTCAGCTCAGCGCCGGTTCACCACTGTCCGTTCATTATTTTTATGGTGAAAATGATCACAAGTTCGGGCAGCTTGGACAGCATTTGCTGACAGAGAATGTGATACACAGTGTCCACCCGGTGACCGGGTGTGGACACAATGTTCATCGGGAGCAACCAGAGGCTATGGCCCGGTTGCTCAGAGAGCTCTTCTGAAGAGCTATAAGGAGTTGGATATGAGCAAGCAGCTGGATTCAGGTGTGATCTGGGAAAACCTCAGCGGTGATTATGAGGACATCCTCTATCACCGGGCAGAGGGTATGGCCAAAATTACCATTAACCGCCCGGAAAAGCGCAACGCCTTTCGCCCACAAACCATTGTAGAAATCCAGAAAGCCCTGGAGTCGGCACGTTTTGATGAGTCGGTGGGTGTGGTGATTCTGACCGGTGCCGGAGATCTGGCTTTCTGTTCCGGTGGTGACCAGAGCGTTCGCGGCGATTCGGGCTACAAGGATGATAAAGGAACTCATCATCTGAATGTTCTCGACCTGCAACGTCAGATCAGAACCTGTCCAAAGCCGGTGATTGCCATGGTGGCCGGTTATGCCATCGGTGGTGGTCATGTCCTGCACCTGGTTTGTGATCTGACGATTGCGGCGGATAATGCCCGTTTTGGTCAGACCGGCCCGAAAGTGGGGTCATTTGATGGTGGTTTTGGTGCCAGCTATCTGGCACGTATCGTTGGTCAGAAAAAAGCCCGGGAAATCTGGTTCCTCTGTCGTCAGTACGATGCCAGACAGGCTGAAGATATGGGGCTGGTCAATACCGTTGTGCCTCTGGCAGAGCTGGAGCGGACAACCGTAGAATGGTGTCGTGAGATTTTGCAGCACTCTCCTCTGGCGCTTCGCTGCCTGAAATCTGCCATGAATGCCGACTGCGATGGTCAGACCGGTCTTCAGGAACTGGCGGGTAATGCGACTCTGCTGTTCTATATGAGCGCAGAGGCACAGGAAGGACGGGATGCTTTCCTGGAAAAACGTCAGCCGGATTTCAGTCCCTTTGGTCGTAATTCCTGAAGCATGAAAGACTGTAAGGCCGATATCCTGAGGTATCGGCTGCCTTTAAAGCAGCCGTTATGGCTGAAGCACGCCTGCCTGAATAAGCGCGAAGGGCTGATTTTGCGTTTGCGTATCGGTGACCGGTGGGGTTATGGCGACATAGCGCCACTGCCCGGGTTTAGCCGTGAGAGTCTTGCAGACGCGGAAGAACAACTTCAGGCTTTCTGTCGGGCCGTTAATGGTGGCAGGCCGTTATCTATCAACAGTGCTTTTCTCACTGATGTTCTGCATTTGCAGCCAGTACCGTCAGTGCTGTTTGGTATTGAATCGGCTCTGTGGTGGTTGCAACAGGACCATTGGTTTGACCCGCCAGCAACCGGACCACTTTTGCTGGGTAGCACCGAGGATATCCTCCGCCGACTTGCGCTGTGGCAGGGAAACTGGCCGACAGAATTCAAGTTGAAGATAGGCCGAGACTCAATAGAAGACGACTGTGTCAGAATTAAACAGGTTCTGCAGGCTCTGCCAACGTCCGTCAGCATCAAGCTGGATGCCAATCAGCAATGGACATTGGATCAAGCCCTCAGGGTCACAGCCTCTATTGATGTCGAGCGAATTACTTATGTTGAAGAGCCGACCGCGCATGTGGCCGAATTCTCACAACTCTACCAGCAGACCGGGCTTCGCTTTGCCCTGGATGAAACGGTCCAACACCCGGAATACCTCCTACACCCCATGCAGGGTCTGGCGGCCATTGTGATCAAACCGACGCTGGTGGGTGGTTTGGCCCGTTGCCGACAGCTGGTGACAACCGGCAGAAGCGTTGGTGTCAGGACTGTTTTCAGCTCTTCTTATGAGTCGTCTATTGGATTGCACATACTGGAGCAGCTCAGCGCTCAGTGGACACCGGAAGAACGACCGGGTCTGGACACCTTATCGGCTTTTACCGACAGCCTGACCTCAGCAAGGATTACTGCCGGTCAGCCGGTTGCCATTAACCCCGCTTTTTTTCAGTAATACAGAGCTGAACAGAAGCATAGCAGAACGCCGTTGATGAAAACGATCTTCCCCGAATTGCAACACTGTCCCTTGCGTTATCGAGCCATTCATCAGTCCTCCTGTACAGCGATTCAGCTGGAGGAGGGCGGAGTCACGTTTCGGCAGCTGGATGCGTGGGTGGATGAGTGTTGTCGTATATATCGGGATAAGGGCATGAGAGTGGGCCGCCGTCTTCTGTTTGTCACCCATAAACCATTGGACACTGTGGTGGTTGCCCTGGCCTGCCTTCGTTCCCAATGGGTTTTCTGCCCGGTAAACCCGGCGTTTCCGGAAGCGCAAATGTCGGGATATCGTGATCGTATTGGAGCTGCGCTGTTGGCAGACAGTGCGGGTATCGATTTTCATCAACGGATTGCTCATACACGGCCACGGCCGGAGAGCAGACTTCAGCCCATTAAGATCGATGCTGAAGCCGTTAACGACCTGATCGCCACCTCTGGAACGACGGGCATCCCAAAGGCGGTAGCGCACAGTTATAAAAATCATTATTTTAGTGCCCTGGGCTCCATGCATACCTTGCCATTAACCTATGGTGATACCTGGCTGTTATCCTTGCCGCTGTTTCATGTGGGCGGATTGGCCATTGTTATGCGTTGCCTGCTGGCTGGTATCACAATGGTGCTGTTTGAGCGTCGGTTGTCGTTGGATGACATGCTGATCAGACAGCGGTTGACCCATCTTTCCCTGGTGAATACCCAATTGTTCAGGCTGCTGCAGTCCGGGTTATCACTCTATGATTTGGGCGTACGTTATATTCTGCTGGGTGGCGGCGTTGCTTCCCCGAGGCTGGTGGAGGCGGTAAAAGCACAGGGGGTCACTGTTCTGACCACCTATGGTCTGACCGAGATGGCCTCTCAGGTGTGTACCGGAGAGCCTCTGTTTACCAGTGGTCGTGTTACTTCCGGAGCGGTATTGCCATGGCGTGAGGTCCGTTTAACAGAGGACGGCGAGATTCAGGTGCGTGGTGACACTCTGGCCAAAGGCTATTTTCAGCAGGGCGAGGTGACGCCATTTCCGGGTACCCGTGGCTGGTTTAATACCGGTGACAAAGGACGTTGGCACGGTGACCAGTTACAGGTCTGTGGTCGTATGGATAATATGTTGATCTCAGGGGGAGAGAATATTCATCCTGAAGAGATTGAGCAGGCTTTGCTGACCTTCCCGGAGATTGTCCAGGCGGTGGTCGTTGCCATGACGGATCCTGAATATGGCCAGCGCCCTGTGGCTTATGTTCAGACGGTGGACGGTACCCTGAATGAACCATTTACAAAAGAGAGGCTGGCAGGCAAGATAGCTAAATTCAAAGTGCCGGTACATATTCGTTTATTTCCTGAGCAGGTAGCGGAATCAGGGATCAAGATTAATCGCCGCTTTTTTCAGGCACTTTTGGAATAATACGACGATACAGGCAGATTTCTGCCAACAATGTACTAGACTAGGTTCAACAAACTTAGCCAAACCAAATTGCAGGGCGCAATTGGTTTGAATTTAGCAGTCAGACGTTGAAGTTAGAATAATATGAAAAATAACCCCATTAGCTACAACGCTTCCAGCGCCCGGACCTCTTTTGATGAGGCGCTGTCCCATAATTCCCCAGTCAGGGCTTTTCTGGCTGTAAAACTTCCTCTTGAACTTGCTGCAACGCTGCATAAGAAAGCCATTCATCGAGCCGGTGAAGGTCATGTTCATGACTTGCGCTGGGTAGCTCCCCAGCAGCAGCACATTACCCTTAAATTCCTGGGCAATAGCTCCCCCCAACAGTTACAGCAGTTAATCAGCAATCTTGAAAATGATCTGGCGGACTACCATACCTTTGACAGTATGACCGGTTGTTTTCGTTTCTTTCCAAATGGGCGAAACCCCCGGGTGCTGGCTCTGGAGATGCATTCAGGACAGGAGTTAAAACGGCTAGCTGATATCTGTGAGCAGGCAGCAGTGCAGTCAGGCTTCAGTGCTGAAACCCGGAATTTTCGCCCCCACGTAACCCTGGGGCGGTTTAAACGACCAAGGTATGTCACCCATAGTCAGTATTTTAACCTTCCCAGCTTCCGGGTGACGGTGGGTGAGGTGGTATTACTGGAAAGTGAGAACACTGCAATGGGAACGCGATATAAATCTCTCCATGCTTTTCCGTTGTTGCCTCTTGCTATTAGTGCATGAAAACACTGATGAGTAGATGGTTGCCTGGTACATGGCTTCAATGAGTTTGACGTATACAATCTCCGTTCACCCTGAGCGCCCTTCGGCTCCGCTCAGGATGCACGGACGAAGGGTGCTTGGCACGATCTCAGAGTCCTGAGTTTCCGCCCTTCGACAAGCTCAGGACGAACGGAGTTCGGAGGCATGACAACCCGCCAAACTCATTGAAACCATGTGCTAAGTGTTGATACTTGTTTTTCTGGCTATTTCTTGATAAGTATCAAGTCGGTTTTTTGTTCAGCGTGCTATGCTGCGCAAAAACTACTGGATAATTCTCTATGGAATTGGTGTGTCCTGCCGGTAACCTTCCTTCCCTGAAAGCCGCTGTCGATAATGGTGCTGATGCCGTATACATCGGCTTTCGTGATGAAACCAATGCCCGACATTTTGCCGGTCTGAACTTTTCTGATCAGCGGGCCATGAAGGCACTGGACTACGTTGATAAAAATCCCCGTGGAAAAAAGGTGCGGCTTTTTGTTGCGGTAAACACCTATGCTCAGGCGACCAACTGGCACCGCTGGAAAAAAGCAGTGGATATGTGTGCCGACTTCGGTGTCGATGCCCTGATTGCTGCCGATATCAGCGTGCTGGACTATGCCTGCAAGCGATACCCCGATCTTAATCTTCATCTTTCCGTTCAGGCTTCTGCCACTAACCAGGCCAGCCTGTCTTTTTATCATGATCATTTTGGTATCAAACGCGCAGTACTGCCCAGGGTGCTGTCGTTAAAACAGGTTGAGCGACTGGCTCAGAAAAGCCCGGTGGAGCTGGAAGTATTTGCCTTTGGCAGTCTTTGTATTATGGCCGAAGGGCGCTGCATTCTCTCTTCTTATGTGACAGGGGAATCGCCCAATACCGCCGGTGCCTGTTCTCCGGCATCCGCTGTGCGCTGGCAGACAACGGCCAATGGGATGGAAACCCGACTGGGAGGTTTGTTGATCGACCGTTTTGATCACCACGAGCAGGCCGGTTATCCAACCCTCTGCAAGGGGCGCTTTACGGTGAATGATCAGGTCAGTCATGCCATTGAAGAGCCTACCAGCCTCAATACCCTGGATCTGATCCCTCAGCTGTATCAGTCTGGCATCAGTGCGGTGAAAATTGAGGGCCGCCAGCGAAGCCCGGCCTATGTTGCCGAAGTGGTGAGAATCTGGCGGGAAGCGCTGGACCATTACCAGGTCAATCCAGATCGTTTTACCACCAATGAACGCTGGATGGCTGGCCTTTCCCGTTTGTCTGAAGGTAGCCAGACTACACTGGGTGCCTATAATCGCCCCTGGCAGTGATGTTAGCTGCTTGACACTCTCTTTTGATTTAAACCACAAAGACACGAGCCATAAAGGTTTACATGCTTTGCTTTCTTTGTGGCTGGCAGATCGCGTTTTCGGGTAACGCCCGGCGCAGACAGGGAATAAACTATGCAAATCACCCTTGGCCCATTACTGTTCTTCTGGCCTAAACAAGACGTTATGGCGTTTTACGAGAAAGTAGCCGAGTCCGCCTTTGAACGAGTCTACCTGGGAGAAGTCGTATGCTCGAAAAGACGTGAGCTGAAGTTGGATGACTGGTTAGCCATTGCCAGGTTATTGCAGTCTAAAGGCAAAGAAGTCGTTCTATCGACACTGACGCTGATTGAAGCTGAGTCTGAACTGGCTCAGGTGAGCAAGGTCTGTGAGAACGGAGACTTTACTGTAGAAGCCAACGATATGGCCGCTGTCCACTATCTATCAAAAGCGGGCGTCCCTTTTATTACCGGTCCTTCGGTGAATCTGTACAGTGCTGAAGCATTGCAGGTTCTGCATGGTACCGGTTTAAAACGCTGGGTTTTGCCGGTTGAACTCTCTTTTGAGCACCTTAAGTTGATTATGGGGCGTTTGCCAGAGCTGGGCATTCATGATCTGGAAACCGAGGTATTCAGCTATGGCTACCTGCCACTGGCCTACTCGGCCCGCTGTTTTACCGCCCGAACCCATGAGCTGAGCAAAGACAGCTGCGAGTTCAGCTGTATTAAGTCATCAGCAGGTATTCCCCTGGCGACCCGGGAAGGTGATGCGCTGTTTACCATCAACGGTATTCAGACACTGTCTGGCAGTTGTCATAATATTCTGGATCAGTGGCAGGTGATGGCCAGTGCCGGAGTGAAGGCCATGCGTCTTTCCGGGCATTCGGAAGATATTCTGAAAGTGGCTGATGAACTGGCGCAGGCAATGGCGTTGGGGAGAAAGGTCATGACTTCGGACATTCAACAATGTAATGGCTATTGGTCAGGAAAGCCCGGCATAACCCATTGAGTAACAGGGAGCAATGATAGAACCCCCATTAAAGTCTGCTCAGTAGCGGGCACTGAACGCCTGAGGTAAATGCTCAATGATACGCTGATCACGGGTAATCAACGGGCAATCGCAAAAAATGGCATCAGCGGCAATCAGCCGGTCAAAAACGTCCCGAGTCCAGTGAATACCCATAGCCGATTGCACCAGTCCTGCGGTGGGCGTTTTTGAACAAACCATGCCCACATCACCATACAAATCCGCCACTATCTCGGCAGGGGTATAGGCAATCCGGCCAATCTCATGCAAATACTGAAGCTCCAGCCTGGCCAGTTCCGGCAAAACAATATCATGATGTTCAAGCTGCTCCTGAGCCTGCGGGGAAACCTTGCCCAAATCACCACTGTGCAGAAAGACCGCAATATGCGTATCAATCAAAACCATTATCTGGCTCCCACTGGTGGGTGATCGCTTCCTCAAGACCTTCTGCCGTATCAGGACCATCAGGCAGCAAGGTGTTGCGGACCTTAAGATTTCCAAGTTTTGATGAAGCTCTGGTGACAACATCCAGTTTTAGCAGAGTTCCCCCCCGTTCAATGGTTAATGGCTTACCACTGGCGATCACTTCATCGACAAGCTGATAGATATTCTTGCGAAGCTGAGTCAGGGTTACCCCCTGGTTACTCTGTTTTGGTTCTTGTTGCGTAGACATAACACAAAATCCTGAAGGTGTGTACGCTCATAAATATAGAGCGTACATCTAATAACCGCAAGACTACAGTTTTTTTGGACTTGCCTGAGCAGCGCAGGAGCTGTTGCCGCATAGGGCAACTCTCGGGCAGCTTCCCTGAACGATGTTGACATCACCGCATTGATAAAAGTTAACAATATTGCTAACCTGTGTTTATGAAACAAACGACGTGGCAAATCCACTTCTACAGTGACCGGGTTGCTAAGGACATGGGTAAACTGCCTTTTGCATGTTTTCCAGAAAAAAACTCAAAAGACGCCAAAAAGAGAGTTAGAGCTTGGCTATCAGCGAATGAGGGAGGTACAGCGTGGCAAACTCAAGTTATAAAGCGTTTCGGGATAAAATGCTTGAACGTGATGATGTCCAAGCCGCCATGGCCGAAAAGGCAGAGTTCTTCGCGCTTCGCCGCGAACTGATCCGCATGCGGCAGGAGGCAGGGTTGACCCAGGAAGAAATTGCCCGGGTAATAGGCACCCAGAAAACCAGCATCTGCCGTCTTGAAAGTGCCAACAGTAAAACCTTGCCCAGCCTGGGCATGTTGAAAAAATACGCCGAAGCGACCGGGCACAAACTGAACATCACCTTCTCACCCGTCTGAAACTATAGCCGACAGAATAAATGACCGGCAGGTGTCAAGAATCAGGGCTTGACCCCGGTTTTCTCGGATTTCTCTGCAAAAAAAAAGCCTCCCGAAAAGGGAGGCAACTCTGTACACACTCTATAAGCACTACGCACACATAACCGTTAGCCTGAAATATTACTCCTCCTGCTAAAAGTCATACCGCAGCCGGGCGATAAACCCATCGGACTTGAAGTTATCCATCCAGTCATGGCTGTAGTTGAACGACAGCGTCATATTACTATCCAACTCCATATCCACCGAAGCGGCAAACTGGAAGCGGTTATCGTCACGCTTGGCACCGTGTACGACAAAGCTATCGCCTCCGGCAGCATAGTGAGCGGTCATGGTCACCGGGTCATCCTTAAAGTCGTGGAAGGCCATCAGTTTGAAGGCTGGCTGGAATACCATATCATCCATGTAGATATCGCCCATTAACTTAACCCCGACACCAAGCTCTAAAATAGAGTAATTGTCATTTTTAACATTGTCGTATGCCAGGTGATTAAGAGCAGCGGATTCTGAATAATCATCAGTCTCTATACGGTAGTAGTTAAAGGCACCGAGTGGTTGCCAGCTCCAGTCATCATCCATGGGCATGGTATAGCCAGCTGTCAGGCTGATGCCCCAGCTTTTGGTGTCATAGCTAGCCTTAACTGCATTACCAACGACGGAGCGCCGTGCGTCATTATCACCAGAGGAGTAGCTGAGCTGGCCATCCAGGAACATCTCATCCTGGGTAAAGGCACCGTACAGGCTGAAAATATGATTTTTGGAATCCATGCTGCCGCCAGAGCCTTTACCACTGATATCTGTTTTAGCGTAGGTATAGGCCAGCCCCACATCGGTCATATCATCCAGTTCGGTATCCACCCCCAGGGTAAAGCCATTGGTTTTGGCATCAAAGCCAAAAACACCGTCATGTTCATCCTGGGTGGCATCGTTATAGGCATACTGAATCCAGAACCCGCCGGACTCCATCATATCGCCACTGCTGATGCCGGTGCGGATGCTGGTAGTGCGGGTCTCAATGGCTTTACCGGACATTCGCTGTGCGCCCTGGGCGGCACTGACGGCACTGGCGGTGTTATCCGGGGTGAGCTGTCTGGCAAGTTGGGCAGCCTGGTCGGAGGTTTTGGCAAGAGGGACCACAAATTTATTGAGGTTGTCATCGCTTTCGCTCACCGCCACTTTTTTGTTAGCGGCAACTTCCAGGGCTCTGACAGCAGAAGCGGGTGCCCCACCGGCTGTCGCCAGTTTACGGACATGGTTGACCATAGGTTCCCTGGCAACCACCATACGCTTGTTATCTTTACTATCCAGCATGGCGGTAAAGTGCTCATACTGCTCATTCTTAACATCCAGAGTAACGGCTCGTTTGATGGGGGCTTTGGAGATCATCAACTCTTCTTTATCTTTAATTTGTACTTCTTTCAGGTCCACAACCACCTTGGCATCAGGTTCAATTTCAATGCGATCTGCAACGACCACTGGTCGGTCGGGATTTGTACCGGGACCCATCTCCAAATCGCCAACCTGATGGTAAAGGTCGCCACCGTCATTGACTGTTTCGTGGATTTTCAGTTTACCGCCTTTAACAATATCTAATTTAACCTTACCTTTGATAGAGCCTTTTAACTCATCGGTACCGCTGATCATAATATCACTCACACCGGTGATATTGCCTTCTATCATACCGCCTGTTTGCTCAAGAGTTACTGTTGCGTTTTCGGATACCCCGGTGAAATCAATATTGCCCTTTATATTACCGCTGCTAGTCACTTTCAGTGTTTTAGATTCAGTTGGGTTAAAGGCAATCTTCAGCGATGATGGCGGCGCTACAGCATCAGCTTTTTTCGCCGCAACCTGAACATCTTTGCCAATCGTGGCAATCGTGCCAATGGCACCAACGCTAATTCCCTCCATAATATCAATGCTGGCCTTATCGCCGACCATGGTAACCGCTCCAGTTGCTGACCAGTCATTATCGGTAATTTTCAGATGATGAACCGCGTCGGCCGTTGTCAGTCTTGCACCCTTGGCCAGTTCCAGCGTATCGATCCCTTGTGCTGTTGTTAACGATACCGGGCGGCTCTGGGTATTTAACACCAGGCTTTGCTGCTTCACCAAATCGGCTTTTAAAGCCTTACCTACCCTGACTGATTTAAGGCTTTCTGCCTGAATGCGGTCAACATCAGTCACCAAACCCATCTGCCAATCATTGGATTTTATGTCAATGTTTTTCACATTGGTGATAGTGCCAACCACCGCAGCTTTATCGATGGTCAGTTTTTCTATTAGCCCGGACTCATCTGCACTGATCTGAATTGGGTTATCAGACTTGGCATTAATATTTAAAGTCTTTGGCTGGCCTGGCTTTTCTGCATCAGCCCCTACCAAAGAAATACCACTAATAACTGTCTGGTTCCCTGATGCCGGCTTTTTGGCAGTGATGCTTTGCACGCCACTCATAGCTGAGCGCAGTTCCCAATCGTCAGCGCTGTTGACTTCAATATTGTTAATAACAGGAGCTGATACTGTTAGCTTTGTACCACCCAATATATGCAATTGGTCGATTTTGCCAGCAGCAGCACCGGTCTTAGTGGTGGTAATCGCCAGTTCGTCAGACATTACCTGCAAAGAACCGGCTGCGTTGTCTTTGTCTGTAATAGCATTTATTACAACAGCGTTGCTATCACTGACATAAAGGTGGTTTACGGTACCGTCGGTGGTGAGTGCGCTGACTCCTTTGGCCAGGCCATTGACTTGCCAGCCAGCGATATCGCCAACAGTGATTTTGTCAACGGCGGCGAGGCCAAGTTTATTAACGCCGTCGCTTAAGTTGAGCTGTGAAGCACCGAGTATATGCAGGTTACCGATCTTGCCTTGAGCTCCGACAGTATCAGTAGCAATCGCCAGCTCTTTAGACATCACCTGCAAAGAACCGGTAGCGATGTCTTTGTCTTGAATGGCACTTGGTATAGCAGCGTTGCCATCGCGGACATAAAGATTGTTCACGGTACTTTTGGTGTTGACTGCGCTGACTGTGCTGGCATATCCGGTAACTTTCCAGCCAGTGGCATCTTTGCCAACAGTGATCTTGTCCACTACGGCGGGGCCAAACTTATTCACACCACTGCTTAAGCTGAGCTCTGTGGCACCGAGTATCTGCAGGTGGTCGATTTTTCCGTTAGCATCGGTGGCAATTGCCAGTTTGTCAGACTCCACCTTCAGTGAATTCAGCGATTCGGCAGCGTTGCCTTGAACATCACCTGCAGGTGCTGGTTTATTGGTAACTGAAAGGTCTGAGATGGCACTGGAGGTTTGCACCGTGCTTACCCCGGGTAACCATTCCTTCGCTGACCAGTCAGTACCGGTAATGTTCAGTTGTTTGACACCGTCAGCATTTCCCAGTCTTGCACCACTGGCCAGTTCCAGCGTTTTGATCCCTTTTGCGGTTATCGATACCGGATGGCTCAGGGTATTTAACACCAGGTTCTGCTGATTCACCGGGCCAGTGGTTAAATCCTTACCCAACTTGACCTGGGTAAACTCATGGGTTGGTGCCTGGATGGCACCAGCATCCGTAACCGAACCTACGTTCCAATTTTTAGCATTCTCGTCAATGTTAATGGTGGTAGCTCCCTGCAGTTTAACTGCTGCCAGGCTGGCACCATCATTGATCTTCAAAGTGTTAAGCTGGCCGCCTTTGGACACAGTAACCGGCAGCGGCTGGCCGCTGGCAGTGGTTACATTCAGGGTCTGGCCTGGTGCGGAGCGCTGCTCTGACTTTGATGGCCCGGCAACATTCAGTGCGGTTAATACCCCTTTATCAAGGACATTGACGCTGTTCAGGTTGCTGAACGTTCCAGATGCCGTCCAGTCCCCGGCATCGGCCTCTCCACCGGCTATGGCCAGAGAGCTGATGCTGTCAATATCTCCCTCTAAAATACCACCACGGATTACTAACTGGTCATTTTTACTGCTGTCATTCTTGAGTTCGGTAACCAGACCTTTAGCAATTTCAAAGGTCGTGGTGGGGCGGTCAGTAGAGCTGAAGTCGATGGAGTAGTGCGTATCGTCGGCGGTTTTCAGATAAAACGCTGTCGGCATGCTCGCAGTAGCAAATGGAATGTTAAGTGCTCCATCACTGTCTTCAGATCCTTTTTTGACAGCTTTGATTGTTGAATACTGGTCAATAGACGACAATTCAAGCATTTTCAGGTTGGCAGGAACAGAGTCAGGCATATAGCGGTATTCAATGCCGAAAAAGCCTGCAGGCATCTTATTCTTATCATCAGAAAATCCTACATCTCCCGTAAATACAAGGGTATCTTGTTTTGAGGGGTGACCGTTTATGTTGTCAAACGTCATGCTCTTAGTTGGCGTAAACTTGAGACTGGGGCGTTCGCTGGTATTAGCAAAATCAATTTTGGCAATCGCATCACCACCTGTAATGTGAAAGAAATCATCCGCCGGTTGGTCAAACGCTACGTTCAAGACACCCTTCGTCGAGCCAGAGCTGGCCCTGGAGGCGGGGCTACCGGGACCTTTTATGGTTATGGAGTTTGCCTTGACAGCATCATCAACAGTAATTAGAGAAGGGTTTTTTAACAAACCGACCTGCCAATCAGAATTAGGTGAATTGATCTTAATCTGTTTCACATTTGAGATAGTGCCAGCCGCGGCTGCATCACCGATGGTCAGAGTTTTTATTAGCCCGGACTCATCTGCGCTGATCTGAATGGAGTTGGGAGTATTAATATTTAAAGTCTTTGAAACGTTTTCTGGTGGCTTTGTCGCACCAGACCCTTGTAAAGTAATCGCACTAATAACTTCCTGGTTACCTGAATCCTCTCCTGATGCAGGCTTTTTGGCAGTGATGGATTTCATGCCACTCAGAGCTGAGAGCAATTTCCAATCGTCAGTGCTATTGACTTCAATATTGTTAATAACAAGATCTGTGCCTTTCAGCGTTGTACCACCCAATATATGCAACTTGTCAATTTTGCCGTCAGCGTCGCCGTTTTTATCAGTTTTGATATTCAGTTCGCCAGACTGCACCACCCGCAAAGAAGCAGTGTCTTCAATTGCACTCGCACTTAGCTTGTGGTCTTGGGTACCGACATAAAGATGCTTAATGGTACCTGTGGTTTCGACGTTACTAGCTTTGGCCAAACCCCTGACTTTCCAGCCATCGGTTTTGCCAACAATGATTTTATCAACCGAGGCGGGGCCGGGCTGGTCTTTCCCATCGCTGATATTGAGCTGTGCAGCACCGTGTATATGCAGGTTGTTGATTTTGCTCGCGGACTTATCGCTTGCATTTGCGACAATCGTCAGATTGTCAGATCCTGCCTTCAGTCGTCCGTCAGCTTTGTCAATGGCACTTAATTCTTTAGCTTTACTATCGTCGACGTGAAGATGTTCAATGGTGCTGGTGGCGGTAATTTTAGAGGCATTTTTTACCAAACCGGCCTGCCAATCAGTAGTAGCTGAATTTATTTCGATATTTTTCACATTGGAGATATCGCCAATCCCTGCTGCTTTACCGATGGTCAGTTTTTCTATTAGCCCGAGCTTATCTGCGGTGACCTGGGGAGAGGTTGCAGGGGACTTGGGAGCTACGATACTCAAAGTCTTTGCATCCTTAGTTAAATCTTTTGCATTGGCCCCCACCAAAGAAATAGCACTAATAACTGTTGGGACACTTGAAGCCCCTGATGCAGATGCAGGCATTTTGGCAGTGATTTTTTCAACGCCACTCAGATAAGGGAGCAGTTTCCAACTGTCAGCACTATTGACTTCTAAATTTTTAATAGCAACAGGGCCCGATCCTTGTAGCTCTGTGCCACCCAATATATGCAGATTGTCGATTTTGCCAGAACCGGTGGTAGCAATCTTCAGTGCGTCAGACCTGACCTGCAAAGAACCGACAGCACTTCTTTGATTGCCAACAGGTACATTAGCGCCGCTAACGTTGACAGAAAGATTGTTAACGGTGCTGTTAGTGACAGTAATTTCAGAGGCATTGTTTACCAAACCGACCTGCCAATCAGGATCAGCTGAAGCTGTAGCTATTTCGATATTTTTCACATTGGAGATATCGCCAATCCCTGCTTCTTTACCGATGGTCAGTTTTTCTATTAGCCCGAGCTTATCTGCAGTGATATTGGGGTGGTTTGTATCGGATTTGAGAGCTTTGATACTTAGAGTCTTTGCATCAGAATCATTTAAATTTGTTGCATCGGATCTCAAAGAAATAGCACTAATAAATGTTGGGACACTTGAAGCCCCTGATGCAGATGCAGGCATTTTGGCAGTGATGTTTTTAACGCCACTCAAAACAGGGAGCAGTTTCCAATCTTCAGCGCTATAGACTTGAATATTTTCAATAGCAGGGGCCGTTCCTGTTAGCTTTGTGGCACCCAATATATGCAGGTCGTTGATTTTGCCTTCAGCCCCGCTGGCGGTATCGGTAACAATCGCCAGCTGGTCAGACATTACCTGCAAAGAACCGACAGTGTTGTCTTTTTCTTTGTCTGTAATGGCACTTGGTACAGCAGCATTGCCTCGGACATAAAGATTGTTAATGGTACTGCGGGTGTTGACTGCGCTGACTCCTTTGGCCAGGCCGTTGACTTGCCAGCCAGCGGTATCGCCAACAGTGATTTGTTCAACTGCGGCGGGGCCAAATTCATTAACGCTGTCGCTTAAGTTTAGCTGTGTAGCGCCGAGTATATGCAGGTTCTCGATTTTGCTGTTAGGGTTTTTGGCGATGTCGGTAACAATCGCCAGTTTTTCAGAGATGACCTTGAGCGTATCACTCCCATTACTACCACCACTTGTCTCAGGGTTCTTATCATAAACATTAAGATTAATAATGCCGACGGTGTTGAGTTTGGTTACTCCGCTGGCAAAACCGTCAACATCCAAGTTATCGCCATCTGGTTTGCCAACTTCTTCGCCAACAATGATCTTGTCAACTGTGGCAAAGCCGGACTGATAATTTGCTTCGTCATCGCTTAGTGTGAGCTTGTTTTTAGCACTGAGTATGTGCAGGTTGCTGATTTTACCTTCGGCACCACCGCTTATATTGGTAGCGATTGTTAGACCGTCAGACTTAGATTTCACCCATAAAGAACCAGCAGCACTGACTGGCGTTTCGTTTTCGATGATATAGAGATTTTCAATGGTGCCAGTGGTTTTGACTACGCTTACATTTTCAGCCTTACCAGCGGTTGTCCAGGCAGCGGTAGGGCCAACATTGATTTGCCCGACCGAGGCGGAGCCAGAGGATGTTTCACCAAAGGTGAGCTGTTTAGCGCCCAGTATATGCAGGTGTTCTATTGTGCCAGGACTATTGGTGGTAATCTTCAGGTTTTCAGATCCTACCTTCAGCAAACCGGCAGCACTTTGAATACTGCTTAGTTCACTAGCCTCTTTATCATCGACGTAAAGTTTGCCAACGGTGCCGGTGGTGTTGACTTCGGTTACACCTTTAGCCACACCATCAACCTGCCAGCCAGCAGTGCCGCCAACAGTGATTGTGTCAACTGTAGCGGGGCCAGGCGACGAGCTGTTACCGTCGCTTAAGTTGAGATGTGTAGCATCGAGTATATGCAGATTTTTGACTTTGCTGTCAGCACCGCTGGCGGTATCGGTTTCAATCGCCAGAGTTTCAGATGCCATTTTAATTCTAAGGGTATCAGGATCAGCGCTCGTCACTAAGTCTGAATCTTTTTTACTGACATAAAGGTCTTCGATCGCGCTGTTGGTGTTCAACTTGTTTGCACCGGATACATGCCCCTGGGCTGTCCAGCCCGTGCCGGTGATATTGATAGTTTCAAAACCACTGATATTGTTCTTGATGCCGTCGCCAGTTTTTTTAATGTTCAGCTCATTGTCTTTCCCGGCATTGCCCTTTATATCCCCAGTAAACGTACCCTCATTGATATTAACGGTGACCTTTCCTGTTGCGGCTGATGCATCAATCGCCGCAGAGGCATGTAATCCCTTAACAGTAGATCCCGTATTAAAGGTAGCGGTAGCTGCTCCAGTGATTTCTATAGCTGCTGCAGAGCTCTCTATGCTGCCGGAGTTTATCAGCGTGCCACCCTCAATTTTAATAGCTGCTTTAGAATTAGAACCCTTTACCGTGCTGGAGTTTGTCAGCTCGCCGCCCTCAATGACAACGCCGGTGGTATCGTCCGCACCCGAAAATGCATCAATCTCACCGCCACCACCTATGGTTAATTTGTCAGCTTTTAATCGTACGCCCGTAGCATCTTTAACTACACTCACCTTTCCTTCATTAGTAATTGTATTATTGCCAGTTTTACTGACAATACTTGCATCCCCTGTTCCCTCTACCTTGATAGTGGCATTAGACGGGATTGTCAGTGTGCCACCGGTCATTGAAATGTTGCATGCTGACTGACTGCTACCCCCATCGCAAGTATCTTTTATCGTGATTATCCCGGCTGGCACAGTTTTTTCTTCATTACCACTGATTGGTACCGCTTGTTTAGGAGGCCAATCGTCTAAACCATCGGCATACGAGCCATTACTGCCAACCCATCCAGCCAGCACCGAACTGATAGCCAGGACCAGGGCCTTTTTGCCTGATGTAATAGACATACGACTCATTGCTTACACCTCAAATACCGGGGAAAGTTTGCAAAGCGTTCAATCACGGTTTAAAAAACGAAAAATGAATGACGAATGACTTATGTAAAAACGACGATTAGCGAACAAATGGATGGTGCACGGTAGAAAGTTAAGTAAGAGAGTAGTGGATAAACTACCAATTATATATATTGTTTATTTCAGGTCTTTCCTGTTTTCATAGTTTCAGGTAATAATTAAAAATCAGCTCTTTTTCGCTGATAATGCCTGCCAGCTCCGCATTGCGGCCGGTTAGTTGTTTTTCGGGTCTAACTTTGCCTGTGTCCGGCTCTTCGGGCAGGGTTTTCAGAAAATTTTCAACCAGCCTGGATAAGCTTTGCTGCTGGCTTGCGCCATATATTTTGGCTTGTCTGATGACTTCAGGGGTAACGGTTAGCGTCAGTTTGCTCATAAGGAATTGTCTTTTAATAAGTTCCCGATTTCCGTTCACCCTGAGTGCTGAGCTTGTCGAAGTATCGAAGGGTCGTGCCACCGAACTTCGACAAGCTCTGTCCGAACGGAGTCAGGCAATGAAAATAGGGAAGTTATTTCCAGGCAACTCCTAAGGCAACGATGTCAGAGGCGGTATCATTCGCTTGGCCAACCCTGTATTGTCACTTGAAAACGACCTCGATTGTCATCAATTGCAATATGGCTTCCCTGCATATAAAGGCAATATTCACAATTTGTAAACAAATCAACCCTATGCTAAAGTTCACAATAAGTAAATTTTGAGACCACTATGCACGTTATCTCCAGGAAGCCGTTTCACGACGCGGCCAAGAAATACCCTAACAATGCAGCTGCCATTGATGCCGCTTATAAAGCATTGCGAAATGGTGACTTTAGCAGCCCGCAAGCATTGAAGGCCCTGTTTCCAAGCCTGGATAATTTTAAATACAAGGACAAGTGGTGGATTATTGATATTGGTGGTAATAACCTGCGACTCATTGCCTTTATCGAATTTAGAGATAACCGAATGTACGTGAAGCATATTGTCCCTCATTCAGAGTACGACAAGTTATGCAAAAAGTACCTAAAGGAGGCCGGTTCATGAGATACGCCAATTTAAAAGAAAAGGCAGTGGACTTTTTTGCAGAGGCTCGTTTCATCAGTCGCATCCACAATGAGTCTGAGTATGAGCAAGCTCTGGAATTAATGGATGAACTGATTGAAGATTATGACCGATACCTGCCATTGATTGAGGTGCTTTCTATCGCTATTGAAAAATGGGAAAAAGAATCCGCAGAGTTTTCTGAGTTTAACCGACGCATCGAAGCACTTGATGATGGTGTCGCTATTCTTCGGACTTTGATGGATCAGTACCACTTAAAGGCAGATGATCTTAAAACCGAATTAGGCAGTAAAAGCCTGGTATCGATGATCTTACACGGCTCAAGAAACCTGACCAGAGATCATATTCAGGCTCTGTCCGAGCGATTCAAGATTTCACCGTCTGTGTTTTTTCATAAAACCTGAGCGGTTTCCAAAAGGCGTTACATCAAAGTAAGTCTTAAATTGTTTCTGGCCCCAAGTGCTGTAACATCATTTTTGCCTCCTTCTCGCGATCTTTGAGGGCAAGATTGCTCAACTTTATCCCAGACTGACGAGGTTTGCGGGGGCAGATTTTGATTGTGACAGGCGAAGCCTGAGAATGTTTGTCTGGCGGTTAATCAAGGAATGTTTCAGCGCCAATCAGGGGAAGTAGCTTCAGGATCGCTTCTTTATAAACGGCTGCATCTACATGACCAACCCGTTCAGCCCGGCGATGCTGCCAGTCCAGGGTACGAATCAGCCCCGGAATAGCGAAGGATGGCTCTATATCCAGGCCGCAAATCTCCACATTGGCGGGCCGTTTTTTACCCCGGGAGCTGATGGGAATACAAATGGCCTGGCCAATGGCCTTGTTATAGAGGCGCGAAGAGAGCACCAGTGCCGGTCGGCGCTTGCCAATTTCGCCCCCCTTGCCCGGATGGAAATCAAGCAGGACAATGTCACCCCTCTCGGGTATGTAAACCCCGGAACTTGAGGAGGCCATCAAAAGTCCTCCTCACCTGGCCGTGTATCTTCCAGCCAGTCGCTGACTTTATTGTCTGCCAGGGTCTCCTTCAGGCTGGCGACCAGCTCCTGTTCTGAATAAGGGAGCGGACCGGCGGGCACCTTGCGGCGGATAAACAACCCATCGGCATGGATCTCAACCTCAACCCCCATACCTTCTTCAAAACCGGGAATATCCCGCATCGGTCCGCTGATCCGCAGGGCCAGGCCGTTGCCCCAGCGTTTGATGGTGGATTCTGTTCGCATTGTCCCTCCATATCTGCTGTGTAAATATACCAGTGTATACGATGTAGATACTTTGGCAAGGTAGAGGTTTCCCGGCAAATAGTAACTTTGCTGGGGGGGGGGTGCGTTTTGGGGAGTGGATTTTAATAGGCGTTGGCTGTTGGCCGAAAGAGACAGGCTGCTTGTGCTTTTGCGGGGAGTGACCTTCACAAATTTCAGGTAAATGCAGAACTTGTTTCGTGGCAATTGCCAAGGGGGGGCGGAGTCACAGGGTTTACACCCTCGTTCCCATGCTCTCCGTGGGAACGAGTCCACAGCAGCATAACCATTCTTTCTATAGCCTCTGATTCTCAGAGACTATGGTAAAATCTGATTCCTTAATTGAGCTGCTGGCCTGCATCAGGCACCTGTTTTTTGTCGTTCATAGACTTCGACCCGGAGTTGCTCTCTGGCCTCAAAGAGCGACTCTTTGAGGGTTTCTATCTGCTCTTGCTGATCCTCCTGACTTAAACCTTCTGCTGACAGGATATGATTTCTCTGAACCAGGTACTGGTCGATCCGGGACTGCCAGACAGCCCGGTCTTTTTCCAGCTGCTCAAAACGCTCTGCTGCCTCGTAGCCAAACATCTCTATTTTGAGGGATCGAATTTCACTTTCGTCAGCTCCGGCCTGCTTTAAATCCGCTGTTCTGCGATGTAATTCATCAATGATCTGAACCTCCCTTCTGGCTTCGATCATTTCCTGTGGGGCACTTGCGTCAATCTGCTCAAGTTGATACTGCTTTTCCTGATCGCTGAGGGAGCCATCGTTCAATACGTTCATTTTGGCAAAGGTATATTGATCGTATCGTTCTTCCTTGCCATAGAAAGCTTCACGGACCTCTCTGGTCAAATAGATGGATTTCAGTCGGTCGATGTCTGAAAATTGCGCTTCTAGCAAAGAAAGATAGAGCGTTTTATCAAATTCGATACCATCCGCCGCTAATGCCTGAAGAGAGGGAGAGCGTTCCAGCTTCAACCGGTACAAGGCGAGTTTTAAGTCGATATAACTGTTCAGAATCGCCCTGGCCTCAGACAGTGCCGGTTCAGTCAGTGAGTTCGTCAGGTATTCATTGATTCTGCCAAGAATGGTTTCAATCGGTTCCTCTTCTACGGCAGAGAGAAAGTAGTCGAAGATCTGCCTGATATCACTGGCAATGATCAGGTGTCCATTATCGTCTACAGCCAGACGTCCCATAACCTTGGTGTCTTGAAGTGTATCGGGCAAGGTTCCGAAGCTGGACATATAAACCGCTGAACTATTTGATGATGTCTTTTCCAGAGCATTGGGTGAGGACTGGTCAGAGATAACAGGTTGGGCTGCCTCAGGCTGACTATCTGTTTCAGCGATTTGTTTATAGACGATTACGCCAATACAAAACAAGAAACAGATAAAACAGGATATTTTGAGTTGTCTGCGTCGTGATGCTTTCATGAATTATCTGCCTGTACCGTTTGGAGAAGACCTTTCATAGACCTTCTCCAACTGATGACACCTTGCTTTTATAAGCCTGCTGTTTTCAAGCGTACAGCGTGGTTTTCATAAAGGGTAACCGGATCGGTTTCAAAAAGATGGTGAATACCAAAAAGATGATTGATAGCATCCAAATGATTCAGGCTGTAATCAGTGCCAATGACTTTACCCCAGTGCTGACTGCATTGGCCGACCAGGCCATCATCATTGTTGCCGCTGATGCCTGTGCTGGTCAGCATCAGGAAGGCGTCTGAAATATCAAAAACGTTGGTTGCGGCATCATTGCCTCCCCAGGAGTAATAATGCACTCCATTCACTTCCTGGGCACCCTGGCCACAAGATGAGGATGGCATGCCGTCGGGAAACTTTTTGTTGAACTCTGCCGCACCGGCTGTCGTCAAGAATGTGATCGAGTCCAGGGCATCCTGCGGATTCTCAGGGTTGCCAGCAAGAAAGTCGGTTATTTGACCCATCAGCTCAAGAGCCTGAGCTATAAAAGCTTCTGTGTTCCCACCCATCGGAACCAGGCCCCGGGCCACATCGGCAAACTCCGAGCCAAAGTTGACGGCGTTTATGGTGGTTACAGAGGCTACTAGGTCAGGCCTGACACCCGCTGCGTAACGGATAGTGGGTCCACCAAGGCTGTGCCCTGTCAAATTGAATTTTTCGGCACCGGTGGCGGCTTGTAAATCTTCCAGATAGGTCACAAGCTGCTCTCCCCTGACATAGGCGTCTTCCCAGGCAGAGAGGTTGGGGCTGTAGACTTCGGCACCTCTCTCCTTGAGAGCATTGTGAACACCGTAAAAGTAATCAATGCCCAGAATGGAGTCGAACCCGGCCACACCATGCACCAGAACAATAGGGTATTTGGTTTTGTAGGCGTCACAGTCTTGCCAGAACATACAGGCTGCATTGGCCTGTGTGCTCAATAGAACGCTAAATGTCAGTGCTGTCCAGAGGATTTTTTTTATTATTGTGTCTGTCATGTCAATCTCAAATTTAGTTGTCATTGTATAATGGGCTAAACCTCTTATATCCCGTGAATATTAATGCCAAACTCAATCCTATTAATCAATAAGCCAATGACGAAATCATGCATTCTCTTTGGTTTTGAAAAGCATATTGTCTTTTTTATCAAGCGCTTGATCCAAGTTCTGAAATTCAAATTTTTGCGTTCTGTTTTTTGAGCGTTTTTCTTACATACATTATGTTTTTATTCGAACTGAACCGGTTGTCTGACGACAGGCTTTATATTGCCATAGAGTTTTACTATCGAAATGGTTGCGGGATTGTAAACACTTCGGCAAGGCAGAGGCTCCCCGGCAAACAGCAACATTGCCGGAAAGCAAAGCTTTTATTGTGCTTTTTGGACAGTGGATTTTAATAGGCACTGCCAACTGCCCACTGCGTCAGACTTTTTTTCTCTGCAATTGCTGCCCCACTCGCGCCAGTTGCTGCACAGGAATCGGCAACTGTTCCAGCTCCAGGCTATCCAGCAGGTTTTTTACTCCAAGCCCCAGCTCAGTGTCACCCTCAATCATCAGGCTGCGTTGAAAGAACAGGGTATCCGGGTCTTCCTGTCGGCCGGCCAGTTTCAGGAAAGATTTGCTGTCTCCCCGGAATTCAACATCAAAGTGTCGTGGGCCGGTAGCGGTCAGCTGACTGCCATCGAAACTGATAAAGAAGCTGATGTCGAGATCGGTAATATGGATTTTCAGGCAGCGATTTTCCAGAAAATCAAAATCGCCTTCTTCTATTGGCGTATGGAAGATGTGGTTGATGGCTTTGGTCAGCGGCTTGTTCACCATGGCTGATGGCAACAGCCTGACCGGCAGGCCCAGTAACTCAATACCTGGTTTTTTGAATCTCTCCCGCAGGTTAATACCGGGCAGAGGAGGTCTAATAGATGACAGCAGACTCAATGACAGCTCCTTCTCATATTGCTCACTTTTTCAAATTTCTCAATGGTGGCCCGGTCCAGCAAGTACAGCTCATCCAGTATGCGCAGTTGCAGGGAGCCAGGGCCGGGGCAATCCATACTGGCCAGTTCGCCGGCAATGCCAAGACAGGTAAGGCCGGATACGGCCGCAATCAGTGGTGTATCGCAGACCGCAAGAAATGCGCCGATGATGGCAGTTGCCGTACAACCGGTGCCGGTTACTCTGGCCATCATAGGGTGGCCATTATTGATTTTGTAGACGTCGTAGCCATCGGTCACATAATCGGTAGCACCGGTTACCGCGATAATCAGGTGATGTTCACGGGCCTTTTCCTGAATAAATTCCAGGGTAGACTCACTGCTAGTGCTGCTGTCGACGCCTTTGCCCTCATTGGCACCGGTAAACAGGGCTTTGATCTCGGAGGCGTTGCCCCGTACGACGGATGGCTTGTTGGCCAGCAACTGTTTATTGCCTGTCAGCCGGAAGGGTGTTGCCCCGACACCGACCGGGTCGAGAATCCAGGGCTTTTCAAGTTGTAATGCCGTTTCTGTGGCCAGAAGCATACTTTGCAGACTGGAGCCGGTCAGCGTTCCAGTATTGATCAGCAGGCTGCCGGTAATGCTCACCATATCAGCGACTTCTTCAATGGCATGGGCCATGATCGGCGATGCACCAATGGCCAGCAGGGCATTGGCTGTGGTGTTGGTGACCACATCGTTGGTGATGTTGTGAACCAGCGGCTGCTTTTCTCTCACTTCTTTGAGTGAATGAATCATTTGTTCTTGCATAGGAAAGGCCTTTTTATCCATGCTCAATAATAATGATGTCTGGCGGACAGTGCATTGACACGTGTCACGGTCTTGTCTCCTGACAAATGATTTCAAGAGTAGATCATTTGTTATCAGGTTGGTTGTTGTTGGCAACTATTCCTGTTTAAAAGAGATATCTTGAAATTATATTCTGCAAATTATCTAAATATGGATTTATTGGCTATTGTTTTTTGTCGTATCTAGCTATATTTTTTACCGCCTGAATACTACCGTTTTAGTTCAGTTTTCTGCTTATCAGTTATCCCGTCAGATCTCAGTTTTTACCTATGGAAGGGGCTTCAGAACCTTCTCCTGAACAGACTGATGGATTCTATTTTATTTCAAAAGAATTGACCGGTTCTTCCTTCACAGAATCGGTGCAGGGATTTTTTTGTGCTTTTTCTGCCCGATCAGGGCTTTTTGTTTCAGGAGCGAGGGAGATGGTTTTTAATCGGGATATGTTGGCGGATACTTTTGCCATGATTACCTTTGGTATTGTGGTTGGCATGAGTGTTGAACTGCTGGCAGGGCTGAGTTTTGAACAGTCACTGCAATCCCGTCTGATGAGTGTTCCCGTTAACCTGTTAACGGCAAGAGCTTATGGACTTTACCGTGACTGGCTGATTCGTCGTGGCCGGTTTATCGGCAATGGGTTTATGCAAATGACGCTGCTGGATGCCCTGGCGTTTCTGTCGTTTCAGATTCCGCTGTATGCCTTGCTGTTATTGTCGACAGGTGTCAATCTGGAGCAGTTGCTGGTTGCCTGTGCAGGGCAGATAGGAGCGATGCTGATTATGGGGCGGCCATACGGAATCTATTTGCAGCTCTGTCGCAACTGGTTCAAGCCTGTCACAATTCCTGCTGTATAAAAATTCTTCAGTTTTTCATGAATAAAGCCCTGATTCGTAAGCGATTTTCGAATCAGGGCTTTTTATTTTCCTGTCCTGGCGTTATAGTTATTTTCCGAAATGAGTCGACATGGTTTTATGTATTTGTCGACGCACTCTGGCATTAATAATGCCTTAATAACATAACCTCCATGCACTCATGTCACCCATGAGTCCGGCCTGAACTTCTATTCAATTTGTGACGGCTGTTATGGGGGATAAGCTGTATCACGTATCGTCTGTATCTGTCGTAAGTCAAACTGCGCTGCCCTCTGTGGGGGGACCATTGTTATCCCATATACGACAGCGTATTTGCATCATGGCTTGCGAGTTTCAGAAGCTGAGGTTCACCTTCTGACGTTCGGGACTGAGCATTACAAGGGGGAAGCATGTCCTTACTGGAAGTAGAAGGGCTGCGCATTGAGTTTCCATCTCGTCATGGCACTGCTGTAGCTGTTAAAGGGGTTTCATTTACCCTCGAAAAGGGGGAGATACTGGGCCTTGTCGGTGAGTCCGGTGCCGGTAAATCCACCGTTGGTAATGCGGTCATTGACTTGCTGAGCCCTCCCGGTGTGGTGGCTGGTGGTAATATCAAGCTGGATGGCCAGGCCATCAGTGGTCTCAGTGGCGAAGCCATTCGCCGGATCCGTGGTCGTCGTATCGGGTTTATTTTTCAGGACCCAATGACGTCTCTTAACCCGATTCTGACCATTGAAACTCAGATGGTGGAAACCATCATGGTCAATCTGGGGCTTGATAAAGCTGCGGCCTATAAAAAGTCAATAGAACTGCTGACCTCGGTCGGCATTTCAGAGCCGGAAGTCCGTATCAGGCAGTACCCTCACCAGTTTTCCGGCGGTATGCGACAGCGTGTTGTTATTGCCATTGCTCTGTCCGGCGACCCTGAGCTGATTATTGCCGATGAACCCACCACGGCGCTTGATGTCTCTATTCAGAATCAGATTCTCGAATTGATCCGCAAACTCTGTAAAGAGCGGGACGTTGGCTGCCTGCTGGTCACCCACGATATGGGCGTTATTGCCAATGTGACGGACCGTGTCGCTGTTATGTATATGGGCGACCTGGTGGAACTGGGTTCCACCGAACAGATTCTATGTCGCCCGGAACACCCTTATACCCAAAGCCTGATCAGTGCTGTGCCCAGAACTGATATTAAACTGCACCGCTTTCCCAGGGTTGAGTACATTGAAAAAGAGCAGGGGTGTCATATTGATGTGAAGAATCACTGGCTGGGGCAGAAAGAGCAGCTTTCTGAATTGAATGCAGAGATTAGCGACCATTCAATGGTAACGAGTGCCCTGCTGAAAGTGAAAGACGTTAACCTTCGTTTTGAAACCCAGTCTGCGTTCCTGAAAAAAAATCGCCGTTACGTTCAGGCATCCAACCAGGTGTCTTTGGAAGTGCGCGCCGGTGAAACCTTTGGTCTGGTGGGGGAGTCCGGTTCCGGTAAGTCAACGATTGCCCGGATTATCGCCGGTCTTTATCCACCAGACTCCGGATTGATTGAGTTTGCCGGTCAGGATATTACCCGGCTGACTGAAAAGCAGCGTAAGCCATTTCGCCGTCAGATTCAGATGGTGTTTCAAAATCCCTATTCCAGCATGAATGCTCGAATGACGGTGCAAGACATCATTGCCGAGCCCATTCGTTTTCATCAACTGGCCGAATCTGAACGTCAGATCAATAGTATCGTGGCGGATCTGCTGGATCACGTTGGCCTTGGGCGTGCGGCCGGGGTCAAGTATCCCCATGAATTTTCCGGCGGCCAGCGTCAGCGCATCTCCATTGCCAGGGCATTGGTAACCCGCCCGAGATTCCTGATCTGTGACGAGCCGACCTCGGCGTTGGACGTATCGGTACAGGCTCAGATTCTCAACCTGTTAAAAGACCTTCAGGAGGAGCTTGGCCTGACCATGCTGTTTATCAGCCACGATCTGCCGGTTATTCTGCAGATGTGTGACCGCATCGGTGTGATGAAGATGGGAACACTGGTTGAAGTGGGGGACACCGATCGGATTTTCAGTGATCCTCACCATGAGTACACCCGACATCTGATCAATATGATGCCAAGGGTTGAGCATCTGTCCCGCAGTGGGTTGGATATTGAAGCCAGTGTTGCTGCGCATTCTTAGGTATAGTTCTTGAGTAATTTTAAAAAGTGAAACACCTGTAATGGGGGAACGATGAAAAAAACCATGAAGCTCTCTATTAAGAGACCTATAAAAAGACTGGCCGGAGCCATTCTGGCAGCATCATTGGCGGTAGGGGCCCAGGCCGCTACTTTAAAAATGGCCTACGATTCCGATCCGGTATCTCTGGACCCGCATGAGCAGCTGTCCGGTGCCACGCTGCAGTTGTCGCACCTGGTATTTGATCCACTGGTTCGTTGGGATGACAACCTTCAGTTTGAGCCTCGTCTGGCGGAAAAGTGGCAGCGTATTGATGACAGGACCATGCGCTTTACCCTGCGTAAAGGCGTTAAATTCCACAGCGGTAATGCACTGACGTCTGCCGACGTTCAATGGACTTTTCAGCGACTGGCCAGCAGTCCGGATTTCAAAGCGGTGTTCGAGCCTTTTGCCGCCGTGAAGGTCATTGACGACCATACCTTTGATCTGGTGACCAAAGAGGCGTTCCCCCTGGTATTGAACTCTGCCACCTATATCTTCCCGATGGACAGCAAGTTCTATGCAGGTCTGGATAGCACAGGTCAGGAGAAGTCGCTGCTGAAAAAGCACGGCGATACCTATGCCTCTAAAAATGCTTCTGGTACCGGGCCGTTTATTGTGACCGAGCGTGAGCAGGGCGTGCGTGTCGATTTCCAACGGTTTGCTGGTTACTGGGATAAGCAATCGCCGGGTAATGTGGATGAAATTGTGCTTACCCCCATTAAAGAAGGTCCAACCCGTGTAGCCGCTCTGCTGTCCGGTGATGTGGACTTTATCTTCCCTGTGCCGCCTAACGATCATGAGCGTATCAAGCGGTCTGGCAATACGGATCTGGTAACACTTGGTGGCACCCGTATCATCAGTTTCCAGTTGAACCAGGAGCGTGTTCCCGCGTTCAAAGACCAGCGTGTTCGTCAGGCCATTAATTATGCCATCAACAATGACGGCATCGTTAAGAAAATAATGAAAGGCTTTGCGACACCTGCCGGTCAGCAGGGGCCAAAAGGCTACGCCGGTTATGTTGATGATTTGCAGCCACGTTATGACCTGAAAAAGGCCAGGCAGCTGATGAAAGACGCCGGTTATGAAGATGGCTTCGCCATCACCATGATGGCTCCCAATAACCGTTATGTGAACGATGCCCGGATCGCTCAGGCGGTGGCTTCCATGCTGTCAAAAATTAACATTAAAGTGGATCTGAAAACCCTGCCAAAAGCACAGTACTGGCCAGAGTTTGATGAGCGTTCTGCGGATATGATGATGATTGGCTGGTACTCCGATACGGAAGATTCCGCCAACTTTACCGAGTATCTCACAGCCTGTGCCGATTCGGTTTCCGGCTGGGGACAGTACAACTCCGGCAATTACTGCAATGAGGCAGTAGACGCGCTGGTTAAGAAGGCAGGTTCTGAAACCGATCCAACCGTACGGGCACAGATTCTGCAGGACGTTGAGCGTACCCTCTATGAGGAAGCAGCCTTTGTTCCCCTGCACTGGCAGAACCTTGCCTGGGGTGCCAGCAAGAACGTGGCCGCCAAAGACGTTGTTAACGTGATGAACTTCCCTTACCTGGGCGACCTGGTGATTAAGGAGTAATCCCTTGAACACCTTTATCTGAAGGACGACAGCAGTCATTTTACTTCCTGTGAAGTGACTGCGGTCAGCACCGGTTAGTTAGCCGGTGCATCGACTATTGGCATCGCAGGCTATGGGCATCGATATTTATGCTGTTATTTTTAATGCGTAGGCTTATGCAGGGGCTGATAGTGATGTTTGTCATCAGTATTATCAGCTTTTCCATACAGGACAATCTTGGGGATCCACTCCGGGAGCTGGTAGGGCAATCGGTGTCAGAAGCCGAACGTGAAAAGTTGCGTGACGAGATGGGGTTAAACGACCCGTTCCTCACTCAATACACAAGATTTATGGGTAACGCGTTACAGGGCGACCTGGGGGATTCTTATTTTTTTAAAGCACCAGCGCTGGACGTTATCCTGGCCAAAATGCCCGCCACCCTTGAGCTGGTGTTTGCCGCGAGTTTGATCATTATTCTGGTGTCTATTCCCGCTGGTGTGTATTGCGCCATCCGACCCAACAGCTGGTTTACCCGGTTAATTCTCGGGTTCAGTATTCTCGGCATTTCTGTCCCTGTCTTTCTGACCGCTATTTTCAGTATTTACCTGTTCTCTATTGAGCTGGGCTGGCTGCCATCTTATGGTCGGGGTGAGCTGGTGCCGGTTATCGGTGGCTGGGAGAGTGGCCTGTTTACCCGGGATGGCCTGTTGCATCTGATTCTGCCTGCCATCTCGCTGGCCAGCATTATGCTGCCACTGTTTATCCGACTGATTCGCTCTGAAATGTCAGAAGTGTTGCATACCGAGTACGTCAAGTTTGCCAAAGCGAAAGGGTTGAAAAAGGCTCGTATCTATTTCCTCCATGCCCTGAAGAACACCATGCTGCCGGTGATCACTGTTGGCGGTGTGCAGATAGGAACCATGGTCGCTTATACCATTCTTACGGAGACTGTCTTCCAATGGCCGGGCATGGGCTTTCTGTTTCTGGAAGCGGTCAACCGGGTGGATACGCCGCTGATTGTTGCTTACCTGATCGTTGTGGGTGCCATTTTTGTGGTGGTGAATACGCTGGTGGATCTGCTGTACGGCCTGATTAATCCCACCGTCAGACTGGCGAGGAGTGCCCAATGAGTGAAATGATGTCGAACGCGCCGGTCGATCAGGAATCTACTGCGGCCAATATAGCGCCAGGGCGCTGGGAGCGTTTCAGGAACTCCACCTTCTGGTACAGCTTCACCCGTGACAAGGTGGCCATGGTCTGTGCCCTGATTTTTGCGCTGTTGGTTGGGGCTGCGCTGTTGGCTCCGATCCTGGCACCCACCAATCCCTACGATCTTTCAACCATTGATATTATGGATTCGGAAATTGCCCCGGTGTGGTCAGCAGAGGGGGATGAACGTTTTCTGCTGGGCACCGACGACCAGGGTCGTGATCTGTTCAGCACCATTCTCTATGGTATGCGCATCTCATTGGCGATCGGTCTGTTTGCGGTGTTGCTGCAGGCTTTTCTGGGGATTGTTCTGGGCCTGACCGCCGGTTACTTTGGTGGTCGAATCGATAGTTTTCTGATGCGGGTTGCGGATATTCAGCTGTCGTTCTCTACCATGATGGTGGCGATTATCGTGCTGGCGGTTTTCCAGGCCTCTTTTGGTTCGGAACTCTACAGTAAGCTGGCCATGTTAATGCTGATACTGGTGATTGGTATTGCCGAATGGCCTCAATATGCCCGTACGGTTCGGGCATCGGTATTGGCAGAAAAGAAGAAGGAGTATGTGGAGGCGGCCAGGGTTATGGGCTTTGGTGCCGGGCGCATTATGTTTCGACATATCCTGCCAAACTCACTGTCGCCTATTCTGGTGATCTCGACGGTGCAGATTGCCAATGCGATTATCAGTGAGGCTGCGTTGTCGTTCCTGGGTCTTGGTATGCCGGTATCCCAGCCCTCTCTGGGGTCTCTGATCTCCAGTGGTTTTGAGTATATCTTCTCTGGCAGCTGGTGGATTACGGTTATTCCCGGGATTGTGCTGGTGGTGCTGGTGTTGGTGCTCAACCTTCTGGGGGACTGGCTCCGGGATGTGTTGAATCCAAAACTGTATAAGGGCTAGCACATCATTTCGATGAATTTGGTGTGTATAATCTCCGCTCACCCTGAGCGTCCTTCGACCCAGCTCAGGATGCACGGTCGAAGGGTGATTGGCACAGTATTCAGGGTATGGAGTTTACGCCTTTCGACTCCGCTCAAGACGAACGGAGTTTGGAGGTCAATAAAGGAACCCGTCAATGACTCCCAAACTCCGTTCGTCCCGGACGGAGTTGCAGGGCGACCATCTGAACAACTTCTATTCGCCGCTTTGTTGATCTGAGTTAACACTACCGACTTATAAGTTGGTTATTATCTACGCAAATATTGGTTTTATAATTACTCACGTATTTAGATATGTCCCGTATAGCGTTGTTGCACCAGGGGTGTGAAGGCCAGACCCGAAAAATTACCGAAAGAATCGGCTACTGCCTGGCCCAGGCTGGTCATGAGACGTTTGTCAGCTCTATTACTGATCTGAACGACGGCTTCTTACTTCGGTCTTATGATGGTGTTATTCTTGGTTGTTCGATTCGTTATGGCAAACACCATAAAGCGTGTTACCAGTTTATCAGGCAATACAGTGACCAGCTGGCAACCATTCCGGGTTACTTTTTTTCCGTCAATCTGACCGCCCGCAAGCCTGAACGACGGGACCCTCATAACAACCGTTACCTGCAGAAATTCCTGAAACAGAGTTCATGGACTCCGGACCGGGTGGAAGTGTTTGCCGGTGCTTTGCTGTATACCCGATATCGCTGGATTGATAAACAGATGATCCGCTTGATTATGAAGCTGACCGGGGGGCCTGTTGATGTTACCAGGAATACCGAGTTTACCGATTGGATGCGGGTTAAGGCATTTGCCGAACAGTTAAACCGGGACTTTCAGAAAATAAGCCGCCCAATGGCGGCTGAAGCTTATAAAAGTACCGTGATTGAAAACCTTCAGTTCCCGGAATGATTAAATCCAAAATGATGTCCTGAGGCTTTTATTCGTTAAATTTGGACAATTCCTGACTGAGTTGCTGTGTGAGCCATGGCTTCTCCGGCAGTGGTGCATCCAGACGGGGGGCATCCAGGGTTGCCGCATGATAGATGTCCCTTGGTAGATGAACCACGCTGAGAGCAAGAGCTATGGCAGCAGATGCCAGAGTGGCAACTGCGCCAATGCCAAGCCCGAGAACGGCACCGGTACGGATGCCTGCCTCTTTGCCAACATAGGCACCAGCGGCAACAATATAGGGGTTAAAAGAAAAAGTCAGCAAGTCTAATATCTGAGGAATCAGAGCCACAGTAAATCCTGCTGTAGCACCGACTGCCGCACCGGCACCCATGCCCAAAAACATGCCTGCGGAGCCACTGAACATCATGGCCGTTAAGATTCGGTTTCTGACCGCCTTGAATGGATAAACCAGCCGGTCTTTTAAACTTGGCTTTGCCAAAAAGTCAGTGCCCGACATACTTTTCTGGGTAGCTGAAGTAGTTGATGGCTTTGTGGTCTTCCTTTGCCCGAAGCGCCCTCCGTTGATCATGTCAGTTTGGAAGTCAGTAAGAAAGGTGGTCTTTTGTTGATTGCCAGTAGTAGCAGTAGCAGTTCCAGTTCCAAACATAGATACACTCCATTATCCGTAGTTTCTTCAATACAATCCGGTGTATTGGGCGTTTTGTTCAAGTTATGGGAGTAATTTATAACGAGCTGAGCCAAAAGTTCATAACACTGTGTTTAGTATTACTGACAATACTGCTGATTCTTATTTTTGCAATGGTAGGTGTATATAACTTATTGATATTAATATCTTATCTCTCTAAAAATAAGTTATTGCCATTTAAGGCTGTTTTGTTATGTGCCAATTTTGTTAAACATCATAATGTCGATAATGATTACCAGGCAGGATGATAAAAGGAGAACGTTTAAATGCATCTCGTTACAGGTTTTTTTCTTCTGGTGTTTTCTCTGATGGTCAGTGCAGACGGTCTGCAGAGCCAGCTGACACCCGGAGGTATTTTGGTCGGTCAGGCAGCACCGGGGAGTCGGATTGTTTATGACAACCAGGAAGTCAGAGTAGCGAAAGATGGGCGCTTTATTCTAGGCTTTGGTCGTGATGCAGAACTGAAGCAGTTCTATACAGAGCATTTTGCCAGTGGCGAACTGAAGACGTTTTATTTAATCCTGAAGCCTCGGGAATATGATATTCAGCGGTTGACCGGGATTGCCAGAAAATATGTATCACCGGATGAGCGGGTGCTATCCCGCATCCGCAGAGAAGCTCAACAGGTGCGTGCAGCCAGAGTACCTGATACCGATCAGGAGGATTTTTTTAACGGCTTTGACTGGCCGGTAAAAGGTCGCATCAGTGGCGTTTATGGCAGCCAGCGCGTGTATAACGGTCAACCGGGGCGGCCACACTACGGCCTGGATATCGCCGTACCCACAGGCACACCGGTAGTGGCACCGGCTGATGGGGTTGTGCGACTGGTGGACCCGGATCTCTACTATTCCGGCGGCACCATCATTATTGATCATGGCCACGGTATTTTTTCCAGCTTTCTCCATCTCAGCAAAGTCTCTGTGAAAAGTGGGGCGGCTATCAAACGAGGGCAGACTATCGGTGAAGTGGGTGCCACTGGCCGGGTTACCGGTGCCCATCTTGACTGGCGCTATAACTGGTTTGATAAGCGGCTTGACCCTGCACTGTTAACCCTTGGGGATCAGTAAATCCATCAGACCCTGCGGTATGTTATGATCCCTGCCAGGGAGGACATAATCATGACATTCTTTGGTAAAGACCCTGATAAACAGCAACTTCCAACTGAAGAAAAAGCCCTGCCGGGCAGGGAAGACGTGATGCCGGTCCCGGCCCGGCATTATGTCAATGGACAGCCATTGAGGCCGCCATTTCCCGAAGGCTTGCAGACCATCTACCTGGGGCTTGGCTGTTTCTGGGGAGCAGAGCGATTGTTCTGGCAACTGCCCGGTGTTTATACAACGGCGGTTGGCTATGCAGGTGGTTACACACCCAATCCTACTTATGAAGAGGTCTGCACCGGAGCAACCGGGCATACAGAAATGGTGATGGTGGTTTACGATCCTGAAAAGGTAACGACACAGGCTTTATTAGCATGTTTCTGGGAATCCCATGACCCAACCCAGGGAATGAGGCAGGGTAACGACGTGGGAACTCAGTATCGTTCAGCCATTTATACCACCACGGATGAACAGGCCGTATTGGCTGAAAGCTCAAGGAGTGAATTCTCAACGTCTTTGCAACAGCAGGGCTATCCGGACATTACCACAGAAATTCGTGGGGCTCCGCCGTTTTACTACGCAGAAGAATACCATCAGCAATATCTGGCCAGGAATCCCGGCGGTTACTGTGGTCTGAAAGGTACGGGTGTTTGTCTTGGTTAACTACTTAAGTAGCCGCTAAAGATTTTCACCCAGACAAAAAAAACGGGCAACCAAGAGATAGATCAGGTTGCCCGGACGCAGTTTGCTGAATGGATTGAAACAGGAGCTTCATGAACAGGTAACCATGTGTTACCTAATCCATGCCTACTAAGATAGACAGCCATTGTTGATTCCTCCCTGCGTATTGCTACCTGTTTTTTTGCGATTTTTACCTAGTTTATTGGTCGAGGAAAGACGGCAGTCTCGCTTCCGTTATAACTCTCGTCATAAGCCTCCTATATTTTATTTCTGATCAGATCCCTGATCAGGAAGCGGGAGGGGTGAATCGCTTCCAGCAGTTTTGCAGGCATTGATAGACCGACAGTACTATCGGGCTCACCGGTGATCATGGTGGCCAGAATCTCACCGGCAACAGGGCAGGAGATTATTCCCCTGGAGCCGTGTCCGGCGGTCACGTACAGGCCTTCCAGATATTCAGGGCAGACGTCAATGGTCAACTTGCTGTTTTTTCTGAGGGGTGCATAAGCGGCAACAAAGTGCTTAAGGTCAACGATGGGACCCACCACGGGCAGGTAATCCGGTGTTGTGCAGCGGAACCCTGTGCGTCCGCCGGTCACTTGTGCATCAGTTCCGCCGAGTGCCTGATACATGGCAGGGAAATTCCCGGCCTGCATGGCCAGGTTTTCCAGGTGGTCGGCTTCTCGAACTTCTGTACCTTTGTCGTTAAAACTGAACGTTGCGCCCAGGGTGTGATAGCCATCGACAGCGGGGGCTATATAGCCTTCTCCGCAGACACAGGAGGCCAGTTTGTCACTTTCGGTGGTTGCTCTGGCCTGAGTAATCTGGCCACGGATGGCTTTAAGTGGCAGGTAGTTAAACTGTGACAACTGATGACTGGCCGCTCCCCGGGCAATGATCACGGTTTTACTGTGCAACCTGTCGCCATCGGTTTTCACCAGCCAGCCCTGCTCAACGGGTTCGATCGTATTCACCGTCGTGCTGGTGACCACCCGAATGTTTGGGTGATCGGCCAAAGCCTGACAGAGTGCGGGTGGGTGCACCCAGCCTGCCTGGGGAAAGTAGAGGCCGGGATAGTGAATACCCAATCCGGCGATATCGCTCAGTTGCGCTTCCGTCAGGTATTGCAGCAGAGCATTCGGATGTTGTTTATCCAGGGCCTGGTATCGTTGATCCGTTTTGGCATCAATGGCTAACTGGATAACACCGCACTGCTGCCACTGTTCAACTTCCAGTGCTTTTAGCGTATCCAGGGTGAATTGATAACCTTTAAGGATGAACTGGCTGAGCGGCGTGTTATCGGCAGAAAGTTTGGCATAGAGAACACCCTGCGGATTACCCGATGCTTCGCTGGCCAGGGCCTGATGTTGTTCCAGAATGGTGACCTGCCATCCCCGACGGGCCAGCGCCCATGCAGCGCTGCAGCCCGCCAGACCGCCACCGACGACGATGGCTGTTTTTTCAGGGTTGCTGTGGCCAGCGGGCGCAAACCAGGGTTTGCTCACAGGCAGACCCGGGGGGACAAAGCGGCCGGCAATCATATCCCGCTTGCGGCCAAAGCCCGGTTGTTTGGTCACTGAGAAGCCTGCCTCCGTCAGCCCGTCCCGAACCAGTCTGGCCGCAGTGAAGGTGGCGTAGGTTGATTGCTCATGGCTTTTGGCTTTCAGGGTCTGGAACAGTTTGGGTTGCCACATATCCGGATTTTTGGCCGGGGCAAAGCCATCGAGAAACCAGGCGTCAACCTTCTCGTTGATATGAGGCAATGTGTCCAGCACATCACCAATCAAAATATGAAGACGGATGTGTTTGCCTGATGCGCGGTCTGAAAATTGCAGGTCGATATTTTCCTCACTCAATTGATAGGCGCTGATCATTCTGTTGGCCAGAGGTGTCAGCTCCTCAAACACATTGAGTGCTTTTTGCAGGTCATCCTGCTGGAGTGGATACTTCTCCGTGCTGATAAAGACCAGAGAGGTGTTATCAGGGGCCTTTTCCAGAAAGAGCTGCCAGGCACAGAGGAAGTTCAGACCAGTGCCAAAGCCGGTTTCGCCAATGGTGAACGTGGTACCGGGTACCAGTTGACGAAACCGCCCGGGGAGATGATTATGTTCCAGGAACACATGGCGTGTTTCGGCAATACCCGAGGCCCGGGAAAAGTAGACATCATTAAACCGGGTGGAGATTGGCAGGCCATTTTCCCACTGGATATCAGCAGTGATGGTGTGATTCGGATGGTTTGGTGGATGATTGGACACGGCTTTCTGTTTCAATATTCAATATCAGGCGAAAAGCTGCAAGCATAGTCAGTGCCGACTATCGGGTAAAGAACCATGAGCAAGGAGACTGCCCGAGAACAGTCTCCTGGTAGTGGCAGTGGTGCTCAAGGTTCTTTCTGACCATGTACCAGATCCGGGATAATATAATGGCGTCACGTTTTATTAAAAAAACTTTCTAGCCTTTGTTTTACCCTCGTATTATTAGTACAGCAGAGTTCCAGGAATCTTCTGAGCTCGTCTTTCATGGTCCTACTGCCCTGACCGATGCCAGCGGATGATTCCTGAAGGGCTTGATGAACAACATTATATTTTTCACCCATTTCTGGGGCTTCACGGGTTGGCCCATTGCGGTGCTTCCAGGCAAACCGGTTTCGAAAGTATTCTATTAATTCCAGCAGAGTTCGTGCATTCCGATCTCTGAAGGGCTCCAGCCTGTTCTTGAAGAAATTTATCGGTTCAAGTTTTGGTTTGTATGTTTCGTAGGCAACTCTGTGTATGGCACAATGCAGAGGGTCATGGGTAACAGGGGGCCAGCTTCGGCTCTGCGTTTGACCTAATGCTTCTATTAAACCGTACAGATCGATAGAGAAATTACGTGAATGGTCACTAAGTTCAGAATGATATAATTTCGCAACAGTAGCGCCGGGAATATCGTCGTAACGCAGTCCGGAAAACTTCAGATGGCCAGTGGCAGGCTGCTGAAGGCGCATATCCTTCTTTAAACCTGGCTGGTTATCTTTTATAAATTTTTTAACTCTTATCCCAGCGTCTGCCCTGCCGGATTTATCAATACCAGATAATAACTTTTCGAAAAAGGTCTTTATGACCCGGGCAGGCAGTAAATGTTGACAGTCTGTTGAAGCTTCATCCGACCTGGTGACATCGACAGAGCTTTGCTGGATTGGCTCCGGATGTTCGAGGATGAACTTTTGCTCGAGGAAGTGCAAGCACAGCACGATGGTGAGTTCACTGATTCTGGAATATGCATTTTTAGTAGCGAGAACATCGTGTTCATCAATGTATAGCTGGTGTATTTTTTGGCCTGTTTCCCGGATTTTTTGACTACTGTTGCTTTCCAGTGACGGCAGGTCGATAACTTCATGGAATATGTTCCAGAATGGGGCCTTTGCTGACGACATTGGTACGCAATAGCTTAATGTATCAGCCAGTTCTGAAAAGTTGGTATCGTAGGCCTCATTCAGCCTGAGTAAGCAACGCTTAAAGGTTGCAGGGAGGTTATCGCCTGAAACCAAATCTGTCCCCGGGTTATTGGCAATTGAAGTACAAGCGGAAGGAAGGCATGAGTAATCGGGGCCTGGTAGGTCGAGCAACGAATGAGTAGGCGGCAGTGAGGGTATATTTGAGGAACCGGCACCGATGTAGACAGTCCACCCTGAAAATTCTGTGGCGACAGGAGGTTCCTGAGGCCCTGACTGTTGTGGGCGTTGCGCAACGGCTGGTAGATTTCTGATAGACGTATCCATAACTAACTCTGATTTGTATTTATTTAATGCTGCTGGCATAGGGTAAGCAGCAGCGCTTGTGCGAATCATTGCGACTTATGTGACCACAGCAAAATATATTGGTTCCCACCGTGCCTGACTCCGGCATACACCATAAATATTCGATTCCTTATGGTTAGCCATATAGGTGAAGTCAGCGTTATCTGTGAGTGCTCCTTATTTTATTATCAGGCCTGCTGACGGTAGAATTGGCGCTTTTTCACTCAAGAGGCATGCCATGCGGTTGATACTGGCGCCGATGGAAGGCGTTATGGATCACGATATGCGGGATCTGCTCACCGGCATCAATACCTTCGATCTCTGTGTTACCGAGTTTGTCCGGGTAACAGATACGCTGTTGCCGAACCGGGTCTTTTATCGTACCTGTCCGGAGTTGTTGCAGGGGGCAAAAACTTCGAATGGTACACCTGTTCGTTTACAGCTGCTGGGCAGTCACCCGGAATATATGGCACTGAATGCCCAGCGTGCAGTGAAACTTGGCTCGCCCGGAGTGGACATTAACTTCGGCTGTCCGTCAAAAACGGTCAATAAAAACCGGGGCGGGGCAATTTTGCTGCGGGAGCCGGATCAGCTGTTCAGTATTGTCCGGGCGGTTCGGGAGGCTGTTCCGGCAGAGCTGCCGGTGACGGCTAAAATTCGCCTGGGTTATGAAGACAAGTCGTTATTCCTGGAAAACGCCCGTGCTATTGAACAGGCAGGCGCCTCGGAACTGGCGGTGCATGCCCGGACAAAGGCGGAGGGCTATCGGCCTCCGGCTCACTGGGAATACATTGGCAAAATTCGGGAAAACCTGGGGATTCCGGTGATCGCCAACGGCGAGATCTGGAATCATGAAGATGCCAGGCGCTGTATGGACGCTTCCGGCTGCACTGACCTGATGGTCGGGCGGCCTTCGCTGGTAACGCCGAATATCACTACCATGATTCGGGAATCCGTCAAGCCCATGAGCTGGTCTTCAGTGTTGCAGCTGATTCTGCAATTAAGCGACAGAGATCGTCAAAATGGCAAATGGCAATACCATCCTTCCCGTCTGAAGCAGTGGCTCAATTATCTGCGTAAAGCGTATCCGCAAGCCCAGAATCTGTTTGAGCGCATCCGCTCCCTCCGTGACGCTGATGGCATTGTGGAAATCCTCTGCTCTGACCTGGCAAGAGCGGCCTAGGACAGTCTTAAGTCCGACAGGCCCTAATAACGGATGGCCAATTTTATCGGTTGGCCAACTTTTATTGATTTACGTCGGTGAATTTTTTTCCGGACTGAGGCAACCTTCCTTTTGCGAGATGCTGTCGAAGGTAGTCCTGGGCTTCTTTTATAGACAACATAGTCCGGATGACTGATTGCTTATTACACAATGTTCAGTAGTATACTGACGCAGCCAGGAGGCGTAAGACAGCCAAGAGCCATGAACCTGTTCATGGAAATAATAATCAGCAATGGTTCCGGCAGGGCAGAACTGCCTGAGGGGATTGACCGGACCTGCAAGCCTGAAAAAAACAAAGGACTTACTTGATGAATCCATCGGACCTTATTTCAGAAGGTTCCAGCCTGATGCTCTTTGGAATGGGTTTTGTGTTCCTGTTTCTGACGCTATTGGTGCTGGCAACCAGCCTGATGTCAACAATCATCGATCGGTATTTTCAGGAACCGTTACCATCTGTAGCCAATCCCATTCCAGTGAATAGCCAGCCATCGTCATCCGATGATCAGGGTGAACTGATTGCTGTTATCAGTGCAGCCATTCAAATGCACAGAACAAAAAAAGCTCAAGCAGAAAAACGCCAATAACCGGGGGATAAAGAAGGGTTATGTCTGACGTACAAAAGCCATTAGCCAATAAAAAGCCGCTGGGTATTACCGATGTGGTGTTGAGGGATGCCCATCAGTCACTGTTTGCTACCCGTCTTCGCATTGAAGATATGTTGCCGATCGCAGAACAGCTGGATCAGATCGGCTACTGGTCTCTCGAAACCTGGGGTGGTGCCACCTTTGATGCCTGTATCCGCTTCCTGGGAGAAGACCCCTGGGAGCGGTTGCGCGAGCTGAAAAAAGCCATGCCCAGGACCCCTCAGCAGATGCTGTTAAGGGGACAGAATCTGCTGGGATACCGTCACTATGCTGACGATGTCGTGGATAAATTTGTTGAGCGTGCCGTTGCCAATGGTATGGATGTGTTCCGGGTATTTGATGCCATGAACGATCCCCGTAACCTGATGCAGGCAATGAAAGCGGTGAAGAAGCAGGGTGCTCATGCCCAGGGGACGATCTCTTACACCACCAGTCCGGTTCATACCATGGATAGCTGGGTCTCTCTGGCCAAAGAGATCGAGGATCTGGGTGCGGATTCTCTGTGCATTAAGGACATGTCCGGCATTATTACGCCGACTGACGTGTATGAGCTGGTTTCCCGATTAAAGCGAGAAACGGACCTGGAAATTCAGCTGCACTGCCATGCCACCTCCGGCCTTTCTTCCATGTCACTGCTCAAGGCCGTTGAAGCCGGTGTTGATCGTGTTGATACGGCCATCTCTTCCATGTCGATGACCTATGGACATTCGCCAACTGAGGCTATCGTTGCTGCATTGCAGGGGACTGAGCGTGATACCGGGCTTGATCTGCACAAGCTGGAAGAAGTGGCTGCTTACTTCCGGGTGGTCCGAAAAAAATACGCGAAGTTTGAAGGTCAACTCCGTGGCGTTGACTCCAGAATCCTTATTGCTCAGGTACCCGGTGGCATGCTGACCAATATGGAAAGTCAGCTGAAAGAGCAGGGGGCCAGTGATAAGTTTGATGAAGTGCTGCAGGAGATTCCAAGAGTTCGTGAAGACCTGGGGATGATTCCACTGGTCACGCCCACTTCCCAGATTGTTGGCACCCAGGCGGTTCTCAATGTACTGACCGGTGAGCGCTATAAAACCATCTCCAAAGAGACCCGGGGGATTTTAACAGGTGAGTACGGTGCTACACCGGCACCGTTTAACCAAAGTCTTCAGGACAGAGTGCTGGAGGGTAAGATAGCGATTACCTGTCGTCCGGCAGATCTGCTTGAAGCTGAATTTGAAGAACTGACTGCTGAACTCCATGGCCTGGCCAAAGAGAAGGGCATCAATCTGGCGGATCAGACCGTGGATGATGTTCTGACCTACGCCCTGTTCCCGCAGGTTGGTCTGAAGTTCCTGCAGAATCGCGGTAACCCTGATGCTTTCGAACCTGCTCCCGGGACCGAACCGGAAGTGAAGCCTGCTGCCCAGGCAACTTCCGTGGCTCCTCCAACGGAGGATTCTGTTTATACCGTTCGCGTTAATGGCAATGCCTATACCGTTCAGGTTTCAGAAGGTGGTGATGTTTCTTCCATGCTGGCTCCGGTTTCAGCGCCGACAGCCCAACCTGAAGCGACAACCACATCAGCCTCTGAAGGTGAGCCAATGCCCGCACCACTGGCCGGTAATATCTGGAAGGTGAATGTCATACCGGGGCAGCATATTCAAGAAGGTGATGTGTTGCTTATTCTTGAAGCCATGAAAATGGAAACGGAAGTTCGTGCCCCGCGTTCCGGACAGGTGACGTCGGTTGATGTGCGTGAAGGTGACAGTGTAGCGGTGGGTGATACCCTGCTTGCCCTGGCTTAATAAAAAGCGTTAGGGAGACCTCTTACAGAGGTCTCTCAAAGAGAAAAGTCTGGTCGAGAAATATGCCATGGAAAAGCTATTAACGCTCTGGGAGGGCTCCGGGTTATACAACCTTACCGCCGGAGAGTTCGTTATGATTCTGGTGGGCTTTGGGTTGCTGTATCTGGCCATCCGCAAGCAATTTGAGCCTCTACTGCTGGTACCTATTGGTTTTGGTGGAATTCTGGCCAATATTCCCCAGGCCGGTCTGGCGTTTTCCGCCATTGAGCAGGCGCTTCATATAGCTAACCCTGCACTGATGCAGGCGGTTGCCGAAGCGCTGGGCAGTGCTTCGGCTGCCCCGGATCAACTTTATGCTTTATACCATGAAGCGAATGCGGCAACCCGGACTGTAGTGAGTCACATTATTGCTGATGCAGGGTACACGAACGGTGTCCTTTATCAGTTTTACAGTGTGGCTATTGGCAGCGGTGTTGCTCCTTTGGTGATCTTTATGGGGGTGGGTGCCATGACGGATTTTGGTCCGTTGCTCGCTAACCCGAAAACCCTGTTTCTGGGGGCTGCCGCTCAGTTTGGTATTTTTGCCACAGTGTTTGGCGCTATTGTATTGAGCTCTATGGGGCTGATGAATTTCAGCCTGGCGGATGCCGCTGCTATCGGTATTATTGGTGGTGCGGATGGTCCTACTGCGATCTATGTATCCAGCGTGCTTGCTCCCCACCTGCTGGGTGCCATTGCGGTGGCTGCTTACTCTTATATGGCTCTGGTTCCGCTGATTCAGCCGCCGATTATGAAAGCGCTGACCACGGCAGAGGAACGCAGGATTGTCATGACACAGCTGCGATCAGTGAGCAAGACGGAAAAAATCGTTTTCCCGATCTTACTGCTGGTGCTGGTGGCCCTGTTATTACCCGATGCGGCTCCGCTGCTGGGGATGTTCTGTTTTGGTAACCTGATGAAAGAGTGTGGTGTGGTTGAGCGCCTGTCGGATACAGCGCAAAATGCGCTGATCAACATCACCACCATTTTCCTCGGGCTGTCGGTTGGTTCAAAACTGAGTGCTGACAAGTTTCTGCAAATGGAAACTCTGGGGATTCTGGCGTTGGGGATTGTGGCATTCTGTATCGGTACCGCCAGTGGTGTCCTGATGGCAAAACTGATGAATCGGGTGTCGTCTACCAAAGTGAATCCGTTGATTGGTTCAGCCGGGGTGTCAGCGGTACCCATGGCGGCCAGGGTCTCTAACAAAATGGGGCTTGAGGCCAATCCGCAGAACTTCCTGCTGATGCATGCCATGGGTCCCAATGTAGCGGGTGTTATTGGCTCAGCGGTAGCAGCGGGGGTGATGATTAAGTACCTGTCATGAATTTTTTCTGAAGATTATTACATGGTTTCAATGAGTTTGACGGGTTGTCGTGCCTCCGTACTACGTTCGTCCTAAGCCTGTCGAAGGACCCATAGGGCCTAAAGGCGGAAACTCCGGACTCTGATAGATCGTGCCAAGCACCCTTCGACTCCGCTCAGGGTGAACGGAGATTGTACACGTCAAACTCATTGAAACCATGTACTAGAACAATGCGATGATTTCGAGAGAAGTCATCGCATTTTTTTTTATTCAGTGAGAATATAGCGCTTTCCATTTTTATATTTTTTCGCAGAAAAAATAGAGAAGTACTTTATGATTTATAAAGAATACAGTGTCTCATCCAAGAAGCGCATTGCCCTGGTCGCTCATGATAATAAGAAAGGGGAATTGGTGCAGTGGAGTCTGCGCCATAAGGAAAAGCTGCAGGGTCATGATCTTTTTGCCACGGGTACCACAGGAAGTCTGCTGGAAAAAGAGCTGTCGATGCCGGTCACAAAGTTTATCAGTGGTCCGCTGGGTGGAGACCAGCAGATTGGTGCATTGATTTCTGAATGCAAACTGGATCTGCTGGTATTTTTCTGGGACCCGTTTGAGCCAATGCCTCATGATCCGGATGTTAAGGCATTGTTACGGATCGCAGCGGTGTGGAATATCCCGGTTGCCTGTAACCAGAGCTCGGCGGATTACATATTCTCGTCAGACTTGCTTGGACAATCTCATAACCGGCATATTCCGGATTATGACAGCTATCTACAGCAAAGAACGCTTTGATTTTATGGGTTCAAAAAGAGCACAAAGGCCTTGAAATAAGGGCCTTTGGCGAAAATAATCCGGGAAAGTAATGAATGGGTTCCGCTAGACAAGCTCCGCTGAATAAGCCTGGCTGGTAGTGTCAGTATTCAAAAACAATCAATATAAAACGGGTATTCAATAATCAGAGTTGTCGTTGCCGTCTCTGCTCATTGAGCCAATACCGAAGCCTGAAGGCCCGTACTGGCGGCGCTTTTTGTAGGTTACCTTGGGCTCGGCGCTGCTATGGCGGTCTTCAGGCGCAGCAGGCCTGCAGTTCATAGTGCCGCTGATGGCGCTGTTGTTACCAACGCTGTTACCACTGCGATAGCTTTGACCACCGGATGAAAACCTGCGGACAGGCTGCTTGGTAACCGATGGCTGAAAAACGGAAACAGGCGTCTGTTCATACAGGTCTCTTTCTGAGTCCCGGTCAGACAGCAGTTCACTGTTCTGGACAGAACCTTCCTGCATATTCAGGCGCATACGATAAGGGTGACCGTAGCCTCTACGGCGACGTGGCTTGTGGTCTTTTGGCTCAGGTGGCTTCAGGCCGGTGAACTGCTCATAAATGGTTGTGTAAATATATTTGCTCATAACTACCTCCTGTTCATCCTCTCCCAGAAACGGATAAAATGTCTTTATTTGGTTGACGATGTTAGACAAACCCATTTTCGGTATGAATAGGTAACACTACTTAAAACTCTCTGAATAAACGGCAACAAACGTTAACAGTATAATGTTAGTGTCGTTAATTGTTTTGAAAAACGAAACGAAATAGAATTAACAGAAACAAAGACTAGCATTCATAAAAATAGATCGTTGCTTGATTTCATAATTTTTTTGAATTTTGGACTATTGGTAATAACTAATTTTTGCTAATCAAGGGATAGTTAATAAAATATAAGAGGATATCTTTTTTTGTTAATTCCTGTGGAAATGTGTTTATGTTTTTTTATAGCCGGTAGGTATTAACACTGATGGCAGAATTGTCGTATATACGTTAATTTGACTGAAATTATTTCTTATTCACCGGGTTGGCCAGTTTTACACCTGCGGTATGACCACATAGATGTGATGATTTTTGTGATGATGTGTTATCGCAATGTCTGCGTCCCCGCAAGATAGGCAAACGATAAGCCGACAATGATTTACTTTCATTGATGCAGATCAAGTTGGTGTCGCCGCCAATCAATGCAGTCTGACTGACCCGGAGCAGCATCCCCAAAGAATTCTCCAACCTATCAGGAGCCTCTTAGTATGACTGTAACCACCAGCGAACTGCCAGCAGCATGGGAAGGATTCACTTCCGGCGACTGGTCTGAAAGCATCAACGTTCGTGACTTTATCCAGAAAAACTACACCCCTTACGAGGGTGACAGTTCCTTCCTGGCCGGTTCCACTGAAGCGACAGACAAACTGTGGGCTGATGTTATGGAAGGCATCAGAGAAGAGAACCGCACTCACGCCCCCCTGGATTTCGATACCGATCTGCCATCCACTATTACTTCTCACGACGCTGGCTACATCAATAAAGATCTGGAAACCATTGTTGGTCTGCAGACCGATAAGCCGCTGAAGCGTGGCATCATCGCCAACGGTGGCATTCGTATGGTTGAAACTTCCTGTGAAGTTTATGGCCGTAAACTGGATGACATGGTTAGCAAAATCTTCACTGAATATCGCAAGACGCACAACTCCGGTGTTTTCGATGTTTACACTGCGGACATTCGCAACTGTCGTAAGTCTGGCATAATTACCGGTTTGCCAGATGCTTATGGCCGTGGACGTATTATTGGTGACTACCGCCGAATCGCTCTGTACGGTATTGATCGTCTGATTGTTGACAAGAAAGCCCAGCACAAGTCTCTGGATGCGGCGCTGACTTCCGGCGAGGATCTTGAGCGTACCATCCAGCTGCGTGAAGAGGTCATGGAGCAGATCAAGGCGCTGATGCAGATCAAGGAGATGGGGGCCAAATACGGTTGCGATCTCGGTAACCCTGCTGCCTCTGCCCGTGAAGCTGTTCAGTGGACGTACTTTGGTTACCTGGCTGCGGTTAAGTCCCAGAATGGTGCGGCCATGTCTCTGGGACGTACGGCTACCTTCCTGGATATCTATATCCAGCGTGACCTGGAAGCAGGCAGAATCACTGAAACGGATGCCCAGGAACTGATCGATCACTACGTAATGAAGTTGCGTATGGTTCGCTTCCTGCGTACTCCTGAATACGATCAGCTGTTCTCTGGCGACCCGATCTGGGCTACTGAGGCTATCGGTGGTATGGGCCTTGATGGTCGTACACTGGTTACCAAAAACTCTTTCCGCCTCCTGAACACCATGTACACCATGGGACCATCACCAGAGCCAAATATCACGGTGTTGTGGTCTGAGCAGCTGCCGGTGTCTTTCAAAGAGTATTGCGCCAAAGTATCCATCGATACCAGCTCTATCCAGTACGAAAATGATGATCTGATGCGTACTGATATGAGCAGCGATGATTACGCCATCGCCTGCTGTGTGTCGCCAATGGTTGTTGGCAAGCAGATGCAGTTCTTCGGTGCCCGCGCCAACCTGGGTAAAACGCTGCTGTACGCCATCAATGGCGGTGTTGACGAGAAGCTGAAAATTCAGATTGGTCCAAAAACCGACAAGATCACGTCTGAATACCTGGATTACGACGATGTCTATGCACGTTTTGATACGCTCATGGATTGGCTGGCCAGCCAGTATGTGGCTGCCCTGAACTGTATTCATTACATGCACGACAAGTACTCTTACGAGGCCTCTCTGATGGCCCTGCATGACCGTGATGTTATTCGCACCATGGCCTGTGGTATTGCCGGATTATCCGTTGCTGCTGACTCTCTGTCGGCCATTAAATACGCCAAAGTCAAGCCGGTGCGTGATGAAGACGGCATTGCTATCGACTTCGAAATTGAAGGTGATTTTCCGAAGTTTGGTAACAACGAAGAGCGTGTAGATACGATTGCCTGTGAACTGGTTGAAACGTTCATGAAGAAAGTCGCTTCTCACACGATGTATCGCGATGCGATTCCAACCCAGTCCGTTCTGACCATTACCTCTAACGTGGTATACGGCAAGAAGACCGGTACTACGCCAGACGGACGCCGTGCAGGCCAGCCATTTGGCCCGGGTGCCAACCCAATGCATGGTCGTGACACCAGCGGTGCGGTTGCTTCCCTGAGTTCTGTTGCCAAGCTGCCATTTGCCTATGCGAAGGATGGTATTTCTTACACCTTCTCTATCGTACCAAAGGCGCTGGGCAAGGACGAAGAAAGCCAAAGCAGGAATCTGGTGGGTCTGATGGATGGCTACTTCCATCACGAGGAACATCGCGAGGGCGGTCAGCACCTGAACGTCAACGTTATGAACCGTGAAATGCTGGAAGATGCCATGGAGAACCCTGAGAAGTATCCTTCTCTGACCATTCGTGTCTCCGGTTATGCGGTGCGTTTCAACTCGCTGACACCAGAACAGCAGCGTGACGTTATCACCCGTACCTTTACTAGCTCGCTGTAATAGTAAATGTCAGGAGGCTGCCCGAGAATAGCGCCCGTAGCGAGGATGGCAGAAAATTGAGGATAAAAATTCCGTTTTGTGAGGTGAATAGCGGGGCTATTTGCCGAACAAAACGGAATTTTTAGACCAATTTGCTGCCACCGCACGACTGCATGGATGCAGGAGCTAGAGCAACGCAGGAGCAGTTGCCGCGTAGGGCAGTCTATTCTCGGACAGCCTCCTGGAATTTAACTTTAAAAAAGGTCAGCTCTGCTGGCCTTTTTTGCTTATGGTATTCAGGGTTTTTGTAAAAGACAGTGGTCTGATTTTTACAGAGACTCGTTGGGTAAATAGGAGAGTCGCCATGTCCCTTGGTCGTGTCCATTCCATGGACTCATTTGGCACGGTAGACGGACCGGGTATCCGTTTCATTGTGTTTATGCAGGGCTGTCACATGCGCTGCCGCTACTGTCACAACCGGGATACCTGGGATCTGCGTGATGGCGGTGAGGTGCTCAGTCATGAAGAAGTTCTGGACAAAATCCTCAAGGTGAAGAGCTTTCTGACCGGTGGTGTTACGGTCACTGGTGGCGAGCCGCTGCTGCAGGCTGAATTTGTTGCCGATCTGTTCAAGGGGCTTAAAGCGCACGGTATTCATACTTGCCTGGATACCAATGGATTTGCCAAACAAATCACGCCGGATATTGAACGTCTGCTGTCCTACACCGACCTTGTGCTTCTGGATATCAAGCACATGGACGAAGAGATGCATCAAAAGCTGACCTATGTCACCGGCCGGTACACCCGTAATTTTGCCATGTATTTACAGGAGCTGAGAAAGCCAACCTGGATCCGCTACGTGGTGGTGGAAGGGTTTACCGTTGATCCACTGTATGCCGCCATGCTGGCAGATATGGTGGAGAAAATGGATTGTGTTGAGAAGGTGGAAATCCTGCCTTATCACAGCCTCGGCGTGCATAAGTGGGATGCCTTCAGTGAAAGCTACGAGCTGGAAACGGTGCGCCCGCCATCCACTGAGCAGCTGGATGCGATCAAGGCTGAATTTGATCAGCGGGGAATTTCTGCGGCTTATTGATGAACTTTTTGTTGGTTTGGTTGGTCTAACGATCGTACATTTTGATTTTCGTATTTTGCCGATGAAGGTGTGTTGATATGTTGCAGCCGTTAGATGCCAGCCCTTCCATGTTAGTCTCATCTTCTGTTGGTGGGTCACCTAATGCTGAGTCTTTAGCTGAAGAGCCTCCTTTGACCCCGGTTTTGAGCAACTGGGGTAGGAAGGTTGAAAATCAAAGTGACAAATCTCTGCCTAATTTTCTTTCTCCAGCCTATGATGAGGCTATCAAGAAGCCAGCTTTGCCTTTATCGAGGAGGCTGCATAACTTCCCTGATTCTAGCTGTAGTGGCAGTCATTCACATACCTATGGGGGAGAGGTTTGTGACCAGGCCGTTAATTTTAATATGCAGCGGCGGGAGCAGAATCCCGAAATAACTGTTGATAATAAATCCTTGGATGATAGTTCCACCTGTCATTGTTGTCACTGGGGAGGGTTTAATTGTTTGCCTGCACCAATGACCATGAATCGAGAGCCAGAAGCGCAATTGCCAGGTAATTCCTCTGATGACTGTTGCGGAGATTGTGGAGATTGCGGAGATTGCGGAGATTGCGGTGGTTGCGTGATTATGTGATTGTTTCAACCACGAAGAGCACGGAGTTCACAAAGTACGAGGAAATCCTCTGTGCTCTCCGTGGTTGATTGGGGGTTAGTTAAAAATACGGTTTTCCTGTTCCTGAACCCGGATAAACGTGGTTCGCTTGGACAGTTCTTTCAGTTGCGCGGCTCCCACGTAGGTGCAGGTTGAGCGTACGCCACCGAGGATGTCCTGAACGGTTTCCAGGATCGGACCACGGTAAGGTACTTTTACGGTTTTGCCTTCCGAGGCGCGGTAGTTGGCAACGCCGCCAGCGTGCTGGTCCATGGCGGTGGTGGAACTCATGCCGTAGAACAGGCGGAATTGCCGACCATCTTCTTCTACCATTTCGCCGCCGGACTCATCGTGACCGGCAAACATACCGCCGATCATGACAAAATCAGCGCCGCTGCCAAATGCCTTGGACACGTCACCGGCACAGGTGCAGCCACCGTCGGAAATCACCTGACCACCAACGCCATGAGCCGCATCGGCACATTCAATAACAGCGGACAGCTGTGGATAGCCGACACCGGTTTTAACGCGTGTGGTACAGACGGAGCCCGGTCCGATACCCACTTTAACGATGTCGGCACCTTTCAGGATCAGTTCTTCTACCATTTCTCCGGTAACCACGTTACCGGCAATAATCACCTTGTTGGGGTGACGCTGGCGAACACGGGCAACGAACTGGACAAAATGCTCTGAGTAACCGTTGGCTACATCGATACAGATAAAGCGGAGTTTGTCGTTCAGGGACAGGATTTCAGACATTTTGTCGAAATCGTTTTCGGATGTGCCGCTGCTGACCATGATATGGTTTTCAATGCCTTCAGGGGCGTTGTCGAGGAAGGTCTGCCACTCTTCGACGGTGTAATGCTTGTGAACCGCCGTCAGCATTTTGTGTTCAGCCAGGGCGAGAGCCATGGCGAAAGTGCCGACGGTGTCCATGTTGGCAGCAATGACGGGTACGCCGGTCCATTCCTGGTCAGTGTGAACAAATCGGAAGGTGCGCTCCAGGCTTACCTGTGAACGGCTTTTCAGGGTGGAACGCTTTGGGCGGAACAAAACGTCTTTGAAACCCAGCTTGATATCAGCTTCTACACGCATAGTAACTTTTTAATCGCCATCTTGCAGTGCCCTGGCATGGTGATCCGGGAATCATACAGCAGCACTGGCAACTACGTTGGTTTGGGGAAGTTGGATGTACAAGCGGCCGGACAGCCTGGATGATCAGGGGAGACCCATCTTCGGATAAGCGAAGATTGCGCCGGACCCAAAATCTTTTTTAAGGACGAAAAAAATGGGCGTGTTTGACGCTTATACGGCTGAAGTATACCTGGGCGGTTATTGAAATGGAAGCAAGGTGGTGTTTTTGACATGCTTCCCGCTACCCGAACAAGCACAAACCGTTTCGGCTTCTTCGGGCAGCGGATACCGGGACAGCGTCGCTTTTAATCAATCAGGTTACGGATCTGGGTTTTGATCAGATCGATGGCAATCCTGTTTTTTCCGCCATGGGGAATGATCAGGTCAGCATGCTGGCGTGCAGGTTCAATAAACTGCATATACATGGGACGAACCGTTTCCAGGTATTGCTTGATAACGGAATCAACATCCCGGCCCCGACTGAGAATATCCCGCTTCATACGACGGATCAGGCACATATCCAGTGGCGTATCCATAAAGAAGCGCAGGTCAAAGGCTTCCCGGATTTCCGGGTTGGTGAAGAGGAGGATGCCTTCATAGATAACCACGCGGGCGGGGTTTACCTTGCGGGTATCTGTCCGGCGATTGTGCTGACTATAGTCGTAGAGTGGGACCTCGATTTCCTGACCATTTTTCAGCTTGATCATCTGCTCCAGCATCAGGTCATGATCCATGGACTCCGGGTGGTCATAGTTGGTACGAACCCGCTCCTCCATGCTCAAATGTGTCTGGTCTTTATAGTAGGAATCTTCTGAAATAACACACAGATGCTCTGACTGGAGCTCTTCCACCAGGGTTTCTGCCAGCAGGCTTTTGCCGGATGCGGAGGCGCCGGCAATGCCGACGAGAATGGTTTTCTGTTTCATGGGGGGAGTCCGGTTGTTAGCGTCTGTCTACGGGGATAGTATGTCCGTTGTCGTCTATGGCGACATAGGTGAAAAAACCTTCAGTCACCTTGTGACGAGCTTCTGATTTATACGGGTGGGACATTACCCACACTTCAAGCTTAATACGCATGGAGGTGTTACCGACGCGAATGATATCAGCATAACAGCAAACCACGTCACCAACCTTCACCGGATGGATAAAGCTCATGGATTCAACGGCAACGGTAGAAATCCGGCTGTTGCAACGGTTTTTCGATGCCAGGCCACCGGCAATGTCCATCTGGGACATGATCCAGCCCCCGAAAATATCGCCATTCGGGTTGGTGTCGGCAGGCATTGCCAGTGTGCGCAGAACCAGATCACCCTGTGGTTCACTCATCAGAAAACTCCATACGGGTCGTAACTGGCGGCGAATGCTATGCCGGTGGAACAGCCTTGTAAATCCGTATTTCCATGAACGTTTGATGGAAAGTATTGGCATGGAAAACTGTGGACTATTCCTGTATAAGTAGTTAACCAAATGAAATCATATATTTCTGACTAAGTTGTCAGTCACTCCCGGCAACTGCTCCTGCGTTGCTCTAGCTCCTGCATCCATGCAGTCGTGCGGCGTTGCAACTCCGGTCACATAGCTACGGCTATGCTCCCTGCGTTGCGCCTTGCATAGCAACTGCCCACTTAGCCAGAAATATACGATTCCATTTGGCCAACTACTTAAGTTCCGGCTTTGTGAACTGTGCAACCGGCGTTGATACCTATGACATCCCCACTATCCTCACATTTAACCAATCAGGGCCAGTTAATTGTTCGTAACCAGGCGCTTTTCGAGCTTGAGCATCTGGTGATGATTGGCTTGCCAGCTGATGATCTGGCAACTCATTTGTTGAATGATGGGGTTGGCTATATCACGGCACTCACTCGTGATTTCAGTACTTATCGACGTCTGCTGCCTTGGCAGACCCTGCTGGAAGACCGCTTCTCCCTGAGTTTTGCGCCGATCCTGTCGATGGATTTTGCCCGGCCTGTTGATGGTGTTTTGCTGTTTCTCCAGAAAAGCAAACCATTAATGGACTTCTGGCTGGTGATGGTATTGAGCTTTTTGCCGGAAGGTGTGCCCATTTGGCTGGTGGGAGAGAACGATGAAGGGATCAAGTCCTGGAAAAAGCGGCTCAAGAACAGTTTTGACTATGTTAAAAGTGTCGATAATGCCCGTCATTGCGTATTGCTGGAAGCTTCAGAGCCGTTGCAAAAGCCGGAGAATTTTGCCCTTGAACCGTGGTTTGAGACGTTTTCTGTCACGGCTGGCCCGGTCAATATGGACATTACCTCATTACCCGGCGTGTTCAGCCATGGTCGTCTGGATAAGGGAACCCAGGTTCTGTTGGCAACGCTGGATAAAGTACCTTCAGGCAAGGTGCTGGATTTTGGTTGTGGCGCTGGGGTGATCTCTGCTTATATTAATACTCTGCCCGGTGAGCATGATATTACCCTGGTGGATTGTGATGCCCTGGCATTGGCCAGCAGTACCAAAACCATGAGCGACACGGGGCGTGACTCTTTTACGGTACTGCCCAGCGATGGCCTGTCAGAAGTGACAGGGCAGTTTGATCTGATTATCTCCAACCCACCGTTTCACCAGGGCGTAAAAACCCACTATGAGGTGACAAAGCAGTTTCTTTCCCAGTCACGTCAGATGCTTCGCCCGGGTGGGGAGCTTCGTATTGTTGCCAATAGTTTTCTGCGTTATCCGCCCATTATTCAGAAGGCTTTTGGCCACTGTGAGACATTACTCACCCGGGATGGATTCTCGGTTTATCGGGCGGTGAACAGATACTGAAATTGCCTTCTTTCAGTTACCTGAAAGGTTATTTACGACATTATTCTACTATAAGGTATTCATGGTTCGCCTGACCGTATTAAGATAGGCCAAGGGCTTACTTTAAGAGTGAGGCGCGACCATGCATAATAAAATTAGGCTCTTGACGAATATAAGAGTATTTTTTTCAACCAGATTAACATCCCTGACTATATTAATCTCCCAGCGTTTAATAGACATTTACCATTCACTATTTAGAGCTGTTCAAAATCACAACAATATGCCTTTGCTGGAAGCTGAATTATTACAAAAAATAATAGCATCTGATTTATCCGTTAGTCTGCCTGTAAAAATCATAAGACACTGGCCAATACATTGTTCCACATCAACTGACTAATACAAAGGTAACAGGTAATGAATAACCAGATAGCACCAACGTCAGCTGCTTATCCGAATGCCTACACTGCTGATGCCACTCAAAAAGATTTATCCGAACAACCAATCAAAAGTAAATTTCTGTCTTATCGAACAAAGGCCGAGTCAGATGTCCAGAAACTGATGAATAAAAACCAGGCAGAAACCAAGGTTCTGGAAGGCAAGATAGAAAATATGCAAAAGAAATTAACTGAATACCTACAGTATCGTGCTCATGATAAACTTTTCATTAAGCCTGACCCTGAAAAAAATCACAGCAATAGCACTGAGACAAATTCCATTGCTAACAAACCACTCACACCATTATCTGAAAACTCCACAACCACCGATGTCAACCCGGAAACCACAGGACTACCGTCTGGCTCAACCACTGACAGCACGGTCTCATCACCCATCTTATCAACTGCTGACCATACCAGTACTTTCACCCCCTCAATACCAACAAATACAACGGTTAACGACAGTTCAGCAACGGCTACAGCCCAGTCGGTAAACACAACTCAGGCGACCAACACAACAAGTCCACTTACACCGACGACTGCCCTGCAGCCACTGGGGGAGTTGCTTTCCAAGAGTGTGAAAATCACGTTAATGGCGTCGCTGAGAGACGAGCTGGTGGACTACCAACAAAACAGGCCCATAGCAACCGCCGAAAATTCCTGGGGGAATATCACCGAGATAGCTCAGCAGCCCGAAACAATCATCGGTAAACGCCCGGATGGTCCATTGCCGCACATCCGTGACAATCAGCGGCCACACCCAATGATTGCTTTGTCCGAGTTAATATCAGCTATTGAAGCAAGGGTGACAATGTATGAATTATTCAATCTGGTACTAATTGTTTCTTCCTTCACCAGGGCTATTAAAAAATCCTTTCCCGCCGTCGCCAGGGTTTATGACAATAAACTGAAACAGCTCGCTGACCAAATAAAGAGTTATCTCCCGAGCCATGAACAGGATGACACGAAAAGAAAAAGAACCAGAAGAGAACTTACAGAAGAGGAAATTAAGGGCATTAAATTTAAGTTCGAAAGACTGCTTGATGAATTTGAGGAAGAACCAATGCAGAAAGAGATGAAAAAATTCTTCGAAGGCTTCTGGCAAATGCGTGATACCTTCAACAAAGCTATGTATGAAGGTAAAAACATCACTAAGGAGCCTGAATTAAAAGAATTCGAATTCGAAGAGATGTTCGAATGGATGAAAAATAAAGAAACGATTAAGTCAGGGCTGGAAAAGTACAGCCAAGACATTGACAAGGCTATCAAAGACAAAGATTTCTACCAAGCTGGCCAAATTACCTTCAAGGTTAATATACTGTACGACAAAATACAGAATATCCTGGAAGGCTACGAATCAAAAAACCCTTATCATGAATTTTTAATAGAATTCAAAGCGTTAGATGCCAGTCTGGATAAAGTGCAATCACTGGCCAAGAAGGTAGCTGCCTTGGTCGATTTGAATAAGATCTTTTGTCAAGCGATTGCTCATGATGCCCTGGCCCTGGCTTACGATAAGCAACTGGGATATTGTTTCGCGGATGTACTGTCCACAGCCATAGCAGGCCTAAATGGGAAGTTCTCAACTTCATTGACTAGTCTGGCAGAGTCAATATTGTTTGGTACCGGTTATACTCGGCTCCCAATCCAGATCAGAATGACCTTGCAGGATGTATTATATCTCAAGACTCCATCTTCACTAAAGAATCATCCAGCTTCATTGGGGCTGAATGCTGACAGCTTATATATTGCCCAAGCCTACAAAAATGCACAAATAGTGAGGGTTGCAGTAGATAAAGAGCTTGAAATCACATCGCGCGGATTCAATTCAATAAGTGATCTGATCAAGAAACTGCTTCACCAGGTTGATGTTGACAGCCTTGGTACTGAATTGGTCCAGTTTGGGGTTGCACCTAATTCTGATCATATCTGTTACTTCGCTTTTAGCAAAAGCGGCGATCGCTTAAGGCTCACAGTTCAGGATATTCAAGTCGGTGTGATAACGGTTACTGGTTATGATCTGAATCAGCTACAAAAGAACATACTAATGTTTCTAGGACGTTTTTCTGATCAACATAAGATACCACTGGCCCCCCCCAATGCAGATGCTGTCCCCATTCCAGGCACAGGGTTCTGTCCTCTTACCAAGGATATCCTGGGCCAGTTTGAAAACCTTGAACTGGTCCAGGATTCAGCACTAACTCTTAAAGATATAATGACCCACCGCCCCTACGAACTCGAAGCACTTGACAAGGAAAGAATCAACGCCCTGACGAAAAAATACCTTGAAACCGTCAAAAATGCTGCCACCGGGAAACGTCTGCACATCAACCTGAAATCCCTGTCATCATCAGAGTCAGAAACACTGGCAGAAATTAAGCAAATGCCCATGGTTTATCTGATGCGGGAAGTCCTTACCGCCCTGGAAATGTATCCGAATCCAGCTGAATACTCAACCAACATCAGGCTGATGAATGCCCACGTTGTCACCACACTGAATGACATCGCCAAACACTTGCCCTCCGCCCCGAAAAAAACCGCTGATGCCGATGCTCAATCAGTACCACAAGGTGCGGCACAGGCAACCACTAACCTGGACACCATCACTGACGGAGAGCGGTTCAAGCTGGCTGGTGAAAGAGACTTCCGCATGCTTGACCCAGAGCCGGGCGCTAGTGCCGTTGGAGCGCAGGCCGGTGCAGCCCAACCCGGCGGTGCCCATGGAGCATCCGAAAGCCAGGACAGCAGCGGTGTATCCGGTAGTACTATTGGTGGGATAATCGGTGGCGGGATCGGCGGCACTGTTGGACTAGCAGTGGTATCATTCTTAGCCAACTGCTCCGGATGCCTGTCACTACTGTCAGAAATGGCAAGGGCCACTGAGGTCGGCGAGGATGCTGCAGAAAGAATCTTTAACCGGCTATCTCAAAACGCAGGTGAGAACGCAGGTGAGGAATTCGGGGAGGAATTTGGAGAGAAAGTTGGAGAGAAAGTTGGAGAAAAAGGCGGAGAAAAAACTGGAGAAGAAGTCGGGGAAAAAACCCTTAAAGAGGTTGGAAAGAAAGCTGTCAAAGGAAAGCAGGCCGCCAGATGCACACGCTCGGTTGGCAGCTGTAAACAGGAAGACGGCGAAAATGATCCTGTTGAAACTGATGGTGAAACTGGTGGCGGTGGAGCCGGTGGTGAAGCTGGAGCAGGAGGCGCTGCAGCTGGTGGTGAAGCAGGTGGTGAAGCCGGTGGTGAAGTTGGAGGAGGCATTATAACAGGTGGTGTCGTGGTACATAAAGCAGCCAAAACACTTAAAAAGTTGTACGAGACCATAAAAAAAGCGATCGAAAAAAATCATAAAAAACACTCTGAAAAGCAAGCCTCCCAAGGCTCAGCAGCAAAACCAAACCAACCACCAATAAAAAAGGCAATCGATGCAGAGCACACCACGATACAGCCAACAACCAAACCAGCGAGGTCATCAAGCACCGCAAACAGCAACAATATAAATGCAGGTATTGCCACTGTTCCAGACGATGCAACCAGTGTTGACCAACCAACAGAGACATTAACAACTGTAATAATTAGAGAGCCATCAACCAGCAGAGAGCCATCAACCAGTCAGACAGAAACTGCTGGCACTATCCCACAAACAGGAGACGGTGACAGTTCCCACAGCGCCGCTGATTTTGCAAGTTCAGCACCAGCGACAACACAGACTGCTGAATCAACCAACCAGCCAATAGCCACTTCAACACCTGAGGCTATCACGCAGGAAGCGAAGAAAAGTACCTCTGATATTTCAAATGGCGCAACTGCTGCGTCACCACTAACAACAACTTCAACGGCCAAAACAGAAGATCAGGCAATAGCAGGTACTACAAGTCAGACGACAATTGATAAAAAAGCGATACATCAATCGACAACCGGGCAAGCAGCACTATCATCTGAAACCACCACAACAGAAGGCAAACTTGGTATATCTGACCGCACAACAACGCCTCCATCCTCAAAAGCAATCTCAACCGCTGCACAAACCCGACAATCAAGCCAGGCGGCAACAACAACCCACGACACCACCTCTCAGGCAGTTACTTCTGGCTCCACGGATCGCTCAGCTACTTCTTCATCAATGACACCTGCAACAACAAGAATGACAACCGAACAGACAACAACGCAGCAATCAATAACCAAGGAGAAAGCACGATCAACGTCTGATACCACTAGTCAAAAAATAACTTCTGGCATTTCGGATAGCACAACGGCTGTTGCACCGCTGACAGAAACTTCAACAGCCACAGGAACAGCTCCATCTACAAAATCACCGACAGCCACTACAACTCAGGCAACAGTTGATAAAACAGCGATACACCAATCAACAACCGGGAAAACAGCATTTTCATCTGAAATCACTACAACAGAAGGCAACCCTGGTATATCTGACAGCACAACAGCGCCTCCTGCCTCAAAAGCCATCTCAACCGCTGCACAAACCCGACAATCAAGCCAGACTGCAACAACAATCCACGACACCACCTCTCAGGCAGTCACTTCTGGTTCCACAGATGGCTCAGCTGCTTCTTCATCAATGACACCTGCATCAACAAGCACGACAACCGAACAGACAACAACGCAGCAATCAATAACTCAGGAGAAAGCACGATCAACGTCTGATACCACCAGTCAAACAATGACTTCTGGCATTTCGGATAGCACAACGGCTGCGTCACCGCTGACAGAAACTTCAACGGCTACAGCTCCATCAACAAAATCACCAACAACCACTACAACTCAGGCGACAATTGATAAAACAGCAACACATCAATCAACAACCGGGCAAACAGCATTACCATCTGAAACCACCACAACAGAAGGCAACCCTGGTATATCTGACAGCACAACAGCGCCTCCAACCTCAAAAGCCATCTCAACCGCTGCACAAACCCGACAATCAAGCCAGACTGCAACAACAATCCACGACACCACCTCTCAGGCAGTCACTTCTGGTTTCACGGATGGCTCAGTTGCTTCTCCATCAATGGCACCTGCATCAACAGGCACGACAACCGAACAGACAACAACGCAACAATCAATAACCCAAGAAAAAGCACGATCAACGACTGATACCGCCAGTCAACAAATAACTTCTGGCATTTCGGATAGCACAACGGCTGCTGCACCGATGACAGAAACTTCAACGGCCACAGGAACAGCTCCATCAACAAAATCACGGACAGCCACTACAACTCAGGCAACAGTTGATAAAACAGTGATACACCAATCAACAACCGGGCAAACAGCATTACCACCTGAAACCACCATAACAGAAGGCAACCCTGGTATATTTGACAGCACAACAGCGCCTCCAACCTCAAAAGCCATCTCAACCGCTGCACAAACCAGGCAATCAAGCCAGACTGCAACAACAATCCACGACACCACCTCTCAGGCAGTCACTTCTGGTTTCACGGATGGCTCAGTCGCTTCTTCATCAATGGCTCCTGCATCAAGAGGCAGGACAACCGAGCAGACAACAACGCAACAACCAATAACTCAGGAAAAAGCACGACCAAAGTCTGATACCACCAGTCAAACAATGACTTCTGGCATTTCGGATAGCACAACGGCTGCTGCACCGCTGACAGAAACTTCAACAACCACAGGAACAACTCCATCAACAAAATCACCAACAGACACTACAACTCAGGCGACCATTGATAAAACAGCAACACATCAATCAACAACCGGGCAAGCAGCACTATCATCTGAAACTACTGCAACAGAAGGCAACCCTGGTATATCTGACAGCACAACAGCGCCTCCAACCTCAAAAGCAATCTCAACCGCTGCACAAACCCGACAATCAAGCCAGACTGCAACAACAATCCACGACACCACCTCTCAGGCAGTCACTTCTGGTTTCACGGATGGCTCAGTTGCTTCTCCATCAATGGCACCTGCATCAACAGGCACGACAACCGAACAGACAACAACGCAACAATCAATAACCCAAGAAAAAGCACGATCAACGACTGATACCGCCAGTCAACAAATAACTTCTGGCATTTCGGATAGCACAACGGCTGCTGCACCGATGACAGAAACTTCAACGGCCACAGGAACAGCTCCATCAACAAAATCACGGACAGCCACTACAACTCAGGCAACAGTTGATAAAACAGTGATACACCAATCAACAACCGGGCAAACAGCATTACCACCTGAAACCACCATAACAGAAGGCAACCCTGGTATATTTGACAGCACAACAGCGCCTCCAACCTCAAAAGCCATCTCAACCGCTGCACAAACCAGGCAATCAAGCCAGACTGCAACAACAATCCACGACACCACCTCTCAGGCAGTCACTTCTGGTTTCACGGATGGCTCAGTCGCTTCTTCATCAATGGCTCCTGCATCAAGAGGCAGGACAACCGAGCAGACAACAACGCAACAACCAATAACTCAGGAAAAAGTACGACCAAAGTCTGATATCACCAGTCAAAAAATAACTTCTTCCATTTCGGATAGCACAACGGCTGCTGCACCGATGACAGAAACTTTAACAGCCCAAGGAACAGCTCCATCTATAAAATCACCAACAGCCACTATAACTCAGGCGACAATTGATAAAACAGCGATACACCAATCAACAACCGGGCAAACAGCATTACCACCTGAAACCACCGTAACAGAAGGCAACCCTGGTATATCTGACAGCACAACAGCGCCTCCAACCTCAAAAGCAATCTCAACCGCTGCACAAACCAGGCAATCAAGCCAGACTGCAACAACAATCCACGACACCACCTCTCAGGCAGTTACTTCTGGTTCTACAGATGGCTCAGCTGCTTCTTCATCAATAACACCTGCATCAACAAGCACGACAACCGAACAGACAACAACGCAAGAATCAATCACCCAGGGAAAAGCACGATCAACGTCTGATACCACCAGTCAAACAAGGACTTCTGGCATTTCGGGTAGCACAACGGCTGCTTCATCGCTGACAGAAACTTCAACGGCCACAGGAACAGCTCCATCAACAAAATCACCAACAGCCACCACAACTCAGGCGACCATTGATAAAACAGCCATACATCAATCGACAACAGGGCAAACAGCCTTATCATCTGAAACCACCGCAACAGAAAGCGACCCTGGTATATCTGACAGCACAACAGCGCCTCCATCTTCAAAAGCAATCTCAACCACTGCACGAACCAGACAATCACGCCAGACGGCAACAACAATCCACGACACCACCTCTCAGGCAGTTACTTCTGGTTCCACGGATCGCTCAGCTACTTCTTCATCAATGACACCTGCATCAACAAGGACGACAACCGAACAGGCAACAACGCAACAATCAATAACCGAGAAAAAAGCACGATCAACGTCTTATACTACCAGTCAAAAAATAACTGCTGGCATTTCAGATAGCACAACGGCTGCGTCACCGCTGACAGAAACTTCAACGGCCACAGCTCCATCAACAAAATCACCAACAACCACTACAACTCAGGCAACAACTGATAAAACAGCAATACATCAATCAACAACCGGGCAAACGGTATTATCATCTGAAACCACGGCAACAGAAGGCGACCCTGGTATATCTGAAACCACAGCAGCGCCTCCATCTTCAAAAGTAAAATCAACCGCTGCACAAACCAGGCAATCAAGCCAGACGACAACCACAATCCACGAAACCACCACTCAGACAGTTACTTCTGGTTCCACGGATAGCTCAGCTGCTTATTCATCAATGACACCTGCATCAACAGGTAAGAGAGCCGAACAGACAACAACGCAACAATCAATAACCCAGGAAAAAGCACGATCAACGTCTGATACCATCAGTCAAACAAGGACTTCTGGCATTTCGGATAGCACAACGGCTGCTTCACCGCCGACAGAAACTTCAACGGCCACAGGAACAGCTCCATCAACAAAATCACCAACAGCCACTAACACTCAGGCGACAATTGATAAGACAGCAATACGTCAATCAACAACCGGGCAAACAGCATTACCATCTGAAACCGCCACAACAGAAGGCGACCCTGGTATATCTAAAACCACAGCAGCGCCTCCATCTTCAAAAGCAAAATCAACCGCTGCACAAACCAGGCAATCAAGCCAGACGACAACCACAATCCACGACATCACCACTCAGACAGTGACTTCTGGTTCCAGAGATAGCTCAGCTACTTCTTCCTCATCAATGACGCCTGCATCAACAGGCACGGCAGTCGAAAAGACAACAACCACAACCACAGCACCTGACAGCACACCGCAAGAGAAGACCGCCAGTATTTCCAATCGTACAAACCCGACCGAAAACACAACGGCCACGGCAACAACAAATGCTACGTCTTTGCCAAAGACGGAATCTGATAACAACCAACGACTGCGGCAATTCATCAAATCATTCACAGACAAATGCAAAACGATCCATTCACGATTCAATAAAAACATGGCCAAAATCTATGCCGATACACGCAACAAGGTCCGCCAGGCACCAGCAACCGAGGGGCAACCATTAGACTGTTTGGAAAAAGGGATTCTTCCGAGGGGGTCATTGCACCAACTGAATCAACAATTCAGCAACAAGTTCCTGAATATTTATAAAAATGCTCACCAGTTTATGAAGCATCTGACCCCGGCTGCAATCAGTGAAAAAAATCACCGTACTGCCCAGTCCATCATCAGCGCCAAGGTCATTTCCGAGTTCCAGACAATGTATGCCACGTTCAGCAATGTACGCCTGCAGATGCTGTCAGACCTGGGCTGTAGCAACCAACAACCTCTGGACCGTGCCGCCATCATACGACTTTCGTCTGGTGTTTATACCCCTCCTGCAACGGCCTCCGTGAACACAGATCATCTGCTCAAAGCCATAGAGGAGCAACCACAGTCAGCCAATTCTGACGGCTTTGATCGTTTTTTGAACGACCTGAGCCAAATTCTGCATGGAAAAACTGGCCAGAAACAGCAGACGACGCCGGAAACCGGGAACTCCCGACCACAGGAAAAACCTGAGTCAACGGAAAAAGTGAACATTGATATCATTGACCGGCAACACAGGCACCACAACCAACAGTTATTAATCCGTATCTTGCAACAGGAGCAAGACCTGTTTCTTGAGAATATCCAGCAACCCGACATAAATCCTGTCAGGAAACTGAAGGGTAATACCGCTCCAACTCCCCCATCCCATGGCATGACCAGTGTCCAGCCTGATCCGGGCAAGACCGGCACACCATTGGCCATAGCCAGTACACCCAGCAACAATGGCCAAACTGCCACGAGTGCCATAGCACCGACGAACTATTCAATCACCGACAACCTGACACTGGCTAACATGCTGGCTGCAAAAATCAGCGATCGTCCCATACACCTGAACCACACCATGGCACCAGGAACCCCAGGAAAGAACGCCTCCCCACTTGACCAGTCACCGGGTATGCAGCTGCTGACTAACAGCCTGGCTCTGGCCAGACAACTGCGGACAGAACTCATGGCCCTGGCCAACGATCTGGCCACCCAGGATAAAGATGTCAGTACACAGTGGGACCAGGACGATCTGATTAACCTGGCCATTATCCAGACCCTGCCTGAAGCATCCGCTGGCAAGGCAACGGAAAACTTTCTATCAAGCGTTCTCACCTCAACGACATTGGGCATACAACACCAGAAACCTGACAATATATTCCGGGCTGACGGCTCCCTGCGCGGCACTAGCCAGGCACCTGGCACACCACTTTTCTATGATCCATCAACGGGCCAAACCATCGACCACGGTGCAACCAGGCAACTGGCGAGTGTCATGTTAAAGGCTATGGCTGCAAGCCGACTGGCTGAACAGACAACAAATGACGATATACCACAACATCTGTCCAAAAAGATTATTGACCAGGCAGCACAACTGAAGAATCACCGGCCGAAGAGGTGGGCCAATCGATTAAGCCAATTGCTTGGGCTGGAGCAAGGTTCACAGGCCAGCACCAGGGCCTCACTGGCCACACGTTTCAAACAGCGACTGTCGTTTAGTAAAAGTATCAAGATCACACCACCTACCGACATGCCACTGGTCAAAGGTCTGGCCTCCGGTCGTTACAATCAAACCCAGTCCCGCTTTATGAAACTGGCATCGGCCAGGCAACTGGAGCTGCTGAAATCGCTAGCCAGTCAACCCGACTATCTGGGCCTTGACCATTTTTCTGCCCCCCTGGCCCGGTTGGAGGCCGATGTTGCCGTCGCTACACAGACACCATCGCCTATCCCGGTAGGCTCGGATCAATCGTCGGACAGGCAGCCCCCCGATTGGCAAACCTTCCAACTTGATCAGAGAGCCTGGCAACTGTTTACCCATCTGTATAACGCCCGGTTTGAGGCACCGGCAGAAGCCATAGAACGGATAAAAACAGCAGAACTGATCCAGCGCCAGGGCATTGAGCCTCATCCGGATGAGGCCCAGCGTCTCAATCAGCTGGTGATAACACTATTGCCAGTGCGCACCAGTGCCAGTGACCGGGCCCAACTGATCAACACCAGGGGCAAAGCACTGCCAGGGCCAGTGAAACTGCACCAGTTCAACCGGCAACGCATCGGGGAAATTCTCAGCAGCTACGCAACCATCAAGTCACAGGTCAGCAAACAATTCCCGCAGGTATTTGGCGATCGGGTCAGTGATGCCCGATTAAAGGATGAACTGGTCTCCCAGATAGCAAGGGCGAGTTTGCAGGAGCTTAAGGGCAAAACGACAACCGGTCAGTGGCAACAGGCAGTGACAAGGCAAATGGAGAGAGAGTTTGATGATTTCGGTAGCGGCCAGGCTGAAGCCAGCTGAAAAAACAGTCAGGCTCTTTTCGTATTGCAGACTGCTGATGTCATAAATCAGGCTGGAATCCTCCTGTGGCGGGGCTTGGCAATATTTAGCCAGCAGTTTCCTGAAGGCATTGTATATCAAGGCCTTTGGCCAATTTTCATTGCAGAGCAGTCTGTAACCCGAAAAGAGCCAAAAAAAACATAACCCGGGAACTTTTACGTCACTGCATAAACGAACAAGGGAGTGCGTCGTCATTTTTTGTGCACTTTCTAATGTACTGTTATGCACTACTACATCATTTCAAGGAGATTGACGTGTACCAACTCCGTTCATCCTGAGCGGAGTCGAAGGGTGTTGGCACGATCTATCATGGCCCGGAGTTTGCGCCCTCCGATGCTTCAACAAGCTCAGTACTCAGGACGAACGAAGTGCAGAGGCTTGTGATAACGACAACCCGTCAAACTCATTGAAACCATGTACTACAACATCAGGAGTCCTGTTTATGATTCAGCAATCCAATCAGCAACCCATTCAGCAATCAATTCAGCAACCAATTTGCGACAGCGCTTCCCAATGTTCAGGGAATGGTGCCGAATATTCCTGGCTCGGCCATGGCGTTGCTATTTCTAAAGCATTTGTGAAATCATTGATTCCAATGGAAGACCCTTGCCTCAGTTTCAATTCCCGCAAAGCAGTGAAAGATCTTTTGCGACTGGCCACAACAACTATCGTGCCGTCGAGTTCCATCCTTTTCATGGCGAAAGATATGGCCAATGCCTGGTCCGGGAGCGGTTTGCCCGGGCCGGATGCAAAACCGGAATTACCACAGACATCAAAAGAAACCCGGGGAGAGGCTCAGGAAAAAGAAACCGGCTCGAAAGACGTACCCCTTCAACAGCCATCCACGGCCCGCTATCAAGGGAGTCAGGGAACCAAAGGGCTACTTGCCCTTGGCACGCTGGCCAGCTCTTTTCAGTATGCGAATTCGAAACAGATTAAAAATGCAGAAGACCTGGGCAAGATTGGTCGAGATCCCGAATTTCCACCAAACGGCAAATATCAACAGACAGCGGATATTGTTGTCAATAAAGACCATAAACCCATTGGCACATTCACCGGCGATTACGATGGGCAGTGCAATACCATCAGCGGCCTGTCTGCCTGTTTTGTTGACACTCTGGAAGGCAGCATCAGGAACCTTCGCTTTACTGGTGCCAATATAACTTCCCAGAAGACGACCGGGTTAGCAGCCTGTGTTGTTGATGATACTGGCACAGTCAGTAATATCCGGGCGAAAGATGTTCATATTCTCACCAATGGTCATAAAAGTTACGCTGGCATCGGGGGGGGGGAGGTTAAAGGAACGGTTGGCAACACCACGGCGGTGAACAGCCATGTCAAAACCACGGGTCAAGAGGCAAACGCCGGCATCGGGGGGGGGCTGGTTAAAGGAACGGTTGGCAACACCACGGCGGTGAACAGCACGGTCGAAACCAATGGTTATTTTGCATACGCCGGCATCGGGGGGGGCATGGTTAGCGAAGGAACGGTTGCCAACACCACGGCGGTGAACAGCACGGTCGAAACCAATGGTTATTTTGCATACGCCGGCATCGGGGGGGGGCTGGTTTACTTTAAAGGAACGGTTGGCAACACCACGGCGGTGAACAGCACGGTCGAAACCAATGGTTATTATGCACACGCCGGCATCGGGGGGGGCATGGTTAGCGAAGGAACGGTTGCCGACACCACGGCGGTGAACAGCAGGGTCCATACCCGGTTTACCGCTGCAGGCGCTGGCATCGGGGGGGGGATGGTTAGCGGAGGAACGGTTGACAACACCATGGCGGTGAACAGCCGTGTCGATGCCGCCACTTTGGAAAGAGCCGGTATCGGGGGGGGGTGGGTTCCCAATTCAGATTGGGTTACCAATACCAAGGCGGTGAACAGTTTTGTCAATGGCAAAAAAAAGAATTTTGGATCTATCCCCAATGATCAGCTTTTTTGCCAAAAAGCAGACCTACGAGTGTTAGCAGCCAATTGCTCTATCAGAACTGAATTTCAGGATTCGGGTTTTTCGTATAATGATGCTTGCCCGGGAAATGGCACTACAGCGTCAACAGACGCTACAGTATCAACAACCGCTTCGGCGTCAACAACCGCTAAAGAGTCAACACCCACTACAGCATCAACACCCATAAAGATTAATGATACAGAAACCCTGGGCAAGATTGGCCGACATCCCGACTATCCACTGGACGGTACCTATCAACAGACAGCGGATATTGTTGTCACTAAAGACTATCAATCCATTGGCAATGATACTCATCCATTCACCGGGGAGTACGATGGGCAACGTCGTACCATCAGCGGCCTGTCTGACTGTTTAGTTGATACTCTGAAACAAGGCAACATCAGTCGCCTTGGCTTTACTGATACCCATATAAATTCAACGAAGACGACCGGGGTGGCAGCCTGTACTGCGAATGGCACAGTCAGTGATATCCGGGCCGAAAATGTGCATATTTCCACCTCGGGTGACAATGCATACGCCGGCATTGGGGCGGGCTTGGTTGGTGGTGGAGGAATGGTTACCAACACCACGGCGGTGAACAGCACGGTCGAAACCTCGGGTGAAAATGCACTCGCCGGCATCGGGGGAGGGGGCGTTTTTGGAACGGTTGCCAACACCTCGGCAGTGAACAGCAGGGTTGAAACCTCGGGTGAAAATGCACACGCCGGCATCGGGGGGGGGAGCGTTTTTGGAACGGTTGCCAACACCACGGCCGTGAACAGCACGGTCGAAACCTCGGGTACAAATGCACTCGCCGGGATCGGGGGGGGGATTGTTTGGGACGAAGGAACGGTTGCCAACACCACGGCGGTGAACAGCAGGGTCGAAACCTCGGGTGAAAATGCACTCGCCGGCATCGGGGGGGGGATTGTTTGGGTCGAAGGAACGGTTGCCAACACCACGGCGGTGAACAGCATGGTCGAAACCTCGGGTACAAATGCAGACGCCGGCATCGGGGGTGGAGACGTTAGAGGAATGGTTGCCCACACCAAGGCGGTGAACAGCACGGTCAAAACCTCGGGTACAGCTGCAGACGCCGGCATCGGGGGGGGACGTTTCAGGAACGGTTGCCAACACCACGGCGGTGATGAACAGCACGGTCGAAACCTCGGGTACCCTGGCACACGCCGGCATCGGGGGGGGGATTGTTTGGGTCGAAGGAACGGTTGCCAACACCATGGCGGTGAACAGCACGGTCGAAACCTCGGGTGAAAATGCACACGCCGGCATCGGGGGGGGGAGCGTTTTTGGAACGGTTGCCAACACCACGGCAGTGAACAGCAAGGTCGAAACCTCGGGTGAAAATGTACACGCCGGCATCGGGGGGGGGGGCGTTTTTGGAACGGTTGCCAACACCACGGCAGTGAACAGCAGGGTCGAAACCTCGGGTGAAAATGCACTCGCCGGCATCGGGGGGGGATTGTTTGGGTCGAAGGAACGGTTGCCAACACCACGGCGGTGAACAGCAGGGTCGAAACCTCGGGTAAAAATGCACTTGCCGGCATCGGTGGGGGGGGTGTTTGGGTCGAAGGAACGGTTGCCAACACCACGGCGGTGAACAGCACGGTCGCAACCTCGGGTACAGATGCAGACGCCGGCATCGGGGGGGGGATTGTTTGGGTCGAAGGAACGGTTGCCAACACCACTGCGGTGAACAGCACGGTCGAAACCTCGGGTACAGATGCAGACGCCGGCATCGGGGGTGGAGACGTTAGAGGAACGGTTGCCAACACCACGGCGGTGAACAGCTTTGTCAATGGCATTAAAGAGAATTCTGGATCTATCTCCAAGGATCAGCTTTTTTGCCAAACAGCAGACCCACGGGTGTTAACAGCCGATTGCTGTTTGAGAACTGATTTCCTGGTTGCATTGGATTCGTCGTACAGTGATGCTTGCAAGATAAAGATTAAAGATACAGAAACCCTGGGCAAGATTGGCCGACATCCCGACTATCCACTGGACGGTACCTATCAACAGACAGCGGATATTGTTGTCACTAAAGACTATCAATCCATTGGCAATGATACCCACCCATTCACCGGCGAGTACGATGGCGATTATCACAGGATCGACAACCTAACTAACTGTTTTGTTAAAAAGCTGAACCAAGGCACCGTTAGCAAGCTTCACTTTACCGGTGCCCAAATAAACTCCGAGGGGTCCACAGGTCTGGTGGCCTGTAAAGTTAATGGCACAGTCAGGGATATCCTGGCCGAAAATGCACATATTTCAACCTCGGGCAGGAATGCACCCGCCGGCATCGGGGGAGGGGAGGTTTTCGATGACGGCACGGTTGCCAACACCACCGCAGTGAACAGCACGATTAAAACCTCTGATTGGTATTCAAACGCCGGCATCGGGGCGGGAAGGGTTGGTGTCGGAGGAACGGTTGCCGACACCACCGCAGTGAACAGCAGTGTCGAAACCTCGCAATACAGTGCCGAGGCGGGCATCGGGGCGGGACTGGTTAAAGGGACGGTTACCGACACCCTGGCGGTGAACAGCACGGTCAAGACCTTGAGTTGGGGGTCAGATGCCGGCATCGGGGCAGGGCAGGTTGATATTGGAGGAAAGGTTGCCGGTACCACTTCGGTCGACAGCAGGGTCGAAACCGAGGGTTTTTATGCATACGCCGGCATTGGGGGAGGCCAGGTTGAAGGGATGGTTACCAACACCACGGCGGTGAACAGCAGGGTCAAAACCTCAAACTCGAGTGTCAATGCATGCGCCGGCATCGGGGGCGGGCAGGTTAAAGGAACGGTTGCCAATACCGCGGCGGTGAACAGCACGGTCGAAACCTCGGGTGTCCTTTCAGGTGCCGCCATCGGGGGAGGGCTGGTTAAAGCGGGAGGAAGGGTTGCCAACACCACGGCGGAGAACAGCAATGTCACAACCTCGGGTAACGCTGCACACGCCGGCATCGGCGGAGGGGAGGTTGATATTGGCGGCACGGTTGCCAACACCAAGGCGGTAGATAGCCATGTCAGAACCTCGGGTATGAGTGCATGCGCCGGCATCGGCGGGGGGGAGGTTGATATTGGCGGCACGGTTGCCAACTCCACGGCGAGGAACAGCACGGTCGAAACCTCGGGTGAGGGTGCATACGCCGGCATCGGGGGCGGGCTGGTTAAAGCTAAAGCGACGGTTGCCAACACCTCGGCGAGGAACAGCACGGTCGAAACCTCGGGTGAGGGTGCATACGTCGGCATCGGGGGCGGGCTGGTTGAAGCTAAAGCAACGGTTGCCAACACCACGGCGGTAGATAGCCATGTCAGAACCTCGGGTGACAAAGTTTACGCCGGCATTGGGGGTGGGGAAGTTAGAGGAACGGTTGCCAATACCAAAGCGGTGAACAGCACGGTCAAAACCCTGGGTGAATATGCATACGCCGGCATCGGGGGTGGTAACGTTGTCGCTGGAGGAATGGTTGGCAACACCACGGCGGAGAACAGCACGGTCAATACCTCGGGTGAGAATGCATACGCCGGCATCGGAGGGGGGCAGGTTTCCGATCTGGGAACGGTTGTCAACACCACGGCGGTGGATAGCACGGTGGAAACCTCGGGTGAGAGTGCATACGCCGGTATCGGGGGGGGGAATGTTTACTTTGGAGGAAAGGTTGGCAACACCAGGGCGGTGGGCAGCACGGTCAAAACCACAGAAGACCAGGCATACGCCGGCATCGGGGGGGGGTATGTTACAGGAAAGGTTGGCAACACCGCAGCGCAGGGTTGCACGGTCAAAACCTCGGGTGACAATGCATACGCTGGCATCGGAGGGGGCAATGTTGTCGCCAGAGGATCGGTTGCCAACACCATGGCGGAGAACAGCATGGTCAACACCACGGGTAAAAATGCCTACGCCGGCATCGGGGGGGGAGTGGTTTTCAATGGAGGAAAGGTTGCCGACACCGAGGCGGTGGGCTGCACGGTCAATACCACGGAAACGGAAGCATACGCCGCCATCGGGGTGGGATTGGTTGACTATAGAGGAGAGGTTGCCAACACCAAGGCGGTAGATAGCCATGTCAGCACCTCGGGTGAGTACGCACACGCTGGCATCGGGGGTGGGGAGGTTAACAATAGAGGAACGGTTGTCAACACCACGGCGGAGTACTGCACGGTCAAAACCTCGGGTAAAAATGCACGCGCCGACTTCGGGGCTGGGCAGGTTAACTATGGAGGAATAGTTGACAACCCCACGGTAGTGAACAGCACGGTCGACAGTGCCGTCACCGGGGCACACCACCGCGGGCGGAGGAGTGTTGGCGATGGAGGAATGGTTGCCGACACCGGGGTACACCACGGCATCGGGCACAAGAGTGTTGGCGATGAAGGAATGATTGCCGACATGGACGGCAGTAATGCCGCTACAGCGTCAACAGCCGCGGCGATGGGAATTACCACAGGTTCCCTTCTGGCTGCGGGCGGATTGGGGATTGCCGGCTATTCAACCTATCAATGGGTTACTGGTTACCAGGATGGGTTGCGTGGTAAGGAACTGGCGATGAAACCACTTACCCGTGGTAAAGAACTGGCAAGCGCTGCGGTCAACTCGGTATCCCAGGGTATTAAGGGAATCCGGGAACGAATGAACAGGCAGAGTGTTCCTGTGCAGGAACCAGCCCGTGAAATAAATGAACTCGGTACAGAGTGGGACGGCTTGATAAAGTAGCTGAGATGGACAAACGTTTTAATCAGTGATCACAACTGGAATAATCCTGACTGATACCCGTCACCAAAAAAAACGAGGCTCCTACTACCAAAGGAGCTTTTTTTTAGAAATCAGTGCCATATATGGTCTTGAAATTTGAATGTGTTCAAAAAAATTAAACCAGCGTGGGTATTTTGCGGCGTGTTTCTGGTCACGTTGCTATGGGCAGTGGAGTTTGATAACCGGCCACGAGTCCGACTGGCCATTCCCTACTCATCCGATCATCTTAATTCATCAATCAGTGAGCAGGTCATGCAAAGTGACCGGAACATTGGCCTGAGGTCTGACGAACTTGCATCGAATATCATGGCTGATTACTAGTGTGCGGCTGCAATGCAATTGATGGTTAATGATTCCCAAACTCCGTTCGTCCTGAGCGGAGTCGAAGGGCGTAAACACCATACCTTGAAAAAGACTGTGCCAATCACCCTTCGACTTCGCTCAGGGTGAGCGGAGATTGTACACATCAAACTCATCGCAATGATGTGCTAGAGAGCCAGATAATAAGGTGACATCAACTGCCTGGTTTCTTCCGTGTAGTGAGGAGGCTGGGTATATATAGTGACCGTCTCCTCGTGCGTTTCCAGAGGTTTATCCCGGTTTAACACCAGGATATAGCGGTGGTTCCCATGACGGCTGGAAGAACGCAGCCCAATCTGCTTTATCAGACCCAGTCCTTCCGTGGCAGCCGCTTTCAAAAAATGCTGTGTGGAATCCACGGGCAGTAAAATCCAGGCTTCGCCAGTGGTCGCCAAATGCCGGGAAATCACCCTGGCAAGATCCGTAAAACTCAGGCTGTCGGTATGACGGGCCATGTTGCGTCGCTGGTCGTCCCCCTTGAAGGATTGTTGAAAAAAAGGCGGGTTCGAAATGATACAGTCAAAGCGTTGCTGACTGGTGGCAGAGAATATCTGGATAGCGCTATTGACCAGTTGCAGCTGATCGGCCCAGGGACTGGCGGCAAAGTTAAGGACCGCTTGTTGTGACGCTTCTTCATCCAGCTCCACGGCCGTGATTTTCCCATTGCAGTTCTGAGCAGCCATCAGGCTGAGCAGCCCGGTGCCTGCACCAATATCCAGAATGGACTGGCTATGTCGTAAGCCGGATGACTCAGCAATAAGCGCACCAAAGATGCAGGCATCCGTGGTGACTTTCATGGCGCATTCACCCTGGTCAATTCTGAACTGCTTAAAAGCAAAGTAGCTGTTTCTGGCCATGGCGTTTATTTTCTACTCAAGTGCTGCTGAGCCAGAACGGCAACAATAATCATAATCAAGCCAGCATAGGTGGCCGGATAGATAGACTCACCAAGAATATTGGCGATGAAAATCAGTGATAGAAACGGACTGAGGTAGCTGATATTGCTGACCATGGCAGTATTGTCCGCCAGTTTAAGGGCTTTCAGCCACAGGATATAAGCAAAGCCCATTTCAATCAGACCAACATAGGCCGCTGCTTCCAGACCTTCAGAGGCAATGGGCCAGAAATCGGAGAAGAGGGCGGTGGCACCAATAATCCAGGGCAGTCCACAGAGGAAGCAGATCAGCAGGCCAACCACAGGATCCCCTTCGCGCCGGGTATTCAATAGCCAGTAAAGCGCCCAGATAATGGTGCTTGACAGTGCCAGAATAACACCGATGGGACTGGCGAAATTAAGACTTTCAAACTCCCCACGGGTACAGATAAGCAATACACCCCCGTAGGCCAGCAGGCAGCAGAGCAGGCTGGTAAGCGACAGTTTTTTACCCAGCAAAGGAACGGCAAGCAGGGTCAGTGCCATTGGCCAGCTGTAGTTTAATGCCTGCGCCTGTTGCGCCGGAAGCAGGTCGTAAGCGCCGAACAGGGCAACGTGATAGAGAAAAGGGTTTAACAGCCCCAGGGCCAGGAATAATCCCGATGATTGTTTGAATTGGGAGACAACTAAACCAGCCTTTCCCTGAATCATGACAATGATGGTAAGCAGGGTGGTGGAGGTTGCCACGGACCAGAATACCAGCTGCCATGGGTCGAGATATTTAAGGGCTATTTTAAAGGCGGTGGCAATGGTCGACCACAATAAGGCCGTGGCCAGGGCGTAAAAACAGGCTTTGCTATTGTCTGTCATGGATACTGCTTGGAGACTTTGGGTGAGTAGGTTTGAGTATTGACCAATACTATCTCACAGGCTCCAAAAGAAACAGGTAAGGAATTGTCGCGGAATAAGTTCCGCCGTTGGCTGAGACTTGCTCGCTACCCGCTTCCCAAAAAAGCACAAGTGGCCTGTCTTTTTCGGGCAGCGGGTAGCGCTTATTGAAATGTCGAAGTTATTAAACAACAGTTCCTGAATAGTTAATGAAGGTTACCCTTCAATGGTGATGGTCACGTGACGGTTGTTTCTCCGGCCTTCTCTGGTTTGATCTCCGCTCTCCAGTACACCACCGGCCACGGCTTTGATGCGATTGCCACTGACGCCACGCTCTTCCAGGTATTGTTTGACACTTTCAGCCCTGCGCAGTGCCAGTTTTCGGTTGTGTTCCAGCGGGCCGGTTGAGTCGGTGTAACCAACAGCTGTCAGATGAATGTCAGACTGTTGTTTGGCAACATCAGCGATTTTGTCCAGCGCCTGACGGCCCGGCGGGTCAATGTCTGCTTTATCAAAGCCAAAGTAAACCATTCCCAGTTCTCTCTGTAGTGGGCAGCCATCCGCATCGACGGGAATGCCTTCGGGGGTATCCGGGCACTTATCAATGTCATCGGGAACACCATCCCCATCACTGTCGATCGGGCAGCCATATTGGTTAACCGCCATATCGACAGGGGTATTGGGGCAGCGATCCATATTGTCTGGTACGCCATCACCGTCGGAATCGGGGCAACCGTGAGCATCCACTGTGACACCGTAAGGGGTGTTGGCGCACTTATCCAGGTAGTCAGGAACCCCGTCATTATCGGAGTCTACCGGGCAGCCACTGTGATCGACGGTTACGCCTTTGGGGGTGTCTGCACAGCGGTCTTTGTTATCAGGAACACCATCGTGATCACTGTCACTGCCAGTCAGCGCACAGATAGCGGTACCGACCAGGGCACCACCTATAGCACCATAAGCGGCCGATTTACCTCTGTCGGATGAACTCGTACTGTTGGCTGCAGCGCCAACAAGACCGCCGGTACCCGCCCCGATCAGGGCACATTGGCTCCACCGGTTCAGATGGCCATCACTGGCGCAGCCAGCAAGAAAAAGGGTGATGATGAACAGTGTTAGTGTTTTAAGGGGAGTGATGAAGGGCATGAATCAAACTCCGGGTGTGTCAAGTTAGGGAAGGGTTGACGTCTAATCGGGTAGGGATTTCTCGTGCAGATAAAACAGACAGGTTATTGGATGACTGGCAGCTTCGAGTATAGGCCAAAATATTCACTGCCAGAGTCTCTTTCCATATGAAATGAGCCTGTTGTTTTCCATGATCAGATTATGAAGCCCATTACAGGTGCTTATCTTTATTGGCAGACGACCGATAACCATGACCATGAAAACCAGGATCGTTGTTTATCCTGACTGCGGGTCTTTATCAAGGCGGAAATATTAAGATGACAAATGTCCAGGCCGTTGCCATTCATGACCTTGAGCAGAGTATTGGTGAAACTGAAGTTTTGCGAATTCCGGAGTTGGTTATTGATGCTGGTGAAACGGTGTGCCTTCAAGGCAGGAATGGCTCTGGTAAAACCACCCTGTTAAGAGCCCTGATGGGGCTTGTTCGCTATAACAGTGGTGACCTGATGGTTCTGGGCAATGATATGAGAAAAATTGGCACCTCCTCTCTGGAAAGACTCCGTGCCGACTCTATCGGATTTATTTTCCAGCATTATCGGCTGGTGCCATATCTAAGTGCATTCGATAACATTTTGTTGCCCTGCTATTTCTCGGCGAAAAGGCGGTCTGAAGCAGAAAGGAAATCTGAAACGGCCGCCAAGGATGCCATTCGTCTGATTCGCAAGCTCAGCTTAACAGACCCGTCACGGCTATCAAAAAATGCTGCGCAATACAGCGCCGGTCAACAGCAACGCTTTGCCATTGCCCGTGCGCTGATCGGCAAGCCTGAAATGGTGTTGGCGGATGAACCGGCTTCGGCTATGGATTGCAAGGGGAAGAAAGCCGTTTACCAGCTGTTACAGGATGAGTGTCGTGCAAGTGGAGCCACACTGATCTGTACCACCCATGATGAAAACGGCATTGATGGTTTTGACCGGTATGTGAACATGGATACCTTGAACCAGGCAAGGGAGCGTGAAAACCGATGGTCATTATGAAGATTATGCGCAGAAGCCTTGGTCAGAGAGCCGGACGCACAACCATTTCGATTCTGGCTCTTGCTTTCAGCATTGCGCTTCTTCTGGTGATCAGCCATATTCATGAAGCTGTACGATCCTATGCCCGACAGGTGTCTTCAGGTGCAGACCTGATTGTCGGAGCGCCTTCACAGCCAGCACATCTTGTCCTTTACAGCCTTTTTCGCATTGGCCCTCCTCCTCCGGTAATATCCTGGGATCTCTATGAAACCATTGCTGAACTGAAGGATGTGGAGTGGGCTGCGCCGGTGTCTACCAACGAAAGCCATCTTGGATATACAGTGACTGGCAGTACTGCACGTTATATGGAAACGCTGCAGCTGAAAGCCCTTAATTTTATTGGCAATGGATCAGGCACGGAGTTCAGAAATCATCGTTCGGCATTTATTGGTGCCAGACTGGCGGGAGACTATCAGCCCGGAGAAACCCTGAAGATAGCCAATGGCTTTTCACCCTCATCAAAAGATGAGTATCAAACGCCATTTATTATTCAGGGGGTTTTAATGGAAACCGGAACCTCACTGGACAGTAATATTTTAATTCCTATTGAAGGGCTGCGAAAAATCCGAAAAGCCCATGGCATAAAAACTGATCATCTTAATTTCATTTTGATAAAATTGCGCCATCACCACACCCTCTTTAAGGTGCAGAAAGAACTGAAGTCAACCTTCAATACACCACTTGAAGTAGTGATTCCTGCGTTAGAACTGGAAAAGCTTGGGCACTATCAGCGAATGCTCAATAATGTGTTTATGGCCATGAGTTTTATCATCGGATTGCTCTCTTTGATGATGATGTATTTTAATCTTTCTGCCGGTTTTGCCGAGCGAAAACAGGAAGTCGAACTGCTACGAATGGTAGGGGTAAGCCCGTGGCAGCTGGCAGTCCTGACATTGGCAGAACCGATGCTGCAAATCCTGTTTGCTCTTTGTTCTGGTGTTGTTCTCTATAAAGTATCGACTCTGTTCCTGGGGGGCTGGATTCCTGTTGTGAGCAGCATCGCACTGCCTTTTGAACAACTGCTTTGGTTGTTGTCGCTGTTTTTACTGGGTTTTCTGGTGGCCTGCCTGCCGGCATGGCGAATCTATGGTTTTTCCCGAAGAACTTAGATTGAATGGTTTAAGGCGGCATCCATGGATGGGGCTGCCACCATAAGTAGCTAACCATATGAAATCATATATTTCTGACTCCTTGTGCTGGCACTCTGCTTCGTTACAACTCCGGTCACATAGCTACGGCTATGCTCCCTCCGTTGTGCCTCGCATAGTACCAGCCCAAGTAGCCAGAAATATTCGATTCCATATGGCCAGCTACTTAAACGTTGAGAATCCTGTTATCTGTCACTGCGTATACCTTCATCTTTTATACAACAACCTGCCAATAAATTTCATCACGTTCGCAGAATTCAAACGTCAATCGATCTATATCTATTGATGATGGCTTGCAAGCTACATTCCCTGTTAAAAATCATAGCAATAATGTCTGACAAATTATGAGAAAAATACTCTAAAAAACATTGAAACCAATTAGAGGTAGTCAAAGTCTATGGTAGGTGTCTACTAAAGAAAAAAGAGGTTTTTATTTATGGACAGCTTGTCATCTTTACCAGCCACCACCCAGCCATTGACAACCTCTGCAAATTCGCCGGGTTCAAATGGTGCGGCAATAACCGTTTCTTCCAATATAGCTGGAACGGATACTGTAACAGTGGCCTCAGGGGATACGAAGAATGAAATGCCAGACAAAGCACCAGGAAAAGAAGGAGGGGCTGTAGGTGATTCAATAAGTGATAAAACCGTTAAGGAAACCAAAGCCGACGCTCAAATGAGTGACAAGGGGGCAGGTGATGCAGAAGAAACGGGCTCTGAAGAGAGTGCAGCAGAGGCAGGAGTAACTCCGAAAGAGTCTGATGAAAAGGAACAGCTTAAATCAATGACAGACAAGCTCCAGTCTGCTCAGATAGATGATGGCTCAGAGGCTCCGGAAGCTGCTGCAGAGCAACCCGAACCGGAGAAAAATGATTCTCCGGAAACTGAAGGTGAGACTCAGGGCGCGGATGAAGGTGCGGAACCTGACGAAGTCATCGAAAACACGCAAGAAGAAGGAAAAAAGGAGGAAAATTGATGGTGTCTGGCTCTTGCGATGCGCTGAAAGCGATGGCTTGTTAATCGGCTGTTTAAGCAAGAGACGCTTTAAAACTGAGTTTCAGAAGAGCCTTGTTGTCAAGCAAGGTATCTTCTGCTGAAAATGGTCGTGTAGATTATTGTCAGACTTTTGCTTTGCTCTCTCATTGATCAATTCGCTATTACTGCACAATAGCAGTGCAGTCTATCCTCCAACAGGCTCATAGTATTCCATTGGTGATTACCTGCGTTCCCATTGATAACCTCGCTATCAGTTCACTGTTGTGTTTAACGAGGTATCCGGAGTCATTACACACCTCAATTGGTATGAAACTTGTATACTAAAATAATAGGCATCATGGGTAGACAGCCTGAACTGGAGGTGACAGTATGTCCGACTTGCCAGTGAAAAAAATTTCTCAACGTTCAAGGAGTGAACATGGATAAAGAGCATCGAGAGTCAAGTACGAATTTGGAAGGCTCCGAGAAGAAACTAAGTTTTGTTATCAATGCTACAGAAGATCGTGTCAGCCGCCTGCGCCAGGCATACCTTGATGGGACGTTGATGGTTGACAGCGAGCGTCTCGCCGAAAAAATGCTTGCCTTTGAACAACAGCTTGAAATCGTGTTTCCCGAGAAAGACAGCCCCTGAGTCAATTTACGTCAGTTAGAAATCCTTTATCCTGCCAAGGCTTGATCATCCACTGTGAATGAAGTACGCTTCAAACGCGTTTGTGAAGGTGTATGCCTTGGTATCAGTCCGATAACGCATGCTCCCATGGCACAGCTGGATAGCGCAGCCCCCTCCTAAGGGGCAGGTCGGAGGTTCGAATCCTCCTGGGAGCGCCACTAAAATCAAGGGCTTGTGGGAATAACAGATAAAGATTTATTTTTACAAGCTCAAATGAGAACAAAAATTGAGAACAAAACAACTGTTTAAATAATAATCGTCGCTTACCGTGACCCCTTCACTTTCGGCGTTTTATTGATGTAGATTTTCTTCCCTTTTTTCGTCTTGTGGCCTGAGTGGTTGTCTTCGTGATCGGAGGCACCTTTGGCTTTCAACTGGTGAAAGGTGAACCGTTCCTCTGCCGTGATTTTTCCGGAAGCAACACAGCGGCTCATGCAGTCCTTAAACCTGGCTGAGAATTGTTTGTTGCTAATCGTTGAACCGTCCGGATCGTGGAACAGGTGCTTTGAATGAACAGAAATACCCGAGCTATCAGCCAACGGCTTCCATGGGTTTACCCGGTGGCATACAAACCAAAACACCGCAGCAAATAGTGACGATGCAGCAACCCCTAAAGTCAGGGTAATTTATTGGCAATATTTATCAAACTGTCTTGATTGATGGTAAGAGTGAAGATTGTTGGTCCATTGCCTAATAAGTGGCGTTTTTCAAAATCTCTGAAGGATCAGACATGTCTGCAACCACATCACTTCAGGTAAATCTCCTCTTCACTGCATTTCAAGGGCGTTGCTCTCAATGCTTGACTCCAGCTCACCATAGCAGGTTCCGGTTTGCTTCTTCCCAAGCTTTCTTTTGGTCGACCCAATCATATCGGTGATTGAGCGAAACCTGCTCTTATTTATAAAATATTCGGGCTATATTCCACAGCGGACCTTGACAGATTAGGCAGCCTCATCTAGACAACTGTAGTATCGGTTTTCTTTTCTCCTTCATTAAGTTGTACGTTTGTTTCTTGTTTGCTCTTCAGGTTCATTATGAATGCGTGTATTCCCCTGACCCTTACCTTACTTTTGTGTTTCACTCTTCCCTCTGCATTTGCCGAAGAATGCTCGGGTATTGCAGCCATGAGTTTTGCAAAAAAGGAACAAACCTTCATGGAGTTGAAAAAGAGCTTTATCGAAACCCTGAAGCCGTCGGAGCATCTGGATCAGATTCGCAAACTGGCCACTAATCCCTCGCAGTTAGATGAAGTGGGTGATCTTACCCTGCGGAGCCTGCCTGGAACCTTTCAAGCACATTATCCAGAAATACCTGAAACCGTTCTGGATGACTTTACCGAGCAAATTGAAGAGCTGGAGAGAGTCGCGGACTGTTTTCACTTTGGTGAGCGGAGCAAAGGCTCTCTGATGAAGCTTCGTTATCGCAAAGTCAAAGAAACCGATAGCCCCTACATTGGCTTCCTGTTACCAAAGGAGCAGGATCAGCCCCGCAAAGTGAAAATAGCCAGTTCTTCATCCTGCCAGGGTAAACACTGCGATTTCACTGTGAAGAACGTCGATGATCTGGACAAAGATATCATCCTGCTGGTTCATCGCCCTGCCCGACTCAGTACTCCAGTTATTCATACAAAATCCATCGTCGACCCCAATACCGATACTACGAAACGCCTGCCTGAGCGTGCCTTTCTCTTGGAGCTGGACCTGAAAAAAGTCGTCAAGCATTTTTTCAGCACGCCTGAAATTTATATGCATCTCACCTACTACAATAGCGACCAGCCGATTCGTGAAGATACGATTGAAATTCCCTGGGCGAAAAAAAAAGGTGTCAATGAGGGCAATACTGAGCTGATTATCTGGTTGGATGCAGACTCTGTACAACTGACTCTGATGGAAAATGACTCAGAAATACCCTTTAGACTTATTGGCAAAATCCTCAGCAGGGTTGTAGAAATTGGATTGCAACTCGCCGGTGCATTCCATCCTGAAATAGGTCATATCCAGAATGCACTTGGTATTCTCAGTAACCGCTCTTCAACCGAAAGTGCCGATTTTTATCATGCCCTGGACAGGATGAATGCAGACGACATTCTGGATACCGTTCGCCTCCAGAGAAATAATTTAAATACTTTTGTACCCATGAAATCAGGGGTCGCCAAAATGGTACTGAAGCCTGTCTACACCTCCAAAACAGGTATGAGTGATGAACTATAACTGACTGGTTATTACGTAATCCCTGCATGTTATTTTTCATCATTGACTTATTGGGACATAACTTCAGCCGCAGTCAGCAAGATAGCTTATCTTATCCACCAATTCCCCTGTCCGGGGCAACAGCTTCCTGAATACCCTGGAACTTCATAACCCATTTAATTGATGAGGTTCCTTGTCTGTCTAAAGCCATGAGGCAATTCTGATCACCGCAGTTTCTTAACAATGGCATCACTGTTTATATCCGATTGAGCTATCTTTAATTGCCTGACAATAAAAATGCCATAAAGGAGTTCATTGATGTCCCTGCCAGTTGTTGAGAATGCTTCTGCGCTGCAATTTCATGCGATCGTGCCGGATAAAAGTGGTGAAGTTGGCAGTGCATTCAAATATCGTAGTGTCCATCCTGTCGAACATTTAGAGATCAAACTGCTTGAACAGAGACCTGAGTGGGAAACCTACGAGGTTTTCAGGAAAGCGAGCAGGAATGATATGGATTCCGACGAGCGCTGGCAGGTTACGCTGCTGAACTCCCTGAATATCAGCAGCTTTGGCAGAGCCATCACCATTGAACCACAACGATATTCCTGGTTTGCCCGGGCGGGGCAGGTATCGGTCAGGGGGGCGGATGGCGAAGGCCAGCCAGTGGGGACGTTAATGTTGCTCAATGACGAGAACGTTAAACTGCTTAATGAAGCTGGCAAGCCCCATCAGCGGAGCCCTTCTTTTCCGTTTGTCCCGGCAATACCGGATGCAGAAAGGCTGGATGAGTCAATCGATCAATTGCTGGAGATGGTCTCCACCACCGCCCGGCAGCATCATATTTATCAATGGGGAATAAAGGGGTTGCCCAGGCTGGCTGACGCCGGGATTGCTTCCTCGGTAACCGGGCAGTGGCCGCTGTTGGAAAGTCTGGCAGAGCCTTACATTGAGCAATGTTTGTCGAAAGGCGCTGTTCTCGGTGATGTTATCCATGGTCTGAGCCAGGTAGTGGATACCCTGGCAAACCTGCACGAACGGGGAGTGGCCCACGGAGATATCCGTCTGGAAGGGCTTCGGGAGTTTTCAGGCTGGCTGGGTCCGGGCCTGCCGGAGCGTTTCAGTCGGGTGGATGTGGCACCGGGGCCAGATACACTGGGCAGCAAACGGTTTATTTTTTACAACAATGCCTGGCAACCGCCAGAGCTGCGCTTTCCCGGCGTTTTTGATAATCCTGAACAACCGTTTGCCCCCTGGCAATATACTTCCGCTACCCGGGAGGGCGATATCTGGTCTTTTGGTGTAATGCTGGCGGTTATCGTTTGTGCCACTTTCGGCGAGGGGGAGCGGTTTAAAGCGGATGAAGGTTTGCAGTTATCACTATTTGACTATATGGAAACCAGTGAGTTGTACGATTGTGCAAAATTGGAGCATGCTGTGGACCGGACTACGGGCTTCCTGGCCAATAACAAGAGCCTGTTGGCGCTGAATATGCCGTCCGGTCCGATAAGTATTTCGTTGGCTGAAGACGATCAAAATATGCTGGCACCACTGATTCGTCTGATAGATCAGTGCACCCGGGCAGACCCGCAAAAGCGCCCGACAGCAGAGAATGTCAAAGATCAGCTGAGTCAGCTGGTTTAAGCCATGGGGCTTGAGCAGGACTTGTTGTTTTTCAGAGGTATTTTATTGACGGGAGATTACAGGAACAGCGAACTATCAATATCTGCCGCGAAATAGCAGAGACAGGAGCTCTGCTGGTGGTATCACCACAATGTTTCTTATGCCCCAGACGACTTTTGGTTTTTCTTCCAGCTTGGTTTTTCCGTGACAGTCCTTGACGGGTTGCAGCTCAAAGATAGTTTTCGGGACTAGAATCTGTCTCATTTCCATGCTCCGGTGTCTGTTTCGGTAGGCAACAGGATAGATGCGATTGACATAATTGATGCAAAAAATTAAATCTGAAGTTTATCCTCTGTACTGTGATACTATTTTCACGTAATTCCCGCAGGCCGGTAATACTCTTATGCGCGGGAATTTCGTGAGGCAGATGTTATAAATTGTTGACTGATAAAAACTTGAACGTAGTACAGCGGGTAAATCATGAGTCAAGCGCAATCATTATATGACCGAATGGCTAACACCAGCCTGGTTCTCAGGATTATTATCGGTATTGCCCTGGGTGCTGGTCTGGCGGTTGTTTCGCCGGAAACTGCGGTGGCCATCTCTTTTCTGGGCTCCCTGTTTGTCGGGGCCTTGAAAGCGGTAGCCCCTGTGCTGGTATTTGTACTGGTGGCATCTTCCATTGCCAACCAGAAACAGGGGCAGCACACAAACATGCGGCCGATTGTTTTCCTCTATATTCTTGGCACACTGGCGGCTTCTTTTGTCGCGGTATCCATGAGTTTTCTTTTCCCGGTGACCTTGACGCTGGTGACCAATAGCGGTGCAGCCCTGCCTCCGGAAGGTATTATGGAGGTTCTCCATACACTGCTGTTCCAGGTCGTGCAGAACCCTGTTGAGGCTCTGCTGACAGGCAACTTTATTGGTATTCTTGCCTGGGCCATCGGTTTGGGCCTGGCATTGCGTCATGGCAGTGAGTCTACGCGGGTTATGGTGCATGACCTGTCCATGGCGGTTTCTGCCATTGTACGCTTTGTCATCCAGTTGGCTCCCATCGGTATTTTCGGGTTGGTTGCCAATACCATTGCCCAGACCGGTTTTGGGGTGCTGGCCGGTTACAGCAAGTTACTGGCGGTTCTGATCAGCAGCATGTTGATGATCGGGTTTATTGTTAACCCGTTGATCGTTTACCTGAAGATTCGTCAGAATCCTTTCCCCCTGGTGCTGCGCTGTATCCGGGAAAGTGGTGTGACGGCCTTCTTTACCCGCAGCTCGGCAGCCAATATTCCGGTGAATATGCAGCTGTGTAAAAGCCTGGATCTCCACGAAGATACCTACTCAGTGTCCATCCCCCTCGGGGCTACCATCAATATGGCAGGTGCTGCCATTACCATCACCGTAATGACGCTGGCAGCGGTTCATACACTGGGTATTTCCATTGACCTGCCAACCGCTTTGATGCTCAGCATCGTGGCTGCTGTTTCTGCCTGTGGCGCTTCCGGTGTGGCCGGTGGTTCCTTATTGCTGATCCCGCTGGCCTGTAGCCTGTTTGGTATCTCTAATGATATTGCCATGCAGGTTGTTGCTGTCGGTTTTATTATTGGCGTGATTCAGGATTCTCTGGAAACGGCGTTGAACAGTTCTACCGATGTCGTCTTTACGGCGGCAGCATGCATAGCGGCTGAACGCAAGGCGGCTGGGCGGGCAGAGCCTCCGTCTGTGAGCGTTTAAGGAGTTGTCTGGAAATACCTCCCTATTTTCATTGCCTGACTCCGTTCGGACTGAGTGCTGAGCTTGTCGAAGTATCGAAGGGTGGTGCCACCGAACTTCGATACTTCGACAAGCTCAGCACTCAGGGTGAACGGAAATCGGTAACTTGTTAAAAGACAATTCCTGACCATCGCAATCAATGCGTCATAGTCAACTATTAAAGGGTTTCAATGAGTTTGATGGGTTGTCGTGCCTCCGCACTCGGTTCGTCCTGAGCCTGTCGAAGGACCCATAGGGCCTAAAGGCGGAAACTCCGGACTCTGATAGATCGTGCCAAGCACCCTTCGACTCCGCTCAGGGTGAACGGAGATTGTAAACATCAAACTCATTGAAACCATGTACTGGATTGCCGGATACCGCTCAGGGTGAACGGAGATTGTACACGTCAAACTCATTGAAACCATGTACTGGATTGCCCGATACAAAGAGCGGCCTGTTTGAATCAGTGGGTATCGGGCAACTTATGAGGTCAGGAGGTCTTTGCCTGCTTCCAGGGCTTTATAAGTGCATCCTGCAGGCGGTGAGTCGCTGGTTCGAGTCGATGGCAGTGTATAGTCAATTGACCAGGGCAGGCTGGCTTTTTCAAGTTCTCTGATTTGCAGCTCAAGGTGAGTTTTGAATAGTGGGTCTTGGCTCAAGTCGGGTATGCTGCTGGCTGAATAGTTTGTTTCACCTTTAAGGCAGTCATGTAACGCCCGCCGGGTGACCATTTTCATTCTTGCTTCCCGGATCTGTTCCTCCTTTTTCAGTTGCTGTTGTTCACACTTTTGCCGGGACTTTGCCATTATGACTGTTGCTGTCAGATGATCTGGCAAGTGCGCCATGGTTGTTTCGCTGCAGTGATGCGGCTTCTGATGAAATGGTTGATCGTCTGCCTTGTCTGCCCCCAGTGATAAAGACTGAAGTTGTCGCATATGCAGCAGTTTAAACAGGTACTCTCCTTTGTGAAGATCAATATGATAGTTTTCAACGGTATCCATAATCGCCTTGATATTTTCTCCGGGGCAGTCAGTCCCGCAGGAATGGTCTAAAAATGCATTGATTTCCTGTTCAAGGTTTATTAGCTGGTAGGGAAACAGTGCTGCATCCAGTGGTGGGAAATAGAGACGGGCTAACTGTTGGTTGAAATCAGCAAGGTGGTCCGGATTGGCTGATATATCATCCGGGTCCCTGAGAGCATTTTCCACCAGTGCTTTTGCCCGGACAAAATGGAGGATGTGTTGTGCGTCTCTTTCAACATCGGACTGACACTTTTCCCGAACCGTAGACTTGATACGTTGCAGCATCTCTTCTTTATAATGCAGCTGATGCCAATACTTGCTTAACTCTCTTAGTAGCTGGTTTTGTTGCCAGTCCTGCCATCCACTCGGTGCCTGTTCTCTGACTTCTGACATTTTGGTCAGGGTATCTTTACTGATCTGGTGGGCTTGCTGTCTTGCCTCAATGGCCCTTGGACTGTCTTTGGCAAAGGTTCGTTTCATCTGTTCTGAAATGGTTTCAGACAGTGATGTCCAGACTTCATCCAACCCGTTATAGCGTCGGGCGACAAAGCAGCTGCTGCCAAAAAAGGTAATGATCCCGATACAGGCTGTTGTTAGCCACGGGCTACTCAACAGAAGAACAATGTTAAAGACATTAACCAACAAAATGGCAGCAGTGGTAACCACTGACGACACGCCGAGAATGCCTGCCACCTTTTTCCGCTCTGCTGCTAACTCACTGCGTGCTGCAATACTGGCTGGGTTGGCTTTGGCGTTGTTGATTTTCTCCTGGTATTTATCAAAGCGCATAACCAGCGGATCCAGAACAAAACCCAAAACATTACCAACGACACTGGTGCGTCGGCCAATATGATGGGCAAGTCTGACGGTTGTCTCCGGAGCCATGGCGGCAAGGCAGTCAGAGGTCAGCCCCAGGGTCAGGCTGGGCATTAAATCCCGGGCACAGCGCAGGTTGTTCAGCAAGCGGAAAATCGCCGGCTTCATCTGGCTGAGACAGTGTCTGGCAAGATAGGTGGAGAATACATTTTGTGCGACTTTTTTAGCTTTATTGATCAGGGTATCCAGACTGTTGCTTAAAAATATTTCGATCACTGGCAGTCCGGTATGAAACGCGGTAATCATGTCCCGGAGCAGCTGGAACCGTTTGATCACCGTAGCCATTTGCGGATTTTCCAGCGGGTTAACATCCAGTGGCTGTGGTTTATCGCCGGAAAACAGTGAAGCCAGGGCATGACCGCGCATACAGATCTCAATGCTTTCAAGCAGGCCTGTTACCGATGTGTCCTGCCCAAGCAGGCTTTTCAGCTGAGGCATCAGAAGTGCAAAATCACCCCACATTACCCGAAAAAACTTTGGGTTTTGTTGGGCTACTTTCAGTATTGTACCCAGAGTGTCGGTTATTAAGGCGTGGATTGGATTGTCGGCAGAGAACAGTGACGATATCAGCCCTTTGCCTTCTTTATAAAGAAAGCCCAGTGCATTGGGCAAGCCTGATGCGTTTAGTCCCTCCATCAGTTCGCCGGCTTTCTGGCAGATGGTCCTGCTGGCTTGCGACCCCCAGTTAAACACATCGCCAAAGAGCGTTTTAAATTCTTGATAAGGGTCATAATTCAGTAATTTTAAATACCGCTTGCGATACAGCTCGGCAATGCTGTCTTCAATGCTTTCTTCTTCCTTGCGGATAAAATTCAGGTAGCTGAGATAGTATGCATAGGAGTCAGGGTTCAGGGGCCGCAGGCCCACGCTTTTTCTGGATTTTGCCAATTGCCAGAGCACATCAATATTCTGCTCGAAATGTTCACAGGGCAGTATGCCGTCAGGCGCATCCTGGTCGATCAGGTGAATCAGAAGCTGCTGTTGAGCATAGGTCATATCGTAGTAGCACTGCATCCAGTGCAGGCAACTGTCGTAGTTGTCATCCTGTTCACATCGGTTCATTGCATCAATGAATTGTAATGTGGCCAGGTAAAAAGACTGCTCGGGGGTATTGCTTTTTTGTGCCAGTACGGAGCGTATACGATCCGCAGCGGGGGGCTTGAGGAAAAACCAGTGTGGAAACAGGCCCGGTTGGTTTGGCCGTGATTGGTTGCTCAGAAAATGGTGAATTAACTGGGCAGAAACCTGTTGTTCTATATTGGCAAGGCGGCCTGGTTTTTTTTCGGGGGGTGACTGGTTTTTTGCCGGGTTCAGTAATCGAAGAATAAGGATATGTTGTCGTTGATCCATCAAGCTGGGCAGACTGGCTTCAGCTGGAGGTGATTTAAGCTCATGCTCAAGGCGTTTGGCGTGGAGCCAGCCGATCTCGTTGTCCAGTTGCGTCGCTATTTCTGGCATAAGATCCTGCCTGGTCAGGCGGCTGAATAAAGCCTGAACACTCTCTGCTGTACACCCTTGCTGATCAGTCGCCAGGGCAAGTTTAGCCGCCTTTATATGCCTTATGCCGCGATACCGTTTTACGTTCAGGCAAACCAGATAAGTCAACACTTTTAGTATGGTTTCAGGTTGTTCCCTGATGTAGTGATTAACTGTTCTCCTTTTGCAGGTGTCTGTTCCGGAAACGGGTACTTTGACTGGTGGGAGCTGTATAAGCTCGTTAAGAACGATTTGAGCGGATTTTTGCAGATGATAGTTTGCCAGACTCCACATAGCCCCCCTTAAGATGATTTCACGCTCTTTGCACTGGTAGCCCAGCGGTCTCAGCCAGGTAGTGGGCTTAAGGGGTTTTGGGTCTTTAAGTTGATTACCCTCGACGTTGTCAATGGCGGTGGCTAACTGCTTTGACGATAGCCTTCCTTTTTGTACCAGGAAGTCGGCGTCCATTTTTGCTTCCAGGCAGTACACATGGTATTCACGCTCAAATTTTCTCAGATTCTTCAATATCGCGAGCTGGCACCTGACATTGTGCTGATCACATTCAAGGTCGTTGAGGTTTTCTCTCAGGATTGCCAGATTTTTCGCCAGGGCGTCCCTGAACCCGGTACGGTTTTGCCTCCGGGATTTCCGGAGTTGTTCGAAGGTCTCTATTGAGGTGCTGCCCAGCTTCGCAAGCCGACTTTTGAGAATCTCAAGGGCGGTTTCAGGGAATAAAATAAGCAGGGCCTGTAAGATGCCGTGTGGATAGAGAGCAATCATCAGTTCAGGCTGGTCATCTTCCCCATCAATGGCAATGTTGCTGGGATTGCCATAGGTGTGTGGTGAGAGTTTTACGACGGGCAGTGACTGTTGGTAGATTTCCTGCAGTTCTGCTGATCTGTGATGTGTCCTATAGACGACGCTATCTTTTTTGTGGGAAGCGTCTGCCGTTTTACTGTCGCTTTCTTCCGACTCATAGGGTGTGCTGGAACACTCTTTTTCGGATTGAACACTTTTGGCTTGCGCTTTGCTAACGGGTTGCCCCCTGCTATTCAGATCACTGTCGATGGCATCGACATCTATGGGCAACTCAATGTCTTGATCCTCTTCATATTCTTCACTGAAGCATGGCATATCAAGATTGATATGATCCAGGGCCTCTGAAGGTGTTGGCAGGACGGCATTGGCGAGTTTTTTTATGCCTGACAGAATATACTGCGCCGTAGAATGCCAGTAAGAGCTTTCTGCTTCTATTGGTGCTTTGACGTTGTCTTGTTCACCGATAGCCGGGTCAGCTTGTGCAGTTGGAGCCTCCGTCGTGTGTTCTTTGACTGGCCTGTTCTGGGGGCTGATGTCTTCAGCCTCACAATGGCAACTATCCAGTGTACAGGTGCTGTCGCCAGAGCGGGTGTCAGTATCTGTTGTGGCCGGTTTTTCTGCCCCCTTCCTTTTTAACGACGGTGTTTCTCTGTTTGAAGACTCCAGGCCGTTCCGGGATGAGTCGGAGCAATAGCTGATCTTATCGAGCTGAACCGGTCGTGTTTGACGGTGGTGAATAGGGGTGTTGTTGAAGTCCGGACATTCACGGATATCTGCTGTGTTAAGAAGCTGCCGGGGTGAGTCTGTATTAACGGGAGTGTTTAGGGGGAAATACGACGATGCAAGTACCGACTGCATTATTTAGCCTGAACGTTGAATAACTTTAACCAACTGTTCAGACCCGATGGGGAGATGATGGTTTCATCTGCTTATTGTAAATGTTTTGGCCGTTTTTCCTTCCGTAGTCTGAATCGTTCAAAACACCCACTCAAACAGGGTATGCACTCCTTTGCTACGCAGTTGTATGCGATTGAGCAGCAAAAAAAGCGATTAAAGTATTCAGGGAGGTGCTTAGTGATAGTCCCTCTTACGGTAGATATTAAGAGGCTGTTTTAAAAATTATTGATCATTAACTCAGAATAACTCTGTTGTCATTCTGTACAGGGGTTATGTACAGGATACATCTCACATAGATGTGAACGCGCTGGCCGTTGGCTATCTCTACAAGATGGATTCCGTACATTAATCCCTGTACGGAATGACAACGGAGTAAAGTAACCAGTTTTCTGACATTTTCAAAAACCAAAAAAATCCGTATAACTTATTGAAATTAAATGTTTTCCCTGGACACTCTGTAGCTGTAGGAAATATTTTCAATCCCGATAATCTCTTCCAGCTGCGACCACTTCTGTTTAACGGTTGAAGAAGGAATTCGATTCACCTCTGCCTGCCCGAACAGTTTGTTCTTGATCAAGTCACCGTCGGTCAGGGGGGTTCCCCGGTTATTCAATACATTGAAGAGTCGGTAAGACGAGGCAAAATCCTCCGTACGAACAAATACAATAAACACATGACGCAATAGGTAGCGGGTAAATTTGATCAACGTTGCTTCATCATGGTCGGCCAGATACTCACCAATGACCCTGAAATTGTTGATGAACAGGTTCTCAGTATGAGTCGGTTTTACGGGAAGATTAGCATGCTTGCCCATGACAACATGATTGGTAAACAGCTCGTACTCTTTCATGCGAACCTGCAAGCGGGGTTCTTCCGTGGTGTCTGCATACGGGTCTTCATGGAGGATGCGCTCCTGGAGGTCGGCTTTCACTTTGACATTGCTGATGAGCTGACACAGTTTTGCACAAATCAGCGTCAGCGTGGTCAGGCGTTGCTGGCCATCTACCACCTCAAACCGGTAGTCATTTTTCGGATCCTGAATACAGATCAGACTACCAATAAAATATTAGTGATGCTACGCAAAGCACTGGCTTTTACCTCTGCCAGAATATCAGAAATTTTCAGTGTTTTCGGAAGTAAGCGTATGGGACTCAGGGTAATTTTATTGGGCACTAACCCTTTAATTTCGCAGCCTGTGGTCAGCGCTGAGAAGCTCGACAACGCATGGCAGATTGCCATCTCTGTATGGCTGTAAAATCTGGGGGTATAAGTGAATTTTGGCCTTAGCCAAAGAGAATGACGGTGGGTGTTATTACCTCTATTTTGCTTCAAAATCGTTCAAATTTAAGGAGAGCGGTTCCAAATGATTTTGCTCTTGCTGCTATAAAGGATCCATAGAGACAAAAGGGATTAGAGATCGTATAATCCTCCGAATTTTGTCTGGCGCATACTGATCGATAACTCCTATGTATAAATTGACACGAAGTGCCCTGTTTTGCCTTTCTGCCGAAACTGCCCATGATTTTGCCATGGAAATGATCAGTGCGGGGGGGCGTCTTGGTCTTACCCGGTTGATGGCTCCTGCTGTCCCTGCCAAACCAAGGGAAGTGATGGGACTGACCTTTAACAATCCGGTTGGGTTGGCAGCGGGGCTGGATAAAAATGGTGAGTGTATCGATGGTCTGGGCAGTCTGGGCTTTGGCTTTCTTGAGCTGGGAACCGTGACGCCGGTGGGGCAGCCCGGCAACCCCAAACCAAGAATGTTCCGTATCCCTGAGAGAGAAGCGTTGATCAACCGTATGGGGTTTAATAATCTGGGTGTGGATCAACTGGTCGCGAATGTTCAAAAGAGCCGGTACCAAGGCATTATCGGTATTAATATTGGCAAGAACCTGACCACGGCTGTTGAAGATGCCAACCAGGATTATCTCACCTGTCTGCGTAAGGTATATCCCTACGCTGGTTATGTTGCCGTTAACCTCTCTTCCCCGAATACACCGGGGTTAAGAAAACTGCAATATGGTGATGCCTTGAAAAGCCTGCTGTCAGTGCTGAAGGAAGAACAGGCGTCACTGGCTAAAGCCCATGGTCGCCAGGTTCCTCTGGCCATCAAAATTGCCCCGGATATGACCGACGATGAAATAGCCGCAGTTGCTGCCGAGTTGGTGTCGTATGAGCTGGATGGCGTAATTGCCACCAATACGACACTGGATCGAGATAAGGTCAGCGGCTTTGCGACAGCCGAGGAAGCGGGAGGACTCAGTGGTGCGCCGTTGAGTGATAAGTCCACGGCAGTGATTCGACTGCTTGCCAGTGAGCTTTCCGGTAAGCTGCCGATTATCGGCGTCGGTGGTGTTATGGATGCTCAGACGGCCGCTGATAAGATCCGGGCGGGGGCCAGCCTGGTGCAGATATATTCGGGCTTTATTTATAAGGGGCCGGAGTTGATCCGAGAGGCTGCGGAAGCCGTCTATTCTGTTGATGCATGAGAAAGCGCGTTGATCAAGCGGGTGATGTCAAAAAGCCCCGGACGGGGCTTGTTGACAGCGCAATCAGAGCTGGTTGGCTGAATAGGAGTGAGAGAAGTTATACATTCGGTGTAACCCCGAGATTCCTGTCATTCCTTCCCAGTTATCAACTCGACCTTCACGCCAGCCACTTAACCACGACTGGCGCAAATCTGCCTCCTGATGGGGGCAGATATCCCTGGAACGGCCAGACAGGCCCACTTGGTATCCTTTATTAAAGGCTCTATCTGATTTATCCCTTTTGAGTCTTTTCAACATGGTAATGCCTCTTGCTGATATGGTTTTTGACGGCCTCCCTGGCGCCTCGGGCTTGGTTCAGAATGACCGGACAGCTGACTTCACCCCGTGGTGGAGGTAACTAGTCGCAAGTGCTAACTGTCCCCCAAAAGACAGTGCGGGTAAAGTGTCGACTGAAGAAGGTATTCACCCAAGGAAAGTCAACATTCTAAGTTTTATCCAAATCTGAAGCTTTTGTTGAGAAAACATTGAGAATTTTTAGTTAAGAAGAGCTGTTTTTTAGCTTTTTTCAGGAATATGACGTTATGAGTACAACGATGTTGACTCTGTTTGCCAGTTGTCCCAAGGGGGTAGAATCCCTGCTGGCAGAAGAGCTGAAGGAACTGGGAGCCAGTGAAGTGGCGGAGACGGTTGCCGGAGTCAGCTTTGCCGGTCACCTTGAGTTGGCCTACAGGGCTTGCCTGTGGTCTCGTCTGGCCAGTCGGATTCTGCTGCGCATCGGCGAAGTGGATGCTTCTGACAAGCATTCGCTGTATCGGGGTGTGCAGTCGTTTGACTGGGATGATCATCTGGATCAGGGCTCCAGTTTTCGGATTGATTTCAATGGTTCGACACCGGATATCACCCATACCCGCTTTGGCTCCCAGTTGGTAAAGGATGCCATTGTTGATCAGCTGCGTGATCGTTATGGCTGGCGGCCATCTGTGGATAACAGCAAGCCGGATCTGCGGGTCAATGTGCACGCCAGAAGCGGCAGGGCATTTGTTGCCATTGACCTGTCAGGCCAGAGCCTGCATGAGCGCGGTTACCGCCTGGAAGCCGGTGAAGCACCCCTGAAAGAAAACCTGGCGGCAGCGATTTTGTACCGTGCCCGCTGGCCTGAACTGGCGAAACAGGGCAGCACACTGCTGGACCCTATGTGTGGTTCAGGCACCTTTCTGATTGAAGGTGCCATGATGGCGGCGGATATCGCGCCGGGATTGCTCAGGGCCCGTTTTGGCTTTGATAAGTGGATGGGGCATATTCCCAAAATCTGGTTGGCAGTACTGGAGGAAGCCCGTGCCCGTCGCACGGCTGGCCTGGCTGCGATTAAGACGACCATCGTCGGATATGAAGGTCTGCCAAAAATTGTCGGGAGAGCCAGGGCCAATATCCAGCGTGCCGGGCTGGGTAAGCTGATTACTGTCAAACAACAGGAGCTGGCCAGTCTGAAGGTTGACCCGGAGATTCCAGCCGGACTGGTGATTGCTAACCCACCCTATGGTGAGCGTATGGGTGATGAGGCCAGTCTCGTTTATCTCTACAAACACCTTGGCGAAAAAATCAAACAGCAGACGCCGGGTTGGCAGGCGGCGATCTTTACCTCTTCACAGGCGCTGGTCAGAAGTCTGGGCATGGGGCCGAAGAAAAGCTATACCCTGTTTAATGGTGCGCTCTCCTGCAAGCTGTTTCTCTATGATGTTCGTGAGCGACAGGCTGACCAGCCTGCTTCCGGGCAGAGCCGTGTGGACAGTGCGGCTAATACCTTATTCAAGGCCAGCACCGCCGGTGGTGAAATGTTTGCCAACCGCTTGAAGAAGAATCTGAAGCAGTTGGGTAAGTGGGCCAGGAAAGAGAGTGTCGACTGCTATCGCCTGTATGATGCGGATATGCCGGAGTATGCCGTTGCCGTCGATCTCTACAGGGATTGGGTTCATGTGCAGGAATACGCGGCACCGAAAAGCATTGATGAGACTAAGGCCCATCAGCGTCTGCTGGAAGCGCTGGAAGTGATTCCCGGTGTATTGGGTATTCCGGATAGTCATGTGGTCTTCAAGCGTCGTGAACGTCAGTCTGGCAAGCGGCAGTACGAAAAGCTTGAGCAGTCCGGTGATATGCTTGAGGTAAAAGAAGGGGATTGTCGTTTACTGGTGAACCTGAGGGACTATCTGGATACCGGACTGTTTCTGGATCACAGGAAAATGCGCCTGCGCATTGCCCGGGAGGCCGCAGGTAAAGATTTCCTGAACCTGTTCTGCTACACCGGAACGGCAACCGTTCATGCCGCCGTGGCCGGTGCGGCCAGTACCACCAGTGTCGATCTATCGAATACCTACCTTGGCTGGGCCAGAAAGAATCTGGCGCTCAATGGCCTGGTGGACCGCAAACACCGGTTGGAGCAGGCGGACTGCCTGCAGTGGCTGAAACAGGAGACACGGAACTATGATCTGATCTTTATGGATCCCCCTACCTTCTCAAACTCCAAGCGGCTGCGCGGGGTATTTGATGTGCAGGAAGCCCATGTTGAGTTGGTCGAGCGGGCAATGGCCAGGCTGAAACCGGGTGGGGTGCTCTATTTCTCCAACAACTTCCGACGTTTCCAGCTGGCCAAAGAACTGGAGCAGAAGTTCAGTGTTGAGGAGATCACTGCTACTACCATTGATCGGGATTTCCAGCGGAGACCGGGTATTCATCGTTGCTGGTGTATTCAGCGCTGAGTACTGAAGATGTGAGCATTTAATTCAGTAATATTTATAGTCCATATTAATCTTTGTGGTTATAAAGCCTCACTCTTATAGTGCATGCTGTTAAGTTATGGATTGATGGGGAAAATAATGAATCTGGAGATGATTAATCAGGATCTGTCGACTCTGAGCCCGCAGGCTATTATCCAGTGGGCCGTCCAGCGTGCTGATAAACCTGTGCTGACCACCAACTTCGGGCCCCATGAAGCGGCCATTATCCATATGGCCACCCGGGTCAAGCCGGATATCCCGGTGGTCTGGATCGATTCGGGCTACGGTACTGACGCGACGTACCGCTTTGCTGATCAGCTGATTCGGCGTTTGCAGCTTAATATCCGGGTTTTTCACCCACAATACAGTCGTGGTTTTCGTGATGCCATTTACGGTGGTGTGCCGGAGGTTGATACCCCGGAACATGATGAGTTTACCCGGCAGGTAAAACTGGAGCCTTTTGCCCGTGCCATGGACGCATCAGCACCGGATTACTGGCTGACCGCCATCCGTAAGGATCAGACTGAATTCCGGCAAAACCTTGATGTGGTCAGTCTGACCAACAATGGCTATTACCGGGTGGCACCACTCCTTAACTGGACGGAACTCGATGTTGAGGAGTACCTGGTTACTCACGATCTGCCCATCGAGGAAGATTACTACGACCCGACAAAAGTATACGGACACCGGGAGTGTGGTTTGCATACTTCTGTGGCGGGTTAGGAACTGGCATTCGGCATTTCTGGTAAGGAATAGTCCTTGAATAATTTACACATTTCGGAGCCTCCGAACTCCGTTCGTCCTGAGCCTGTCGAAGGGCGTTAACTCCGAGGCATGATAGATTGTGCCAGGCACCCTTCAACTCCGCTCAGGATGAACGGAGAGTGAGTTCTGAAAGTCGGAATTATTTAAGGACAATTACTAAGCGCTTCCCGTTACCCGCCACCCGAAAGAGACAGGCCGCTTATTTACTTTTTACTGCCGCCCCGGCAATCCGGTGATGTCGGGGCGGTCTGGTTTCTTGTCTGCCACTCAACGGGGGTGTAAGTGTGTAGCGCCAGCGCATGAATCTGCTCTCGCAGTTCGTCAGCCAGCAGTCCATAGATCATCTGGTGCCGTTTGACCGGCATTTTCCCTTCAAATGCTTCACTGACAATCACTACCTTAAAGTGTGACTCTGAGCCCGGTGGCGTGTTGTGCAGATGGCTCTCATTGGTTACATCGATTAAGTCATTCTGTAAGGACTCATTCAGCTTATCGATGATATTTTCTTTCATTCCCATACATCACCTCTTCAGTCCCGGCCCGAACGACAAGGAGTTTGTCTTACCTGGCAATTTCTTTCTGGCACATTATAAGTAGCTAACCCTGTGAAATCATATATTTCTAACGCCTTGCACTGGTTTATGGATGATTTTTTTTCATGGTCTATGCTCATACCACCTTATTGCAGAAGCCCTCCGCTCAGTTGTTTTCAGGCTATACGGCGAAGTTCTCCTTTTACATGATATTAAAGGTGCAGGTCTTATGGGAAATCCGGATAAAGGTTTTGCTGGCAGAACAGTGAAGTCAGCCATAACCTTTCTGTCTGCTGCAGTGATTATTGCCGCCTCCTCAACCATCGCCCATGCGCAAAAGGCAGAAGCCTCCGATAAGGACAGCGATGATGGTGTACCTCTCTATACGGTGCAGGCTGACGGGGAGTCCGGTGGCAAGCTCCAACAAAAAAGAAGGGCGAATATCAATCCACAAAACCTCAGTGTATCCAGGGATTTTAAATTCTATAACCAGGTTGCCGCCCTTGACCTTACCGACCCGGTGCAGGCAGAAACTTTTCTGAAGTTTATGGATATCCGGTTGGCAGAAAAGAACCTGAATGAAGAGGTGGTACTGGTCGGTAACAATGAGTCCGAAACCAGGGCAAAGGAAGTGGTGGTGCCGGTTGAGCAGACAGTAGTCACAGCAGAGCAGCAAAGAGCCTTAAAACCTGAGGTGGAAAATGAGACAGGTGTTGTACGTCAAATGCCTGTCAACACCGCCATTACCAGAGATTCAAAAGCCCGGGAGTCAAAAGTTGTCAGGCCTGCAAAACTCGATAAGGGGAGGGAACAGCAGGGGCCGCGTTCAAGGAGTGTACAAAAGGACAATAGCAAGGTCAGTGAAGCAAAGTCAGCACTGGTTAAAGAAAAGGACCAGGCAAGATTGGCCCGGGTAAATGAGGCCCGTCAGGCAAGGGAGCAGGCCAGAAAGAAAGCTGAAGAGCAGAGGCTGGCACGGGAAACGGAAGAGAAAGCCAAAGCGGAAGAGTTAAGGTTGGCTGAGGAACAGCGCAGGGCTAAGAGAAAAGCCAAAGCCGAAGAGTTGAGACTGGCTAAAGAAAAGCGAAAAGCAGAGGAAAAGGCCAAAGCCGAAGCGTTGAGAGCGGCTGAAGAAAAGCGGAAAGCGGAGGAAAAGGCCAAAGCCGAAGCCTTGAGAATGGCTGAAGAAAAACGGAAAGCAGAGGAAGAAAAAGCCAAAGCTGAAGCGTTGAGAGCGGCTGAAGAAAAACGCAAGGTAGAGGAAGAAAAAGCTAAAGCTGAATCGTTGAGACTGGCTGAAGAAAAACGAAAAACGGAAGAAAAAGCCAAAGCCGAAGCGTTGAGAGTGGCTGAGGAAAAGCGTAAAGCGGAAGAAAAGGCCAAAGCCGATGAGTTAAAAGTGGCTGAAGAAAAGCGGAAAGCAGAGGAAAAGGCCAGAGAAGAGAAAGTAGCCGAAAAGAAGAAAAAGCACGAAGCTGCCCTGGTGCAACAGGAATCAGATAAAGCAAAACCATCCAAAGAGGCCGCTGTCAGCATTCTACCCAGCCGCCCTGTGGCGTATCAGATTGCAGCAGAACAGGATCCCGGCATCATCAACTTTGATCAGGCCATTACCCGCCGCTTCAAGGTGGCAGGCTCATACCTGGATAAAGGTGAACACGGCAATAATATCGTCAAGGATCATAGAGGCCGGGAGTTTATCAATGTTATGGCCTTCTGGGATGTGCTGGTGGAACACCGGGACAACGGTGAGCATTATTACTACGGCAGCATTCAGTTCCCCCTGGGCAGTCGCCATCCGGCCATTATTAAAAGTACGGTAACCGGTGATGAAATCGCGCTGGGCTGTAAAACTGGTGAAGTTCTGGTATTGAAGGGCTTTGAGACAGAAGGGATTGATTATACCCATGGGCTGGTGGATGCCTACCTTGCCCACTCCGTGGTTATGCCAGATGGAACGATCGCCTTTCAGGAGGTGGTGCGTCAGCCTTCCTTCAGTCTGGTTAATGCAGAAACCGGCTGTATGTCCCGCGATATATTCTCAAGAAATCATGTGGATCCGGAAAGGATGGGGCATGACAAAACCCTTGATGCGTTACCGGTCAGAGAGTAATTAGCCATTCTTGATCACCATCAGGCGGTCGCCTGCTCTTGCCTCAGAGTGAATCCAGGCACTGAATGGGCTGCCCCCTGCGGAGCGAGCAATAATGCACTCCAGTGTTTGTGATTCGTCGTTGACGCCGGTAACCGGGTAAGTGGCTTCAAAACCTTCATTGGATACCAGGGTAATATGTTCGCCAATGGCAACCTCGAAAGGCAGGCGGGTGGATAACTTGATGATGACTTCCGTTGAGCTGAGTGATGTCAGCTCAGTAAGAATGCCGGGTACTTCATCCCGGGTAGGCAGTGCCAGGCTTAAATCACCAGTTACTTTGGTCTGACAGGCGAGAATATAGCCTTTTTTGATTTGCTCAGCAGTCAGTAACGACTGGGCTTCTGTCGGTACAGGCCCGGCTGTCACCCGAAGCATGCAGGAGTGACAGACCCCGGCCCGGCAGGACCAGGGTGCCCTGGCATGCTGGCGCAGTAATCCATCCAGAAGGTTCTCGTTCTCAACCATCGGGTAACTGTTGCCCTGAAATTGAATCTTCGGCACGGAAAAAACCTGACATGTTGCACAGTGAATTTGGTGTGCAAGTTTACAACCTGCAATCGATAATACCAGTTGTACTCATAGTACATGGTTTCAATGAGTTTGACGGGTTGTCGTGCCTCCGCACTCCGTTCGTCCTGAGTGCTGAGCTTGACGAAGCATCGAAGGACCCATAGGGCCTAAAGGCGGAAACTCCGGACTCTGATAGATCGTGCCAAGCACCCTTCGACTCCGCTCAGGGTGAACGGAGATCATACACGTCAAACTCATTGAAACCATGTACTAGGAGGCTGACCGAGAATAGCGCCCGTAGCGAGGATGGCAGAAAATTGAGGATAAAAATTCGGTTTTGTGAGGTGAATAGCGGGGCTATTTGCCGAACAAAAGCGGATTTTTAGACCAATTTGCTGCCACCGCAGTAGGGCAGTCTATTCTCGGTCAGCCTCCTAGGAGCCTGTCGGACTTAAGCGTCCGTAGCGACGCTTTTTGAGAAAACTTTACCTCTCCTGCGGTTAATCAATGTTATTAGCTTTTGGCGTTGGTATAATCCCCGTCAAAATAAGATGAGGTTTGCCTGCCGTTAAAACTGTGCAAATGTGCATAATGCTCTCAGTTTATTGCACAGGTTCAAATCGGCAAGGTCGGATTGCGCAATAAAATCGTAGAACAAGGGGTGAAAACCAATGAATGTTGTGATTCGGGAAGATGATTTAATTCTGAGTGTGGCGGACGCACTGCAGTTTATTTCCTACTATCATCCCATTGATTTTATTGATGCGGTTTATCAGGCCTACCAGAAAGAAGAGTCCAGGGCGGCGAAAGATGCCATGGCTCAGATTCTGGTGAACTCCAGAATGTGCGCCATGGGCAAGCGTCCTATCTGCCAGGATACCGGTATCGTTACTGTTTTTGTCCGTGTGGGTATGAATGTACGTTTTGATACTGACCGCTCCATTGAAGACCTGATCAACGAAGGTGTTCGCCGGGCCTATACCCATCCGGACAACGTACTCCGTGCTTCCGTCCTGGCCGATCCTGCCGGTGCCCGCACAAACACCAGAGACAACACGCCAGCGGTTATCCATATGACCCTGGTGCCGGGAGACACCGTTGAGGTGGAACTGGCTGCCAAAGGTGGTGGCTCTGAAAACAAATCCAAAATGGTTATGCTCAACCCATCCGACAGCATTGTTGAGTGGGTGAAAAAGACGGTACCGACCATGGGGGCTGGCTGGTGTCCTCCCGGCATGTTGGGTATCGGTATTGGCGGTACCGCTGAAAAAGCCATGCTGATGGCCAAAGAAGCCTTGATGGAACCCATCGACATTCATGAACTCCGTGCCCGTGGTCCGCAGAACCGGGTGGAAGAGCTGCGTCTGGAGATTATGGATGAAGTGAACAAGCTGGGCATCGGTGCCCAGGGCCTGGGTGGTTTGACCACCGTGCTGGATATCAAAATCAAGGATTACCCCACCCACGCCGCTTCTCTGCCTGTGGCCATGATTCCCAACTGTGCCGCCACTCGCCATGCCCACTTTACCTTGAACGGCAATGGTCCGGTATATCAGAAAGCACCGAATATTGATGACTACCCGGAAGTCAGCCTGGATATGGGCGAAGGGGTGCGCAAGGTCAATGTCGACAACCTGAGCCATGATGACATCAAAAGCTGGCAGCCAGGTGATACTGTGCTGCTGTCTGGCAAGATTCTCACCGGTCGGGATGCCGCCCATAAACGCATGGTGGATATGATCTCCAAAGGGGAAGAGCTGCCGGTTGATCTGAAAGGGCGCTTTATCTACTACGTAGGCCCCGTTGACCCTGTGCGTGATGAAGCCGTTGGCCCGGCTGGCCCAACCACCTCAACCCGTATGGATAAGTTTACCCGCACCATGCTGGAGAGCACCGGTCTTGCCGGTATGATCGGTAAGGCAGAGCGCGGCCCGGCAGCCATTGAGGCTATCAGGGATAATGAGTCTGTTTACCTGATCGCCGTCGGTGGTGCCGCTTACCTGGTCTCCCAGGCGGTGAAAAAGGCGGAAGTGCTGGCCTTCCCTGAACTGGGAATGGAAGCGATCTACGAATTTGAAGTGGAAGATATGCCGGTGACGGTAGCGGTAGACTGCCGTGGCGAATCGGTACACAACACAGGTCCGCAGATCTGGAAAAAGAAGATCGAAGAGCAGGTGCTGAAGATTCAATAAGCCAGACAATCCCCGCCCTGCCATTACTGGCAGGGCTGCAGGGGAAATTTTTCATTCAGGCGTACATTTCAGAAGTTCTTTTTTCAACAAATAAGGCAAGTTGAAAGAGGACATTGTTTGTTTATCAAACGCAGCCCTCAGCCTTCTCTTGCACAAAGTTTGCAGACCGGGAGGCTTTTCCAGAGGGTCGTAGCCTAATTTCTGAGTGACTGTTCGGATAACATCCGGTGTCGAGCTTCTTTGAGGACAGCCGCCGTGCTGGAGCAGGTCAAAAGCAATTTCATAAAACCTGTTTTCGTTGGCCCAGAACAGGGGGGTACCTTTACCCTGGTCACGGCTATGAACATCTGCCTTATGCTGCAACAATAACTTCACCACCTGGTTATGTCCTTGAGCTGCTGCCAGCGTCAAGGGCGTATACTTTCCAGTGGTCCTGCCGTGAACATCGGCCCCTGATTGCAACAGTAGTTCAACAAATTTAATTCGCCCGGATTGGGCCGCAATAGCCAGCGAAGTGCATGGAAAGGTATCACAATCGATGCAGTCAGGATTGGCTCCCGATTGCAACAGAAGTTTCACTAACTCCATATCCCACTTGGCGATGGCCGCTGAAAGTGGTGGAAATGTTCGGTTTTTAAGGCCGTTTACATCATTCGCATTATGCTGCAACAGCAATTTCACGATCTCGATGGGGGCTTTTTCAACAGCCAGTCTCAGCAGGCCTTTCCACGGGCCTTGCCATTGTGCACTATGTTCCAATAACAGCTTGACTACGTGAACATGCCCGTGCATGACCGCTTTGCTCAGGGAATTCTCCCCATAGCTGTTGTCACAGCTTTGAATGTTGGCTCCATAACTCAGCAGTAGCCTGACAATCTCAGTATATCCCCTGACCGCAGCCTTTCGCAGTGGTGTCCCACTTCCGGACGTTTGGCTATTAACGTCGGCCCCTCTATTTAGCAGCAGGCTTATCGCCCCAATCTGGCCATACTCTGCCGCCAGAGTGAGGGGCGTTGCTGCTCCGCTGGTATGGCTGTGAATATCTGCGCCGTGCTCCAGCAACAGGCTGATCGCTTCAACCTGCCCATATTTTGCCGCCTGAGCCAGGGGCGTTTCCTCTCCTCGGGTATGGCTGTAAATATCCGCGCCGTGCTTCAGCAACAGGCTTATCGCGCCAACTTGTCCATATTTTGCCGCCTGGGCCAGTGGCGTTTCCTCCCCGCTGGCATGGCTGTGAATATCCGCGCCATGCTCCAGCAACAGGCTTATCGCGCCAACCTGTCCCCGCCGGGCAGCCTGGGACAGTGGTGTTTCCCCTCCGCAGACATGGCTGTGAACATCCGCACCATGGGCCAGCAACAGGCTTATCGCCTTAATCTGTCCACGCTTGGCAGCCTGAGACAGCGGTGATTCCGCTGCGTGGGCATAGTAGTAGATATCCGTGTCATATCTCCGCCAGACAGCCATGGGGCGCAGTATTTTCCCCGCGCGGACATGGCGGTCAATATCCGCGCCATGCTCCAGCAGCAGGCTTATCGCCTCAACCTGTCCCCACCTGGCAGCCTGGGTCAGGGGAGTCCGTAAGCCGATGGTATTGCCGTTAACGTTTGCCCGGTAATCCAGCAACAGCTGCATTACTTTGATGTTACCCCGGCCAGCAGCCGTAGCCAGTGGTGTCAGGCCCTTGGCATCGCAGTGGTCAACAGGTGCCCCGGACTCCAACAGCAACCGGGTTATGTCAGATAACCCGTATATGGCAGCCCGGCTTAATGGAGTAAGCCTGGAGGGGGACTGGCAGGCAGGTCGCTTGAGCAATTGTTCGTTGCTGCCATCAACCTCTGCACCATTTTGCAGTTGCCACGCCACCATCCTGATATCACCGGACTCAACGGCGCAATTCAGTGGGAGTATGTTGGCAGAGTAGGCACCCACACAACGGTTGTCGTCGGTAACAGCCAGGCCGTTGGTCCTGACTCCGGACTGCATTGCCACAGACCGTTTGCGACCATTGGGTGGTGGTAATCCATTGCGATCGGATGTTGCCAGATCGCCGGGGCCAGAGCTTGGGGGAATCTGTTTTGCACAAGCCGATAAAGCAGTGTCGACTAATGCCTTTGACGCCGCTGAATTTTCAGCAGCACCGGTTGGTGGCCAGCCAGGATAGCCCCTGGCATTAAGTGGTTGCATGGTAATTACCATCAGTCCGAATATGTTTCAGGATCCTTAGAGCAATCACCCTGAAAAAGGTTCCGGCCTGTTACTCACCAGGCGACAGTTGCCTGATTGCTGGTACTTACGCGCATCTTGCCAACCCCGGGATCTTTTATGCCCAGTGTCAGCCGGATATCGTTGATCACCAACTCATCGATGGCCGTAAGATTGAGGCTGCTATCACCAAGGTAGGAATAATTGGACAGTGTGAAGCTGGTGGCCATTAACTTCCAGGCGCATTGTCGGCTATCCAGGGCTGGATCAAACAATCCTTGTTTTTGGCCGAGGGTAATCACACCTCCAATCAGGTCTGTCAGGCTGACCATGGACTCACAATAGACCGTTTTCAGCTGTTCATTGCGCCACATTTCATCGGCAGCACTGAGCCACACCCGGTTTTCAAACTCACGGTCCGGGAAGTTTGATGGCAGTAACATCTGCAGCAGGGCTTCGTAGGGTGGTAATCCCTTAATGGCCTCCAGGTCGGAGTCAACGGATGATGATATGGCATAACGGATTACTTCGGTTTTCAACTCATCCAGCGACGAAAAGTGATGGTGGATGGTTCCCGTAGCGGCACCCATTTCGGCGGCAACCTTGCGGGCAGTTATGCCGGCAAAGCCACAGGACACCACCAGGGAGAGGGTGGCCTCCAGAATAGCTTTGCGTTTTTCATCCTTTGGCCTGTGTGTCATGATGCTGGTAGGTGGTGCGGTGGTTGCCGGTAAAGCCCTGGGGGCCGGAGATACACGCAGGGCGTCCAATATTTTTACCAAATCCCTGACGGTGATTGTTATCTTTGCCCTCACTGTGTCCAGCCTGGCACACTTTTTCGCCGGGGATATCGCGGCTTTTGTGGGAGCCGACGAGGAAGCACTGCCTTTGACCACGGAATATATCCGTATAATTTCGCCTTTTATGTTGTTCATGGGGCTGGCTTACACCTTATCGTATTTTGCCCGGGTTGATGATGCGCCAAATTATGCCCTGGCCGGGCTGGTGCTTACCGCCTTCACGAACATTGTACTGGATGCGTTGTTTATCAAAATGTGGGGCTGGGGTGTCAGTGGCGCAGCATTTGCCAGTGGTATCGCTTATACGCTGGGTACTGCGTTTCTGATGGTACGTTTCTTTGGCAGGCAGGCCCGCATTCGGTTGATTAAACCCTATGGTTCCTGGTCTGAGTTGTTCCGGGCTGCTTACAATGGCTTTTCCGAGTTTATAAATGAGATGTCCGGTGGACTGCTCATGTTCGTTATTAACTGGATTCTGATTATTGAAGCAGGCACTACCGGCGTTGCCGCCTTTACCATTGTCAATTATATCCTGTGGCTCAGCATCATGGTGGCATACGGCACTGCAGAAGCCCTGGGGCCTCTTGTCAGCGTTAACTTCGGTGCCAGAAAGCCAGAGCGTATTGTCAGCTTTGTGAGACTGGCTGTTGGTCTTGCCATTATGGTGGGTATTACCTTTGCGATGGCTCTGCTGGTTTATCCTGAGGAGCTGGCCAGTGTCTTTATTCAGAGTGACGAAGTGGCCACGCTGGCGCTGACCATGTCGATCATTGCCGTCATCTGGCCGACGTTTCTGTTTAACGGTATCAACATTACCCTGTCCGGCTATTTTACCGGTATGCATGCGGCTACCCAGTCGGCCCTGATTGCTGTCAGTCGCTCTCTGGTATTGCCATTGGTGCTGATCATTCTATTCTGGAAAACCCTGGGGCTTGAAGGTGCCTTTCTTGCCCTGCCGGTGGCCGAACTACTGACGTTTGCCCTCAGTGTCACGCTGTTTTACCGGGCAACACCTGAAATGATGGTGGGTAAAGATGTGGCATCAGCGAATAATAAAGTGGGCAACTCAGGAGTCTGTCGTACTTAATACTGACGTTGTGTTTTGTTTCCAGAACCCACTGTGGTGCTTGCCTGTGGGCAGCCTTCCGAAAGGCTGCCTGAATTAAAACTGCCAACCGTTGCTCCGATAACCTGACTAAATATCACTGGGAAAAGGAAACGATTGATGGATGGCATGAATGGCATTGGCGGGCTACGTAGTGTTTACCATCTGGCAGGTAAACCCCAAGTTCAGGAGACGGCATCCGGGAAAAAGTTCGGACGAAAAGTCAGTAAAACGGATCCGGTCCCTAAAAGGGATCTTCTTCCCAAACAATACCGTAACAAAAAAATAGCTGGCTACGTGATAAATGGCGTGGTTATCCAGCCAGTCAACAAGAGTGGCATGATTAACCAGCCAACCAGTACAGCAATTCTTCGGCTGCAGTGGTTTAACTGGGCTACCCACCAATTCCAAGGCAAAGGTTATGCCCCCTCTGTTGCCAGAGTTATGGCAGAACGGGTGTTAACCCAGTGCGGCTATGATTATCGCTCGGTGGAAATCATGGTTAACACCACGCCATTGACCCCACAGTCTGCCTTTCGAGAACTGCAGCGGCAAAATTATCAATGGGCAATGGGGCAATTCACCGCCAAAGGCTACCGCCCGGACCGGTCCCATGAAGCCATTGTTAATGCGCTGAACATCGCTGGCTCAGACCTGAACCGGTTTCAGCAGTGGGTTTCTGATGCTCCTCATGCTCAAAGTGATAAAAATGCCAACACACTGCGCCCCTGGATGATTGAACAAATTGAGAAAAAAGGCTTTTCCCCGGAGGAAGCACGGGCAGTAGTGGATAACCTGATCAGAGAGTCCGATGGCAACGTAGATTATCTGCGCCAGTTGGTTGGGAAAATTCACCCAAAAGGTGCCCCGCGCAAACTCTCTGCAGAGCAGATGGTCCAAAAGAATCGACAGTCACTTAATGTATTGGGGTTGACGGAAGGTGCCAGCCTGAATGATGTAAAAAAAGCCTACCGGAAACTGGCACTAAGGTGTCATCCTGATAAAAACCCTGGGAACGTTGATGAGAGTAACAAAACTTTTCAAATAATTACTGAGGCAAACAGGCACCTGATCGAAGATTCAGATTTGTTCAAAGGTCAAAGCTGATAGCGCCCTGGTGGGGGAATTAATTCAGCAGAGCATCCATTTGAGTCGATTCCCACAAACTGAACGCTGTCTCGTCTCGTTTCAGGAAGGCGATGTGAAGATCACCCATCATCTTATCCCGATTGTATTTTAGTTCGTTTGCTTTGTGCATCGCCTCTTCCCACTCAAGCTGGTCCAGACGGGCACCCAGATCAAACAGGTCGTTAGCATAGTCAATAACGCAATCGTAAAGGGTGTTAGAGCAGGAACTGTTTCTCCCCAGGACTTCCTTCAGGGCTTTGGGCAGTTCTTCTGGTGTCAGGGAGCCATTTCTGTTTTTCAGGGAGCGAAAGAGCTTACTGCCTTCATCACTGTTGAGCGTCAGGGTGATTCTCATAATAATGGACTTTTGTTCCATATCCAGATCATTGCAAGCGGCATCAAGCAGGCGATGGGAGGATGGGTCGGACGCTATTCCCTGCAAGAGCGTGATATATCCCATACTGACTTCATCTTCAGAATTGAATATTGGTTGCATGATCCCGGACAACTGTTCACTGGGAATGGTCTCTGCGATCTGAACCAGTAATTTGATATGGTCTTCCTGAATCAGACGGCGATGGTTGCTTGGATCGCCGTCATCACTTTCAATTGATTGCAGCAAAACGATCAGAGCCTGATGCAGTTCTTCCGGCGAGAGGCTGACACCCATTTGCCATAAGGCGGTGGCATGTCTGGGCATAACCGGGTACATACCCATTGGCTTTGTAAGTGAATAGGGCAAAATCTGCAGGGCAATATGCTTCATGCATTCGTAACAAGACGCCTCATAGTCAGTAATCCCAAGAGCTTTTTTCAAGGCCCGGGACCGTTCTTCAAGAGGCAAAATAGCACCTTTACCCATCAGGTCCTGAATTACTGCGGCCGCCATCTGATCGTCTATGCTGAGGGCAACTCTCAGGTCATGGTATTGGTTTTCCCGGAGTTTGGAAATTTCATTGGCCAGGGTAACAGGAGAAAGATTTCGTGAATCAACGACTTTCTTGCATACCGGGCATTGTGCGGGATCTTCTGGAATCGTCCGATGCTCAGGCCTTCTTTGCACCAGATTGGCTTTTCTGCCCTGAAAACAAGACTCCTGACAGGATGGACAAATAATCACATCCCCTGAATCCGGGTGCTTGAGAGGCACTGAGGAAGGAAATGGTATACCAGGCGTGGAAGCTAAATTATCCATAATTGGGTTTCTCAAGACCAGATTGTGTATTTGGTGGAGAAATCGTTTTTTTCATTCCAACGTATTCATCTGGTGTGTTTGTTTCATTAATAAAAAACAAGGGAATACTGAGGCAGCTTGATACTGACTCTTATGACAGCGATTAAATTACAAAGTTCAGGAAACAGTTGGTTGGATATGAACAGATCCGTAAGTAACTATTCGCTAATACCGGCCACGCAAGTACACCACGCAGGGATACCCCGCCCCATAAGACCTTCAGACTGGATTGACATTAGCTGTCAGGCGGGTCATGGATTCGTAATTCGTTGAGGCGACTTTCATCCATCAGCCAAATCCACTGGCTTAAATCTACTGGCGGTTGCCGGTCATTGGCAATGCAAGCTTCAAGATAACCTGTCAGCCACAGTTTCTGATTTATTTTCCAGAGCTTAAGGGGCGTCAGAACAGTAAAGAGCCACGCAGCCAGTTCTGTACTCCACTCACTTCCGCTACCGTAGTAGTTTTTTCTTCCAACCACCGGGCCGCGTAATGTCTGCTCAGCGATATGGTTGTCCATAGGAACATCCGGATTCTGAATAAACCGGACAAGCCCTTCCCAATGATTTGCCAGGCTCTCGATCTCTCCCCAGCGAGCACCGGTAGACAGACAAATCTGAGTGAACAAACCTGATGAGTCAACTCCACGCCAACGAACCCAGCCGCAATGCCCACCTGTCTCTGAAGAAGATACTATTGCTCCTGGGGACATTCCAGAGGGTTCTGTTCGGCACGGTCGGGAGCCCTATACCGTTCAGGAGCTGGTATTCGGGTTAAGACCATTCGATACTGGCTTGAACAATGGTTGACCCCGGAGGGAAAGCCATCAGTGGCAAACCGCCAGCCAATCTGCATGGTCATCACTTTGGCCCACAGCTTCAGGCTTATGCGTTGGTCCAGCATCATGGCTGCGCCGTTACCCAGCCTCAATTACTGGAACTACTCTGGGATATCTACCTTAGTGAAAGCCAGATCAGGGAGCATGTAAAACGGAGGAAAATCAGCGGCGGGACGCGAAGCGATGCAGGACGGCAAAGTCGCGACACCTTTGCCCCTGAGACTTGCTTGCATGGGTTGGCGGGAGGTTCGTCCTCCCATCTTTTATGACCAGGGATGGTCGGTATACTGGCAATGCAAGGGCAATGCAGGCAAGCGTTGATATCCATACCGTTCGCACTGAGCGAAGTCGAAGTGCGGTGCTCCCATCCTTCGACTCCGCTCAGGAAGAACGGGGTGTAAGGGTATTAGTGTGCATCAACCTCCAGACGGAACTGTTCAGCCCTGGAGTTCTCCTGCTGAGTCTGTTGTTTCTGTCAGCAGTAAAAGCCACTGCGCCCCACTTGCACCACTTCGCAGAGTACCTGCACCGGATAGATCACCTTCTCCTTATCTACCTTGTCATCAACTGAACTATTGTGCTTAACGAGGTGTCCTAAGTCATTAAACCACTTCAGTTATAACTGGCCATGAGTTCAATACAGCTGAATTGTCCCTTTCCTTTAACCATCACATGGTAGTATGTGTCAGTTTTAAGTGGGCTGATATTGATTGATTTCCTGTCACCTTGGCTGAGCTCTGAAAATTCGTACTCGCTGTCGGTTGGCCACTGATCTGGTCGAATGAGTATTTCAAGCTCTCCGTTACCACTTCTGCCGTCTATGGTGAAAATCAAGCTTTTGGTTCCGGAGGGGATATAGATATAAAAATAACGGTTTTTATCAGAGCTTAGACCAATCTTGGGTATTTTATTATGTAACTGGGGGTTTTCAATATCATGGTCAGTGACTGGAGTATCAGGTAGAATAGGCTCATCATCACCATTGTCAGGGATAGAGTCATAATCCCGTGGACCATAACCTGAGAGTTGGTTATCTGTACTTTCATAGTCCAGAGTAATAGCATGTGCGTTGAAGATAAATGTAAGGTTAATAATCACTACTGTTAATAGGCTTGCTATAAGAGAGTGCTTCATCTGAAAACCTTTGAATACGAATTTAATCATTAAATGAATATTGGATGTGGGAAGATCTGAAGAGTTTGAATAGTAATAATCTACGTATAAAATACACCTCGAACAGGTAGACCAACGGATAAAGTGGGAGGTAGAAAGCAGTAGCGCATGAGTAATGAATGATCATTAAATCTTTATGATAGTAGCTCTCAATTTTTCTATTATTCTTTATCTACTAATAATACTTTTTTTTTATAACTGATATTCTTAGCCTGTTGAAGTTTTACATCGGTAACCAGACGTAAGCGCTTATTTGAGGACGTCTTCAAAGACCTGCCTTTGACTGCCACGCTTTCACCTGTTTCAAAAACAGGAGCGAGCCATGCATCAAAAAATATCGAATCGCCGCACTTCTGCACAGTGGCAAAACCTTATCGACCAGCAACAGGAAAGTGGTGTCAATCAAAAAGGCTTTTGCGAGTTAAATAATATTTGCCTGTCAACGTTCACCCTCTGGAAGCGCAAATTAGCACAGACCGCTGTTATATACACTGATTAAGTGGGCAAGTAATAAATACCGGATATCGACTCGGGAAGCGGAGCGAAGGCTCGGAAAACTGAGGAAGATGAGGCCGAACTTATTTGCTCACTGGGAATTACTTCGTGCATCAAATGTGTGACCAAGAGCCGTATGACAGGATACACGTACGGATCTGTGAGAAGCTTGGGGGGGAAATTCCCTCAGGCTAACTCGACTCTGCTGGACAGAAAAAGGCGCAGATAGCCGTGTTCCAGACGCTGATCACCAGTTGCCTGCTGGCGGGTATCGATCCTTACAAATACCTGGTTGATGTTCTACAGCGTATCAGCCTCCACCCGGCCCCGTGATATCAGGGAACTGATACCGCGACTCTGGAAAGAGAAATTCGGGGCCAATCCATTAAAAGCCGATCTTGACAAGTAGGGGGAGTCTGCCCCCTGCTTGGACGCTTACGACCACCTTCACCTTTTTACCTCGTCATCAACTGCACTATTGTGCTTAACGAGGTGTACTAAGTCATTAAACCACTTCAGTTATAACTGGCCATGAGTTCAATACAGCTGAATTGCCCCTTTCCTTTAACCATCACATAGTAGTATGTGCCAGTTTTAAGTGGGTTGATATTGATTGATTTCCTGTCACCTTGGCTGAGCTCTGAAAATTCGTACTCGCTGTCGCTTGGCCACTGATCTGGTCGAATGAGTATTTCAAGCTCTCCGTTACCACTTCTGCCGTCTATGGTGAAAATCAAGCTTCTGGTTCCGGAGGGGATATAGATATAAAAATACGGGTTTTTACCAGAGCTTAGACCAACCTTGGGTATTTTATTATGTAACTGGGAGTTTTCAATATCATGGTCAGTGACTGGAGTATCAGTGACTGGAGTATCAGGTATAGCAGGCTCATCATCACCATTGTCAGGGATAGAGTCATCATCCCGTGGACCATAATCCGAGAGTTGGTTATCTGTGCTTTCAACAGTATCGAGCCAACCGTACCACTCATCATCATGTAATTTTCCAATTCTGTCTATCCATGCCCGGTAAGCTTTGTAATCATTACTGCGTGTCAAGGATAGCATTTCAGAAATTTCAGATGGATGTCGCTCGAACATAAAGCGCACAGCGAGATAACCCCATCGATAGATTAGTGTTGTACCACTGCTATAGCTATTTCGAAAAACGGTACTCAATGGGTATTGTTTGGTTCGAGCAAGGGACACTGCTTCAGGATACTCATTCCGGTGTGAGATATATTCTCCCAGTCCTTCAATCCACCAAATGGTATCAGTGGAGGTTGAACGACGAAAATCACCTGCCATGTTGAATCGGCCATCCAGGTAATGTACATACTCGTGCCGAAGGTTCCAGACATGGAATTCAGGTCTCAGCCAGTCGGCCTCGTAGGCAATAAACCGGGCTTGGTTGTCAGGTTTCTCAGGTGCGCCTTCAAGGTACATTCCTCCATTATCGGTACTGATATTAAATAGTAAACCGGCATACATTTTATAATCTTTGGCAGTGTTGAAGATCACCAGCTCAAGGTCATCGTTCAGGTCATTCGCTACTGGCTGGAAGTTGGTCCGTAATTTGTTATGGAAATATTCCTCTTGCTCTGATAATTGATCGCAGATCCATTCTGCTTGAGCAACCGTCATATTTTGCGAGCGAACTTTCAGTGTTTTACTACAGGTATGATTGAAAACAAGAGCATTGTTTTCAACCTCTTCCTTGAAATTGCAAATGCCATAATGCTCACAGTTTTCATTGTCATAATATGAAGCTATTTCAGCGGCAACCAGCCATAATGGCGTGCCTTTTTCACTGTTATTTTGTTGACTCAGAATTGCATTTAGTTGTCCGCTTACCTTTGGCTGAAGCTTATTGTGCTGAACAAAGCGCCCAAGCTCCCGGACGACATTAACCAGAAGATATTCATTGTCTGTTCCAAGAAGATGTTGTTTCGTATTGTAAAAATTATACAAGTCATCAAGAAGTGTCGTATCCCTTTCTATAGCCGTTACAAATGGCTTCAGCTGGTGTCCACGAAACAAAACTGTCATACCATTATTAACTGCAATGGTCATATTTCTGCTGGCTTCAAACTCCTGATTATAGGATGTAAGTAGACGCTTTATGACAAAAATATAACGGGTATTCTGGGCGGAGCTATCAATTAATGTGACTGCTTCAGACAACACCTCACCATTTTTGTCAGAAACAGCAAAGGCATTTGGGTTGGCAAAGAATGAATCAAGAGCTTGCTGCATAGCACTGGCAAGACGGGAGTCATAATCCCCAACGGTGTCTGGCTGATAAAATTGCACATAATACCCAGCCCTTAAATAGAGGATCATTTGCTGTAAACCCTCAGAATTATCGCCAGTATAATTTTGTGAAAAACGAGTTACTTCATTAGCTACAGTTATCATTTTGTCCTGACTAAACAGTTGGCTACTAATGATTCCTGTTACTGAAAACAAGTTATTTATACATGCCAACTCAGCTTTACGAATAGCTTCCGTCAGTTGCTGTCCTCCGAGCGCGGCGAAACTCTCAGGGGTGCAGGTTAAACCTCTGGTAACTGCAAGTTGGCTCAACTTTTCCTGAATCAGAAAATCCCTGACTTTTTGATGGGGGTTATTGGGTGGCAGTGGCTTTCCATCCAGAATTTCCTCGATCTGTCTGCCATGTATCACTCTTGTTTCAAAGTCCAGAGTAATAGCATGTGCGTTGAAGATAAATGTAAGGTTAATAATCACTACTGTGAATAGGCTTGCTATGAGAGAGTGCTTCATCTGAAAAGCCTTTGAGAATACGAATTTAATCATTAAATGAATATTGGATGTGGGAAGATCTGAAGAGTTTGAATAGTAATAATCTACGTATAAAATACACCTCGAACAGGTAGGCCAACGGATAAAATGGGAGGAAGAAAGCAGTAGCGCATGAGTAATGAATGATCATTACATCATTATGATAGTAGCTCTCAATTCTTCTATTATTCTTTATCTGCTAATAATACTTTTTTTTTATAACTGATATTCTTATTAGGGCCTGTTGATGTTTTACATCGGTAACCAGACGTAAGCGCTTATTTGAGGACGTCTTCAAAAACCTGCCTTTGACTGCCACGCTTTCACCTGTTTCAAGAACAGGAGCGAGCCATGCATCAAAAGATATCGAATCGCCGCACTTCTGCACAGTGGCAAAACCTTATCGACCAGCAACAGGAAAGTGGTGTCAATCAAAAAGGCTTTTGCGAGTTAAATAATATTTGCCTGCACTGTACACGACAATTTTCATGAGGCCTTCTCCCAGCTGACCTCAAATAACAGTTCTACTGCTTCATATATTTCTTCCAGCCAAGTATTCACGTGATTGAGAATTCTGGCGAGATAATCCAGCCCTGCACGAAAAATGGACTGTGCTTTACGTCCATGACTTTTTACCTTGATCGGGGTTGCTTCATTTATCCAATCCCCCGTCTTGTATGCCCAGCAAAAGGCTAATGCCAGACTACAGAGCAATTTTGATATTTTATCCCGATCCTTCAGGCGAGTTTCCTCAAGGTTAACGCCTCTGCCTTTCATCGCTTGAAACATGGTTTCTATTTGCCATCTCCGGAGATAATCGTCAATGGCTCGCCAAGGCTCAGCATTGCAAATCACAACCATTGGATCCTGCTGACTTACTTCTGATTTTTGTCGTGTACAGTGCTGGAGTGTTTGTTTCATTAATAAAAAAATAAGGCAATACGGAGGCAGCTTGATACCCTGACTCTTAGGACAACGATTAAATTACAAAGTTCATGAAACAGTTGGTTGGATATGAACAGATCCGTAAAAACCGTATTTGACTCAACCCAATGAAATCTCTATAGTTTGTCTCCGTTGACGCAGGGCGCTCGTAGCTCAGCTGGATAGAGTACCTGGCTACGAACCAGGCGGTCGGAGGTTCGAATCCTCCCGAGCGCGCCAAGTCAACAAAAGTGATTGACGAATTGAATTGATTCAAATATCTTTCACGTCGCTTCAAACAACGCGCTCGTAGCTCAGCTGGATAGAGTACCTGGCTACGAACCAGGCGGTCGGAGGTTCGAATCCTCCCGAGCGCGCCATATTGAAACGGTGAGGTGGCCGAGAGGCTGAAGGCGCTCCCCTGCTAAGGGAGTATACGGTTTGTAGCCGTATCGAGGGTTCGAATCCCTCCCTCACCGCCATTTATCTTTTCTAGCGTTTTGCCAAGAAAGCTAAGACTATCGAATCAGATAGATAGTACGTATTAAGTTCGGTTAGTCCAGATCATTCCTAGAATATAATACACTCCTTTGGGCGGAATCTTGCGTAATATTCACCTTGTGTATCGTGTTGATGAGATTGTGGATTGTCTCTTATTTGCTTCCATTGCTCATAAATGTTTCCTTGATTTGGAGTTGATCCGATCCTTGCTTGGGCAAGTCTAATATCTTCTCTTGTACAAATACGCTCCTTTGAGTGGGATCTTGCTAGAGATGCATGTTGTGTATCGTGTTGATGAGATTGTGGATTGTCTCTTATTTGCTTCCATTGCTCATAAATGTTTCCTTGATTTGGAATTGGTCTGAACCTTGCATTGAAAAGTCCAGTATCTTCTCCTGTACAAAGACTCGTTATCAAATCTAAATCCTCATGGATAACGAACATTTCGATGAATTGCTCAAGTTTAATAGCTGCTTTCGTTCCTTTAAATTCACCATGCAAAAATTGTTCAACATTTGATTTGTTTTGTTCTGTATCGTACCAGTTTAAGACTGTGTCAACTTTTGCAAAAAGACGTGATCCATAACCCATATGTGCCATACCACCATATAATATGTTATCATGGTCAGCGAAACACTTAAAAACTTCTGCACCCATCAGTTTTTTTAGCTGACTATAAGCTGCCATTTGCTGTTTTTTAATTAATTCAGCAGATTGAATTTCAGTCCGTTTTTGTAAAGCATTCTCGTAATTTAGTTGGCGTGCAATTAAGTAAGCATCATAAAAGGCTGTTTTTCCACTGTATTGAATTCGAGGCATTCCAGTATTGTCAATTACCAATCCTTCAATAAGGTCGCTGCATGGTGTTTTCTCTGGCATTATCTTCCAGCCATCCGGGAGAGAAATATCAGCCGACACCTTTGACTCCATTTCTCTGGCAATATCCATGACGATAGCTTCTGATTCAGAATCAAAACTGGTTGTTTCTGATTCAGCACCTAAAAATGGATATGATGAAGATGGTAACAAAGAAGCTGAAGCGTTTGGTTCAGGATCGTGAGTAACCTTAGGCTCAATAACAGTAATCGTCTCATGCTCGGCTAGAGTTTTTTGTGTGTTTTTACCTGATCTTTCAGGTGAGCTGTAATTAATGTATTTATTTGTTGGGCTGTTGTTATCTGTGCGCTTATTATCTGAACACTTATTATCTGAGCTCTCTCCAGCCATTAAATAATTAGAAGGCTCAGCTAGTTTAGTTAGGGAGTTTACTGGCTGCATAATATAATCTCATAAATTTTCAGTTAATTTACAGGATAACCAGTCTTTTTCCGACTCGAAGATAATAATCCTTGTAGATCAAGGGTGACGTTACTCAGAGTATTATTAAGAAGTGGTAAACCGGCAACTTCGTTTGATAATCAAGTCAGCAATAAGTTCAATTTTAAGGAACGCTGGGGCTTTCTGTCTGGGTCGATCTCATTATCAACAAATATGCTTTTGGCATTCCGGTCAACAGACAACTTAAGTCAGGAGAGACTTTATCGATGCCTGTCGTGGCGACTCGGATCTGGATAAATGGAGCAATAGAATTGCTTCTTGTCAGGAATGGTAAGACTCAAAGTAAGGGTGCTCAAGCGCTTCAGTGGGGGACAGGCGCATTTTAGGGTCTGGTTCTGTTAAAGCCCTGAAAAAATCCGCAGCTTGTTCGCCTTCCACTTCCAGAAGTTTCTGGTAAGCATCCTCTCTCGCTTCTTTTAGCTGGGCTAAAGCCTCTTTATAAGACATCTTACGTTCCCACATATCTTGAGTAACAGGCATTACAGGATCACCACCTAAACACATTTCAGCAAAAGTACATCCCAGGGCCCAGGAGTCTGCTCTGACATTAGGTTTTTTGGTCAAATTATACATTTTTTCCGGTGATATATAATCTGGTGTTCCGCTGAGAACTGGAGTGGCCCTGTCCATTTTTGCTGAAAACCCGAAGTCGCATATCTTCACCAGACCTTTTCCATTGATCAGAATATTTTCTGGTTTAATATCATGGTGTTGGTAGCCGGCTTTAAATAGCGTGTTAATACCCCTGGTAGCCTGAAAAAAAGTGCTTTTCAGTTCTTCACCTCTAAAAAGACCATCCTGTTCTAATGAGTTCAGTAAATCATGACCGCCATATTCCATAAGAATGTATTTTTGATCGGATTTTCCACGACTCAGGCAAACAAGGTTGACAATATTCTCTGTGTTCTCACCGGTTGCTGCTATTGCCCGCTGAATTCTTACCATTTTTGCACACTCATCTCTGCGCTCAGTCTCATCGCCAACAATTTTAAGGGCGAATTGTTGATTGGTACGCTTGTGTTTTACAAGAACCACAGAGCCAAAACCTCCTTTGCCTAATGTCTTGCTCTTTTTTAATTCTTTTTTGGGTATGATTGCACAGTTGTACTCAGGATCGATTGGGGCACCCTGAAAAGTGATAGGTTCAGCTGGTTGAAGATCAAGAAGCACATTGGACTGCCCATCTTTTTGCACAAGAGGTGTTTCAGTGCTATCTGTTATCGAACTTTTACTGACTTTGTTGTTCAGGTTGCTTGTGTTGTCAGGGGTTATCTTGCGTTGATTTTCTAATTCCGTTATTGCTTTTTCTGTACTGCCTTGAATTTTCTGGTAGTGTTTTTCTGGATTTACGGCAACTGTCTTAAGAAATGGTTCTACTGTTTCCTCTCTTAAATTTTGAATGTTTTTTGATAATTGTTCACTCTCTTTCAGATTGTTCCGGGCAAGGCATAACTTTTTGATTTCACTTACATCGCTTGAGAATGTATTAACCATCATCTCACATATTTCTTTTTCAAGCCTGACAGCCAGGTTTTTATCAATATGCTCAGCGGCATTAAAGAGGTTTTTGATGGCATTACATTTTTTCATGGCCATATTAAAGTCTTTTTCCGGGTCTCCATCGTAGGGGATGCTTTTAAGATGGTTCGGCATAGCCTTCACCAGAACTGCCATCTGATCATGTATTTTTTGGTTGAGTGAGTCGATCACGTTGGCTGGTAGCTTATTGCCTGCCTTAAGCCGGTTGACTTCTTTTTTTAATGCAACAAGGCTTGCACCCGATTTGCAACGATTGATTTCATGGGAGAGATAGACTTCAGTATCTGATTCGATCAGCTTCCTGAACTGATTCTTGTCAAAAAAAGTACACTCTTCTGGTATTTCATCGGGAAGTTTTAAAATACTGTCAACGTGGTCTGATCTGTTTTTACCTTCCTGATCTTCTTGAACTTCTTCCATTAATACTTCGATACGTCTGTTGGTTATGCATTTTTCAAATTCATACATGTTGGCTTTCGGAACGGATTTTTTTTCGTCAATAAACGCTTTATTAAAGTGATTTTCAATACGTCGTCCCCATTTAGAGACCAGTTTTCCATCGCTATCCAGTATCTTGGTGCCTTTTTTTTCTTCGATCCCCGAATAATTTGCTGCTTTTGGTTCAGCCAGATTGATTTGTTCAGGGTTTATATATAAGGGCGAGGTTACGTTGAAACGTTCCATGTCATGATCCGATGCTATGTATCTTTCTGAATATATCAAGAATAGCAAGCAGCAAAGTAAGGGTGCTTCAGCGCCTGGGTGGTGGACAGCCGGTCACCAGGATGCAGCTTGGTTAATGACCTGAATAACTCAGCTGCTTGCCTGCCTTCCCGTTGCAGAAGCTGCTGGTATGCCTCTTCTCGCATCGTTTTCAGATGAGCTATTGTCTCACCAGGGAGCTTGTGACTTTCCCATATAGTGCGAGTACCGATCATGACAGGGTAACCTAAGCGCAGTTCAGCAAATGTACACCCCAGGGACCAGGAATCAGCTCTATCAATGGGGCCGCCGCGCAAATCATACAGTTTTTCCGGAGGCATATACTCTGGTGTTCCCCTGCCAATTTGAGTTCCCCTGCCCATTTTTTCTGCCAGGCCGAAATCGCAGATCTTCACAACACCTTTTCTACTAATCAGGATATTTGCAGGTTTAATGTCATGATGCTGGTAACCGGCTCTAAACAGGGTGTTAACGCCCTTAACAGCCTGGAAAAAAGTTCTTTTAAGCTCGTTCCCCCTGAAACGGCCATACTTTTTTGATGAGCCCAGTAAATCCCGCCCCCCATACTCCATAAGAACATATTTTCTATCTGACCTTCCTCGACTCAGGGAAATAAGGTTGACAATATTCTCTGTGTTACCATGGATTTTTGCTATTGCCCGTTGAATTCTTATTAACTGTGCACACTCTTGCCTGCGATCAGTATCGTTACCCACCATTTTCAGGGCAAGGTATTGATGGGTATATCTGTGTATCACAAGCACCACTGAGCCATAAGTCCCTCTGCCTAACTTCCTGACCTTAAGTAAATCTTTTTTAGGCACGATCGGGTAGTTGTACTCTTTATCGATAGTGGCCCCCTGAAAGGTAACAGGTGCTGCTTGCTGCAGATAAAGGGCTGCGTTGGGGTGAACGTTTCGTTGCAAAAGATGCCTTTGAGTTTTCCCATTGACGGCCCTGGCGGTGTCTGCGTTCACATAACGTTGTCCTGTCTCTGGAGTTACAGGGTGCCTGCCAAGGCAACCTTTTACAGGCTCAGGTTGTTTTGGTGGCAGATGCTGGAAATGATGTTGTCCCATTTCATCTGCAATTCTTTGAGGCATTGTGTCCCCCGGGCTCAAGCGTCCGCTAAAAACCTTCGAGCTGGTTTGTAAAGGTACTATACCTATATAGAACAGCTCGTCTTTCTAATCTGCAGGGAAGCAGCAAATGAATGATTCAGTGCTCAGCGCGCCTGATGCCCAGGCAATGGCCATTGTGGGGGACTATATGGCCAGGGGAGGGAGTCTTGCTGAAGCCAGTAATATCAGTGAGGAGGCGCAGGAAGCCATCTATGAGCTGGCGTATCTGAAATATAATAATGGTTTGTACGAGAAGTCTGCCCGCCTGTTTCAATTTCTCTGTCTCTATGATCAGTGGAATCCCCGCTTTTTCACTGGCCTTGGTGCCTGCCAGCAAATGGTGAACCTTTATGGTGAGGCCATTGATACGTATCTGTACGCCATTTCTCTTGATGCCAATGATCCGCATCCGATGATTTATGTGGGCGATTGTTATGTCGCCCTGGAGCAGTATCCAAAAGCGAGGCTTGCTTATCGGGCGTCGGTTTTAATGGCCCATGAATCCGGCACCACCAGTCCTGAGGTAAGCCGGGTAGAAAAAATGATTAACGAGTTTTGATGACACTGCAAGGAGTGAGGGTATGAGTGAGGTATCCGGGGATATACAGCCCAGCCGACTGGAACCTGTGCCGCCAGAGTTTCTGGCCGGGCAGCCTGCAAAAGAGAAGGTTGATAAGGTGGCTTCCGGTTACCAACAGTCGAACTCTGTCTCACAGGGTCAGGCAGCCAGGACTGAAGATTTCCCTGTTGCATCTGTGATTCCGGTTCCTGCCCTGCAACCGGCTCTTCCTGGCGCAATGGTGGCTCCCTCTGAAGAAATTAAGGGGCTCCTATCAACAGCCCTGGAGATCAGAGACTCTCTGGGGCAAAAATCTACAGGAGCAGCTGCCGAGCCTTTGCCGGGTGGCTTTTCAGCGTCTTTGTCAAAAGCGGCATCTGAACAGCCACCTCGGGAGCTATCGACCTCTGATAACCCAGCCGCAGGGACTCAACGCTCAACCGTCAACGTGCCTGCATCCACCCCATTACAGGATATGGTGACAAAGGTGCAGTCGGCACTGCCAGAAGCCACGGATACGGATGAAGTATTGGGCGTCTACGAAAGTAATGTCAGACAGCTGACAGAGACCATTCAGCAAGCTTTGGCAGCAGGATCATCAGCCCCTCTTCAGGTATTAAGCGTTGTTGCTGACGTGTTCCCATCGGATGCAAATACCGGCTCACTGGCGCTGCAAAGGGTGATTGATAATATTGTTTCGATCAATCGCAACAGTGGGGAGTCATCTGTTCATAGTGGCAGGGTCATTCAGCAGAACAGTGCATATCTTTATGGAATGCCGGAACATGTGCGGTTAAGTCTACTGTCCCAGAGGTTAGGCATTGATCTGCAGCCATTAATCAGAACCCGTGAAGAGTTCCTGGAGAGCATTCTGGTCGCCCAGAGGGGTATACTGCTTGCTATTGAAGCTATGTCTAATGCAGAATTTTTCGAGCTCTTGAAAGAGCGATTACGGGAAGAACAGATCAAAGAGGACCTGGTCAAAGAAGGCCAGCATAAAGAAGTGGTGGACAAACTGAAGCAGGCCATTGCAGCACTGAAAGCCGGTGAACCGACAGTGGCTGCTGAAGTACTGAACTCGGCAAGCCTGATCACCACGGCCATTGAGCAGATTGTTGATCGATATACATCCGATGAAACACCCGGGAGTCTCAGGCAGCATTTGCAAGAGCACCTCACCCGGGTTCTGGACAGTGTCACCCAACAAGGCTCATACCAGGATATGATGAATAAGCGGGTGGAACTGCTGCAATCCGCCAAAAAAGTCTGATAGCAATTTATTTTAATTTTTCCAAAATTCCTTTGCATATTGGCTCAATCATCGAAAATATTTTTGCGGAATCATGACCTGTATTTTCATAATGTAACTTGATAAGAAGTTTCGCGTAAATTGTGTTGAATTCACCTCTGCTTGGAATCCCTTCAACTCTGGTAATAGAAGATAGCTCTGGATAATCTGATAGCATGTAGCTAAGCCGGTCAAGTAATTGCACTTGAGTAAGCACGTCAATCGGCATATTACTGACTCTGAACGTTGTTCCTTCAGACATGCTTGATGACGACAGTGAGCTGAAGCTACTCACGGAGCTGCTTGAGGTTGTGTTTAAAGTGGAGTCACTATCCGGGCTGCTTACGGTTGTGGTTGAAGAGGAGGCACTCTCTGAGCTGCTTCCGGTTAACGCCAAGAATGAATCACCTAAGCTGCTTTCAGTTTTTGTTAAGGTGGTGTCACTCTCTGAACTGCTTTCTGTGATTGTTGAGGAAGAATCACTCTCTGAACTGCTTCCGCTGACAGTTGATGAGGAATCACTATCTGAACTGATTCCGGTTATTGTTAAAGATGAGTCACTCTCTGAGCTGATTCCGGATATTGAAGCAATTGTGCGCTCAACAAGGCCTGTTGTTGGTAAATGCTGATCATCACTGTCAGGTATTTCTTTTTTAATCGCTTTCTTTGCGGGCTCATCATCAGGAGTTCTTGGGGATGATGGTGTATCTCTTATACTTCCTATCTTGAGCATATTCTTTTCCTTTTCTTATTTAACGACATGAGTACTTGAGGCAGCGCATAAGTGGTTAATGGGTAGAAACGTAGAATCTCCATGCGCCGATGCGTTACTGTCCACCGAAAAGAGCGTGTTAAACGACATGTTATATGCTTCCTTCACGTTTAATCACCAGAATTCTAGCGTGTCCTGTGAGATGGGCAATGTTCTCCGTGACAATAAAACCAGCGAATATCCCTTGAGGTTTGTCTCATGTGATAGCCCAAAGTAAGAAATATTCGGATTTAGCGTAAAATCTGATAATTTACCGGGTGAACCCAAAGATGGGGTTCGTTATTTTTTCAACAAAATGATCAGGTGTAAACAATATGAGTACCGGTAGAGTCAGTGCCTTGATACTGGGCATTTCTGTTTTTCTGGGGCTTTCCTGTCTGGGGTATTTGTTGGCGAATGCTGCCATTGAGTACAAGCAGTATGAAAGAAGTGTCACAGTCAAAGGGTTATCAGAGAGGGAGTATCAGGCAGATGTCGTGATCTGGCCTATTCAGTTTTCAGCGGCCGATAATGATTTGAAAGCTCTCTATGGCACGATTGAAAACAATATTGACAGCATCAGGGAGTTCCTGGAAAAGGGTGGTATCGCGGCTGAAGACATTAGTCTGATGTCGCCTGATATTACCGATAAATCGGCTAATAACTATGGCAGCAGCAGTCGCCCGGAGTTTCGTTATACTGCCCTGCAAACCATTACTATCTATTCCAGTCATATTGAAGCGGTGCGCTCGGTGATGGGCAATCTGTCGGACCTTGGCCGGGAGGGCATTGTGTTTACCGGAGGTCATTACGGTTCACAGCCGGAGTACCTGTTTGCCCGCCTGAATGATGTTAAGCCGGAAATGATTGAGGAAGCGACCCGTAAGGCCAGGGAAGTGGCGGAAAAGTTTGCCTCGGATTCACAAAGCGAGCTGGGCAAAATCAAGAGAGCTTCCCAGGGGCAGTTTTCCATCAGTGATCGTGACCGGAATAACCCTCATATCAAGAAAGTCCGGGTGGTTGCGACGATTGAGTATTATCTCTCCGATTGATGATCACAGCAGGTTATCTGCTGACGTTTAACCAGTCGTTAGCAATTTATAACTGGGTTGAGAGGTGTTTAACCTCTCTTTCGACAGATTCTCTATTGCCATATTGAGAGAGTTCATATCTGATGTGTGCGTTCAATTCATCGGAATTAAGCCGGTCAAGTTTATCGTTGTCGTGGATATCCCTGCTTTGGAAATCCATAGATAAGAGTAAGAGGAATCGCTCCTTGGCTAACAATGAGTCACTGTCCAGGATTTGCCTGCAAAATTCTTCGGATGCAACCATTTTTTCTCTCAGGGGATTTCCTAGGTTATAAAACAATCCATTTGATAATTTATCAATGAAAATAGTTAGCAGGTTTTCGGCAGTTCCTTCGGGCTCTCCGGGATTCAGGTCCGGGCGGTCAAGTAGCGTAAGTGCTAAATCGGGGTTATTTAACAATATTGCCTGACCGATAAGGCTAACAGGGATCTTTCCTTCAGTCACTCCTTTACTTGTTTTATAAAATGATGATTCACGAGGAAATTCAATATGAAAGGAAGATTTAAATCCTCCATGATAGAAAAATTCTATTTTTGTATTTACCTGGGTTCTGGGATCGCTGGCAAGTAACGCACTGATTTTACCTCTGTTTTTGGCTCCTGCCTGGCTGTTTACTAATTCCGTTGGTGTCATCCACATAGAAACATATGAATCTTGAATATCATTGATACTGTTCAGGTCGATTTCCTTGCTTCGCAGTAACACCTTCATTGTTTCTGATGTGAAATTAGCAGGCGAATAGCTAGAGTGCCTGCCCCTTTGAGGGAACAGGAGTGGGAGGGGAGGTTTTTCATAACTCTTACTCGCCAACACTGTATTCGGTGATGCTCCATAGTTAATTAACAATTGAAATGCTTCAGTGTTGCCATGGACTGCAGCCTGAATGGCCGGGTTTTGATTTTGTTGCTTCAAGCAAAGTCGCAAAGATGTCGGGTGCCTGTCAAGAATACGGTTGATCAGTTTAGTATCGTTATGTTTGGCTGCTTCCATTAATGCTGAATCCGGTCCCCTTGTTTTCAGATGCAATTTGTCAACTTTATGCTGAGTCCAGGAGCAGGACCGTGCCTCACTGCTCTGTTGTCCACGAGTTGAATGACTACTGCCAGGCAGGCTGTAATTCCCAGGAATATGGCTATTGGTTGCTCCACCAGTGGCTATCATCTGTCGTCTCCATTTTTATATTACAGGGGAATGCTTTGATTATTTTTTTTAAAAAAAGTTCACAAGGCTTCGGACACTTTTTCTCGAAAATATCCTGTGACGTGTAAGTAAACGACTAATATATAGACATCAATATTCGTTTATTAAAGCTATTCATAAACGACACAGTACATAATGCTTTGGACGCTATGGCTATGCTGAAAAAAACACAGAATACCTTCATCCTACTACTCATTTTGGCACTTGTCGTATTTCAGGGAAAAGCTATCTTCCGTAATCTGAGCAGATACTCATCAATTAGTGAAAAGCGGTTTAGTCCTTGGTAGGTATCCCTGAATGATGTTAAGCCGGAAACGATTGATTATTTTCTCTCCGATTGATGATCACCACAGGTTGTCTGCTATCTGTTAAACAGCCGTTACCCCTGAGCAGGGAATATGCTATTTTATGCCGCCTATATAAGGCAGTAAGGGTTCGGCCCAGCGTGAAAATTCCGGGCGTTACGAATCCGAAGGAGCAAATGTGACAGGTTCCAATGAGTCCTGCGAAGGGCTGGTGTCTATTCGAGACTTTGTACGCTGGGGAGCAACCCGCTTTAATGAGGCGGGGCTGTTCTTTGGTCATGGCAGTGATAATGCGCTGGATGAGTCCCTGCATCTGGTTTTCCAGGTATTGCAGCTGCCCTGGGATCTTCCCGACCAATATCTTGACAGTCGTTTAACCCATCGTGAGCGTGAAAAACTGGCCAACCTGATTGAAGAGCGAGCGGTCAGTCGTAAACCCCTGGCCTATCTGGTCAATCAGGCGTGGTTCTGTGATATGCCATTTTATGTGGATGAGGGGGTGCTGGTCCCCCGTTCTCCCATTGCCGAGCTGATTCTCCAGCAGTTCCAGCCGTGGCTGGGGGATGTAGAGATCAGCCGTGTGCTTGATCTGTGCTCCGGTTCCGGGTGTATTGGCATTGGTGCAGCCCATGCTTTTCCTGAATCCCAGGTGGATCTGCTGGATATTTCTGAAGATGCACTGGAAGTGGCCAACATCAATATTGATCGCCATGAACTCTGGGGCAGGGTGCAGGCCATTAAGTCGGATCTGTTTGATTTTCTGGATGCTTTGCCAGAGCGTCCCAGGTATCAACTGATTCTGAGTAATCCACCCTATGTGGATGCTGAAGATATGTCCGATATGCCGGAAGAGTTCACCCACGAACCCGAGCTGGGTCTGGCCGCCGGAGATGACGGGCTTGATTTCGCCCGTACCATTCTGGCGCAGGCAGCTGATTACCTGGATGACCAGGGGCTGCTGGTGCTGGAAGTAGGCAACAGTCAGTGGGCTTTACAGGATGAGTATCCGGAAGTACCGTTTGTCTGGCCTGATTTCGAAAAAGGCGGTCATGGTGTTCTGGTGCTGTCCGCTGAAGATTGCAGAAAATATCAGTCTTTGTTCAAAAATCGGTTAAAAGCCCTGTAAGGGGCTTTTAGCCATTTTGGGAATTTTCTGAAAATAACAATGAGATCGCTCAAGTATGGCAGGAAATAGTATAGGACAATTGTTCAAGGTAACTACCTTTGGTGAATCCCACGGTCTGGCACTGGGCTGTATTGTTGACGGTTGCCCCCCGGGGTTGCCCTTAACAGAAGCGGATCTTCAGGTTGACCTGGATCGTCGTAAGCCCGGTACCTCCAAATTCACCACCCAGCGTCGTGAGCCGGATCAGGTCAGAATCCTCTCCGGCGTTTTTGAAGGGGTGACCACCGGTACCCCCATCGGCCTGTTAATTGAAAACCAGGACCAGCGCTCCAGGGATTACTCCAATATCAAGGATCTGTTCAGACCCGGTCATGCGGATTACACCTATGCCCATAAATACGGTGTCCGGGATTATCGCGGTGGTGGCCGTTCATCCGCCAGGGAAACGGCCATGCGAGTGGCTGCTGGCGCTATTGCCCGCAAGTTCCTGCAGTCCAGGGGGATTGAAGTGCTTGGCTGGCTGTCCCGGATCGGCGATATTCAGGTCGAGAAGCTGGACTGGGATGAAGTGAGAAACAACCCGTTCTTCTCGCCAGATGCGGACAAAGTCCCGGAAATGGAAGCGTTGATTACCAGCCTTCGTGCCGAAGGTAACTCCGTGGGCGCTCGTGTTTCCGTGATGGCAACCGGTGTTCCGCCAGGGCTTGGTGAACCGGTTTTTGACCGCCTTGATGCGGATCTGGCCCATTCACTGATGAGCATCAATGCGGTCAAAGGCGTTGAAATAGGTGACGGGTTTGCCAGTGTCAGCCAGAAAGGTACAGAGCACCGGGATGAGATTACCCCGGATGGCTTCCTTTCCAACCATGCCGGTGGCACCCTGGGTGGTATCAGTACCGGGCAGGACGTGGTTGCTCATATTGCCCTGAAGCCAACATCCAGTATTACCACCTCAGGAAAGTCGATTAATAGTCAGGGCGAGCGGGTGGAGGTCGTCACCAAGGGGCGCCATGATCCCTGCGTAGGTATTCGCGCAGTACCCATTGCTGAAGCGATGATGGCGATTACCCTGATGGATCATTTTCTGCGGCACCGGGCACAGAATGCCGATGTCGTTAGTCCTATACCGGTTGTTTAAAGCACCAAAAAGGCCAGTAACCGAACTGGACACTGGCCTGAATGTTCATGCTGAGTCTTTACACGGACAGGACTTTCAGATCATGGGCGAGCCAATTTGATAGCTCTCTCAATCTTAATAAATTTCAATACTTCTTTGAAAGTACTCTGGCTCTGGTTTGCTTGCCACTGTTTTAGAGTTTTTTCGACAGTTTCCAAACCATCAAGATCACCACGATCAAGGATTGCTTTGATATCATCCTGCCATTGCTCACCTTCTACATAACCAGGAGTGTTGAATTTTTCTAACAGTTTGCTGGCCCCATTTTCCATATCTAAGGGCATGACAGATGGTGTTGTGGCTTGTTTTGGTTTGATTAAGTTTTGTGCAACTTGTCGGTTCGTTGCGCGAGCTTTCTTGATTTCTTCCATACGAACTTTGTAAGCCTTTTTTGCGTTGGCAATATTTCTCTCTTTTCGATCCTTGAACAGATTCTTGTTCGCCTTGTACTTATCCAGACTGGAATTAACATGAACCGCTTTCTGGCCCCCTTTTTCAATATTCTGGTGATAACTCTGCTTAAGTTCTGCAATTCTATTTTTATAATCTGCTTCTTGCTTCGCTATGTCAGCTTTCATTGCCTTTTTGGCATTTGCCATTTCCTGTTGGTATTCTTTGCTCGCTGCCGCGCCCAGTTCCCTGCTTATCTTACCGTAAGCAGAGGAAATCTGTCCTTCCAGCTTGTGGAGAGCCTCTTTTGCTTCAGTCAACTTGTCCTTATTATCACAGTGCTTGTTAAAACAATCCTGTGTTTCGGAGTTCTGGAATTGCTCTTTAATATTATTGACTTGTGATTTTATCTGGCCTTTACCGCTTGAGTTGATTTTTATGTTTTTTGAACCGCTACTGGTTGGAATTTTTAGATTTTTTACTTTATTTAGGTCTTTATCATTAAAACTGCCTTTATTAAATAATTTCAAAGCATCTGAATATGAACTTTCAAACTCTTTGACCTTATTCTCAAGTGCCTCAACTTCTTTCTTACTTTCTTTTACTTTAGAAACCAGTTCATTGTATGCCTTTGCGGAATTTGCTGAGTCTGATTTTCCATCTTGACCTTGTATTTTACTGACTCTCTGCTGCTGAAAATAATTTACCCTTCCCCAATTGGTTTGTTGGATTTTTCGGCTAAACAACTTTGTAATTACTTTCTTTGGTTTAGATAGATAATCATTGTCATAAGCCCTGCTCAGACCTGGCTCTTTCGTACCTTTAAAGGTTGTCACTAACTTACCCAGAAAGGATTTTTTAACGGGAGTGGCACCGTTGATAGAAGCATCGGATGGCGGTACTTGAACATTTTGTAGTGTCGAACCAGCAACTCTCGAGCTATCCATAGTATTTCTCCAGCATTCCTTTGGACTTGATAAGTACTAACTGTAGTCAATAAAACCAACGCTTTGTGATTTGATGCTGGGATAGGGCGGAAATGATCAATATAATGACACAATCAATGGTTTTGATAATGAAAACACAAAAGGGTCAACCAATACGTCAAAGAGAGAATGTAAGAATCTGCACGGCAATAAGATGCCGCATGGTTCATTTTATTCGTTTAATACAGGCATGCTGCTCACCTGCTTAATTGTATAAGAAATATTGAACGGGAACTTTTGCGTCATTTAATGGACAAACACAATAATATTTGGTCGATTGTCCAGTATTTTACGTACTATCGTTCAAATTTTACTAATGCAACATGAGTTAAAAGTTATGCATGGCTTAGAATTAAACGTCTCTCTGCAGGGCGTGATGACACCCGCTGATTCGGTAGTCTCTAAAGGGGATAATCCGGAAATTGAAAAATGCAATTTCTGTTTTGGCAATCTGGGTGATCAGCGTACTGTTGTTATGTTTCCCTGTACCCATAGCTACCATAAGATGTGCATGGAAGAATTTCTGGAAGTCCCAAAGAATACCACTTGCCCGGGATGCAATCATAGCGTTACCCATTGTTTATCACCTGATGAGACGCCGCTCCTGGTGGCAGCTGCAAAAGGTCGGCCTGACGCTATCAGTGGCCTGCTTGCCCTCGGTGTAAATGTCAATGACAGCACCGAAGATGGGCTAACTCCCCTCCATTGCGCTGCCATCAAAGGTGATGTAGCGACTTTAGAGCATCTTGTCCGCCATGGTGCTAACGTCAACGCCCTCACAAGAGGTATGACTCCACTCCATTTTGCGGCGCAATTCGGGCATCTCGATACCATCTGGTTCTTGCTTGAAAATGGTGCAAATATCAATTACCAGGCAAATGTGATGGAAACGCCCAGTCAAATCCAAGACAGGCGTGATTGGAACGTTTTATTGGCTTCGGTGGAAAAGTGGCAGGGCCTCCCTTTGGGATCCACTCTCGAATACCATGGAAGCGATGCGCAAATAACAAGCTACGGGAAAACTCCCCTGCACTGTGCCATTGAAGCCGGGCAGGAACAGGCTGTTAACGATCTGGCCGTTGCCGGTGCCGACATCGAAGTACTCATTGGTGAAGGCAAGACACTGCTCAGCTGGGCAAAAAGTGAGGGGAAACTGACGAAATCCATAATTTGTTCTTTAGCCAATGCAACTTGTGATACTGAGGCCCCCTGCGAAGGGGCACGTGCAGAGCTGCTTAGTGCATTGATTGAAATCAATGACTGGGCTTTATTCGACAAATTGTTGGCCAATACCAGGGGGGTTGCTCTTCATAAACTTCAATGCCTGGGGTCCAGTCAGCTCGCCTTTTTCCGGTCGGTTGAATGCGGTCAGACAGATATTATCAAAGCCATGATTACCAGAGGCGCTGACGTTAACGGCCTTAACGATCGTGGTATGACTCCACTTTACCGTGCAGTCTGCGAATGCCAGCCTGAAAGCGTTGCAACGCTGATTGCAGCAAATGCTGATGTCAATGCCACTATGGGAGAATATAGGTGGACCGCCCTCCATCTTGCGGTTAAAAAAGGTGAGTCATCCATTGTTCAGCTCTTGATTGACGAAAACGCTAATGTCAATGCCTGTGTCTCAGACGGGGAGATCCCGTTCCCCCCCGATAAAGCGTTTGACAGATATACAACCAATAGTACAAACGGGGGTACCCCTCTTCACCTTGCAGTTGAAAGTTGTCAGCCAGAGATTGTTGAACGCCTGATTGCTGCAAAAGCTGATGTTAATGCCCTCAATACTGCAGTACATACCCCTCTTAAAGTTGCACAAGTCCTTCTCGACAGGGCAATTTATCATGTGGATCACCTGAATGACTTTGCCGCTATCAATAAGGTTGAATCTTACCAAACTATCATTCAACTCCTGCAAAGTGTAAACGCAGGTTCAGGTTTTGAATATTGAGTTTGTTTGGTAGTGCTATCACTGTTCCGGGGCAGTGATACAAGCACAATGGGGCGGTTGATTCAGGTTCGCACGATGCGTGAGGGAGTCAGTCCGTCGCCAATGGGCAGCAGATAGCCCGGTTGGTCATCGTTTTCAGCAATGGTTCCTGCCGCTGTCCAGTGAGAAGGAAAATCTTTTGCAGCACATAATACGCATAGCCGCTGTCTGGATTTAGGCATATTATACTGCGCCTTTCTTCTTCCTCTTCTCTTGAACAGGCCATTATCGTGCCACATCGAGCCCATCTGTTGTCACTGAAGCTTTGCCATGCCCTGAGTCAGGCCTGCATTGCCGACAAGTATACTGGCAAACGTTTTGCCAGCGACCTGCTGGCGGGACTAACCGTCGGAATTATTGCCATCCCGTTATCCATGGCGCTGGCCATCGCCAGTGGTGTTGCGCCACAGTACGGTCTTTATACGGCGATCATCAGCGGATTTATTATCGCCTTGCTGGGCGGGTCCCGTTACAGCATATCCGGCCCCACCGCTGCCTTTGTGGTGCTGTTATTTCCTATTGCAGAAAAATTCGGTCTTGCTGGCTTGCTGCTGGCAACGGTTATGTCAGGCATCATTCTGGTGCTGATGGCTCTCATGCGCCTTGGACGTCTGATTCAGTATATACCGGAGTCGATCACACTGGGATTTACCGCTGGTATTGGTGTTGTAATTGCCACACTGCAGCTGAAAGATTTCTTTGGTATGACCATCAGTGCCATGCCTGAGCACTATTGGGAAAAAGTAACAGTTCTGGTCAATGGAGTGGGCAGCACCCATTGGCCAAGCCTGCTGATTGCCATCGTGACACTGGCCGTGATGTTGTTGTGGCCCCGGTTAAGGTTGCCCATTCCCGCTCATTTACCGGCGGTGATTATTGGCAGTTTACTCGCTCTGATAATGGGCCATTATGGTTTCGATGTTGAAACGATTGGTAGCCGATTCCAATACCTGCTACCTGATGGCTCCATGGGTATGGGGATTCCTCCGGTCCTTCCCGAGTTTGCCAGGCCGTGGATGCAGGCGGGTGTCGATGGTCAACCATCCGGTATCAGCTGGTCACTGGTTCAGGCCCTGCTTCCTTCCGCTTTTGCCATTGCCATGCTCGGGGCTATCGAATCGCTGTTGTGTGCCGTCGTGTTGGATGGCATGACGGGTAAACGACACAGTGCAAACAGTGAGCTGTTAGGGCAAGGCATTGGCAACATGGTTGCGCCATTCTTTGGCGGGATTCCAGCCACTGCCGCCATTGCCCGATCAGCCGCCAACGTCAAGGCCGGGGCACAGAGCCCGGTAGCAGGGATGGTTCATGCCCTGGTTGTGCTGCTGGCGCTGGTAGCACTGACCGGTATTCTTGCCTGTATTCCCATGTCTGCGATGGCTGCTTTGCTGCTGGTGGTTGCCTGGAACATGAGCGAAGCACCTAAAGCGGTGCACCTGTTGAAAACGGCTCCGCGCAGTGATGTGCTGGTTTTTCTGGTCTGTTTTTTCCTGACGGTTGTCTTTGATATGGTCATTGCCATCAGCGTTGGTGTGGTACTGGCCGCATTGCTGTTTATGAAAGAAGTCGCTGAGATGATCCAGGTCAGGGATATCACCAGGGACAAACGCTATGTAGATACGCCAATAGTGCCAACAACGGCCGTCCTTCGCATCGAGGGACCGCTGTTTTTTGCCGCTGCTGATCATGTTTTTGGAGAGATCAGTCGTTTAAGCCAGGATAAACATACGATTATTTTACAGATGGAAAATGTCTATCTGCTGGATGCGGGCGGTCTCTCGGCCCTCACGCGATTGATTGAACAGTGCAGGAAGCACCATACCCGGCTATTGATCAGTGAATTACAGTTCCAGCCATTAAAAAACCTGGCCCGGGCCGGCGTTGAGCCTGTAGAAGGTGTGGTGAAATTTTATCCTTCATTGAATGATGCGTTGCTGGACGGGTGTCGGTCGGTTAAAAAATAACAGCGTTAAAAAAAGGCATCCGTTCAGATGCCTTTGTTGTGATATTTACAAGGGATAGTTATCAGGCTTTGCTGGGAGTGTACATGGCCTCAATCTCTTTCTTAAATCGCTTCATAATAATTTTACGACGCAGTTTCAGGGTTGGCGTGATCTCACCCAGCTCGATGGAGAACTCTTTGGGCAACAGCGTAAATTTCTTCACCTGTTCAAATTTAGCCAGCCCTTGCTGGATTTTATTGACCCGCTCCTGAATCAGTTCCTGAATGCTGTTGTGCTGAATCAGTTCCCTGTGGTTCTGGTATTTCAGGTTCAGCGCCTTGGCGTGTTCTTCCAGAGCTTCAAAGGCAGGAACAATCAATGCCGTTACGTAGTTTCTGGCATCGGCAATAATGGCAATCTGTTCGATAAAGCGGTCTTTGGTCAGCGTGCCTTCGATGTATTGTGGTGCGATGTATTTACCGTTGGAGGTCTTCATCAACTCCTTGATGCGTTCGGTCATACGCAGCGCACCGTTCTCATCGATCAGACCGGCATCGCCGGTGTGCAGCCAGCCGTCCGCAGTAAAGGATTTTGCGGTTTCTTCCGGCTTTTTGTAATAGCCGCGCATGACGTTGTCGCCTTTAACCTGAATTTCACCTTCTGCACCGATGCGCACCTGTATGCCCGGTAAAGGAATACCACAGGAACCAAACTCAAATTCAGTATCACGGAAACAGGTCACGGTTGCCACGGTTTCCGTCATGCCGTAACCCACTTTCACATCAATACCAATGGCATGGAAGAAACGGTTGATGTCGTCATCAAGACGAGCGCCGCCACAGGGCATAAACCGGATATTACCGCCCAGGCCCGCGCGAATTTTGCTGAACACCATTTTGTCGGCGATACGGTTGAGCTTCTCCAGATAAGCAGGTGCCTCAACACCTTTGCGGCGGTATTCCATGTGGGCGTTGCCAATGCTAACCGCAGTTTTAAAAATCATACGACGAATAAAGGGGGCTGTGGCAACTTTACTGTGAATGGTCGTATAGACTTTTTCAAAGAATCTGGGAACGGCACAAAGCACCGTCGGCTTAACGGTTTTCAGCGCTTCACTGACCTGATGGGGCTCTTTGAGATAGACATTGGTAACGCCACGGGCAAGGGCGTAAAAACTCCAGGCACGCTCAAAAATATGGCTCAGCGGCAGGAAGCACAGCGAGGTGTCCAGGCTGTCCAGGTGGATGATCTGGTCATGGCCACGGAAGCTGGCTGCCATATTGGCATAGTCCAGCATAACGCCTTTGGGCTCGCCCGTGGTGCCTGAGGTATAGATCAGGGTGAACAGGTCTTCCATGCAACGGGAATTCAGCCTTTCTTCAAGAATGGCCGGTTCAACACCGTGCTGGATAAAGTCGTCAAAGTAGATAGCCTGCGGGCAGCTGCTAATATCAACCGAGCGGTCAAAGATAACTATGGTCTTTAATGTGGATGACCGGGCCAGTAACTCAAGCGCACTATGGTATTGTGCCTGTTCACCCACAAACAGCAGACTGGCTTCTGTCTCATCCAGAATGTATCTGACCTGCTCGGTGGTGCTGGTGGGGTACAGCGGTACGGTAACCAGTCGTGCCTGAAGGCAGGCCAGGTCGGCTACGGTCCACTGAGGCATGTTCTGGGACCATATGCCCACTTTCGCCTGTACCTGCAGGTTTTGCTTTAACAGTGCGCGGGAAGCCTGGTCAATCTTTTTGCTGAGCTGATGCCAGCTGACTTCCTGCCACTGATGAGCATCCTGATCAGCGCTTTGAGTGACGAAGCGCATGGCAATATGTTCCGGGTTGCGCTGGGCACGATCACGGATCTGGCTGATCAGGTGCATATTCAAGGTGGAGTTCATCGGCACGGAACGTATTCTCAACAGCTGGATGAAATGTAGACAACAAGAAACCAAATGTTACAGGATGGCTTGGAAGACCAAAATTGATCCAGATCATTTTTGGTGAAATTCTGAGCAGGAAAATGTAACGGTTAGTAACGATAATTGCTGGATGTAAACACATCCCGCCATTATTGTCAGATTTGTGTAGATTATACCATCACTGAGTCTGCAAAATCTGTTTTTATATGCGTTTATTGGCCAGTGCGTTGTGCTTGGCACAGCTGATGATGAGCCATTACCTAATGGATTAATGAATTATTATGATTCCCTCAGAATATAACTTGTTCCGCTGTGAACCTGCGTCCTCAGGTGCCGGGATTAACAAGTCTGAAACACATGACACGCTTTTACAAAGCCAACAGGATCCAGCTCACGCTACGGTGACTGACAGCCTTTCCAGACGCACTGTAGAGCCCAAATTCACTAATAATTACCTTGGTTCTTCAGGTTTCAGTTCTGCTTTTTTTGATACCGGGTCTCAGGAATACCTTCTCCTGGTAAAAGCCATCGGTGTTATGGAAAAAGGGCCAGCGTTTAATGAAGATAAGCTGGGTCCTGTTTCCAGGAAAAAAATGACCGTTGCCCAACTGAGAAAAAAGAAGAGGGAATTAAAAGCTGAAGAAGATAAAAAGTTGAGTGAGCTGGAGTATCTTACGGTGCGAATCTTATATGCAATCAATACTGGAAAAGAAATACGGCAGCAGGATATTGCTTGCATTCTTGAGATATTGTCTGATTTTTACAGCTCTCGATATTTTATGAATTGTATGTTTTTCATTATTCATAAAGTGTTAAGTGATCAGTGTGCTGAAACAAATATGGTATTAACCGAAGTCGTAAAGAATCAGTGTGGAGGAATTATTGAGCTAATCTACAAAATTGTACTTAGCAGGGATGATGTGGGGCTTGTATCAGAGTTTTGGTACGTAGGGTGGGATCTTTATTATGTTTTTAATATTATCGCCTGCTGCGTGAATTTGGATGGCAGTGAGCGTTGTGCTCCATTCTTTAGCCCTGAGCTACCTGTGAAGTTGGCATTGAAATGTTTGCAGCAAATGCCTGGTGTAACTGAACAGGAAAAACAATTTCTGGAAATGAAAAAGAAGCGTGGGGATGATGAATCAGATATTCATACTTTACAATTCAGTTTGCTGGCAGGAAAAGATGTTGACCTGGAAATACTGATTTCCCGTGTAAAAAACGGTTGTCAGAGATATCAGCAAACGGGTTTGAGTGATATGAAAAAATATACCGAGTATCTTGGGCTGTTGCAGTTTTTGTTTTCTGCAACAGTGTGTGCCTTGGAAAGATCCGGGGAGGATGCTCGCAAATTGCTTGATTGTTACGATTGCTTTTCCTTTCTACAGCCTTCCGCAGATGTATTGAAACAATATATGCTGGCCAGGTGCGAAGAAAAATCCGGCGCTATTGATGCAGCAAGCCGAATTTACCAGTCTTTGGTCAGCGGGGAAAGCCAGGTACCCGTATACGAAGAATGGATTAGCTGTCTGGAAACGTTGGGCGATAACGGTGCTATTGTTCAGGGCTGCATAAGTGCTGCTGACTATTACAGAGCCAAAGATATTAAATGGCGGGAGGAGTACTATGAGCACAAGGCTGCCGACTATATGCTGGTTATGGCAAACATGGATGATATTGATGTCAGCTCCAATCAGCCTGATGTTGAACCACAATCTAAAGCGGCCAGCAGTAAAAAGCAGAAAGTTAATCGAAAAAACAAAGCTAAACCGGGGGGCGAACATCATGCAACGCCTTCCCGTTCTTCCCAACCTGCTGCAACAACAGAATCTGTTCAATCCTGTCCAGCTGCCCGAGCTTACCCGTCAATAAAAGCCAGAAAGGACGCGGCTCATGCTATACCTTCAGAGTCAGGAAGCACGAAAAATGGGCGGGATTACTGGCGAGAGTTGAATGCGCTGTTTGTGGATTATTATCACCTTCCTCACCGATACCGGGATACCGTCGAGAGTTTTTCCCGGGAAGCCTGTCGGTGTTTCCCAAATGATATATGGGTTCTTCATTCTGCCGGTTGGGGATTTCATCTTATTGGCGATGAAATAAAAGCCGCTGAGTTGCTATTGAAAGGTTTGCGTCACTCTCTGGGCCGTTTCCCTGAGGTCAAAAGTTTTATACCGGTTAATATTTATGGCAATTTCGAACAGGGTCTGGATAGACTTAAAGCGCATCCTGAGATAACCCCCGGTTCATCCGCAGGTCTCAATGTGGCTGCTTATTTAAGCTCTCTGGCCTATGTGTATCGAAATCTTAATAAACATTGCGATGATCAGATGCGCTCTTTGGCTAATTGGCTGAACCCTTCCAGGGATGTACGCAAAAAAGAAAAACAACGCGTATCTTTCGCGGCAAAGGTGAATGTGATTCCTGCAGAAGTTGAGCAGGTTACCAGGAGGTTTATGGCTTTTGGCCATGGTTGTCAGGAGTAAATCCCTCAGCGCTTCCAGAAAGCAGGTGTAAAAAGTACCAGGACGGTAATCACCTCAAGCCTGCCCATCAGCATGCCGACACTTAATAGCCACTTGGCGGCATCCGGCAGAGAACTGAAGTTGCCGGCAGGGCCAATGATGTCTCCCAGGCCGGGGCCGACATTGGCAACGGCTGTCGTGGCTCCGGAAAGACTGGTGATGAGGTCGAGATCGCAGAGGGACAGTAACAGACTTATTAAAGCAATCAACAGGACGAAGAAGAAACTGAAACCGATTAACGAACGGAGTATGTCACTGCTGATTTGCTGGCCGTTATAGGTTTGAACAAAACAGGCCCTGGGATGAACCAGTTGCTTTAACTGAATGTTCAGAAGCTTGCCGCCAATTTGAAACCGGAAAATTTTGATACCTCCTGCAGTTGACCCCGAACAACCGCCCACCAATAACAGGAAGAAAAAAGTGAGGTTGGCAAGACCACCCCACAGGGTATAGTCACCGTAGGCAAAGCCGGTGGTGGTGATGGTTGAGGTGGTATTAAAGGAGACCAGGGTGAGTGACTGGGGAAAGGTGTAGTCAGAGTGGCAGCATAACCAGACACTCAGAACCAGCCAGACTATCAGCAGAAAACCGATAAAGGCCTGTACCTGGGTATCCTGGTAAAAGCAGTTAACGTCACCCCGCATACAGCGAACAAAAAGAACAAAAGGGAGGCTGGCAAGTATCATGAAAATGGTGCTGGTCCAGATAATAAACGGGTTTTTAAATAACCCCATGGACGCATCTGAGGTGGAATACCCGCCGGTTGAGACTGTGGTCATGGCATGGTTTATGGCCTCAAAGCCGGTCATGCCACCCAGGAAATAAAGGTACGCGCAGATAGCCGTCATGATCAGATAGACAGTAACGATACCCTTGGCAATGCTGCCTGAACGGGGCATGGCTTTCTCGGACCAGTCAGACGATTCGCTCTGGAACAACCTCATACCACCCACTTTGAGAAAGGGCAGAACGGCAACCGCCATCACAATAAAACCGATGCCGCCAAACCATTGCAGCAGTGACCGCCAGATCAGCACGCTGGGGGGCATCTGATCCAGACCCGTCAATACGGTGGATCCGGTGGTGGTAATACCTGACATGGTTTCAAAAAAGGCATCGGTGAAACTGACGGGAAGTTTGAACCAGAAGGGCAGTGCTGCAAAAGTGCATACTGCCACCCAGCAGAGTGTGGTCAGTACAAACACCTGCCTGGGCTTCATATTGAAGTGTTCTGGTTTGAAATTGATGGTCAGGGCTGCGCCGCTAATCAGCGTAATGGCCGCAGCGGCGACAAATTCCCAGATATTCGATTCACCGATCAGCAGATCATAGATGACCGGAATCAGCATAAACTTGGCCAACGCTGTCAGGAACAGGCCAATCACATAGAATACCGGACGGTGTTTCATTACTTTTCAATGGCAGTTACTGAGAAATAAAAAAGTTGGTACGCATCGTTTGGAGGGAAGTCAGATGCTTCTCGGACAGCCTCCTAGGATCGCATCTGACTTGAAGAAGTTTAGAAGGTGAGAGCGTTATTACAACTTAATCAGTGTTCTGCCGGTGACTTGTCCATTAGTGATGGCCTCTGCGAGTTCAGGCACGGCATCCAGTGACACTTCTTTGGCCGCGTCGCTGTAGAAGGACTCTGGCAGCAGCTCAACAATACGGTTCCATGCCTGCGTACGTTTTTCAATCGGACACATGACCGAATCAACACCCAGAAGCTTAACGCCTCTGAGAATAAAAGGCATAACCGTGGTTGGCAGATCAAACCCACCGGCCAGGCCGCAGGCGGCAACAGCCCCCTGATAATCAACCTGTGCCAGTACCTTGGCCAGAACCTTGCTGCCGACGGTGTCAATGGCACCTGCCCAGAGCTGTTTTTCCAGCGGACGTGCGGGTTCAAGCAATTCTGCACGATCAATCACCCGGTCAGCCCCGATGGACTTTAACCAGTCACTGTTTTCCGGGCGACCGGAAGCGGCAACCACCTGGTAACCCAGCTGATCCAGCAGCGTTATGGCAACACTGCCGACACCACCGCTGGCACCGGTGACCAGAATCTCACCTTTCTCAGGAGTAATACCTGCGTCTTGCAGCGCCATGACACACAGCATGGCTGTCAGGCCGGCAGTACCGATAATCATGGCCTTGCGGCTGTCCAGTCCAGCAGGCATGGAAACCAGGTAGTTAGCAGGCACGCTGGCTTTTTCGGCCATACCACCCCAGTGGTTCTCACCAACACCCCAGCCGGTGAGGATAACGGAATCACCTGGCTGGTAGCGGTCATCGCCTGAGGAAATGACCTGACCCGCGTAGTCGATACCCGGAACCATCGGAAAATCACGGATAATTTTTCCCTTTCCGGTGATGGCCAGGCCATCCTTGTAATTCAGTGATGAATAGTCAACAGCAACAATAACATCCCCGGCTGGCAGGGTGGATTCATCCAGTTGTTCTATGGAAGCGACAGTGTTGTTGTCCTGCTGGTTCAGTACTAGCGCCTTGAACATAAACGATAATCTCTAAAAAGGTCGGGGCGTAAACTATACTCCTGCAATTGGCAGGTGGCGAGGATTGATTATTGCTGCTTTTATCCTGATTCAATTGGAAAGGTTATATTTTTTACCCGGGCAGCCATGAATGCATTAAGAAGTTCGTTTCCCTGTTCCCCGTCTTCCGCTGTTGCTTCTGGGAATAACCATGTCACTGGTCAGAAGGTTCGGGTGAAGGTACTTGTGGTTGGCGCTGGCCCTATCGGCCTTTTTGCCATGCAGCAATTGGAAGGGTTGCAGTTTTACCATAACGAAAGACTGTGTACTGGCAGTAATAAAAATTCATTTCTCGCTCGAAAAGTGCTGGTTCATGATATGTCTCCCCAGGGCCATAACCCTAATGACGTTAAAATGATATCGGGGCAGAAGTTTGCATCCCTCTACGATAAAAAAACGCACAGCTATGAACGTTGTCTGGAATGGCATTTTGATAGTGGGCAAAAACTGGACTGGATGATGTGCTCGGACGAACCCGTGGGAGGGAGTTGGAACACTTATCTACCATCACAGCAAACATTGAGCGATTACCGTGAGATGGGATTGCCTGACTATCCCATTGAACAATGTGATGTACGCAAAATTCCCTTGCCACCTCCACCACGCCCTTGCCAGCGGGTGGTGACCGACGGTGAATCTCTGCTCAAGTATTACCAGGACTATGGAAAAAAAATATTGACGGAATCCCGGGCAGTTCCGGGGCGAGTGGTCTCTGCAACTCAGGCCGGTTCTGTCTGGCAAAGTGGCCTTTTCTGGGAAGTTATCGTTCGGGGAGCGGCCGGGCAGGAGACCCAGATCCAGTGTGATTATTTAATGCTGGCGATCGGCAAGAAAAAGCCAAACTTGTTAAATATCCCCGGGGAGCGGGATAATCCCCATGTCTCTCATTGGACCCATGAGGCCTGCCGGGCGATGGATAAATTAGCACCGGGCAGTAAAGTTTTAGTGGTTGGCAACAGTTATTCAGCCAGTGATACGATTTATGAGGCCTGGCAAAAAGGCATGAAAGTTATCCATCTGCTGCCTGCCAAAATTAAAGAAGAAGCCTTAAGTGTGAAAAACCAGCCGGGTAAATGGGGAAGACATCCGTTGATCCAGCATCTGAATTATAAAAGATCAAAGCGCCATTACTCGGTGGCAGAGGCAATGGCATGCCCTGAAAAATATCAAGTCGGTTATGAACAGGGATTGAATTGCAGGCTGGTCGGCATTGAAAACAAACGGTTGTGCCATATCGTTCAGGAATTGGCAGGGAGGGAGGCACAGCGCTTCCAGTTAGAATTTGATCATATTGCTCTGTTGACCGGGATAAAAGTGGATTATCCCTTCTTTCCTGATACTTTAAAGTCTTCTCTGACTCAAAGTAATGGCTATCTGGATCTTTGTCCTGAGACGATGGAAAGTAATGCCTGTCAGAATTTATTTTGTATTGGCTTCAGCGCCGGTGAGTCATTTTTAAGCCACTCGTTGGGTCATGCCGTGGCGGCCGTTGAAACCATCAGGAAGAGGGAACAGGATAAAAAGGCGCAAATGATGAAACGTGATGAGGTGGTTCCCATGGAATGGGATTAAGGATGATCCGTCAACAGGAAAACGACGGAGACATACGATGTGCATCAACATTTTGGGCAGTCACTGAACAGAGCAACCCCAACCCCAGCGTTGCTGGGATGCATCAGTCAGCAGCTGCTGACAATGGATATTGTCATTTTTTATGGCCAGATGCAGCGGCGTCATCCCATTCTTATCGGTACTGTGGATATCCGCATGGTGAGCGATTAACAGTTGCACCACCTCGAGACGCCCCCAGTCAACCGCCCGGTGCAATGGGGTTTGGCCAGAGATATCTTTGCTTTCCAGATCCGCCCCATGGTCTATCAGGTACAGCATCTTCTCCCTATTTCCCATGACAGAGCTGTAAACGACGGCATGGTGCAGAGGCGTGCACAGGGACTCATTAACGGCATTCACGTTCGCCTGGTGGGTGATCAGCAGTTGCAAGCAGTCTATGCTACCTTCCGAGGGACTCAGGGCAGAGTGGTGCAGAGGCGTCTTGCCCGACTTGTCAGCGGCATTGATGGCCACCCTGTTATCCTGCAGAAGCTGTTGCAGGTTATGGATGTAGCTTTTTTTCGCAGCCAGGTGCAGAGGGGTGAGACCATCATCGTCGGCAACCGTCGGGTCTGCGCCGTAATCCAACAATAGTTTCAGAAACTCGCCATTATTATTTTCGATGGCCAGATGCAGGGGGGTGGAGCCGATATTGTCCCTGCAATCAAGTTCCGGCCCATGCTTCAGTAACTCCCTCAGGCACTGGTCATGGCCTCTGGCAGTAGCCAGGTGCAGGGCCGTATTGCCCCGGTAATCGGCGGCATTGATATCGGCAGAATACTTGAGCAGAAGTTGCGTGAGTTCCGCCTGGCCTGCCTTGACAGCAACCTGTAACAGCCGGACACCCTGACCGGTCACGGCTTCACGAAAATCCTGTCGGGCAATGCCGGGTTCCTGCGCCAATAGTGTCTTGAACGTGTCCATATCCCCACGGCAAGCTTGTCGGCAGGCACAAAGTGCCAGAGGTTCGCAATAGGGTGAGGTTTCAATTTTCAGAGCCCCGGCCAGACGCTCCAACGGCACTGCCGGTTTCAAGAAGGGTGGACATTGACAACAGTTTCTTTCTGCAATTTCATGTTCACGGCCCGGCCTGCATTCCAGGATTTCAGCAATGCACCCAAGGTGAACGGTGCGCCCGCAGCAATTAGTCCTGACCAGAGAGCGCCCGTCGAAATCACCGGTTGCTGAAGCATCGATGGCGTCTGCTGGACCGGTTTGCTGTGAGCAGTACATGGAGCATGGGCCGATAGTATTCATAGTGGTGTTTCCTGACTTTTCAGTTACCAGCACACTAAGGCATTAATGTTCAAACTATTTTCAGCCAGCCTATTCTAGGCATAAAACCGTCAACCTGTTCGCAAAAGTAGTAAAGCTCTTTAATAAGACGCTTCTGAATCAGCAATCTGGGTGTCCTTTGATTCCAGAAAGTTATCAAAACCAGAAAAAAGATGAATTTGAGTAATTTTCTATGAGCGACTAGGATAGGCATTTTTAGGGATAAGCTGAAATTATTGATAAAAATACCAGGGTTTGTTGACGTATCGTTGCGGGCCTATCGGGAAGCGCAGTCTGGTTCACATAAACGTGTCATGTGCGCGAAAGAAATCGTAATAAAACTGCACATAAATCAAACAAAAAACAGTCTTTTTCTGTTTATTGCAGCAATGAGGGTGGTTCAATGGCTGGCCAGGCTTTCGATGTGAAAAGCAGGGGTAAAACGCTTTATGACAAGTTGTGGGATGCCCACCTTGTACTTCAGCGTGACGATGGATCCGCGTTGATTTATATCGACCGGCAGCTGCTCCATGAGGTGACATCACCACAGGCGTTTGAGGGACTGAAGCTGGCTGGTCGCCAGCCATGGCGGCTGGATGCCAACCTCGCCACACCTGATCACAATGTACCCACCACGTTAAATGAGCGCCAGCACGGTATCGAAGGGATTGCGGATCCGGTGTCAAAAATCCAGGTCAAGACGCTGGATGACAACTGTGATCATTTTGGTATCACCCAATTTGATATGCAGGATCAGCGCCAGGGCATTGTTCATGTGGTTGGCCCGGAGCAGGGCGCGACTCTGCCGGGCATGACCGTTGTCTGCGGTGACTCGCACACCTCAACCCACGGTGCTTTTGGTGCACTGGCCCACGGTATCGGAACCTCGGAAGTTGAGCATGTACTGGCGACCCAGTGTCTTGTGGCCAAGAAGATGAAGAACATGCTGGTTCGGGTTGATGGTTCCCTGGGCGCCGGAGTCACCCCGAAAGATGTGATCCTCGCCATTATCGGCCGTATCGGTACAGCGGGGGGTACCGGCTTTGCCATCGAGTTTGGGGGCGACGTCATTCGTAATATGACCATGGAAGGGCGAATGACGCTCTGTAATATGGCCATTGAAGCCGGAGCCCGGGCAGGCATGGTGGCGGTTGACCAGACCACCATTGACTATGTGCAGGGCAGGCCGTTTGCTCCGATGGGAGAACAGTGGCAGCAGGCGGTCAAGGTTTGGGAAACCCTTCATTCAGACAGTGATGCAGTGTTTGATCAAATCGTTGTGCTCAATGGTGATGAGATAAAGCCACAGGTCAGCTGGGGAACCTCCCCGGAGATGGTGTTGCCGGTGGATGCCCGGGTGCCTTCCCCGGAGGATGCGCCGGATGAAACCCGTAAAGAGGGCTACGCCCGTGCCCTGGAGTATATGGGGTTAACCGCAGGCCAGAAGATTACCGACATTCCTGTTGATCGGGTGTTTATCGGCTCCTGTACCAATTCGCGCATTGAGGACTTGCGTGAGGCGGCAGCTGTCGTAAGGGGCAAGCAGGTGGCTGACACGGTTAAAGAGGCTCTTGTGGTGCCGGGCTCGGGTCTGGTCAAGGCCCAGGCGGAGGCAGAAGGGCTGGATAAGGTGTTTCTGGCCGCTGGCCTTGAGTGGCGTGAGCCGGGGTGTTCCATGTGTCTGGCCATGAATGCCGACAAGCTCGGGCAGGGCGAGCACTGTGCATCCACCTCTAACCGGAATTTTGAAGGTCGCCAGGGCTTTGGCGGGCGAACCCATCTGGTCAGTCCGGCCATGGCCGCTGCGGCGGCCATTGCGGGCCATTTTGTCGATGTCCGTCATCAGACATCCGTAGTGTAAGGGGAGAATCATGCAGGCTTTTACCGTTCATCAGGGTTTAGTGGCTCCCCTGGATCGTGCCAATGTGGATACGGACATGATCATCCCCAAGCAGTTTCTCAAGTCCATCAAACGCACCGGCTTTGGTGTCAATCTGTTTGATGAGCTTCGCTATCAGGACGAAGGTTATCCGGGGCAGGATTGCACCAAACGTCCACTGAATCCGGAGTTTGTCCTGAATCAGCCCCGTTACCGGGGCGTGTCCATCCTGCTGGCCAGGCAGAATTTTGGCTGTGGTTCCAGCCGGGAACACGCCCCCTGGGCCCTGGATGATTTTGGTTTCCGCTGCGTTATTGCGCCAAGCTTTGCGGATATCTTTTACAACAACTGCTTTAAAAACGGCATTCTCCCCATCACCCTGTCGGACGAGGTGGTAGAGCAGCTGTTCAAGGAAGTGGAAGCGAATGAAGGGTATCAGCTGACGGTGGATCTCCAGCGCGAAGTGGTGGTTAAGCCTGATGGTACAGAGTTGCCATTCAGCATTGATGCATTTCGTCGTCACTGCCTGGTCAATGGTCTGGATGATATTGGCCTGACCTTGCAGGATGCGGATCAGATCCGCCATTTTGAACAGCGTTATAAAGCAGATAACCCCTGGCTGTTCGCCAGTAAAAATAATTAACAGCGGAGCTTTTCATGAGCAAGCAGATGTTATGTCTTCCAGGTGATGGCATCGGCCCTGAGATTATGGCTGAGGCCCTGAAAGTACTGGATGCGGCCAAACTGCGTTTTGGGCTCGATATTGAAGTCAGTCATGGTCTGGTGGGCGGTGCGGCCATTGATCAATATGGTGTTCCGCTGAGTGATGCAACCCTGGCGCTGGCCAGGAACGCCGATGCGATCCTGTTCGGTTCGGTGGGTGGTCCGAAGTGGGATGATCAACCCATGGCGAACCGTCCTGAAAAAGGGCTGTTGCAACTTCGCGCTGAACTGGACCTTTTTGCCAACCTTCGTCCGGCCATACTTTTTCCGCAACTGGCCGAAGCTTCCAGTTTGAAGCCAGAGCTGGTGGCTGGTCTGGATATTCTTATTGTGCGGGAGCTGACCGGTGGCATCTATTTTGGTGAGCCCCGTGGCGTCCGAACCCTGGAAAATGGCGAACGGGAAGGTTATAACACCTATGTCTATCGGGAGTCTGAAATCCGTCGTATCGCCAGGGTGGCTTTTGAGGCAGCCCGAAAGCGGGGTGGACGACTCTGTTCGGTGGACAAGTCCAACGTGCTTGAAGTGACCGGTCTCTGGCGGGAAGTGGTTATTGCCGAGTCTGCCGGTTACAGCGATGTTGAGCTGAGCCATATGTACGTTGATAATGCCGCCATGCAGCTGGTTCGGGCTCCGAAACAGTTTGATGTGATGGTGACCGGTAATATGTTCGGCGACATCCTCAGCGACTGTGCGGCAATGTTGACCGGCTCGATTGGTATGTTGCCATCAGCCTCCCTGAATGAAAAGAACCAGGGAATGTATGAGCCGGTGCATGGTTCGGCACCGGATATCGCCGGGGAGAACAAGGCGAACCCTCTGGCGCAGATTTTGTCCCTGGCGATGTTGCTTCGCTATTCATTGGCCGAAGCTGCCGCAGCGGATGCCATTGAAAAAGCGGTCAGCGATGTTCTGGATAAAGGCTATCGTACCGGGGATATCGCCTCTGAAGGTTGTCAGTTGGTGGGCACCGCTGCAATGGGTGATGCGGTTGTTGACTGTTTGTTAAATGCATAACAAATATATAATGTTGGCGGCTTCTGTTGTCTGTTTTGAGCAGGGGCCGTTTTTTCGGGGGAGCGCAGTATGAAAAAAGTAGGTTTTGTTGGCTGGCGAGGCATGGTGGGCTCCGTATTAATGGAGCGTATGCAGGAAGAAAACGACTTTGTCCGTTTACAGGGCAAGGGTGTCGAGCCGGTCTTCTTCACCACCTCGCAACTGGGTCAGCCCGGACCCGATGTTGGTGTGCCTGTGGGCGACCTTCAGAATGCCCATGATATAGACGCTCTCAGAGAAATGGACGTTATTATTTCCTGCCAGGGTGGTGATTATACCGGCAAAGTCTTCCAGCCATTGCGTGACAGTGGCTGGCAGGGGTACTGGATTGATGCCGCTTCCTCTCTGCGGATGAACGACGATGCTGTGATTATTCTTGATCCCGTCAACCGTGCTGTGATTGACCGTGCGCTGAATGATGGTGTTAAAAATTTTATCGGTGGTAACTGCACCGTTTCCCTGATGTTGATGGCCATCGGCGGGCTCTTTCAGCACAATGCCGTGGAGTGGGTCAGTGCCATGACCTATCAGGCCGCCAGTGGTGCCGGTGCCAGAAACATGCGTGAGCTGATCAGCCAGATGGGCTCTATCCAGAGCAATGTTGCTGCCGAGCTGGCTGACCCGGCCAGTGCCATTCTGGATATTGATCGTAAGACCTCTTCCTTATTAAGAAGTGCTGATCTTCCGCAGAGTGAGTTTGGTGTGCCACTGGCAGGCAGCCTGATTCCTTACATTGATAAAGAACTGGAGAATGGCCAGAGCCGCGAGGAGTGGAAGGCTCAGTCCGAGACCAACAAGATTCTCGGGCTCCAGGCTTCACCGGTTCCTGTGGATGGTATCTGTGTTCGCATTGGTGCCATGCGCTGTCACAGTCAGGCATTGACCATCAAACTGCGTAACGATATTCCCATGGCGGATATTGAGGCGATGATTGCCGGTGCGAATGACTGGGTATCCGTGGTTCCAAACCACCGGGAAGAGACCATGCATCAGTTGACACCCGCAGCGGTTACCGGCCGTCTGGATATTCCGGTGGGCCGCCTGCGCAAATTGAATATGGGACCTGACTATCTGACGGCATTTACTGTGGGTGATCAGCTGTTGTGGGGAGCGGCAGAGCCACTGCGTCGTATGTTGACCATATTGCTCTGAGTGTCTGCTTCTGTATTGAAATAGCGTTCTATAGACAACAGAGGTTTCATACTAGTACATGGTTTCAATGAGTTTGACGTGTTCGATCTCCGTTCACCCTGAGCGGAGTCGAAGGGTGCTTGGCACGATCTATCAGAGTCCGGAGTTTCCGCCTTTAGGCCCTATGGGTCCTTCGACAGGCTCAGGACGAACGGAGTGCTGAGGCACGACAACCCATCAAACTCATTGAAACCATGTACTAAAAGACATGAAGCATTCCCGTTACTTCGTGTCTTACTGCCTATGTATAAATAACAAATAATCAGAAAAAATGAATTATGTTAACGGAACAACAGCTAACAGACTTTGCCAGCAACTTTGTCAAAGTTATTCCCCACTGCCTGCATTTGAATATGTCATTGGTCAAATCGGATCGTAACGGCATTGAGCTGGAAATGCCCTACGACAACCGACTGATAGGGAACCCGGAAACCGGCGTTATTCACTCTGGTGCCATTACCACCCTGATGGACTCCTGTTGCGGCATTTCCGTGTACACCCGTATGGAGCAGCTGGAAGCCTGCCCGACACTGGATCTGCGTATTGACCATATGACCACCGCTCAGCCCGGTAAGCCGGTCCGGGCATTTGCCGAGGCTTATCATATAACCCGTTCCATGGTCTTTACCCGCGGTTTTGCCTACCAGGAACACCGTGATCATCCCATTGCCCATGCCGTAGGCACCTTTATGCGAATAGGACAACACTCTATGAAGGCAGTGCAGGAGCATATGCAATGAAGGGCCAGATCGAACAACCGCCCGGGGACATTTCAAACTTTCCAGGGGAACGGCCTGAAACTGCTTGCCTGATATCTACGCCCTGTATAAAGTCGATGGTTTTTTATCATTTATGTGGTGCTGGCTGACACAAGGTCAACGATGCCCATACTTTCTCTGGCTTGCGGGGCCTTTTATCCATGAACCGAACATACAATATTGCTATTTACGCTGCCGACACACTGGCTGGTGAAACTCTGGTTCGGCAACTGGAAGAATCACTGTTTGATGGTAAGCCGCTACCGGTAATGAGCCTTTATCCGCTTGTGGAGTCTGCACAGGCTTCAGGTTCCGTAGAGTTTCATGGTGAAACGCTGGAATTTATTCCCGCTGATGAAGCCGACTTTTCCGCCACTGATTTTCTGGTGATGCCCGCCGGGTGTCAGCGAAATGCCCAATTGATGACCCGGGCAGTTGAGAGTGGCTGTGTTATTATTGATGCGGCAAAGGGGGCTGCATCCCAGGGCTATACCGTGCCGGTGATGGTTGACTTGAACAGGCATTTTATCGAAGAGGCGATAGATAACCGTTACTTTGCCGTACCCGGATCTGCTGTTGCCTGCTTACTCCCTCTGCTGCAAAAGCTGCACCAGCGGTTTACTCTCAGCCGTATCAATCTGGTGGTTATGCAGCCGGTGGCGGCCCTTGGTAAAAAGGGTGTCGATGCCCTGCGTAAGCAAACCATTGAGCTGCTGAATGGCAAGCCGACAGAGCAGGGTGATTTTTCCGCTCGCCTGGCCTACAACCTGATTCCGGAAGTTGATGCCGGAGAGGGTGAGAAAATCGGCAATGAAGCCGATATGCGCAATGAGCTGCTGGTGGCTTTGGGAGAGGAGTTGGACATCCGTGTGACCTGCATCACAGCCCCGGTATTTTTCGGTGACAGTTATGTTGTTGATCTGGATACTGTCCAACCGGTTGATTTTCAGGAAATACAGTCTTTACTATCAGAACTCCCTGAAATAGTAGCGGCTGATGGCCCTGGCATGCCTACCCTTGAAGACGCTGCGGGAAGCGATCAGCTGCATATTGGCAAACTCCGGCAGCAATCAGATTATGCAACCGACTTGAGTTTCTGGATGGTGGCCGATAGCTTCAAGAGAAGTGCTGTTCATGCTGTTGAATTGATTGGGTTATTGATCAAAGACTTTGCTAAGTGATAACTTAGTTTAACTGCTTGGGGTTCCTCGCTGTATCGAGAAAGGGGGGCTGCTTTCTCTACAGCTGAAGGCAGAAGGGGCTCAAACAGTCTACGCATAAAACAAGGATTCATGATGAAACTGCAAAAACTTGTCGTAGTGATGTCAGCGCTGGCAGGGGGAATCGCTGCAATGAATTCCCATGCGCTGGGTCTGGGGGAGGTTAAGCTGTATTCAGCTTTGAATCAGCCCCTGGTGGCTGAGATAGAGTTAATGCAGGTCAATGATCTCACTCGCAACGAGATCCTCTCTAACCTGGCCAGTAAAACAGACTTTGAGCGGGCCGGTGTTGAACGTCCTTTCATTTTGAATAATCTGCGGTTTACCACCAAAGTTGGCCCTGATGGCAAAGGTTTGATCAAGGTCACCAGTGACAGCCCGGTCCATGAGCCTTATCTTAATTTCCTGGTGGAGGTGCACTGGCCGAGTGGTCGCCTGTTGAAGGAGTATACGCTTCTTCTTGATCCTCCGGCCTTTAATGGTCAAACGTCAGCCCCTGTTGTCAAGCCATCCATTCCGCCCCATTATGGGACTAACCCTGTGTGGGACCAGCCGCCCAGGGCCAATGGTAACCGGATAAACCGCAACTATGCACCGTCACAGGAAGCCGTTGAATATCGTGACTCCATTCAGCGGCAACCGGTCCAGCGGGTCTCCTCCCGTCGTGATGATGCCTCTTCAGATTTGAGCAGCGCACCCGGGACTTACCGGGTGAACAGAAATGACAGCCTCTGGGAAATCGCTGAGAAAGTGCGCCCCGACTCCGAAGTGTCGGTACAGCAAACCATGCTGGCGATTCAGCGTGGCAACCCACAGGCATTTATTGATAACAATATTAATCGCCTCAAGAGCGGGCAGGTCCTGCGGATTCCGGGTCGTAATGAGATGACCAGTCTGACGGTCCGTGAAGCCGTTGCCGATGTATCCAGGCAGAATCGTGAGTGGCGGGGGCGCAGCCAGGTTGCGCAACTGGATGCTACCAGGCGAACGTCATCCGTCGTCTCGGATTCCCGCAAGTCTCTGGATGGTCAGCTGGCCATCGTTTCCGGTGATGCCGCCAGCGGTCGTGGGCAGGATCTCGGTGGCGATGCCGCCGGTGGCAATGCCGTGTTGCAGACCGAGCTGGCCATGACCCGTGAACAGCTTGATAAGCTGAGCCGGGAGAATGCCGAGCTCAAGAGCCGGTTGAAAGATCTGGATGATCAGATTGCTACCCTGAAGCGTCTGGTTGCCTTAAAAGACGATCAGATGGCGGCCTTGCAAAACCAGTCCCGGTCGTTACCCACCCAGCGCCAGGCAGAGACAGCATCCCCGGGCATGATGTCTACGCTCTTTGGCAACCCTCTGATCATGCTCCTGCTGGCTTTGATACCATTGGGAGGCGCTGGCTGGCTCTTTTATCAGCGGCGCAGGAAACAGCAGGAAGCGCTGGACGACGAAGATGTTGACATTCAACCTGTCAATTTGAATAAGGAGGTACCGATTGATGCCTCCCCAAAGCCAACAGCCTCTCCCAGCGCAGAGGATGAGCTTAAGTTTGATGAAGCGCTGGCCATCGATGATTCGATCATTAATGAAGTAGACGCTGATGGGGAAACCGCTGGGCAGACCGAAGACCCGCTCAGTGAAGCCGATATTTATATTGCCTATGGTCGCCTGGATCAGGCTGAGGAACTATTGACTCAGGCAATCTTCAATGAACCGGGAAGATCTGACCTTAAGCTGAAGCTTCTTGAGGTTCATTCAGAAAGTGGCGATCTTGAAAAGTTCAACCAGGCCTTAGCCGATCTGGAGGCAACCGGCGATCCGGCTGCCATGCGTGCAGCGGAGGAGTTCAAGGCCCGATTCCCTGACGCATTTGAAGGTGTTTCAGCACCGGACGAAATCGCCGGGATGCCAGACCTTGATCTGGATGGCCTTGGGCTGGATGGTGATGAGCAGGGATTAGACTCTCTGGATGACCTGGACTTTGACCTGGATGATTTTGATCTGGATGAAGAGCCTGAAGCCGCTGAACAGTTTGAGACCAGTGGGCTTGATGATCTGGATGACCTTGATTTTGGTGTTGAGTCAGACGATGTGCTTGCCCGGGATAGTCAGGCCGCTTTCTCCGATGAAGGTGGTTCCAGCCTTGAAGCTTCTCTGGATGATGACCTGGACTTCCTCTCCGATGGCGATGAGGTTGCCACCAAGCTTGATCTGGCCAGGGCTTATATGGATATGGGAGACAGCGAAGGGGCCTCGGCAATCCTGCAGGAAGTTATGGAGCAGGGCAGTGATGAACAGAAGCAGGAAGCGATCTTACTTATGCAGAATGCCGGAACCCATTGATCGGGTTGATCAACCCTCTACTTCTGAAAGAGCTCTTGTGAGCTCTTTTTTTTGAGACCTTTCCTGAAGGCAGCCTACTGATGAGGGTTCAGGTTGTCCGCTGGACTTGATAAAGACTCATTCACCTGCTGCACCTTGCCCAGGTTATTAAGCAGGGTTGGATCATTAGGGGTGAGGGTCAGTGCCTCCCGATAAAAGCGTTCTGCCCGCTGGTAATCTTTGCTCAGATCAGCAAGAACGCCAAGACCATTGAGTGATCGTATTGGCTGATAGCCAGTCATCGCATTACGTTCAGAATGCTCGCCAATATTTTCAGACTGCTGTCGCCAAAGTGACACCGCCCTGTGGAGCAGTGCTGCTGCCTGCTCATTTTGCCTGCCTTGCAGCCTGATAAGCCCCAGAGCTTCCAATGCCGCAACAGGATAGGGATGATCGTTCACTATCTGTTGGTAAATACGCTCTGCCAGTGCTTGCTGTCCGGTCTGCTGGTAAAGTCCTGCCAGTTTCAGGCAGGCCAGATAACCCTGATCCCTGGCGTTATCTGTCTCTTTTATTTCCGCATTCTCCATTCCGGGGTTGAGTGCATCCTGTAATTCAGCCTTTATTGCATTGTTTGCCAGCTCAATGGTTCTGACATAGTAGGCCGCTGCCCGATCTGTTTCTCCCCCGGACCAGGCAATATCCCCCTTCATTAGAGCCTGCTCCATGGTCAGGCTCTGTTCAATACCCAGCATCTCTGCTGTCAATGTACCCTGATAAAGTTCTGGCGTCTGAGCTGTTGCAGCAACGGAGTCCGTCGATGTCTTTTGCGGCAGTCCCTGACAGCCAGCCAATAACAGAGTAGATATCAGTAATGGGTAACCGTATTTTTCGGTTGGTAAGCAGCGTTGCAGTAAAGCGGGTATGGATAACGGCATGGTAACTTCCCGATGCATATCTTCTATTGGTAGGGTGTCGGTTAAAACTGGCTGAATGATTCGATCAGCTGCATGATTGTCGGCCCAACCGCCACCAGGAAAAAGGCGGGCAGCAGAAACAGAATCAGGGGAAAGATCATTTTGGTGCCAATTTTGGCTGCCAGCTCTTCCGCAGACTTAATCCGCCGGTCCCGGAAATCTTCCGAAAATGTTCTGAGAGTATCGGCAATACTGGATCCATAGCGGATACTGTCACTCAGTGTGCTGATCAGGCCATCCACCTCTTTCAACCGGATGCGCATGCCCATATCTTGCAGCGCCTTATCGGACGGAACACCCGCACGCATGGCCGCATTGACCAGTTCCAGCTCATTGGCCAGTTCCGGATGGCTGATGTAGAGATCATCAGACAGACGTTGTATAGCACTGCGCAGACCAAGCCCTGCTTCCAGGGAAACCACCAGTAGTTCCAACGCATCCGGAATGGCCAGGCGTATCCGCTGCTGCCGCCGTTGAATCAAGCCAGTGAGTATCCGGTTGGGTAGCATCATGCCCAGCCAGGCACTGCCCGAAAAGGCAAACAGCCAGAGCTGGAAAGACATTTTCTCTACCACCAGGGCGCACACCGACAATACGACAATGGGCAAACCGGCGGCCAGTATCACTTTTAACCCGTAGAATACCCACAAGGCACTGTCTGCACGCCAGCCAGCCTGAACCAGACGGGCCTGTACCCGACTGCGCTCCCAGTTATCTTTTGGCAGAATGTAGGCCTGTATCGGACGCAGAGCCTGAAACATATCCACCCCGACCGGTGCGGTTCGGCTTTCGATATCGGAGATTTGTTTCAAACGACGGCGAACCGGATCGGTCATACCGGTTGCAAAGGTGTACACGCCCATCAACAGTGTCGCGACGGACAGGGAGATCAGTGTTAAAAGCACCAGTCGGCCTGCCTGCATATCCCCAAGGGCAGTCTGTAATTCGGTTAACAGGTTTTCCATAACCACTCCCACATATTTCGCTACATACGAACTTTCAGTAGCTGTCGAATCCAGAGAACGCCCATAACGATCATGGCCAGAGCAGTCATCAACAGTTGATTACCACTTTCCGTTGCCAGCAGAGGCGTCAGGTAACCGGGATTAATGATATACAGCAAACCAAACATGCCAAATGGCATCAGACTCAGGACCCAGGCACCTATCCGTCCTTCAGCACTGAGGGTTCTGACCCGGCGCTGAAAACGAAAGCGTTCCCGCATCTGCTGATTAATCCTGCCCAGCACCTCAGTTATATTGCCACCGGTATCCCGCTGCACCAGTATTGACACCACCAGCATCATCATGGCCACGGAAGGTACCCGCTGCAACATGGCAAGCAACGCTCGACGCATATCATTGCCGTAGTTGATATCGGCAAAGGTCAGGGCGAACTCGCCTGCCAGTGGGTTGGCCTGTTCTTCCGACACAATACGAACGGTTTCAATAAAGGGGTGTCCGGCCCGCAGAGCATTGACCATGGTTTCTATGGCATCCGGAAGTTGTTCCTCAATACGATCCAGGCGTTTTTTCCGATCCATGATGACCCGGACAAATGGCAATGCAGTGCCCACCATAAAGGCCATCAGGGAGAACGCTGGGGAACCCGTAAAAAGCCAGAGGCTAAAACCGGCCGTGATCCCCGCCAGCAACCCGGTAGCGACCAGTCTGTGTGCCAGCATTTCCCGGCCAGATTGCTCGATATACAGGCTCAGACGCTCCATCAGGGGCAGCTCTTCCAGTCGACGTTCCCAGGGTTGCAGATGTCTGAGGTATTTTTCCCGCAGAATACGCTGCAGAGTCGGTGTATGGTCTGCCAGTTCAAGGCGGTGCATCCGGCTCTTTAAACGACGGCGGACTTCACGTTTCTCACCCACCAGTGGAACAGTCAGTGAACTGAGCAAGGCAAACACAGCAATAAATACCAGCAGGGCAAATATCAGTTGTGGATTCATGGAGCAACTCCCAGCTCACCTGATGGGCCATACTGCCATTCGGTATCAAAGACATCCCTGGACAGTTCAATACCGTACAGTGCCAGACGGTGATAGAGTTCAGGCACCAGACCGGTGGCCTTGTAAACACCGGTAACCTGACCGGACTCGTCATGGCCGCGGCGCTGGAAGCGGAAAATCTCGGTCATGGTAATGATATCCTGCTCCATTCCGTTCACTTCCTGAATACTCACAATACGACGTTTACCGTCTTCCATGCGTTCCAGCTGCACAACCAGGTCAATGGCAGAAGCGATCTGCTGCCGGAGGGATTGTTGGGAAAATGCCAGGCCCGTCATCTGTACCATATTATCCAGGCGTTGCAGTGCATCCCTGGGCGTATTGGCATGAATCGTCGTCAGGGAGCCATCGTGCCCGGTGTTCATGGCCGTGAGCATATCCAGGGCCTCGGCTCCCCGAACCTCGCCGACCACAATACGATCCGGTCGCATCCGCAAACTGTTTTTGACCAGCTCCCGCTGATTAATTTCCCCTTTGCCTTCCAGATTGGCAGGACGGGTTTCCAGGCGGACCACATGGGGTTGCTGCAGTTGCAGTTCGGCAGAGTCTTCTATGGTGATGATGCGGTCATCTTCAGGAATGCAGCCAGAGAGGGCATTAAGCAGTGTGGTTTTCCCGGTGCCGGTGCCACCGGAGACCAGGATATTCAAGCGCATCCTGACCATGGCCTCCAGGGTTCGGGCCATTTGTGGTGCCATGGCACCCAGTTCCGCCAGGTGCAGAAGGCTCATCCGGTCAACGGTGGCACGGCGGATGGAGAGGGACGGGCCATCCAGTGCCAATGGCGGAATAATCGCGTTTACCCTTGAACCATCGGGCAATCGGGCATCCACCTGTTGTCCTGTTTCCTCTATCTGTCGACGGGCCTGGTCATGGGGGAGCTTGCTCAGGCGGGGCAGATCAAGACGTTCCAGTAACTCTTCATGCACCCGTTGTTGCCAGTGATTCTGCAACTCCCTGAGGCGACGGGCCTGAAGGCTATCTTCTTCGCTGGTCTCTTTGATCACTGGCGACGATAGTGAATTGATTCCGGGAGAGCCCAAGTTCACTTTCCGACAAGTCCAGCCAGTGCAGGGCATTGCGAAGGGAAAGCATATCCTGCTGAATAACCAGGCAGATATCGTCGGCCTGATCCTGGATAAAGGTACTGATATTGGTGGGAAACATAGGCAGGTCAATCACCACATCGTCCCGTCCCTGTTTCAGCAGTTTCAGCAGCCTGGCCAGCTGGTCGGTATCCGGGTCAGAATACGCCATCAGGTCTGGCTGCTTCATGGCCAGCACCTCAAGCCCACTCTCGTGTCTGGCCAGATAACCGGCCAGTGCCGTTTGATCCAGGGAAGGCAGTTCAGTCAGCACATCTTCAAGGCCATAATCGCTGTACAGATCCATAAACTGCAGCACCGAGCCCATTCTGAAATTGAGGTCCAGCAACAGGTTTTTCTGGTGACTGGTTGCCTTGATATGGGCCAGGTTACAGGCCAGAAAGGTGGCACCGGCACCACCGGAGGCAGAAAGCGCGGCAGTTACCCTTGCATGCCTGATGCTTGAGTTGGCCTGCCGATGTTTAAAAAGGGTTTCCAGAAGAGAAAGCAGTTCCTGGTTGCTGAATGGCTCTGGCAGATAATCACTGGCTCCGGCCCGCATGGCGGCTCTCATCAGCAATGGTTGATCGGCAGGGCCGATAACGATCAGCGTCGTTTTTCCGGCGGTGTTGTTTATTACCGGAAGCAGCGATGACAGGGCATTGAGTTGTTGCTCCGGTTGCTGGCCCAGTCGGTGAATGATCACGTCAACCGGTTGTTGTTGCTGGAGTAGCTGTGTGAATGTGTCTTCACTCTGCAGTAACAGGCGTTGGCTATTAATCTCCACTACTGGTGCCAGAATGGCATTCAACCAATCCAGGGACTGCTCTGAATCACCCGTCAACAGTACTTCCAGTTGTTCCTGCTTTTGTTCAGGATAGAGGGGTTCACGGCTGGCTGGTTTGGTATTTTTCATAGATAAACTCACTGACATCTGCCTTCTGACTTTATTATGGGTATTGTTCTTATCAGCTACTGCACGGCGTACCACTGTTTGTCCAACCCAGGCTCTCCCTGGGCAGAATAACCTGGAAAGGGGGCATGGCCATGGTTTTGGGGAACCCCATCAGATTGACCGGAGTGACAAATTCAAATGAATAGCCGCCACTCCCCTGCGCGAGTTGAGCCCTGACAAAACGGATGGAATCATAGGCAGCACAGTTAGCTGGGGAGGCAATGACGCTGCCATCCACATCCAGATAGGCCAGATCAATATTAAACAGCCCGGATTCTTCATCCACATCATCCAGAAAGACTCTGGCGGGCTCCAACATAAAAAAACAGGCAAACTGCTTTCTGGAAAGGTCATTTACACCGCAGGTTGGAGCAACGGGCATTTTCAAGACACGGCGGTTGGTCTCACATCGGCTGGCACCACAAGAGCCTGTGCCATTGTTCAGGTCATTCAGATAGTCGGAATAAATGTAGGGATAGTTCGAAGCCTGCTCTACTTGAGAGGGCCACCTTCTCTGGAATTCATATACTTGCCCTTCACTATTTCCTCTGGGTCTGTACCGGGCAGAATAACGATTCAATACTGAGCAGGCCGAGCCAGTACAGGCTTCTTTATTCCTGGTAGCAAATTTTGAGTTGATATCGGCGCTGAACGCATCATTTCCAAAGGTGTTGATGCCCAGCCGGGTATTTAGGAGGGTTCCCGGGCGCAATGTAAAGGAATCATAACCAAACTCATCGACCACACGAGTGGGAGTATCCTCATACATGAGGACATTTTCACCACTGCCAAGCATGACCGACGTAATCTCGTATAGTAGTGGGATGTTGAGTAATTGTTCATCAAACCCGGTTGTATCAATAAACATCCGGAAACCAATAACATTGTTCAGGTTGGTATCATCCAGGAATGACTCCAGAAAATGGTAAATTTTCGGGTCGTTAGTATCTGCTGGCCCGGGATCACCCAAATTATTGGTACAGGCCATAATTGGCGCAACGCTGTAGGCATGTTCCGGTGCCGGACCGGCGACAGCCGTCGCTGTTAATGTGGTATCTCCAACACCCGCCAGACCCAGCAAAATCGGGGAAACTGTTTCTGAAATACTGACGGCAAAACGCCCGCTCAAATCGGTGCTTACTCCCTCCGGGTCAGAGATATCGATATTCAAAGATTCCGTATTGCCGCCCATTGCCCGCATGGTGTCCAGAGCGTTGGCTTTCGCTGCGTTATAGGTCTCATCGGTAAAGTGATGCCGTTCTTTCATCACGCAACCGGTTAATGCCACTGATACCAGGGTGAGAAGAAGTATGGAACGTTTACTGTGGATCATTAGTAATCACCTCCCAGGTCATGACCGTACTCGCCTTCCGCACCGGCATGGGCTATTCGTTTCTGCGGGTTATCGGTTGCCGACTGAACTTCCAGCATCACCTGGCGGGCACCGCCAATGCTCATCAAACTGATGACACTGGCATCGTCGTCAGTTCCGGCAGCAAAACTCTGAGCCAGACGAATAGCGGAATCCTGAACGATGGCGTCGGATACTTCACCGGAAAGCACAATATCCCGGCCACTGCTGCGCACTTCAATGGTTTCTCCGGGCAGCAGGCGATACAGTTTACGCTTCAGCAGATTCAGGTCGTGGGTCACTTCAATATTGAGATTGGCCAGCAGTTGGTCCTTGTTGTCCCAGGCGTGAATATTGGTTTGTCCCAGGGCTTTGGCAACCACGTATACCTGACCACTGTCCAGTACCAGCAGGTCGGCAATATCGGGATTCCCCACCGAAATCCGGCCCGGCTTGCCCGCAAGATTGATCAGCCGTGACTGATTAATAGCCACCTGATGCTGATGATGACTGCCCCGTGAGATATCAATGGCGCTGGCCGCAAAAGTACGCTCGGGTATCAGTGGGGCTAATAACAGTGTCGAGTAATCTATGATTATCTTGGTTAATCTGCTTTTTTATTGCCTTATTCAACGGTTGCTACTACCTAGTTTCTGCCATCCTCGCTACGGGCGCTATTCTCGGTCAGCCTCCTAGGTGACCCCGTCTAGGTGACCCCGTCGGGACATGTTACAGCCCGACGTTAATCCCTACAGAAGAGCTGCGTAAGACTTACTCCGGTAAGCGGTGGCGTTGACGATGTAGATAAACCCAGATAATCCTGATTATCGTAGGTTTTTAGTAACGGTTGATAACAGACACAGTGAGAGACTGCCGAGAGCGCAGCCTTTGATGCACTTTCTGAAAAACCCTCTGGCCAGCTTCTTGAGAATAATTCGATTCGGTGAACATAACATCGTAAACACTACCCCTGATCAGTTGCTGGAAGCCAGAGAGGCCGGTTGCCCGGAAGCACCCGGGCTGACAGACTGGCCTTTCAGTCGGGTCAGCTCCCGGGAGGTGCCCCGGATAATCTGCAGCCGGTTATCTTCTACCTCCGGATACAAAGATTCTTCCGGATTGCGCAAAGAAAGTTGCAGGCTGCCACGGCTGCTGGCCAGCACCAGGGATTCGCTGTCCCGTGGTGAGACTTCCAGGGTCACCGAGCGCACCACCTGAGGGCGACCACTGTCGTTGATTGCCTGCTGGTCTACTGCCAGCACTACCACATCTGAAAGAAGAATTTCGGAGTTGTCCGTATTATTGGTGCCACCGCTGCGGGCAGTCTGGATAGACAGCACATCCACCCGGTCGCCGGGCAGTACAAAACCGGCAACACCACTGACATCGTTTACCCGAACGCTCACCGCCCGCATGCCCGGCTATACCCGGGTGGCCAGCAAACCACCAGTACCGGCATCGGTTAACCGTGCGGACATAATAATATCCCACGGCAACAGTGCATTCAGGGCCATCTTACCGTTTATTTCTGTAAGCCTGGTCAGGGCACCGTCGGGCAGATGCTCAAGGGCAATATCCATGGTGGAAAATTGCAGAATAACGCCGGTGGCAATGGCCAGGGCATAGGGGAAAATGCTGTGTCAATCTTTCCTTTCAGAGTCTTTCCAATTGCAGCAAAGTCTACTCCTGTAGCGGAGAAAAGTGCTGAAACTCCCGCAATAACTGCCCCAGCCAAAACCGCATACTCAACAGCAGCCAGCCCATCTTCTTCTTTAAGGAAATCGCGAATCAATTGCCTGATCATGTTAATCATCCTTTTACTAACTTTATAAATGTGATCGGTTTGGAAGCGATTGGTACTAATATCCCTGCAATCGCTGGACTTATATTAATCAGCTTGTGTCTATAGTTTGTGTGAATTTGGTCAATATTTTATCTGTATGCCATTTGAACGGATATTTCTTCGGTGAGTTCATACCCTGCGACAAGCCGAATCCTTTTTGATTATTATCTGTTGTCGCCGGTTTTGTCCGTGAGTGATTCCGGATGTTGAACCAGATAGTGCAGCCTTAACAGATGCAACTCATCATAAGAAACCTGTTCCTGCATGGCATCAAACAATGGGCGTAAACGATCAGTACCATGGGTGTTTATGGCTTCCAGAACACGAGCCTGTTGTGCAGGCAATAACCGGGACTGTTGGAGAAAAGCATCCGAAACCGGTAGATGAGCGACTTCCGTCTGGTATTTATAGAGATGGCTGAGCAGGGTAGACAGCTTCAGATTAAACTCCTCCTGAAGACGGTTGAGACAGTTATGCTGGCTGAATGACTCCCCAACCTCAACATGTCGGCCCCGGCTTGTTGTTCGATAACGAGGGCGGCTGTCACTGGCAGAAGGTTGTGCAATCTCTTCTATCTGATGTTTTTCGCAGAATGACCGGATTTCATGGAGAAACGCATCCCCATAGTGATCCAGTTTTACCTGGCCAACACCGCTGACCTGTAACAGGCTGTCCCTGGATTGTGGAAATCTGGCCGACATTTCAATCAGGGTTTTATCGGAAAAAATAATGTACGGCGGCACGTTCTCCTGATCTGCCAGCACCTTGCGACAGGCCCTGAGAATATCAAACAGCTCGTGGTTATAATCCAGACTGCCCTGTTTTTCTGTTGCTGCTTTACTGGCGGGTTCTGCTCTTTGGGTGAGCCTGAGCTGGATTTGCTGAGCCCCTTTGAGCACGGCACGGGCATTGTCGGTCAGTTTTAAGCTGCCGTATTCCGCATCCTGAAGTACCAGGTTTTCCTGTATCAATTTACGGGCCAGTTGCTGCCACTGGGGTCTGGTCAATTCAGTACCGATGCCGTAGGTGGGAATCTGGTCATGTTGGCGCTCCCGGATTCTTTTCGATTTTGAACCCCGCAGCACATCAATCACATAGGAAATACCAAAGAGTTGTCCTGTGCGATAGATGCAGGAGAGCAGTTTCTGGGCGGGCACGGTCACATCGGTAAAGGGTTGTTTTTCGGATAGGCAGTTGTCGCAGAGCTGACAGTTTTCCTGGCTATAGGCTTCACCAAAATAGTGCAGCAGCGGTGCTCTGCGGCACTCCTCGGATTCGGCATAGCCGATCAGGGCGTTCAGGTGCTGGTTGGCGATGCGCTGTTCCGAATCGGGTTTCTGGTTGATAAAGAACTTGACCTTCTGAATATCGCCATAGCTGAACAGGAAGTGGCAGTTGGCAGGCAGTCCGTCCCGCCCGGCACGACCGATCTGCTGATAGTAGCTTTCAATATTCTGGGGCATATCAAAGTGGAGGACAAAACGAACGTTGGATTTATTGATGCCCATGCCAAACGCCACGGTGGCCACCATGATCTGAATATCATCCCGGATAAAAGCGGACTGGTTGGCTTTGCGTACTTCACTGGCAAGTCCGGCATGATAGGGCGCTACGGAACAACCGTTATCAGCCAGAATCTGCGTCAGTTCATCCACCTGTTTCCTGGAATTGCAGTAGATAATGCCGGACTGGTTCTGGTATTTCTCAATCAGTTTCAGGGTCTGGTCAACAGGCTTCTTTTTCTCAATCACCTCCAGAAACAGGTTGGTCCGGTTAAAGCTGGCGATAAACTCATTGCTATCGGACATCTGCAGGCTGGTTTTTATATCCTGCTGTACCCTTGGTGTGGCGGTGGCTGTCAGTGCTACACAGACGGCATTTGGAAAGTGTCGGCGCACCTCCGCCAGTTGCCGGTATTCCGGGCGGAAATCATGGCCCCATTCGGAGATGCAGTGGGCTTCATCAATGGTTAGGCAGTCGATGTTTAGGGTGCTGAGCAACTGTTGCGTACGTTCCAGCATCAGGGTTTCCGGTGCCATATACAGCAGCTTGATATTGCCATTCTGTACCTGGCCCAGGGTGTTATGATAATCCGCACTGCTCAGGGTGCTGTTTAACAGGGCGGCAGGGATGCCCAGAGACGTCAGTTGATGAACCTGATCTTCCATCAGGGAGATCAGCGGCGAGATCACCAGGGTCAGGCCCGGAAAGATCAGCGCCGGGATCTGGTAACAGATAGACTTTCCACCACCGGTGGGCATGATGGCCAGCGTGTCGTTACGAGCCAGTATGTTGTCAATAATGGCGCTCTGGTGTGAGCGAAATGCATCGTATCCAAAGACGGAATTGAGTATTTCTAGTGCTGGTGCGGACATAGCTATTTGGATTCAGGCTGTTTCAGGATAGAAATTCCAGTGGTTGTCCTTTTTACCGTCTTTATGCTGCCATTTTCAACTTTATTTGCTGGTTCAAAAAGGCTGGCCCGTGGAAATTGTATGGGAATTTGCATTGAAGTTATTTTCACCAGCACAGGAGAACAGGCAATTACCCTTTGCCCTCCGTAGCCTTTTGGTTTTAAGCAAGAATAGCCTTCCCACTGTTTTTTGCTAAGAAAAATACTCAGGGTGTGTCTAGTTCACGGTTTCAATGTATTTGACGGGTTCTCTTTATCAATGAAGCCCAAACTCCGTTCGTCCTGAGCGGAGTCGAAGGGCGCAAACTCCATACCCTGAGGACTGTGCCAATCACCCTTCGACTCCGCTCAGGGTGAACGGAGAATACACCCCAAACTCATTGAAATGGTGGGCCAGGAGCACTTGTCACCTCTAATGGTTTTTTTGAGTCTTAACGGCATACCGCACATTTCCCGACTTTGTTTTTCTTGTTGAGGTTGTCATACTTGACCGCTATTTTTTTCAGGGTTCTGAGGTCGTGTTTCACTACTTTTATTGGGTAGTAAATGCGTAGCAAATACGTAGCAAATGGCAGTCGATTTCGGGGTTTTTCAGATTATGTCAGTGGACCTTAGTGGTTAATGAATCAACCTATAGCTAATAAAGAGACAACGGTGGTTTCACCGGGTCGGCGATTTTCCGTGGCACCAATGATGGACTGGACGGACCGACACTGTCGCTACTTCCACCGCGTCCTGTCTGAGCGGGCACTGCTGTACACCGAGATGGTCACCACCGGTGCCCTGGTGTTCGGCGATAAAGACCGCTTTTTACAGCATGATGCATTTGAATACCCATTGGCCATTCAGCTCGGTGGACACGATGCCAGCGACCTTGCCTTTTGTGCCGGGCTGGCGGAAGAGCGGGGTTATCAGGAAGTGAACCTGAACGTGGGTTGTCCCAGTGACCGGGTGCAAAATGGCCGTATCGGTGCCTGTCTGATGGCAGAGCCGGAAACCGTAGCCAATGCTGTCAGAGCCATGAAAGAGCGTGTATCCATTCCGGTAACGGTAAAGCATCGCATTGGTATTAATGGTCGCGAGTCCTGGGAAGAGTTGCTGGACTTTGTCGGTACCGTAGCACAGGCGGGGTGCGATACCTTTATTGTTCATGCCCGTATTGCCGTTCTGGAAGGGCTTTCTCCGAAGGAGAATCGGGATATTCCGCCGTTAAAGCCAGATTGGGTGTATGCGCTTAAAACTCAGTTTCCCGGGCTGAATATTTCTATCAATGGCGGGATCAAGACCTTTGAGGAGATCGATCATCACCTGCAGTATGTGGATGGAGTGATGCTCGGTCGTGAAGCCTACCAGAATCCGTATCTGCTATCGGAGGTGGATGGTCGGCTCTATGGTTGTCAGCAGCCCGTGAAGAGTCGCGCTGAAGTGATCGAGAAGATGCTGCCCTATATTGAGTCAGAGCTTGCCAGGGGAACATGGCTTAGCCATATTACCCGCCATATGCTGGGGCTTTATCACGGTGTACCCGGCGGCCGTCGTTTTCGCCGGCATATCAGTGAAAATGCCCATAAAGCCGGTGCCGGGATTGAAGTGCTGCTTGATGCTGTCAGGCTTGTGGAAAGCGTGTAATACATGGGAGCCTGTCGGACTTAAGACTGTCCTACTGCGGTTGCGGTAAATTGGTCTAAAAATTCCTGCTTCTTCGTCAAATAGCCCCGCTATTCTCCTCAGAAGCAGAAATTTTTATCCTCAATTTCTCGCTACCCTCGCTACGGACGCTTAAGTCCGACAGGCTCCCGGGAGGCAATGTGCAAACCAACGTCAGGCAGTCACCTCTGGCTGCCTGCAACGCTCCAGTTGTTTAACCAGGTCACTGAAGGCCTTCTGGTTGTTTTCATTCAGGCTCATCAGTGTCCTGTGGGCTTCCAGTACCCGGGCATGAATGGATTCCTCACTGCACTCCTCGCATTCAATGTCCTGGTATTCGCAGGTCTGACCGGCGACATCTTCAACAATGATAAAGATTCGCTCAAAACCCATGCTCATAAGGATTCTGGTGATATCAGGGCGGGGAGATATCAGCACTGGCCGCTGGTCTATCTGCTTTCTGGCCATAATGGATAATTTCGCCAATAGCCCCAGTGACGTGCTATCGATGGTTTCCGCCTCTGAAAGGTCAACAATCACAGAACGAAATCGCGGCTCTTCGAACATGGCCTGAAGCAGATTCTCCAGACTGGAGCAGAGGGTGAGTCGAACTTCTCCGATCAGCTTCAGTACGTAGGTACCTTCGCTTTCGGCAAACTGAATTTTTCCGGGTGTCATAATCAGTATCGAGCCAGTATTAACATTGCAATGTCATCAGGAGCTTCCTGAATATCATTGAGTCCCAGTCTTTCGGTCAATGTTGCTATGGTGTCGGCACCTTCTCCGATAACCGATAATAAATGATCTTCCTTTTCTTTGAGGCTTTTCTGGGGCAAAACCTCAAGAATACCATCTGATAGAATAGTTAAGCTGAATTGCCGGGGCAAGTCTATAATGACATCCTCATAAACAGCATCCTCAAACAATCCTACCGGTAAGCCTTTGCCTTCAAGAAAACGGACCTGTTTGCCTTCTTCAGCGATCACGGGTAATGGAAAATGTCCGCCAAACGAGTAGGTAAGCGTCTGGTCACGGGTATTGACTATGCCACCAAACACCGTGACATGTTTTCCCAGTCCGGTTTTCAGCAGGCTCTGGTTGATGTAGCTCAACACATGTGAAGGTTTGACCCTGATTTTACCGCCGTTGTTGTGATAGTCCTGAAGCAGGCTGATGGACATGTGCTTGAGAAGCACGGTAACAAAAGCAGATGACGCGCCATGCCCGGAGACATCGGCCAGATAGAAGGCAAAACTGTGGTCACTGAGCGTGAAATAGTCGACAAAATCCCCGCTTAAATAGAGGGATGGGATGATGTTGTGGTCAACTTTGAAATTCCTGTATTCCAGCGGGTGTCTGGGCAGCATATTCATCTGCACCTGACGGCCGGCTTTCTGGTCCTCCTGCAGCAGGGTCAGGCTGCTCTTCAAAGAGTTGATGGCTTCTTCGAGGCTGGCCCGGTAGCGCTTGTTTTCCATCAGTAACTGGGCTTTTTCAAGAGCCCGGTGGATGGCGTACTCTAATACCTCAAGATCCACGATCGGCTTCACCAGGAAATCGCTGGCGCCAAGGTGCAGGGCTTCTACCACATCGGTCATAACGCCAGCGCCGGAGACAACAATAAAGGGTATGTCACTGGCTTCACTGCGCACCTGGCTCAGCATGGTGAGTCCATCCATGATCGGCATGCGAAGATCACACAGAATCAGGTCCGGATGGCAGTCACGAAAAATATGCAGGCCCTGTTGTCCATTTCCGGCTTCATGGGTTTTGAAGCCAATGCCTTGCAGGTAGGCGACAATGCTTTCACGTACTATAGTGTCATCATCGATGACCAGAATGGTACTGCCGGTCATGGATACACCCGCAAAGTAAAGTGAAGATAAGGACCCACGTGAACCCGATACATTCGGATAAAAAAACCACATTAAAATGTAAAGTTAAGGGAAAAATACTCCCAAGCTGCCTTGGCTGCAAGCGGGAGTATTGGCAAATTAATGTGTTTGCTTAAAGTCATCTGAGCCAATGACTGATGTGATTGTCATTGACGGTTTATAGTTAGAAGTCATCTTCAGGCAGCTGGCCGGTGATCAAATATTCACGTCTTTGTAAATAAGTGTCCCGGATAAACGTGTAACGGTCTCCAAGAATCAGCTCTTCAGCATCCAGGAATTGAGCGCGACGATTGATAAGGTCAATGCCGTCGAGAATCCAGCGATCCCGCTCAGAGTCATGATAGGCTACCGGATTGGTGAATGCATCAGGAATTCGGCCAACACCGGAACGGAACGTACTCGGGCCAAGTAACGGAAGCACAAGATAAGGTCCGGAAGGCACCCCCCAGTTGGCAAAAGCCAGCCCGAAATCGCTGTAGCGCTTATCAAGCCCCATGGGCGTTGCTACATCAATCAGGCCAAGAATACCCGCCGTTGAATTGATGATGAAGCGGCCCGATGACACCAGTGCATCCTGCCCTTTGAGCTGGACGCCGGCGCTGGCGATATTTCTCAGTTCCCCGAGGTTGCTGAAAAAGTTGCTGACTAAGGTTTGCACCGGCCCGGGGGTGACAAAGTGGTAGGTCTTTGCCACTGGCTTCAAGGCATAGTGATCCAGGGTGTCATTCAGTTTGAACACCCGGCGGTTCCAGCTCTCCAGTGGATCATCGTAAGAGACGGGTTCAGTGCCAAACGTCAAAGCGGGAAAGAGTGTCAGTACCATTACGACAACTGAACGAACAATAAACGCAGGAGAATGATTCACACGTTTGATCCTTGATTCCTTGTTAATTTTCAACCTCTTCAATGACTCTGGCACACCTGTTTTCTGTTGCATGCAATGACGGGATGAGTTTCGCAAAGGGTTTTCCTGGACGGTTAGCTGTCGGGATGAGTTATAAAAAAAACGATTAAGAGGCTATTCTAACTTGATCTCATGTACTATTGCCAACCCATAGTCAGCTTCAGAGTCAGAGGTTGAGAACAATCTCCCTGTCCCATCGCCATTGTCCAAGTGTCCCGGTATCACCCCGCCTGACTGGGTGAATCAGCTGTCGGGTTAAAGCCCGGAGTCTGTTTGGCCCCATCGCCCCATCGACGTAACAAAATCACGGACGGGAACGCAACCGCATACATCGTCAGCGAATACACCGCTGCTGGCAGGGCCAGGTCTGGCAAGCCTGTGCTCACGCCACTGATCAATACCGTCAGGGTCAGAGCCATGGGGGAATTCTGAATGCTGGCTTCAATGGCAAGGGTTTTGGACTCGGTACGGGTGAGACTAGACAATCGTACCAGTATTAAACCAAAACACGTCATCACAATGGGTAAGAAAAGAAGTCCCATAACCACTTGGGAAAAGTTAGTCATAACATTTTCGGCGGCGGACGCCACTGCACCAAGCACGATGATGGTCCACAGTGCGTAAGCCAAACGTTCGAGCCCGGTTTCAATCTTTACTGCAATCGACGTTTTAAAATGGCGGAAGACCACCCCGAGTGATACCGGCGTCGTGGTAATCAAAAAGGTGACCAAGGCAATGTCACTGAAGGAATACTGGTTTAATGCATCGCCCAGGAAATGGGTCAATGACAGTGACACCAGGAAAGGAACAGACACAAAGGCCAGAATACTGGTATTGAATTAACTTTTGTAGAGTGGTCAAAGAGAGGCATAGGAAGTTCTTTTTGCTGCTGAAAACTCAGAAACCATAATCCGCTGCCCTCACTTGTGGGAGCACTGGTTTGGACAATCACATTAATAGTGCATCGGGAATAAATATCTCGTTATTCTTTAATGATATCAAAAATTATTTTTTTATTTATAAAATATTTATTTGGCTGGGAAACTAATTAATAACTTTCCACTCTAAAACAAGAGTTCAAATTAATCGATTTTAAATAAAAACATAGAGAGGGAATGATCATGGGACCTGTAACTGATAATCCGGTGAAAACCCTGGCGGCCAATGCTGGGCCGGATACGGCTTATTCATCCGCCATCAAGGGTGTGAACGATGGAGCCAATGCAATACATCAAACAACCAAAGCTGCGGTTGATGACCTGGGCTTTAACAAGCCCGGTTTGATCAAATGGGGAAAATGGCTTGTTGGCAAGCTTGGCCCGTTTGGATACCTTGCCACTATTGTGCTTAGCCCGATACTTATCCCTGCCTCTCTGGCCTATGATGCAGGCAGAGGCATGAAACTCCTGTTCCGCAAGATTGCCAGGGTTGAAGAGCCGGTGCAAAAGCTCCTGCCAATGGTGGAAAAGCAGGTTCAGGAAGTCGGGAAGCTTAAGCATCACAAACAAGAATCTGATTCCAGACATGCACAGGTTTCTGACCAGCTGGCAGCCTGGAAGACCCACTCTGGTGAGTTAAAGAGCCTGAACGATCAGGTTAATGATCAGGCAAAGCAGTTGGAGCTTAAATTAAAACGGGAGCAGATGAGAAATCATGAGCTCAATCATCTGCTTGAACTTTTAGCCAATCGTGCAGATGGTCTTGAGAGCAATAATGCAGATAACCGTAATCGTTATCAGGATATAAGAGTTGCATTGGAGAAACAACTGGCTGAAAAATCGGTACGCATTGCAGAGCTTTCCAAAGAGCTTGAAGCAGCCCGGCAGCAACATGATCATGATCTGGAAGGTGATATGCGGACCAGACAGGAACAGGCTGATGTAATTCATAATCTTGAGAGCAAATTAGCAGCAGACCAGCAGCGAATGTCTGATTTAGAGGGTCTTTACGAGGCAGAGATATGCAAATTATCAGGTCGGCATCTCTTTGAAACGATGAAGTCAGATAATCAGCATAAGCTTGAATTGAAGGAGCTTTCGGCGACGCATCAATCTGATATGGATAAATTAGCGGGTGGTTATGAAGAAGCTATTAAGGATATCGAGGCTGAAAACGAAGAGCAGGTTCAAAAGCTGAAGGCGGAATGCAGCGAATTGGATCAGATGATGAAAGATCAATGTGCTAATAATGAGAGTCTGCAGTTTGTGGAAACATCGCTTAGAGCCCAGGTATCTCAGCTTGAACAACAATACAGTCAATCTTGTGATCAATTAACGAGTTTGAAGGAGCAATACAGTAATCTGCTTAAAGAAAAAGAAGCGGAAGCAAAGGCCGAAATTCATGCCCGATCACAGCTTGAGAATCATATTAAGCAACTTCAGGCGACACTGGATATTCCAAAGGATTCACCTGGAGTGCAGACATCTGAAGTCACAGTAAGTGAACCCCGAGTGCGGGTCGATATGTCTGCCCAGACAGAGATTGGTTCCTCGGATGCTGATTACCACATGGTTGAAGGTACCCTGGCAGGAGCGGGGTTTGAATTACTGATAAAACAGGCAGTTTCTGAGGACGAAGAGTCGCTGGGTATGCCTGTCCACGGTAACTCGGAGCAGGAAGTGGTAAACGTCAATGTCGGTACTCAATCTGAGCTGGAAAATATAACCGATAAGCTTCATGTTGCAGAAAGCAGTGTTCTGGACCTTTCTAATGAGTTGCGTGACCTCAGGGAAAAACTTAAAAGTAACGAAGGTGATGTAGCTCGTTTGGTGGAAGAAAATAAACAACTGTCAGAAGAAAAAGCAAAGCAAGATGAAGATTTAAATTCTCTGGAAATGTTGATTAGTGGAGAACGTTCGGATAGTGCGGATTTAACAGGTTTAAAAGGAGCATTAAAAGACAGGCTTGAAGCTGACGCTATGACAATCGGGGAGCTGGACGCTAAATTAAAATCTATTGATGAAGCAAAGCTCAAACTGCTGACACAAAATCAGGAATTGCATTACGAGAATGAGCGTTTATTGCAAGCAGTCAATCAATTTGAGGCGCTGCAGGAACAACAGGAAAAATTCATTGAACTTAATAAGGAGCTGCAGCAACAACAAAAGCAAGACGATCAAAGTACCGCTGAATTACCTCGGACTGAAACGCCTGGGTCAGTAGCTGCAAATGAGGTAGTAGAATCCGAAAATGTTGAACAAAAGCCATAACGCCAGTAGCAACCCAAAGGACGGCATTATCGCAAGCAACAGTTCGGCTGGATAGTGTCATGATTGGTTTAGTGAAGTGGCCCTATAGCCAGCTCTACAAATCCTTGTATCTGGCTTTTGATTACGGAGCGAAGCCCATGGCCTCATGGACATGGAAAAAGAGTACGGCTATTGCCGATTCTATACGGCAGAGCACCGGTTGGCTTAGTCGGAAGATATGGGCAAAAACGCCTGATCGGGCCGATTCCTGTGCTAACACGGACAGTCTGCCAGTGTCTTCCAGGCCGGAAGCGGATACTTCAACTTTACCCGATAATCCGGAAGTTTAGTTACGGCTATGCTATCCGGTTTATTCCTTGCATAGTCAGCCTCCGAGAAGCCTGCCTTACTTAATACTGTCCTGCGCGGCAACTGCTCCTGCGTTCCCCTGATACATGGTTTCAATGTCATTGATGGGTTCTCTATCAATGACGCCCAAACTTTGTTCATCCCAAGCGGAGTCGAAGGGTGTAAACACCATACCCAAGACTGTGCCAATCACCCTTCGTTCGTGCATCCTGCGCTGAGATTACACCTCAAACTCATTGAAACGGTGTGCCTGCTCCTGCATCCATGCAGTCGTGCGGTTGCGATAAATGGGTCTAAAACCCCGAACAACCCGATTGTCGAGTTTTCTCTCCCTGGTTTTCAGATAATGAGTTATCGGATATTGAAATTAAAACACTGTCTTTTGATTTTAAAAAAAATATGAATTCATGCAACTTTCTCCAGCTTTATCTTCTCCAAGCATTGTTATTTTGGCCCAACAAAAAATGCAAGGTAATAAAATGTCTTATAGCAATATCATGACAACTCCCCCCGCGCCCAGCTTATATACTGGTGTGCCGCCGTCTGCTCCCGAAACGGGGCAGGGGCAGGTTTCCTGGGGGGGGAATAGAGTATCTGATCACAAGGCTGACATGCCTCATTTGTCAGGGCATCAGGAAGGGCGAGCTCCATCATTTGATGGCTCTCCCCCTTTTGATGGTCGTGTTGTTGATCATGTTAACCCTGAGGCTATGTTCAGGTTGAAGGATCACAACAATGAGCTGAGGAAGCAGAAAAATGAACTTCGCATGGCACTTCGTGACACCAGGGAAAAACTAAAAGCCAGTGAACAACGAAGTCATCAACTGGCAAAAAGAGCTGATATTACTCCTGACAGATATACTGAATTATTAGCGACGGAGCGAAGATCCTCAAGATGGGAGAATTCGAGCCAGCGCATGACTGATTGTACGGAGCGACTCCTGGACTCTCACCAAATGGCCGGTCAAACAATCGAGATGCTACTGGCGAAGAATGAATCATTAACTGAGTTACAGGGGCAGATGAGTGACACTCTTAATAGTGTCAACCATGAGCTCAAAGGGGAGAGAGAGCAATCAGAGCAGGCTCAATTGAAATGGAGCGAGGCAGAGCAAGAGGTAGCCCGACTAAACACTGAGTTGCAATCTGCGCATGCGGATAAACAATCTCTGGAAGGTCAGCTCAATCGCGCGTTAGACCATGCAAGCAATGCTGAAGGCAAGATGTATGCAGAGGCTGAGAAGAATCTTCAGCTGAAATCCGCAATGTCAGAGCTGGTGACTGAAAAGTCAGGGCTGTCAGCGACCATTGAGAACATGGATCGTCGCGTGGCTTTTTTGAACAAAGAGATTGAGCGGGATGGGCAGGCGCTGTCTGCAACAAACCTGGAGAAGAACCAGTTAAAAGAAGAGTTGGACTCATATCGGAAAAATGAGACCCGGTTGCAAAATGAGCTACATAACACGAAAACCAGTCTGGAGGTTGCCAATGACCAACTGACCCGCTCGGAGAATTTATTAAGTGATACACAAAATGAACTTTCGGAAATAAAGAAAGAGGCACTTTCCCTGGAGCAACAGCTGACCAGGGTTCAGGCGGATAAAAATCACGTATCGGAATGCGCCAGGCAACTGCAGACCACGCTAAAGGAGAAACTGGAGTCAATAGAAAACCTCCAGACTGAACGTGCACGAATGGGAAAAGAAGTTGACTCTTTACGGGAGGAGGTGGGTCAAAGTAAGGGACGGGTCGCTCACCTGGAGCAAGAACTGAAAGCAAGCGAAAGAAATATTAAAGGTTTAGAGCAACGAATCGAACAACAGGTGTCAGAACTTGGCACTATGCATCGCATGGGAACGGAGTTTAATACTACAAAAACCCTTAATACAGAGTTGCAGCAGAAAAATCAGAAACTAACGGGTGAATTGGAAACAGCTCATAAGCAGGCCAGGGATAACCGGGCCCTGTACGATGCAACTTTACTTGAAAAGGGTAAAACGGATCAGGCTCTGATGAAGGAGCAGAAATCTCATAAAACAGATATTGAAAATTCACAAATAACGATCCAGAGTCAACAGGAATTAATTCAGACTCATTTGTCATCAATTTCGGCGCGTGAGAAAGAGATTCGTGATCTGAACACTCAGGTACGTGGCCTTGGTGCCGAATTGGCTACAGCTAAAGCTGAAGGTAATAAGGAAGAAATTCAAAGACTACGCCACGATGTTGCAGTAAAAGAACAAAAAATTGCGATACTTCAGGAACAGCAAAGGGTATCCCAGACACAGATAGATACGCTGCGAGAACAGGTCGATCAGCTGCAGCAAAAACTGGCTGAATCTGAGCTGGAGTGTAAGAAGGGGGTGGCAACCATCAATGGTCATATGTCTTTAATGAATAAAGCAGAAGTTGAGATCCGGGAGCTACGAGAACAACTGGAGGGAATCAACAGTATTAAAAAAAGCATTCTTGAACTGAAAGGTGGTGTACAAATGACTGGTAAGCGTATGGATGATTTCAGTGGTCGTTTACAAAGTTGTGAGGAGAAAATACAGGAATTTATCAGCAAAATAGAACCAATTATTAATATCCCGAACTTTGCCCCGCTGGTGAATGATATAAAGAGTGAATTGAAAGGGCTGGGTAAAGAGTTCTCGACGATAAGAACGGAGCAGGTGCAGAACGAAAATAGACTTGCTTCTCTGGAATCAAGAACAGAGCTGCTGGAAAGTACCAGCAAGACAAGTGTCACCATTAAAAGAGAAGAGAGGTCTATTGAGTCAGGCTATTCTTCATTGGTAACGAGTACGCCAGGCTTTGATGACCTGTCCCAGTATGAGATCCAGAGAGGGCTCGCTGCCGACCTGGGGGGTGAGGGTGCAGCTGGCAGTATCAGCCAGAGTCGCCTGAACCAGGCAGGTGGGGATTCAGCGTACACTTCATTGCAATTACAGAGTCAATCAACAGCTGATGGGACAATGGTTCAATCAAGGCCGACCCACCTGCAGGATGGCTCCAGTTTGATAGGCGGCCTGACACCGATTGGGCGTTATGGGGACGGCTTTTCATCCTCGGAGGATAACTACTTGCGTGATCCTTCCCCTGACATTCAGGAACTATTAAATGAGAATTTTGACTCTGAATCTCGTTCGGAAAGTATTGACCACAGTATGAGTAGTTCGAGGGATATGGACACCATGGAGTCGTTAACAATGCCACTCAACGGAGATAGCAGCGACGAAGTGTGACACTAATCATCTGGCTGAGGATACCTCTGAAGCGATTCAGAGGTATTTTTATGTGTATGGAATGAATACCTCTGTGAAAAAATTGTTTCAATCCGGAACGCTGCCGATGGCAGTCCCCATTTTTATTTTGTTGTCTGGCTGGTGGTGTTCAAGCCAGCCCAAATCATTTGTCTCAGGGTTCCGCTGGTGGGCATGTGAACACGATGATAGTCCCCCGGGGAGAGGTAGATAGTCATAAACAGGCCATGCTTGAATCGGCTGGCCAGCTGATTGTCTCCGGCAAATAACGCTGAAAGGCTGTAATCATGTTGCTTTGCCTGAAAAATCCGGCCGTTGTCAACAGCTCCCATCTGGCTGATAGTGCCATCTACCGGGCTGATGATCAGATCCGGGTCGTCCGGGAGCGGGCGTGCCCCTTTTTTCAGGGCGCGTGTGAAAAAGTCGTTAAAGTTCCGATAGTTATCAGGATGCTCATGGAGCGCTTCACTCAAATCGATGTTATTTCTGGCGGTGAATTCGCTGATTAACTGATTTTTAAGCCATGGCCATTTTTTTTCAGCGAGGGAGTGAGCCAGATAGTTGATCAATTGGTGAGGCAGCAGCCTTTGCAGGTAAGGGGGGACGCTGTAAGCAGTTTCTGACTGGGCAGGGGGCTGCTCAGCTATAGAACATTCAGAAAAGCTGATAATTGCTGTCAGAATAATGCAGCCGGTCAGTAGTATTCGCTGTAAACAGAGCATGCAGGGTATCGCGGTCAGTGCCTTCCAAGTAGTTGGTTAAAAGATTAGACCGCGAAAAGAGAAAAAAGTTACCCGGGAATCGGGTTTCTGAAGTCAATAACTTCAGGACAGGGACCCCTTGAGGGATCCCATTGATTAGCTACTTACGCTTCACCAGCCCCCTGGGAGGCACGGCAAACGTAGATATCAGCCACAAGGCCATTGGAGCAGGTCGGATAGTGTTCAGTAACCGCCTGTGTGACCGCATCCACTTTTTCCGCTGGAATCAGTGCAACGACGCAACCGCCAAAGCCGCCACCGGTCATTCTGACACCGCCTTCACTGCCAATCACCGCTTTGACAATATCAACAATACCGTCGATGGGCGGTACGGTAATCTCAAAGTCGTCCCGCATGGAGAGATGGGATTCAGCCATTAATCTGCCCATGGCTTCCAGGTCACCCCTGCCCAGTGCTTCGGCAGCGGCCAGGGTGCGATCATTTTCAGTCACCACATGGCGGGCCCGCCGGTAGGTCAGTTCATCCAGTTCGCCCTGGCTGGCTTCCAGCTGGTCCAGGGTGATATCCCGCAGGGCTTTGACGCCAAAGTGCTGTGCTGCTGCTTCGCACTGTGCACGACGGGTGTTGTATTCGCTGTCTACCAGGCCACGTTTGACATTGGAGTTGATAATCACCACCGCTGCATTTTCAGGGATGGGCACCAGTCGGGTATCCAGGGATCGACAGTCCAGCAGCATGGCATGGTCTTCCTTGCCGCAGGCGGAAATCATCTGGTCCATAATGCCGCACTTGCAGCCAACAAACTCGTTCTCTGCCTGCTGGCCAATCAATGCCAGCTCTTTCAGGCTGACATCCAGTCCGGCCATTCGGGTCAGGGTCAGTCCGGTAACCACTTCCAGGCAGGCGGATGAACTTAGGCCAGCGCCCTGGGGAACATTGCCAATAATGGCAATATTGACACCCTTGAGGCTCATTTCCTTTTCCAGCAGTACGGTGGCGACACCACGGATGTAGTTGCTCCAGAAGGCTTCTTCACTGTGCGGAACCGGCAGAGACAGTTCAAACTCGGTTACCTGCCCGTCGTAACTGTGCGCCGTGGCCATGACTTTCTGGTCATCCCTGGGAGAAGCCGCAATCATTGCCTGGTATTCAATGGCACAGGGCAATACATAACCATCGTTGTAGTCGGTGTGCTCACCAATCAGATTGACCCGGCCAGGTGCCTGGAAATAGTGGGTTGGCTGATGACCGAAGGTTATCTCGAACAGTGCAGTCAGGGTTTGTTTCTGGTTCATCTTACTTTCCATAACTCGGAGCAATCTTAAAGGCTTTTTTCAGGCTCTGGGCTGCTTGCCAGATAATGCACATCGGACAGTTCGCGCAGACGGGCGGCAGCCTGTTCCGCGGTCAGGTCACGCTGGGTTTCTGCCAGCATTTCAAAACCCACCATAAACTTGCGAACGGTGGCTGATCTCAGCAGTGGTGGATAGAAATGGGCGTGCAGTTGCCAGTGACTATCATCGGCATTGACCTCCCCCTGATGGCACGGCGCACCATGCCAGCCCATAGAGTAGGGGAATGACGTCTGGAACAGATTGTCGTACTTTGTCGTCAGTTTTTTCAGGATGTCGGCCAGGGCATCACGTTCCACTTCGGTCAGATCCGGCATGCGCAGCACCTGTCGCTTGGGCAGCAGGAGCGTTTCAAACGGCCAGGCTGCCCAGTAGGGAACCACGGCAATCCAGTGATCATTTTCAACGACAGTACGTTCACTGGACTCAGATTCCCGCAGGGCGTATTCAACCAGCATATTGGTGCCTTTTTCCTGCAGCCATTGACGTTGGTTGTCGTCTTCTTTGCGCGCTTCGTTGGGCAGAAAGCTGCTGGCCCAGATCTGCCCATGGGGGTGGGGATTGGAACAGCCCATCACGGCCCCTTTATTTTCAAACAGCTGTACCCAGGGGTAACTCTGTCCCAGTTCGATAACCTGTTCTGCCCAGGTATCAACCACCTTGCGGATTTCCTGTTCGGTCAACTGTGGCAGGGTTTTACTGTGATCCGGTGAAAAACAGATCACCCGTGCTTCTCCCCTGGCGGAGCTGCTCTGGAAAAGGTCTGACTCGCTGGTTGCATCCGGGGTATCCGTCAGCAGTGCCGGGAAGTCATTGGGGAAAATGTAGGGATCGGTGTAGTCCGGGTTGTGGTCACCGGTAATACGGTCATTTCCCGGGCAGAGAAAGCACTCAGGATCATGCACGGGGCGAAAGTCCGGCGCTGTTTTTTCCACCTGCCCCTGCCATGGGCGTTTGGCACGATGGGGAGATACCAGTACCCAGTCGCCAATCAGCGGGTTGAATCGACGGTGTGGGTGATCAACAGGATTAAATGGTGTCATTGGTTAAATCCGTTCGGGTTTTCTGACTGCCAGCGCCAGGTATCGATGGTCATATCGTCAACGGTGCGGGTGGCTTTCCAGCCCAGCTTTTGTTCTGCATAGGCCGGGTCGGCGTAACACTGGGCGATATCCCCGGGACGGCGTGGCTGGATTTGGTGAGGCAGTTGTTTGCCACAGGCTTTTTCAAAGGCGTGCAGCATATCCAGAACACTGCTGCCTTTGCCGGTACCCAGGTTATAGGTGTGGACACCCTGATCGGTCCAATGGGTACGCAATGCTGCCAGATGGCCAAGGGCCAGATCAACCACATGGATATAGTCACGCACACCGGTACCATCGTGGGTCGCGTAGTCGTTGCCAAAGATGTTGAGCTGCTCCAGCTTGCCAACGGCTACCTGGGCAATATACGGCATCAGGTTGTTGGGTATACCACTTGGGTCTTCGCCGATAAGGCCGGATTCGTGGGCACCCACCGGGTTGAAGTAGCGTAGAATACTGAAATTCCATCGATCATCGGAAGCCGCCGTATCACGGAGGATCTCCTCCACCATGAACTTGCTGCGTCCATAGGGGTTGGTAACCTGGCCAACCGGGAAGTCTTCCCTGATCGGCACTTCATGGGGGTCGCCATACACGGTGGCAGAAGAGCTGAAGACCAGGTGTCGTACGTCAAACTCATCCATGACTTCCAGAAGTTTAACCGTTCCGTTGACGTTGTTATCAAAATAAGCCAACGGTATCCGGGTAGACTCACCAACGGCTTTTAACCCGGCAAAATGAATCACCGCTTCAATGGTGTGCCTGGTGAATACGGTGCGCAGGGCCTCTTTATCGCGTATATCCACAGGATAAAAAGCGGGCTGCTTACCCGTCAGGCTTTCCACCCGGTGTAGCGCGGTCTCATGGCTGTTGCACAGGTTATCTACGACGACCACGTCATAACCGGCATTCAGTAATTCCAGACAGGTGTGGCTGCCAATGTAGCCAGCCCCGCCGGTGATCAGGATACTCATTGTCTACCTCGTTCAGGCAGCTTGTCTGCCCGTTAAATAATCGATTGTGGTCATTTTAAGAACAGGCAGCAGGATATTTCTTTTACGGTTTTTTTCTTGTTTTTCCCGAAAACAAAGATTTGTGCCACGGCAATGGGTATCATTGTGGGGCTTTTTGATAAGGGTCAATATTTGTGAGCAGTCAGCAGCTATTGTCGGTCAGGCAATGTCGTGGAACCGGTCGCAGAACCGAAGGTGTGGTCCCCATGCCTGGCTCGATTTCCGATATTCAGGGGGACATCTTTTATATCGAAAACCGGGCCCCTTATATTATGGACAGTGGCCATGTTCATGGCCATGTTGAGCTGAACTATCTGCTGGGTTGCTCGGCCACTTATATTGTCAATGGCAGGGAGCAGCGCATTCCCGAAAACCGGCTGGCCATCTTCTGGGCCAACATGCCCCATCGACTGGTGGGCCTGGTGGAAAAAAATCCGGGGAAAGGCACCCTTTATAATCTCTATATCCCGTTACCGGAATTTCTTCAGTGGCCACTGATGGGACAGCTCCGGCAGGAGGTGATGACCGGCGCTATTGCCCTGGCAAAGCCGGACCATGACTACCTGGTCATGAGATTGAGTCGCTGGCATGAGGATTTTCGCAGCGGTCACCCGGAATTAAAGGAGATTATTCTGGGTGAGCTGTCACTGCTGTTAAAGCGCATCAGTTTTCAGGGGTGGGATCACCCGGAAAGTGTCTCCGAAGACCATCTTGAGCAGGCACCGGCTGCCGGTCATCCGGGCAGTGGTCGTTTGAAAGGTGCACACCATGTTTCTACCATGATTCACTTTATCGGGGAAAACCTGCATCGGCCTATTTCAACCGCCGATGTGGCGGCTCATCTTGGGCTGCACAAGAATTATACGACCAACCTGTTTACCAGTGTGATGGGGGTCTCTATCAAGCAATATCTGCAGTTCCAACGCCTGCAGAAAGCTCAACTGCTGCTGATGGACAGCAAGCGGCCCATTGCCGATATTGGCTATGCCTGTGGTTTCAGTTCTCTCAGCCGCTTTTATGAAGCTTTTCAGCGTTATTTTGGTATGCCGCCAGGGCAATTCAGAAAACAGCTTTTATAACTCAGTGCGTGTTATCAACCACTGACCTCAATACCCGTTTACCTTCAAAGTACACCGTCAATTTTTGGTCTGGATAATACCAGCGGGTGATGGCGGGTTCACCAATGGTTTCTGTCTGGCTGGCGCTGCCCAGCACCTCCCTGACTTCATCCATGGTTTGACCATGTTTCGGTAAAGCCAGAGATTGACGCAACTGCTGAGACTGACTGCCCACGGGAGTCACAGTGATACCTTCGGAGTACGGAGTCTGGTCGGGAGCAAGCTCATTGGCAGTGACCTGGATAATAGACGACGAATAAATAATTGCTATAGTCACGGAAAGAGTACCAACAAGTGTTTTCATAATAATTGCGTCCTGCTTGACTCGAAAAGAAGGCTGAAGCGTTAATCAGGCATCACGCAAAGAGATTACTCCTGCCAGTGGTTCATTGAAAGTGCGTTCTAATTATTTTCTCAGCAACAATAGCTCTGGTTCTTAGGGTAGATTAAGCATCTATCCGCCCTGATACCGTTAATGATAAAACCAGCATAAGCGATAACATACACAACAATACCCATTAACTGAACAACAGAATACGTAATATGGATTTGAGATGGACAGCATCAACTCACTGGCTGAATTGAAAAAAATATTTCAAGATTACCTGTCACACACAGGTCCCGCCATGGATCTCACGCTGTGTGAACTGGGTTTAACCCATGATAACAAAGTGGTTCAGCTGCCAGATTATCCGGGTCAGCAAGAAATACTTAAGGGCAATCTCGATAATGTATTAGACGAAATGGCACCGGTATTACTCAGTGATCGAAAAATTACTCTGCAAACAGCCTGTCAGAAGTTAGAACTACAAGATATAGTCGAAGCAAAAGAACCGAAACCAGACCCACAATCCGTAGCAAACCGTGAACATGCAAGAATTCAGCAGCTCCTGAATGAGCTGAAAATCACTTACAAAAAAGAAAATGAACATTTAGCTGAAATGACAGAGACCTTTCCAAGCAAATATTCAGATGGACAGGAATGTTATTATACATTTACATCCAAAGATAAATTGGATAAATACGGCCCGTGCAGATTTATCAATACCTTTACGCCAGAAGCCTGGTTTTTTAAACTCAATTTCAAGTCGGATATAGTGCCCGGGCATTTTTTTTTCATGTCCAATGTCGTTGCCTTGCAGTATGAGAACTGTTTCAGAGACAATGGATGGCCACTTCAACTGCCGGAAACCATTCATCGATGTGATATAAACAACAAGCAATCTGATACCTTGATCCTGAAATACACGGGCCAACATGACTCATCAGCATTTATGGACGATTTTCTTCATAACACGGTAAACGGCAAGAGTACCCGGAGAATTGCTGACGCTTTTGGGCTGGAAATTTATCAGCTGGCCGTGCGTGAAGGTCACATAGATCGTATAGAATCTGCACGGCGGGCCAATCCGCATCTGCCCAGGAAGCTATTTACCGTCGTTGCTCATGTAAGACCGAAAAGCTAATATTTCTTGTCGAACAGGGGTGGAGGAAACAGTCGCAAAGCGCAGGAAAATTCGACGGGAATTATACCGCTTTATGGCATAATGCCAGCTTACTGGCTTTTGAAACAAGTGGCCAATCCGCCCCTGACACGCCGATGGCGCAAGGAATACTGGCAGAATAAATGTTTAGACCATTACCTTTTTTTATCGGTTTGCGCTACACCCGCGCAAAGCGACGGAATCATTTTATCTCCTTCATCTCCGGAACATCCATGGTGGGGCTGACGCTGGGTGTTTCGGTACTGATTATTGTGCTGTCAGTGATGAATGGCTTTGATCGGGAGCTAAAGCAGCGAGTGCTGGGTATGGTTCCCCATGCCACCATCACGGCAGCCGGTGGTGGTATTGAAGACTGGCAGGCGCTGGTCAATACCATTCCGGACAAAGAAGGCATCGAAGCGGCTGCGCCGTTTGTCGATGCCCAGGGTATGTTGGCCAATGGTGATCTGGTGCGGGGAACGCTGGTTTACGGTATTGATCCCGGCTACGAAAGAAGGGTCTCTATTATTGCCGATCACATGAAGCAGGGCGCATTGGAAGACCTGCAGCCCGGAGAGTTTGGTATTCTGCTGGGTGATATTCTGGCCAATTATCTGGGGTTGTCCGTTGGCGACAAAGTGACCATGGTTCTGCCTGAAGCCAGTGTCAACCTGGCGGGTGTTTTGCCTCGCCTGAAACGATTCACTGTCGTTGGTACTTTCTCGGTAGGTGCCGATGTGGATGGCAACCTGGCCTACGCCCATCGTGAAGATCTGGCCCGTTTTCTGCGGGTGCCTGAAGGGGTAACAGGTATACGACTGAAAATGGATGATCTGTTTGCCGCACCGAAACTGGCCTGGGATGTAGCGATTACCTTACCCGGTCGCTACTACGTTCAGGACTGGACCCGTAGCCATGGCCGTCTGTTTCAGGCGATTCAGATGGAAAAGACCATGGTCGGCCTGCTTCTCACCCTGATTGTTGCCGTTGCCGCCTTTAATATTGTCTCCACGCTGGTCATGGTGGTGACCGATAAGCAGGGGGATATCGCCATCCTCCGCACATTTGGTGCGACCCCGAAAATGATTATGGGGATTTTTATGGTTCAGGGATCCCTGATTGGTGTTATCGGAACGCTGCTGGGGGTTGCCCTGGGCATTGCCGGTGCGCTGAATGTTTCCGAAATTGTGGGTGCCCTGGAAAAATTATTGGGCATTCACTTTCTGAGCCCTGACGTTTACTTTATCAGCTACCTGCCATCGGAGTTAATGTGGCAGGATGTTGCGGTGATCAGTGTCTCTGGTTTGTTGATGAGTTTCCTGGCAACCCTGTATCCGGCATGGCGAGCCTCCAGAACCCAGCCTGCGGAGGCGCTTCGCTATGAATAATTCCGAAAACCGTGCAGTTCTGGAGTGCCGCAGGCTAACCAAAGTATTTGCTGAAGGGCCTGAAAAACTCGAGGTGCTCAGAGGCATAGACCTGTTGGTATCACCCGCTGAACGAGTAGCGATTGTCGGTACTTCCGGTTCAGGAAAAACAACGCTGCTTCAGCTGTTGGCCGGGTTGGATCACCCTTCCAGCGGTGAGGTAATACTCTGTGGCCATCAGCTGATGAAGGTGTCTGAACAAAAACAGGGTGAATTGCGGAACCGTCACCTGGGGTTTGTTTACCAGTTCCATCATTTGCTGCCAGAATTTACTGCCCTGGAAAATGTCGCCATGCCCTTACTGCTGCGAAAAGAGGTATCCGTGGGGCAGGCAACCATGAGAGCTGAAGAAATGCTGGGCATGGTGGGGCTGTCGAAACGGGCCAGCCATAAGCCGGCGGAACTTTCCGGTGGTGAACGGCAGAGGGTGGCTATTGCCCGCGCACTGGTCGGTAGTCCGGACCTGGTTCTGATGGATGAGCCAACGGGCAACCTGGATCCCAACACCGCCAGCAAGATTCATGAGCTGATGAAATCCCTCAGTGAACAGTTGACCACCAGTTTTATTGTTGTGACTCATGATATGGCTTTTGCCCGACAGATGGACCGGGCATTGCGCCTGGAAGATGGGCATCTTGTCCCTGTAGTATAAAAAAAGCCCTCTTCTGAGGGCTTTTTTGGATCAACTATTGATTATCACCGCCTTTCTTCTCTTCATGGATTACATAAACTTCAAAGGCGCTGCTGTTATCTTCGGGTCCGTCATAACCGTCACCTCCTTTGAACTTGCTTTCAGGCCAGACAAAGTCGGTGGAACTGAAGGTCGGGCCTGAATGGTCAGCAATGTAGTAGGCATTATCACCTCCAGTGACTCTGCGCTCGTTGGCGATGGCTGATGCGGCACTGATGGCTAATCCGGCAATAAGAGTTATGGTGGTAGCAGTTCTGATGATCATGGTTCGTCCCTGTGATGTTGTTTACGGCTTTACTTTTATCGTCCATGGCCTGCTATGAATTAGTCCGAATCTTTCCTCCGTTGTCGCAAAACTCGTAAAAGGCACTTTCTGTCTACAATCGACAAGGTGAATACTGAGTCTTTATGTCTGGCACGGGAATTTTTCGGGCAAGAATATGTCAAAGGGATTCTTGGGGGAGATATAAGCAAGAGGAGACAGTAGCATGCTGACTGCACCCACTACCAGTTATCACGAAGCCATGAATAATGAATATACCCTCTAACGCAACCACGGAGCTTCACCCCAGACAAACAGCGAACAGTCGTCAGAAGGACAGCAGTAACACCTTATTTGCCAGTAAGAAAACAGGCCATGCAAAGACTGTAAAGATTTATATAAAGGAATCGTTTACACAGAGAGATCAGTCATTAGTTAATCCCGCTATTACCAATAAAACAATCATTCACAGCTTTGAAATCGAAGGAAGGGCTTATAAAGCAATTTGTGGTGAGGGCGCTGATGAATACATAAGGTCGCTTTTTCAAGACCAGGATGATGACATTTCTTTTGTTGCCAAAGACCAGAATGACAGGGAGTATGAATATCACCCTCCAGTCGCCTGGGGGAAACGATTTATCAAGTGGATTTCACAAGGGGAGAGCTACTGTACGACTTCCGAAGACAGTAAGGATCAGCGATCATCCTGTCATCAGTTTGAACATTTTTTACACTGCGGAGTCAACAGGTTCTCTATTAAAAAAGTGATGACCTGTTATAACGAAACTGTCGTCAATGATATAAAAACAGTTAAGCCATTTAGCTATCTGAATCTGTCAGATACCTATATGCAAGAGTGGATTCATTCCATGACCTACATAGGTTCCGGTTTCTGCATCGGAAAATTTGGCGAAGGGGGCTCCATTGCAGGGTGGTCGCATCAGATGCACCATAGTTCATATTTTTGCTCTGCTCATGACTGCCAACATTGCAGATCGAATATTCTCAGACAATCCAGCGCGTATTTTAGGCAGGATTGATGAAAAGAAACCAAAATATGGAAAATTGACACAAAAAGCCACCGGCCTCACACGAAGCTTGTACCTTGTGCTGCTTCTGCAGCCTGAATTTAAACTCGCTGTTTAGTCAGGATAAAACTTCTCAAGTACCAGCTCGGTTCGATAGTCCTGATCTAACCCTGCCAGTTCAATCCGGCCTGACATACTCTCTTTCTCAAACCGGCTACTTTGTTTGTGTACATTAAAACACCACCGCCTTACAGTCGCAACGTTCTTTGCCGCTGTTCGCTCATGGATTTTAGAGGCATCTTCTTGAAAGCTGACATCCAGTGACAAGTGTTGTCCATTTTCTATACTCCAATGATTGCGTACTGCTGCCAGCACACTGGAGGCTGTCATCTCTCGGCTCTCTATATAAAAATGCAATTCAGTTGTTTGTTTTTTACCAACCAATCTGTCTCTCTGGATAACCGAAAACTGCTTAAGGCCAGGCCACTCATGCTTGGGGTCTATATCCTCAATGTCGTTAAAAACCCAACAACGCCGGTGTTCTTGACGCCCCCGATTTTTCTCCATCGATTCTGCAAAGGCTGGTTCGTCATCAGCAGGTTCCGGATCATCCGGGTGTTCTTCAATGTACTTTGAAAAATATGCTTCGATATTACTGCTCAGAGTCGGCTGATTGTCCTTGGCGCAGAGCAGGTAATCAGCTTTTTTATCAATGATTTTTTTGCAAATATTTTTCTGACACCCCATGGCATCACTGGTAATCAAGGCTCCTTCGAGAAAAAGCACATCGATAACTTCGGGAATGGCAGTAATCTCATTGGACTTCTTATCAACGGGGGTAAAACCTAATATAAGCTTAAGTTCTGAACTGTAAGCACTGACCATATGGACCAACTTCTTGCCTTTAGCTGGACGTGAGCCACGCAGAGCCTTGCCGTCAATAGCTATGACATTGTCGTTTTTTTCTGGATGAGGCCCCATTTTACGAGCATTTATCTCAGATATTGTGTCGCTTACCCAATCGATAAATAACTGCGTAAAAGCTTCTGGGTCAAGCAGCTTGCATACTGTTGCAATAGTGTGATGGGTAGGGAAGCCAAATTTATAAGGAAAAAACTGACGAAACCAGCGTCGGTTGTATTTAGCGAACCGCTCCATGCCTTGCCATGTGGTGTAACCACTCAAAATACTGACATAAACGATAAATAAGACTTCTGGAAGAGGGTATGTAACGTGTATATCGCTACGAGGCTCAGTTAGCGATTGAATCCTGACGACCATTGGTGTGTAGTTGGCCATTGTCGTACCTCTGGCTATACCGGAGGTATGTTAATAGTACATATGTGCACCTCATGCTACCGCCCTGGGCTCCATTGCCATCCAGACTGTTGAAAACTCGTTATTACATTGGAGCAACAAGGACTGTGAAAGCCGCAGGCCTATTACGCTGTGGACTGGTTTGTTGTATGCGGGTTTCAGGTCGTAAAGTTGCGGATATTGTTTGCTTATTATTGGCCGTGTTCTGGTGGCAAGTGGCAAAAACAAAGCCCGAAACATGCCGGGCTTTTAATCAGGAAGCGTGGTCAAGCGGCTCTATCTGGATTTCAGGTGTTGTTGATCAGAAAATCCATCAAGAGCTTTATTAAAATACTCAAGCAGCCTGGGCAGTTTGCACTCCCACAAAATCAGCTGCTTTTTTCGGTGGTTTGACCATAAGACCAATGGCAGCCGCTGCAAAACTTACTCCGGCACAGATCATAAAGGTGCTCTCATAACCGCCCGTGGTGTCCAGCAGATAGCCTGCCAGTTTCGGACCGGCCATGCCCGCAACACCCCACGCGCTGAACAGGATAGCGTAGTTAAAGCCCAGGTTCCGGGTACCGAAGAAGTCTGCCGTTGCAGACGGGAATACTGCCAGCATTGCACCATAGCCGAAGGTGATAACCAATGAACCCATCAGGATCATGCTAAAGGTATCAAAACCACTGAACATCAACAGCACAGCACCTTGCAACGTGTACAGAATGCTCATGGTGCGGGCACGACCGATCCTGTCAGATATTAAGCCAGCACCCGGGCGGCCCAAAGCATTGGCGACAGAGAACGCCTGAACCAGCAGGGTAATGTTAAAGGTATCGGTCAGTTGCAGCTTGGCAATGTTACCAATATGACCAATCATCATCAGACCGGTCATGGAACCTGCCAAGAACATCAGCCACAACATGGCAAACTGTGGCGTCCTGATCATCTGCTTCCAGTTGTACTCACCGGTTTGTGGGCCATCAGCAACAACCGGTCTCTCTTTGGCCTTTTTATCCGCAGTCGCCATGCCTGTTGTGGTTTCCGGAACACTCATGAACTGGGCACCAGTAACGATCACACTACCGAAGAACACCGCCAGTATATTAAAGCTGGCAAACAGGCCATATTCTGCGATCAGGTATTTGGCCAGCGGTGCCGCATACAGTGGTGCCAAACCAAAGCCGGTGACAACCAGACCGACAATTAACCCTTTTTGCTCCGGTTTGAACCATTTCACTGCTGCCGGAGCTGTTGCGGAATAACCCAGACCGATTCCTGCACCATTGAGAACACCAAAACCCAGGATAACGCCGGTCTCGGTGGGCATGGCACTGCACAGGAACATACCTGCCGCAGTGCACAGACCTGCGATGGTGATCACAACGCGCGGCCCCAGGCGATCCTGCAGCTTACCACCTACCAGCATGACCAGCGCAAACGCGGCAATGGCCGCTGCGTAGGGCGTGGATGCCTGAGAAGCGGTCCAGCCCTGAGTGTTGATAAAATTCTCGGAGAAGATACTCCACGTGTACAGACTGCCAAACATTAAGTTAATCGCCAGGCCAGCCGTCACTACGACCCAGCCACGATTCGTACCAGTTGCCATTGATGCCTCACTTAAAGCCAAGTTTATAATTTCTGTCACTAACCGAATGCTCTATTTGTTTTCCAAATATCAATGCCAAAGTAAAACAGCTTGCACCACTGTTAAATAAAGAAATGAAAAACAAATAACAGCAATAAACAAACGATTTTCCACGGCAAAGAAAAAAAGTAAGTAGCACAGGGCATTGTTGTTCGTTAATCCTTGCAAAGGATTTTGCCTGCCTGCTTTACAGATGGCGATACCACCTGTAACAATTTTTCGAAAACAATAAGAAGGTGTTGTTCAATTGTTTCCTGTTATCAATATTTTCTGCATATATTCTCTACCATGGCTTTCAAAACAGTCCTGTAAGGAAAATAATCATTACTGAGATAAAAGCTCTGATTCTGATTGTATTTATTAAATCAACTGGAAAGATTGACAGAAGTCAAATAACAATCAATTAAAAATAATGTTGCCTTTATTGTAATTACAGGGTGTTATATTTTTAAAAATGATATTATTTGTATCATTGTTGATGTTTCCCTGAAACCTGTTTTCAAAGGGCTAATCAGATATTCAGTAGCATCATCAACATGCCGCCAGTTAAATGAAGTAACTGATCGATTGGTACTGCACCGCCCAAGCCTGAGCATTGTTTTGATCGGACAGCCTCCTGGCCCCACCTGACCGGTAGGGCTGGCTTCCGTCTCAGTCAGGCATCAGGGTTATCAGATTCTCTCAGACGTTCCTGCCGTTTCTGCTCCTCAGCCAGAACTGCTTTTATTTCGGCCAGCACTGAGTCCACATCGGCGGCTTGCTCCGCTTCGGTGAACAGGCCGGTCAGTTCGGTTTCCGGGGTCAGTTCGCCATCTTCGTAGAGTGCCCACATCTCTTTGGCATACTGGCTGTTCAACAGGTCCGGTGCAAATTGTCCATAGTATTCTGTGATGTTGTTGATATCCCTGGCCAGCATCGAGCGGGCATGGTTGTTGGCCGAGGCATCCACGGCCTGGGGCAGGTCAATAATCACCGGGCCGTAGTCATCCACCAGAACATTGAATTCCGACAGGTCGCCATGAACCAGGCCAGCGCAGAGCATCAGCATGACATAATGCATCATGGTGGCGTGGTCTTCACGGGCCTGTTCGGCGGACATGGTCACTTCACCCAGGCGCGGGGCAACCTGACCTTCATCATCCGTCAGCAGTTCCATCAACAGTACGCCATCCAGGCAGATATAAGGCTGTGGGACTCTTACGCCCGCTCTGGCCAGGCGGAACAGGGCGTCAACCTCGGCACTCTGCCAGGTCTCTTCCTGCTGTTTCCGGCCATATCTGGAGCCTTTCTCGATGGCTCGCTGCCTGCGACTGTTGCGCTCTTTGCGACCTTCCTGATATTGGACGGCCTTTTTAAAGCTGCGCCTGGCCGCTTCCTTATAAACCTTGGCGCAGCGGATATCATTGCCACAGCGCACCACATAGACATCGGCTTCTTTACCACTCATTAGCTGGCGGAGTACTTCATCCACCAGTCCTTCATCAACCAGGGGTTGGATTCGTTTCGGGGTTCTCATAAGGCACTTTTACCTTATTTGAACCCGCTAGGGAATAGCGCTTTTGGTAATAACCTTTGGGAATAGCGCATGACAGGCTGATGCGTTTGGGAATTGCAGTATAAGCCGTGCGCCGAAATCGTGTTGTTGGTCAATCTCCTGATTTGCCATATATGGTTTATAAAAGCTAATGTCCTAATACACCACTGGATTGAATGAGGCTCCAATGAAGAAGCTGAAGAATGAAAAAGAGCTGGTAAAGAAGGCCATTGAATATGGCATGAAATATGGTGAGAAGCGGGGGGTTGTGGAATTTGAGGCGACCGATTCTGCCAGTGAGAAAATCGAATATATATACCGGCTGCTGGTCCATGATAACCTCATCCAGCCTCTGCCAGAGGATCAGGTATCCCAGGTGACCATGAAGCACAAACTGGCAATCTGGGCATCTAAACAGAAGTTGGGCTGATCACGGCCTTATGCCATTTGCAAGGAGGTTTTACGTGCCACACTGTATTATCGAATACTCGCGGCCACTGGAAGCAATTGTCAGTCCAGAGGCCCTGATGGAAAGTGTGCATCAGGGAGCTGTCAGCTCCGGGCTGTTTGACGTGTCGACCATTAAGGTCCGGGCGCTGCCTTACGATCATTATCGTACAGGTACGGAGCAGGGGGGGCAGTTTATTCATATAACGGCTCGAATTCTATCCGGACGGAGTTTGCAACAGAAACAGGAACTGTCCGGTATTTTGCTGGATGCTGTAGAGGGAACTCCCCTGGATAATGTCTCCATTACTGTTGACGTGGTTGATATGGAGCGGACGGTCTACGGCAAATCGATGATTGGCTAATGAGCCTGAGGAATACCTCTCCCGGGCTCATTTTGATGATTTGGTCTGGTTTTCAGGATGGAACATCTCATCGTAGGTTTCGGAAAAAACCAGCTGCAAGTGAGGAGCAATATGATCTCCAAGGGTTTCTTTTGCCTCACTGATGCTGTGGAAAATAGCGGGGGATGTATCGTTATTTCTCAGCAGGTGCTTACCGTCCACCCGGCATAGATAGATATCCCCTTCCTGACTCAGCAGCTGGACAGGCAGCTGGTTTTTTTTGAAGGCTTTTTTCAGTTCTTTAATGGTCATTGATCTTCTCCATTGGATTATTTGAACATTGATGAAGAAAACGACGATTTAACCTGGATGTTTTCCTGTAACCAGCTGTCCGGCAAAAGGGTTGTCCAGTCCACAGGATGGCATTCCCAAAGGTTGTATGTAAGCAATCCAACTCATGGTTGCAACTCCTTTGCAGTGAAATACTTATAACTTTTGAGCCCTACCCCAAGCCACTTAACCTGATAACAGGCTTCTGGCGCATTGGAGGCAGCTTTTTTGCCGTGAATTCATACCTTATTCAGAAGCTGCCTCTGTTGTCAATCACCAGACAAAGTTAGCCTTCGCCATCTCGCCGTTATCCACCAGAACATCCTGTGCGGTCATACTGCGATTGATGATCGCCATAAAGTAAACCCACTGTGCTATTTCTTCAGAACTGGCCCATTTTGGCAGTAGCGTTTCATTCATGATGGCCTGCCATTTTTCAGGATCGTCCATGACCGGTCTGTTCAGTTCGGTAAGCACGCCTCCCGGGGAAATACTGTTGCAGGTGGCACCGTATTGAGCAACCTGCAGCGCAGTCCATTTAGTGTAGGCGACAACACCGCCCTTTGAGGCTACATACTCTGGAAATTCAGCACCGGAATGAGCACTGGCAGAGGCAACATTGACAATGGATTGAATCGCCGGTTGCAGGCCGTACAGCATGGTACAGTTCATCACCCCGCCTAAATTAATGGCGATGTCCTGTGTGGTGTTTTGCACCCCGGCGTTGTTGATCAGGTGTGTTACGCCCTTAATGGCTGGGAGCGATTCCGGGTTCGCCACATCGGCTAAAAAATGGTGGTAACGGTCGTTAACCAGTTCGCCGGGATTAACATCGATACCCACCACGGTGATGCGTTCATCTTGCAGAAAACGCTGACAAACCGCCAGGCCAATACCTGCACTGGCTCCGGTAATAATGACTTTCATGTACGCTCCCATATTTCCCTGACCTTGATTTTTCTGCACAGATACACGGCAGGAGTATCACACAGGCTGGTCACCACAAAGATACCATAGCTGGTGATGATGATACTGAGCAGGTCCGGCACCGGGAACGTCCCGTAAAACGCTCCGAAAGTAAACAGAACCGCATTCAGGAACTGCGAAATCATGGTGGACACATTGTTGCGCAGCCACAGATAATTCTCGGTAAGCCCGGTCCAGTGCCAGATTTTGTGGTAAAGCCACACATCAAAGCGTTGTGTAATGGCATAAACCAGCAGGCCGGTAATCATCAGGCGAGGCGTGTTGCTGAAGATGGCCTGAATATGCGGCATGGCAAAATCCAGGGAATTGGGCATGAAATACAGCCAGCTCTGGGAAATGGCAATAAACAGTGCCGAGGTAAAGAAGCCGACATTGACTGCGTAGTCAGACCATTTTTTACCACCCACCTCACTGAGGATATCGGTCACCAGGAAGGTGGAGGCAAACATGATATTCCCCAGGGTCATCTCCATACCGAAGGCATTGATCTGCACCAGTACTTCAATATTAGCGGCCACGATGGCCAGCACGGTGTAACAGAGGAGCCCCATTTTGCCGAACAGGCGGTAAGTTAAAATGACCATGCCGTAAAATAACAAAAGCTGGCCAATCAATAGTAATTCGTTCAAGTGTACCCTCAGATATCAACTGCTTGTTATGGTGTTGCGATTAACGGATGTTTGAGAGCAATTTTCAATACCAACATATACCGAATTATTGGTGTCACCGGCCATCAGGCTGTTGCCTTATCGGTTATGGCGTGCTCTTATTTTTTATGTCTTGATATTCTATGGTGCGATAAGTCTGTATCGGCTGCCAGCCAGCCTGTTTCCTTCAGTTTTTCTGCTCTTGCATGCATCTCAACCATTTGGCCTTTAAATGTATAATCCATCAAATCATCGGGTAGTTTGATGTTGTGTTTTTTCAGGCTATTGATAAAGCTGAAAGATCGAAGAGCACAACCTGTTGAGCCGATATACAATAATTTGTCGTATAATTCTACATGCTTTTTCCGTGAGGTAATGCGTTTCAGCATTTGATAGATTGTACTTGTAGGAGCCTGATGGTAAATCTCTTTTTTGTTAAAGCCGTAATGATAGACATAGTACAACATCCAGTCTGCCTTCTGTGGTACGGAGTTAAACGTCATACCTTCTATTGGACTTATGTTAACAATCAGGTTTGCACTCTTTAGCCTGCTATCGAAATTTTTGAAATTAAACTGATATCTGGTAAGTCTATTGAGAAACCAGGCGGCAAACTCCTTGGGTAAGGCTGGTATAACATTTTTTTTGCCAACGGCAGGATAGGGAGTAACCGTCTTTGCCCAGGTGCCGCCAAACTTATCTACACATAAATCAGCCAGTTTTCGTAATGTCAATATATTCCAGCGGGTGATTCCTTTAATGGCAGGGAGGGGGAGGGGGGGAGTCCCTTCTTTAATGCTAATCAAGGCACTTTCCAGTACTCGGGGCCCCTGGTTTTTAACCAGCTTATTTTGCAAATACTCATGCAGATAGCGTAAATAGGTATCTTGTGATTCCGCAGGATTCAGTACTCGCATGACTTTAATGAGTTCCCAGTCCGAAAATGGTCGTTCCGGTTTGGCGACTCTATGCAGATGCCTGATATGGGCAGGAAGCCACTTTTTGTAAGGTAAAAAATATCTTTTGCATGGTTCGGGAAATGGAAATACATGCTTGATAAAGCGGCGGGTCATATTGGTAACATGTTTTGATGATTCGATTGTTGATTTACTTAAAAAGTCAATCAAATATTGATAGTAGTCCTCTGATTTTGGATTAATGATGGCTAAATCTTCAAGGTACAGAACTTTTACATCAAGGTTCATTTTCCAGGCCAGAACCCGTACCAGACTGGTTGACCATGCTTTTCTGTGTGTTGATTTTACGGTGTTAAATGACGGGATCTTTACATTATTTCTTACCAGTCTTTGCCTGGTGATTTCAGTATCCTGTTGTTTACTTATGAACTCTTCAAGATAAAAATAGGCAGGTATGGCTGAATAGTCTGTGGTATCCCTGTTAACTGGCACTGCCTGTATATCGGCGGCCGGTAGTGCCTTAACGGCAGTTTCCGAATGATAGGGTGTTATTTTTACCTTTATCTTCTTATAATCTTTACCTGTTGGTGATAGATATTGGTCGGCAATAGTGCTGATAAATTGCTGCCACTGGCTTCCTGGCCAATATTCATGCTGACACGGATCAGCAATGTAAATATCGGAAGCAGCCATATAAGATGGCTGATGATAGCTCCCGTCAGCACAATGCAGATCACTATGCATATATTGGTGTTTAGCTTCATACCATTGGCTTTGCGTCTGTACACTATCACCTGAAAGACTTGGGCATACCATCAAACATACATGAGTGGTGGTTCCATCATTACCTTTCTTTGGTCCGGTTCTTACACAAAAAAAGCTGATAACCATTTTGAACAGGCTGATGGCCGGGTTTTCCAGGCAGCAGGAAGCCATTAAATGGGTCATCTCATCACATTGGGCCACTTTGTAGGTTTTGACTAACTCTGCTATTTGCATGGCGTATTTGGTCTGCTGTTGTGCCAAGTCATTAATAGGGGAAAGTTCTTGTATCAAGTGATGAATCTTCGGTACCAGTAAATACTTATAAATGTTTTCAAGACAGATGAAATTACCGTGAATGGGTAATCTTTTATGCTCTGGCATTTGAGCGGATTTATCAGAAGTTATGACATACTCAATATCCATTTTACCAATATCATCCAGTACTTTACTCAGTATTGTGGGGATTGAATGACTTTCAGCGCTCTGCTTTGAATCAATCTGCAGTTTACTTTTCTGAGAGTTTTGGTAAACAGGCTGGCCTTTTGCCATGGCAACCTGATATTCCGGTAGTTTCTTTTGAACGCTTTTCTGTTTAACACGCCCCTGATGATTAATCCGGGTGGTGTCCAGCCTGATCTTTTTCGAGGGATTGTTGTTATCCTGTTGCTGTTTTCTTTTATTCTGACGGTTTTTTTGGGGCTTTCGATCATCCATAAGCCGTATGTGGTGATGGGTAGCAGTGGATACCAGCATATTATGATTTAACCTGTTAATGGCAGTGGTGTTGTGATCTCTCAAGGCATTAGAAAACTTTTTTATGTTTTATTTTTTTATGGTACGACAGGTCTATATCCGCTGCCAGCCAGCCAGATCCCTTCAGTTTTTTCGCTCTTGCATGCATCTCAGTCACCTGCTCTTTGACTGTGTAATCCATTAAATCATCGGGTATTTTAAAGTTGTGTTCTTTCAGTCTCCTGATAGCAGTGAGCGATTGAAGACCAAAACCTGTTGAGCAGACATACAATAATTTATCGTATAATTCTGAATGCTTTTTCCGGGAGGTAATGCGTTTCAGCATTTGATAGATTGTTCTTGTCGATGCCTGATTGTAAATCTCTTTTTTGTCAAAGCCGTAATGGTAGATATAGTACAGCATCCAGTCTGCCTTCTGTGGTACGGGGTTAAATGTGATACCTTCTATTGGACTGATGTTAACAATCTGGTTTGCACGCTTTAGACTGCCATCGAAATTACTGAAATGAAACTGATATCTGGTAAGTCTATGGAGAAACCAGGTGGCAAAATCCCTGGGTGAGGTTGGTATAATTTCTTTTTTGTCAACGGAAGTATAGGGAGTCACCATTTTTACGGAGATGCCGCCAAACTTTTCGACACATAAATCAGCCAGTTTTCGTAATGTAAATATATTCCAGCGGGTGATTCCATTAATGGCAGGGAGGGGGATGTTAGCCTTTTTAATGGTGATGAAGGCATTTTGCAGTATTCGGGGCCCCTGGTTTTTAACCAGCCTATTTTGCAAATACTCATGTAGATAGCGTAAATAGGTATCTTGTGATTCCACAGGATTGAGCACTCTCAATATTTTAATGCATTCCCAGTCCGGCAATGGTCGTTCAGGTTTGGCTACTTTGAGCAAATGCCTGATATGGCCTGGCAGCCACTTTTCTGATGGTAAAAAATATCGACTGCATGGTTCAGGAAATGGAAAACCCTGGATGTTAAAGCCGTCGGTCATATTGGCAACATGATTTGATGATTCGACTGTTGATTTAGCTAACAAGTCAATCATATATTGATAGTAGTCCTCTGATTCTGGATTAATGATGGCTAAATCCTGACGGTACAGAACTTTACTATCAAGTTTCATTTTCCAGGCCATGACTCGTATTAAACGTATTGACCATGCTTTCCTGTAGGCTGATTTTACGGTGTTGAATGAAGGGATCTTTACTTTATTTTTTATCAGTTTTTTCCTGGTGATCTCAGTAGCCTGTTGTTTATTTACGAACTCTGCAAGATAAAAATAGGCCGGTATGGCTGAATAGTCTGGGGTATCCCTGTTAACTGGTACTGCCTGTATATCTACGGCCGGTAGAACCTTAACGGCAGTTTCTGAATGATAGGGCGTTATTTGTACCTTTATTTTCTTAAAATCTTTACCCGTTGGTGATAGATATTGATCGGCAATATTGCTGATAAATTGTTGCCACTGGTTTCCTGGCCAATATGCATGCTGACACGGATCAGCAATGTAAATATCGGAAGCAGCCATATAGGATGGCTGATGATAGCTCCCGTCTGCACAATGCAGATCACTACGAGTAGCTCGGTGTTTAGCTTCATACCATTGGCTTTGTGTCTGCACACTTTCACCAGAAAGACGTGGACATACCATCAAACATACATGAGTGGTGGTTCCTTCGACAATTCCTTTTTTTGCTCCGTTTCTGACAAAAAAAAAGCTGATAACCATTTTGAACAGGCTGATAGACGGGTTTTTCAGGCAGCAGGAAGCCATTAAATGGGTCAACTCATCACATTGGGCTACTTTGTAGGTTTTGACTAATTCTGCTATTTGCATGGCGTATTTGGTCTGCTGTTGTTGCAAATCAGTAACATGAGCAAGTTCTCGTATCAAGTGATGAATCTTTGGTACCAGTAAATACTTATAAATTTTTTCAACACAGGTGAAATTGCCGTGAATGGATAACCTTTTATGCTCTGGCATTTGAGCGGATTTATCAGAGCTTATGGCATACTCAATATCCATTTTACGAATATCTTCCAGTGCTTTACTCAGTATTGTGGGAATTGAATGACTTTCAGTGCTCTGATTTGTGTCAATCCGTAGTTTACTTTTTTGAGAGTTTTGGTGAGCAGGCTGACTTTTTGCCATAGTAACCTGGTATTCTGGTAGTTTCTTTTGATCTCTCGTCTGTTTAACACGCCCCTGATGATTTATTCGGGTAGTGTCCAGCCTGGCCTTTTTCGGGGGATTGTTATTATCCTGTTGCTGTTTCCTTTTATTTTGACGGTTTTTTGGGGGCTTTTGATAATTCATAAGCCGTGTGTTTTGATGGGTAGCAGTGGATACAAGCATATTATGATTTAACCTGTTATTGGCAGCGGTTGTTATGATTTCTCCGGGCGTTAGAAAACTTTTTTATGTTTTGATTTTTTATGTTTTGATTTTTTATGGTACGACAGGTCTATATCCGCTGCCAGCCAGCCAGATTTCTTCAGTTTTTCCGCCCTTGCGTGCATCTCAATCATCCGGCCCTTGACTGTGTAATTTATTAAATCATCGGGTAGCTTGATGTTGTGTTGTTTCAATTTTCTCAAATAAGGGTGAGTTTTAAGAGCACTCCATGTTGAGCTGAGATACAGTAATCTATCGTATAATTCTGAGTGCTTTTCTGGTGAGGTAATGCGTTTCAACAGTTGATAGAGTGTTGTTGAAGAGGTCTGGTGGTAAATCTCTTTTTTGTCAAAACCGTACTGATAGACATAGTACAACATCCAGTCTGCCTTCTGCGGTACGGGATCAAATGTGATACCTTCTATCGGACTGATGTTAACAATCAGGTTTGCAGTCTTCAGGCTGCCATTAAATCTATTGAAATTAAATTGACAGTTAGTAAGTTTGTTGAGAAACCAGTCGGCAAACTTATCGGGTAAGGTTGGTATAACTTCTTTTTTGCCAGCAGAAGGATCGGGAACAACCGTTTTTGCGGTGATGCCGCCAAACTTTTTTACACATAAATCAGCCAGTTTTCGTAATGTCAATATATTCCAGCGGGTAATTCCTTCAATGGCAGGGGGAGGGACGTTTCCCCGTCTAATATAGCGGATGGTATTTTCCAGTACCCGGGGGCCCTGGTTTTTAACCAGCTTATTCTGCAAATACTCATGTAGATAGCGTAAATAGGTATCTTGTAGTGCCACAGGATTCAGTACTTTCAATACTTTAATCAGTTCACAGTCCGAAAATGATCGTTCAGGTTTGGCTAGTCTAATCAAATGCCTGATATGGCCCGGCAGCCACTCATCCGATGGTAAAAAATATCGACTGCATGGTTCAGGAAATGGAAACCCATGGTTGTTAAAGCTTTTGGTCATTTTGATAACATCCATTGATGATTCGATGGTTGATTTACCTAAAAAGTCAATCATATATTGATAGTAGTCCTCTGATTTTGGATTAATGATGGCTAAATCCGTACGGTGCAGAACTTTAACATCAAGGTTCATTTTCCAGGCCAGAACTCGTATCAAATTTGTTGACCATTTTTTCCTGTGTGATGGTTTTACGATCTCAAATGAAGGGATCTTTACACTATTTCTTACCAGTCTTTGCTTGGTGATATCAGCAACCCGTGGTTTATTGATTGGTTTCTTTACAAATTCTTCAAGATAAGAATAGACCTGCATGGCTGAATAGTCTGTGGTATCACTGCTAACTGGCGCTGTCTGTACATCTTCGGCCGGTAGCTCCATAACGGCAGTTTCCGAATGATAGGGCGTTATTTGTACCTTTATTTTCTTAAAATCTTTACCTGTTGGTGTGAGATATTGATCAGCAATATTGCTGATAAATTGCTGCCACTGGCTTCCTGGCCACAATTCATGCTGACACGGATCAGCAATGTAAATATCGGAAGTAGCCATATAGGATGGCTGATGATAGCTCCCGTCAGCACAACGCAGATCACTATGAGCATGTTTGTGTTCAGCTTCATACCATTGGCTTTGCATCTGCACACTATCACCTGAAAGACTTGGGCATACCATCAAACATACATGCGTGGTGGATCTTTTCATCTTTCCTTTCTTTGCTACGGCTCTCGCACTAAAAAAGCTGATAACCATTTTGAACAGGCTGATGTCCGGATTTTCCAGGCAACAGGAAGCCATTAAATGAGTCATCTCATCACATTGGGCTACTTTGTAGGTTTTGACTAACTCTGCTATGTGCCTGGCGTATTTGGTCTGCTGCTGCTTCAAGTCATTAACAGGAGAGAGTTCTTGTATCAAATAATGAATCTTTGGTACCAGTAAATGCTCATAAATCATTCCAACACAGGTAAAATTGCCGTGAATGGGTAATCTTTTATGCTCTGGCATTTGAGCGGATTTATCAGAGCTTATGGCATACTCAATATCCATTTTACGAATATCATCCAGTACTTTACTAAGTATTGTGGGAATTGAATCACTTTCAGTGCTCTGTTTTGAATCAATCTGCAGTTTACTTTTCTGAGAGTTTTGGTGAATAGGCTTACCTTTGGCCATAGCAACCTGATATTTCGGTAGTTTCTTTTGATCTCTCATCTGTTTAACAAGCCCCTGATGATTAATCCGGGTGGTTTCCAATCTGATCTTTTTTGAGTGATTGTTGTTATCCTGTTGCTGTTTTCTTTTCTTTTGACGGTTTTTTTGGAGCTTTTGATCATCCATAAGCTGTGTGTTTTGATGGGTAGCAGTGGATACCAGCATATTATGATTTAACCTCTTAATGGCAGTGATTGTTGTGATCTCTTAACCCAGATATTTCATAAACGTGCTCCCGATCCTTTTTTATGTCTTGATATTCTATGGTGCGATAAGTCTATATCGGCTGCCAGCCAGCCAGATTTCTGCAGTTTTTTGGCTCTTGCATGCATCTCAGTCACCTGATCTTTGACTGAATAATCCATTAAATCATCAGGTAGTTTGATGTTGTGTTTTTTCAGGCTCCTGATAATACTAAGAGATCGAAGGCCAGAAGCTGTTGAGCTGACATACAATAATTTATCGTATAATTCTGAATGCTTTTTCCGGGAGGTAATGCGTTTCAGCATTTGATAGATTGTGTGTGTAGGAGCCTGATGGTAAATCTCTTTTTTGTCAAAACCGTAATGACAGACATAGTACAACATCCAGTCTGCCTTCTGTGGTACGGGTTTAAATGTGATACCTTCTATTGGACTGATGTTAACAATCAGGTTCGCAGCCTTTAGCGTGCTATCGAAATTAATGAAATTAAATTGATATTTGGTAAGTTTGTTGAGAAACCAGTCGGCAAACTCATCGGGTGAGGTTGGTATCACGTCTTTTGTACCAAAAGAAGGATAGGGTGCAACCGTTTCTGCGGAGATTCCGCCAAATTTTTTTACACATAAATCAGCCAGTTTTCGTAATGTCAATATGTTCCAGTTGGTGATTCCTTCAATGGCAGGGAGGGGGATGTTAGCCTTTTTAATGGTGCTGAAGGCATTTTGCAGTATTCGGGGCCCCTGGTTTTTAACCAGCCTATTTTGCAAATACTCATGTAGATAGCGTAAATAGGTATCTTGTAGTTCTACAGGGTTCAGTACTCTCAATATTTTAATCAGTTCACAGTCCGAAAATGATTGTTCAGGTTTGGCTACTCTGGCCAGATGCCTGATATGGCCTGGCAGCCACTCCCTGGATGGGGAAAAATATCGACTGCATGGTTCCGGAAATGGAAATCCATATTTGTTAAAGCTTTTGACCATATTGATAACATGTTGTGGTGATTTGATTGTTGATTTACCTAAAAAGTCAATCATGCATTGATAGTAGTCCTCTGATTTTGGATTAATGATGGCTAAATCCTTACGGTGCAGAACTCTAACATCAAGGTTCATTTTCCAGGTCAGAACCCGTACTAAGTTTGTTGACCATTTTTTCCTGTGCTTTGATTTTACGGTGTTTAATGAAGGGATTTTCACACCATTTCTTATCAGTCTTTCCTTAGTGACCAAAGCAGCCCGTTGTTTTAGTTTCTCAGCTTTTTTCGCTGTATTGGCTGCGAACTCCGCAAGATAAAAATAGGCAGGCATGGCTGAATAGTCTGTAGAATCACTGTTAACGGGTACTGCCGCCTGTACCTTTGCAGCCGTTAGCTCATTAGCAGTAGTTCCCGAATTATAGGGCGTTATTTGTACGGTTATTTTCTTAAAATCTTTATCTGTTGGTGTGAGATATTGATCGGCAATATTGCTGATAAATTGCTGCCACTGGCTTCCTGGCCGAAATTCATGCTGACACGGATCAGCAATGTAAATCTCGGAAGTAGTCATATAGGTTGGCTGATGATAGCTCCCGTCAGCGCAATGCAGATCACTATGAGTATATTTGTGTTTAGCTTCATAGCATTGGCTTTGCATCTGCACACTATCACCTGAAAGCCTTGGGCATACCATCAAACATACATGAGTGGTGGGTCTATCCAGCTTTCCTTTTTTTGATCCGGTTCTCGCAAAAAAAAAGTTGATCACCATTTTGAACAGGCTGATGGCCGGGTTATCCAGACAGCAGGAAGCCATTAAATGCGTCATCTCATCACATTGGGCCACTTTGTAGGTTTTGACTAACTCTGCTATTTTGATGGCGTATTCGGTCTGCCGTTGTTTTAAGTCATTAATAGGGTAAGATTCTTGTATTAAGTGATGAATCATTGGTACCAGTAAATTCTTATAAATCTTTTCAACATAGGTAAAATTGCCGTGAATGGATAATCTTTTATGCCTTGGCATTTGAGTGGATTTATCAGAGGTTATGGCATACTCAATATCCATTTTACGAATATCCTCCAGTACTTTACTCAGTATTGTGGGAATTGAATGACTTTCAGCGCCCTGCCTTGAATCAACTTGCAGTTTGCTTTTCTGAGAGTTTTGGTGAATAGGCTGACCTTTTGCCATAGCAACCTGGTATTTCGGTAGTTTCTTTTGATCTCTCGTCTGTTTAACACGCCCCTGATGATTAATCCGGGTGGTTTCCAATTTGATCTTTTTTGAGGGATTGTTATTATCCTGTTGCTGTTTTCTTTTATTTTGACGGTTCTCCGGAGATTTTTGATAACCCATAAGCCGGGCTATGTTTGTTTTAAAGGTTGATAGGTCTAAACTGTCGTGATCCCCTGCAATGGGAGGCTACGTTATGAAGCCCCGACAGTTTCAAGATCTTCTTAATGCTGTGCCGTTATTAAGCAGCCAGCAGCGAAATACTCTTATCAATGCTCTATCAGAGCAAAATTCTCCTTCCAATATTGCAAAGTCTATTGAGGATAGTTTTGTACGGGCTCCGAAATGCCCTCATTGTGGATCGGAAGCCCTTCAGCGCTGGGGGAAAAGGAACAAACGCCAACGATTTCGGTGCAAGGTTTGCCGAAAAACACTGAACGCTTTTTCCAAAACACCCTTGGCCCGTTTAAGACGCCCTGAAGCATGGCCGAAATATCTTGAGGGAATGACCCACTCTTTAACGCTTCGCCCGGCTGCCAAGCAATGCGGAGTTTCGTTAAATACATCATTCCGTTGGCGACATCGTTTTTTACAGGTCATTGAGCATGATCAGGCACCAGAACTCAGTGGTATTGCCGAACTCGATGAAACTTTTTTTCGCGAATCTTTTAAAGGTCAAAAAAAAGGCCTGCCAAGACCCGTGAGGAAACGAGGTAGTGATAAGAAGACAGACTGTCGAAAAATACCAGTCATGGTAGCTAGAGACCGAGGAAGTCAGACGGTTGATGGTGTATTGAAAAATGAGAGCGCAGATGAACTCTGTCGCCATTTAAGTGGCCGGATAAATATTGAAACTGTCGTATGTGCCGATGCCAGTCTTGCACATGAAAAGCTTGCGAGAGCGTTAGGATTTACTTTTAAGGAGCTGGTGTCATCCTCTGGAATACGGGTGATAGAAGGTGTTTTTCACTTACAGCATGTGAATGCATACCACAGCCACCTGAAGCAGTGGATTACAGGGATTTTTCACGGAGTTGCCACAAAATATCTATCACACTATCTGGGATGGAGAAGGGCTTTAACTGGCATCAATGCTCTAACATCTGATCGACTGGGCAACAAAATTTTAGAATTTCTTCACTTCAACCCTTAAGCGCAACATAGCTCATAAGCCGTGTGTTTTGATGGGTGGCAGTGGATACATGCATACTATGATTTAATCTCTTAATGGCAGCAATTGTTATGATTTCTCAAGGCGTTAGAAAACGTTTTTATGTTTTGATGTTTGATGCTGTGACAGGTCTATATCCGCTGCCAGCCAGCCTGATTCCTTCAGTTTTTCCGCCCTTGCATGCATCTTAATCATCCTGCTTTTGGCTGTACAATACATTAAATCATCGGGCAGTTTGATGTTGTGTGCTCTCAGGGTTGTCAAATAACTGCTGGCTTTGAGGTCACTCCATGTTGAGCTGAGATACAATAATTTATCGTATAATTCTGAATGCTTTTCCCGTGAGGTAATGCGTTTCAGCATTTGATAGAGTGTTGTCGAAGAGGTCTGATGGAAAATCTCTTTTTTGTCAAAACCGTACTGATAGACATAGTACAATATCCAGTCAGCCCTCTTTGGTACGGTGTTAAATGTGATACCTTCTATCGGGGTGATATGAACAATCAGGTTTGCAGTCTTTAGCTTGCCATCGAAATTGTTGAAATTAAATTGATTATTGGTAAGTCTATTGAGAAACCAGGCGGCAAACTCATCGGGTGAGGTTGGTATAACCTCTCTTTTGCTAACAGAAGGGTAGGGGGTAACCGTTTTTGCCCAGATGCCGCCAAACTTTTCTACACACAAATCAGCCAGTTTTCGTAATGTCAATATATTCCAGCTGGTGAATCCTGCAATGGCGGGGAGGGGGATGGGGTGGGGCCCATCTTTAATGCTGCTCAAGGCATTTTCCAGTATTCGGGGGCCCGGGTTGTCAAGCAGCTTATTTTGCAAATACTCATGTAAATAGCGTAAATAGGTATCTTGTAGTTCCACAGGATTCAGTACTCTCAATACTTTAACCAGTTCGCCGTCCGACAATGATCGTTCAGGTTTGGCTACTCTAAGCAGATGCCTGATATGGCCCGGTAGCCACTTTTTTGATGGTAAAAAACATCGACGGCATGGTTCAGGAAATGGAAATCCATACTTGTTAAAGCTGTTGGTCATATTGCTAACATGTTTTGATGATTCGATTATTGATTTACCTAAAAAGTCAATTATATATTGATAATAGTCCTCTGATTTTGGATTTATAATAGCCAGATCTTCACGGCACAGAAGGTTAACATCAAGATTCATTTTCCAGGCCAGCACACGTATTAAATGGGTTGACCATTTTTTTCTGTGTTTTGATTTTACGGTGTCAAAAGCCGGGATCTTTACACCATGCCTTACCAGTCTTTTCTTGGTGATTTCTATAGCCCGTTGTTTTTCTCCCTGAACTTTTTTCCTTAATTTGTTTACAAATTCTTCAAGATAAAAATAGGCGGGTATGGCTGAATAGTCTGTGGTAGCCCTGTTAACTGGCACTGTCTGTATATCTGCGGCCGGTAGCTCGTTAACGGCAGTTTCCGAGTGATAGCGCGTTATTTGTACCTTTATTTTCTTAAAATCTTTACCCGTTGGTGTGAGATATTGATCGGCAATACTGCTGATAAACTGTTGCCACTGGCTTCCTGGCCAATATTCATGCTGACACGGATCCGCAATGTAAAGATCAGAAGTAGCCATATAGGACGGCTGATGGTAGCTCCCGTCAGCACAATGCAGATCACTATAGGCATTTTTGTATCCCGCTTCATACCATTGGCTTTGCATCTGCACACTATCGCCTGAAAGTTTCGGGCATACCATCAAACAGACATGAGTGGTGGATCTATCCAGCTTTCCTTTCTTTGATCCGGTTCTCGCAAAAAAAAAGTTGATAACCATTTTAAACAGGCTGATGGTCGGATTTTCCAGGCAGCAGGAAGCCATTAAATGAGTCATATCATCACATTGCGCTACTTTGTAGGTTTTCACTAACTCTGCTATTTGCATGGCGTATTCGGTCTGCCGTTGTTTTAATTCATTAATAGGGGAAAATTCCTGTATCAAGTGATGAATCTTCGGTACCAGTAAATGTTTATAAATCTTTTCAACATAGGTGAAATTACCGTGAATGGATAATCTCTTATGCTTTGGCATTTGAGCGGATTTATCAAGACCTATAGCATACTCAATATCCATTTTACGAATATCATCCAGTACTCTATTCAGTATTGTAGGAATTGAATGACTTTCAGTGCTCTGCTTTGAATCAATCTGCAGTTTACTTATCTGTGAGTTTTGGAGAACAGGCTGACTTTTTGCCATAGCCACCTGGTATTCCGGTAGTTTCTTTTTTACCCCGCTCTGTTTAACACGCCCCTGATGATTTATCCGGACAGTATCCAGCTTGACCTTTTTCGAGGGATAGTTGTTTTCCTGTTGCTGTTGTCTTTTGTTTTGGTGGCTTTTCGGGGCTTTTTTATAATCAATAAGTCGTCTATCGTGATGGGTAGCAGTGGATACAAGCATATTATTTTGCAACCTCTTAATGGCAGCGATTGTTGTCATTTCTTAACCCGGATATTTCATAAACGTGCTCCCGATCTCGCTTGTCCTTTGCCGCTCTAAGGGAGTTTTGCTCAGTCGACCGTACTCCCCGGTACGGTGCTCCCTCACAAAATCCCTTAGAGCGACAAAGTCCTGCGCGAGATTCGGGGCAGTTTATGAAATATCCGGGTTAAGGTGTTGGAAAGCTCAGGGCATATTTCTTTTTAGGGGCGCTTATCATTTTATGCAAGCTTACTGGTGACGGCCTTGATATTATTCAGGCTGAATCATCGCAAGCAGTGTTGTGATAAAGTCCTTTCTTTTGATCTCGTAATCACTCTCATGCACAGCTGTCAATAGCCAGCTGTTCACTCTGTGCTCAAACGCTTGACGGTAAATATGGCTCTTCAATTTCACTTGAAGATTCTCCGTCAGCACTTGCAGGCGCTGTTGTTGTTTTTGCCGCTGGTGAGTCTGGCAGTCAGGTTTTCCGGGTTTGCTTTCACAGTGCAGAGCGATGAACTGCCTGGCTTTATTCAGGGTGAGCAGGGAGCGCATCAGCAGGCCATAAATATGCTCCTCCGGGTTTTGTGGAAAATTAAACAGAATGGTTCGTGGTATGGAAAATATCTCTCTTCTTTGCAACCGATCTGTCAGCAGGTCAAGGTTATCGGCAAGGTATGCCAGCGTATTGTTCAGTAATCCGGTTTCTTCAGCAAACGACAGACACCACACCGGCCTGTTCACGCCAGGAACGTCAATGGCCAATCGTGCTGTATTTCTGTCTGTTACCAGGGCGTTAACACTGACCTGAAGGTCCATTACTTTCATACCCAGATCGCCGTCTTTAAGCTGAATATTGTAAGCTGTCGGGAGTTTAATCGCCGGACATCCAGGAACCCGGCTGATGGTCATGCTCTTGGGGATTTCTGAATCCCTGTCGGTGTTAAGTACCTGCAGCTTTTCAAAGAGGGTTCTGGCAGACTCATCTGTCGTGCAAATAATGTCAATATCATTGAATGAGGAGCAGAGGTTCTGTAAACAACGCGCGTATGAACCGGTCACCAGTATGGCGGGAGCGTCACAGGCGTCATTGATTGCCTGGATGATCTCCAGTGTTTTCAGTATGAGCACATTTAACCGGGAAGCCTGCCTTTCCGGGAAGCCCGGTCCGTCTGCTGTTGCTACGGGATACTTCCCGCGCACGGGAACCGCCGCTTTGTGTTGACTGGCGGAGGCTGCGTATCCCTGGGGACTGCCCCCTGAAGCAACGGTATTTGCCCGTTTATACAGCAAACTGTCAATTATTCTGGCTTTATGCATTTCGCAGTTGCGTTGCTCAAACCAGCAGACCAATGCATGGCGCCGTTTGCTTCCTTCCGGAAAATGCTGAAGGCAATTCAGAACCTGTTCCTTATGGATGGCTTGTCCATTAATAGACTGGCTGGTGATATAGCAGTGTGCCAGGAAGAAAAAATGTATACGTGAATTCTTGAATGAGCGCCTCAGGCCGGTGATGGATTGCAATACCTGTTGCGCTGACACCACCTGATGATCAATTGACAGCCCATGCTGCATAGCCATGAATTTCAATAGACATTCCAGTCGATCATGCTCATCGTCTTTGACCGATACGCTGTTCAGGATTTGCCAGGTCTCTTGAAGTGTCTCCTGAGCTTCGCTGGTTTCCTCGTACTTTTGAGATTGTTTCAGCTTTTGAATCAGATACCTGATTTGTTTTGCAGAGTGATCCCCGGGTGCTTCATTAAACGCTGCCAGTACTTTCCGATTATCCAGACAGGCGCTGTTCAATTCTCTTGCATTCAATGCCAGCTGAGAATAAAAAACAGCTCTTTCGAGCAACCAGCCACCGCGTTCATAATCCTTAACCACCGCCTCCGGTGTAACCTGCTGACCATTGAACGCCAGTCCCCTCAGACAACATTGATCCCTGAAGCGTACTATTCCCAGTTTGCCTTCCAAATTTTGTGGGAAATCCTTAACCACTGCATCCGGTGTGACCTGCTGGCCATTAACCGCCAGTCCCCTCAGGCAACATTCCATTTTGAAGCGTGCCTGCGCCAGAGGTGCCCTGGCCGCCCTGAAACCCCTGACCACCTCATCCGGTGTGACCTGCCGGTGATTCAACGCCAGGGCCCTGAGGCAACATTGTTCTTTAAAGCGTGCTATCCCCAGTCTGCCTTCCCGGGTATTCGGGAAATCCTTGACCACCGCATCCGGTGTGACCTGCTGGCCATTCAACACCAGACCTCTCAGGCAACATTCCTCTTTAAAGCGTGCCAGCTCCAGTGTTGCCCCGGCTGCCTGATAACCCTTAACCACCGCATCCGTTGTGACTTGCTGGCCGTTCAGCACCAGCCCCCTCAGGCAACATTCTGCTTTAAAGCGCGCCAGCTCCAGTGTTGCCCCGGCCCCCTGATAATTCTTGGCCACCACATCCGGTGTGGCCTGCCGGTTCTGCAACGCCAGGCCCTTCAGGCAACATTGTTCGCTGAAGCGTAATCTCCCCAGTCTGCCTTCCGGACTGTTTGGGAACTCCTTAACCACCGCGTCCGGTGTGATCTGCTGGCCATTTAATACCATGCCCTTCAGGCAGCATCGTTCCTTAAAGTGCGCCAGCCCCAGTCTGCCTTCCGGATTATCCGGGAAATCCTTAACCACCTCATCCGATGTAACGTGCCTGCCTTTCAACCGCAGGCCTTTCAGGCAACATTCTGCTTTGAAGTGCGCTAGCTCCAGCGTCGCATTGGCTGCCTGATAATCGTTAACCACGGCATCCGGTGTGACCTGCTGGCCATACAACACCAGGCCCCTCAGACAGCATTCCGCTTTGAAGCGTGCAATACCCAGTTTGCTATGCGGACTCTCCGGGAAATCCTTAACCACCTCGTCCGGTGTGACCTGTTGGCCATGCAGTGCAAGGTCTCTCAGGCAGCATTCCGCTTTGAAGCGTGCAATACCCAGTTTGCCTTGCACACTGTCCGGGAAATCCTTAACCACCATATCCGGTGTGACCTGCTGGCCCTTCAGCAACAAGCCTTGCAGGCAGCATTCTGCTTTGAAGCGCGCTATCTCCAGGGTTGCTCTGGCTGCCTGATAATGCCTGACCACGGCATCCGGTGTGACCCGTTGGCCATTTAATATCAGGCACTTCAGGCAGCATTCCGCTATGAAGCGTGCTTTTCCCAATGCGCCTTCCGGGCTATCCGGGAAAGCGTTAACCACCTCGCCCGGTGTCACCTGCTGGCTATTCAACAGCAAACCCTTCAGGCAACATTGTTCCTTAAAGCGTGCGATCCCCAGTTTGCCTGGCAGACTATCCGGGAAGGCCCTGACCACCGATTCCGGTGCGACCTGCCGGCCCTTTAACGGCAGACCCTTCAGACAACATTCTTCCATAAAGCGAGCCAGCTCCAGTGTTGCCCGGGCGACCTGAAACTCGTTAACCACCTCATCCGGTGAGATCCGCCGACCTTTCAACAGCAGGCCTTTCTGACAACATTCTGCTTTGAAGCGCGTGATCGCCACCAGATACTTATTTCGGTCTGGCTTCCGGGTGAATTCCTGGATGACCTGATCCGGGGTCACTTTTCTGCGATTGAGTAGAATGTTCTGTAAGCACAGTTTTGACAGAAAAAAGCCACCTCTGAGAGAGGTTCTATCTTTTCCATAGGCGTTCAGCACCACAGCGGGGGTGACTTGCCGTCCCTGTAATGGTTGCTTTTTCCAAAAAGCCTCCTCAATACCTTTGGGATCATCCCGGGGTGGGGCTATACCCCTGTGGGATTGATGGTTCGAGACTCTTTTGCCATTAAATGTACTTCCGTTGCGGTCAGGACCCCTGCTTGAAACGGTTTGCTGGCGAACCCGGTCAGCAGGCTTTGGGTGGGCGTAGGTTGATGTGGTTGCTTTCAGAATAAAGCCCTGCGCACATTAGAAGACTGTAAATATCGCTATCAGACCTCAAAATGATGAACAGGTTCCGTTTCAGGTGGATTGCGGGGGGGGCGAAGCTGGGAACACTAAAATTATGGAACTAATTTCTAAATTCAGGCTCTTAAAAGATTTAGACATCTTTGAGGGTAATTTGAAATGCAAGCATCTTCATCAACTTCATCAATTATCCAAATGCCTCTGACTCAGAGTGCGGAAGCCTCTGATTCACCATTTATTCCAGAACCGATATTTTGTCAGTGTAAGTGTATGGGACGAAATGTTTCACTGTTGGAACGAACAGCTGTTAATCTGGCTTTTAGCCTGCCTACAGCCTGTGGTGTTGCAATTATTGTCGGACCTGTTGTTACGGCGGTTGCCGGTCCTTATGCAGGTAGTTTGGCAGGTAGTTTGGCAGGTAGTTTGGCAGGTTTTTTTGCAGGTTTTGTCGTAGGTGGTGCTGCCGGTATTGTCGCCGAGCATGTGTATGTTCGGTGTCGGCATGTAGCCCCGACGGAATCACCTGTACGGCTTACAGGGATGATCAGTCATGACCCTGAGCAGGTTGTTTGAAAATAACGTAATTGTTCTTCTTCTGAGAGTAATAACCTGTTCTCACTGTCCTGGTATTGAGCGGTCGATTATTCACTCTCAGTCAACACTATTTGTCTGGCCGTTGTGGACGAATTGCTGCTCTTCCAATATCTCTGGAAGCTGACCCGGATCAGGGTCAGCCAGGCAAAATCAATGGATCAACGGGTTGCCTAATGCTTCACACGCACCGGTCAGGCCGGGATTGTCGTGAACAATCAGGTTGGTGGGGATACCCGCCAGATAACCGGCCATCTTATCGTTAAGGTCGAACGATGTCCTGAAGTCCGATTGAGCGAAGAACTCCGGGAAGCGTGGAATAATACCGCCAGCAATATATACACCCCCCTGGGCTCCGGTGGTCAGTGCCGCATTACTGGCGGCCCTGCCCAGCAGTTCACAGAAATGCAGTAGTGTCTGGCGACAGAGGGGTTCTCCGTCCAGGGCCTGGGCCGTGATCTCATGATTTTTCAGTGTCTGTGTTTGGCCAGACAACATACTGTGGGCCTGATACAGCCGTTCAATGCCAGAACCGCACAGTACCGATTCCCAGGAAACATAGCCCAGCTGCTGCTGAAGAATACCGAGAATCTCCTTATCCATGGCAGATATGGGAGAAATCGCCGCATGTCCGCCCTCTCCGGGCAGAGGCAGCCAATGATCGCCTACCTTCTTCAGTGCGGCGACGCCAAGGCCCGTGCCTGGTCCAATAATCAGTTTGGTGGCCCCCGGGATTGCCTCTCCGTGGCCAATCCTGACCAGGGTGTTTTCAGGCAGGGCAGGGAGGGCAAGCGCCTGGGCGGTAAAATCATTGATCACTTTGAAGGACAGCAACTTCAGCGTGTCTTTCATGTCAGACTGGTTGAATGCCCAATGGTTGTTGGTCATTTTTATCGTCTGGCCACTCACTGGGCAGGCAAACGCCATGCAGGCATGATCCACGGCGACTTGCTGATGCTTCAGGTAATGGCTGACCGCATGATCAAGGTTGTCGAAGTCATTACAGGCCAGCACTTGTATCGAGTCTGTTTGCAGCTTGCCACCCAGTGAGAGTGCAAACCTTGCGTTGGTGCCACCGATATCCGCTACCAGTGCCATTGAGTCATTCAATAAAGTGTCACGTGACATAATGAAGAGTGCTTCTGTTATGTACCCAGAGCAGACGATCCTGTTGACGTTTCGTTGCGTGCTCAGCGTATCAGGGCGCTCCTATGACGAGGCGCGGCATTGCAGGAAGGCTGGGTGCCTTTCAAAATGCCGCAACGAAGTCATAGGGGCGCCCTGATACGCCCGAAGGGTGGCTCAGAAAGGCGCCATCTGCTTTGTCAGACTTGCTTGGCGTAGAATAACTACGCGCTGCACAAGTCTTTCGCGCATCTGACGCCTTTCTGAGCCAGACTGCGCGTCCCGCTGAGCACGCAACGAAACGTCAACAGGCCCTAAAGGCTTTGGGGCTCTGGCTACGGGTGAGGGTGAAGTAGCGGGCGGGAGTTTACCTTACTGTTGAGTAAAGGCGTAGTGTGATGTCATGACATGAGTCAATGGGCGGGTATGCAGTGTTTACTCCCCGTGTTGGCAAGACAACGTCGACAGGTCCTGGTGGATGGATATCGGAGCAATTCCAACCAACAGGCTATTGTTGTAAAATCACTCAGTTGTATTACAGGTTTTGGTAATGGCCTTGTCGGCCAGCTGTTGTTGTGAGCAGTGTTTCATAGGCAGCCATGTGTTGCCAATTTCATTCCCATTGTATTTTCAGAGCGGTCGGTATTGGTCAGCTCCCGGGAGCCTGTTGGACTTAAGCGTCCGTCTAGGCGACCCCGTAGCGAGGATTGCGAGAAATTGAGGATGAAAATTTCTGCTTCTGAGGAGAATAGCGGGGCTATTTGACGAAGAAGCAGGAATTTTTAGACCAATTTATCGCAACCGAAGCAGGACAGTCTTAAGTCCGACAGGCTCCTGGATGGGGCTATAGCAGTATTTAAGTGTGGTGCCGTGTGCACCTGAAAAAGTGAGTGATATAGGGCAATGTTTGAAGTCAATCCCATTAAGGAGCGTATCAAGGACCTGAGAGCGCGTACTGACGTGCTTAGGGGGTATCTTTGACTACGCTCACAAGAGTGAGCGGTTGCAGGAAGTAGAACGGGAGCTGGAAGACCCGAACGTCTGGAACGATCCGGAGTACGCCCAGAAGCTGGGCAAGGAGCGTTCCACCCTGGAAGCGATTGTTTCCACCATTGAAGAGCTGACCAGTGGCCTGGGGGATTCTGAAGAACTGCTGGAAATGTCGGTAGAAGAAGAAGACGAAGAAGGTGTCCAGGGCGTTGTGGATGAGCTTGATGAGCTGGCCCGGAAACTGGAAGTACTTGAATTTCGTCGTATGTTCTCCGGTGAAATGGATCCTAACAGCGCCTTTCTGGATATTCAGGCCGGTTCCGGCGGTACTGAGGCCCAGGACTGGGCCAATATGCTGCTGAGAATGTACCTGCGCTGGGGTGAGGCCAACGGTTTCAAAACGGACATCATTGAAGTCTCTGCCGGTGAAGTGGCAGGGATCAAATCGGCAACGGTTCAGTTTAACGGGGATTATGCGTTTGGCTGGCTGAGAACGGAAATCGGCGTTCATCGCCTGGTGCGTAAATCCCCGTTTGATTCCGGTAATCGTCGCCATACCTCCTTTGCTTCCGTCTTCGTTTCTCCTGAGATTGATGACAATATTGATATTGAAATCAATCCGGCGGATCTGCGTATTGATACCTACCGTTCCAGTGGTGCCGGTGGACAGCACGTCAACACCACCGATTCCGCCGTGCGTATTACCCACGGGCCAACGGGAATTGTTGTACAGTGTCAGAATCAGCGTTCCCAGCACCAGAATAAAGACAAGGCCATGCAGCAGCTGAAGGCCAAGCTTTATGAGATGGAGATGCAAAAGAGAACGGCGGAGTCTCAGGCGATGGAAGATTCCAAGTCGGACATCGGCTGGGGTAGTCAGATTCGCTCCTATGTACTGGATGACTCCCGTATTAAGGATCTTCGTACCGGGGTAGAAACCCGGAATACCCAGTCTGTGCTGGATGGTGACCTGAACAAGTTCATTGAGGCGAGCCTGAAAAAAGGCCTGTAACTGGAAGAATATTTTATGTCTGAAGAACATTTTTTGTCGCAACAGGCGCAGGCAGAAAAGGCTGCTGAAGCCCATGAAGAGAACCGCCTGGTTACCCTGCGCCGGGAGAAACTGGCGGCCATTCGCGCAAAAGGGGTGGCATTTCCCAATAAATTCCGTCGTGATTCGCTGGCTGGCGATCTTCAGGATCAGTTCAAGGATCATGACAAGGCTGCCCTGGAAGGCCTGAACCACCCTGTTAAAGTGGCTGGCCGTATCATGTTGAACCGTGGCGCGTTCATGGAACTGCAGGATATGTCTGGCCGTATCCAGCTCTATGTGAACCGCAAACAGCTGCCGAAAGAGACCCTGGATGCCATCAAGACCTGGGACCTGGGGGATATTATCGGTGTAGAAGGTGCTGTCCAGCGCTCTGGCAAAGGCGACCTTTACGTTGATATGAGTGCTGTCCAGCTGCTGACCAAGTCTCTGCGCCCACTGCCTGAAAAGCACAAAGGCCTCACCGATACCGAGCAGCGATACCGTCAGCGCTATGTTGACCTGATTACCAGTGAACACTCCCGGGAAACCTTCCGGATCCGTTCCAGAATCATTCAGGGTATCCGTAACTACTTCCTGGGTCAGGACTTCATGGAAGTGGAGACGCCGATGCTACAGGTGATTCCCGGTGGTGCCACGGCCAGACCGTTTGTGACCCATCACAACGCGCTGGATATCGATATGTACCTCCGTATCGCTCCGGAACTGTACCTGAAGCGTGTGGTCGTTGGTGGTTTTGAACGGGTATTTGAGATTAACCGGAACTTCCGCAATGAAGGGCTGTCTACTAGACATAACCCGGAATTTACAATGATCGAGTTCTATCAGGCTTACGCGGATTATACCGACATGATGGATCACACTGAAGCCATGCTGAAACAGCTGGCTCAGGACGTTCTGGGTAAAACTGAGTTCGAGTACCAGGGGCAGATGATCGATTTTGGCAAGCCGTTTGCGCGGATGTCGGTATTTGAATCTATCTTGCATTTCAACCCGGATCTTGATGCCGCTGATATTGACAACCTGGAGTCAGCCACACAGGTTGCCGGTAAACTGGGCATTGATGTGAAGCCGATCTGGGGGCTTGGCAAGGTTCAGATGGAAATCTTTGATGAAACGGTGGAACATCACTTGCTTAACCCTACCTTCATCACGGATTACCCGACCGAAGTGTCGCCTCTGTCCCGTAAAAATGACGACAACCCATTTGTTACTGAGCGCTTTGAGTTCTTTGTGGGGGGTCGGGAAATCGCTAATGGCTTCTCTGAGTTGAATGACTCAGAAGACCAGGCTGAGCGCTTCAGACAACAGGTAGCAGAAAAGGATGCCGGGGACGATGAGGCAATGCATTACGATGCAGACTATATCAATGCTCTTGAATACGGTCTGCCACCCACTGCCGGAGAAGGTATTGGTATTGACCGGCTGGTAATGCTGTTTACGGATGCGCCGTCCATCAGGGATGTGTTGTTGTTCCCTCACATGCGTCCTCAGTAGATATTGACGCGGGAGTAATTGTGCTTAAGTTTGTACTTGTCAAATATGTGAATCGACGATGCAGGTATCATTTGCATTGGTTATATGAACCTGCCGTTTGGTTACCGTATTAGTAATTACCTGCTTAACTCAGTTATTTTCTGAGTCGCTGATAGTTCAGGATTGACGACATGAGCAGGCCAAGCCTGCTCATGTAGTATCCGGGAGCCTGAAGTTGAGTCGATGCGCTTTGCTGGTGAAGCCAGGAGTTTGCCATACGCCCGGTCTGATCGGTCTATAAGGATATGGGGAGTACTCCAGGTATGGCGGTCTGATAACCCTGAATAGTGGCAGGGCCGGTTTTCATACGTATGGTTGATTTCTGTACTAAGATGCTTGTTCAAGCGACGGTACTGGACGAACGCTATAAAACAATCAGGCAACTGTAAGGCAGTCTTAATATGGTCTCAACAATGGATTCCTCATCAGAAGGCATGAAAAGCTCTGGTAAGCACGACAGTGATATGAAACTGAAATACCAGGGGCGAAAAACCAGTCGTGCCAATAGTGAACAGCGTCGTCGTACAATTCTTGAGGCGGCATTAAGAATCGTTGTCAGAGATGGAGTCAGGGGTGTCCGTCATCGTGCTGTTGCCAAGGAAGCCAATGTTCCTCTTTCTGCAACCACCTATTATTTCAAAGACATTACGGATCTGATCACTGACACCTTCACTCTGTTTGTGGAGATGGGGGCCCAGAAGTTCAAGGCGTACTGGGAAGAGTCTGACAGTATGCTGAAAATGGCCATGAAAGAGCTTGTGCCATCGGACCAGGCCAGTCGTCAGGTATTTGCTGACCGGATCAGTGATCTTGCTATTGAGTATGTTCTGATTCAGCTGGCAGAGCATCGTGACTACCTGATCGCAGAGCGTGCTTTCCAGCAGGAATGCCTGCGAAACGAAAACCTGAGGCCCATTGCCTTCAGTCACCAGAAGTTCTTTCTCGACAGTCTCAAAACATTCTTTGCAAAAATCGGCTCTAACCATCCTGATATTGATGCTGAACTATTTGGCAGTATTATCATTCATGTTGAGTACCAGGGATTAATTGCAGGTTTTGAAGACGAAACAACAGTGGACAGGCTCCGGGTAATGCTCAAGCGTCAAATAGAGTTGATGCTGGGTGTATACAGTTAGGAATTGCCTTTTTATAAGTTCCCGATTTCCGTTCACCCTGAGTGCTGAGCTTGTCGAAGTATCGAAGGGTCGTGCCACCGAACTTCGATACTTCGACAAGCTCAGCACTCAGTCCGAACGGAGTCAGGCAATGAAAATAGGGAAGTTATTTCCAGACAACTCCTCTTCTTCCACCGTGGAAAAGCCTGCAGAACCATTTGAACTCTCATGATTCTTCAGGCTTTCACTAATTTTTCAATGCATGGAAGGGAAATGCACAATCGACGAAGAGTAAAAGAAAAAATTTTCTTTTACTATTACTCCATTGAAACATTTATTAATGCCAGAGAATTGGAAATTCGAGCATTCCGACAGTGCTGTTATGATCGGAGATAAACATCTGCGTAATGTCCAGCTCTTCCATGAAACCAAATACCAGAATTGCACTTGAAAGACTGGCTTCATTGGTGCCGATGGATGAGGCCTGATCCAGGATATATCGCTCCAGTTTGCCTTTGTCCAAAGACATTTGGTGCATGGTGATATCTTCTGCGAAGCCTTCCTGAAATACCGGGCCGATACCGGTGATTTTAACCTGATCTTTCTTCAGTTCATTGCGAATAATGACCGGCGTTCTCCGGGCAAGATATCGTGCGAAGGTGATACCTGCTTCGAGTTCTTCAGTTGATATGGGGGATAATGACCCCGGCAAATCAGTTGGTTTGTTCTGGACAACTTCCTTCAGGTATTCCATAAAAGAAACAGAACCAAAATCACCTTTGTGGGCAAATGGGCCAGCTTCAGGATCGGAGATAATCAACTGAAAACTCTCCTTCCCGATATCCCAGACGACGGGTGATTCAGAATGATCAGTCGCCGTTAAAGCAGAGAAAAAATCCATTCGATCTTCTTCTTCAGGGGAGAGAATGCGAATATCGATACCGGTTGTACGCCGTATCTTTTGCACCAGCTCTTCGGCGTTATGAGCCTCCCTGAAAATATCAGTAGCAACGGCTCTTACTTGCACTGCCTTGAAATGTTCCTGCCGGGTTCGCAGTTTTTGAAAGAGTCTCTGAGCCTTTTTTAGCATAAAGTTGCTGAAAAAACCGTTGTCACTGGCTGACAGGTCATCGTAGAAACCCGCTTCCAGAGAGCCGTAATCAAGGTGCCGGTAAACTTTGTCGGTCTTGTTGTTGACGTCGGCGATGGCGAAGTGAATAGAATTGGCATTGATTTCGATGGCCATCCTGCGTTCGAGCATTGCCAGGGACTGGCAGCTAAAAAGAAGGGCTGCAACCGCAGAGATTCTGATCGATGCTTTATTAAAAGTTTGCATTGTATTGAAGGCGATCCGTAACGAAGACTGAGTTGTTATTAGTAAATGTGTTGCTGTGCTAAAGTGCGTTGGCTGGCAAAGAGTGTAGTTGGCTCTTATGCGGTTGGAGGTAATTTATTTGTCAATGTTATTTGAGGTAGGGTGATGCCAGACATCAAATTGGAGCCTTCCTGGAAAGCCATGCTTCAGGATGAATTTACCAAAGAGTATATGCAGACCCTGCGCACCTTTCTGCAACATGAAAAGGCTCAGGGCAAAATGATTTACCCCAGGGGGGCAGAATACTTCCGGGCCCTGGACCTGACACCGTTTGCGCGGGTCAAAGTGGTGATTCTTGGGCAGGACCCTTATCACGGACCGGGTCAGGCTCATGGGTTAAGTTTTTCGGTACGTCCCGACGTCGCCATTCCTCCTTCACTGGTTAATATGTATAAAGAGTTGGAGTCAGATCTGGGCATTCCGCCGGCCAATCATGGATTTCTGGAACACTGGGCCCATCAGGGAGTGTTACTGCTCAACAGTGTGTTGACAGTCGAACATAAGCAGCCTGCTTCTCATCAGGGCAGGGGATGGGAGACATTCACTGACCAGATTGTTGCCGCGTTAAATGAGCAGCGAGAGCATATTGTTTTTATTTTGTGGGGCAGCTACGCACAGAAAAAAGGGCGGTTTATTGATACCGGTAAACACCTGGTTCTGACATCTGTTCACCCATCGCCACTATCAGCTTATCGAGGCTTTTTTGGCAGCCGACCTTTTTCCAGGAGCAATGATTATCTGGTCAGTCATGGAATACAGCCTATAGACTGGCGACTGCCAGCCCTGAATTGACCGGTGATATTTTGTTCCATGAGTACTGTACATAAGGCAATGGTTTATGTATGATCCACGCCACTGAATGCAGACGGTTGTTTCAACACAGTTTGCAATCGTTTCAGTCTATACGCGCTCGTAGCTCAGCTGGATAGAGTACCTGGCTACGAACCAGGCGGTCGGAGGTTCGAATCCTCCCGAGCGCGCCATCAAAAAGAATGATTCACCAGATTTTACAGCTGAATTGGCTTATTGAAGATGCTGTTCTCCTGCTCAAACTCAATCTTTCAAAGCGCTCATTCATACGCCAGGTAAGCATGGTAGATTGCTAATCTCTCTTTGGTGCTTTGCGTGATCGAAAATATTCTCGTTGCGGCGTCTAATGCGCTCCCTTTGCAGCATTCTTTTACGCTCTAAGTAAACGGGATCCTTACTATGCTTCCTTTGGTACTCCCTGCTTTTCTCCCTTTTATACTCTACGTAAGCGGGATCCTTACTACGCTTCCTGTGGTACTCCCTGCTTTTCTCCCTTTTATACTCTACGTAAGCGGGATCTTTGAGACGCTCCCTCTGGTAGTTCCTGCTTTTCTCCCTGTTACGCTCTGCTATAGCAGGATCTCGGAGACGTTTCCTTTGGTTGATCCTGCTTCTCACCCTGTCAAGCTCTGCTTTAGCGGGATCTCTGCGACGCTTCCTTTGGTACTCCCTGTTTCTCTTCCTTAAATATTCTGCATATACGGGATCTTTGCGACGCCTCCTTTGGTACTCCCTGTTTCTCTTTAAATGCTCTGCATAATAAGCGGGATCTTTGTAACGCATCCTTTGGGAGTTCCTGATTCTCTGCCTTTGACATGCATTGTAGGCGGGGTCATTGCGAAACTTCCTTTGACCCTCAACTATTGCAGCGTTACCGTCAGCGAACCCCTCTGATTTGGGTATTTGGCTATAACTTGTCGTTTGATTTAGATTTTGTGGGCTAAAAGGTGCGGTAGAAAGATTGATTATCTGATCATCTGGATGCCAATGGCACGTAGGTATTGGATTTCTGGTTTCTGGCTCACTCACCGATAAGAATGCCTGCTGAATAAAAGGGGCACCTGGCACTGGTGTTAGCCTGGACTTAACAAGTTCATTATCAGAATCCCAGGGTACATAGTAATCAAGGTCTGATTGTTGTATGTCAGGGAGTTCATTGCCGAAAGTCGCGGCTGAATCGGTAAAAATCAGATGATCAATATCATATTCAAGCAGGGAATGAAAAGAACCAGGATTATTTTGGCAAAAATCCGAATGATTATGGTAAGCAGGTAAAGATAATTCCAGCACATGAACAGACATACCATGATATGAAGGCTGCTGATCGTTATCAACAGGTGGAATCAGTTGCTCTATTGAATATAATGAGCAGGAACGAGTATCTGAACAGGAAGGCTCGAATGAGGGTAAGTTATTAAAGAGATTCATTGAATTATAAAATTGTCGAATTAAAGGCTGAGGCAATTATTTTATAAAAAAGTTCCTTCCTGAAAAAAAAACTGGTCAATATTCACCTCACAAAACCGAATTTTTATCCTCAATTTTCTGTCGTCCTCGCTACGGGGGCACCTAGCCAGAGTACGGTGAAAAACACCTGCTTACTTTTCGTTTGTTGATCGTCCACTCAAGATAGGTTGGGTTTGAACCCGATTGTTGATATTTGTTCTTTCATTAAACTGCAGAGGATGGGGTAGCAATGAAGAAAGTTCTGCTTGTTTTGCATTAGCTGCCTCTTTTCCTTTTTCCCTTGCTACTTTTTCACTAAAGCCTTTTCTTATAGCTTTTTTGTAGGCCATTAAATTTGCACTATATATGGCATTTTTCACCTTGCCTTTGACGGATGAATAATATTTGGCTTTGGCCCTGTATGCGACCATCTTGCCCTGGTCGGACGTTCGGTATCTGGCTCTGGTCTCCTTGCCTTTGTCTGATGCCTCGTATCTGGATTTGGTCTTCTTACCTTTATCAGACGCTTCGTATCTGGCTCTGGACTTCTTACCTTTATCAGATACTTCGTATCTGGCTTGGTTCTTCTTGGCTTTATCGTATCGTTTATCATTAACCATGATGCTTTTATACGACATTGATAAGGTGTCTCCGAGAGTGTTGGCTTGAGATAAATGACTCACTACAGGTTGATCTTCGTTTGCAGGGTTGTTAATGATTGCTATTGACCTATTTCCAAGCATTGGATTATCAGATGATTTATGAAAAATCACCGTTAGACACTGAGAGTCATATTTGTTCGTTGTATCAATACGCATCGAACATAGAATATTAGCTGCTTCGATCACTTCACGGGAGAAAGCCTGAACCGATACTCCAGATAAAGAATCAGTATTATCTTTAAAATAAGGGAAGAGCTCAGAAGTAATATTTGATTGAGTAGAGAAATCAGAAATTTTCATTGAATTATTGAATTGTTAAGTTTCATAGTAAGATTGCTCTTTCTTATAAAAGTTCATCTCTGAATTTTAAGCCAGACTGGTTTATTTGCCTTAACTCTCCTGGATTGTTCATAAGCTTTCCTGTATGTCTTCAGATCAGCTTTCCGTTTCTCGGTCTTCGAGTAAGCTCGATGGTAATACTTACGTTTCTCGGACTGTTCAAGAGAACTGCAGGAAGAAATACATTTCTCTGGTTCGTTGTAAGTCTTTCGCTTTTCAGGCCATGGGTAAATCCTATCATGATAGATGGGTAAAGATTGATCGTTGTGATTAGATTATCGTTCTGTGTTTTAATTCCGACAGGTAAGTGAATTGGATGATCATCTTTCATATAGTTGTTTGCGATGCCTATCGACCTGTTGTTAAGCCGGAGATTGGAAAATGGATTATCAAAAAGCACCATTGTCTGAAGGTGACTTTTAGTCGTTTCGTCAGTATGAATAATGCATTGAATATTGTCTACATCAACAACTTCACGGGAGAAGGCCTGACACGACGTGGCAGATTGAGAATAAATCGTAGTTTGGAAATAATTAAAGCGGTCAGAAGCCACATTAAAGTTAGCAGGATAGGCAGGAATATTCATTGAATTATTGAATTTTAACTTAAGACCTCTATTTGCTTATAAAAGTTCCTCCCCAAGGCATACCAATCAATATTTAAGTTAATAACAATGAAAAGCTTTTTATGACTATTTGATCAAGTTATAAAATAAATGGAAAGAAAATAGAGCTCGAATCAAGCTTGGTTTTTCATTACTCGATACGAATCCAGGATAATGGCGGCAGCTTCCTTTCCGGCAATTCTTGCCTTTTCCCGATCACCATCGACTCCGTTTAAAACTGAATTGTAAGCCTTCCGGTAAGCCTTCATGTAAGCCCTTCCTCTCTCGGACTTTGCCCAGTTGTTTTTGGAAGACTTTCGTTTCCTGGAATGAGAGTAAGACTTTTTGGAAGCCTTCCCTTTGTAAGACTCACGGTATGTTTTCTTATAAGCCCTGGTATTTCTGGACTGTGCGTAACCTTTCCAGTGAGCCTTCATTTTCATGGACTGCTTGTGAGCTTCTGCGGGTGTCAGGGGCAGGGGTTCCTCAGAACTGTACGATTCATGTGTCTTACTCTCAACGGTTGCAGTTATAACTTGCTCTTGTGTGTCTTTATGCAACAGATCAGGGGGAGTGTCTGGGCGTGATGACGGATTAGACAAACATGCCAATGGATTTTCCGGAGGTAATTGATGGGCTGTTTGTTCTGCGTTTGTTAATGTTGGATCTGTGCATGGATGGTCACAAGAAAAAATTTCGTCAGGTGGCTTCGGTGAATAAAGATCCGGGCGCATTATTTCTTTTTCAAATAATGGGGAATGAGATATTGAAAAATCATTAAGTGAACATGGAGATGGAAGTGTGACCTGATTGAGCAATCTATCCACTAAAAAAACATTGTGAGATGGATCAAGTTTCCGCACATAATGGCCAGTCATGCTTGGCATCGGACTGGAATCATCAGGTGGTATTACAGTTACGTCTGAAGAATCCTGAACACAGGAAGAGGCAGAAGCGATATGTGAGCCTACGTTAAGTCTTTCCATTGAATTATTGCACTCTTGAATTATAGATTAAGACCGCTATTTTTTTAAAAAGTTCCTGCCTGAAATAAAACTAATTTGTCTCAAGTGATCTGACGTTTTTGGCTGATTTACTGCTTTGGTTCCAATAGTTGAACTTTTTATTATAAAATTTTTGCTTTATGTGATTCTCTTATCAAAGTAGAAGCTTGCTTGCCAGCGATTCTTGTTTGTTCTCTATCACCGGTATTCTTGAAGGCTTTATAGTAAGCTTTTTGGTAAGCCACCGTTTCTCGGTCTGTGCGTAAGCTTTATTGTAAACCTTCTGGTAAGTCTTACCTTGAGAGATGGTCTGAGATTGGCCCAGTTCGGAAGCCGAAGTTGTAATAGCCAACTTATTTCCGGTAGGTGATGTATTTTTTTGAATCTGATCACTGTTTAATCGAGTGTTGATAGTAGAAACTGCCAACTTTGGCCTGAAGAAAGGACCAGCAAGATTTTGACTGTTGGGTAATGGAACAGAGATTTCACAGGGATTGGGGTGAATATCTGTAACTGATAAGTGTTGCCCGGTTGGTTGTGCTGACTTTAAAATGGGCTGGTTTGAAAGCCGTTCATTACCTGGAGTATCTGAAGGAGGGGGGGTATTAATCTGATGCTTTCTTCTGACCGTAAAGTCAGGTGATTGATTTTGTTTAGTATGGCTGGTAATGATCACTATCGACCTTTTTTTCAGCCGGAGAGTATCAATTAAAATATGAACAGGCTCCCTCGGCTGCTGAAGGTGTTTTCTGGTTTTATCAGTATGCATGGCACATAGAATATTCGCTGCCTCTACAACTTCACGGGAGAATACTTGACTTGATAAGCCGAATTCAGAAAAAGCAGCATCGTGATAATTAGAAAAAACATCAGAAGCTGCAATAAATCGAGTAGAAAAAATAGGTCTTTACATTGAATTCTTGGATTATGGAATTACGGCTTATGACAGATATTCTTATAAAAAGTTCCCCCGATGACAACCCACACTTAATCTTTACGTCAATCCAGATGCACAGGATGGCTTGAGACACTCATCTGTTGTATAACCAGGATCATTCTCGCAGCCCGCTGTTTGCTGCGCACATTGACGTTTTAAGTTCGCTTGATTTCTGCGGAGCTGCCTAAGGCGCTCTCTTTCGCGCTCTGCGAAAGCCGGATCTTTGTAACGTTCTCTATAGCGCTCCCTGCGACGCTCCCTTTCCCGCTCGGCATAAACAGGATCTTTGCGACGCTGCCTGGAGCGCTCCCTGTCGCGCTCTGCGAAAGCAGGATCTTTGCGACGCTGCCTAATACGCTCCCTTTCGCGCTCTGCGAAAGCAGGATCTTTGCGACGCTGCCTAATACGCTCCCTTTCGCGCTCGGCGTAAGCAGGATTTTTACGAAGCTCTCTTTGGCGCTCCCTCTTGCGCTGCAAGTAAGCAGGATCTCGGCGATGCTTTCTTTGGCACCTGGCTATTGAAGCGTTACTATTAACAATATCCTCTGACTGTTTCGTGTGGTTATCACCTGTTTTTTTGTTCAGGCTTTGCGGCTTGGAAGATGCGACAGAAAGATTGGTTATCTGATCATCGGGATTCCAATGGCTCGCTGTTGTTGGCTCCCCGATCCCAGGCTCACTCTCTGCTAGGCATAGCACCTGAAGAAAAGGAATATTTGGTATTAATGATAACGTTTCATCTTCAGGTTTATAACTGGAGCTCCGGGGTAAATATTGATTAAGAACTGACTCTGGTATGTCAGGATCATCAGTACGGATAAAGTTTGCTTTATCGTCAGGTGTTATAGGTTTAATGCCATGTTTATTCAATGAATTACAAGAATTATTGTTATTTTTTGGCATGTTTGACTGGTTATGGTAAATGGGAAAAGGAGTTTTCAATGCCTGAACAGGCATACACTGATACGTCAAATGACCTTTGCCTGAACCAGATTTACCTATTCTTCCTAATAAATCTGATGGACTGAAACAAGGGTCAGGAAAAGCAAATTCTATTGGAGCTGGCTTATTTGAGAGACTCATTGAGTTGTTGAACTAATTAATTATAGTCTAAGACCAAGGGTTTATATTAAAGTTTCTCCACGTTTTTGCCGCATTTTTATCCTGATGGATAGCGATCAGTATCTACTGATTCCCAGATTACTCAGAACTTAACCCAGTTATCTTGTTTTACAGGCTGAATATGATGATGTTTTTTTATATGGGTAAATAAGTTGGAAGACTGAGAAAAAGATGTTTTACACTTCAGGCAAAGATAGGGTTTAATTCCTTTGTGAATATAAGTATGTTTTATAAAATCAGATCTGTGAAAGAATCTTTTTTTACAGGTTTGGCACTTAAAATTTTTTTCGTTTAAATGAATCGATCTCTCATGAATCCGGCGCGTACCATCCGTTACAAATTTTTTACCACACCCAGAATAGGAACACATAAATTTCTTGTTGTCAGGTTTTTTTTCAGTTGGGTCACGATCAGAAGATGTTTCTTCAGTAGCGTTAGTTAAAATTTGTACCTCAGGTACAGCTGAAGCAACAGAAAACTGTTGGTATAAGGCTGGGTGTGATTCATTATTGACCTGATTAATATAGGCTGGAGACAGACCAATGAAGGTGAAATAAGGAACTGGGGGCAAATTATTAGTATTAAAAAACATAATGAGACTATTTAATTATTGAATCAATACTCTGACCTCTTCTTATTAAAATAGTTCCGCCTTTAAACAAAAAACAAACAACCCATTCGTTATGACAACAAGGCATAAAATTATGCTGCTGCTATTTAGAATGATGATGTAAAGTTCTTCGAAAGTCAGCGTTATCATGGTTTGAAGGGCGGTGGTTGTCTGGTTAGTGGATGTTCAGCCTGATTGAAATGAGGGCAGGAGATATAGTGGATACTTTGTGAACTTAAACTAACATGCCTGTTTTCAGAGATCACCTCTATGATGGTTTCGAGATAGGCTCCTGAACTGCACAGCGGTGCCGTTTGATTATCACACCGCAGTATTTTTATGCCAGCAGCTGACAGTATAAAATTAATACTTATGTCCAGTTTTTCATCCGGTGAGATTTCAAGCCGGAAGTACAACGGAGGTCAGTGTTATGAATTCTCTAAGGCCATTTTCAGTTTGTCAGCAAGATCCACCCGGCTTATGACATTTGATTTTAAAGGATCAATCAGAACAGATGTCTCATACCCTCTAAGGGCAAGATCATTCAGAAATGTCAGCATTGCTTTTGTGAAATCATTCGGGCATTCAAATTCAACTTTTCTTGTGTATTGAAAATTGAAGGGATCACCAATGGAGAGGGCCAGGCGTTTCCAGAGGGTGGGAACTTCACCGACAATACGTAATGCTACTGGAAAGTTAAAATCACTTAAGTACAATGACTCTCCCGTTGCCGTTATTGGTTCCAGATGATCCAGTAAGTCAGTACAAACATCATCCAGTTGGAACATCTGATTTTCATGGATAATTTCGCAACTTCGTAACAGGTCAAGCTTTTCTAATCCGGCCTTCAAGCCTTCCTGAGAAAAATAGTGGCGGAAAAATTCAATTCTGGTTTTTTCCAGACTGCCTTGATTATTCTCGCACGCCTCAGAATATTGATTGAAGTGGCGGCTGGCAAAGGCAAAAGCGATCAACTGTTTGGGGGATAGAAAGGATAGTTTGTTAACAATCCACTGATCCAGTTTGGGGAACCTGGTAGCAAAGTTATCCTGTTCGGCAAGCACCAGGCGATTGGCCGGAGTTTTTGCCATGTCATTATGTTTTTCAATCACTCGCTTTAATACGGCAGTTTGACTTTCTTGTTCGTAATCCAGATTTTTCAGCCCATCTAGTAACAATTTAGCTGCTTGCTCAATTGATACTTTTGGTTGCTTGGGCTGACCGGGCCAATAAGCCTCAGGAAGCAGGTGAAACGGTGATTCACTGCCCTGCGAATTGCTGTTAGAAGCAGCCGGAATAGTTGGCATTTTGTCCTGAATCATGATGATAACCTCAGTTAATGGTTCATTAATATGGACTGCCAATTACTTAGATAGTTCCACAAGATAAACAGATCCCGATAAATTACTCTGGCTATCTTTAAATCCCTGTTTGATATTGCACCGAGTAATGCCTGCTGTATTTTGCTGACGTGACGCGAAGAATTGAAGTCCTTGTTTTGCGACTGACGGTTATGAACCTGTTTGCTTTTTTTGGGGTAGCCAATCAATCCATGGCGTTGATGCTCGCGGATAACCGGCAGTTCTCCGAAGCTTTTGATCATTTCAATGGCGCTCCCGTAAAGGCGCAGCAGATTTACCGGTTGCTTATCCAAAACAAACACAGTTACAACTTAAGTCTAAAATTATTTACAGTACCTGGTGTGATATAGTTTCAAGCATCGGAATGAGTGAAAGATATACCAATGATAACAAATAGTTAAGATAAGGAACCATCATATGGATAATCGTATCCCGCCGAATTCAAGAAAAGTTACCTTTGCAAATCAAGATGTTAATCAAAATCAGCTGGCTGAGGATTCTGGAGAATTTGATGTAAAAAAGGTTTCTTCGAAAAATCCTATCAAGATACTCATCATTTCACTTAAAAAGCTCAAAAATTTTATCATGAAGTCAATTCGTGACAGACAGATAAAATCTTATAACCAGGCTCTGGTAAAGGCCCGTATAAATAAGCATTATGCCAGGAATTTAAGGAATGCGAGAATTGATAAGTCCTACTACAATTTTTTAAATGAAAGAATGGATAAAGCTGGATTTGACAAGGGTTTACTTAAAGAAAAAAACTCCAAAGAAATTGCTGATATTCTTATAGATCATAAAATCATGACCAAGGTTGATGCCAAATACCTGCATAGAATTAATGTTGACTTAGACGGTTCACCATTTTGGTAGATAAATGAGTTCAATTACTGTCTCATTCAAAAATATTCATATTAGGCATTTTAAATTCGAACATGATTTTTCAATCTCTCCATGTGCCACTGTTTGGTTGATTCTACCAAATATGGCATTTGCTCAGCAAAATGGGTTTGTCCCAAGGATTCTGTACTTTCGACTCCCAAATATTGTCGTGTAAGTAAAGTATAGAGCGGCATATAGCTGAACTTTACAGATGGTTCCATCAGCAAAGTGGATTGAGCAATCATGCTTGCAGGGAGCTGTCATGTAACAGGTTTCACCAACTTTGAATAGCGAAATATCTGTAATAGAAGGGATGTTACCAATAAGACCGGGCATTTAGTTAGTTTCCTGAGGGGCATGCTGTTGATGAACCAGTCAGCTTAGACCAAATACCGGGAATTGGTAACGAATCAATAAATCGAATTGTCGTTTACAGTGGTAAAACGTATCAGACCTCGATAGTTTTCTGGCTGTAACCCTATGCTTTTACAAAAATTATCAAAGAGCATTTCTATTCTATTTGAATCAATATCTTCAACGTCATCCAATTTTAAAAATAATGGAATTTTATTTTTTTGTTTTTGCGATAGCGTATTCATCCATGCCAGTATTATCTCGTTAATTTTTCTTGCTTCCTGACCTGTTCGGGCACCATGCCAGAAACGTAATTCGAGAGTTCCATCTGGTTTACAGACTCTTTTGTCTGAACTATTGCTTGCATGTTGCGGGGCAAGTCTGATTTTAGCAGGACAATATACATGTTTTAATTCCCATAGTTGTTGAAAGGCGTACGCATAAGTATAAAAACCCGTAGGTTGCGTTGTTTTTCCGGCAGCAAGCTCTTTATTGATTAGTTGAATGGTGTGATCCAGGAGCGATTTCCACTGAGGAGCGCCATTACACATAGACAGATATGGAAAATATTCTTCACACTCACTCTCTCGGTCAAGGGCTTTGACTAAAAAGCGTTCATTTTCTACCGAAAGTAAAAATCTGAATAACAATTCCGGATTATTTGAGATAGAATTTCGGATATCTATATGTTTATGCCCAGATATGCCTTTCAATAAAAAAAGTTCTGCAGGGGCAAGAATAAATATATCAAAAAGTTCATAAGCAGTATAAGTAGCTCCATTACAGGTGAAAACTTGCTCTATTGTATAAGGGCTGCAATTCACCTCAAAGACATCATAATCAGGATAAAACTTAGAATTCCAGTCACCAAAAGTGAAATAAAGCTCTTTACCCTGGTTGCCATTCTTAATGGTTATTGAAAATTCTGATTCAGGTATATTCATGGATGAAATTATGGCAGATATATGTTCAGACCACTTTATTATAAGGAGATCTGGTGAATACTTTTTACCTGATGCACTTTTAAAGCTGAATTCAAACTCTTCTCCAAATCTTATAAGGTCGGAGTTAAATTCTGCCGTTTTTAAAAGGGTATTTTTTAATAAAGAATTCTGACTTTTATATGCCGGTTCATCATAACATGAATGTTCATGATCTGAAAATCCATCAAAAAGAATTTTGAATAAATATTGTGGTGCTGCAGAATTGAAGAAGAAAGACCATAACTCACTTTTTTTAGAGATTTCTACTGTTTTTGTTTCCAGTGTATCTTTTGTATATAGTGTACTCCAGTAATAATTATTCAGCATCAGAAAAAGTGGGGATAAATTTAGTTGATTGTTTTTTTCAGAGAAGTAATGGAATAACTCTTTTTTTTCATTGTAAGTTTTTAAATAGTTTTTAATTGTTTTTTTATTTAAAAAGAAGTCTCTTCCCCCACCAGAAGTCATTGAGAGAAAAAAGTCTGCGAGAAAATGGTCCGGAAAGCGAAGTGTAGAGTCAGGTAAGTCTACGTGATTTTCAAGTTCAATTAGCAAAGGAAGTAATCCAAGAAAAAATATAATGTTTTTTTCACAAAACCGGTCTTTGCTATTTCTTAAACAAAAGCCACAGGCTTTTATTATACACTCATTATTTTCAGTCATTGGATATTTTTTTAAAAGTTCAAATGGGTCTTTTTTTTCAAAAGAAGCCATTTCTTCATCAATTGTCAACAAGAATTCAGTTAATCGACTAATTGTATTTGCAGCTTCTGTTTCATTACAAAAGCAATGTACAAACTGACTGTGAGTTTCAAGCAAATACCTCATGATTTCAGGATTGTTCCAGGCCCTGTTGATTATTGGTGCAAAATGGTGGAGTTGAGTGAAATCTGAAGTTTCTGATTCTTGAACTTTTATCTTCTTAAAATCCCGATTGAACTTAAACTTTGCTTCTTCTGAATATGTTCTTGAATCTATACCAAACAAACTTGGCTCAACTTTAGCCTTTTTCACCTGGCGATAATGAGATTGACCAGCTGATTGTAGCTGAGTTATTGAGGCATTAAATACAGCCGTTGAAAGGCTCTGTTGTTCTTCTATTCCTTGTAATCTATCCATATTACACCAATTAAATTCTTTTACATTGTATTTTTCAGGATTCAGATGGCTAAAAATCTCAATCATATGAAACTTGATTGGAGTGATGATAAGGGCTGGGAAATCGGAAGAACAACCTCGTTACCTAATTCATCTCAATGTCTAATAGACAGTGACAATTCGCATAAGTTCATAATAACTCAGTAAGAACACATAACAAAAAAATTCCAGGCACCTGTTCCTGTGGCTAAGCCTGAAAATCAGTGATAGGAGGCCTTCAGGTAAAGAAAAGAATTGGCTGGCAGTTGACAGAAGTACCTTTAACCGTAAAGAGTTGCAAATCATCAATTTCATCATTGAAAGGCCATTATCTGGATAATCAGGTACTGGCTTTGCTGTGTTCAGCCACCGGCCAGGAACAGGGTTTAGACTTTCCGGCCATCCTGCTGCAGCTGGAATCCATTAACGAAGAGCAGCGCCAAGGCCAACAAGGAAAGTACCGGATGACGTTCAAATTGAAGTCGTCCTTTAATATCAATCCAATGCCATTTGCTCCAGCGTAGCCAACTCAACAATTTCAAGCGCTGTCATATTGGTCGCGTTCAGGTAAACCGGTGGGGCAACACCTGCCTTATTGGCCTCTGCCCAACGAGTTGCGCAAAGACACCAGCGGTCACCGGCATTCAGACCGGGAAAACCAAAATCAGGGTTGGGTGTGATGAGGTCATTACCTTTGGACAGGGAAAATTGCAGAAACTCATCGGTCATCCGGGCGCAGACTGTATGACTACCAGCATCCTCCAGACAGGTATGACAAAACCCGTTCCGGAAGAAGCCTGTCATTGGACTTTGGCAACACACCTCTAACTCAGTACCCAGCACATTGGGCTGTTCAAACACCAGTTCTACCATGTGAAACCCTCCCATGATTAACCCATGACCTACAGGATAGATGAAAAGTCATGTCTACAATGGATCGTAGTTTATCGGTGCCGGAAGCATATACATCAAACCCGCTGATGATTCCGCGCCCCTGCTGCCGGTTGGCAACGTCAGCCAGTTTCAATTCAGTTTTGAGGAAGATAAAAAGGAGCTGAAAACTACCTGGGCGGGGGTGATTATGAATTGACTAAATCCGGTATCAAGGTCATTGCCGGTGGCAGCATTAATAACCTGGGTTGCAGATTGATCTGGCGCAGTAACCCACCGTTTGCTTCTTTCCATTCAGCACCTGGCTCCTTAAAAGAGCAGGTTTTTTTACTGGAACTCTGCGTCGTTTCAGCTCAATTAGAAGTCAGTGGTTAATCACCTGAGTTTTAGCTGACTTGACTGACTGACGACACTGCTTTTTGCGCTCCCTTTGGCGCTGGGCGTAAGCGGGGTCTTTGCGAAGCTCCCTTTGGCGCTCCCTTTGGCGCTGGGCGTACGCGGGGTCTTTGCGATGCTCCCTTTGGCGCTCCCTTTCGCGCTGGGCGTAAGCGGGGTCTTTGCGAAGCTCCCTTTGGCGCTCCCTTTGGCGCTGGGCGTACGCGGGGTCTTTGCGATGCTCCCTTTGGCGCTCCCTTTCGCGCTGGGCGTAAACGGGATCTTTACGAAGCTCCCTTTGGCGCTCCCTTTTGCGCTGGGCGTAAGCGGGATCTGTCTGGTAACGCTCCCTTTGGCGCTCCCTTTGGCGCTGGACGTAAGAGGGATCTTTGCGAAGCTCCCTTAGGCGCTCCCTTTGGCGCTGGGCATAAGCGGAATCTTTCTGGTAACGCTTCCTTTGGTGCTCCCTTATGCGCTGGGCGTAAGCGGGATCTGTCTGGTAACGCTCCCTTTTGCGATGGGCGTAAGCGGAATTTTTGCGAAGCTTCCTTTGGCATTCAATATGTGAAGAATTTTCATCAATAGATTCTTCGGCTTGAATCGCAGGAGATGTATATTGTTGAAGATGTTCACTTGTCAATTGTGGGGTAATAATCGCAATTGGCGCTGTAGATTTAGAGAAATTACTAATGGCGTCTTGATTAGGAATTTGAATAGGTGAATTAAGTTTGGTATCAACATCTGTCGAGTTTTGCGAGGTTGATTGAACACCCTTTGTTAAGGAGTATATCGAAAAAGTATTATTTTCAGGGTCATATTCTGCAACCTGATAATTTTTCAGTGGTATAGCTACTGGAATTGCAGGAGAATCTTTATAGCTAGTTTGATTTTGTACAGCGAAATCTTTCAACCATTTTATTTTAGGATTTAAATATCCTTGATTATCTGAACTTGTAGTTTGGCCAGTCATGTCATGCTTAGTTACAGGTTGTCCAACTTCAGTAACCACTCGGGAAAAAGCCTGACCTGCTGCACCAGATTCAGCTAAAGACATGCCTTGAATATTAGAAAGGCCATTAGGGGCTGGACTTAATTGAGAAGAGGTTGGTCTATTCATTGAATTATTGAATTATCGAATTGCAGATTAAGACCACGCTTTCTTATATAAAGTTCCTCCCTTTCGCCATACATTCATCATATATTTATGTCAACCAAGCATAAAGAATTGCTATGGCTATTACCTGTGTACGGGACAAAAAATCTGGAGGCCAGAGCTGGCAAGAGTTTAGAGGGGATTAGCTGACTCTCCATGTAAGGTAATCTATGCGGTCTCTAACCTCCGGACAGATATTTGAATGGAACACGGTAGAGCAAACCACCGAGTGCAGCCTGACCGGGGCTTTAATGGTGCAGGAAGGCCAGTTAGTTCGGCCATTCTACTGTTCTTTCTGGTAATGGCGAGGCCGGTTGGGTTTCCCGGCTAACGGTCAAGAACCTGTTTGCTCTCTCCAAAGCGCCAAATAAAACTATGACGTTGACGCTCCCGGATAACCGGCAGTTTTCCGTTATCTATGATCGTTCCAATGGAGCTCCCGTTGAGGCACAACAGCTTGTGCCGTTTGCCTGCCCGGACGAATAGCGACCATTACCTTCTTACCCTTCGATTGCTGACCGTTCTCTAAGGCTGAAAGGGGTCAATCGGGACTGTAAATATTCCTTCAGCTTGACGACTGAAAATCGGGGGGCAGCACCTTCTAAATTTTTATTGGAACTATGGGTCGCTTCAGCTGAATTAGAAGTCAGTGGTAAATCACCTGACTTTTTAGCTGAATTGACTGACTGACGATACTGCTTGCGGCGCTCCCTTTGGCGCTCCCTTTGGCGCTCTTTTTCGCGCTGGGCGTAAGCGGGATCTTTGCGAAGCTCCCTCAGGCGCTCCCTTTGGCGCTCGGCATAAGCGTGATCTGTCTGGTAACGCTTCCTTTGGCGCTCCCTTTGGCGCTGGGCGTAAGCGGGATCTGTCTGGTAACGCTTCCTTTGGCGCTCCCTTCTGCTCTCCCTTTGGCGCTCCCTTTTGCGCTGGGCGTAAGCGGGATCTTTGTGAAGCTCCCTTTGGCATTCAATATGTGAAGAATTTTCATCAATAGCTTCTTCGGCTTGAATCGAAGGAGATGTATATTGTTGAAGATTTTCACTTTTCAATCGTGGGGTAATAATCGCAATCGACGCTGTAGATTTAAAGAAATTACCAATGCCGTCTTGATTAGGAATTTGAATAGGTGGATTAAGTTTGGTATCAACATCTGTCGAGTTTTGCGAGGTTGATTGAACCCCCTTTGTTAAGGAGTATATCGAAAAAGTATTATTTTCAGGGTCATATTCTGCAGTCTGATAATTTTTCAGGGGGTCAATTAGATTTATGGGGGTAGCTACTGGAATTGCAGGAGAATCTTTATAGCTGGTTTGATTTTGTACAGCAAAATATTTCAACCATTTTTTTTTATGATTTAAATACCCTTGATTATCTGAACTTGTAGATTGGTCAGTCATGTTATGGTTAGTTACAGGTTGTTCAACTTCAGTAACCATTCGGAAGAAAGTCTGACCTGTTGCACCAGGTTCAGCTAAAGGCATGCCTTGAATATTAGAAAGGCCTTTAGTGGCTGGATTTAGTTGAGACGAAGTTAGTCTATACATTGAATAATTGAATAATTGAATTACAGCTTAAGACCACGCTTTCATATAAAAGTTCCTACCTTTCGCCACTCATTTACCAGCAATTCCCGCTAAATTGATTATGGTCAATAATACCAAAGCTTGTAGACAGATCCGGCAGTTCTGAAATCGCAGACTATCAGGTATAATATCCTGCATTACATGACTACTATTGTTTACTGTGCCTCCATCTAATCGAAAGACAGTTGCCGAAAAACTGATCAGCATCGTTTCTAAAGAAGCTGCGAAAATACCGGATATCCGACCAAGGAAGAGTCAGGATGCAATCCCGCTTCATGATGCGATCATGAGCGGCCTTGCCGTCATGCATTTGAAGTATCCGTCATTACTGCAGTTTGACCGGGATTGCGTCAAAAATAAAGAGACGCTGGTCAACTATCCCGAATACGTCGAAATTGATCCGAAGGGTAACAAGAAGTACGTCAACACCTGGATTACCGATATCAAACTCACCAGGGAGAACGTGGCGAAAGTCATGCGAGGAGGACGCGCCAGATGGAAAATTGAGAACGAAACGTTTAACACACTGAAAACACAGGGCTACCATCTCGAACACAATTACGGGCACGGAGAGCAGCACCTGGCCACCAACCTGGCCTGCCTGACTTTCACCGCCTTTCTCATTAACCAGATAGAGCAACTGGCTTGCAAGTTCTTCCAGCAAGCTCTTGAAGCAAAGAAGTCCAAAAAAGCGCTATGGCTTGGGATACGAGGCTTATTTGACTGGTTTGTCATCGATAACTGGGAGGATGTGTACACAGCGATTATTGGTGGCAGGAGTGTCAGCTTAAAACACCTGGTTGTTGACACCACATGAGATAACGCCGGTAGCCCTGTGTATCCTGTGTTCTGAACTTGCTGATATGTTGGCTGATAAAGTAGCCATGGTTCGTTCAACCATGAAAAACAGTCACTTGGATAATCTATTTATGCGGCTACAGAGATATGGTCAGCGGGAATTGCTGGCTCCCATTGAGGTACAGCAGGTTCTACCGTTCGCTTATCCAGATGATAATGTTCAGTACCTTCTGACCCTTCGATTGCTGACCGTTCACTAAGGCTGAGAGGGGTCGATCGGGACTGTAAATATTCCTTCAGCTTGACGACTGAAAAGCAGGGGGGCAGCACCTTCTAAATTTTTACTGGAACTCTGGGTCGCTTTAGCTAAATTAGAAGTCAGTGGTAAATCACCTGAGTTTTTAGCTGAATTGACTGACTGAAGATACCGCTCTCTTGCGATCACTGCCTGCTCTTTAGCTTCTTCCTTGTTGGAGGTTTGTATTTTGATTCTTTTGTAGGTCTTTATATAGATCTTTTGTCCCTCGGCGTAAGCGGGATCTGCCTGGTACCGCTCCTTTTTGCGCTTGGCGTAAGCGGGATCTTTGCGAAGCTCCCTTTGGCGCTCCCTTTTGCGCTCGGCGTAAGCGGGATCTGTCTGGTAGCGCTCCCGTTGGCGCTCCCTTTGGCGCTCCCTTAGGCGCTCCCTTAGGCGCTCCCTTTTGCGCTCCCTTAGGCGCTCGGCGTAAGCGGGATCTTTGCGAAGCTCCCTTAGGAGCTCCCTTTCGCGCTCCCTTTTGCGCTCGGCAAGTGAAGAACTGCCATCAACATTAACTTCTGCCTGGGTTTTTTGGTTATCACTTGTAGCTTGGTGCATGCATAACGGATTAATGACAGCAACTGTCCGTAAATCTTTTGAACTATGAATTCCGGCAGGAAGATTAGTTAACTGTAAACCTGAGCTTGTATGATTCGCTGTTGTTTGCTCCCTAATTTCAAGCTCGTCCCACGATATTAGCTCCTGAAAGGGAGTGCTTGGTGCTAGTAATAATGGATTATTAACGGGTTCATAATCATGCTGGTAAGGAACATATTCATCAAGAATGGATTGTGGTATCTCTTGAATAGTAAGCGCTTATTTAAGGACGTCTTCAAAACCCATCATCTGTCTGCCACGCTAACCCCTGTTTTAAAAACAGGAGCGAGCCGTGAATCAAAAACAACCAAACCGCCGCACTTCTGAACAGTGGCAAGGCCTCATCGATCAACAGCGGGAAAGCGGCATCAGCCAGAAAGCCTTTTGCCTTTCGCGCAATATCTGCCTGTCAACCTTCACATTGTGGAAGCGCAAACTAAGGCAGGCAACCGAAAGGCCTGATCAACCAGCACAACCAGACCCTGACTGGTTCGAATTTAAAACTGATTTTCACAACACACCATCAGACCTGCCTCCATGGGAAATTGAACTCGAATTACCCGGTGGTGTAACCCTGCGTATGCGGCGTTGATCATGTTTTTTCCTGAATCACAGGTGCGGGTCTGGCTTTATAACCGCCCCACCGATATGAGGAAGTCATACAACGGCCTGGTTGCTCTGGTGAAAAATACCCTTGAGGAAGACCCGTTGAGTGGGCAGTTGTTCGTCTTTATCAATCGTCGCCGAAACCAGTGCAAGGTGCTGTACTTTGAACGTAGCGGTTACTGCATCTGGAGTAAACGACTGGAGCAGGGTCAGTTTCACTCCCACGCCGGTCAGGCGGTTAAACAACTGCTGGCATTGACCGACCTGAAGCTGATCATTGACGGTATTGATACCCGTTCTATCCGCTATCACAAACGTTATGTAAAACCTGATACATCGAACAGCACAACCTCTGAATAGCAGCTACATTCAAGGGCTATGAATCTTCCTGTTCCTGCCAATCAACCCTCTCACCTGCAGCTGCTCAAGCAGTTGCAGGTGCTGTTGCAGGAACACAAATCTGCGAACGAACACCTGAAGCAGGAAAACGAGTCCCTCAAACATCAGCTGGCCTGGTTTAAACAACAGCTGTTTGGTGAAAAATCGGAAAAGAGACTGATAGAAAACCCGGACCAGCTGGCTCTCGGGGAGATCCTCAAGAACATTGAGTCTCCAGAAGTTCCGGAAACAGAAACCATCACCTATGAGCGCAGAAAGAAGCACAGGCCGGATGACTGTGTTACCGATCAGGGATTGCGCTTCACGGAAGGTGTACCTGTTGAGCTGATTCATATTCCGGCTCCTGAAATGCAGGGTGAAGACGCCGACCAGTATGAAATCATTGATCATAAATATACCCATCGTCTGGCGCAGCGACCGGGCAGTTACGTTATTCTGAAATACCAGAGGGACGTCGTTCGCCATAAGGCAGACCAAACCCTGAGCACGGCGGCAGCCCCCTCCGGCCTGTTTGACCGCAGCTTTGCCGATGTGAGCTTTATAGCTGGCCTGCTGGTTGAGAAATACCGCTACCACCTGCCGCTTTACCGTCAACATCAGAGACTGGAAGCCAGCGGTATCACCGTCAGTCGTGGCACGCTGACCAATCTGGAGCAGCGTGCTGGCCAGTTGTTACAACCTGTCGCCCATGAAGTACTGAACAGCTGCCTTGAAAGTCACACCCTGGCACTGGATGAAACACCCTCAAAAGCTGGGCTGAAATGTAAGGGTAAAATGAAAAAAGGCTACTTCTGGTGCTTTTATCTGCCTTTCACCACCCCGATTGATATTTTCCTGAAATCTGTTGTCAAAGGATTGATCAGATATTCAGGAACGTCGACATGTTGCCAGTTCAATACCAGTTTAAGAACCTGAACCACCTTGGCTTGGTTGCCGCTATGTGTCGGGAGCTAAGGATAGCCGAATACATCGATGCGCGTATAACTAATGACTCCGATGTGCGTCATGTCACTATAGGACAAGCGGTGGTCGCAATGATCATCAATGGGTTGGGGTTTACAGGGCAAACTCTGTATATGTTCCCTGAGTTTTTTGAGGACAAGCCGATTGATCGCCTCATCGGGGAAGGCATACAGCCCGAACACTTGAACGACAAGGTACTTGGTCGGGCCCTTGATAGCCTGTACGACGCTGGCGTCAGTGACTTGTACCTGAACCTTGCCGTTAAGGTTGTCAATCATCTGAAGCTGCCCTGCAAGGCATTGAATCTGGATGGCACCAGCTTTCATGTGGATGGAATCTATAACAGTCATGAAAATCCTGATGACTTGAATTGTATCCATATCTGCCGCGGTTACAGCCGTGACCACCGACCTGACCTGAATCAGGTGGTCTTGCAGTTAATGACCGAAAATGAGGCAGGTATTCCAGTGTTTATGGCACCTGCGAGCGGTAATGTAAACGACAAAACTTGTTTTCAGGAAATTATCAAAAATCATCTGTCGTGTTTCAAGGAGACTTTGAATAGCCGCTATCTGGTCGCTGATGCCGCCATGTACGTTGCTGAAACCCTTCAGTTGCTTGACGAGCAAAAGCAGCTGTTTATCTCCCGTGTGCCCCTGAATATCAAGGGTGCAAAGGAGCTGGTCGGCAAAGCGCCAGCCATGTCATTGGAGCCGGTTGAAGGCTATGAAGATTATTACTCTGCTGAAGTGCCTTCCTGCTATGGAGATGTTAAACAACGATGGTTCTTGTTTCTCAACAAAAAGCGCAGGCTGGTTGAACAGAAAACACTGACCCGAAAGATGCAGAAGCAGTCACTGAAAGAAGCCCGTGATCTGGAAAAGCTGGGAAAAAAGGCCTTTCTGTGTCGGGACGATGCATTGAAGGCTTTTGCCTTATGGCAGAAACAATCGAAACTCTGCCAGAGTGCAACGGAGCCTGAGGTTACCGGTAAACCCTGTTATTCGGGCAGGGGACGGCCATCGCCGGATAGCAAGCCTGATCACTTCGAGTACTTTGTGCAGGCTGAATGCTTTGTTCCCTGTCAGAAAAGGGAGAATGCACAGGCCTCACTGGGTTGCTTTATCCTGGGCACCAATGAATTGGATCAGAATTGCATGAGTGCGACGGAGCTATTGTCTACCTACAAGTCACAACAACAGGTTGAGGGCGGCTTTCGATTCCTGAAAAGCCCGGACTTTCTGGTCTCTTCACTCTATCTGAAGAAAGCTGAGCGCATTGAAGCTCTGTTAATGGTGATGACACTGTGCCTGATGGTCTATGCTGCTATCCAGCACAAAATAAGGCACGAGCTGAAGAAACAGAGCCGAGTATTTCCAAACCAGAAAAAGAAGCCCTGCCAGAACCCAACGGCGAGATGGGTGTTTTTCTGTTTCCAGGGAATAAATGTCTTAACGGTCAATAATCAGGAGGAACATGTGATCGGTTTGAAGGAAAGACAATGGACGATCATGCAGATTTTGGGCAATTTTTACGAGTCGGTGTATTCCTGATAGGGGTGGTGAAAGGCAGTTTTATGGCGACCACGAAGAAATAGCCTTTATCTACTCCGACAGCCGCTCCTGTGATGTGGTTGAGCCTTACCTGAAAGAATTTGAAGGGGTATTACTCACAGATGGCTACCCCGGCTACGCTAGCCTTTGCTCGAAATACCCAAAGATCACTCATGCCGAGTGCTGGACACACAGCCGACGTTATTTCGTCAAGTCAGAAAAAGCGGAACCCGAAGCGACCAAAGAAGCCCTGAAACAGATCGGCGCACTGTACAAGGTTGAAGATGACATCCGTCGTCAGGGGTTGGAAGGCGACGTACTGCGTGATTATCGCCAACAAAAAGCCAAACCCCTGGTTGACCAGTTCTTTGAATGGAACCGGGAGCAGCTGAGACGGCTTGACCTGGTTCCCAGCAACCCTCTGAGCAAGGCACTGGGCTATGTTCACAAGCGGGAAAAAGAGCTTCAGGTTTACCTGAACGATCCAACGGTAGCGATAGACACCAATCATCTTGAACGTGGCCTTCGTTGCATCCCGATGGGAAGAAAGAACTGGATGTTCTGCTGGACGGAAGAAGGCGCAGACAATGTTGCCGTGTTCCAGACGCTGATCACCAGCTGCCAGCTGGCGGGCATCGATCCCTACAAATACCTGGTTGATGTTCTCCAACGCATCAGCCTCCACCCGGCCCGTGATATCAGGGAACTGATACCGCGACTCTGGAAAGAGAAATTCGGGGCCAATCCATTAAAAGCCGATCTCGACAAGTAGGGGGAGTCTGCTCCCTGCTTGGACGCTTACCTTGAATACCTGTTCCAGAAGCGTTTTCTGAATCGAGACTTGTTAGGGATGTAATATTATATTGATTCAATGAATAAGAACGATCAGCTTCATTCTGATATGTATCTGGTCCGCTATTGTAAATAGGAATAGGGTTCAGCACTTGAACTGGTATGCCTTGATAAACAGGCTGCTGTTCGGTGGTAGCAAATTGTTGTTCTTGATCTACTAAACCTAATGCGCTGGAACAAAGATAATAAAAATAAGCATCAAATGAAGGAAATTGATTGGTTTGATACATTGAATTATCGAATTGTTGAATTACAGCTTAAGACCATGCCTTCTTATAAAAGTTCTTCTCTTTCACAACTCATTCTTTATTTATGTCAACCAAGCATAGGGATTTGCTATGGCTATTACTAAATAGTGACGTAAAACTCTTCGAAAGTCAGCGCCTCACAGATGAGGATGACGTTGGCGGGCGGGTTACAGGCAGCGAGGTCATTGATGGAAACATCAATAATCTCTTTCTTTGATTGCTGACCGATCACTAAGGCTGAGAGGGGGCGATTGGGACTGTAAATATTCCTTCAGCTTGACGACTGAAAAGCAGGGGGGCAGCACCTTCTAAATTTTTACTGGAACTCTGGGTCGCTTTAGCTAAATTAGAAGTCAGTGGTAAATCACCTGAGTTTTTAGCTGAATTAACTGACTGAAGATACCGCTCTCTTGCGATCACAGCTTGCTCTTTAGCTTCTTCCTTATTGGAGGTTTGTATTTTGATTCTTTTGTAGGTCTTTATATAGATCTTTTGTCCCTCGGCGTAAACGGGATCTTTGCGAAGCTCCCTTTGGCGCTCCCTTTGGCGCTCGGCGTAAGCGGGATCTTTGCGAAGCTCCCTTTTGCCCTCCCTTTTGCCCTCCCTTTGGCGCTCCCTTTCGCACTCGGCGTAAGCGGGATCTGTCTGGTAGCACTCCCTTTGGCGCTTCCTTTGGCGCTCGGCGTAAGCGGGATCTGTCTGGTAGCGCTCCCTTTTGCGCTCCCTTTTGCGCTCCCTTTGGCGCTTCCTTTGGCGCTCGGCGTAAGCGGGATCTGTCTGGTAGCGCTCCCTTTTGCGCTCCCTTTTGCGCTCCCTTTCGCGCTCGGCGTAAGCGGGATCTTTGCGAAGCTCCCTTTTGCGCTCCCTTTGGCGCTCCCTTCGGCGCTCCCTTTTGCGCTCGGCAAGTGAAGAACTGCCATCAACATTAACTTCTGCCTGGTTTTGTTGGTTATCACTTGTTGCTTGGTGCATGCATAACGGATTAATGACAGCAACTGGCCGTAAATCTTGTGAACTATTAATTCCGGCAGGAAGATTAGTTAACTGTAAACCTGAGCTTGTATGATTCGCTGTTGTTTGCTCCCTAATTTCAAGCTCGTCCCACGATATTATCTCCTGAAAAGGAGTACTTGGTGTTAGTAATAATGGATTATTAACGGGTTCATAATCATGCTGGTAAGGAACATATTCATCAAGAATGGATTGTGGTATCTCTTGAATACCTGTTCCAGAAGCGTTTTCTGAATCGAGACTTGTTAGGGATGTAATATTATATTGATTCAATGAATAAGAACGATCAGCTTCATTCTGATATGTATCTGGTCCGCTATTGTAAATAGGAATAGGGTTCAGCACTTGAACTGGTATGCCTTGATAAACAGGCTGCTGTTCGGTGGTGCCAAATTGTTGTTCTTGATCTACTAAACCTAATGCGCTGGAACAAAGATAATAAAAATAAGCATCAAATGAAGGAAATTGATTGGTTTGATCCATTGAATTATCGAATTGTTGAATTACAGCTTAAGACCACGCCTTCTTATAAAAGTTCTTCTCTTTCACAACTCATTCTTTATTTATGTCAACCAAGCATAAGAATTTGCCAGCAATTCCCGCTGACCATATCTCTGTAGCCGCATAAATAGATTATCCAAGTGACTGTTTTTCATGGTTGAACGAACCATGGCTACTTTATCAGCCAACATATCAGCAAGTTCAGAACACAGGATACACAGGGCTACCGGCGTTATCTCATGTGGTGTCAACAACCAGGTGTTTTAAGCTGACACTCCTGCCACCAATAATCGCTGTGTACACATCCTCCCAGTTATCGATGACAAACCAGTCAAATAAGCCTCGTATCCCAAGCCATAGCGCTTTTTTGGACTTCTTTGCTTCAAGAGCTTGCTGGAAGAACTTGCAAGCCAGTTGCTCTATCTGGTTAATGAGAAAGGCGGTAAAAGTCAGGCAGGCCAGGTTGGTGGCCAGGTGCTGCTCTCCGTGCCCGTAATTGTGTTCGAGATGGTAGCCCTGTGTTTTCAGTGTGTTAAACGTTTCGTTCTCAATTTTCCATCTGGCGCGTCCTCCTCGCATGACTTTCGCCACGTTCTCCCTGGTGAGTTTGATATCGGTAATCCAGGTGTTGACGTACTTCTTGTTACCCTTTGGATCAATTTCGACGTATTCGAGATAGTTGACCAGCGTCTCTTTATGGGACTTGTTAACAGGGACATCGTTCACGAACCGGAACCAGTGTCGGTATCCCTCCTCATCGGTATACTGATAGCGCACCACTTGATCCGCCTTATCCAGTTCATCGACTGATTCATAAAGCGAGGGGTGAGAAGTGATGGGTTCTGGCATCAGAGGCAGTACTTCCTTCTTATCCGGTTTTTTGACGCAATCCCGGTCAAACTGCAGCAATGACGGATACTTCAAATGCATGACGGCAAGGCCGCTCATGATCGCATCATGAAGCGGGATTGCATCCTGACTCTTCCTTGGTCGGAAATCCGGTATTTTTGCAGCTTCTTTAGAAACGATGCTGATCAGTTTTTCGGCAACTGTCTTTCGATTAGATGGAGGCACAGTAAACAACAGTAGTCATGTAATGCAGGATATTTTACCTGATATTCTGCGATTTCAGAACTGCCGGATCTGTCTAAAAGCTTTGGTATTATTGACCATAATCAATTTAGCGGGAATTGCTGGCCAATCATTCTCTCTGGCAATGGTGAGGCTGGTTGGGTTTCCCGGCTGACGGTTAAGAACCTGTTTACTCTCTCTAAAGCGGCCAATAATACGATGACTCTAACGCTCCCAGATAGTCGGCAGTTCTCTGTTATCTTTTTGAACGGTCTAACGGTGTTCCTTTAGAGGCACAGCAAGTTTTACTGTTTGCCTATCCAGAGGACAGAGACCAATACCTTATGACCCTTCGATTACTGACCGTTCACTCAGGGTGAGATAGGTTCGATCGGGACTGAAAATATTCCTTCAGTTTGACAACTGAAAAGCGGGGAGGCAGAACCTTCTGAATTTTTACTGGAACTCTGGGTCGTTTCAGTTAAATTAGAAGTCAGTGGTAAATTACCTGAGTTTTTAGCTGAATTGACTGACTGAAGATACCGCTCTCTTGCGATCACAGCTTGCTCTTTTGCTTCTTTCTTGTTGGAGGTTTGTATTTTGATTCTTTTGTAGGTATTTATATAGATCTTTTGTCCCTCAGCGTAAGCGGGATCTTTGCGAAGTTCCCTTTGGCGCTCCCTTTCGCGCTCGGCGAAAGCGGGATCTGTCTGGTAGCGCTCCCTTTTGCTCTTCCTTTGGCGCTCGGCGAAAGCGGGATCTGTCTGGTAGCGCTCCCTTTTGCTCTTCCTTTGGCGCTCGGCGAAAGCGGGATCTGTCTGGTAGCGCTCCCTTTGGCGCTCCCTTTCGCGTTGGGCGTAAGCGGGATCTTTGCGAAGCTCCCTTAGGTGCTCCCTTAGGCGCTCCCTTTTGCTCTCCCTTAGGCGCTCCCTTAGGCGCTCCCTTAGGCGCTCCCTTAGGCGCTCCCTTAGGCGCTCCCTTTTGCGCTCGGCAAGTGAAGAACTGCCATCAATATTAACTTTTGCCTGGGTGGTTCGGTTATCACGTGTAGCTTGGTGCATGCATAACGGATTAACGACAGCAACTGGCCGTAAATCTTGTGAATTATGAATTACGACAGGAAGATTAGTTAACTGTAAACCTGAGCTTGTATGATTCGCTGTTGTTTGCTCTCTAATTTCAAACTTGTCCCACGATATTAGCTGCTGAAAGGGAGTACTCGGTGTTGGTAATAATGGATTTTTAACGGATTCATAATCATGCTGGTAAGGAACATATTCATTAAGAATGGGTTGTTGTATCTCTTGAATACCTGTTCCAGAAGCGCTTTCTGAATCGAAGTTTGTTAGAGATTCAATATTATATTGATTCAATGAATAAGAACGATCAGCTTCATTCTGATATGTGTCTGGTCCGCTATTATAAATAGGAATAGGGTTCAGCACTTGAACTGGTATGCCTTGATAAATAGGCTGCTGTTCGGTGGCACCGAATTTCTGTTCTTGATTTAATAAACCTGATGCGCTGGAACAAAGATAATAAAAATAAGCATCGTATGAAGGAAATTGATTGGTTTGATTCATTGAATTATCGAATTACTGAATTACTGAATTACATCTTAAGACCACGCCTTCTTATAAAAGTTCCTCTCTTTCACAAATTATCCTTTATTTATGTCAACCAGACATAAGGATTTGCTATGTCTATCAGAATGTTTCTGTCTTGTTATTCAATACCGATAGCCAAGCCGACGAACGCCTCGATGCCAGAGATCGGATCGGGTGTTCAGCCTGATTGATGTTAGCTCTGAAGATTATGAGCAATTGGGAAGCCGTATTGATTCATTCTCTTCCAGAAACACTCCCAGTGACCGGATGAACAGACCAATGCTCTGAGGGTAAGCAGCATGGAAGCTCCTTCTTCCTTCCAACGCATTCCTGACCGACACATTCGCTGCTTCACCAATATTTTACAAGCTGCTTCAGTGACGCCTGAACCAATTCAGGGACATGGTAAAAATCCAGCACCTGCTACGAGACAAAAGGCTCAAGGAACGTCAAGTTATCCGGGGCTCCATCAGCTACTCCAACGTATGTCGCATTAGGGTACTGTTTTTTGATTTTCTCGATTTCTCCGGTATAGCGACGGATAAATGTTTGTTTATCCTTTCCAGACAAGACTTCTGGCAAGGCCTGGGCAAAGAAAGTTGAGGCTGAAATGCTGCGACAGGCTGAGCAGGTGTATTTGCTCTATAAAGACTTTTTGCAAATGTACAATAAACACCAGTCTGTGTCAGTGGTAACTCACCTGAGTTTTAGCTGAATTGACTGACTGATGATAAGGTTTTTTGCGCTCCCTTTGGCACTGGGTGTAGCGGGATCTTTGCGAAGCTCCCTTTGTCACTCCCTTTGGCGCTCAGCGTAAGCGGGATCTGTCTGGTAGCGCTTCCTGGCGATCCCTTTGGCGCTCGGCGTAAGCGGGATCTGTCTTGTAGCGCTCCCTTTGGCGCTCCCTTTCGCGCTCGGCGTAAGCAGGATCTGTCTGGTAGCGCTCCTTTTTGCGCTCCCTTTCGCGCTCGGCGTAAGCGGGATCTTTGCGAAGCTTCCTTTGGCGCTCCCTGTTGCGCTCCCTTTGGCGCTCGGCATAAGCGGGATCTGTCTGGTAGCGCTCCCTTTGGCGCTCCCTGTTGCGCTCTCTTTGGCGCTCGGCATAAGCGGGATCTGTCTGGTAGCGCTCCCTTTGGCGCTCCCTGTTGCGCTCCCTTTGGCGCTCGGGGTAAGCGGGATCTTTGCGAAGCTCCCTTTGGCATTCAATATGTGAAGAATTTTCATCAACAGCTTCTTCGTCTTGAATCGCAGGAGATATATATTGTTGAAGATGTTCACTTTTCAATCGTCGGGTAATAATCGCAATCGGCGCTGTAGATTTAGAGAAATTACCAATGCCGTCTTGTTTAGGAATTTGGATGGGTGAATTAAGTTTGGTATCAACATCTGTTGAGTTTTGCGAGATTGATTGAACACCCTTTGTTATGGAGTATATCGAAAAAGTTTTATTTTCAGGGTCATATTCTGCAACCTGATAATTTTCCAGTAGTATAGCTACTGGAATTGCAGGAGAATCGTTATAGCCAGTTTGATTTTGTACAGCGAAATCTTTCAACCATTTTTTTTTATGATTTAAATATCCTTGATTATCTGAACTTGTAGATTGGTCAGTCATGTCATGGTTAGTTACAGGTAGTCCAACTTCAGTAACCATTCGGGAGAAAACCTGACCTGTTGCACCAGATTCAGCTAAAGATATGCTTGGAATATTAGAAAGGCCATTAGGGGCTGGACTTAATTGAGAAGAAGTTGGTCTATCCATTGAATTATTGAGTTATTGAATTACAGTTTAAGACCACGCTTTCTTATAAAAGTTCCTCCCTTTCGCCACTCATTAACCTTATATCCATGTCAATCAAGCATAAGGAATTGCTATGGCTATTACTAATAGCGACGTAAAACTCTTCGCAAGTCAGCGCCTCACAGATGTGGAAGACGGTGGGGGGCGCGTTACTGGCAGCGAGGTCATTGATGGAAACATCAATAATCTCTTTCTTCGATTGCTGACCTTTACTAAGGAATAGTCCCGAAATAATTTCCCGGTTTCCCCTGAGGCTATAAAACTGAGATAATGGCCTCAGCGCCACGAAGTACAGGAAGCTACCTTGAGCCATTACTCCCCGCAAGTCGCCATCCAGATGATCAAGTTCTACAAGACTCTCAACGAACGTGACCATTCAGTTAGATAAAATTCTCCCAAAATGGAACTATAGAGCTATCCCTGAAACTGGGCGAAATGAGGAAGTTATTTCGGGACTATTCCTTAAAGGCACAGCAAGTTTTACCGTTTGCCTATCCAGAGGACAGAGACCAATACCTTATGACCCTCCGATTATTGACCGTTCACTCAGGGTGAGATAGGTTCGATCGGGACTGAAAATATTCCTTCAGTTTGACAACTGAAAAGCGGGGAGGCAGTACCTTCTGAATTTTTACTGGAACTCTGGGTCGTTTCAGTTAAATTAGAAGTCAGTGGTAAATCACCTGAGTTTTTAGCTGAATTGACTGACTGAAGATACCGCTCTCTTGCGATCACAGCTTGCTCTTTTGCTTCTTTCTTGTTGGAGGTTTGTATTTTGATTCTTTGGTAGGTCTTTATATAGATCTTTTGTCCCTCGGCGTAAGCGGGATCTTTGCGAAGCTCCTTTGGACCTCCCTTTTGTGCTCCCTTTCTCGCTGGACGTAAGCGGGATCTTTGCGAAGCTCACTTTGGCGCGCCCTTTGACGCCTGGCGTAAGCGGGATCTGTCTGGTAGCGCTCCCTTTTGCGCACCCTTTCTCGCTCGGCGTAAGCGGGATCTGTCTGATAGCGCTCCCTTTTGCGCTCTCTTTCGCGCTGGACGTAAGCGGGATCTTTGCGAAGCTCCCTTTGGCGCTCGACGTGAGTGAGATCTTTCTGGTAGCGCTCCCTTTGGTGCTCTTTTTTGCGCTCGGCAAGTGAAGAACTGACATCAACATTGACTTCTACCCGGATTGTTTGGTTATCACTTGTAGCTTGATGCATGTATAACGGATTAACGACAGCAACTGGCCGTAAATCTTGTGAACTATGAATGTCGGCAGGAAAATTAGTTAACTGTAAACCTGAGCTTGTATGATTCGCTGTTGTTTGCTCTCTAATTTCAAGCTCGTCCCACGATATTAGCTCCTGAAAGGGAGTGCCTGGTGTTAGTAATAATGGATTTTTAATGGGTTCATAATCACGCTGGTAAGGAACATATTCATCAAGAATTGATTGTGGTATCTCTGGAATATCTATTCCAGAAGCGTTTTCTGAATCGAAGTTTGTTAGGGATGTAATAATATATTTATTCAATGAATAAGAATGATCAGCTTCATTTTGATATGTATCTGGTCCGCAATTGTAAATAGGAAGAGGGTTCAGAACTTGAACTGGTATGCCTTGATAAACAGGCTGCTGTTCGATGGTACCAAATTGCTGTTCTTGATCTACTAAACCTAATGCAGTGGAACAAAGATAAGAAAAAGAAGCATCGAATGAAGGAGGTTGATTGGTTTGATCCATTGAATTATTGAACTATCAAATTACAGATTAAGACCACGCTTTCTTATAAAAGTTCCTCCCTTTCGCCACTCGTTCACCATTTATTTATATCAACCAAGCATAAGGAGAAGACGGTGGCGGTCGGCTTACTGGCAGCGAGGTCATTGATGGAAACATCAATAATCTCTTTCTTCGATTGCTGACCGTTCACTAAGGCCGAGAGGGATCGATCGGGACTGTAAATATTCCTTCAGCTTGACGACTGAAAAGCGGGGGGCAGCACCTTCTAAATTTTTACTGGAACTCTGGGTCGCTTTAGCTAAATTAGAAGTCAGTGGTAAATCACCTGAGTTTTTAGCTGAATTGACTGACTGAAGATACCGCTCTCTTGCGATCACAGCTTGCTCTTTAGCTTCTTTCTTGTTGGAGGTTTGTATTTTGATTCTTTGGTAGGTCTTTATATAGATCTTTTGTCCCTCGGCGTAAGCGGGATCTGCCTGGTAGCGCTCCCTTTGGCGTTCCCTTTCGCGCTCGACGTAAGCGGGGTCTGTCTGGTAGCGCTCCCTTTGGCGCTTGGCGTAAGCGGAATCTGTCTGGTAGCGCTCCCTTTTGCGCTCCCTTTCGCGTTCCCTTTCGCGCGCGGCGTAAGCGGGATCTTTGCGAAGCTCCCTTTTGCGCTCCCTTTGGCGCTCCCTTTTGCGCTCTCTTTTGCGCTCTCTTTTGCGCTCGGCAAGTGAAGAACCGCCCTCAACATTAACTTCTGCCCGGGTTGTTTGATTATCACTTGTAGTTTGGTGTATGCATAACGGATTAACGACAGCAACTGGCCGTAAATCTTGTGAGCTATGAATTCCGGCAGGAAGATTAGTTAACTGTAAACCTGAGCTTGTATGATTCGCTGTTGTTTGCTCTCTAATTTCAAGCTCGTCCCACGATATTTGCTCCTGAAAGGGAGTGCCTGGTGTTAGTAATAATGTATTCTTGACGGATTCATCATTAGGCTGGTAAGAGACATATTCATTAAGAATAGATTGTGCTATCTCTGGAATATCTGTTCCAGAAGCGTTTTCTGAATCGAAGTTTGTTAGAGATTCAATATTATATTGAATCAATGAATTAGAATGATTGGCTTCATTTTGATATATATCTGGTCCGCAATTGTAAATAGGAATAGGGTTCTGCACTTGAACTGGTATGCCTTGATAGATAGGCTGCTGTTCGGTGGTACTAAATTGCTGTTCTTGATCTACTAAACCTAATGAGCTGGAAAATAGATAAGAAAAAGAAGCATCGAATGAAGGATGTTGATTGATTTGATCCATTGAATTATTGAACTATTGAATTACAGATTAAGACCACGCTTTCTTATAAAAGTTCCTACCTTTCGCCACTCATTCACCATTTATTTATGTCAACCAAGCATAAGGAATTGCTATGGCTATCAGAATGTTTCTGTCTTGTCATTCAATACTGACAGCCAAACCGATGAGCGCCTCGATGCCAGAGACCGGATCGAGAGTTATTTGGTTCCGGGCATTAAGGCATCATGGGAGCTGGTGGGCGATCAGCTGGAAGGGCAGGGTGCCGTTGTCGGCTATCAGCGGGAGGAATGGGCGGTGTCTGAAATTGGCGAGGTCTATTAGCTGACAACGCTATATGAGACAGTCAGTCAGTTCATCCGTATTACAGCCGTTGATTATTCCACTGAGATTTTTACCTATTTCGCTGGAGCGTAGTATATCGATTTTACCCGGCGAAAGTTGGAAATGCAGATTAGCGCACCTTTGGTGACGAAATTTATTGGGGCATCTCCCGTTCCCGGTGAGCCGGAGGAGGCAAGCTAATAATGAGAGAACGCAAGCTCTTAAAGACTGCCAGGGGAGCGCAGACTTATCTACCCCACGCACCGTTTACAAACCCCGCAGCGTATTATCCGGCTCGAATATCCGGGGGGCGATGTGAATGTTGGGGTAACACCGGGGGATGAAACCAAACTGCTGGATGCCCTGAAAAATGCAGGTATGAGGACGGTCTGATGCAACTGGATACCATTACTCTTCCAGATGATCTGCTCTGGATCAATGAATTTGAATGGAACCCGGTAGAGCAAACCACCGACGCAGCCTGGCCGGGGCTTTATTGGTACAGGAAGGCCAGTTAGTTCATGGCCGTTCTATTGTTCTTTCTGGTAATGGCGAGGCCGGTTGGGTTTCCCGGCTGACGGTCAAGAGCCTCTTTGCTCTCTCCAAGGCGGTTAGTAAAACAATGACGTTGAGGCTCCCAGATAACAGGGAGTTTTCCGTTATCTTTGATCGGTCAAACGGGGCTCCCATTGAGGCACAACAGCTTATGCCGTTTGCCTACCCGGACGATAGCGACCAATACCTTCTTACCCTTCGATTGCTAACCGTTCACTAAGGCTGAGTGGGGGCGATCGGGACTGTAAATATTCCTTCAGCTTGACGACTGAAAAGTGGGGGGCAGTACCTTCTGAATTTTTACTGGAACTCTGGGTCGTTTCAGTTAAATTAGAAGTCAGTGGTAAATCACCGGAGTTTTTAGCTGAATTGACTGACTGACGATGCTGCTTTTTACGCTCCCTTTCGCGCTCGGCGTAAGCGGGATCTGTCTGGTAGCGCTCCCTTTTGCGCTCCCTTTCGCGCTCTAAGTAAGCAGGATCTTTGCGAAGCTCCCTTTTGCGCTCCCTTTTGCGCTGCCTTTCGCGCTCGGCGTAAGTGGGATCTGTCTGGTAGCGCTTCCTTTTGCGCTCCCTTTCGCGCTCGGCGTAAGCGGGATCTTTGCGAAGCTCCCTTTTGAGTTCCCTTTGGCGCTTGAGGTAAGCGGGATCTTTGCGAGGCTCCCTTTGGCGCTCTCTTTTGCGCTCGGCAAGTGAAGAACTGCTATCAACATTAACTTCTGCCTGGGTTGTTTGGTTATCACTTGTCGCTTGGTGCATGCATAACGGATTAACGACAGCAACTGGCCGTAAATCTTGTGAACTATGAATTCCGGCAGGAAGATTAGTTAACTGTAAACCTGAGCTTGTATGACTCGCTGTTGTTTGCTCTCTAATTTCAAGCTCGTCCCACGATATTATCTGCTGAAAGGGAGTACCTGGTGTTAGTAATAATGGATTTTTAACGTGTTCATAATCATTCTGGTAAGGAACATATTTATCAAGAATAGATTGTGGTATCTCTTGAATACCTGTTTCAGAAGCGTTTTCTGAATCGAAGTTTGTTAGAGATTCAATGTGGTATTTAATCAATGAGTTAGAATGATTAGCTTCATTTTGATATGTATCTGGTCCGCTATTGTAGATAGAAATGGGGGTCAGCGCTTGAACTGGTATGCCCTGATAAATAGGCTGCTGTTCGGTTGTACCAAATTGCTGTTCTTGATCTACCAAGCCTAATGCACTGGAACAAAGATAAGAAAAAGAAGCATCGAATGAAGGAAGTTGATTGATTAGATTCATTGAATTATTGAACTATCGAATTACAGATTAAGACCACGCTTTCTTATAAAAGTTCCTCCCTTTCGCCACTCATTCACATTTATTTATGTCAACCAAGCATAAGGATTTGCTATGGCGATTACTAATAGTGACGTAAAACTCTTCGAAAGTCAGCGCCTCACCGATGAAGAAGACGGTGGCGGTCGAGTGACCGGTAACGAGGTCATTGATGGCAACGTTAATAATCTCTTTCAGGACATTTCCCGGATTGACCGAACCATTGGTGATGTGGCTTTGCGTAAGGCGTTTATCGGGATCAGCACCGACAACAATGACATTTACCTTGGAGGCCATTTGATCCTGACTGAGCCTCCCAAGGATCAGAATGTTTCTGTCTTGTTATTCAATACCGACAGCCAAACTGACGAGCGCCTCGATGCCAGAGACCGGATCGAGAGTTATGTGGTTCCGGGCCTTAAGGCATCGTGGGAGCTGGTGGGCGATCAGCTGGAAGGGCAGCGATCCGTTGTCGGCTATCAGCGAGAGGAATCGGCGGTTCCTGAAATTGGCGAGGTCTATAAGCTGACAACGCCAGATGAGACAGTCAGCCAGTTCATCCGTATTACTGCCGTTGATTATTCCGTTGAGTCTTTTACCTATAACAACGGGCAGGAGTATATAGATTTTACCCGGCGGAAAGTGGAAATGGAGATCAGCGCTCCTTTGGTGACGACCTTTGTCGGAGCGCCACCAGTGCCGGGGGAGCCAGAGGAAGAAACCAGCCGCATTCAGGAAACGCAGATAGCCGATACCAGCCGTTACTATGGCATCCAGTCTATGAGTGCCAATATTACCGCAGGTGACCTTAAGGTAAAGGCTGAGAGTGTTTATGCGCCTTTGGTGCCGAGTGCCAAGGTCGAAAGCCCATTACTGGATCAATATGGCGGCTATACCGGCAAGACCGTGGTGGCGACTTCGGCCAGTAACCGATCAGTCAGTTGTCGCTTTGTTCATATCACTGGCACCCAGAGCCGCACCTATCTGCAGCGGGGATTTTTGCCCGGAACCCTGACCCTTTCGGTGGATGGCGGCACCTTTGAAGATAACGGCACAGGCAATCTGATCCATAAAAGCGGCACCAACAATTACACCAAGATGACCGTGGATTATGACCTTGGGGAAGTAAACGTCTGGCGAGTAAGCGGAGTTCTTTCGGCCTCCGGTAATGCGACTTATCAGCCAGCGGTGGGAATGACGGGCTCAGCGATCAGTGGTGCTATCCCAATCACAAACCAGAACCGGGGCTTCAACTACACCCTGAATATGGCCGAGGCCAAGCCAAGGCCGGGGACGCTGGTGGTCAGCTATATCGCCCTCGGCAAATGGCAGGATATCCGGGATTCCGGTAATGGACAGATGACTGGTTCTGGAACTGGCACCATCCTCTTTGCAACCGGCTCGGCGGCAATTACCCTCGATGCTTTGCCCGATCCAGACAGTGCCATTGTTCTCAGCTATGTGGCTCAGAATGATGATGAGGTGACGATCAGAACCGGCTCGGTGCCGGTGGATGATATGACCTTCCGGCATACTGTTCAGAAGCCCGGTATCAAGCCCGGTTCCATGACTGTGACGTATATTTCATCCGGGGGGAACAAAACCCTGACCGATCAGGGCAATGGCCTGCTGACGGGCGATGGCAGCGGCGCTATTCATTACGCTCCCGGCGAGCTGAGTTTTAAACTGGACAACCTGCCTGACAGCGGAACCGAAATACAGCTGACTTATGAAGAAGGCACCAGTGCTGGTGGCGAGGTCATTGTTACGGTGGATGATCTGGGCGTAATGAGCGGCACCATACCCGGAGCGCCTTTATTGCCCGGTTCTATCCAGCTGCAATTTCTGGTTAAGCAGCTGTCCAACGTACCCAACGGCGCAAGATTTGAAGATGATTGGACAACCTACCAGTCCACCAGAAACGTTGCCAAACAGATCAGCGATGATACATCGGGTGGCTGGCGGGGAGTAACCGGCAGCATTGATTACCAGACCGGGGCGTTCACTATTCTGGCATTGGAGAATTACAACTATCCAGAATGGCGGGTAAGAACTCATGGTGGCAATGGTCGTATCAGGGAGGTCGAGGTCACCAATGTACCCAAAGTTCAGACCTTTACTGGCAATACCATTACGGCCATTGCACAGGCCAGCGGCTTAAGTCATGCGCCTTATAACGAGAATATTACCTCGCCAGAGTTGACCATTGATCTGCTGCCCTTGATGGACAATACCGTTTTGCTCCCCGGCAGCGTGGTTTTTCAATGGAATGGTGAAACCTACTTTGACCGGGATGGCTCTCTCTATAAAAACCTGAGCACAGAAACCAATGCCGGTGTTCAGGTTGGCAGGGTCGATTACAGCGGCGGGCTGGCGACACTGGCCAGCTACCCATCTGGCACCGTCAATACGGCCACCATTCAGGCAGCGGCCACCATCGGGGTCGGCTTTGGCATAAATGCCGTGGCTTTCCGTACTCCCGGTGCTCCTGTTCGACAGGGCAGCTTGCAGCTAACGGCAGTGCGGGTGGATACCGGGGATGTCATTACTGCGACAGCTGACTTTAATGGCGACTTCAAAACTTCAGAGGTGGCAGGAAACATCGACGTTACGACTGGCTGGTGCGAGATTGAGTTTACTGATGGAAACTCTCCTGAAAAGAAGCCAATCTACGTCATCCCGCAAAGCGTTCGTTACAACTGCGTGGTGGAAACCAGCCTGCCGCTCGATGCTGAACTGATCGGCCTTGACCCGGTACGTTTGCCTCCCGATGGCAAGGTTCCCATCTATCGAGCCGGGGATATTGTGGTTATAAGTCATTCGGCAACCACCGATATTGGTACACCAACGGCAGGCCAAGTGGTAAACCTTACCCGAGATCATCAGGCAGACATTACCATTATTGATGCTAATGGTAAGTATTTGTCTCCTGACCAGTATACCAGTGACCGGGAGGCAGGAACCGTGACCTTTGCCGAGCCGTTGAGCCTGATTGATGCTGACAGTAGCCCGCTATCGGCACCCTATAGCATCAAGGATCGGGTGGAGCACATGAGCGTATTGAGCGATGTGAAGATCAACGGTGACCTGTCCATTATCTCCCCGGTGCCATGGGATTTGCCCGCAGGCGAAACCTCGGTCAGCAGTGCGGTGGTCTATGGCGATCTTCAGGCCAGAGTGAAAAACTTTTTCAGCCAGAAGGTATGGGATAGCGGCGATCCAAACTGGACGGATGACCGGGTTAGAGACCAGACAACTGCCCAATACAACACCATCAACTACCCGGTAGAAGCGACCAACAAGGGGGCTATTTATGGCAAGTGGGCGATTATCTTCACCAGCACGACTTCCTTCCAGATTGTTGAGGAAAAGCTCGGGATCATATCAACCGGCAGCACAACAACGGATACCGCACCCATTAACCCGGAGGCGGGAGTGCCTTATTTCACGATGAAAGCCGATGGTTGGGGCAGCGGCTGGTCAACAGGCAACGCTATCCGTTTTAATACCGATGGGTGCCTTGCGCCAGTTTGGATTTGCCGGACGGTGCTTTCCGGTCAGGGCACCGAAACAAACGACGACTTTACGCTACAGATCCGGGGGGATGCTGACTGATGGCAGTGAAAAACTTTAAGCAATATGTCTTGGATCATACTCATCCCACGAGCCTGTATACTTTTGAGCCTCCTGAGCAAAGTGTATTAGATTTAGATTCTCTTATTTCTGAGCAGGATTTTTCAGGCAATGAGCATCATTTATATGCAACTAATTCTTATAATCCTGAAATAGCCCGTTTCTCAAGTGGGAATTCAGGAAGCGATTCTCTTTGTCTGAAGACAAAAATTATTTTGAAGTATTTTTAAATAATGTATTAATCAGAACTAAAGTGTAGGCACTGCAAAGTTCAAGGCAAAGCCATTCAGTCGACCACTAGCCCATGGGCCGGTTAATCCTACTATTATCCCAAATCAATAATTTATGGCTTATGTAATTACAGCTCCGGTTGATTTCGCTTTCGGTCTTGATGCATATAAGCCGGGTGCTGACTTTGGCTTTTATCCGATAGCAAGATATGCCTTTGTTCCGCCACCTTCAGTTATCCGGTTTTATCAGGGTAACTGGAAAAAAGCCGTTGGCCGACAGCAGCAAAGAGCGGCGGTTTATTCCACCGGCCTATCAGCTCTTCCCGGTCACAAAGTAGTCGGCAGGCAAGGTCTGTAGAAGCCTCACCTTTTGGGCTGTTTTGGGGGGCAGTGGCTAAAAAGGAAGTTCAGGTCAGTTTTAGTCATAGCGACAGCCTGGAAAAATAGGCGACAGCTGACGGGCGTTGGCAGCAGGCTGTTAACATAGATGGTCATAAGTCACAGCGATGGGATCATTCCATTCAGGCAAAGGATGAGAAAGATCGTATTCTCTGGAACCGAACTTTAGTAAGAGACAGCAACCAGATCAGCAGTTTCCGGCGAGTGGATGAGTTCAGTCCTGCTCATCAGATAGAGAAGCTTGGCTACCTGATACCGAGCCTCCTTAACTTCCGCTTTGCTGGCATTCCCTATCCGCCCGAAACCACACCTGCTGTTTATTTCCGAATGGGACGATCAGTTGATGCCAAGGTTATTCAGCCAAGGGATAGCAAGCGGCGCTTTGCCTTCCAGAAAAACAGAGCCGAGGATCAGCCGGTTATCCTGCCGTGGGGCTTCGGCCAGAAAGCCAAGGATGAGAGCGTTACCGGCAACTATGGCGGCGAGACAGACCCGGTTATTGTGGAAAAGCCGGAGCCGGAACAGCCAGAGATCAGGGAGAGTTATCTGCTAATGAACATAATTACCACTGTCGTTTTGCCTGCCCGGACACCGATAGAATTACCCTCAATGGAAATTAGCCTGGATATTGATAGCTTCTCATGGAGCTTTACCGGCTTGATCATTATTGATTGGCAAGGGTTTTGGAGAATCTGTCAACTACATAAATATCCTGCAGCAGTTCAAGGCATTGATACTTGGAGGAGTGGAAGTTTTGGCTGGCATCACCGCCAATAACGGTAATGGCACCAGTCAGGCAGATCCTCAGGATGGTTCGATTATTACCGTGAAAGGGGAGTCAGTGGGAGTTAGTCTAAAGGCTTTTGTTCAGGGAGGGAAATAAAAGGAGCTGCGCCAAATTTGGCGCAGTACGAAGCGAAAGTGTAAGACGATCAGATCAAGAATCAAGACCCGACCCCGGTTCGCGACCCGGGTTTTCGGGATGGTTCGGTGATTAGTAGTTAAGGTGGAGTTTGTGAACGTTGGTGTGAAGGCGTTTATTCAGGATGGAGAGATAATGGGGACTGCGCCAGACTTGGCGCAGCAGGTAGTAGAGATTTGATAGAGCACTACAGCATAGAAGGGTGTTGACTATCCCTGATTCTTCATGGATCAACCGGAATTTTGCCCAGAGAGTCCTTCAGCATAGCCTGAACTTTGGGCCGACCACCTTTAGACATGGTGAATCCCAACCCTTGTCGATAAGACTCTGGCAGATAGTAACGATGGGGTTCAGTAATTTTTTTATCTTCATAGACAATTCCATACTCGATCAATTTCTCAAGCTGTTCCATGCTGGCGTCAATAGCTTTCGCCGAAAATGGAATTGTTTTCTTATCAGGCTCAATATTAGCCAATTTTTTAATCCAATCACCTAAAACCGCCAGTTCCTTTTTCGCTTCCTCAACTTTTTCCAAACTGCATTCATTCATAGCATTGCGCATAGCCTGAGGCATTAAAACGCGATCCGTCAATTGGCTTACGCTGCTTGAATCACGAGTTTTTTTACTGGCATATTTTAAAAAGCGGACAACGTCCCTTGCCTGTAAACGTCCCTTCAGATCACACAACGCTGCATAAACCCAGCGCACAGAGTAAGCCTCCCGGGATGAAGGGCTACCTAGTTTCAAACCCCACAATACATGGAGTTTTACCGATATTTCACGGGTTGTCAGATTGGCAACGGGGTCTTGTGCAAACGTTAAACCAGCCTGCCCGCAAGTCCAGTAAACCAGTCGTAGAAACGCATCCGCATCCCATTGCAGCTGGTAAGGTTCATAACGTTCGACAAATTGGCCAAGATTCTGTGCCGTGACCGCTTCCACATAATCTTCACGAATAAAGATGACAATACCGATAGCGCAATTGCGTATTTCACGTAACCGGTTGGGCAGTTCAAGCAGATTTTTTACAGCCAGTGCTTCTTGTTCAGAGTCTCCGACCTCCGGGAATAGATCTTCGATACCATCAATAACGACAATGGTCTGGAGTTCCTGTTTTTTCATCTCCTCGTTCAAGGCTTCAAAATCAGTGATCTGACCTCCCAGGTTATGAAGGTCGATAATATTTTTTTCCCAAAATGCCAGCCAGTCTGTTGTCGGGTTTCGCAAGGCAGCATCTTTAATGCGTATGAACTTGCTCTGTTTAAATGAGTCTTGTGCACCTGCTTTTTTGTAGAAAGAAAGTCGAGCTTGACTTATTGCATCTTCAGCATCATCGACCGTATTTTTTGAATGAGTAAAGGGCAGAATAAACGTGCTTGTTAACCGAGAGGACTGATTTCGATCAACATTGATTTCTGCTTCTTCCAGAAATTTCTTCCAGTTTCCACGCCGACATAGCTGAATGTAGTTAAATGTTTTACCGGAACCTTTGGCACCAATCGAAACAATCTGCGGCAAGCTGCTGGCGTGTCGCTGTGCAAGGTTGCGCAGAGGTGTCGTTAACAGCAATTTATCCGTTTTACCCTGCTCGGCATAAACCAGCTGGGCGCTTAATTCGTAAAGTTTGTTTGCCGGACTATCTTCTCCCCCACAAGCGTAGGCATCAGTTTTTTGAGTTGGTTTCTGGTTCTCAGAATTAAAGAAGTCTCTGGCCCAGTTAAGCCCTTCATTGAGCAAAGGGCTGGCATTTTCTATGACCGAAAGTGCACTGTCCAGTGTTCCCAGATTTAAGAGTTGAGAGCTGAACTCACCTTCAATAATCTCAAGGCCGTCGATGGCATTAGTGTTATCTTCAGCGTATTTATCAGGCATATAAGCGGCGTTCAACCGCTCAAGACCAACTTTGTATTGATCCGTTTTTTTGAACTCTTTATTGATAAAGGTTGTGATGACGCGAGGGTCTAAGGTCTTTTCACCAAACTGTTTTTGCCACTCTTGATTATTCGCCAGGGAAGTCAGGCGATTCAAAATAAATTCCGTACCCATAATCGCTTGCTCAGCCAGCGTAGTCACCACGAAACGTTCAACTCTTGGGTCAAACAGCAGCGGGCTGGAAAGTTCACTGAGTCCGGCTCTCAGGTCAATCAGGATGATATCTGCCTGGAGTTACCCAGCTTTTGCAGCATATCGGTACAACGCCAGGGTTGTTCATAAGATCGGGCCAGGTGTTCTGGTCGTACAGAAATGTTCATTAGTTGAGCCATGCCCGATTCACTGGTGCTCGAAAACGCAGGAAGCAAGCAGTACTCAAACCCGGCTTCGCTTTTCGTGTAGCGATCAAGCTCTTTAGCGAAGGAGGCTACCATTTCTGACTCATCAACCGCCGGATAGTGACTGGCTTCCAAAAATTGAATCCATGAAACATCCGGCTTATCGCTGTCCTTGAACAAATACGTCAGCCCCGGTGCCTCAAGATCAGCATCGACAAGCAATACTTTTAATCTCTTATGCTTGCTGTCACGGTGGAAATTCACCTGAAGCGCCTTGAACCATGTCAACAAGGAAGTGGTACGGCCCACGCCGCCTTTAAAGGAGTGAAAGGCTGCGACTTTGCACTGACCCTCGAAAGGTTCAGGGGTTTTGGGCAGTACTTGTGTTGCGGCCTCATAACCAAGATCTTTCCAAAGCGGTCTTGGGTGACGTTCGCCCTGTTCTTCACACTGCGTGATGATTTCAACATCCATCGAGCTTTGTGGGCCATAAGCCAGCTCTATCTTATGTTCATCAGCCTGCCAGTTATTGCCAAATACGTTTTTTATAAAATCAAGGGCAATGGTTTGATTATCACCGACAAGGTCTATTTCAATCGCTTCACTGTAAGCGCGGATATCCGCGATACCCTCTGGGAAATAGGTAAAATTCTGAGTATTGGATGCCAGCAGTCGTTCGGCATCCAGCCAGCTATAGAGATTCATTAACGCTGCACCTTTATCCAGTTACAGATATTTTCAAGGGTTTTAATAATACGAGTATGATCTTCCGTTTTTTTAACATCAGCGCCATATCTCCAAACCTGCTTTAATTTACTTTGGAAGGTATCGCGCGGGGCACCGGATTTTCAATTTTCGACATAATAAACAAGACTTCTACCGGCCATGACATAACAGGCCAGAGACATCAATACCCCCAATCCTCATACCGCACCGGCAAACTATTCAACTCATCCCGACAACCCCGCCAGTTCGGCATATATTGCTCCATCAACGATTTAAACCGCTTGTTGTGGGAAGGCTCCAGCAAATGCACCATCTCATGCACCACAATATATTCCAGACACGATGCCGGTTTTTTCGCCAATTCCAGATTCACCCAAATCCGGCCCGCAGCAGGGTTACAGGTACCCCATTTGGTTTTCATCTGCTTAACCCCAAACTCGGCAACCTTCACACCCATCAGTTTTTCGTAGTGTTCAATAATCGGCGGCAGCCGCTCCTTCAGCTTTGCCCGGTACCATTCCCGCAAAATCGCCAGTCGCTTATCCGGGTCTGTGCCGGGGCGCACAGACAGCGTGATCGTATGGTGGCCTAAATCCACCCCCGGCGGCGAATCGCGTTCGACAATCTCTAATAGATAACGTTGCCCGTTAAAATAATGGCTTTCACCACCCACCATATCCCGTGGCGTTTCCCGCACCTGGGCTTGCAGTTTCTGCTGCTGCTTTCTGATCCAGGGCAGTTTGGTGATGATATAGGCCCGCAAGGTCGCCTGATCGATATGCAGCGGTGCAGAAACCCGAACCTGACCTTCCGGTGGCAGAACGCTCAGGTGAACATTCTTGATATTCTTTTGCACCACCTCAATATCAATACCCCCTAACGTCATTTCGGGCATTCAGGCTCCTCATAAATACTCTGGCTGATTAGAGATAAGATTGAAAACACGAAACGTTTCATCCTCATCTTGCAGAATCTCATAGAGCGCATTGAGTATATAGCTCTCCTTGGCCTCATCCCCACGCCAGTCATCCATCAGATTAGCTCTAACGGCGGCATCGACCTGTAACACCAGCGCCTCATCTTCACCCAGGTTATTGTAGAGCATACGCTTGGCCGGAGTGTCCAGCGCCGCAGGCATATCATCCTTTTGCCCGGTCACGACTTTGTTCGCCAGCTCGGCAATTTCCTGCAGATACTTTTCGTATTCAATGGCATTCTGCTTGCGCTGGCGAATCAGCTCATCAAGCAGTGTAGACATCTTGTCAAAATAGGCCGGGTCATTCAGCTGGCTCTCGATAATGCGGCTGCGAACATTATTCTCAATAGCTTCCGACACCGCCCGCTGATTGCCCTTCATCCGCCCCAGTTCTGTCCGGATCGCCTCGGCCATGCCACTTCGCACAATCACGTCAATCAGCGGCGTATCCTTGAACGGGGAAATCTCCACCGAATCATCCGCCTGAATATAAGTATCAATCAGGTGACGCATATCCGCTTCATAGGCTTTAAGGTCAATCACCTCATTGCTGGAACGGCGAATCAGCTCCCGCAGCTTCACATAAAAATCCAGCCGCTCTTTAATATGCTCAATCCGCTCAGCGGTATAACCCGCAGCCACCAGTTCATCGGCAATATTGGCATAAGCCCGGATCAGCGCCACCGTCGATTTATAGAGCGCAGCCCGCAAAGGTTCTTTTGCCTTGAGGTCTGCCGCCATCTCGCTATTACCACAGAAGTAATGGATAAACTCCAGATCCCCCCTGGGCGGCGGCACCGGCTCACACAGCATCTCGATGGCTTCCAGGGCATTGTCCAGCCGCTCCCGACCTTCTTCCAGCCGCTGCTTGAGCAGAATCTCACAATCCTCTTCCTTAAAGTCGTCGTAATCCAGCTCACTGGTATAAACGGCAACCGCCTTGCCCACCTTATTAAACAGGTCTTTGTAGTCAATGATATAGCCGTTGATCTTATCTTCCGTATCCAGTCGGTTCACCCGGCAGATCGCCTGAAACAGCCCGTGATCCTGCATGGATTTATCAATATAAAGATACGTACAGCTGGGCGCATCAAAACCGGTCAGCAGCTTATCCACCACAATCAGCAGCTTCATATTGGCCGGTTCTTTGGTGAACAGCGCCTTTACCCTGGATTCGTAGGTTTCGGTCCTGGTCTTGCCCGCATCCGGTTTTATATCCTTAAGCAGCTGCTCATACACCCGGAAGACAAACTCTTTATCCGTCTCGGTATTATTGCCGGTGCCTTCTGTGGCTATATCTTTGGTTTGCGGGTTATAGGAGGTAACTACCGCACACTTACCTCTTAAATCATGCTCCTGAAACAGCTGATAATACTTACACGCCTCATAAATACTGGATGCCACCAGAATCGCATTACCGGCTTGTGAGCTGAGTCGTTGCTTGGTACTAAAATCCAGCAGAATATCATTCACCACGATGCGCATTCGATTTTTCGCGCTGTATACATTCTGCATCGTACCCCATTTCTTTTTCAGCTCGGCTTTCTGGAAATCATTCAGACCCCGGGTTTTAGCATCAAACCAGGCATCAACCTTGTCCTGAGATTGAATCCGCTGGTCAATATCCCGGGCCTCATAGACCAAATCCAGCACCACGCCATCTTCCACAGCCTCGTTGAACTTATAGGTGTGAATGTATTTGCCAAACACCTCAAGGCTGGTGGCTTTATCCTTTTTCAGCAACGGCGTGCCGGTAAAGCCGATAAACAGCGCACCGGGCAGAATCGCCTTCATCAGCCGGTGCAAACTGCCACTCTGGGTGCGATGGCACTCATCCACAAACACGTAGATATCCCCCACCGCATGACGCTCTTGCTTGCCCAGTTCTTTGATATAGGCATCCAGGTCATCCACCTCCCGGCGACCGAACTTATGCACCAGCGAGCAGATCAGCCGGGGCCTGGCCTGGCCAAGCTGGGCCATCAGATCACGGCCACTACTGGTGGTGGCGATGGTTTCACCGGCATCGGTAAACACCCGCTCAATCTGGTCGTTCAGCTCCACCCGGTCGGTAATCACCAGCACCCGGGCATCGGGCTTGTTCTCCAGAATCCACTTGGCCAGCAACACCATGGTGATACTTTTGCCACTGCCCTGGGTGTGCCAGATAATCCCGCCTTCCCGCCGACGGATATGTTCCTGTGCCGCTTTCACCCCAAAGTATTGATGCACCCGTGGCAGCTTTTTGATGCCACCATCAAACAGCACAAAGTCGTACAGCAGCTCAATAAGCCGCTGTTTTTCACACAGTTTGCCCAGGTATTTATCCAGCTTGTAACCGCTGTTGTCCGCCTCGTCCTCTTTCCAGGTCAGGAAGAATTTTTCCGGCGTCAGGATGGTGCCGTATTTCAAACCCTCCGAATCGTTACCGGCAAAGACAAACTGGACGGTATTGAAAAAGGAGCGGATAAAATCGTCCCGCTGATTGGTATTGCTCTGTCGTATGGCTTTGCCCACGGATTCACGGCTGTTTTTCAGCTCCAGCACCGCCACGGCAATCCCGTTGACGTAGAGCACCACATCCGGGCGTTTTTCCCGTTCACCAAAGACGGTGACCTCTTCGGCAATGGCAAAGTCGTTGTCTTCGGGGTTGTGCCAGTCAATCACCTGGACGGTTTCGGTAAGATTGCCTGCGTCCGTTTTTACCTTGACGCCGAAACGGAGCAGCTCATAAAAAGCCTTATTGCTTTGGTAGAGGCTTTTGCTCTGTTCGCTGGCGGCGGCTTGCAGTTGGGTGACCGCCCGGCTGATGGCTGCGCTGGTGTAGCCTTTGCCCGCCAGAAAGCCTGTTAACCGGGTTTCTTCCACATTGCTGTTATTGGGGCGGTCTTCCCAGTCGTCCAGATAGTGATAACCCAGTTGATCCTGAAACAGGGTTTTCACCACCCGGTTTTGGGTGGCCCGTTCGGGTTTGGTCACAGTACCGGAGCCAGCCATGGCGTTCTCCTTGAAAATAGGGGGAAGTACCGGCAGGGTGTGGATAGTGTGCTGCCGGTGGTTGAAGGGGGTAAGGGTTGGTTAAACGAGGCGGACGGTGCCGGTGAGCAGGTTTTGCATCATGCCTTGTTTGAGTTTTTGGTGCTTCACAAGTTTTGTTTGTAGGTCTGCGATTTCTGTGGACATAGCATTAAAAACTCGGCCTATTTCAGCCTGTTCTTCCTGTGTATCAGGGATTGTGACTTCTATAGCAGACAGTGCATTAGCACTGATATGGACAACAGCATCACCTTGGCCTTTAGAAGATTTCTGCCTTCTGACAGGCTCAGTGTTCAGAAAGTATCCGAGAAAAGTGGGATCTTGACCGATATTAGGTCTCATTATGACAATATCGCCACCTGCATAAGCATCAAGGTTCATAACAAATGCGGCACATTTACCAATATCCTCTTTTGTTTCGCCAGAACCAGCGAATAGGATATCACCTTGTTTCAGTTTGACAGCAGAGTCTGAAACACTCGCCGAGATATAAGACTGAAATGAAGTGATAACATTATTATGTCTCGTGTATAACTCACCATATCGAACACATGGTATGTTACCTGAAAGGGCTTGCTCTTTAGTAACACCGCTCCCTTTGGAAAAGATACCTATACGACCAAGCGTTGTTTTTATCCACCCTGATTTTAGTTTTCCGCTCTTATCGTAAGGGTTTAAAAGCGACTGCATAGCCCCTTGCTTAATCTGCTGCTTTTTGATGATCTGCTGCTCCAGCGACTGGATTAGGGTATCCATATCGCTAAGGGCTTTGGCAATGGCTTCTTGCTCGGCTTTGGTTGGTGGCAGCGGGATTTTTGTGGAGTTTATTAATCCCGTATTCAGGTTCATCTGGGAGCCAGTTTGACCATGCTTTGACCAATCTTTCTCGAGGTCTGTTAACACATAATATAGGAAGTCCATATCGGTTTTTAAGTTGCCAAAAACCACAAACCCATCGTGGATACAAACATCTTTAAGAGTAATGATTGGTCGACCAACCGTGGCACAGATACTCATTACCAAGCTTCTGGAAGGAACAAAACGGCTATTAGCGATTCCCTTATCGGAAAGACTTTGTACAGTGTTTTTTAAATACTTGTTAGACTTTGATACATCAGAAATTCTCAACCAACCAGTTTTGGAGTTTTCATCAAACCAAACTGGGCTATCGATAGGGCGAGGAGAAGCTCCGCGCTGAATTTGTGCAAGATTACCAAGTGATATTGCTGACCAGTCCTCTGGAATCACTCCAACCTCAGTCTGCTTATACCCCGCCTTCAGTTCCATACAAACCCCATCTTCACCAGATGTTTACCCACCGCCTGTTCCAGCCGCACCACTCGCTGGTTAAATTGCGGCAACGAAGTTTCATAGCGATCCGCCAGCTCTTTAATCCGCTGGGTCAGCCGCTGGCTGATGCGATCCATCTCGGTATGCACATCCCGGTCAATGGTCATTAGCCATTTGTCGTCCACCACCAGCTGTTTGATCTCGTCTTCTGTCAGCGCCGGGTAGTGCTCATACAGGGCTTTATCCAGTTCCAGCTCTTCATGTTTGATCGCCCTTTTTTCTGTGGCGATATCGTCCAGCAATTCCAGATAGCGGTTCAGCACCACAATCTCTTTCAGATTGTCCCGGTCTTCGTTGTTGGGACGTGTCGTTCGGTCAATCAGCGTCAGGGCATCCGACCAGAGCAACCGACAGGTTTTGCGCCATTCTTTGATAGTGGCTTCGGTGGTCAGGAACTCATTGAGAATATCTGTCTCCTCACGATCCTCCGTGCGCTTCAGGCGATCCTTCACCGCTTTGGCGGTGATGGTGCCTTTGCTGTTTTTCAGGGCATCCAGAAAGCTGTCGTTTTTCAGCTCATTAAAATCGTCAATGGTGGTTTCCAGCCGCTTTTGCAGCACGGTGTATTCCTGGTGTGTAGCGGCATCCAGCGCTGCCCACGCCAACTCCTGATACTCCATCAGTACCGCAGTAGCCTCGGCTTTACTGCCAACGTCGTTTAATGCCCCATCTTCGCCGCTGTGCTCTTCCTGCAAGGTTTCCAGTTGGCTTTCCAGCTGCTCTTTATGGGCAATCAGCTGATCAATGGCAGCTTGCTCTTCAGCAAAGTAACGGTTAATCACCAGGTATTTGGGAATCAGGTCGCAGGTCCAGCCTTTAATCACTTCTTTGCCTTTTTTAACCTCGATGATTTGATAGATTTTCGCTTCCCAACCATCGGCAGAGATCAGGTAGCAATCGTCCTGCATGGTATCTGCCCAATAGTTCATCAGGTGCTGGTAAACATCGTACTTGTCCAGCAGCGGTTTGCCGGTGTAGGCGCTCAGCAGTGATTCGCTGATCTCCTCAATCATCGCCTTGGGTTTGCAACCGTCATCCTGCTGCTTCAGGTAGGTTTGGGTGGCGGTTTTCCAACCACTGAATACCTGGTTCATCGCTTTGATATAAGCGACAAATTCCGTATGTTGGTAGATGATTGGCTTCAGCGCTTCGGTACTGACCTGGAGCGAGTAGTAATCTGCCGAGCGGGCAGCAGTGGCAAACAGCGTGGTTTTCAGGGTCGGGAATACCTGCCAGTAGTGGTGCAGGGCATCAATATCTACCTTGGGAATATCGCCGTGGAGATGAGCATCGATATCCTGAATATCTTCCGCCACGGAGCTATCTATGTATCGGGGGATATTGAGGTTGAATTCGTTTTTGCGGATTTCATCGTAGCTCACCATACGACTGTAACCGTCTATGGCGATCTGCCTGTTGAACACATCGACAATTTTATGGATATCCATCTCCCGCAGACGGTTCTTATTGCCATCTTTGATAAAGCCTTTACCGGCATCCACCATAAAGATGCCTTTGCGTGCCGATGCGCCTTCTTTATCAATGACAATCACACAGGCCGGAATGCCGGTGCCATAAAACAGGTTGGCAGGCAGCCCGATAATGCCTTTGATATAACCCCGTTCCACCAGGGACTGACGAATCGTTGCCTCGGCATTACCCCGGAACAACACACCATGAGGCAGAATACAGGCACCTTTACCATGGCTTTTCAGGCTGCGGATAATATGCAGCAGGTAAGCGTAATCGCCGTTCTTGGCCGGTGGCACGCCGTAGCTCTGGAAACGGTAGTGCGGGTCCTCTTCCGCATCCACACCACTGCCCCAGCGTTTATCGCTGAACGGCGGATTGGCCACCACGAAGTCGAAGGTTTTCAGGCTGTCACCATCGGTAAACAGCGGGTTGGCCAGGGTGTTGCCCTGGCGAATTTGTGCGGTGGGGTTGTTGTGCAGAATCATGTTCATCCGCGCCAGGCCGCTGGTGGTGGCATCTTTCTCCTGGCCGTAGAGGGAAACGTGTTCACCGGCTTCGTCCGCCACTTTCAGGAGTAATGAGCCGGAACCACAGGTCGGGTCGTACACGGAATAGCCACGGCTATCGATTTTCTCAATATCGATCACTTTGGCGAGTATGCGGCTCACTTCCGCCGGCGTATAAAACTGCCCTTTGCTCTTGCCACTTTCGGAGGCAAAGTGACGCATCAGGTATTCATAGGCATCGCCAAGAATATCGTCGCCATCGGCCCGGTTCTTACTGAAGTCCAGGTCTTTGCTTTCAAAAATAGCGATCAGGTTGGTGAGTTTTTCCACCATCTCTTTGCCGCTGCCGAGTTTGTCCGGATCGTTAAAGTCCGGCATCCCGGTGAGTTTGTTGGCATCACGCAAGGGAATGATGATTTTCTTATTGATGTCGTCGCCTATGGTAGGCTTGCCTTTCAGGGCAACCATATCCGCAAAGGTGGCACCTTTCGGGATTTTCACCGGCGGGCTGAACTGACCGACAAATTTATCGCTGATATATTTCACAAAGAGCATCACCAGCACATAGTCTTTGTACTGGCTGGCATCCATCCCGCCCCGCAGCTCGTCGCAGCTGGCCCAGAGAGATGAGTACAGTTCAGATTTTTTAATCGCCATAGGGAGCTTTACAGAAGATGATATGAATCGACGCTACCGCCCGTGGATTTTACCGCCGTCTTTTATTGACTTTGGGAAGCATGGGACCAGATAGCTCAGAGGTGGAGTTTTGGGTAATCAGTCATTGTACGCAGGTAAGGTGTTTGGTGGTAGTCGTGCATTTGCGAAGGGAAAGGGAAAAGCTGTCCACTTTGGGTATGAACAGGTTCTGAGCTAATTTCGCAACCAACGGATTATTTAAACAAGAAAGGGCAACTCTTCAACAGGTAGCTCCACCTTCATTGTCCGGGCTTGTCCAGGTACCCGACTAATCAGGCCAAGCTGGTGCAGTTTCACCACCATTTGATGCACGGTGGGTGGGGTAACCTGAAAATACCGCTGCAAATCCTTTTCTGCTGGTGGCATGCCGTTGATCTTCGTGTAGTAGTAAATAAACGACAGGTAGTGGCCTTGCAGTGGCGTATAGGGTGGTTTCTTTGAACTCATAGTTAGTGTTTGAATTTCACAACATGGTGAATGGTTGCGTTTGAGAAACAAGTGACTGCACCCGATTCATTTTCTTACTGATATGGGCTAACAGCAGGGCAGCAAGAATCGCTGCTTCCCTTTCGCCGTATTCAGTATCGCTATCCACCAGATCCACTATGGCTTTATAGGTGCGCAGTTTGACCGGTTCGTCACTCTGGCTGAACATGGCGGCGTGGGTGGCGTGCATAATCGCTTTTTCAAATTCTATGCCCAGAATTTTGGTGTAGTTCCTGGCGTGTTTCTCGCATTCCTTGCCTTTCATGGTGCTGATGGCCTGGGCCAGTTTGAGGTCAGGCAGTTTGAGCAGGTCGCGGGTTTTCATGGTTTGAAAGCACTTCTTATGCAGTGGTTGAGGTGGGAGTTTATTCGATGGTTGTGGGAAAACCAAGCTGTACCAAAAAGATACAAAAAAACGGCACCATTTTCCCGTATAACATTCACCACAAATTGCAGCAAAGGTACGGTTTGGTACCGTTTTTGAGGCTCAGGTTACAATCAAATTGTAACCTAAAAAATTTTCAATCAGTCTTACTCATTGATTTCATTGTCAAAATTGTCCGAATGAAATTCGTACCACATATCATGAGTCAGTAGTTGTATATTATGTAACTTATTGATTCTTGTCGTCTTTAAATATCCCTTTTATAACGATTAAGTATCATTTAGTATCATATAAAGACGTTATTTGTAACCTAAATTGCAACCTGAAAATAATAATTTGATACATAGGGATATTGTTGTATGACTATTTCCTGCCAAAAAAGGAAGCGGAAAAGCGGTAATGTTTATCGTTATGTGGTGACTGTTCGCAAGAAACACTTTTCCGCTACGGAGAGCCTGACTTTCCCAGATAAAGCATCAGGCAGAGCCTGGGCAAAAGCCGTTGAAGAAGAAATGCAGGAACAGTCGTTAAATGCCGAGCAGGACAGCCTTCGATATGAGTCTGCTAAATCCAGGTCAGGCGATATTACTTTGAATCAGTATCTGGAAGCGTATTGCCGGAAAATGGAATCGCCTCCGAAAAAGAGCCGAATCAGTTATCGGGATATGCAGGCCATCAAATTCTGGCAAAAATGCTGGTTAACTGAGAAACGCTCAAAAGAAATTACTGGAGATATGTTGATTGATCTTCTGGATGAGCGATTAGAAAAAGTAACGCCTGCCACCAACCATCTTTATGTATCTGTGTTGCGTCGTGCTTTGGATTTTCAAAAACGGGTTGGCCTGTATTTCAGACGGTTTATTACCGATGATCTGATGAAAGAGCTTTGGAAGCTGAAGCTGGCGGGCAAGTCGAAAGAAGACGATACGCGCCCAACAGAGCATCAGCTGTATCTGCTTTATAAAGAGTTTCTGGAGGGGTACAACAACCCAAGGGCAAAAGTACCTTACCACCATCTGATGTTATTCAGCATATACAGTGCATTTAGGGAAGGGGAGATTTGCAATATTCGCTACAGCGACCTGGATGTGGAAAACGGCGAGGTCATTATCCGGGACAGGAAAGACCCCAAGAAGAAATACGGCAATCACCAGAAAGTGCCACTGTGCCCGGTCTGTCTAGAGATCATTGCCATGCAGCCCAGGATTAAAGGTGAAGACCGGATTTTTCCAGTAATTCCCGCAATAACTAAAATCCCTTTGCTACCAAGGGTTGGAAGCTTGCGGGACAATTTCAGCTACGCAGTCTAGAATAGAGGATATTTTTGGCAAAATACCAACACAGTGTCATATGCCTTCCTCTCATAATCATTCGGTTACCTCTGACCTCATTGATATTGTTTTTGAAAAAGTTCAAGAGATTCCTGACCCTCGCTCACAAAAAGGGCGTTCATCAAATATTTCCATTGCCGATTTTTTTATGTATGGCCTTGGTGTTTTTCATAATAAAAATGCATCATTACTGACCTGCGATGACAAACGAGACCAGCCAACAATTAAAGAAAATGCCAAGAGTTTGTATCACGTTGAACACATACCTTGTGATACCTACCTGAGATCAACTATTGACCTCGTTCAGACAAAACATATTCGTCCACTGTTTCTCGCCTGTCTTGCTTATTGTCAGCGGCGTGGGAAATTGAAACAGTTCCAGTATTTTAAAGAGGGCTACCTGGCTCCCATTGATGGAACACAAACCTTTACGTCAAAGTCCATCAGCTGTAAAAACTGTTGCACAAAAAACGCTGACAACCCTAAAAAAACAACCATTTACTATCATCAGTTATCAACAATCTGTCTTGTAAAGCCAGGATTGAAAACGGTTATTCCATTAATGCCTGAACCGATTACCCAACAAAAAGATGCTTCCAAAAATGACTGCGAAGTGCGTGCCCTTGAACGCATCCTGGAAGACCTTGCCAGGGAACACTATCACCTTAAACTGGTGCTGGGTTTAGATGGTCTCTATTCCAAGGGACCAACCCTTAAACTCATCCGGTCTTATGGTCACCATTTTATCGCTGTTGCCAAGGACACGGATCATAAGGCATTGCTGGAAAGCATTGATGATCTGGACCGGAAAGGCCAAGTTCGGCGATTCACTTATACGGACAAACGGGGGCATCGGCACTCGTTTCGCTACGTAAATGGTGCTCCACTAAATAAGTCACACCCTGACTTTATAGTCAATTACGTGGACTATGTGGAAACGGATCCGGATGGGAAAGTAAAATACTTCAATAGCTGGGTAACCAATCTGCCAATTCACAACCATATGTGTTGCATGAAAATCATGCGAGGAGGACGCGCAAGGTGGTTAATTGAAAATGAAACGTTTAATACACTGAAGAATTTGGGTTACAGTCTGGAACACAACTTTGGTCATGGTGAAGATAATCTGTCAAGCAATCTTGCCTGTCTGATGTTTCTTGCCTTTCTGATTGATCAAATTGTCGAACTTTCCTGCCCCTTGTTTAATGAAGCGCTGACGGCTAACAAACGGAAAAAGACGCTTTGGGAGAAACAGAGAAATTTCTTTGAGATTTTCGTGGTTAGTTCTTGGGCGTTATTCATGAAGGGGCTGATATTGCAGGGAGCACCTGAACCAAAAGCAAAAGGCAAGCAAGTTAAACCTGGTGAACAGCCAAAACGAAAAATGATAAGCATCCGGAGTTTATTCCCTGATACGGCATAATTACCAATAAAAAACCATTTTCTTCAGTGTATTTAAATTAACCTATTGATCAGTTTTTTTCTGATGGTTCTGGTTGTGTCTAAAAAATCAATAAAACAATTAAGGGAAAATCTTCATTTTTCTATTTTTTGCGGGAATTGCTGGGATTTTTCCTTACAAGGCGCAGTCGATATCAACCAAATTTTCAGAGCGAACCAAGGCGCTGGGATTCCCGGAGTTGCGGTTTCACTCTTTCCGCCATGAGGGCATTTCCCGCTTCTTTGAACAGAAAATGAGTATTCCGGAGGTGGCCATTCGTAGTGGTCATAAGACCTGGGATAACCTGCGCCGTTATACCCACCTGATCCATCGGAATCCACCGGATTACTGGGCTGTTTGTAAGGCAATGGAAGAGAATTATTGGGCCAGAAATGAGTGTCTGAATTCTCGCTGGCAGCAGGGAATTGTAAAAGGGGCTGAGCACAGCGCAGATATTATTGTGCTGTATCGCTAATAGCCCTATCGTTATGGACAATAATACTCCTCCCGCTTTTCGCAAGATCAGCGCACCGGTTACTCATACGTTTTAAATGGCCAATCTTGCGACAAAGCAAGCGTTAATGCCGGGTTCAGCCTATACCAGCCTGAGTTCCAATCGTTTTCCCATCACTTCGGCCGCGTGGGACAATGTTCTGAGATTCAGACTTGTATTGTCTGGATCAAGCAGCCGATCCAGTTGTGAGCGACTGGTTCCAAGCAGTTTGGCAAAAGCGGATTTGTTCACACCTTCTTTCTTCAGGTACTCATCAATCTGCCAGGCAATAACCCGTTTCATGGCTTCAGCCTGACATTCGGCCAATAGGCCATCTTCTGCCAGGAAGTCATCAAAGTTGCTTCCGATGTGAGGATTGCTCATTGTTGCCTCCTTTTATTTTCTCAATACGTCGTTGCGCCGTAACTTCGCCAACTCAAGATCACTGGCCGGGGTCTTTTGGCTTTTCTTAATGAAGGCGTGCAGTAACACCATTTCACCGTCAGCGACAGTAAACAGTACACGGGCAATTCTGCCGCCTGTCAGGTCACTGCGCACTTCCCAAAGCCCCTTATCCAGCTTTCGAACTACCGGCATGCCAATAGGCCAGCCGATTTCAACAGTCTTGATATCTTGCCCCACAGTCCGGCGATCTTCGCGGGTTAGAGCCTTTAGCCAGTCAAGCACTGGTTCATGGCCCGATTGTGTGGCGTAGAATCGAACAGAAATCACTTTCATTGGTTTGTACTATTTTAGGTACATTCTAGCTGAAAAAAACTTCAGGTCAAATTTATATAGGAAGGATCATAAATATAGCCGGGTTTTGCCGGTAAGATGATCTACCGGCAGTAATGTTGCATGTCATGAACCTGTTCCCACCTTTCGCTTTCATTCCTGAGACATCTGGCCAATGGTCACATTTGTGCTAATCTGGTGTAATATTGCACCACAATGGATAGGCAGGAGATGACCCATGGCCAGGCAAAGTATTACCCTCACCTCACCCAATGACCAATGGTTGCAGGCTCAGGTTGAGAGCGACGAGTATGGCAGTAAAAGTGAAGTGGTGAATGACTTGATTCGTCAGGCCAGGCGGCGTCAGGAGGCGACAGAATCGCTTCGGAGTGCGCTTATTGCCGGTGAAAACAGCGGGATCAGCAACGATACAGTAGATGATATCCGGGATCGTGTATTAGCCCGGAGAGTCAAGCATGACTAGGTACCATCTATCGGTGGAGGCCGGACAGGATATTGAGCGAATATTTGAGTTTGGTCTTGATTGCTTCGGGTATGAGCAAGCCAGTCGTTATCTGGATGGCCTGGAAACGCATCTGAACTCACTCGCGCGTCACCCAAATCATTATCCTGCTATCCGTCATATTCGTGAAGGTTATCGGCGTAGTGTGTATGGAGTGCATGCTGTCTATTACTCTGAGCTTGACGATGGGGTTTTGATTGTTCGTATTTTGGGAAGGCAGGATTTTGTCGAAGCTTTGAATGTATAGAGCTTGGCAGCTAAAGAGAGCAAGGGCTGGTTTTGTTCAAGGATTGAGCGATGCCGGGAAAATAATATTGAGGTGGTTGTGATTCCAGAGCGGGAAAAGTAATGCCGGTATTACTGACCGGCAACACCCTTAAATAACACCTTGGACCTTTTCCCACGTCTTCCGGTATCGCTCATGCCGGGCGTCAATATAAACTGCCAGGTCTGAAATTTTCACCATCCACGGCGATTTCTGGCTGTTCATGGTACGCACCACCGGAACCGGCAGCTTTTGAGAGGCTGCAGCCAGCTTCGCCCGTTTTTCACACATGCCAAAGAACTCCTGGCAAACGTCTTCCAGTGGCACGTAGGGCTTTTCATACTTGGCGAAGAGCATCAGTTCGGTATTCATGGTTTTCTCCTGTTTAAAAATTGATATCCGTATCAAAAACGTCAATGCCAGCAGGCATGGTTTGAGTTGGTTTTGGTCTTTCTGCAGGGTTATGATTCCAGGCGCTGGGTGTATCGGGTTTTACGGTGAAATCGAAGCTTTTTATGCGATGCCACCGGCCCTCCTTAAGCACCTCAATACGACAGGGCTCTTTCATATCATTCTGTTCAGTCAGGTGCTGGTAAGCATCTACCGTCAGCTCTGGCACCGGAGCCTGCTCAACCCGCTTTACCCACCACATGACCGCTTTCTGCCGGGCGTAACCACCATGCTGGAAACAGACCCATTCCCGAATAGTCTCAAAACCGCAGCGATATGTGACTTGCAGAGAAGGGGGCTTGCCAAACTTTTCATGGATGCTGTAAAAAACCTCGTCCACCTTCAGCCATTCCGGTTCAATCTGGTTGGCCAACAGTGCGGCGCTGGAAGCTTCTGCTTCATGCTTCTCCCGTTCCGGAAATTCATAGTGGCAGGCAGGGCAAATCCGCAGGCCTGCAAGGATCAGTTCAAAACATTCCGGGCATTCCTTAACCGGCGGTTCTCCGGAGCCTTTGCCTGCTTTTATATGGTCAACGGTGATCCGGTCGATAGGGCCATGGCGTTCTACATTGCCGCCATAATCCAGTACCAGGCAGTCAGTCTTACCAGTGTCTGGGCTGATACGAAGGCCGCGGCCTAATATCTGCACGTAAAGTCCGGGTGATTTGGTGGCGCGGAGTAGGGCAATCATATCGGTTAAAGGTGCGTCAAATCCGGTGGTCAGGACGCCTTGACTGGTGAGTACTTTTATCTTTCCTGCTTTATAGTCCGCCAGTATCCGAGCCCGGTCATCTTTTGGGGTTTCTCCGGTGATACATTCGGCACCGATGCCTTCAGCTGTCAGAAGTTCCTTAACCTGTTCAGCATGGGCGACACTGACGCAGAAGATCAGCCACGCTTTCCGCTCCTGACCGTACTGGATGATTTCTGCCACGGCCTTTTCGGTGACATCGTTTTTGTTGACTGCTTCCTCCATATCGCTCGCCAGATAGTCACCCTGTCTAGTTCTGACGCCAGCAAGATCAATTTTCTCTTTTCCTGCTTTGGAACGCAGAGGCGATAGAAAACCATCGTCAATTAATCGCTGAATGTCGGTCTCGTAGACAATCTCATCAAACAGTGGGTTTTTGCCTTCTGTGAGCAAGCCCTGTTTCATCCGGTAAGGAGTGGCTGTAAAACCAATAATTTTCAGTGCAGGATTAATGTCCCGAAGACCAGCAATCAGTCGAGAGTACATCGTTTCTGAGCTTTCACTATTGAGCAGATGGCATTCATCAATAATGAGTAAATCACAATGGCCTAACTGCTCTGCTCGTTTATGAACACTCTGGATGCTGGCAAACAGTATCTGAGCATCAGTATTGCGGGAATTCATAGAGGCCGAGTAAATGCCCGTCGGGGCTTCTGGCCACTGGGCAATAATCTTTTCATGGTTCTGCTCAATGATCTCTTTCACATGGGAGAGAATCAGGAAGCGCTGGTCTGGCCAGTGCTGTAAAACCCCATGGATAAAGTCAGCGATGATCACTGACTTGCCGCCGCCGGTACTGACGCAGACCAAGGGGTTACCCTGAGAAGCACTGAAATATTGATAGATCGCATCAATGGCCTCCTGCTGGTACCAGCGGAGTTCAAAAGCCATTGTCGAAGCCCTTCATCTGGTTGATGATCTTATTGGCCACTCGTTCTGTTGCTTTACGGTCGACGGATGTTGGTTTTCTGTCGTCAGCTTCCCTGGCCATCAGCATTTTGTCCGCAATGGTGTAAGCAAAATTCACCGCCGGTTCAATGGCGCTGCCACGGTTACAGGTAAACTCAGCCATCAGGGCGGCAATGGCGAACAAGTCCCGGAGTTGGATGGTTTGGTTCTGAAACTGTTCTAACTGTTTTTCCAGGTCGTTGATGGTTTCATCGCAAGCGGCTTGAGCATATTGCTCAAACGGTGCTGTATCTTCGATCAGGTAGTGGGTAACCCGGGGGTAGAAATTACCTTGCTGATAATCCGTGATACAGAGTCCACTTTCTGAATTGAGGCCGATCAGGTCAATTTGATCTGCCGCAGGCGGTGTGCTGGCTGGTATGAAGCGATAGCGTTTTGAATGATCCATAGCTCATTTTCCTTCTCATTGATTATTTTCAATCGTTCCATCGAACTGGGTTTTCAGTCCTGCCAGCTTTTCATCCGTCAGCAGGCGCTTGTCTTCTACTGCCTGAATTTCCTGAGAGGAGAGCTGGCCTTTATCTGTGCCAGTTATGAATTCCTCTCTCGTTGATTTCAGGCGATAACGTATCCAAAACTCATCGCTATCAATGGGCTCAGCAAATTGCTCTAAGAGGTAAGGGTTATAGAGGTGGAGTTCACAACCTGACATCTGAACCGATTCCGGGATTTCCATATCATGACGGGCGCAGTGCCACTGGCCATCTTCAACGGGTGTGCTGTGCAGGCAGGTACGACAATTAACCGCAGGGGCTTTTTGTCCGTGGCAGATGGCCTGATGGTCGCAAAATTTGCAGAGGTACCAGCTGGGGTCTTCACTGATTTTGCTCAGAGGACGGTCGCTGGCAATAATGCATTCCGCTTTCTCAATGGCTGCTTTGCCAATAACAGGATCAAGCCGAACCCGCTCACCATACAGCTCATCCGTATTTTTGTTCACGGCGATATAGAAGGCTCGGGTCAGCTGAGGGTTTGCCAGGTACATATACACCTGCATCTGTATAAAGTGTTCTGGCTTGGCTTCCTCTACACCTTTTTTAACCAGGTTATTGAAGGACTTCTCATTGTGGGTTTTCATCTCAATCAGGTGCCAGGTCCTGGGGGCTTCGATAAAGCCCTGGCCCACACCATCAAATGAACCACCAAAATGCCCGTTGCAGGCCGAGATTCTGAACTGTTTACCAGTGGCTGGATCGGTTTCAAAGACTTTGATGCCCACATTACGCAGATCAGCAACAAACCGTTCTTCTGCCAGATGACCCGTTTGGAACAGTCGCAGCAGTTGGCCTCCATGCTTCACATCAGTACACCAGCGAAAGGTATACCAGAGCGCCCGGTCACAGGGGCGACCAATAATTGAACCGCCCAGATGCGCCCGGAATGCACCACCCTGGTTGTCCTCATAATGCCGGATAATCGCTTTGATGGTCGTTTTGTTGGGTTCGGGGATTTTCACAATGCTTCACCTTCCCTGGCTCTGAGCCTATTTCTGCTTTTTGTTTAACCGTCGGGCCATTCGCTGGGCTTTGCGTTTTCGCTTTCTCTCTGTTTTGGAAGGTCGTCGTTTGGTAAATCTTGCTCTATCGAGCTTCCGGGCGGAGGTGCCCGTAGAATTAAAAAACATAAATTTCATTCCCTGAATGAAGGGGGCAAGCCCCCTTGGTACTAATGACGAGTTACTTCTGCCCCCAGGGCGGTGCTGCGTACTGAGTTGCCGGATGGGGTGGTTGTTGGGCAGACGCCGGATTGTGGACAGGTGTCTGTTGCTGAGGTGCAGGTGCGCTCTGCATGGGTTGACCACCGGCACTGATCCACTTCTTGACTTCATTCTTTGGACCAAAGCCCGGGTCTTGTTTCAGCACAACGACGATTCGGATCACCTGCTGTAACAGCTGTTCAGTGTCGTTTATTCGGGGCTGGCCAACCGCATGGGCAATACGGCTGATCTCTTTCCTGCCAATCTCTTCCGCTTTCGGACTGCTGTTGACGATGTTGTGCTGAGACCAGAGTTTACGGCCTTCAAACTGGCCTTCCATCACCGTGTAGGTGAGCTTCACCATCTGGCCACCGGACTTGGTATTATCCAGGGAGGCCTCAGTGATCATGGTCAGGTATTCACCGGGCGGCAGGGGCTCAAACTCATCCGTTGGATCGTAGTCGTCTGCATTAAAACCTAACTGTGCCATTTCAATCTCCTTATTCAGTGGCTTGAGGTCATAGCGTCGCTGAAAGCCTGCCAGTCCAGGGGGAGTTCTGCTGGCAGTCCATAGCGATTCTTGGCGATAAAGCCGGGTTTGGCTTCGGTATAGAGGTAGCGCTGGCCGGTGCTTATGCCCCGGGTTTTGGTTTTATTGAAACCGGCTTCTTCTTTTTCGATGACGGTCTTGTAATCAGCGAACAAGATGCAATCCACGGATTCCTGCACCAGTTCGGAAGCCCGTTTGTGCAGCTTGATCTGGTACCGGTCATAACTGTCGGTGGTCGGGCTCTCAAACCGTTTGATCTCGGAATGGGCGATCAGAATAAAGGCCATACCTTTTCGTTACGCAGGGCTTCCAGTCCATCCAGCAGTTGGCGCCAGAGATTCAGCGCCTCCAGAAAGCCTCGTCCATAACCAAAGTCTTCAATGGCCTGGTACCGTTCGCCCTTTGAGCCAACATACGTATCGCACAGGTGCTGCCAGATCATCGGTTCCAGATGATCCAGACTGTCGATCACCAGCGTCTGATAGTGATGGTCGGATGAGTAAAGAACCGTGATGGCATCCAGAACATCCTGGAATGACTGCATCATGGGGAAGGCGTCGACTTCCAGTTTGCCCAAACCATCTTCGGTACAGATAAAGATCGGGTTCGGTGCACCGGCGGCCAGGGTGGTTTTACCAAGCCCTGGGCCACCATGAACCACAATCCGGGGAGCCTTGATGCCGGTAGAGCGGCTGATGGATTCAAGTGAAATAGCCATTACTGAACCTCCAGCCGTTCAAACTTGACGCTGACTTTCTTTGGTTTGGTGGTAATGGCCTGGGAGACCAGTTGGTAATGGGCGAGATTCAGTTGTTGCAGGCTTTTCAGTTGCCGGGTGTTGACTTCCAGTTTGCTGCGGATCACCGACTGGGCGATATCCGCAGGCAGTTGTTGTCGAACGGCCGCCCATTTTTCTGAATCCACTACACGACTCATTCCGGCGACGGTGGTCACCTTGTAGTAATCGCCTTTGACCGAAAAACTGCCTTCTTCTTTTGTGCCGACCAGCTTGCAGAGCTGCTGCTCAATAGCCATGCGTTGTTCTCTGGCCTGGTTTTCTGCCTGTTTGGCAACTTCCAGTTCATGAGCCAGTTGGTCCAGTGGATGGGGCGAGGCAGTGGAGGGGGTTTCTTTCATAGAGTGTCATCCTTTTTGTTATTGGCTTTCTTCAGGGCGAACGAACCCGGCAGGCATCAGTGGCCTGTTTTTCAGTGTCAGGGTGAGTTCGTCTGTTTGAATCGATGGCGTACATCCGTTCAGCCATCTGCTATAAAATATGTTCCTTAAGTGATCTGCATGTCAATACCAAAAAGATACATATTATAAAAATAATGAAAATGCGAAATAAGATCAGTGAGTTGGGAAAGGTATTTTTTGATACAAAACCCCCTTCTGGCTAAGAGGGGGGGGGAAGATAAATTGAGAAATGTATCAACTGAGCTTGGTATTGATGCTGACCACGACACCGCAAATATGACCGTCTTCCGGGAATGGCATGGTCGTGTATTGCGGGTTCAGTGGTTTGAGGAACAGTTGGCCATTATCCCGCACCAATTGTTTTAAGGTGACATCATCGGTTCCCGGCAGGCGAACGACCACGTACTGCCCGGGTTGTGGTTCCAGGGCGGGATCAATCACCACCCGGCTGCCCGGAAGAAAACTCATTTGCCCAGGATATGGGCTGACCATCGAGTCACCCTGAACAATCAAAGCATAGGCACCATTGCTGATCCGGCCGTGATAGGCGGTGTATTCGGTGGTGTCATCCACTGGGGCGTACAGTCTGCCATTGTCGTTAAAGTCACCCGCCTGTACCCAGGAAATGACCGGAATGCTCCGGGTGCCTTCAATGTCATAGCCCGAGACTAGCAGGTTGCCATGGGTTTTCAGTTGGCGGGAGTCGTTGGCGGTCTCGTGGTAGATATCCAGCCAGCCGTGGGGCTTATTGAAGCCGTATTCAATTTCCCGGGCAATTTTGGAGCCGATGCTGCGTGTCGGGTTCTTGCCCATAAACCGGCTGACCTGAGTGGCGGGGCGTCCGATCACTTCCGCAAAGTTGGCCAGTGTTTTTCCTTTCTCGGCCAGCAAGCGGGCGTTGTGGCGTCTTATTTCTTGTATGTCCATGACTCTATTAAACCGTACAACACCAAAAAGATACACCATCAAAATAATACAATTGTACTTGTTATTAAAGTATCATGGTGGTACATATTTAGGGCGTTATTCGTCTGAATCGCAGGAGGCGACCATGAAACGACGATAATGGACTACCCGCCGCAACGCTCTACCCATTTTAAAAAACTAACCCGATCACGGGCAGGGACGCTTTTGTCTCTGAAAAATGGACATCGCCACAAGGACAATAATATGGATGTGACTCTTCCCAATACCACCACAGAAGCTTGGAAACTCAATGAAGCCGGTCTCTCTATTGTGCCACTCGGTTCCCCATTTGAAGAACCGCCTGCATGGTTTGTAGACGGTCGCTGTTCAGGAGATAAAGAGAAAGCAAACGTCGAATGGCCAAAAGCTCCCCGGTTTCGCTGGAAGCAGTATCAGGATAAAGCACCGGACGACAGCACCATTGAGAACTGGACCAACCTCTACCCACATACCAATTGGGCCATCATTACCGGATACGGTGTGGTGGTCGTGGATGCGGACAGTAAAGAAGCGGTGCAGTTTATTGAAGAAGGTGCCATTACCCGGACGCCATTGCGAGCAACCACCAGTAAAGGCAAGCACTACTACTTTCGGGTCAACCCGGACTATCCCGTTCATAACTCAGTCAGAAAAAACAAGATCGATCTGCGCGGCATTGGTGGTTATGTAGTAGCGCCCGGCAGTACCCATGCAGACGGTACACTCTATCAATGGGAAACGGACGGGTATATGGATATCAGTGATCTGCACGATCTGCCCATGCTGATGCCTGAGGATATTGCCACCATCAATGGCTTCAATGGGCAGGCTGCAGAAGATAAGCCAACGGGTGACCTGGGGTTCTCCACAGATCAATACCCATTGCCACATGACGGAAGTAATCTGGCAGAAGGGCAGGGGAGAAATAACGCTGCAGCGAGTATGGCAGGTCAGTTGCTCCGGCAGAATTCTTCACTCAGAGAAGTCAAAGCCATTCTGGATCAATGGAACCAGTCCAATAATCCACCATTGTCTGATGCTGAGCTGAATACCACCATTGCCAGCATTTCCCGCACCCATAACAACAATAACCCTGGTTCCTCCATTTTTATTGAGCCATTGCCCAGCAGTAAGCCAGAGTTCGCCTTCAGTCATATAGAGGAACTGGTTAAAGGCGTGAAACCAATTAACTGGCTGATCAAGGGCTTTCTGGAAATGGACAGCCTTTCCCTGATGTTTGGAGAGCCAGGTTGTGGGAAATCCTTCTCAGCCATTGATCTTGCTTGCTGTGTGGCGACAGGCAAGGACTGGCATGGCAAACCTGTCAAGCAATCGGGGCCTGTCTTTTACATTGCCGGGGAAGGCTTCAATGGCCTCTCCCGTCGCTTTATGGCCTGGCAGAGCTTTTATGGCTACAACCTGCGCAATGTGCCGCTGTATATCAGTCAGTGTTCCGCTGCGTTGACCAGTCTGGCCAGTGCCCGGGCGGTCAGTGACAGCATTGAAAAAATAGTCAGTGATACTGGAGGTGTTACGCCTTCCATGATTGTCATTGATACCCTGGCAAGAAACTTCGGGCCTGCGGATGAAAATTCAACTCGGGAAATGAGCACCTTTATTGGTCACATTGATGAGTATCTGCGTTCAAAATATCGCTGCAATGTACTGATCGTCCATCATACCGGCGTGGGCTCGAAAGATCGCGCCCGGGGTAACAGTGCGCTCAAAGGTGCGCTGTATGCCGAGTATGCGGTGGTTAAAGCAGACGATGAAATCAAGATTACCCCCAAAAAAATGAAGGACGCTGATGAGCCGGATGAAATGAACTTTCAGTTTGGCTCTGTGCGTCTGCCCTTCAATGACGAAGAAGGCGAGCCGCAATACAGCTGTGTTCTGCAATACCTGGATAAAGCCAATGCACTGAAGATCAAGCAGCAAGAGAACCGCGAACATATTCGAGAGCAAGGCCGGTTACAGGCAGAAATTCGGATCGGGGAAAAGCAAAAGCGGGTCATCCAAACACTGGAAAGATTGATTGGTGAAGCAAAAGCGACACTGGTTAGAGCCGACAGAAGTCCCGGCCTTGCCAGGATCGAAACAAGGAATTTGCGTGATGCCTGTTTTCGGGAGGGTTTCATATCCAGCAAGAACTGGTCTCGCACATTTGATGCCTTGGTAGAGTGTGAGTTTTTGATGATGGATGCGCCGTTTATCTCTATTTCTGAAAAAGGTCAGTCTGTGATTTCAGAGAAAAAATAAAGGGCTCGGGTGAGGTAATGTACTGTTTAAAAAACAGTCAATTGCCTCCTTTCTTAATAACTTATGAGGATTCTTTATATTGAGGCTCCTCTCTTTTCCTCAAAACTTCTTATTTTTCAGGTGATTAACCGTAGCGGATGCCTTTAGCCGCCACCTCACCTTCCCCACACTGGATATATATATATCCAGTGGGAGAATGAGGCAGGGAAGCATGAAGGTCAGACACAGTAATACGGAAAGATTCTCCGGGAGAAAAAGATTAAAAGACAGAGAAAGCAAAGTAATGAAAATAATAATAGGAATAGATCCGGGGCTGACGGGAGGTATTGCGGTTCTGGATTGCAAAAACAAGGAATTAATCAGACTGGAAGATATGCCCACCTCTCCGGAAGGAAGCAAGCGGAAAGTCAACGGCTTTGGCCTAATGAAAATATTTGGTGGCTATTCACGGCATCAGGTAGAGATGGTTTATCTGGAAAAGGTAGGAGCAAGGCCAGGGCAGGGAGTAGTCTCCATGTTTAACTTTGGCCGTTCGTATGGTGCTGTAGAAGCCGCTGTCAGTTTAATGGGTTTTCCCCTGACGTATGTGACTCCCCAACGCTGGAAACGCTCTGCTGGACTTATGGGAGCTCACAAGGATGCATCCCGGGGAAAAGTGTTAGACCTCTATCCAGAGGCTGACGTTCATCGAAAAAAAGACAATGGTCGTGCTGATGCTGTGCTCATTGCCCGATATGGAGAATCGGTATGAAATTCTACTCAGCACGACAGGCTATTCATGACGCCTATGCAATTCATCTGACCAGCAGGGGTTTTGAAGTTAATCCCTTAGCATTTCGAGCAGGTAGTCAATCGAGCAAACTCGACAACAACCTGTTGATCTGCAATGCCGTGGAAGCTGGCAAGGTGATAGCCGCAGTGGAAAAGCTTGATGAGCCATTTCGCTCCTGGGCAAAGTGGGCTTATGCACCCAGAACTGAGCATTTCATGCCTGAACAGGGTAGGTTCTTTCAGTGGTTAGAGCAGGACGTTACCGAGCAGTTGGCGAAAAGTGGGCGAGATTACCGCGAGGCTACCAAACAAAGGATCAGGGATGTGGTGGCCTATACCGTTCTGGATTATCGCAGTTATGTGACTAATGGCCAGCACCTCTATCCAACAAGCCTGATCATCAAAAAATGCCGGATTCACAGGCAGAATTGGAAGCGAGATTTTCAGCAGTGGCAGGCCGGTTATTGGCGGATTTGTGACGAATACTTGGATAGAAATTCACTTATTTCTATCTTGGTGAAGAGTGGACACAACGAGTAATTACTCTGTCGTTTAGTGGAGAGTTGACAAAATCTATGGCACTATTTTGATGGATACTGAGAATAAGAATTTATCATAGGGAATAAGAATGAGAAGCTGGAAAGTACTTATTTTCGCTGCATTAAGTGTTTCAATATCAGGGTGTTTAAGCAACCCAACTAAGCAGTCCGTTGCTAAAGAACAGTCTACCGAGAAACTGGATGTTTATGGCTCGTTTTCCTACAAGGACGGTAAGTATCAGTTATCACCATTCTTTTATAGTTCGAGATATGCATTGTCCTATGAATTAACGGAAGGTGTTTGGCAGTTCAAAATTCCGAGTTTGGAGCCTGCTTTTGATAGCAAAAGATTTTCGTGTCAGAAAACATTGACAAAAAGCAAGTGTGATAGTTGGGAGAATAAAAATGAACTTTTTCTGCATGTAAATTTCCTCCAAAGTGATTACGGTGATACTCCTAAAGAGGTTAAAGCAGCACAGAAAAAAGAAGCGGAGAAGAAACCGATAACCGCAAAGGATGTGGCAAATACTGCTATTGCGGCCCCCTTTGGAGTGGCTGCTGGTGCGTTTGTTGGGTATAGTTTCCTATTTGCAGGTGCTGTCGCTGCTCCTTTTATTGCTGCAGATGCAATCATAAATCCTGATGATGCATTAGAAAGAAATAATTGGGTAGAATTTAATCATGAAAAGTTCAACAACGTGTTAGTTGGGCTTATAAACTCTGAATATGGAAGTCTTGATAACTTTCATCAAAAAGCCCGTGAAACACATGAGTATGTGCAAGTAATGCATCGCAAAGCAGCTTCTTATGAAGCTGAAATCAAAAAAAAGACCAAGCAGAACATAGGGTTTTTAGCTCAATATACGGATGTTCAATCGATTCCAGAGTTTAAGTTTTCATCTGCAGAGGCGACTTTGGGCTTTGGTATACCCAACTCAGATTTGGAAGCATTTCAAATCAGACAGCTTGATCGTCTCAAAAAGGAATACGAAGGCATTTTGAAAGATCAGAAGTCTTTCTATGAACAGCATGAGGACAGGATTGTATCTGCGTATAAAAAACAGCAAAGAAAAGAGTACGACCTCGCATCCACCTCTGTTCAGATCGATAGATTCATCAAGAAATATCAGACGTTGGATGAGTTGGACCTTGTACCAAAAGCCAGGTTAAGGCTGAAAAATACATTAGCAGCTGAAGAAAAACAGCGGCAAATTGCTGCTGAAAAACGGCGATTACAACAGCAAAAAGAGCAGAAGCAACTAGCTCTCTGGAGGTCAAATATCCAAATTGGTGATGAAACCTTCTGCGGGCCTGTTATCGACATAAATCAGTCAATGGTCAAGATCGCGGTCCGAGCTCAACTTCAAGGATACAGCAATGAAGCGTGGCTCAGAAGGACAGAGCTGTTCCCATCCTCTTTGGGCTGCCTGAACAGGAATGGAACACTGACCCCAAGAGGCTGATTCTAGATTGCTTGCCAATGATTACTGAATCAGGCACAATTTTCCAAGATGTAAAACCTCACCCCGCTCTTCATAAATAGCGGCGTGGGGTTTTTTATTGCCCTAATTTTCTCCCTGTGCAGGACGCACCATGACTGACCTCTCCGACCGTCTGGATCGCATTGATGTGAAGCTGGACAAACTGAGCGAGGCAGTATCCCAACTCGCCAGAATTGAAGAACGCATCTCACACCAGAACGACAACATGAATCAGCTGGATTCCAGGCTGAGTGAGATGGAAGCCCGGATCAGGGCCTTGGAGCTTCAGGGTAGTTCTCGTGGTGTTCTGCTGGCCGGTATTGAACGACTTGGCTGGTTGGTCGTGTCTGCACTGATTGGCCTGGTTGCCTTCTTCTTCAGGAAATGAAGCGATGATTCCAAGGACGGAAACCAATTACATCGTGATCCATTGTTCAGCTACCCGGGCAGATCAGGAAGTCACTGCAGACGATATCCGACGCTGGCATCTGGAAGACAATGGTTGGTCAGATATCGGGTATCACTGGATTATTGAGCGAAGTGGCAAGATTCAGCATGGCAGAGATGCTCAGGTTCAGGGGGCTCATGTTCGAGGTCATAACCATGAGTCCATTGGTATCTGTCTGGTCGGAGGTATTGATCGACAGGGAAAACCAGAAGATAACTTCACTTCTCAACAATGGCTGATGCTGGAAATGCTGGTTGAATCCCTGCAGCTGCGTTATCCAAAGGCTCAAGTGGTTGGTCATTACTATTTCACTCCCTACAAAACCTGCCCAAACTTTGTGGTTGAGCACTGGTTGGAGACCATCGAATGAGCTGGACTGCTGCAATTCCTCTACTGGGTAAGGTGATTGAGCGCATCATTCCTGACCCTGAAAAAGCTGCCCAGGCGAAAAACCAACTGGTGGATATGGCGGTCAAAGGTGAGCTGGATGAACTGGCTCAACGTGCCGGTGTTATCAAGGCAGAAGCTCAGGGTGATGGTTGGTTACAGCGGTCATGGCGTCCCATTGTAATGCTGGTATTTACTGCCCTGATTGTTGCTCGCTGGCTTGGCTGGTCAGCACCGGATTTATCAGAAGCGGTGGAGCTTAAACTCTTCTCCATCGTTCAGATTGGCCTTGGTGGTTACATTACCAGCCGGGGCATTGAGAAGGTGGCAGACAAGATAAGGCGCTAAGGATGGCAGCAAAGAAATACAAAATGGTGGATCGTAAAGTCAGCGACCTGATCCCTTATGTGAACAATTCCAGGGTTCACGATGAAGAGCAGATTATCCAGATTTGTTCGTCTATCAAAGAGTTTGGCTTTACCAATCCTGTGTTGATTGACGAAGAAAACGGGATTATTGCTGGCCATGGACGTTTGATGGCAGCAAAGAAATTGAACCTGAAAACCGTTCCCTGCATTGTCTTGGCCGGACTGTCGGAAGCCCAGAAGAAGGCCTACGTCATAGCGGATAATTCCATAGCCCTGAATAGCTCATGGGATATGGACGTACTATCCCGGGAAGTGGAAGCCCTGCAAGCTGAAGACTTTGATCTGAATCTGCTCGGCTTCAAAGACGATTTCATGGTAACGCTCTTTGATGATCTTGCCCCTGAACCCGAACAGAAACCCAATGGCGAGGAATACACCGAAATTTTCAATATCCTGGTGGAGTGTGACAACGAAGCCCATCAGCAGGAAATCTACGACGAACTGACACAAAAGGGACTGAAATGCCGCGTTCAAAGTTTGTAGTGGAGTCCGCTATCAAGCCTTCCTTTCGCACTGAGAAGGTCAAGGGGATGTTTGATATTGATATGCAGTCGGTGAAGAAAGAGTTCGACGTAGATATTCCCATTGAGGACAAGCCCTGGAATATTGGCCTGATTGTTGGTGCCAGTGGTTCTGGCAAGACGACCATTGCCAGAGAAGTATTCAAGGACTTTGAACTATTCTCCGGTTACCAGTGGTCAGACCGCTCCGTAGTGGACGATTTCAGCGAAGACCTGAGTGCCAAGCAGATTACGGAATCATTGAGCAAGGTAGGGTTTTCTTCTCCGCCTGACTGGTTGAAGCCGTTTTCTGTGCTCTCCAATGGCCAGAAGATGCGGGCAGAACTTGCCAGGCTGATCCTGGAATCCGATAAGCCGGTAATCTACGACGAATTTACCTCTGTCGTGGATCGGCAGGTGGCCAAGATCGGCAGTGCCGCTATCCAGAAGTTTATCCGCAAGGAGGATAAGCAGTTTATTGCGGTCAGCTGCCATTACGATATTGTCGAATGGCTACAACCGGATTGGGTTTACGACTGCAACAAGCATACCTTCAAACGGAGGCGTCTTCGACGACCGGAAATCCGTATCGATGTCCGCAGAGCCGACCAGTCAGAGTGGCCGCTATTTAGGCCATTTCACTATCTGAGCAGTGTTCACAACCGATCAGCCCATAAGTACATTGCCGAGATCAATGGGGAACCGGTGGGTTGGTGCAGCGTCTTGCACTTCCCTCATCCGAGTAATAAGAAGCTGAAACGACTGCACAGAACGGTGGTATTGCCCGATTATCAGGGGCTGGGGATTGGCTTTCAGTTGCGCTGCTATATCTGCGAGTTGTACCGGAAACAGGGCTACAAGGTGAATACCGTTACCACGTCGCCTGCCTTGATTCATGCCATGAATAAATCGGATGAATGGATCATGACCCGCAAACCTGGACGGGTCGGCATGCCTGCTCAGTCGATCCTGAGTAAGCATTCATTTGATCGGTTGACCTGTTCATTCCAATATGTGGGTACGGATTGAGCATCATACAGGATCGGTTCTACGTCGATCTGGCGGGTCATTTGATCATTGCAATAGGTTACAGATCAATATTGGAAACGTCGCATGGTGACGATTTACCGGTGCCTGGTGATGTTCCGATAGTGCATGAATAATCATCAAACTCAAAAAAAGCAGGCATCGTTGCCTGCTTTGTGAGGGGTTGAATCCGGGATTAAATGCGGAATGTCTCCTCTTCCTTTTTGCCTCCGTTTTTAAAGCATTCGGACAGGTCATCAACAGCGGATTTCAATGCGCTGATAATGGCAGTTGATTGAGCATCGGTGTACTCATATTTGTCATCGTTGGCCAATGATGAGATGGACTTCAATACCCGCAGGGCTTTGGGTACACGGATGTTTGCCAGTTCAGCAAATTTTTCAGAATCGGACTTTTTGCTTTTCTTGTCAGTGTTTTTATTAGCCATGGTTTTATCTCCTTTTGCATTGTTTTTAGCTGTGGTTTTTGCAGTGTTTTTATTAGTAGTCATGATGTATCTCCTTTGCGTTGTTTATTGATGTCACACTTTAACTATGGGTGAACTGCCGTATATCTCAACTGTTTTTCTGGTTTAATACTCCTTTATAGTTGATTGATTTAATGATGATTTTTCCAGTAGGTAATGGCTTTCAAACTGTCAAATTACAAACAACGTGGGTCCCTGCAATGTTTAGTTTTTTGCGGGTGCGAGGGGGCGCGGATTTGCGTTAGTGACAGGTCTGAAAACGAGGTATACCCTTGGTATACTTTTTGGCATTAACCAGCTGAAAACTAATAAGAAAATTCAGTTTCAAAAATGGTGCAGCAGGTATACTTTTTATTCAAACCAGTGCCGTCCTTGGCGGTTGAGTTATTGTCGCTTTTCAAGCCATTGCTGAATCGTTAATTCTCTGGGAAAGCGCTGCTGAAGCCAGTCATCAATCAGCTGCTCTACCAGTTTTCTGAACTGTTTTTCATCCGGGAAATCCCAGGGCTCAAATTCCGGGTTCTGCTCACACAAGGCAATCCAGAGTTGAGCCGCCAGCGTTTCAGAGATTTCATAATCAAATACTCCGGGAAAGCCTTCCTCATCATTTTTGAAATGTTCGATCTCGCTGATGATCTGGCTATAACGGCAAAGGTTATGAATCAGCTCCAGTTCTCCATCACCAAATAATTCTGCTGGTGTGCGGGTTTGGTCGCTTAATCGGTCAATAACGCCAGTACAGAAATAGTAATGAGTGATCAATTGCGTTTCATTATTCATGGTTGTTTTTCTCCGTTATTAATAATCGATGGCCAGCATAATGGTCAGAACCCGGATGGTTTTGGTTAAATCCGAGGCATCTTCCGAACCGTGTTCCATATCCGGGGCGTAATAATCAAACATGGCAATGATCCATTCATCTTCAAACTTGAAGCGGAAACAGTCGTGTTCACCATACGGATCATTCTGCTCATTGAAGTGGTTAAACTCGGCAACGGCTTTCAACAAACCGACTTTGTTCTCAATGGTGTTTTGCAGGTTGGCGGTCATCACTATTTCAAACCGGCAGTTGATGAGGGAAAGACTGTTCTTCACTTCCAGATTCACCAGTGACTTTCGCACCGCATCATTTAACGTGGCAATTTCATTCATAACTACATCCTTTATTGATTCATTTTTTGTTGTCGCAGTAGCTCTATAGGGGATGGCCACGATAATTCGAGAAAATTTAAGACAAATGTCCATATTGAATGAGATGGCTGTAGGTATGACTTCCCATGGCGCTGATTTCACAAGCGGAATTTGCCAGACAGCAGGGCTTTACCAAGAGCTATGTCACCAAACTGATCAAAAAGGGCATTGTGAAACTGAAAAATGGCAAGGTGGATTTGGTGCAGGCTGAGCAGGCCATGAAAGCCAATAGTGACCCGGTGACGTTGATCCGTTCCGATCAATCCACCGATCTTGCACCGACACAACCGGGAGCCGTTGACTTTGTCACTGCCTGCACTATGCGGGAGGCGTTCAAAGCAAAGATGGCCAAGCTGGAGTATGAGGAAAAAAGCGGCACCCTGACCGATGCCGCCAAGGTAAAGCAGGATGCGTTCAAAGCGGGGCGGATTGTTCGGGATGAACTGCTGGCTATTCCTGATCGAATGGCGGATGTGCTGGCGGCGGAGGATGACACAAGAAAAGTGGGGGAGCTACTTCAAGAGGAGTTGGAAGCGATACTTAATGCTATGGCTTTACCGTAGTCGTTTTTGAGCGGCTTTATAGGCTTCGCTTCGCTCTCGTTTACCGACACTGATCACAAATACTACAACAACGTCGTCCAAGACCTGATAAACCAACCGATAGCCCGAATTTCGCAGTTTGATTTTGTAGCAGTCTTTCTGGCCGGACAGTTTATCTTTGGAAACTTTAGGGTTCTCCAAGCGTTTACGCAACTTGGCCTTGAACTGCTCTCTGACCGTGGAGTTAAGCTTCTGCCATTCTTTCCACGCCAGTGCAGAAAAATCCAACTTATAGGTCATCGATATTTACCCGAATCCGCTCATCATTTTTGCGTTCTTCGACGATGGCTGCGAGTTCCAGGTCATCCAGAGCATCGAGCATAGCTTCATAAACATGGGCTGGCACTGCATAAAACACGGGCTGATTGCGATTCAGGATGGCCACGGTTTCACCATTGGCTTCTTTCAGAACGGCCATCGGGTTTTTTTTGAGTTCGGATATCCCGGCACTGACATCAGCGAGAATAGGATGGACTGAGGCCATAACTAGCTCCTTTTACGGTTGATTAATAGATCAAATAATAGACCTATTATTAGGTTTCTTCAAAGGTTGCTTAAATGGTTGATAGCGTGTCAGTCAAAAGCCCATATTTTGAAGGCTTCTTCAAAGGGCTGAGGCCGGACACCCGCCTGACCGTTTCCGAGTGGGCTGACCAGAAGCGGATTCTTCCGGCAAAAGCCACCAAAGAAGCTGGCCGTTGGCGAACTTCCCGCACACCGTATCTGAAAGAGATCATGGATTGTCTGTCACCATCGTCGCCTGTCGAGCAAGTGGTGTTTATGAAAGGTGCCCAGGTGGGCGGCACCGAATGCGGCAATAACTGGCTTGGTTATGTGATTGACCATACGCCGGGTCCGATGATGTATGTGCTGCCCACGCTGGATATGGCCAAGCGAACCTCCAAGCAACGGATCGCTCCGATGATCGATGAAATGCCGGATCTGCGGGAGAAAGTAAAAGATCCAAGAAGTCGGGATAGCGGAAATACCCTGCTGACCAAGGAGTTTCCCAATGGTGTGCTGATCTTCACCGGAGCCAATTCAGCAGCAGGCCTGCGCTCGATGCCTGCCCGATTTTTATTTATGGATGAAGTGGATGCCTACGACGATGATGTGGATGGCGAAGGCAGCCCGATCAATCTGGCCATTAAACGAACAGCCACTTTTAGCCGTAACCGCAAAATCCTGATGGTCAGCACACCCAATATTGCAGAAACCAGCAAGATTGAAGCGGCTTATGAGAGCAGTGATAAACGACGCTATCTGGTCCCCTGCAATAGCTGTGGACACTACCAACCAATCGTCTGGGCTCAGATCATTTTTGATAACCATGACCCAGCAACCACCCGGTTTGAGTGTGTGCAGTGTGGTCATAAGCATTATGAAAAAGACAAACCGAAACTGCTCACTAATGGCCATTGGCAGGCTGAAACTGAAAAGAGTAATAAGGTCGCTGGATTCCACCTGAGTTCGCTTTATAGCCCTAATGGCTGGTACAGCTGGCAAAATGCAGTGGAGGACTTTCTCGCCGCCAAAAGTAACCCGGTACAGTTCAAGGACTGGACCAATACCGTTCTTGGCGAGACTTGGACGGAACAAGGTGAGACTGTTGAACATAGTTTGCTTTACCATCGGCGGGAACATTACCCGGCAGAGGTGCCTTGGTGGGTAGAGATACTGACCGTTGGCTGTGATGTCCAGGATGATCGCTTTGAGTTTGAAGTAACCGGCTGGGGTTCTGGTGAGGAAAGCTGGTCAATTGATTATGTCCGTTTATACGGTGACTTATCCCGACAAGGTATCTGGGATGCTCTGGCCGATATGCTCCATAAAACCTACACCCGTCAGGATGGCACCAAAATAAATGTGGCTCAGGTCTGCATAGACTCTGGTGGCCACTACACCGATGAAGTGTATGCCTTCTGTCGTAAGCAAGGAGCCGATTGGGCGATTCCGGTTAAGGGTTCCTCTCAGGCTGGCAAACCTATCGCCACCTTCCCCAAAACCAAAAACAAGAAAGGGATCTATTTGACGCTGGTTGGCACCGATACCGCCAAGGAGTTGGTCTATCAACGCTACCGGGTATTGGAGCCTGGACAAGGCTACTGCCACTGGCCGATCAAGGACTGCTTTGATGAAGATTATTTCAAGCAGGCCACCGCAGAAGAAAAGATCAAGAAATACCGGCTCGGTGTCCCTTACTTTACCTGGGATGCCAAGAACCGCCGGAACGAAGCACTGGATTGCCGGGTATACTCACTGGCCGCGATCCGTATTCTTCAGCAGCACCGGGGCATTAATCTGGAGCTACTCGCCAAAGGCCGACCAGCACCAGAAGATACGCCTGATCCTGAATTAGAAGAAACCAGCAACAAGCCAAAAACACTCCGTCGTTCATCCCGCAGTTCTTACCTTCAGAGATAACTTCCATGATTACCGAGACAGAATACCAGGTTCTGAAACGGGCAGTGCTGCTGCGTGAGACCCGTACTGTGGAATTTGAAGGCCGCCGGGTGGAATACAGCAGCTTTGCTGAGATGGAAAGGCGGCTGCAGGCCATTGAGCGGGAACTGGTCAAGCAGCAAAAACGTCCGAAGCAGTATGGTATTTATTCATCGAAGGGAGTTTGAGCATGGGATTGCTCACCAACCTGTTTCGTCGTTTCAAAAACTCAGCCTATACCGCTGCCGGTATAGGGCGACGAACCAAAAGCTGGTATGCACCAGGGCTTTCCCCAAATACCGCGCTCACTGCTGATCTGTCCAAACTGATTAACCGCTCCCGGGCAGCCATCCGCAATGATCCCTGGGCCAGCAGTGGTTTGGAAAAGCTGGTGAGCAATGTGATTGGCCGTGGCATTACGCCCAAGTCACTGGTGGACGACGATGGTTTACGGGAGCAGCTACAAAACCTGTTTCTGCAATGGTCGGATGAATCGGATACTGATGGTCTGCTGAGTTTCACCGGTCAACAATCGCTGATTACCCGCGCCATGTTTGAAGGTGGCGAGTGCTTTGTCAGGCTTCGTCCCCGCAGGCCGGAAGATGGTTTATCCGTTCCCCTGCAACTGCAGGTGCTGGAATCTGAGTTTGTCCCCATCAGCTATAACGAAACACTGGATAATGGCCATGTGATTAAGGCCGGGATTGAGTTTAACAAGCTGGGTAAGCGAGTTGCCTATTACTTTCACCGGGAGCATCCCGCCGAGTTTGCTTTTGACAGCACCAGACTGGTGCGGGTGAAGGCCGAGAATGTTCTGCATATATTTGAATCCCTGCGTCCGGGACAACTGAGAGGCCAGCCATTACTGACTCAGGTATTAGTCAGACTCTATCATCTGGATAAATTTGATGATGCCACTCTATTACGGCAGGAGATCGCTAACCTGTTTACCGGCTTTATCAAGAAGCCCTCTCCCGAACAAGACCCTATTGATCCTTTGACCGGCAAGCCGCTGGTGTTTGGCGACAGTGGTTTACCGATGGTGGCCATGGAACCAGGAACCATGCAAGAACTGGCACCGGGTGAAGAGGTCGAGTTCAATAATCCACCGGGTACTACCGCAGACTATCCCAATTTTATGAAACAGCAGCTGATGGCCATTGCTGCCGGGATTGGCCTGCCTTATGAACTACTGTCGGGTGATATGGCGGGAGTCAGTGACCGGGCACTGCGCCTGATCATCAATGAGTTCCGTCGTCGCATTCAACAAATTCAGCACAACCAGATCATCTTTCAGTTCTGTCGGCCGGTCTGGAACCGCTGGCTGGATATGGCGGTGCTCAATGGTTCGGTAGCCATCCCTGACTACGCCAATAACCCAAGAGCCTATCGCCGGGTGAAGTGGATCGCCCACGGCTGGCCCTATATGCATCCGGTTCAGGATATGCAGGCGCAGAAAATGGCCGTGCGCTCAGGCTTCAAGTCCCGCTCAGAGGTGGTCAGCGAATTGGGTTATGACAGCGAGCAGATGGATGGTGAAATCGCCGCCGATAATCGCCGGGCAGATAGCCACTCACTGAGGTACGACAGCGATGGCCGTGATCCGGAAAACAGCAAATCTACCAATCAACCAGAAAAGGATGACAGGGATGAGTCATAACCGACAGTGGTACACCTTTAAAAATGAAGCCAACCAGACACCAGAGCTGTTTATCTTTGATGATATTGATGACTGGTACGGCGTTTCGGCACAAAGTGTAGTGGATCAAATTCGTAATCTGGATGCCTCAGAGATCAATGTCCGCCTGAACAGCCGGGGTGGCATGGTGTTTGAAGGCATTGCCATCTATAACGCCCTGCGTCTGCATAAAGCCAATATCCACGTCACCATCGAAGGGCTGGCGGCCAGCATTGCCAGTGTCATTGCCATGGCTGGCGATACGGTCACCATCGCTGAAAATGCCATGATGATGATCCATAACCCCTATGGCTGGGCACAGGGCGATGCCGAAGCCATGCGCAAAACCGCCGATATTATGGATAAGATCGCGGACAGTATTGCTGTGTCGTACACGGGCAGAACCGGCAAGAGCCTTGAGGATATGAAGGCTCTGATGGAGTCTGAATCCTGGTTCACCGCCAAAGAAGCGCTGGACATGGGCCTGGTGGATCAAATTGATGAACCGGTGAAGGCCGCTGCCCGCTTTGATCTCTCCATGTTCCGTAATACACCAGATGGCTATGGACGTATCAAGCAAGCTAAAAAACCGGCAGAGCCAACTCCGCCACAGAATCAGACGATGGAGCCGCAACCTCAAATTGATTCTGTGGCTATTGCTGATCTTTGTCGTCAGGCTGGTTATGCGGAAAAAACCGCTGCAATTCTTAAAGCGGCACTGTCGGAAGATGAGGTCAAGGCTCGGCTCGCCAGCTATGGCCAGATTAAGAACCTCTGCCACCCACCACTTCTGCCATAGATACGCAGGCAATTTACAGTCGGCGTAATCGCGCTTAACCCCTGTCTAATAATATCCCCCAACCAAAAGGACTTTACCCATGAGTGTAAAAACGGAATCGGTCTTACCGGTGAATTTCTGGTGTCTGAAGGCAATAACAGCATCAGCCGTGAGCAGGTGCCATTCGCTGCGAACCTGACGATGGAGCCTGGTACTGTGGTCGCCAGAGCTTCTGATAATGGTATCTACAGCCCTCTTGACCCTGCCGCCGCAGATGGCACTGAAACCGCAGCAGGCATTCTCTACGCAGGCAAGGTGACCGATGCCTCTGGTGGTGACGGTGTGATTATCGCCCGTCTGGCAGAAGTGGTGAACAGTTTGCTGATCTGGCCTGCCGGGATCACCGATGAGCAAAAGGCGACTGCTGTAGATCAACTGGCCGGGCTGGATATTATCCTGCGCAGTGAATAACCCTTCCTGATTTTTACCTCTGTAACTCACTCTTAACAAACTTCCGTTATCAAGGAGCGATAACATGCTGGATATTTTTAATGACGATGCGTTCAGCCTTACCAGTCTGACCGCCACCATCAATGAGATGGACTACAAGCCTGGTCGTCTTGGGCAACTGGGACTCTTTCAGGAGAGCGGCATCAATACAACAACCGTCGTGGTAGAGAGCATTAACGGAGAACTTCGCTTGCTGCCCTCTACCGAGCGTGGCGCACCCGCCACTCAGGCCATTGGCGATAAACGTCAGTTGCTCAGCTTTGTGGTGCCCCATATTCCCCATGACAGCACCATTCTGGCGGCAGAAGTGCAGAATGTCCGTCAGTTTGGCAGTGAGGATGCCATGCAAGGAGTGCAGGCCGTAGTGAACCAGCGGTTGCAAAAGATGAATGCTAACCATGAGGTGACGCTGGAATTTCTGCGCATGGGTGCCCTCAAGGGTGAAATTCTGGATGGCGATGGCAGCACCATACTCTACAACCTGTTTGATGAGTTCGGTGTCACCCAGCAAACCCATGACTTCAAGTTCAGCAGCACGACCACTGACGTTCGTGCCCAGGGCGTCAAAGCCCGTCGCCTGGTGGATGATGCGTTGGGAGCACTGCCCTACAGTGGCCTCCATGCGTTTTGTGGCTCCGACTTCTTTGATGGGCTGGTTGGCCACAAGTCAGTAAAAGAAGCCTACCAGCGTTGGCAGGACGGTGAAGCCTTGCGTACCGATCCCAAGGGCCGGTTCCGTTTTGCGGATATTGATTGGGAAGAGTACCGGGGCTCAGTGGGGGGCAATGACTTTGTTGCCGCCAATGAAGCTTATCTCTACCCAACCGGTGCGGATATCTTCAGGACCTGGTTTGCACCGGCAGATTTTGTGGAAACGGTGAACACCATCGGCCTGCCACGCTATGCCAAGCAGAAGGTGATGGATTTTGAGAAGGGTGTGATTGTTCACACCCAGTCGAATCCACTGCCAATCAACTTACGACCACGGGCAGTGATCAAACTGACCATGAGCTAACCCACAAGCAAGGAGACTGCTCAAATGGATGAAGCTTTCAAAGTGATGGATCACACCATACTTTCAACCTTTGGGCAGTCGGTTTTACTGACGTTTTCGGATCATTCATCGCTGGAAACCCGGGGAATCATCAATAAAGAACTGGTGGAACTTGGCAAATATGAGGCTGTTCAGGGTGAAGTCACCGTTCTCTCTGTGGATAGTGCCATCCTGCTGAAGCGTGGCGATACCGTGTTGGCCAATGGTCAGGTTTATGAGGTCGACCGAAAACTGAAAGACGATGGCTATTTAGCCAAATGGAATATCCATGCTCATTGAACAGGAAGTCAGCGGCGATATTGAAGAACTCACCGCCCTGTTCAAACAGTCCCCGGAAAAAACAGAACAAGCCATTCAAAGAACCCTGTCCAAACTGAGCCGCTGGGCTGAACGACAAGTGCTGCGTGATATGTCCCGACGCATAAAAGTATCACAAAAACGGCTGAAGGAGCTGAACCGGATCAAGGTAAGGCTCAATAAAAGCTACGGCAAAAAAGAGCGTTACCTGACCATCTGGATTGGCATTAATGAAGTAGGTGCCCATCGCCTGGGTAACCCAAAACAAACCCGGCGAGGTGTCCGGGTAGGCAGTCACAGTTTTTGGGAAAACAGTTTTTTGATGCAGCCGGTCAATGCTTCCCGGGAACTGATCTTTGAGCGAAAGGATAACTGGCAACACCGTTACCAACAGTCCAAACGCTCAGGCCGGTGGATGTGGATGGGTTTGCCGCTGGAAAAGAAAACCGTCCGGATCGATAGGGAAGCTGAAACCTCACTGGCAAAAATCAGCCCTCTACTGGTAAACCGGTTTACTGAACTGCTCCATCAAGAACTCAACTATGCTTTCAAGATCGCCTTCAACATCGAACCCTGAACGACAGATTATTGAGAGCCTGCTGGAACAGCTGAAACAGGTTTCTGAACATACTCTGCTGGGTTATTCAGCCACCGGCCAGGAACAGGATTTAGACCTTCCGGCCATCCTGGTGCAGCTGGAATCCATTAATGAAGAACAGCGTCAGGGACAACGGGCAAAATACCGGATGGCGTTCAATATCAGTGCCGTGGCCAAAACCAACAAAGACACTACATACACGCTGCTGGATTTAACCCGTTCCATTCGTGAGCTATTCACTACCGGCCAACGCTTCACTCCAGAAGCCCGAAATATCCAATTCAGTGAAACCCAGTTTGATATTGCGCCAAGCAATGCCCATCTGTCGTTTGCAGACCTGCAAGTGAGCATCGAGGTCGTACTTTAAGGCTCATCAGCAGCCAACTGTTTTAGCGTTGCCAGCTCAACGATTTCCAGTGCCGCCCTATTGGTTGCATTCAGATAAACGGGCGGGGCGACACCTGCCTCATGAGCCTCTGCCCAACGGGCTGCACACAGGCACCAGCGATCACCGGCTTTCAGACCAGGAAAGCCAAGCTCCGGATTAGGTGTAATGAGATCATTGCCTTTGGACAGGGAAAATTGCAGGAACTCATCGGTCATTCGGGCGCAGACCGTATGACTGCCGGAATCTTCCAGACAGGTATGGCAAAACCCATCCCGAAAGAAGCCCGTCACCGGACTCTGGCAGCAGGCTTCTAACTCAGTACCGAGCACATTGGGCTGTTCAAACACCAGTTCTACCATGTGAAACCCTCCCATGATTAACCCATGACCTACAGGATAGGAGAAAAGCCATGTCTACGATGGACCGTAGCTTTATCGGTGCCGGAAGCATCTACATCAAACCTGCTGATGATTCCGCTCCCCTGCTGCCGGTTGGCAATGTCAGCCAGTTTCAATTCAGTTTCGAGGAAGATAAAAAAGAGCTGAAAAACTATCTCGGCGGCGGTGGTAACCGCAATACCATCAGTCGGATATCCTCTATCTCGGCCAGCCTGATCGCACACGACTTTACCGCTGCCAACCTGTCAATGGCCTTGCGTGGTTCTGTGGCTGCCGGTTCAACGACGGTGGTCACAGATGAACTTCATACCAGCTTTGGCGTTGCTGACGAGCTTATCCCGTTTGACAAGCTTCCCGATCTGTCGCAGTCGGTTACGGTTAAAGACAGTCTGGATACCGTCCTGACTGGCGGGGATGATTATGAATTGACCAAATCCGGTATCAAGGTCATTGGCGGTGGTGGCATTGATAACCTGGGGGTGAAAGTGAGCTATACCCCACTGGCCACCAATATGGTTCAGGCCCTGATTGAATCGGGCAAAGAGTTTGTCCTGTTTATGGAAGGCCTCAACGATGCACAGGATGGCAAGCCGTTTAATATCCGGGTGCACCGGGTGAAGTTCTCGCCAGTCCAGAACCTTGATTTTATTTCAGACGATTTTGCCGCTATCGCACTTGAAGTGGATGTACTGGCAGACAGTACCATTGAGGGCTCCGGTCTGAGTACCTTTATGCAGATTGATCTGGCGCAGTAACCCACCGTTTGCTTCCTTCCATTCAGCCCCTGACTCCTAAAAAGAGCAGGGGCTTTTTTTGATAAAAGACTATGGCCAATATCAAACAATCCGCTATTCGCTTAATCCTGAAAGCCAAGGATTTGCTATCCAAGGACGTGAATAAATCCTCGGCTTCCCTGGATGCCTTCCGGCAAGAGGCGAATAAGCTAAAAGGCCAATTAGAGGAACTGGAAAACCAGAATAAGCTTCTTTCGTCTTTTAAAAAGCAGGCCAAGACTACCCACGATGCCAGTCGTGCATTCCGTGAGGCTGAAGATAAGGTCGCCAGGCTTGGCCGGGAAATGGGCAAGATCGACAAGCCCACCAAGGCCATGCAAACGGCCATGGCAAAAGCCCGCAAAGACGTTAAGAAGGCCAATACCGAATACAACCGCCAACGGGAGGCGCTGGCCAAGCTTCGGGGCTCAATGTCCTCTGCTGGGTTATCGACCAAAAACCTGAAGCAGCAGCAGGCCAAGCTCGAACAGCAGCTGAACGAGACCCGGACAGCATTTAAGCGGGCGGATGAAAGTGCCCGGCAGACAGCGAGAACGCTACGCAATAGCAACCTGAAAAGAACGGCCAAGGATGCCGAATCGGCCAGCACATCCGTCGGCAAGCTTACCCGGCGTTTTCTTGGGCTGGCAGCGGCGACTACCGGGCTTTATGCGTTAAAGCGAAGTATTGAGGGTGTGCTAAAGGCAGGTGACCAATTTGAGCGGCTGAGCGTTCAGATGGAAGCGATTACTGGATCTGCAGAAGGTGCTCAGGAAGCGACCCAGTGGATTAAGGATTTTACCCGGAACACACCTTATCAGCTGAATGAAGTATCGGAGGCCTTCGTTCGGCTGAAAGCCTTCGGCCTTGATCCTATGGATGGCACCATGCAGGCGCTGGTGGATCAGGCATCCAAACTTGGCGGCGGCATGGATCGCTTAAACGGCATCTCCTTAGCAGTCGGTCAGGCATGGGCGAAGCAAAAGCTGCAGGGCGAAGAGATCCTGCAGATGGTTGAGCGGGGCATCCCGGTGTGGGATTTGCTCCAGAAGGTAACCGGAAAAAACGTTCAGGAACTGCAAAAACTATCCTCGGCAGGCCAGATTGGCCGGGATGTTATGCGGGAGCTGATTCTCGAAATCGGACGATCTTCCGAGGGCGCTGCGGCCAAGAACATGAGTCTGCTGTCGGGTTATGTCAGTAACCTGAAGGACAGCTGGCAGCAGTTTGCGGTGGAGGTAGCCAAGAGCGGGGCACTGGATTACGCCAAGGATACCTTGGCTGGTATCGCTGCCGAAATTGAGCGGATGAATGGCAATGGTCAGCTGACTGAGCTGGCCAAACGGATCAGTGATGCCTTCGTTGCCATGGGGGAAACCATCAAGCATGCCTTTGCTGGTGCCTCCATCGATGGCTTTGTTACCAGTATTAAATCTGGCTTTGCCACCATTACGGAAGCGATGGCGGCGCTGCGGACTGCTTTCGATTTCACCAGCTCTACGGTAAAGGGCTTTTTCAATGCCTTCACTGCAACTGTTAAGGGCTTTACCACAGTCTATACCGGGTTAATGTACGGCATTGTCAGGGTATGGCAGGAAGTAGCGGATGCCTTGGGCTTTGATGGCATTGCTGAAAAGCTGAAGGGCACCACAGACTTTCTCGGCGGCTTGACCAAGGAGTTTGCCAAGCAGACGGTTGAGGATGCCAAGGATGTCCGGGATGCGCTGAGCGGCGTATACAACGGCTTTGCCGATGAAAGTAAAGCGGCGGCAAAGGCTGCGGAGGATTCGGCCAAGACCATGACCAAGAGCCAGAAATTGCTCTGGCAAAATTTTGCAGATGAATTGCTCCAAGGTCAGAAGAAAGTTAAGCAAGCCACAGCCGAAACAGCCCAAACCGTCAAAAGCCATTTTGAGAATGCAGCGGTTGCTCTCAGCCAGGTAAACGCAGCCGAAACTCGGACAGAACTCGCCAGTCTAGGGGTAGCGTTGGCCGAAGCTTTTTCATTGGGTACGTTGTCTGCACAGGAATATTACGAGGCCACCGAGGCCAGCCGGAAAAAACTTCAGCAGTTTAACAAAGAGGCAAATAAAACCAGGGAGTCCCTGAAAGATGTTGGCGACGAAGCAGAGGAAGCCGGGGATAAGCAAGAACAATCTTTTGAAAACGCCCAGTCTATTTCCGCTGCTTTAGCCGGTCACTATAACGCCATAACCGCCGAATTGATGAGCATGAGCAGTGCCGCTCACGACGCTTTTGTAGCCATACAACAAGGCGGCTCTGTAGATACCACCGCAGCCAAAGGAAGCATTGAAGACCTGAAAAATGAGCTAAAGGCAACCTCCGCAGAAATTAGCCGGTTGCAAAACAATCAGTATCAATTTGATGTAACTGGTATTAGTCGCTGGCTCAATCAAACATCAACCGCTGCCGCTTATGTGAAAAAACAATTTTTAGAGCAAAGAATTGCCCTTGAACAGCTGTTTGAAAGCTATGAACAGGGCGTGATCAATGCCAGAAGTTTTGTTCGTGAGGCTGAAGATGCCGCACAAACTATGAACCTGCTCAATCAAACGGATTTAGACCGGCTCAATAACGCCATTGTTTCAGCCAAACAAAACATGGCCAGCTTAGGCGACAGTTCTCGCAATACCCTCAACAGGCTGCAAGATGAACTGGATGAATTGCAGGGCAGGCAATCCGATATTGAGCAGCGCCGTTATCAAAATCAGCGTGACGATCTGAAGGCACAGCACGCGGAGGCCATCGCAAATGGGGATCAGGAGGCGATCAGGAATATTACCTCAGCCCTGCGGATCAGCGAGCAGATTTACAATGAGCGCAGGCGGCAAGCTAATAATGAGAGAACGAAAGCTCTTAAAGAGCGCCAGGGGAGCGCAGACTTATCTACCCCACGCACCATTTCACAAACCCCGCAGCGTATTATCCGGCTCGAATATCCGGGGGGCGATGTGCATGTTGGGGTAACACCGGGGGATGAAACCAAACTGCTGGAAGCCCTGAAAAATGCTGGCATGAGGACGGTCTGATGCAACTGGATACTATTACCCTCCCGGATGATCTTCTTTGGATCAATGAGTTTGAATGGAACCCTGTGGAGCAAAGCACAGAGCGCAGTTTAACAGGAGCATTATTAGTTCAAGAGCAAGCAAAATTACAGGGCCGCCCCATTGAACTGACCGGTGGGCAGCAGGCCGGTTGGGTCTCCCGCAAAACAGTTTTAGAGCTTCAGGATTTAACCGCAGCTCCGGACAAGGTAATGATCCTGACTCTACCTGACATGCGACAGCTTAATGTTATTTTCGACCGTAGTTCTGGCAGCCCGGTTTCAGCCTCCCCGGTACTCGAAGAGGCGTACCCTGCCGATAACAGTTATTACCATCTTTCATTAAGGCTCATAACCGTGCCATGATCAATCGGTTCATGGGTCAGGGAGAGTAATAACGATGACCGTTCAATTATCAGACCATCTAACCCTTGATGGTGTTTTGTATACAGTGACTGGCGCAGAACCTTATCCGATATTTCATCCAGATATGTTGGGAATTGAAGTATCCCCTATGGGTACCTGGTGTTGGGCTGGTTTTCTCGTTGAGTATGAATACAAAGAGGGTCAGCTTTTCGCCAGATCAATGAACTTAGGGGTCTTTGATGATGAGCCGTTGGTCAATGGCAGGAAGCCTGACCCGCGTCCAAAGCATGCTGGCTCGGCTCTTGACTTGACGCCTAACTTAATGCCTGGCCTCAGATACACCGACGTATGGTTGCCTCTCGAATATAGTGGTGAGGTGACTTTTGGAAGAGACTGGTGGGATTATCCGAGGCGTCGGTATTACGGCAGTGCTCGATCTGTTGATTTCAACGAGATCAAACAGGTTTTGTTCTTAGAAGGGAAGATTCAGAAAGTAACGAACATCTCGGAACGGTTCATTGAGGAACGGAACACACTGATTGAACAGGAAGAAGAAAAAAGAGCAAAAGAGTGGAGTATTAAGGAGCGTAGGCTACGGAGAGTCCGCTTTAAACGAAAGATTATGGAGTTTATTACCAGAAAGAAGCAGCCCATGGCTACCCATCTTTTTGACTAATTGGGCATAACTGAAATCAGAAATTACCGCCTGACTGGCGGTTTTTTTTCGCCTGAAAAAAAGGAAAACCGATGGCAATTAGCAACAGCGATGTAAAACTCTTCGAAAGTCAGCGCCTTAGCGATGAGGAAGACGGTGGCGGTCGGATCACTGGTAATGAGGTCATTGATGGCAACGTCAATAACCTGTTTCAGGATATTTCCAGAATCGACCGAACCATTGGTGATGTGGCTCTGCGAAAGGCGTTTATCGGGATCAGCACTGATAACAATGATATTTATCTCGGCAGTCATCTTATCTTGACTGAGCCTCCCAAAGACAAGAATGTCTCGGTTCTGCTGTTCAATACCGACAGCCAAACTGACGAGCGCCTCGATGCCAGAGACCGGATCGAGAGCTATGTGGTTCCGGGCATTAAGGCATCATGGGAGCTGGTGGGCGATCAGCTGGAAGGGCAGCGATCCGTTGTCGGCTATCAGCGGGAGGAATGGGCAGTGCCTGAAATTGGCGAGGTCTATAAGCTGACAACGCCAGATGAGACAGTCAGCCAGTTCATCCGTATTACTGCCGTTGATTATTCCAATGAGATTTTTACCTATTTCACTGGAGCGGAGTATATCGATTTTACCCGGCGAAAGGTGGAGATGCAGATTAGCGCACCTTTGGTGACGAAATTTATCGGGGCATCGCCCGTTCCCGGCGAGCCGGAGGAGGCAACCAGCCGCATTCAGGAAACGCAGATAGCCGATACCAGCCGTTACTATGGCATCCAGTCTATGAGTGCCAACATTACCGCAGGTGACCTTACGGTAAAGGCTGAGAGCGTTTATGCGCCTCTGGTGCCGAGTGCCAAGGTGGAAAGCCCATTACTGGATCAATATGGCGGCTATACCGGCAAGACCATGGTGGCGACTTCGGCCAGTAACCGATCAGTCAGCTGTCGCTTTGTTCATATCACTGGCACCCAGAGCCGCACCTATCTGCAACGGGGCGTTTTGCCCGGAACCCTGACCCTTTCGGTGGATGGCGGCACCTTTGAAGATAACGGCACAGGCAATCTGATCCATAAAAGCGGCACCAATAATTACAGCAAGCTGACCGTGGATTATGACCTTGGGGAAGTAAACGTCTGGCGAGTAAGCGGAGTTCTTTCGGCCTCCGGTAATGCGACTTATCAGCCAGCGGTGGGAATTACGGGCTCTGCGATCAGTGGTGCTATCCCAATCACAAACCAGAACCGGGGCTTCAACTACACCCTGAACATGGCCGAGGCCAAGCCAAGGCCGGGGACGCTGGTGGTCAGCTATATCGCCCTCGGCAAATGGCAGGACATCCGGGATTCTGGTAATGGCCAGATGATTGGTTCTGGAACTGGCACCATCCTCTTTGCAACCGGCTCGGCGGCAATTACCCTCGATGCTTTGCCCGATCCAGACAGTGCCATTGTTCTCAGCTATGTGGCACAAAATGATGATGAGGTGACGATCAGAACCGGCTCGGTGCCGGTGGATGATATGACCTTCCGGCATACCGTTCAGAAGCCCGGTATCAAGCCCGGTTCCATGACTGTGACGTATATTTCATCCGGGGGGAACAAAACCCTGACCGATCAGGGCAATGGCCTGCTGACGGGCGATGGCAGCGGCGCTATTCATTACGCTCCCGGCGAGCTGAGTTTTAAGCTGGACAACCTGCCTGATAGCGGAACCGAAATACAGCTGACTTATGAAGAAGGCACCAGTGCTGGTGGCGAGGTTATTGTTACGGTGGATGATCTGGGCGTAATGAGCGGCACCATACCCGGAGCGCCTTTATTGCCCGGTTCTATCCAGCTGCAATTTCTGGTTAAGCAGCTGTCCAATGTACCCAACGGTGCAAGACTTGAAGATGATTGGACAACCTATCAGTCCACCAGAAACGTTGCCAAACAGATCAGCGATGATACATCGGGTGGCTGGCGGGGAGTAACCGGCAGCATTAATTACCAGACCGGGGCGTTTACCATTCTGGCATTGGAGAATTACAACTATCCAGAATGGCGGGTAAGAACTTATGGTGGCAATGGTCGTATCAGGGAGGTTGAGGTCACCAATGTACCCAAAGTTCAAACCTTTACTGGCAATACCATTACGGCCATTGCACAGGCCAGCGGCTTAAGTCATGCGCCTTATAATGAGAATATTACCTCGCCAGAGTTGACCATTGATCTGCTGCCCTTGATGGACAATACCGTTTTGCTCCCCGGCAGCGTGGTTTTTCAATGGAATGGTGAAACCTACTTTGACCGGGATGGCTCTCTCTATAAAAACCTGAGCACAGAAACCAATGCCGGTGTTCAGGTTGGCAGGGTCGATTACAGCGGCGGGCTGGCGACACTGGCCAGCTACCCATCCGGCACCGTCAATACGGCCACCATTCAGGCAGCGGCCACCATCGGGGTCGGCTTTGGCATAAATGCCGTGGCCTTCCGTACTCCCGGTGCTCCTGTTCGACAGGGCAGCTTGCAGCTAACGGCAGTGCGGGTGGATAACGGGGATGTGATTACTGCGACAGCTGACTTTAATGGCGACTTCAGCACTTCAGAGGTGGCAGGAAACATCGATGTGACGACTGGCTGGTGTGAGATTGAGTTTACCGATGGAACTGATCCGATTTACGTGATCCCGCAAAGCGTCCGTTACAACTGCGTGGTGGAAACCAGCCTGCCGCTCGATGCTGAACTGATCGGCCTTGTCCCGGTACGTCTGCCTCCCGATGGCAAGGTTCCCATCTATCGAGCCGGGGATATTGTGGTTATAAGTCATACGGCAACCACCGATGCCGGTACTCCAACGGCAGGACAGGTGATTAACCTGGCTCGTGATCATCAGGCAGAAATTACCATTATTGATGCCAATGGTAACTATTTGTCTCCTGACCAGTATACCAGTGACCGGGAGACAGGAACTGTTACCTTTGCCGATCCGTTGAGCCTGATTGATGCTGACAGTAGCCAGCTATCGGCACCCTATAGCATCAAGGATCGGGTGGAGCACATGAGCGTATTGAGCGATGTGCAGATCAATGGCGACCTGTCCATTATCTCCCCGGTGCCTTGGGATTTGCCCGCAGGCGAAACCTCGGTCAGCAGTGCGGTGGTCTATGGCGATCTTCAGGCGAGAGTGAAAAACTTTTTCAGCCAGAAGGTATGGGATAGCGGCGATCCAAACTGGACGGATGACCGGGTTAGAGACCAGACAACTGCCCAATACAACACCATCAACTACCCGGTGGAAGCGACCAACAAGGGGGCTATTTATGGAAAGTGGGCAGTCATATTTACCAGCAGCACAGCTTTCCAGATTGTTGAGGAAAAGCTGGGGATAATAGCCACCGGCAGCACAGCAACCGATACCGCACCCATTAACCCGGAAACAGGAGTGCCTTATTTCACGATGAAAGCCGATGGTTGGGGCAGTGGCTGGTCAACAGGCAACGCTATCCGTTTCAATACCGATGGGTGCCTTGCGCCAGTTTGGATTTGTCGGACGGTGCTTTCAGGTCAGGGTACGGAAACAAACGACGATTTCACGCTACAGATTCGGGGGGATGCTGACTGATGGCAGTAAAAAACTTTAAGCAATATGTCTTGGATCATACTCATCCTGCCTGCCTGTATACTTTTGAGCCTCCTGAGCAAAGTGTATTAGATTTAGACTTTGGTATGTTTGAGCAGGATTTTTCAGGCAATGAGCATCATTTATATACAACTAATACTTATAATCCTGAATTAGCCCGTTTCTCAAGTGGGAATCCGGTCTTTGGCTTGGATCATTACCTGCAATCAACGGCGGTGCTGAATGCAAACACTGGTCTTTATTGTAAAAATCCGGGCTTACTTTACGAGTTCACAGTTTACGGATGGTTTAAGCCACCAACTAACACCGGCAATGAACATATTATTTTTGGGCAGCGAAGTGGTAGCCGTGCTCCCAATTGGATTATGTATTCAGTCAATGACCAATATATAAGGGCAAGGTACAGCGGGACTTCATACAATCTTACTGAGCATTCACTAATTCAAGGCTGGAACTCCCTTCTTGTCAGGAAGCGATACTCTTATCCAGATGACAAAAATTATATGGAAGTATTTTTAAATAATGTATTAATCAAAACCATCGGTGTTAACGATTATATAACTAACCCAGACCGGACGTTTAAGCTTTTCTCACAAAAAGGTCAGACATCTGAATATGGTTATTCGACACCGGGCAACGATCTTGCATTAGGCTGTGTGGCTGTTTGGAGCAGAGCGATAACGGATGATGAAATCAACAATTTGCATCAGGCAAGCACTACCGGGATAGACATGCCTGATGCTGGCGGTGGTGGAAGCATCCAGATTCCGGGGAATGGTAATACAACAACTGTTACTCGACTCTCAAGTTTTTAATGCACGAGTGTTTGATATTCCGGCAAACGGTACTTGAGTGAGGCAGTTGGCATCATTCTCCCCAGCTCCCTGCCTGCCATATGCTTGCTGGATATTCTCAACGGGCGATAGTCTTCGAGAGACTCCGTCAGTTTCTTGAGCTTCTCTTGAGGATTTTCTGACTCCACAACTATCTTGATGATATCCAGCAACGCATCGATTCTGAGTTTCTCGACCAGGCAGCCAACGGTAAGCGCTGGCTGTTTGTGTTCCAGGCGGGCAGATTGTTCAGGATGAAGGAGCAACATATGGTCACACAGCACGCTCAGGATCACGCCACGCTCAGACCCTTCAATGCCTTGCTGCAAGGCTCTGTTGCACCAGCCCTCATGAAGTTTCCAGTCCTCAAAGAACACCTCGATCAACCACCTCAGCGTGTGAAGCCGGGCAATATCATCATGACGCCAGGAAACATCCGTGGCGGCCAGATAGCGATAGTCGTCCTCTCCCTCATATTTCAAGGCAACAATAAATCGCTTCTGCCCATGGGCTTTGACCTTGAGCCGGGCAGACAGCACCGTCACCTTTTGCTCTTTTCCACCTCGTATAACCAGCGTTTTTTTGACACCAGGCCCAAGGTAACTGTCAAAATAGGCCTTCAGCTTCACTTCTTTGTTTTTGTAGATCACCAACTGGTTCCAGCGTAACTGGCTAACCACCTGTATTCCCGAGAAGACCGAAGAAGCTCTATCCATAAAATTGGCATCCCCATAAAGAGCATCCGCCAGAATGCCAGTGACGTTTATATTGGGAAAGTGTCGCTGGTAAGCCTGGATCATATCCAGTGCCAGCAGCTGTTTTGTTGGGTACTCACTGTTGGGCTTTGGCTTGGGGGGCCGATCCTTTGGAGGAATCCCCTGTTTTTTTAACAAGTCTCTTGTTTTCCGCCATTCGGTCATCTCCGGGTCGGGCATGTAGAACCTGAAGTCAACAGGAACGGTTACCAGCGGAGTCTGTAAAACCAGAAAGACCAGCTCCTGACCGTTGATATACCCATTGGTCTTTTTCTCCTTGATCTTGTGGGTTTTGCCAATCTTTTTGGTCCGCTTGGATCGTGAGCGCCCAGTGTCGTCAATAAGAAGATTTCCCTCTGATAAGCCATAACGATCAATGATGACCAGAACACTGATGCGTAGCAGTAGATGCCAGACAATTTCGGATCGATAAAACATCCACCATAAGGCGGCTGATGTGTATTGGCCAAGACTTCGACGTTCCATGGTTGCCCAGCAGAGCTTCTGAGTCAGAATCATTGCTGAAATGACAAATGCTAAAAAATAGCGTTGCTTCATAGTCAGTCGCTGAGCATGCGAAGCCTGACGTAAAGCCTGGTCAAGATGATCAATAAATTGGGTAGCGCAGGGAAGAACACGTATAAGCATGGTCATATAAAAGTTGCCAATACATTACTTTGCAACCAAGCTTGGTACAGCAGGCCTCCTGTTGCCACGATGAAGGCTTTGCGCAGCCGTGAAGCCCGAGTAGCAGCAGTGAGACCTGCTCAAATTTAACTTAATGGTCAGGCAAAAACTTTAGAGTCGAGTGTTAGCGGGAATATCAAAGAGAATGATCTACCCGTCAGTCGTCGGGTGTTTGCTGTCAGCCAAGAAGCTCTGCCCATCGGAGGATCAAATGATACCAGTCAAGCCGTATTGGGATCAGCAATCAGTGATCCTGATAGCGGAAATTACAGTATTGATACATCCCCTTATGAGGGAGCAGTGCTTGTCGTTGCTGAGGACAACTTTGGTAGCGAATGGCAACCTGATACCAATTATCAGGTCAACGATGTTATCAGGCCGCTCAATTTCCAAGGCTACGTTTACTATTGCACTGTTGCTGGAGCGAGCAATAGCACTGAGCCGGTGTGGTGGATTGATACCGATAACGTCCAAAGTGTAGGCACTGCAAAGTTCAAGGCGAAGCCATTCAGTCGACCACTAGCCCATGGCCCAGTTAATCCTACAATTATCCCAAATCAATAATTTATGGCTTATGTAATTACAGCTCCGGTTGATTTCGCTTTCGGTCTTGATGCATATAAGCCGGGTGCTGACTTTGGCTTTTATCCGACAGCCAGATATGCCTTTGTTCCGCCACCTTCCGTTATCCGGTTTTATCAGGGTAATTGGAAAAAAGCCGTTGGCCGACAGCAGCAAAGAGTGGCGGTTTATTCCACCAGTCGGCCTATCAGCTCTTCCCGGACGCAAAGTAGTCGGCAGGCAAGGTCTGTAGAAGCTTCACCTTTTGGGCTATTTTGGGGGGCAGTGGCTAAAAAGGAAACTCAGGTCAGTTTTAGTTATAGCGACAGCCTGAAAAAAGAGGCGACAGCTGACGGGCGTTGGCAGCAGGCTGTTAGCATAGACGGTCATAAGTCGCAGCGATGGGATCAGTCCATTCAGGCAAAGGATGAGAAAGATCGTATTCTCTGGAACCGACCTGCTGTAAGAGACAGCAACCAGATCAGCAGCTTCCGGCGAGTGGATGAGTTCAGTCCTACTCACCAGATAGAGAAGCTGGGCTATCTGATACCGAGCCTTATTAATTTCCGCTTTGCTGGCATTCCCTATTCGCCCGAAGCTACACCTGCTGTTTATTTCCGAATGGGACGAGTAGCTGATGCCAAGGTTATTCAGCCAAGGGATAGCAAGCGGCGCTTTGCTTTCCAGAAAAACAGAGCCGAGGATCAGCCGGTTATTATACCGTGGGGCTTTGGCCAGAAAGCCAAGGATGAGAGCGTTACCGGCAACTATGGCGGCGAGACAGACCCGGTCGTTGTGGAAAAGCCGGAGCCGGAACAGCCAGAGATCAGGGAGAGTTATCTGCTTATGAACATCATCACCACCGTCGTATTGCCTGCCCGGACACCGCTTGAACTGCCCTCAATGGAAATTAGCCTGGATATTGATAGCTTCTCATGGAGCTTTACCGGGCAGCTGTGGGGCGCTTCCAATATCGCACTGGTGGAACCGGACGAGAACGGTCCGAAGCAGATCGAGGTGGATATAAACGGCTGGAAATGGGTATTTATCATCGAGCGTTACAGTACAGATAGACGCTTCGGTGACGAGCGTTACACCCTCTATGGCAGCAGCCGAACCCAGCTGCTCGCAGCACCTTATGCGCCACAACGAAGCAAGAGCAACAGCGCAAACCTCAACGCCAAACAGGCCATTACCGAAGAACTGGCAAATACCGGCTTTGTAGCTGCTTATCCTGATCTGAACGACTACAGCACACCGGATTGGATTATGCCCGGAGGCTCATTCAGCTATCAAAACCAGACCGCTATGCAGGTGGTGGCCAAGATAGCCACAACGGCAGGATCAGTGATTATTCCAAGCCGTGCTATTGACCAGGTGAGCATTCAACCCCGATACCCGGCCAGCCCATGGCACTGGAATACGGCCACGATGGATAAGATCATTCCGGCCAGTATGGTTATTAGTTTGAGCGCCAACTGGCGACCGGAGCAGGCTTACAATGCAGTCTATGTTTCCGGGACCAATGCAGGCGTAGCGGTCAACGTCAAACGAACCGGCTCCAATGGCGATAACCCGGCTCCCGATATTCTGGAAGACTGGCTCACGGAAACGCAGGTCAATACTGAGCGAGGCCGGAATGAGCTGGCTAAGGGTGGTAACCAGAGCATTACCACCATCGAGCTGCCATTGACCGACACCAACACAGCACCCGGGTTAATTGAGCCGGGTATGCTGGTCGAGGTTCAGGATATAACGGGGGACTGGCAAGCCCTTTGTCTGGCGACCAGTATCAGTGCCAGTGGCGTGGGAACCGTTATTCAAAGCATTGAATTGGAGAGGCACTACTAATGGCAACCACAAATATCTGGCAGCAGTTCAAAGCGCTCATTCCTGAAGGGATGCGGATCGTGGCTACCATTACCGCCAATAACGGCAATGGCACCAGTCAGGCAGAGCTTAGAGATGGCTCGGTTATAGCGGTTAAAGGGGAGTCTGTAAGTGTTGGGGAAAAAGTATTTATTGAAAAAGGTGAGATCAAAGGTACTGCGCCGAGTTTGGCGCAGTACGAAGTGGAGGTTTAAGTTAAAGCCCAAGATCCCTTAAAGATTGCTGATGATCATTGACCCAGGAAGTCGGACCATTAGTACTTCGCCCCCTAAGCGTGCAGGCAGCTGCACTGGGGCTACTGAACTCATAATCTTCGGTGAAGACATAACAATTATCACTTTCCGCGAGTATGCCTTTTTCAATTAGCCTGGTTCTACTGGCCCGCAAGCGTTCAGGGCAAGAATTAACGGGGTGTTCAACCGCCTGTGAGCCTTTAAAAACGGTAAAGCCACCCTCAGAGCGCTTACCAGTTGCCATAAGCGAGCCTTTGACCTTGCAATAAAATAACGATGCACTCTCTGATGCAAAAGCGGAAGTGGTACTGCCAGACTTGGTCGTTGGCAAAGAATATACCAAGTGGTGAATCCCCAACACAGGCAGTAACTGCAACATGCGCTCAATATAAACATCCATTTCTGCACGATCCGCTTCAGGCAATGAAGAGCCGCTTGCAGCATTATTCATGATAATGGTTCGCTTATTAGTTTGAGCCAACTGAATCAGTTTTCCCTCTATGTAGCGTATATGGGCTTTCGTCAGGTTATCGTCTTTGCTGACAAAGGCAGAGGTATGAATCCAGTAGTCTTTTTCCTCATTTTTGGCATGCTGTTTCAGCCGCTTGGAAACGTCCTCTGCTTCGCCTATGTAAAAAACCGGATCTCCAGACTCAGAATCAGTGCCCGTTAGCAGATAAACCCCTGGGCTGCTCAACTCTGGCCGAGTCAGAAAATCATCAAGATCACTTCGAGGTCCGGCAATGGCCTTGCCTGTCCAATTGGAAATTTCGGCGGTACGCAGTCCGGTTGGGCTGCCTTTGACAAGGAACAGTTTGATAGTGGCTGGCTGCATATACGAGAATCACGTTCAATAAATATACAAGCCATATCGACCCCATCAACTTGATCATTATTGATTGGCAAGGGTTTTGGAGAATCTGTCAACTACATAAATATCCTGCAGCAGTTCAAGGCATTGATACCTGGAGGAGTGGAAGTTTTGGCTGGCCTCACCGCAATAACGGTAATGGCACCAGTCGGGCAGAGCTTCGGGATGGTTCGATTATTACCGTGAAAGGGGAGTCAGTGGGAGTTGGTCTAAAGACTTTTGTTCAGTGAGGAGAGATAAAGGGGGCTGCGCCTGATATAGCGCAGCATGAGGTGGAGGTTTAGTTTAGAAATTAAAATTTGAAGTGAACTATAGTGCTACTTGTTAATGAAAACCACCTAATATTTTAACTGTTTTTTCTGATCCAGTATTCTCTGGGTATCCATAGAGATTTTGAGGGTGCTGGAAATTCTTTGTTTATCTTGATAGTTGACTGGGAACATATAGATGTGCTGGATAATAATTTCTCTTAAAATTCGAGCACATGTTGGATTTGATGAAAATTTATCATTCAATAACTCAATGTTTCTGAAGTCAAGGTTTTTATGAAAATGAAGGTCTATGGCTTGATTTATCAAATTGATTGAGTTTGTGTTAAAATCTTTTTCAATTTCTTTATAAATCGCTTCTGCTTCAGATGATCCCATGGATGTAGAGATTTTTCGTATAACTCCAAAAATAACACCGTAGGTTAAAAATAGAAAAGCACTTTTAGCTTCTTTTTCAATTTGTTGATTTGTTAAGGCTGGGTTTTCTTGTAAAATGTTTTCAATAATCTTAATTACTTCATGTTTTGATTTGTTAGCTATTCCCAGAAAGTAGTCTAAAAATCTTAGTCCTGTATTCATTCCTTCATGGACAAGAGAATATAAGTCAGGTCTTTTCAGTGAAGCATGACGGTTTCTGACAATTTGTCCAGCAATTTCAATACCCCTGAAGGTTTTATTAATCTGTGCTAATGTGTCAGATGGCTGAAGGTCATCAATATAATCTTCTCGTATTTGCTTGTGTTCTTCAATTTCATCCATTCGTTTATCATGGGATTCTCGCTCATCCTTTATTTTTCTTTTCTCAATAATAAGAGTAGGTATTTCTTTTATGAATTCATTCATAAACTCCAATGTTGCAGAGTCTAAGCTAGATGGCTTCTGCTCTTGGAAAAGTTCCATTAAAGTTAACTGTATTTCATCAAGAACCCATTGATCTTTAGTATGATGAGTAAGAAATATTATGATATTTGAACAATCTTCATTATGAAGATTGTTTAGTAGTTCTGAAACTGCGGTCTTTGTTTCATTGTTAGATCTAAAGTTTTCAGCCATTCTTTTTGCAGTAAAGAAATAATATATATATTTATACTTAAAATGTATCAGTTCATTCACTTTAAAGAGTATGTGTGTTTTTATAAGAGTTTTTATTATTTCTTCACGGTTGACGGGAAGGAAATTTTTTTCATAATCTGCAAAGAAATTATTTAGATCTAATTCAGTTAGCTTTGGCTTTTGGCTTGAAAACATAAACCATGCAAGCTCGGTCATTACGTTCAGGTATTTATCAATGTCATCACCTTTTATTTTTGCTTTATCGAATGACTGATACACTAGGTATTGATAGCAATGACCATGTGAAGTTAAGTCGTATTTTTGTGGTGTATACGTCTCAAACATTTGTAGTAGCGTTAAAATATATATAGGCTTTGGAGGGATAATGTGCTTCCTTACCATTGGATTTATTTTTAGTTTTATTTGATCAGTTAGTTTATATAGTTCATCATCTTCTATTATTTCCTCTCTACCAAGGGAGACCCATTTCTCAATGATTTCTGTCCTTTTTATATTGCCAAAAGGAACGATTTCATAGCACGAAAAGTCTTCAAGTTCATCAATGTCATGAGCGACAAATTGGAATGTATTTGATGATATAAGTATGCATGTATCAAATTCTGACTTACATTGGGAAATCAGTTTTTCAAGATTTTTAGTGTTGAGCTTTATCTCGGAAAAGTCATCTATGATAACAGCTAATTTTCTATCACCTAAGGCTTCACGATTTGGTTTGTATTGATTTCTTAATTCTGAATCAATTATGCTGTTAAGATTTGAACTTTTTATATTAATTCCGTTCAGAACAATGGGTAGATAATCTGAATTAAGCAGTGAAGCAAATAGTTTTTTTGAAAGGTGCATATTCTGGTAAACGTGAACGCTAATTCTGGTAAGCGTGAACACCTCCGCTTACCCAAGCACTGCCCTCCTTTATTTGTAGCCTGAGTGTTCACGACCCTCCAGTTTTGGTCTGATTTTTTCTCATGGACTTTCCCTTGAGTTCCAACCGGTGGGCGTTATGAATCAGCCGGTCCAGAATGGCATCAGCCAGCGTCGCGTCACCGATGCTGTCATGCCACTTCGATACCGGTAGCTGGCTAGTGACGATGGTAGAACTCTGGTTATGCCTGTCATCCATAATCTCCAACAGGTCATTGCGCTGGCTCTGGGTCAGGGGCTCAAGCCCCCAGTCGTCCAGTATCAGCAAATTGACTTTCGCCAGTTGCTGCAGGAGCTTGCTGTAGCTGCCATCACCGTGAGCAATGGTCATGGCTTCCAGCAACCGGGAGGTCCGGTAGTAGCGCACACTGTAACCGCGCAGGCAGGCACTGTGGCCAAAGGCGCAACTAAGCCAGCTTTTGCCAGTTCCACAGGGTCCGGTGATCAGCAGGTTCTGGTTTTTGCTCAGCCACTCACCCGGTATCAGTGAGGCCATCTGGGAACGGGTAATCCCCCGGGGCTGCTCATAATCAATATCCTCCAGGGTGGCTGCCAGTTTGAAACGAGCTGCTTTCAGTAACCGGGCCAGTCGTTTGTTGCTGCGGTCCGCGTCCTCCTGGTCAATAAGCAGGGCCAGCCGCTCTTCGAAGCTGAGCCCTTCATAGGTGCCGGGTTGCTCACTCTGCAGGTTCAGGGCATCCGCCATGCCTCCCAGGCGCAGGCTGCGAAGGCGAGTCAGGTTTTGATTGATCATGGTCTCGCTCCTCACTGGTAAAAGCTGGCGCCGCGAATGTTTTCATGGCTTCTGGTCACACGATCATCGTCGCTGGTTTCTGCCTTGTTCAGCGGGATTTTGTCTAATCCGGACTGGAGGATCGAACGGACATTAGCAACTCGCCGACCACCGGTGTTTCTGGCCCGGTGGCAGGCCGCATTCAATCGGTCAGCGCCGTATTCACGCTCCATGTTGAGCAGTCCAAGACAGGCACGGTAAGCCTGTTCCGGATGCTCTTTGCTATCGAGCAGTTGCTGAGTAAACCACAGGACGTCGGGGCCCAGCTTTTTCGCCCAGTTCAGGAGTCGTCCCGGTGTCCACTGCTGCTGTTTCTGGTGGCGCTCTGGCATATGCTCTGTGCGGGTGGTGAAGCCGGTTCCCCATTTGCGGGGATGGCTGGCTACCGGCTTCCCCTTGTAGAAGATCTGCACCAGTTGCTGTCCTGCCCGGATTTCCACCTGCTCACGCACCAGCTGATGGGGCACTGAGTAGGAGTGGTTTCCATACTGCACGTGGTAGTCAATATTGACCCGGGCATACTTGAATTCGATGTATTCAAATGCCTCCCGGGGTAAGGGCCTGAGCGCCGGTTGATCCAGCTGCTCATACAGCGTACGACGGCAACCGGGTTGCTGCTTGAAAGGTCGGTTGTTGAGGTCTTCCAGCAGGCGTCGTATTTCCTGGTTCAGCTCCGCCAGCGAGAAGAACGTAGTATGGCGCAGGCGCATTAATATCCAGCGCTCAACGACCTGCACGGCGACCTCTACCTTTGCCTTATCTTTCGGCTTGTAAGGCCTGGCAGGCATGATGGAGGTGCCAAAGTGTTCGGCCAGGTGCTGGTAACTCCGGTTGATCTGTGGCTCGTAGCGGCAGGCTTTGGATACTGCGCTGCGCAGGTTATCCGGAACCAGCAACTGGGTCACGCCGCCAAAGAACTGAAACGCCCGGGCCTGGGAGCAGAGAAAGTCCTGCAGGCCCTGGGTCCAGCTGGCTTCAGCATAGGTGTAGCTGGATGCCCCCAGCACGGCAACAAAGATCTGTGCTGGCGCGGTTTCGCCGGTTTCACGGCTGACAATGGGGACGGTCAGACCCGCATAGTCGATAAACAGTTTTTCGCCGCCCCGGTGCTCCTGGCGCATGGAGCGTTTCTGCTTTTTGCGCCACTCATTGTAGCGATGGCAGAACTGGGCATAGCTGTAATGGCTGTGGGGGTAAACGTCACAGTATTCCTCCCAGAGCACCTGTTTGGTCATTCCCTTTTGCTTGAGGGAACGGTGAATATCGATCCAGTCAGGATCAATCAGCCCTTGATATCGGCGGTTAATGGCTTCAGGAGTGAGCTGGTTGATCAGTGACGTATCGTCCATCTCATTCGGCAGTGGCCAGCTCAGCCCGGATTCACTGAACAGGTTCAGGTATTTGGTGATGACACCCGTGCTGATTCTGAGGCTGACAGAGATCTGTCGGATGGTTAACCGGCACTCGAACCGGAGTCGCAAGATGTCCCTGATTTTACGCATTGGTAACCTCGTTTCCATTGGCATGGCCGCTGCTCCTTTTGATTGAGAGTTAAGGGGAGCGGCACAAGTTGAACGAAATCAATGCTTAAGAAAGGGAAATAGTTACGTTACCGTTACGATTCTGGTGTCGTGAACATGAATTCTGGAGTCGTGAACGCGATTCTGGAAATCGGGCAAAAATGTTCACGATCAGCCAGAATCCATGTTCACGCCTGGCCAGAATTCGTGTTCACGCTTTGCCAGAATGAGGGTTCACGATTAGCCAGAATATGCAAAAGGGAGGTTTTTCCTGATTGGTCGTCTCCAAGTATTAAATAATTACCTTTATTAATTAAAGAGTTAATGGTTGTTGTTTCTGATATTTTATCTAAATTTCCCCTTAATATTTTTAAGTCTGGAGCTACGTAAATATCGGGTAAAATTATTTTAGTCTTGTTTCTGTGATTAAATTCAACTTCCGTGTCATTTATCCAAGCTTCATGCGCTTCTGTAATTAATGAACTGTTCGATGCACAACTTTCTACTTTTACTAAAGTCTCATCTTTTTTTTTAGGTCTTCTATGCTGGCTTTAATTCCTTCTATTACATTAACCCAAGCTGCATCTATGTTATCCCATGTTGAAATTGGCTTCACATCCTTGGGCAATGCTTGCAGCTTTGCGAAGGGGGTGTCTCCCCAATGACAGTCTCTTAGAATGATAGGAATGACCACTGCAGACCCACTATTGTGTCTTTCTACAGCCCTAGTCATTTCCTTCTCATAACAAAAGTCAGAGGCTATAAAATCAGGGCTTACCATTAATAAAATAAGGTCTGCTGATTCCAGTTTTGCAAATATTTCTGACTTCCACTCTTGCCCTGGTATTAGTTGCCTGTCATCCCATGAAGAAATTACATTGTTTCTTTTGAGAGATGAAGCGTGTTTATTGAAAGTATCTTTATAGTGTTCATCTTCGTGGCAGTAGCTTAAAAAAACTTTAATGGTCATAAGCGTTTCCATACTAGAGATAATTGTGTGATCTATATTTAGCTATAGCTAGATATAGGTTTCAGGGGATTAACAATGTATATAAAAAGAAAAGAGATAGCAGAACAAAGCAGTGATTAACTTTGGACGTTTCAGAAAATTGAATAGCTAGGTCATTCAAGCTATCTGATCAACAAACGACTCAAAGTTATTAGCTTTAGCAAAACTGACATCCTGCCCAAGCGCCTTAAAGTGCTCCCGGCCGCAGTCCATTTTAGCTTTTTCTGTAGGCCTCAGGGCATCACTGAACAGTGAGCCTTTGGTTTCCACCACAAAATAGAGATTCTGGCTGCCATTGTTCTCCACCAGTACCGCCCAGTCCGGGTTATAGGTTCCCAGCGGGGTATCAATTTTGAACCAGTCTGGCAATTTAGCGTAAACATTCACCTCTTCGCTCTTCTCAAAGGCTTCGGCAAAGTCGTGCTCTACATCGGAGTCGTAAATGACATGGTCATACACCGATTTCCCCGATTCAAGCATATTCTTACCCAGATAGCCTTTCAGCTCCTTATCCTGGAACAGCTCCTGACAGTAAAAATGGTCATCACCAATCTTTTGGTATTTGATGCCATCCACAATAAACCGGCGCATCACCCGTTGGATGATGTTAGTGGCTTCATCAATAAACTTCTGTGGGTTATTACGAAAGGCATCAAGTCGGTTGCACCGGGTAAGGATGCTGACGATTGAGCGACGGGTCAGGTTAGTGGCGTTTTGCAGATAACTGACGATGTCCGGCAACTTATAGTCTTTGGCATCATAGGTATAGGTTTGAGTTTTGCTCTCCGTTACCTCTAGTCCACTGCGCTTGGTGGCGACGGTGCCTTTGGCGTATTCAAACTTGGTTTTACCGGCCACCAGATCTTTCTCAATGGTTTTGGCACACTCTTCTACCAGGGCATGGTGATCAAAATCCACCCGGTACGTGGTCTGGTATTTAATGCGTTCCCACAACGACTTGAACTCTTCACCGAGGAAAACCGCCTTATTCAGTTTTACCGTTTCCCGCTTGCTGCTGTCTTTGATGTTAAGGCCGCCCGCTACCTTTTTCAGGGCTGCCTGAATCTGCTCTGATTGGGCCATCACGTCATAAGGCAGGTCAAGGTTGCCCTCCTTCAGGGCCGTTTTAAGATCATCCTGAACCTTGCCTTTCTTGTCGATATAGCCAGCATCGAGGAGATGCTGCCAGATCTGTTCTGACTTCTCAGCACCAAGAAATTCAGGCTTTTCCCCCTGGTGTCTGATCACGATATTGGCAAACAGGTGGTCGTCCACCACGCCAAAGCGAATGCCTTCTTCTTCCTCGATCTCTTTTTGCAGGCTGGCGACAAAATCCTCATAGGACTCATTGGCCATCACTGTCAGCGTGTTCACCTCAAAACCATGCACCCGTTCGCCCTGCTGGTTAACGGCAATGCGAAGACCACGACCAATCTCCTGTCGTTTTTTAATCACCGAGGCGGTTTCGTTCAGGGTGCAAATCTGGAACACATTGGGGTTATCCCAGCCTTCTTTCAGCGCAGAGTGGGAGAACAGAAACTTCAGTTTGCAGTCCAGGCTCAGCAACCGTTCCTTCTCTTTCATGATCAGGTTGTAGGCGCTTTCATCCGCCGCCGTTTTCCCGCCTTCGCCCTTGGCAGAGAGTTTGGAGTCTTTAAACTGTGCTTCACCAGCGCTGTCTTTCTTTTTATCAATGGCGAAGTAACCATTATGAAGCTGGCTCACTAACGCCTCTGGCGAGGTCTCTTCAAACAGGCTGCGATATTTCCCTTTGCGGGCAATGTTGACATATTCTTCTTCAAAGATTTTGGCGTACTTGCCTGGCTGGGCAACGCCATCCTGGTAAAAGCGATAATTGGCGACTTTATCGATAAAGAACAGGCTGAGGACCTTAATGCCCATGGGAATCAGCAACAGCTCTTTTTCCAGATGTTCTTCAATGGTCTTGCGGATTTGCAGACGCTTAAACTCATCGTCATCGACACCGCCAATCAGCTCACCTTTGCGGATCTCATCGGGCTTGCTGGTAAAGTCGATGTATTCATCGCCGGTTTTGCAGTAAATATCGTTGATGACATAGCCTTCATAGACATCACGACCGCCAGACAACTCATACAGGTCATCGTTGGCTTTGACGGTTTTAACCACCCGCTTGACCTTGCCGGACTGCATGACATCCATTTCGATCTTTGCCGAGATGCCACTGTTATTGCTTCTGGTGTCGAGCAGTTTGATGTAGGCCTTGTTGTGCCCATCGCGCACATCGATATGGGCCACTTCAATCTGTTTCACCAGCTTCTGCTCGTAAGCATCAATGGAATCCAGCTTGTACAGCAGGTTGTGCTTGTCTTTATGGGTCGCAGAATAGCGGAAGGTACACAGCGGGTTCAGAGAAGCAATAGCTTCTTTGGACTTGGCGGTGGTGTCCACACTCTGAGGTTCATCAATAATCACCACCGGATGGGTCGAACGGATAAACTCGATGGGCTTCATACCACTGAGTTTGTCGTGGGTTCGGTGGATCAGGTTGGCTTTGGTCTCTTTATCCGGATCGGTAAAGCTTTTGCGAAAGGCGTCAATATTGATCACCATGATCTGAATATAATCATTGGTGGCAAAGCTGCGAACCTGGTCCGGCTTTTGAGAATCGTAAACAAAGTAATCGTACTGAACGTTGTTATACTGCTCTTTAAAGTGCTGCTCGGTAATTTGCAGCGACTTGAACACCCCCTCCTTAATGGCCACCGATGGCACCACAATAATAAACTTGGTGAAGCCGTAGCGCTGGTTCAGCTCAAAGGCTGAGCGCAGGTAAACGTAGGTTTTGCCGGTGCCGGTCTCCATCTCCACGGTAAAGTCCATGGAGTTCAGCTTTTTGGATTGTTTGAGGCCCTGGTTCAGCTGCACTTGTCGTACGTTATCCAGCAGCTCATCGGGCAGCAGCTCCAATCGGTTACCCACACCCAGATCATCGTATTCCGATCCCTGATAGAGATCAGCCTGATGGGCAGCAGGGGCACTGTAAGCCGGTACGGAAAAGTTAGTCTGGCAGGTTTCCTGGCCTTCAAAGACACTGACCACCGAATCGATGGCCACTTTTTGATAATCCAGATCGGGATCAAATTGAATCTTCATTGTCTATCCCGTCCTTAGATACTTTTCACATCATCAATGCCAAACTGCTTGAGCACCTGAATGGCATTGGTTTTAACGACTGGGTCAGCAAAGCCAGCGTCTTTGAACACCACGCGCATGACTTCCGGTTGCAGTTCTTTCTTGAGGCCTCCAATGGCATTGACGACATCGAGAGTGATTTCATCATCCAGGCAGATCATCAGAGCGCCGTTGCCAATGTTGTGCACGGTTTTACCGGCCAGAATGTGTTCTTCGATGGGCAGGGTGAGGTCGAGGCCGTATTTCAGCAGGATTTCGTAGAGTACATCGTCGGCGGAGCGGTCTTTTTTCAGGCTATCATCCGCTGCGGCAATCATATCTTCCACGTTGTCGAAATCGGCATCCCAGGGTTTTATATTGCTGGAATCGAGTTTGAAGACTTTGAAGCCGATATCGAGATTTTCTATACCCTCTTTCTCCTGGTTTTTATGAACTATTTTATCTCCAGCATTTCGAATACGTGACTTTCCTAAGTCTGCAATAGTTTTGACTTTTTCCTCTTCGATTTTGAGCGGCTCTGGTATTTGAACCAGAATAAATTTTCTTTTACCTCCATCTTCAGCATTTTGTGCAATCACTGCATGAGCAAGTGGTGCGCTGCCAGAAAAGAAGTCGAGAATAATGTCTTCTTGGTCTGCTGTGCTGCCAATCTTTAGGGCATGACGAAGCAGACGCGTGGGCTTAACTGAATTCAAGACGTTTATAGTATTTTCAAATTCTACGAACTCAATAAGCTCTTTTTTAGCTTCTTGTGTGTGCCCGACATCTTGGTATTTCCATAGAGTCTGTGGGACTACGCCACCCTTTACTTCAGATAAGAATCGTTTCATCCGTGGCATATTGTTGCCATCTTCCCCCCACCAGAGACGATTTTCATCGTCCATTTTGTCAAAGTTCTGCTTAGATACTCGCCAATATGAACCTTGCGGGGGTGAAGGAATAACTCGTCCAGAAGGGCAGGTTACTGAATATGTACCTTCGCCATAGAAATTTCTAGCACATAGATCTGATGATGCCCAGACGCCCCGTGGATCATTATCTGGGTTACTATAACGACCGATCATTTCTTGACTTCGGGGAAGTAATGTTGGTCTCCAGATATCGGCTACTTTTGAGTATATGAGAATGTAGTCATGGTCTTCAGATAAGTATTTTGCTGAGTTTTTCGGGCTGAAAACCTTCTGCCAGATAACTGAAGCAATGAAATTCTCTTCACCAAACACTTCATCACACAGACGACGCAAATTAGTTACTTCATGGTCATCTATGGAAATAAAAATAACGCCTTCATCATTAAGAAGGTTTCGTGCCAACCTTAGTCTTGGCAACATCATATTCAGCCAGTTTGAGTGATACCGGCCAGAAGTTTCAGGATTTGCTGATAGTTTTTGCCCTTCTTTGCCAATTTGACCAGTTAACTCAAGGTAGTTTTTGATATTGTCTGAAAAGTTGTCAGGATAAATGAATTCACGACCTGTGTTATAAGGCGGATCAATATAAATCATCTTCACCTTTTTGTGATAGCTCTTTTGCAGCAGCTTCAGCACTTCCAGGTTATCGCCTTCAATAAACAGATTTTGCGTGGTGTCCCAGTTTTTTGACTCTTCTTTGCAGGGGCGAAGGGTGCCGGTAGAGGGTGTTTGCGCCAGACGACGGGCGGCGGCTTTACCATGCCAGGTGAAGTTATAGCGTTCCTTATCGCCATCAATCACCTGATAGCCCACCAGTTCTTTCAGCACATCCACATCAATTTTTGCACCGCTGGCGTCTTCCGTGATCAATTCCGGAAACAATTGCTTCAGTTTACTGATGTTGTCCTGAACCATATCCAGGCTCAGGCTGCCATGATGGCCCTGGGTGATTTTTTCCATGGAGGGAATCTCTATCCGTTAATGAATTACAGCTGGGTTTTCAGCGTCTGAATCTGTTGATCCAGCCGTTTAATCTGCATATTCAGTTCAACCTTGTGGTTAAACCGGGTTTCCTGTTTCAGTTCGGCTCGCAATAGCGACACCTGTTGCTGGTGGCTGCGTAACTGATCCAGTCGGGTTTGCCGTTCGCTTTCTGTGTCTTTGGTCAGTGTGTAGTGACCGGTCAAATCGGCGCAGTTCAGTGCCACCACCCGGCGTACCAGATCCTGATAGCACTGGTAGAAATTGATAAAGCTGCATCGCGGTAGCGCAAAATCCGCAAGAAACGCCTGCTGATTAAGGGTGAGCTGCGATAAATCCAGCCAGCCGGTATCGAAACTGCGCTCAAGCGTGAGTTTGCTGCTGTCGGCCAGGTTGATCCGTTTGTGGGCAAGGGAGATGGCGATCTGACTTTCCCGGACAAACACAACAATGGTGGGGTAGGGAATCGCCTTCTGGATCAGCTCTGCCAGTTTGGCCGTTTGTTTATCGGTGTTGGTTAGCTTTTTCAGGGTGATTTGCAGCAGCGCTATTTCCAGATATTCCCGCTGTGGGTCTTCGTATCTGGAAATATTGATGGTCTCCGGACTCAGGCTGTAGCGAAGCGCCAGCGTGTCGATCTGCTCATTGATCCGTTTTTGGTCGCTCTTGCTGAAGGCGACGTTACTAAACAGCTGTTTTTTGTAGATGCGCCGTTGCAGTCGGCAGCTATCGGGTATGGCCAGTTGCTGGTAAAAGTCGTTCAGGGTCATGGGGCTGCAGCCTGAGCCGGTTCCCGTATGATCAGAAAACTGACCACTTCAAAATCGTCTATGCCCTGGAAGCGCCCCTGATTCAGTCGCGTACCGCCACGGCTGAACAGGCTGTCGATGCCTTTTTCTTGATGGGTGCCAATAATGCTGCTGATCGCCGTTTCCAGCAGTTGCCGGTAATGCTCCATGTCTTTGCCATATCGGGTTATGGCGTTGAATGAGTCAATGGCTTCCTGGCTGGGCAGGTGATGACCGAGCCCCTGTTTTTTCAGGATATCCAGCATCTTTTTGGTTTGGCTGAACGGGTACTTCACCTCATTGTCGTCGGTGACATAGACCAGATAGTGCGGTGCCAGCGCATAGCCATCGGACGACGATGGTTCTTGAGCAGTGAGTTGCCTTAAGCAGAAGAGCGCACCCGGCTCAATGGCGTGATCACCGGTCTGGCGAATAAACGCAGGGTCAATGGCGCTGGCGGCAAATAACCCGGTGTAAGCGGATTCCAGATCGCCCAGATGCTCTTTCATAAAGCCCGACAGATCCATTCGGAAGTCATTCAGTGTCAGGTCAGTAATGGAAACACTGCCGGAAATATCTTCCAGGTCTACAACATTGTCTTGTAATTCCTGCAACTGTTTGCGGCGGTACTCCAGATCGTTCATCTGTTTACCGCTGTCCTGCTCAATGACGTTTTCTTCACCAGTGGCGGATATATCCAGCAGCACCATACGACCACTGACCCGGGCTTCCAGGTTGATGTATTCGTCCAGCTCCATATTGGGCCAGAAGTTGACCAGCTGAATAACGCTGTTCTTTGAGCCGAGGCGGTCTACCCGGCCAAATCGCTGAATAATACGGACCGGGTTCCAGTGAATGTCATAATTGATCAGGAAGTCGCAGTCTTGCAGGTTCTGACCTTCGGAGATGCAGTCGGTGGCGATGAGAATATCAATCTCATCACCGGGGCTGTCATTCACCTTGCTTCGCTCTTTGGAGACGGGCGAGAAGGCCGTTAACAGGTTGTTCAGGTCACTGCTGACGCCAGCGAGCGTGCTTTTATTGCTGCCTGCTCCGGTGACCAGTGCCGTATGCAGCCCGAGCTGCTGGCTGACCCACGGCGCAATGTGCTGATACAGGTATTGGGCGGTATCCGCAAAGGCGGTGAAGATAATCACCTTTTTATTGCCCGGGTTCAGAGGCTGCTGACATTTCCGCTCAATGATGGCTTGCAGGCGATGCAACTTGGCATCCCGCTTTGCATCGATGGCCTGAGCTTCCGTTAATAGTTGTTGCAGACGGGTGCGGTCTTCTTCCAGGTCCTGGCGCCAGAGGATGTGATCGATATCCTTGATCAGGATTTTGACCTTTTTACCAATGAGGTAAGCGTCAAACTCCGGGGAGTCTACCTCGATATCGTTAATGCTGAGTTCTTCAACCTCATCGCTGGCATGGTTGTCCAGTTTGCTCAGCAGCATGTCCACGGCCCCGAGCAGTTTTTTCAGGGTCAGTGCGAAGGAGTGGATCGAGCTTTCCATTCGCTTCAGCAGGTTTACCCTCATCAGGTGAATCAGGCTCTGCTCACGATCCACCATTTTGAACACTGAACCTTCATTGACCTGAACATCGTATTTGCGGTTATATTCTGCCCGTTTTTCCATCCGGACATACTTCAGTGGCGCGTAAGCACTGAGGTTTAAGCGCCGAATGATGCGGTTGATCTCTTTAAGCGGGGGAAACTGGCCGTTTGAGTCGATGTCTTCCTTGATATTGAGTGGCTTCAGGCGTTCCGGGAAGGCTCCGATTTCTGCGATGTCATAGTACTTTTCAATATGCTTGCGGGAGCGGGCAATGGTGAGAAGATCGAGTAGCTTGAAGTAGTCGAAATTCATGCCTTCCAAAAGCGATTCGGTGCTGCGCTGTGCTTCGTCGAGCTTTAGCCATTGATTAAACTGGGTCTGGGCTTTTTTCAGGGTGATTTCTATGCTGCTGATGCCTTGTGCTTCAAAGGCGGTGTCTTGCCCTTCGGTGATGAAGGCGACCTGGTTTTTCAGGTCGTTCATCCGGTTATTGACCGGTGTTGCCGAGAGCATCAGTACTTTGGTTTTTACCCCGGAGCGGATGATGTCATCCATCAGCCGGGAGTAGCGGGTATGACCTTCTTTAGCGGAGCTGCTGTTACGGAAGTTATGGGATTCATCAACCACGATCAGGTCATAGTTGCCCCAGTTGATGGTTTCCAGATTGATCTCACCGGATATGCCGGTGGTGCGGGTCAGGTCCGTGTGGTTGAGTACATCGTAGTTGAACCGGTCTGCCGCCAATAAATTGCGCTTGTCGTTCACTGTGTAAACGGTCCAGTTTTCCCGCAGCTTTTTGGGGGCAAGAACCAGGACCCGGTCGTTACGCAGTTCGTAGTATTTGATAACTGCCAAGGCAGAGAAGGTTTTACCCAGGCCCACACTGTCGGCAATGATGCAGCCGTTATAGCGTTCCAGTTTGTCGATGGCACCAAGCACACCGTCTTTCTGGAATTTGTAGAGTTTGTTCCAGACCAGGGTATCTTTAAAACCGGTTTTGCTTTTGATGATGCTGTCTTCGTCGATCTCTTCCAGGAAATCTTTGAACAGATGATAAAGGGTCAGAAAGTAGATGAACTGGGGCGATTGATCTTGAGTCAGTTGGTTAAGCTGGTCCAATAGAAGTTGTTTGGCGTCGCCAGCAGATGGGCTGTCCCAGATGGCATTAAACCACTCCAGCATACCCTGGGTGGCAGTGCTGTCTGTCAGGCACATGTTCATATCAAACTGATCAGACTCACTGTAACCAAGCCCTGTGCTGGTAAAGTTTGAGCTACCCTGAATGGCGGTATCGTTGTTATCTGCCTGGCTGAGATGGAAGATATTCTGATTGGCCATACAGGTGGAGCGTACTTCTACTTTGCGCTCAATCCATCGGGCACATTCTTTGGCGATTTGCATCTGGTTGAGCTGATTTCTGAGACGGTGTTCACAGCGGTCACCGATTAGCTCAGCAAAGGGGGTATTGTGAGCTGTTTCTGGTTGCAATGATTTGGATAGCAACAGACGTATTTCTTCTACAGAAGATAATTCTTTCTTTAGCGAGTCAAAACCATAGATGGAGAATAGGCCTGAGAGTACAGACAGCTTTGTTCCTTTGGTCAGGTGCCGGCGTAGCTCTTCGCCCACCTTACCATTCTGTTTGTTGTCCAGAAGCACGGCTACAGTTCCATTTTGTTTTAACTGGGTACGCTACCGCCCGTGGTTTTTACCATTGTCTTTTATTGACGCCGGGGAGCATGGGACCAGATAGCTCAGAGGTAAATTTTGGGAAGATAGTCATTGTACGCATGTAAGGTGTTTGGCGGTAGTCGTGCATTTGCGAAGGGAAAGGGAAAAGCTGTCCACTTTGGGAATGAGCAGGTTCTGAGCTAATTTCGCGACCAACGGTTTATTTAATCAAGAAAGGGCAGTTCTTCAACAGGAAGCTCCACCTTCATTGTCCGGGCTTGTCCAGGTACCCTACTAATCAGGCCAAGCTGGTGCAGTTTCACTACCATCTGGTGAACGGTGGGAGGAGTAACCTGAAAATACCGCTGCAAATCCTTTTCCGCTGGTGGCATGCCGTTGATCTTCGTGTAGTAGTAAATAAACGACAGATACTGGCCTTGCAGTGGCGTATAGGTCGGTTTCTTTGAACTCATAGTTAGTGCTTGAACTTCACGACATGGCAAATGGTGGCGTTTGAGTAACAAGGGACTGAACCCGATCCATTCTTTTGCTGATATGGGCTAATAGCAGTGCAGTAAGAATTGTTGCTTCCCTTTCGCCGTATTCAGTATCGCTAGCCACCAGATCAACTATGGCTTTATAGGTGCGCAGTTTGACCGGCTCGTCGCTCTGGCTGAACATGGCGGCGTGGGTGGCGTGCATAATCGCTTTTTCAAATTCTATGCCCAGAATTTTGGTGTAGTTCCTGGCGTGTTTCTCGCATTTCTTGCCTTTCATGGTGCTGATGGCCTGGGCCAGTTTGAGGTCTGGAAGTTTGAGCAGATCGCGGGTTTTCATGGTTTGAAAGCACTTCTTATGCAGTGGTTGAGGCGGGAGTTTATTCGATGGTTGTGGGAAAACCAAGGTGTACCAGATAGATACAAAAAAACGGTACCATTTTCCCCGAATACCATTCACCACAAAACGCAGCAAAGGTACGGTTTGGTACCGTTTTTGAGGCTCAGGTTACAATCAAATTGCAACCTAAAAAAATTTCAATCAGTCTAACTCATTGACTTCATTATCAAAATTGTCCGAATGAAATTCGTACCACATCACATTAATAATCCCAAAGGCGCAAGCCAGCAGTACACCCAGGATCCATGCAAAATACCACATTGTTCGGCTGCCTCTTTAGTAAAGTGAATGACTTTCTTTTTCAATGCGCTCGGCGGTCATGCGACCCCAGAGTTTGTAGAAACACCAGATGGTGTAGCCAAGGATGATGGGAACAAACACCACGGCAACGCCGGTCATGATGGCCAGGGTCATAAAGCTGGAGGTTGCGTCCCAGAGGGTCAGGCTGAAGGATGGGTCGGTACTTGAGGTCAGTACAAACGGGAACAGACTGAAACCTGCGGTCATGATAATGCCGGCCTGTGCCAGGGATGAGCAGGTAAAGTTAAGCCCATCCTGTCTGGTGCCGGAGAAGATCATGACGCCGAGGGTACCCAGGAAGCCAAGTACCGGGGCAATGATCATGATGGGGTATTGGCTGTAGTTATTCAGCCAGGCACCTTGAGCAAGCGTGACGGTTTTTTCCAGCGGGTTGGATGGCGCATTGGTATCCAGAATACTGGTGACCTGGTAACCGTTGATATGGGCAACCCAGAAACCTGCCGCGGCAAATGCCACCATGGTCAGCAGGGCAGAGTAGCGGGCGACCGTTGCTGCACGGTGACGGATGGGTTCGCCAGAACGCATTTTCTGCCAGACAGCGCCCTGCATGGTCAGCATGGCGGCACTGACCACACCGCACAACAGTGAGAATGGGTTGAGCAGGTCGAAGAATGAGCCAGAGAAGCTGGAACGCATAAAGTCGTCCAGCGCAAAGCCAAAGCCGACAAAGATGTTGCCAAAGGCAACACCAAATACCAGGGATGGGACAATACCGCTGACAAACAGTCCCCAGTCCCAGGCGTTGCGCCAGCGTGGGTCAGGCAGTTTTGAGCGGTAGTCGAAAGCCATCGGGCGAATCAACAGGGCAAATAGCACCAGAACCATTGCCCAGTAAAAGCCGGAGAAAGCAGTCGCATAGACGGTTGGCCAGGCGGCAAATAGCGCACCACCGGCCGTGATGAGCCAAACCTGGTTGCCGTCCCAGTGGGGCGCAACGGCATTGATCATGATACGACGTTCAGTGTCGTTTTTGCTCATGAATGGCAGAAGGTTGGCTGTGCCAAGATCGTAGCCGTCCATAATGGCAAAACCGATAAACAGGACGCCGATCAGTACCCACCAGATAAATCGGAGAATTTCATAATCCATCGTCATCGCTCCTTATGCTTTTCCGTGGAGGGGACTGTCAGAAACCACAGCATCGGTCAGGGCCTGCTGTTGTTCGAAGTGGTAACGGCCGGTGTGCAGGCTGCTTGGACCCAGTCTGGCGTACTTCACCAGCAGCCAGACTTCAATGACGGCAAAGATGCCGTAGAAAAGCGTGAAGCCGGCGATGCTCAGGTAGAGGTCGGTGACTGTCCGGGTGGATGCCGACAGATAGGTGGGCAGAATGCCTGAGATCGACCATGGCTGACGGCCGAATTCTGCCACAAACCAGCCCATTTCACTGGCAATCCAGGGAAGGGGCAGCGACCAGAGGCAGAGTTTCAGGAAGAAGCGACTTTTGTATTCATTGCGACGGGCGGTTTTGACAAATGCCGTCACCAGGAGCAGCAGCATCAGGACGCCACAGCCAACCATGATGCGGAAGGCAAAGAACAGAGGCCATACGGTTGGAATAGCATCTTCTGCCGCTTGACGGATCATGGCATCGGTGGCCGCAGGAATGTTGTCGGTGTAGCGGGTCAGCAACAGGCCGTAGCCGAGGTCATCCACCACTTCCAGGAAGGCTGCCCGGTTTTCCGGTGTATCCTGGCCGCTTTTCAGTTTTTGCAGCAGGTCGTAGGCCTCCATGCCACTCTGGATACGGACTATCTTGTTTTCAATCAGGTCTTTGATGCCCGTGACTTCTTCATCCAGTGAGCGGGTGGCAATAATGCCCATCAGGTAAGGAATTCTGATGGCGTAATCGGTTTGCATGGTTTCCTGGTCAGGAATACCGATCACGGTGAAGCTGGCCGGTGCCGGGTGGGTGTCCCATTCTGCTTCAATGGCAGCCAGTTTTACTTCCTGAACATCGCCCAGCTCATAGCCGGATTCGTCACCCAGAAGAATAACGGACAGAATAGCCGCCAGACCAAATCCTGAAGCCACGGCGAAAGAGCGGCGGGCAAAGCCGATATCACGATGGTTCAGCAGGTAGTAGGCAGAAATGGACAGGACGAAAATAGCGCCAGTGGTATAACCCGCCGCTACCGTATGGATAAACTTCACCTGTGCCACCGGGTTGAATACCAGGTCGGCAAAGCTGGTCATCTCCATGCGCATGGTTTCAAAGTTGAACTCGGCACCCACCGGGTTCTGCATCCAGGCGTTGGCAATCAGAATCCAGAGTGCCGACAGGTTGGTGCCTATGGCCATCAACCAGGTACAGGCCAGGTGCTGCACTTTACTCAGGCGATCCCAACCGAAGAAGAACATGCCTACGAAAGTGGATTCCAGGAAGAAGGCCATCAGGGCTTCAATGGCGAGTGGTGCGCCGAAAATATCGCCAACATAGTGGGAATAGTAGGACCAGTTAGTACCAAACTGGAACTCCATGGTCAGGCCGGTGGCGACGCCCACGGCAAAGTTGATACCAAAGAGTTTGCCCCAGAATCTGGTCATATCCTTGTAGATCTGTTTACCCGTCATCACATAGACGGATTCCATAATGGCAAGGATAAAGGTCATGCCAATAGTCAGTGGAACAAACAAAAAATGATATAGCGCAGTAATGGCAAATTGAAAGCGCGAGAGATCTATGACTTCTTCCAGAATCATACGACTCCTCCATAGATAAAATTGGAGTAACGCCCAGCTACCTGCATCATAGAACGTAAATGTGGCTTCAGCCAGCGGCTCCCAACAGGGTAACAGGAATCGGAGGGCGTTCCGGATCCGGCGGCCTTGTATGAAAAGACACGGTCGGTGAAATCATTTAGCCTTTGATAGCGGGTCTGGGCAATAAGTAATCAACGAGAGATAGTATCTTATGTAAGAAAATAGGTGTATTTCGGTATGCCGCATACTGTTTGACTTATTGTCCTGTTCAGGTAGCTACGGTCGGCTGGTAGCTTTGGATCACCGTTTATGCCATGCCTTTCAGGCCCAGGCGGGTGATGGTCTTTTTGGCATTGTACAGATCAATTTGCCAGGTATTCTAATCAGCCTCAACCGTAAATCCCTATATGTAAATCTACGATAGTGGCAGGTGCCTGTTCCTGAAAAAACGTTGGGCTGTGTCTGTTTAAATGGATCAGATGTCAGGGAAGGGTATTCGTTACTTTAATGAGCAAAGGGCTTTGCCGTGAGTTGAACTTTTGGGCATACACTTTGTCAGAGATTTTCAGAATGCTGTTGCAAGTTTAAAGTAGGGAACTTATGGAACCCAATGCCCTGTTACCGGCAAAAATGGCTGGAAGTCGTCCCCCTGATCCGGATGATGAGCAATGTGGATCCACCAGTGGCGAGCAAAGTCAGGGCGTGGCCTTTGCCCGTGATGTTGTTGCTGTCCGCAGTGATGAGCCGAGTCTCAGCCACTCAGGTTCTGATAGCGATGCTGCAATCTCTTCCGGAAATATATTTAAATCAAAGATAACTCCATTAACTGACGATTCAACCACCGCATCTGTAGCTTCGAGAGTGGCAACATCAGAAGATGTCTCTACCCCTGCCAACCGCGCCGGGCATGACAGTGATGATGCAACAGCCCTGGAGCAGCTGGCAGAAGATATACGTGCACTGCCAGACACCAGCATATTCAGTCGGGGAATAAAAGAAACAATGCTTCTGTCGCTACAGAACAAACCTTCACGCCATTCAGCACACCAGGCCTTCGCCACTGGCAGCAATAGGCCGGGGATGGCCAATAGAGCGTTGGGGAGCCGGGCTATTTCAGACTCTGAACTTCCTCCCGGGCATACTTACCAGCCTTACTTGTGGATGTCTCGCTTGGCTAGCAGTCAGTTGCTGCCGGACTTTCAATTGAATCAAGCTTTGCAACCCCGCCTGGTTAACCAGTTGATAATGTCTGAGCAAGAGGCCCGGCAAGACTTTCAGGCGCGATTTGAATACCGTTTTGTTGATTATGGCTTTAACTGCTCTGATGCTTCGGGTGCAGAGCCAGAAAAAAATTACGGGGTATTTGCCCGCGCACCCGTTAAGGGGGGGGAGTTGATCGGGGTCTATTCCGGTATGGGCTATGTGCTCAACAAAAGGGAGTGGGCCAGGCATAACCACAATTGGAAACCTGAGCATGTGCATCAGAAAGTGACGACTGAAATGCCGGATTTCATGAGTTACTACCGGACCCTGATGGCAGGTCTCAGAGGTAAGGATCAAACACAGCGAACGCTCTCGAAATACACAATGGCAGGATTTTCTTCAGATTCTACGAACACAGTTGTCTTTTTGCCGGATAACCAGCGTTATACACCGATGCATTTCCTGAATGCGGCCAACAGGGCCAAAGATAACAATGTCAGTATGTCGTTTGTTTCAGTGAATACCCGTTCTGGTAATCTTACCCTCCCAATCTATTTTGCCTTAAGAGATATCGCTGTCGGGGAGGAGTTATTGGTTAATTGCCGTTCACTTCCGCCGGACGAATGGGAACAATCAGGCTTGATGATGACAGCCGCCCGGGAAAGAGCAAAATACGAGAAAAATCTGCAGAGCCAGCTTGGCTTTATCAAGACACTTAATAATGAGGTACCGGGTAAGCAGGCAATATCGCCGTTTGTTGCCGCACCCGCTTATTATGCCTCGGAAGCACTTCGCAAAAGCTACAGGCAGACAAATAAACAGCAACACTAGTACATGGTTTCAATGAGTTTGACGTGTACGATCTCCGTTCACCCTGAGCGTCCTTCGGCTCCGCTCAGGATGCACGGACGAAGGGTGCTTGGCACGATCTATCAGAGCCCGGAGTTTCCGCCTTTAGGCCCTATGGGTCCTTCGATGCTTCGTCAAGCTCAGCACTCAGGGCGAACGGAGTGCGGAGGCACGACAACCCGTCAAACTCATTGAAACCATGTACCAGGGCTTTTAGATACGTTGAGGTGGTAACCTTGTTCTCTCTTTTTGAGTGGCTTATGTGGCTGGCAAACGAACATCGTTCAGGCTTGCGCTGATTGATGTCCGGTTTTTACCTGTCTGTTTTGCCTGGTACATTGCCGTATCCGCCTCCTCAAGCAGTCTGTCCAGGGAGTTCACATCTTTGGACAGGGCAGCAATACCGATGCTCACGGTTGTGGGCTGAATGTTCTCCCATTGATTGTTTTTTGCATGTTCACTGGCAATGGCTCTTCGCATTCGTTCAGCCACATGAAATGCCTGCCAGGGCTCTGTATCGGGCAATAATGCCACAAACTCTTCTCCGCCGTAACGCCCCAGTAAGTCTTGATGCCGGAGAGACTTGCGGCATATAACAGCTGTCGTTTTAAGTATCCGGTCTCCGGCATTGTGGCCCAGCAGATCATTCAGTTGTTTAAAGTTATCAATGTCCATAAACAGGGCACAGCAGGGGCGGATGGGGTCAGAATCAAGAGTAGCCTGAATGATATTCTCTGTTTCCTGGCAGAAGGCACGCCGGTTCAGCAAGCCGGTCATTGGGTCAAGGTTGGCCTGCTGCTGCCAGAAGAGTGACTGTCGATTTGCTTGAAAGAGGGTACACGCATGGTTGCTGATATCGCTGGCGGTTTGCCAGGTGGTGGCATTTCGATGATATCTGGAGGGTGCCAGTACCATAAGTACTTTATTACCGGCATCTATATTCAGGGGGAATAGCCAGTAGATGGTGCCAAACCGGTCTTTAAAGTTGATTTTTGTTTCGATGCCCGAAGCGATGACGCTGAGCAAGTCCTCTTCGATGTCTGGCAGCTGCCTGGCTAAATTTTCAGCGGCTTTTGAGTAATCAGTGGTTTCCCCGGGGTTGAAGTGCCATTCATCCTGCTGGTGGCGAAACACCATGGCAGGAACGCCGGGTAATACGTCGTCGAAGGTGGCCAATACTTTCTGGATCAGCTCATTGTCGGAAAGTGGTGAGTCCGGGGTTTGCAGGTGCTCACGCAGTGCTGACTCAAAGATACGCCGTTTGCTGCTGGCAGGGGCGATGGCATTAATCGACATGGCGTGGTTCAGGTTCTGCTGGTGCCCGTACCAGTAAAACAGAGGCAGGAGGGCTGCATGAACACAGAGAAGTAGAAGTTCAGGGTAGGGCGTCAAGCTTCCTGATTCTGCGTTGGGATACCATAACCATGAGAGTAAAATGAGCATGGTCAGTGCTGAAGGAAAGGCCACTTTTGCCGGACGAATGCCATTATAGAGACAGTAAGCGGTAGCCAGCACCACCAGGGTAAAACTGGCCAGAAGTGAATAGGCGGCAAGTTTCAGGGTTGCCTCTGATGCATTGCTGGCAGAGGTGATTCCATAAACCACGAGCGCCATGGCAACGATGTTCAGTGCACCAATCAATCGATTCGTTTTGGGGGTGTAGACCGGCAGCAGTGCCAGGGTTCGATAGCTGGCAATACCGGTGACCAGCACCACCGCAGTTACCAGAATAAGCCAGTGGCCCGGCTCCCCCGGCCATGAAACAACACGAAAAATGTCGCCTTCCCACATCAGAATCATCAGGTTGGTAGCAAGCAGATGGCTGATCAGTAGATACAAGGCCGGGGTTCGATTCCTGAGGGTCAGGGTAAAGATGAAAATCAAGGCGACGATCAGCAGCGTCTGAATCGAGCTGATGACGGTTTGTTGCTCACTCAGCAGTTCATAGTAGTTCAGAGATGGCCATAACTCAGGATTGAGCTGATTGAGTGCTACCGGATCATGACGCAGATACCAGGTTTTGGTTTCCCCGGGCTTGAGTGTCAGCTTCATGGTGTTGGGTGCCATGCCTGAGGGTGAACCATCGATGCCCATTTTTGTCAGTTGATACCCGTTGTTGACCGGGATAAAAACATCCAGCTTTTTATGGGGAACCTGGTGGAACACCATCAGCCAGTCATGGGGGGAGTAGGGCGACAGTTCAATATCCAGGCGATACCAGTTCAGGGGGCTGTCTGGGAGTGAGCTTTGAAAAATGTCAGATGGTGGATTAACCGGCACGAGTGGCAGGTTGGTTATGGCATCGTCACCGCTGAGGTAAATGGGTTGGGCGACTAATGAACCGGAAAACGAAAGCCATAACAGTAAAAAAAGCAGGCGAAGATCCCTGGCAGGTTGACAATTGACCTGGCACTTAGGATTTTTTCCGGGTATGAGTAAATGTTGCAGTAATAACAACAATGTCGTCTTCCCTAACGAGGAAACCAGTTCCAAATCGATGGCCTGTTCATTTATTAATGTTGCAATTGAGCTTTCTCCGTCCCGGAGAAATATTTCAAGATATTCTTACACAGTCGTGGGAGTTCTGTGAAGTGTTCAGGTTGGCTTCATGGTGGCTTTCCTGCAAAAGTAGCTAAGGAATTGTCTTTTAATAAGTTCCCGATTACCGTTCACCCTGAGCTTGTCGAAGGGTCGTGCCACCGAACTTCGACAAGCTCAGTCCGAACGGGATCAGGCAATGAAAATAGGGAAGTTATTGCCAGACAACTCCTAACCCCTGAAATCATATACTTCTGGCTCCTTGTGCCGACACTCGCCTTCGTTACAACTCCGGTCGCTACGGCTATGCTCCCTCCGTTGTGCCTCGCACAGTACCAGCACAAGAAGCCAGAAATATTCGATTCCATCTGACCAGCTACTCCAGCTCAGTTAGTCTGTACCGAACTCATTTCATGGGCTGGTTCCTGCGCAGGAACACTCTGCCTGTTCATTCGTTCTCTGATTCCCTGAATACCCTGTGATACTGAGTTGACCGCAGCGCTTGCCAGTTCTTTACCACGGGTAAGTGGTTTCATCGCCAGCTCCTGACCACGCAACCCCTCCTGGTAACCGGTAATCCATTGATAGGTTGAATAGCCGGCAATCCCCAATCCGCCCGCTGCCAGAAGGGAACCTGTGGTAATTCCCATCGCAGCGGCTGTTGACGCTGTAGCGGCATTACTGCCGTCCAACGCAGGGGTGTCGGCAACCCCTCCTCCATCACCAACACTCCTCCGCCCGACGCGGTGGGGTGCATCCCAACCCTTGCTTTCGAACCTGCTGTTCACCACCGTGGTGTTGGCAACCGTTCCTCCATCGTAAACCACTCCCGCCCCGATGCCGGCGTGTGCATAGTTACCCGAGGTTTCGACCGTGCTGTCCACCGCAGTGGTGTTGGCAACCGTTCCTCCATCGTAAACCACTCCCCCCCCGATGCCGGCGTGTGCAAATTTACCCGAGGTTTTGACCGTGCTGTCCACCGCCGTGGTGTTGGCAACCGTTCCTCCATCTAAAACCACTCCCCCCCCGATGCCGACGTATGCAAGTTTACCCGAGGTTTCCACCGTGCTGTTCATCGCCGTGGTGTTGGCAACCGTTCCTCCATCGTAAACCACTCCCCCCCCAATGGCAGCTTTGGCATGGTCTTCCGAGGTTACGACCGTGCTGTTCACCGCCTTGGTGTTGGCAACCGTTGCTCCATGGTTAACCACCCCGCCCCCGATGCCGGCGTGTGCATTCATACGCGAGGTTTCGACCCTGCTGTTCAACGCTGTGGTGTCGGTAACCGTTCCTCCAACGCCAGCCCACCTCCTGATGTCGTCGTTAGTATTGACACCCGAGGATCTGGCAAGCTTTTTCCCGGCGCCAACCCACCCACCCCCGATGCCGGCGTGTGAATTTATACCCCTGGTTTTGACCGTGCTGTCCATCGCCGTGGTGTTGGTAACCGTTCCTCCATCTAAAACCACCCCCCCTCCGATGCCGGCGTAGGCAAGTTTATGCTTGGTTTCGACCGTGCTGTCCACCGCCGTGGTGTTGGCAACCGATCCTCCAGTGCCAACCCACCCACCCCCGATGCCAGCGTTTGCATAGTGATGCGAGGTTTTGACCCTGCTGTTAACTACCGTGGTGTTGGCAACCGTTGCTCCATCGTTAACCACCCCTCCCCCGATGCCGGCGTGTGCAGCATAACCCCTGGTTTTGACCGTGCTGTTCACCGCCGTGGTGTTGGCAACCATTGCTCCATCTTTAACCCACCCACCCCCGATGCCGGCGTATGAACTGCCACCAAAGGATTGGACTTTGCTGTTCACCGCCGTGGTGTTGGCAACCGTTCCTCCAGCGCCAACGATCCCCCCCCCGATGCCGGCGTCTGCATAATTACTCAAGGTGGCAATTTGAACATCTTCGGCCCGGATATTACGGACTTGGCCATTCACAGTACAAGCCACCACACCTGCCGGCTCATAGGAATTTATACGGGCACCGGTAAAGCGAAGGTTACTGATGCTGCCTTCCAGAGTGTCAACAAAACAGCCAGACAGGCCGCTGATGGTATGATCCTTCCCATCGTACTGCCCGGTGAAGTGATCCCATTCATCACCAATGGATTGATGGAATTGAGAGGCATCAATATCCGCCGTCTGTTGATAGGTACCGTTCAGTGGATAGGCGGGATGTCGGCCAATCTTGCCCAGGGTTTCTGTATCATTAATCTTTATGGGTGTTGATGCTGTAGCGGCTGTTGACGCTGTGGCGGCTGCTGCCGCAGCTGTTGACGCTGTAGTGGGTGTTGATGCTGTAGCGTCTGTTGACACTGTGGCGGCTGCCACCGCAGCTGTTGACTCTTTAGCGGCAGTTGACACTGTAGCTGCAACCGTAGCGGCTGTTGATGCTGAAACGGCTGTTGATGCTGTAGTGGGTGTTGACTCTTTAGCGGCTGTTGACGCTGTAGTGGCTGTTGATGCTATAACGCCTGTTGACACTGTGGCGGCCGCCGTCCCAGCTGTTGACTCTTGAGCGGCAGTTGACACTGTAGCGGCATTTACCGGGCAAGCATTACTGTTCGAAAAATCCAGCGCATCCAGAAATTCAGTTTTCGGAGAGCAATTGGCTGTTAACACACGTAGGTCTGCTTTTTGGCAAAGAAGCTGATCATTGGAGATAGATCCAAAATTCTCTTTATTGCCATTGACATAGCTGTTCACCGCCTTGGTGTTGGTATCCATTTCTTCCATAACCCAGCCACCCTCGATGCCGGCGTATTCATTACTACCCGTGGTTGTGACATGGCTGTTCACCGCCGTGATGTTGGCAACCGTTCCTCCAGGGTAAACCACCCCCACCCCGATGCCGGCGTATGCATTACTATCCGTGGTTTTGACATGGCTGTTCACCGCCGTGGTGTTGGCAACCATTCCTGCAACCCCCCCCCCCGATGCCGGCGAGTCCCCATTCACCCGCGGTTGTGACATGGCTGTTCACCGCCGTGGTGTTGGCAACCGTTCCTTCACGGTAAACCGACCCTCCCCCGATGCCGGCGTATGCATTACTATCCGTGGTTTTGACATGGCTGTTCACCGCCGTGGTGTTGGCAACCGTTCCTCCATCTAAAACCGCCCCCCCCCCGATGCCGGCGTATGAACCATAACCCGAGGTTGTGACATTGCTGTTTACCGCCGCGGTGTTGGCAACCGTTCCGGCACCGAAAACCCTCCCCCCCCCGATGCCGGCGTTTGCACGCCAACCCACGGTTTCGACCGTGCTGTTCACCGCCGTGGTTTTGTCAACCGTTCCGTAAACCCTCCCCCCCCGATGCCGGCGTATGCTGATTCACCCTTGGTTTTGACCGTGCTGTTCACAGCCATGGTTTTGTCAACCGTTCCGTAAACCCGCCCCCCCCCGATGCCGGCGTCTGCATAGTCACCCGAGTTGACAATATGAACATCTTTCGCCCGGATATTACTGACTGTGCCAGTATCATCAACAACACAGGCTGCTAACCCGGTCGGCTTCGCGGAATTTTTTATATTGGCACGAGTAAACTGAAGGTCACTGATGTTGCCTTGCAGAGTGTCAACAAAACAGTCAGACAGGCCGCTGATAGTATGGCACTGCCCATCGTACTCCCCGGTGAATGTGCCAATGGGTTTATGGTCTTTACTGACAACAATATCCGCTGTCTGTTGATATTTGCCGTTTGGTGGAAATTCGGGATGTCGACCAATCTTGCCCAGGTCTTCTGCATTATTAATCTGTTTCGAATTCGCATACTGAAAAGAGCTGGCCAGCGTGCCAAGGGCAAGTAGCCCTTTGGTTCCCTGACTCCCTTGATAGCGGGCCGTGGATGGCTGTTGAAAGGTTACGTCTTTCGAGCCGGGTTCTTTTTCCTGAGCCTCTTCCCGGGTTTCTTTTGATGTCTGTGGTAATTCCGGTTTTGTATCCGGCCCGGGCGAACCGCTCCCGGACCAGGCACTGGCCATATCTTTCGCTATGAAAAGGATGGAACTCGACGGCAGGATAGTTGCTGTGGCCAGTCGCAGAAGATCTTCCACTGCTTTGCGGGAGTTGAAACCGAGGCAAGGATCTTCTGTTGGAATCAATGATTTCGCAAATGCTTTAGAAATAGCAACGCCATGGCCGAGCCAGGAATATTCGGCGCCATTCCCTGAACATTGGGAAGACGTGTCACATAATGGTTGCTGAATGGATTGCTGAATGGGTTGCTGAATCATAAACAGGACTCCTGATGTTGTCGTACATGGTTTCAATGAGTTTGACGGGTTGTCGTTATCGTAAGCCTCAGCACTCCGTTCGTCCTGAGTGCTGAGCTTGTCGAAGCATCGAAGGGCGCAAACTCCGGGCCATGATAGATCGTGCCAGCACCCTTCGACTCCGCTCAGGATGAACGGAGTTGGTACACGTCAATCTCATTGAAATGATGTAGTAGTGCATAACAGTACATTAGAAAGTGCACAAAAAATGACGGCGCACTCCCTTGTTCGTTTATGCAGTGACGTAAAAGTTCCCGGGTTATGTTTTTTTTAGTGGGCGCGATGCCTACGTTAAAAGTGTCGTGTTATCTTTATACTTGAATGGTGGTAAAACTAATTAAAATTAGCGAAAAATGTAGCGTTTTAATCCTTCTACCTTATTGATGGCCGTTTATTCAGATGTAATTATGTATTCCTGTTCGTCTATGCAGTGACGTAAAATTTTCGAGTTATTTTTTTTATTTTAGGGTTTAAAAAGTCACACCATCGTTTATCCATTAGCCAATTTCTTTTTTTGCACCATCGAAAACCAGCCCGTCAACCGCCCAAAAAAGAAGCATCCCTGATCAGCAGGGCAGTCTATTCTCGGCCAACTGCTTAGGAATTGTCCCGAAATAATTTCCACATTTTGGGCTCGATCTCCGTTCATCCTGAGTGCTGAACTTGTCGAAGCATCGAAGGGTGATTGGCACAATACATGAGGCCGGAGTTCACGCCCTTCGACAGGCTCAGGACGAACGTAGTACATGGTTTCAATGAGTTTGACGTGTACGATCTCCGTTCACCCTGAGCGGAGTCGAAGGGTGCTTGGCACGATCTATCAGAGTCCGGAGTTTCCGCCTTTAGGCCCTATGGGTCCTTCGATGCTTCGACAAGCTCAGCACTCAGGACGAACGGAGTGCGGAGGCACGACAACCCGTCAAACTCATTGAAACCATGTAGTAGTTTTGAAACTCAGAAATGTCGAAGTTATTTCAGGACAGCTCATCAGCCATTGGGGAATCAGCGCTCTGGTGCAGTGGTCAGGCCAAAATGCTGCTGTGAAAAAGCAACCCGTTCTTCAATAGGCAGGTCATGTTTTCGAAGGGATTCAATCATTTTCAGCCTGGGCTCGATCCCCTGGCCATTGGCAATCTGAATCGCCAGCCCCGGTCGGGCGTTGAGCTCCAGAATCAGAGGGCCAAGATGTTTATCCAGCACCAGATCGACACCCAGGTAGCCCAGGTTGGTCATCTCATAGCAGGCAGCAGACAGGCATAATATCTTATGCCAGTGGGGCACATTGAGGGTTGAGAAATTGTGGCCCGTATCCGGATGAAGGCTGACCGGCAAATCATGCTGCACACTTCTCAGGCTGTTGCCGGTTGCCATGTCCAGGCCGACGCCGACTGCCCCCTGGTGCAGGTTGGCCTTGCCATCGGATTTCCGGGTGGCCAGGCGCATCATCGCCATAACCGGAAAGCCCCGGAACACAATGACCCGGATATCCGGTACACCTTCAAAGCTGTAGTCATTAAAAATGGGGTCAGCGACGATCAGGTTTTCGATAACGGCGAAGTCTGATTTGCCGCCCAGACTGTAGAGACCGCCGAGAATATTGGACACATCACGGCTAATGGCGTCAAAGGATAGACTTTCGCCGCTGGCCTTGACGTATCGATCACCATCACGACCGGTAATCACCAGAATGCCTTTGCCGCCACTGCCCTTGGCCGGTTTGATAACAAACTTATCCAGTGGTTCCAGAATGCCCTTTAACTTGCGGATATCGGACTGGTATTCAATCACGCCAATCAGTTTTGGTACATCAACACCGGCTTTCTCGGCCATGCGTTTGGTGGTCAGTTTGTCGTCCACCAGGGGCAGGAGGCGTCTGGGGTTATATCGGGAGATATAATTCAGGTTGCGGCTGTTCATGCTGAGTATCCCGGACTCTCTGAGCCGGGAGGGTGTGGTAATTGAGTTTTTTGCCAGCGTGTTGTGCACAAAGCTTGTTAACCATCCCATGGAAACCGACCTCTACTTATCCGAATGAACCAGTGGATAGAACCGCTTGAGTTCAAGCATTCGATAGCCAGTGTACTGACCAAGCAGCAGAACAATGCCCAACAAGGTGAGCATCAGTTCAGGGAAGTTGAAGGTGAGCTGTTCAACAATGGGATTGGACATCAACAGGTAACTCAGGGTGGCTACCAGAAGACTGCCGCCGCCTTCTTTCACGACATCGCCGGGGCCTTCTTCTTCCCAGAGGATGGACATCCGCTCAATGGTCCATGCCAGAATGATCATCGGGAAGAAAGTGACCGTCAGTGCCTGGGTGATGCCCAGCTTCCAGCTGAAGATACTCATGGCGGCCATGATCAGAATGACTACAATGATGACAGCCCCCAGCCGTGCAACTAGCAGCATGTTTTGCTGACTGAGGAAAGACCGTATCCATAAACCAATGGATACCAGGGAGGTGAATATCACCAGCCCGGGTATTAATTGAGTTTGCAGGAAAGCCATGGCAATAAGCACCGGCATAAAGGTACCGGAGGTGCGTAGGCCAACGATGATGCGCATAAATAGCACAACCAATACCCCGATCGGTATCAACAGAATGATCTTAAAAGCATTCTGGACTTCCAATGGCAGGGAGTAGATGGAAAAGTCTATTAAGGCAGCACCATCCTGGTTTGCCTGGGTGAGTGCCAGCTCCCGGGTCGGGGCATTCTGGGAAATAATAGAGAACCTGACGTCAGAGTTAACCCCGCCCATCACATCCAGCAGTGATTTGGCCCCGCGCTGCCAGAGAAAGAAGGCGTCCGGGTTGCCTGCTTTACCGGTTTTGGGATCAAAGAGCTGCCATTCGGTGCCGTCATACACCTCTATCATGTCGATAATGGGTTGTCTGCGTCGGCCATCTTCCAGGTGCAGGCCCCGGACAATGCGAGCGGGGATATTACCCATATGGAGTAGATTGACCAGCAAGTCCGGAAGCTTAACCCCTTCTTCCACCATGCCGAGCAGCATATTGGTGTTCTGGCCGGGTTCTTTGGCATTAAACTGGCTGATCATGGTGTCGGCAAAACTGACCGTGTCTGCTGAGTGTTCAGTCACCTGTTTTAACAGGCTTTTGGCGGCGGTTTGATAGGGCTCGGGCAGCACGGGCGCAATGAACGCTTCGGGCTGGTCATGCACGTTGGGGTTGATGCCGGGCTCCAGCCGGATCTTAACCTTATAAAACAGATCCTGGCGACCATCCGCTTTACGGATACTCCAGACGGCACGGCGTTGACCGCCATCGTTGGTCTGGTTAATGCCATAGCCGGGTGAGGCAAAGGATTCATCGAGAATTCTTACATCGGACTGCTGATCCGGAAGGGTCAAGCTTGCCTGGGCAGCCTGTCCCCGGGCTTTGAAGCTCACCCAGGCTTCAATACTCCAGACAGTAGAGACATCCTTGCCCAATAGCGGAAAACCCAGTGCAAAGTGTTTGTACAGGGTTAATCCAAGGCCGGCAACAATCAGTCCGGCAATCATAAGGCCAAGCTGAAAACGACCTTTCATTCTTTTCCTCGCTTTTAACTGTCTATCTTGGGTTCAGTTGATATAAGGGAGCCTGGCTAAACTGTGCCCGGCTAGTACATGGTTTTAATGTCCAGGCTGGGTTTCCTCTATCAATGACGCCCAAACTCCATTCGTTCTGAGCCTGTCGAAGGACCCATAGGGCCTAAAGGCGGAAACTCCGGACTCTGATAGATCGTGCCAAGCACCCTTCGACTCCGCTCAGGGTGAACGGAGATGGTACACGCACTCATTGAAATGGTGTACCAGGCTGTAAGCCGTACAGGGCTTTTTTTCCGCTCAGGGCTGTTTTTCCGCTCAGGGCTGTTTTTCCGCTCAGGGCTGTTTGGTATCCGATGTGTATTCTCTGGATACATCCACAAGCGCTCGTTTTTCAAGGAAACGGGCACCGATCAATGCCGGGAATTCATAGTTTTCCCGGCTGCGCAAAGTGAATTGTGTCGGTACAAGGATGTCACCAATGCTGGCGTTCAACGTGATCACCGGGCGTCGTTCAGGCTCTTCTCCATGACGTTTGATCCGAACAAACCGGGTGACCGGCTCCTGCATGGATATAAGGTCACCAGTGGAGTTTGCCAATCGGAAGCGAACCCAGTCTTGGCCATCTTTTTCGAAAAACTCCATATCCCGTGCATCTATGGATGAGGTCAGGGCACCGGTATCAATTCGGGCTTTGAGGACCGTATCGGCATCAGGCAGCGTCATATGTTCAACAGCGCCCACGGTGACCAGACCTTTAATGCTGACCGGTTTGATGATCGCCCTGGTGTAGGATTTCTGGGTAACGGGAACCAGGGCTTTACGGTTATTGGAGCTGATCACCGTTTTAGTGGCAATATGCTTCTGATTGACGTCGATAACGGCCAGATCCTGCATAAAGCTGCGCCCTATTAGCAGCGGTGACTCATAGTTGCTGCGATCTGTCAGTGAAACAGGCACTGACTGGGTAATGTCACCGATGGTTATGGTCATCATGACAATCGGGCGCTCCACCGATGGGAGCCCCGGACGTTTGATCCGGGTGACACTTTTCAGCGGTAACTCCATCAGCTCAGTCCCTTTGGACGTACGATGCAGCTCAAACCTGACCCACTTTTTGCCATCACGCTCAAAAAACTGGATCTCTCTGGCATCCACGGAACTGTTTTCTGCGCCGGTATCCAGCTTTGCCTCCATTTTGAGGTTCAGGTTTGGCAGGGTAGCGGTTTCGTTGATGCCAAGAACGAGCAGGCCATCCTGGTGAGCCGGTGTCTGGATGGTCTGCTCACGAATGGTAATCGTATGGGTATCGGCAGGAGGTTTTGTTTGTGCCTCGGGCTTTGCTGGCACCATAGGGTGTTCCGACGTCTCCGGAACCGGAACGGGTTGGGTAGTACGAGAATCGTCCTTGGCAGGACGCTCTTTATAAAAAGCTGTCTGGCATCCGGTTAAAATCATGGTTAAAACAAATAAAGCAGGCAGAGCCAAGTTGCGGAACATGTGACAAGCACTACGTTTTTTGGGGACTATTTAAGGCGCACACATTTTGTGTGTGCAGCCATGGCGGTTGCCTGTCATCAACAAAACCGTAGTGCCTAAAGGAGTCCGGTGATAGTGGCTGAAGTATTGGCAACTAAAAGCGCAGAAGCTTACTTGATCTGCCTTCGCTTGCCAATTGTTAATCTTGACTAAATTCTGAGATATCTCTGCAGCCGCTCTATAAGCCAGCCCGGATAGCCAGGCTACCCGGGTAACAAACAATGGTTGTGATTTATTATGGCGTTTGACAGTTCGAAGCAGGTCTGATGATCAAGCCAATTAGAACGGTAATGATTAATACAGCCAGAGACGGAAGTAGCCAGACCAGGTGTGCTTCATAGCCGGGCATCATGCTGAAAGGCTGTAAAAAAGGCTGTAGCACTGAAAAATCTTTTATGCGAAGTGCATCAATGATGCTGAAGGTGAAAATGACCGCCAGTGTGGCCCGGTAAGTCAGGACGGGCCTGGGCAGCCAGTCACGAATAAGCCCCAGGAAAATCAATGTTATGGAGATTGGGTAGAGAATCAGAAGTACCGGAATAAAAAGGTCAATAATCTCGTTTAACTCCATATTGGCAAAAAAGACACAGACAATGCTGATGACGGTGACAATGGTTCGATAGCTGACCCTATCGAACATTTCATCAAAGTACTCACTGGCGGCGGTGATACAGCCAATGGCCGTAGTCAGACAGGCCAGGGTGACCACAGCCGCGAGCAGTGCTATCCCGGTGGTTCCGAACAGTGTCTCGGCATAAAGGGTCAGGATTTGCCCGCCGTTGTCCGGATCGGGGGCTATCTCCCGGCTGGTGGCTCCCAGGTAGAAAAGAGAGAGGTACACCAGGGCAAGCCCGGCCGCTGCGATGATGCCGGTAATGATACTGTAATGAAACAGGCTGGACTTATCTTCAATACCATGGGACTTGAGATTGGTGATGATGACAATGCCGAACATCAGTGCTGCGAGGGCATCCATGGTCATATAACCCTCAAGGAATCCCTTGATAACCGGCGATTCGGTATAAGTACCCATGGCCTGCCCGGGAATACCGAGTGGTGAAAAAATGGGGGAGAGGCCGAGAATGACCAGCAGGGCAATCAGCGCCGGAGTGATCAGTTCGCCTACCGACTCCAGCAGTTTTCCGGGCCGGATAGACAGATACCAGGAGATACTGAAAAAGATCAGGCTGAATATCAGCTGGCTGAGCTTGCCGGGTTCCGCCAGAAACGGTGTGATTCCCACTTCAAAAGAGACCAGGGCGGTCCTTGGAACGGCATACAGGGGGCCAATAATCAGGTAAATGCAGGAGCCAAGGGCGATAATCAGGGCTCTGGGCATTTCGCCACTGATTTCGTTGAATCCGCCACCCACTCTGGCGATGGCAACAATGCCCAATAGTGGCAGGCCGACGCCGGTAAGCAGGAAGCCTGCAGCGGCATACCACATATCCTGACCTGCCAGTTGTCCCACCATGGGGGGGAAAATCAGGTTTCCTGCCCCGAGAAACATGGCAAATACCATAAACCCCATACCGACAATATTCTGTAAACTCAGTTTTTGTTTCATGTTTTCAGCTTCCAGAATTCCCGATTATTGAAGTTTTACCGGGATCTGCTCCTTTTTTACATTAATTAAATAGTCTTTCTGATGACAGATAACCAGCTGCCTGCTATCAGTATGGACGCTATCTGTGAAAGTGGTAGCAGGGCAATCGACGAGCCTGAAAAGCATGACGGCAATCATTTAATGATTGCCCGGTGGTGCTGAACAAAGGTCATCATGGGGCTGATCATTGCTGATTTGCTGCAAGCTTTCCTGCAACAGGCAGATCAGGGTTTCATGATCACCGGCTTCCAGGAAAACATCCGGGCTTTGGCTCAGCCGGTTGTCCCAGAGCACTGCCATATTGTAGGGCTCACCAAAGGGTGGAATGGCTCCGGGCTCGCAGTCTTTGAACCTGGAGTTAAGTTCGTGTTCTGTGGCGAACTGCAGTTTTGAGTTGGTGATTTGGCTCACCTGGTGAATATTGACCCGGTTGGCCGCAGGTAAAATGGCCATCAGGTAGTGATCAAGACTATCTTTCAGGACCACTGCCTTGGCCAGCTGGTGCAATGGAATCCGGGCGGCGATGGCGCTCTGCACGGAACTTTTGCTGGGTTGATGTCGGATGGTTTGATAGGGAATATGCTGCCTGGCAAGGTAATCGTAAACTGTGTTGGCAATGCTCATGATGAAATCACCCCAGTAAATTCTGGCTTGAGGTGAAAAGAGTATAGCCGCTGATGGTTGTATTTCAGGGGCTATCGGTATTACAACCAGCCTTTACGTTTAAAAAACAGAAAGGTGGCTAACGCGCTCAACAACATCAGTCCGAGTGCAATTGGGTAGCCGAACTCAATCGAGAGCTCTGGCATGATTTTGAAATTCATCCCGTAAATACTGGCAATCAGTGTCGGCGGGAGGAACATAACGGCGGCCACTGAGAAAATCTTGATTATGTTGTTCTGCTCAAGATTGATGTAGCCCATGGTGGACTCCATCAGAAAGTTGATTTTCTCGAACAGGAAGCCGGTGTGTGGTGTCAGGGATTCAATATCCCGAAGCATATCCCTGATATTGTCCTTCTGTTCATCATTGAGCATGTGGCTGCATGCGCGCATCAGGTAACGAAGTGAGCGCTGGGTATCCAGCAGATTCAACCTGACTTTGCCATTCAGGTCCTCCTGAAGTGTGATAGTGCGCAGCTGCTCATCAACATCTTTATACTGCTCTGACAGCGCATTCTGGCTGACTTCTTCCAGGTCCTCGTAAACCTCTTCCAGAGTATCAGCAAGGTATTCAACCTTGGCATCAAACAGCGCAATGATCACCTCCAGAGGCGTTGCTGCCTTGATATGCTGGGTTTTAAGGTGTTTGCGCATCAGCCTGAATAAACCGGTGGGCTCATCCTGAAGGGTGATCAGTTTATCGGGTCTGAGGTTGAATGCGACGTTAATATTTCTCAGCTCGTGGCCGGACCTGTGGGGAAACAGGGAGCGAATATGTATACCGCTTTCGGTTTCAAAGTAGCGGGAGGAAATTTCAATCTCTCCCAGATCTTCTTCTTCGGGCAGGCAGCCCGGGAAGTGGGTTGTTAACCATTGGTGCTCAGCACTGTCCGGCTCTGTTGCTTCCAGCCATATAGTGCCCTTGGCCGACGGGAAATCTGGCGACACCCGGTCAATGGAAAACTGGTTATCCTGAGCACTATAGGCAAAGATCATAGTTACTGCCTTATTGATAACGAAATAGATTGGCTGACTCGAAGTTATAGTGCCAGCCACCAAACTATCTATCTGAACGACCAGACCCTGAATATTTCAAAAAACAACGGAGGATATTGTCATTTCAGATTTCAGAGGGTTGCACCGTTTGGTCACAAAAAAGGAGAGGGATTGTACGATAATTGACTTCTATTAGGATAGTGGGAATGTGCTAGTACATGGTTTCAATGAGTTTGGCGGGTTGTCGTGCCTCCGCACTCCGTTCGTCCTGAGTGCTGAGCTTGTCGAAGCATCGAAGGACCCATAGGGCCTAAAGGCGGAAACTCCGGACTCTGATAGATCGTGCCAAGCACCCTTCGACTCCGCTCAGGGTGAACGGAGATTGTACACGTCAAACTCATTGAAACCATGTACCAGGTGCTACTAAACTGGCAGGGTAGTATAAGGAAAGAGACTGGGCTGAACGCTCTGATGACGGGGAGGCGCTACACCCGCAAAACGGTCTCAATGCAGGTCGGATCGCGAGCCGACTCGTGCCCCAACCGCATGCATCATGAAACTCAGTTATCAAGGTGTAATGGCATCATGGCTTGACGCTTCACGCAGTACATGGATTAATGCACTGCATATTTCGTTACAGCTCGCAGCCTCCCGAATGGCCTTACCATTATGGTCAGCTATGATAAAACTGTCTTCGACCTTTTCCCCAAAGGTGGCAATTTTGGCACCGTGTACCTGCAGATCCAGTCTGGCGAAGGTTTTGCCGATCAGGGTAAGCAGTCCGGGGCGGTCTGTTGCGGTAATATCCAGCACTGTTTGCCTGGGTTCAATCTGGTTGCTGATCAGCACCGCAGGCTCCCGGTTAAAATAGCGCAGTTGCCGTGGTGTGCGACGGCGGATAAGGTCCGGGAATGTGTCCGGCGCAGACAGGGTATTCTGCAGGTGCGTTTTGATGTCCAGTATCCGTTCGGCATTGGGTCCGATGGCAGAGCCATCTTCTTCAAGCACGGTATAGGTATCAAGGCTGTAGTTACTTCTGGAGGTAATGATACGGGCATCCTGAATGGCCAGTCCCAGCTGATGAAACGCTGCTACTGTGGCAGCAAACAGATTGGACTGGTCATGGGTATAGACAAACACGCTTGACCCCTGGTGCTCATAACCATCGGCAATTTCCGGAATCAGGATCAGCGGCTTTTCTGAGTCATGCTGGAGAATACCTTTGGTCTGCCAGCTGATTTCATCACTTTGGTGACGGAGAAAATACTCATCATTAAACTGATCCCAGAGGTAGGATATGTCTTCCTCTTTCAAGCCTTGTTCGATTAACAGAGCCATTGCCCGTTGTTTGGTGTTGGCTATCTGCTCATTCATTTCCGGCAGATTATCTACGCCCCGTTTCAAAAGCTGGTGGGTTTGCGAGAAAAGCTGTTGCAACAGAGAGGCTCTCCAGCCATTCCAAAGCCCGGGGTTGGTGGCATTAATATCCGCTACTGTCAGGAGGTAAAGGTACTTCAGTCGTTCCCGGGTACCGACACGCCGTGCGAAGTCCTGAATCACTTTCGGGTCGGACAGATCTTTTTTCTGAGCGGTGACGGACATGGTCAGGTGTTCCTGGACCAGCCAGACAATCAGCGCAGTATCTTCTTTATTCAGGCCATGAACACGACAGAATTGCTGTGCATCCTCGGCACCGAGCTGGGAGTGATCGCCTCCACGGCCTTTACCGATATCGTGGTAAAGGCCTGCCAGATAAAGTAATTCCGGTTTGGGAATTCTATGGATGATTCTTGAGGCAATAGGAAACTGCTGGTGGCTCTTTTGGTAGGAAAAACTTCGCAGGTACTTTATCAATAACAGGGTGTGGGCATCCACCGTGAGTGTGTGGAAAAGATCGTACTGCATCTGCCCTATGATTCGACCAAACTCCGGAAGGTAGCGACCCAGTATGCCGTAGCGGGCCAGCCTTCTTAACGACGCTGTTAAAGCATAGGGGGCACGCATGAGTTCCAGAAACAGCCTTGTACATCTTGGGTCTTTGCGAAAAGTACCGTCTACCAGGTGGCGGTAATCTCTCAGCAGTCGTATGGTTTCAGCGGTGGGACCGTGGATTTTCTGATCCCGGGTGAGCAGCACAAACATCTCCAGAATCGCGGGCGGGTGTTCGGCAAAGACTCTATCGTGCACGGTTTCAATGTAGTTATTGCATACCTGGAAACGTTCATTAATGGCATGAACTTTATGAACGATGCCAGCGCTGAGGATATCGTCGTCAAAATGTTGCAGCAGCAGGTCTTTTAGCTGGCTGACAATCATGACCGTGCGAAAGTAGCTCTGCATAAACTGCTCTACCGCCAAAGCGCCTGTGTGGTCGTGATAACCGAACTGGCTGGCCAGCGTTCGCTGGTGGTCAAACAGCAGGCGATCTTCTCCCCGCCCGGTCAGGGAGTGAAGTGCCCAGCGGATTTTCCAGAGAAATGCCCGGCACCTCTGCAGCTGCTGATATTCAACATTGCTCAGGAATCCAAGCTCCATAAGCTCAGCGGGATCATGAGTCCCGTAGTGGCGACGGGCCACCCATCCCAGCATATGCAGATCCCGAAGGCCGCCCGGTGAACCCTTGATATTTGGCTCCAGATCATATTCGGTATCATTATATTTACGGTGCCGTTTACGTTGTTCATCGAATTTTGCCTGAAGATACCGTTGACTGGGCCACATATTTTCAGTGTCAATCAGGTCCAACAGGTGTTCGTGCAGAAATGCCGGACCGGATATCACCCGGGACTCTATCAGGTTGGTGATGATGGTCAGATCGTCAGCGGCCTGGCTGGCACACTCATCAAGGGAGCGGACACTGGAGCCGACTTTTAATCCGATATCCCAGAGTAAGGTCAGGAAATGTTCGATCGCATCCTGGTGTTCATCGTAATGGTCTTTTTCCAGCAGTATCAGAATGTCAATGTCGGATCCGGGGTGCAGCTCCCCTCTGCCGTAACCGCCAACGGCCAGTAGGGCAATGGGGCAGCTGTCACTCCAGTTCAGATGTTCCCAGGCCAGGCGCAGAATCTGATCCATCAACCAAGCCCTGGCAAATACCAGCTGCTCTATATTCATACCATCCAGAAACCATTGATCCATTTTGGATGTGGCTTCCTTGAGGCATTTCTTATAGGCCGGAATCGGGGTTTTGGAAATTGTTAAGTCCGCCCGGAACTGACTCTTGTTGAAAAGATGATCCTGAACAGAGGTTGGGATTTTCTGAAACGGATTGCTCATTATTAGAAGTTTTCTTCTTTTCGTTTGGTGAGCACTTCATAGCCTGTAGCGGTTACAGCAATGGTGTGTTCCCACTGGGCAGAAGGGCGTCGATCTCTGGTTACCGCAGTCCAGCCATCGCCCAGAAGTTTGGTTCCTTTCTTGCCAGCATTGATCATTGGTTCGATAGTAAATGTCATGCCCTCTTGCAGGACACAGTCATTTCTGTCGTTATAACCCTCATAGTGGATGACCTGTGGGTCTTCATGGAACACACTGCCAATGCCATGGCCGCAGTACTCTTCCACAACTGAGAAATGATTGCCGTGGGCATGTCTGGCAATTACACGACCGATATCGCTTAGACGGTTGCCTGGTTTCACTTGCTCAATGCCCAGATAGAGGCACTCCTGAGTCACCTGTACCAGCCTCTGGTTAAACGGTTGAACGTCACCAACCAGGAACATTTTGCTGGTATCGCCATGGTAGCCATCTTTGATCACAGTGATATCAATATTAACAACGTCGCCGCTTTTCAGAAATTTTTTGTCACTGGGAATGCCGTGACAAACGACCTGGTTGATGGAAATGCAGGTAGACTTGGGGAAGCCGGGTCTGCCCGGGGCTGCGCCGTAGTTCAATGGGGCAGGAATTGCCTTCTGCACATTGACAATATAATCATGGCAGAGGCTATCCAGTTCGCCGGTTGAGACGCCGGGCAGCACATGGGGTTCGATCATTTCCAGCACTTCAGCGGCCAGACGGCCAGCGATGCGCATCTTTTCAATTTCTTCAGGGGTTTTGATGGTTACATTCATTGTCAGGTCAGGCCACTTAAAGATGCGAAAGTCAAATGATAATTCTTATTATCTTACCAGAATCCCCAAGCGAAGTATTAACAATATTATATTCGTCAGCTGTTGCTCAAAACGAGGGGTGACTTCTGCGTTTAAGTCCGGCAAGCCTCCTAAAGCAGGTAAGATGCCGATAAAGCCACAGCCCCCAACGGTACTGCAATTTGGGCATATCTGACAAAGTGCCAGAAGGAAGATAGCCAGGTTCTCTGGTCTACTTTTGGGTTTGATCTGAACCTGACATCAAGGCTTTTCTTTGAAAAATAATTATCTTCATAGCGCTTGGAACTGAAGAGCCCCCATAAGGTATACCACTGGCAATCCCAGGCGTCAGGATCGGATTCGCAGGACTGATGGTAGAAAGGCAGGTTTTTCTGATAAACCGTTAACTTCAGTGTGTATATTGTGTTCGGAGCCAGCTGGTCATCGTAGCTGAGGGCCTCGTTGGACAGGAAAATTTTTCCGGGGTAGTAGAACAGTGTGGGCACATAACTCCGGTAAATATTTTTGTCAGGGTTATCACCATTTTTCAGTTTGAACTCCCAAAGCGTCGACCGTCGAATTTTCTGGTCGTTGGAAATGGCGTTCAATGTTTGCTGAATACCTTTTGCTTCATCGATATAGATAGTGGACTTCAGTCTGTCGCCAAATATGGAGGGTTCGTAGAGTTGTACTCGGACGATGATATTTTTCAGCTTTTCAGTGACATCTTCTGATACCTCGTTGAGTGCTGCGGCAGAGAAGTCCTGGGCCCTCATGATGAATGGGTAGCCTTTCTCTTGCCTTGAGCCATCCAGACCAGGGGCAGACTGCCATACCAGTGGGTCAATTTTCTCGTTGTCAAAAGTTTTGGGAAGCGAAAAAGCGTTGGGAGAGTCTGAAGCAATTCTTTTTCGTGTGGTTACGGTAAAGCTGACTTCGTCTTCACCCTTGAAGCGACAGGAAAGGCTATCCGGTTGCGGGTTGTGGATATGCTCGTTGAAGATGTACTCGTTTTTAGGGTCTTCAATAAACAGGGTTGGCGCTAATCTGGCAGATTGTGAGGTACGCGCGATGTTTTTCAGATTGCTTACAGTGACCACTTCCTCTTCACCCGGTAGCAGATCATAGCCATTGGCAAGACGGTCAATAAAGCCGGGGGAATCAGGGCTCCAGCGGGCTTTATCTTTTTTCAGAAACTCCACGTCAAAGACCATTTTTCCCTCACCATCCTGACAGTACCGGCTTTCGTGCATGGTGATATCGGCGTAACAGGTTTTTGCCTTCCAATGGCAATGTTCGACTTGTTTCATGCCACCATCCGAGGTGGGCAGGTATGTCTTTTCACATACATGGTAAGAACCACAGTGATGTGCATCGGTGACGAGCTGGCACTCCTGCCAATTCCAGTGAAGGTATGTGCGGTAGTTAATAACACCTTTCCAGGCTGGTGACGGCTGTTGCCGCAAAATATCTGCCGCATCGTGGCGGCTGATATTTTTTAAGTCCTGCCATGCTTCTTCGTCAAAGGATTCCGGTAAGCGAACATGGGTATAGTGGTTGGCCGAACATCTTAACTCTTCAGAGTGGAGGTTGCGGGTTTGATGGGCAGGGATAACGTGTCCGGGACATGACTGGCTTGCAGTTATCCTCGGAGCAGACACTTGCAGGCAATGGTTATTAATAAGAAAAGGCACGGCATAAGAGGTGTATGGCTTTGAAAATAAAAGTATGAGCAGCAAAGCCACATACACAAGTTGCTTTTTGATAGCCATCACATCAACCTGCGAAAACGTTTAATGAATTTGTTGTGAAAATGAGTATCCCGTCACAGATACTCATTGTTTTGTATTGATGTTTTAACCCGGATATTTCATAAACGTGCTCCCGCTCTCGCTTGTCCTTTGCCGCTCTAAGGGAGTTTTGTTCAGTCGACCGTACTCCCCGGTACGGCGCTCCCTCACAAAATCCCTTAGAGCGACAAAGTCCTGCGCGAGATTCGGGGCAGTTTATGAAATATCCGGGTTAAAAGAGCTGTCGTCTTTTTCTGCGATCCGAAAAGACGTTGTCCCTGGTCAGCATATCAACCACGCTTTGCAGCTTTCTGGCTTCATCAAGACGGTTTTCCTGGTTTTCCAGAGCGTTGATGCACATGGCAACAGCTCCTTTGAGTGTGCCAGCCTCAACCATCATGACGTCGCTCTCAATATCATCGTCATCTTCTGATGAGCTGAAAACCTGCTTTGCTTTTGCCTGGTAGAGGGCTCTTGCCATGTCTGAACTGAGGTAGTGCTGACGATATCCGTCACGAACTTTTCTCAGGCCGCCTGAGCGGCTGATGGCCAGTTCTTCATCAATATCTTTTTTAATCAGGGCGATAATGAAATATTTGGTGTCCATCTCATTGGATTTACCGCCCAACCAGGTAACCCATGAACTGACAGATAACCACTTTTTGCTGGCGGAATTTTCAATGGTTAACATTGCTTCCTGAGCGAGATTGGCGTAACGCATGAGCTTATTCTGATCATAAATGGGTGCAGCACCAACGGTCATATCGTTCAGGTAATAATCCAGATTGAAAATACGCTTGTCATATTCAACCGGGATGCACCCAATTTGAATTCCATAGGTGGCACGAATGTAAGATCTAGCCCAGAATGCATCGATCAACATCTCTTTGGCTCTTTTGCTGCCTTCCCGGTCGGAAATGGTTCTGTATCTCTCTGACGTACCGAAGGTATCTATAAAGGTTTCAATGGCATCTTTGGTAAAACGGTTGATCCCTTCATCAATGACTCGCTTATCCTGGGTTCGCATGGCCCGTAGCTGCAACGCATTACGTTTCATATCAGCGATCTGTTCTGCAGTATACAGTGACATCGACTTGAGCTGGTCGCTACTGATGCCGAGCTGCTGATGAAGGACGCCATTGGGCAGGACGATATTGAAATGAAGTTCGCTCATTTGGGTATCAAGCCTGCGCAAGGTTGACTGGTAATGATGAACCAGCGGGAGCATATCAACCTCACTGTCGGGATCTGCAGTTATGTCTGGCCTTAGGGTGGGGAAATGTTCCAGGTTATTAACGTCTTGAAGGAACAGGTTTGATTCCTGTGTGAAGGTTCTCACATGGTCAAGAAATTCCCTGACGGGTATTGGTTGAAGGATGCTCTCGTCAGAAATTTTCTGGAGCTCTGAGGCAACGGTGGTTAAGTCTCTCAGGCTGCGGCCAAGATCGTTAATGGTTTTCAGCAGGATGTCACCATCACGCTCACCTCTCAAATAAAAGGCCTGTATATACTGCTTCTCGATTTCTGTTTTGTTGGCAAGGTTGATAGTCAATTGGTCACTGTTTTCCGGAGTGACACTGATAACTGGTGGGAATACTGCATCAGCGTCAGATCCTGGAGTCTGTTCGTAATAGTGACCGGGAGATACCTGTTGCCCATGGTATTGCTCAAACCGGGTCGGGTCACTCCGTAAGGAGCTGCTTGCCGAAACAGTGTCGAAAGTCGTAAAAGCAAAAAATATTACACAGCATATTATGCTGCCAGTAGCTCTGTTCATTTTAAAAGCTCTGAAAAGTTAAAAAAATTATTCAACTGGTATATTGACCATGGTGAAAGAATATAGTTCCGTTTTTTTGGCTGTGATCTTTTTTTGTTAAAGAGTTATTCAGGTGTTGTCCAAATTTTGATGGTGCGATTTTATTGCTTGCTCATGATTATTGATGAACTTATTCAATTGCCCAAAGTCCAAAAGTTTAATCAATAGTATATTGATCTTTTTTAATATTAAAAACTTATAATTATTGGAGAGTTCATTATGATCAATACTGGAACCGGTCAAATTATTACACGTGACCCTCAAGCTGTTATTACTGTCAGTCCAGAGGGGGAAAACGATGTAAGTGGCTCTGGCAATGAAAGCCTTGCTACTGCCTTTTTCAAAACCATAGCAACAAAGCCCCTCTGGCGGGGACTGTTCATTGTTTCCGTGAATACAGCATTGTATGCATGCGGTGAGGCACTGAGTTACTTCGCAGATGAACGGGATGGGCATTTGCCATTGTACCCGTTCAATATATCGCAGCCATTCCTGGGTGGAGCAGTCGTGGGTTTTGCTCAAGGGGCTTACCAGGCCTGTTTAACCGAGGCGTATGTTGCAATTCATACTTGTATTGAGAACAGATCGATCAGCATGGTACCAGGTCAGCCAAATGTCATCACTGCCAAGGATGAAATCCCTGGTGATCTGCGTCCCGTTGAGTCTGGAAGTAAACACTGACGGTCCGCCTGCTGTAGCTCGTTAATTACTGCGCCGGTTTATCAGGGGCTTTACCTCCATTGGGGTTAACCCGGATATTTCATAAACGTGCTCCCGCTCTCGCTTGACCTTTGCCGCTCTAAGGGAGTTTTGTTCAGTCGACCACACTCCCCGGTACGGCGCCCCCTCACAAAATCCCATAGAGCGACAAGGTCCTTCGCGAGATTCGGGGCAGTTTATGAAACATCCGGGTCAAGCCATCTGCAGCTTCACGGATAACCGGATGATGCGGCTATTGAAATTAACATCCGTACCAGCTTTTCTGCAGGCAGTGATGCTATTGACGTTCAGTTAGTACGATTTTACCGCTCCCTTGAGTTCATTAGTGAACTTTTTCAATTATCCAAAGTCAAAATGTGTGATCAATAATAAAAAAATTTCTTTTAATACTATAAATTTCTAATTTTTGAGAGTTCATTATGAACCCCGTAACCCATATTTCCGGCACCGGCAGTGCACAAATTGATATTTCTGGCACATCAGAGGGAGTAAGCAATGCAAGTGGTTCTGGCAATGAACGCCAGACTGCTACTCCCTGGTACCGAACAGAGAAGGCAAAAACTGTCTGGCGGGGGCTAACCATTATCTCCGCTGGTGTAGCCCTGGGGATAGGTGGTGAGTCACTGATTAATTATCTTTGGAAACGGGATGGGGTTATACCAACGTACACGGATGATACTCCGCAGCCAATCATGGGGGCCAGCCTAGGCTTTTTAGCAGGGAGTATTATTTTCTTACTCGATGAGCGTCGCCGCACAATACAGGAAAATTCTCTGGCAAGCAGATCAATCAGTGTGTCATCGAGTCAATCAGAGGTCTTCAACACCCGGGTTCAAATTTCGGATCTGGACTCCACTGATAGGGCAAGTAGAGTCTGATATCCTTAGCCCGGATATTTCATAAACGTGCTCCCGATCTCGCTTGTCCTTTGCCGCTCTAAGGGAGTTTTGCTCAGTCGACCGTACTCCCCGGTACGGCGCTCCCTCACAAAATCCCTTAGAGCGACAAAGTCTGGCGCGAGATTCGGGGCAGTTTATGAAATATCCGGGCTAGCTTATTAACTACTGGTTTATCAGGGGCTTTGGCCTCTACTGAAGTTGAGCCATATGCTGCGTTACCAGGAAACTGATGTGCCCGGGCGTGCCGGGCGCGATGACCAGATAACGCGCTCACTGTGCCGAACGATCCATGAGATCACCGGGTGCCTGAAACCAGCCATAGGGTTTGATAGGGCTTTAACTGTTCAGAGGTAAAGGTCTTGCCGCTAAGCAGGTCAAGACGGCCTTGGTATTTTTTTGCATTTATGTCCAAATGAGTTGCCGTCAGATTATGAATGGCAACCAGGCTTCTGTCCGTTTTGGGCTCAGTCCTGGAAAAGGCCAGAATGCCCGGTGCGATATCAATGATTTGCTGAGGGCAGTCCGGGTGAAAACAGCGCTCTTTTCGGCGAATTCCAATAATGGTTTTCAGGGTTTTAAAGACCATGCTCTGCATTGAGACGGGGTTTTCCAGTTCTGTGCGCAGCTCTTCAATATCCCATTTACGGCGATTGATGGATCGGGTGCGGCCAGATCGTTCAACGCCGACAATATCGTTCGGAGTCGCCAGCAGGCTATGAATATAGATGGCCGGAATACCTTTCATGCCGAGCATAATGATTTGTGAGCAGAGAAAGCGTTGTGCCTGCCAGTGATCCTCGCCACGGCGTGTGCCTTTCATGGCGTCAAATAGAGAGATATTGATCTCATAAGGTTTTTCGCTTTGATCCTGTAGTGTGCGCATGCTGACGAACCCGCCAAAACGGTGCATGCTGTCCACCAGTTCGGCGACTTCACTGTCGGGGACGAGCCCTTCAAGCGGTCGCAGCCCAATGCCATCATGGGAGGCGGTGAAATTCAGTGTTGTGCAACCCTCAGGGTATTCCGGTAATGCCCTTGCCCAGTGCGCCAGGTATTTTTCTGTGCCCCGGTTTAGTGCATGGAGTATTAGTGGCGGCAGTGCAAACTGGTACACCAAATGCGCCTCATCGCCCCGGGCGAAATAGCTGAAGTTTTCCGGGTCAGGTACATTGGTTTCGGTTATCAGTAATGCACCGGGGCGAACCTGTTCAATAATCAGCCGCATTACTTTGACCATGGCGTGGGTTTCCGGCAGATGTACGCAGGCTGTATTGAGCTTCTTCCATAGGAAAGCTATGGCATCAAGACGCACTACGCTGGTACCCCGGGCAAGATAGAAAAGCACAATATCGACCATTTTTATCAGTACATCCGGGTTTTTGAAGTTAAGGTCGATCTGGTCCTCACTGAAGGTGGCCCAGACGTGGCGGGTTCCCCGGCGTGTCTGGGTGGGAACCAGCAGGGGGGAGTTTCTGGGGCGGGTGACCATGGTGAGATCTGTGGATGGATCTTCCTCAATAAAGTAGTCCCGCCCAGGCTGGATGCCGCTGACAAAATCCGCAAACCACAGGCTTTCCCGGGATACGTGGTTGATAACCAGGTCGGTCATTAACCGATAGCGCTCAGCGATGGCCCTGACGTTATTCCAGTCACCAAGAGCAGGGTTAACCTGCAGATAATCAATGATGGAGAATCCATCATCAGAACTGTAGGGGAAATAAGGCAGTATATGCACGGTGGAGATCAGCTGCCGGATGTGCCTGCCAAGGAATTCACTGAGTACTTTCAGTGGTGGTTTCCCATGCTCTGTGAGGCTGTCGCCATAAGTGATCAGATAGATATCCTGCTCTGACCAGGCGTCAAAACTTTTCGGTTCATGGTTGTGCAGAAAGTACTCAACCCGGCGGACGATGATACTGGCGAGGTCATCCGATTGATCACCATAAGGGATGTGAAGAAGCCTGGATAGCGATTGATGAAATGACGCAAAGATAGGGGGATAGCTTTGCAAAATGCCTCTCCTGTAATAGCAGCGTTATGGTGTTCTGATTCACGTTCTTAATATCAGGAGCATGAGTTGTGCCATGTAACATTGGCATATTATTCGACCATATTTACGGGTGTATGATAGTGATATAACCAGTTATCTAAAAAATTTTCGCGATATATCACTTTAAGGTATTGAACTATTTTTTGTCATAATGGTCAAAAATTACACATGGCAATTTTTGCAATATGCGTCATTTAATAATCATGATGGCAGCCCTTAACTTTTGTGTATTGTGCATCCCGATAACAGGAAGAAAAAATGAATGTCCCACCAGCAGGTTCATTACAACTTGATACTGCCCTTAAACCCGGCCCTCCAGCTGATGCTCAAGCCGTTCTCAGAAAGTCAGGCCTGGTAAGTCTGGTCATGGAAAAACTGAGTTTTATCAAACTTCACCATGGTGACCAAGCAGAGAAGCAGAGTGTTAAAGCATTGTATGAGCGTCTGATATCCGAATACCCTGGAGCCGCCACCATTGAAGAGCCGCCCTGTATTACACGAGCACCGGGCGAAAGTGATAAGCACTTTCTTAAAAGATTTATCTTGGAGGTTATCACTCAATACCCGCTGTTGAAATTTCAGGAGGTCAATAGCCGAGATGAGGCAGAGCAATCAAGCCATAATCTAACTCATTTCTATGACACAGTTAATCATGTAGATATCAAAATCTGTAAAATATCTGAAGTCATCGAAAGTGTGAAAATACTGGCCAGTATGTACAAATATCCCTGGATCGATCATTTAAGAAAAGATCAACACAAATGGGGCGAATATTCCGGTCTGCTTAACGGTGATTTATTCATTTCAGCCGGATCAGCTGACGTGGTGGATTTATCGCATAAGAGGGTGATGAAACGACTGAAAAAGGCAAATGCCCGTACCAGCTACTCTCCGCTGTTCTTTTTTCGCAATGAAGACAGCCTCCAGAAAGGTATGTTGATAATCTGTAGATCTACTGACCCTAACCCCAAAAGGGAAATGGGTATATTCATTCGATCTATCAAGCAGAAGTCATAGATAAGAGCAGGTTTCACCCAACGATTGGGTCGACTATAAAGAAAGCTTCGGAAGATGCAAACCGGAACCTGCTATTGCAAAATGCCTCTCCTGAAATAGCAGCGTTATGGATTTTGATTCACGTTCTTAATATCAGGAGCATGAGTTGTGCCATGTAACATTGGCATATTATTCGCCCCGCCTTTACGGAATGATGATAGTGACATCCCCCCGCTATCTCCAACTTTTTTGCGATATATCACTTTAAGGTTTTGAACTATTTTTTGTCAGAATGGTCAGAAATCACGCTTGGCAATTTTTGTAATATGCGCCAGGCAATAGCCATAATTGCAGCCCTTAACTTTTGTGTATTGCGACCCCGATAACAGGAAGAAAAAATGAACGTCACACCAACTGGTTCACCAAATGTTGATCCTGCTGATAAATCCCCTCCTCCAGATTATGATCAAGCCGTTCCCAGCAGGTTAGGCCTGGTTAGGCTGGTCACAAGACAGCTGAGTCATATCAAACTTCACCAAGGTGACATAGAAGAGAAGTTGAGTGTTCAAGAATTGCTTGAGCGTCTGATATCCGAATACCCGGGAGTCGCTACCATTGGAAAGCCTCTCTATATTACACAGGCACAGGACGAAAGTCATAAAGACTTTCTTAAAAGATTTATCCATCAGGTTATCTATCAATACCCGCGGTTGAAATTTCAGGAGGTCAATAGCCGAGACGAAGCAGAGCAATCAGGCCATGATTTAACTCATTTCTATGACAAAGATAATCGTGTAGATATCAAAATCTGTAAAATAGCTGAAGTTATCGAAAGTGTGAAACAACTGGTTAGCATGCAGCATTATCCCTGGATCAGTAAAGTAATGGGTGAATCTAATAACGATCCACAAAGTTGGGGCAAACATTCCGGTCTGCTTGAGAAAGATTTTTTCATTGCAGCTGGATTAGTTGTCATGGGAAATTTACAGCATGAAAGTGTGATACAACACCTGAGAGAGGCAAATGCCATAACCGGCTACAATCCGCTCGTCTTTTTTCGCAATGAAGACGACCTCCAAAAAGGTATGTTGATAATCTGTACATCTACTGACCCTGACCACAAAAGGCGAATGGGTATAAGTATTACATCTGATTAGATAAGAGCAGGTTCCGCCCAACGATTGGGTCGACTATAAAGAAAGCCTCGGAAGAAGCAAACCGGAACCTGCTATTGCAAAATGCCTCTCCTGAAATAGCAATAAAGCTCTGATTCACACTCTTTACCTTCTTGACATGAGTTGTGCCTTGTAACATTGGCATGGGAACTGCATCGTATTAACGCATTCAAGATCAAGTGATAAACGGAGTTATTGAATGATTACAAAATGCCTCTTTCCTGTTGCCGGTTATGGCACACGTTTTTTGCCAGCCACCAAATCCATGCCCAAGGAAATGCTTCCCATTGTTGATAAGCCGCTGATTCAATACGGGGTAGAGGAGGCAATGGAGGCAGGATTAACGGATCTCGGTTTTGTTAATGGCAGGAATAAGCGGGCGATACCGGATCACTTTGATATTAACTATGAACTGGAGGCGGAGATTGCCGGTAGTGGCAAGGAGGAGAAACTGTCGTCGATCCGGGATGTGATGTCTGCCTGTACCTTCTCGTATACCCGGCAGAATCAGATGCTGGGGCTGGGGCATGCCATTGCCTGTGGTCAGACATTAATAGGTGATCAGCCCTTCGGTGTCATTCTGGCGGATGACCTTTGTGTCAATGATAAGGGGCCATCGGTGATGGCTCAGCTGGTCAATCTCTATAAGCAGTTCCGATGTACGATTCTTGCGGTACAGGAAGTGGCCGCGGCAGAAACCGAAAAGTATGGAGTAATTGCCGGGGAGGCCCTGGATGAGCATTTGATCCGGGTGACGGATATGGTGGAAAAACCTGCGCCTTCAGAGGCTCCCAGTAATCTTGCGGTTATTGGCCGTTACGTTCTGACCCCCGATATCTTTGACATTATTGCCAACACCGAGGCGGGAAAAAACGGTGAGGTACAACTGACAGATGCCATTTTGTCTCAGGCCAGAAGTGGTTGTGTGATTGCCTGTAAATTTCAGGGCAGGCGATTTGACTGTGGCAGTATGGGTGGTTTTGTCGAGGCCACCAATGCCATTTATCAAAAACGTTTTGGTTGAGTGGATGGTTTATTGATGGCAGCAACAGCGCCGAGGATACTGGTTTTTACCGATCTTGATGGCTCCCTTATGGATCATAATGATTATGGCTGGGCAGCCGCTCAGCCTGCCCTGGAATTGCTGGTTGAGCGTGAAATACCGGTCATTTTTAACACCAGTAAAACGCTGGAAGAGGTGCTTGTTATTCAGCGACAGATGGGGAATGATCAGCCATTTATCAGTGAAAATGGCATGGTGACGACGATCCCGGCGGATTATTTCCGGGATTCCTGTGGGCTTACCCACTTTTTTCATGGTCAGCCTTATCGCAGCATACGGCGAATTTTATCCAATATCCGGCTTAAACATGGTTTCAGGTTTACCGGCTTTGGTGACCTGACCGGGGATCAGGTGGCAGAAGTTACCGGGTTATCAATCGATGAGGCGGGTAAAGCCATGACCCGAAAGGCCAGTGAGCCGGTGATCTGGCGTGATGGTGATGCAGAATTGCGGGAGTTTGTCAGGTTGCTTGAGTCGCAAGGGCTTCATCTGACGAGAGGAGGGCGCTTTTATCATGTTTCCGGGAAAGGGGATAAAGGGCTGGCTTTGCGGGCATTACTGCAAAGGTATCAGCAGGAATATCCGGAAGAGACCTGGCAAACCTGTGCGCTTGGGGATGGGATGAACGACTTGCCGATGCTGGAGGCGGCCGATTATCCGGTGCTTATCCGATCGGAGCATGGCCAGGCACCGGATGTGAGTCATCTGGTGAATGTTGTTAAAACCCGCAGTGTCGGTCCTGAGGGTTGGAATCAGGCCATACTTGATATGTTTGGCAAGCCATAAAATCACTTTCAATAGTGGAGGAAAGGTGGGTTATGGGTGACTTTTATCAGAATGGCATAATTACCAATTTTCACAATCTGAGAGTTCGGTCAACCGACGATATGGAGCGTGACCTGCTGGCATTTTCCCGCCAGCGTCCCATGTCACTGGTCCTGCCTTCATTGTTTTCAGAATTGGAAGGGCCTGCCCTGGGGCATATTGTCGAAGAGCTGAGCCAGGTGCGCTATCTCTCTGAAATAGTGATTGGCCTTGATCGCGCTGATCAGGAGCAGTTTGCCTATGCCAGGGATTTTTTTGGACGGCTGGATCAGCATCACCGTATTCTCTGGCAGGATGGGCCAAAGTTGCAGGCAGTTGATGCCCTGCTGGCTGAAAAGGGCCTGGCCCCGAAAGAGCCAGGGAAAGGAAGGAATGTCTGGTATTGCTACGGTTATGTGCTGGCATCGGCAAAGTCAGAAGCTGTGGCGCTCCATGACTGCGATATTGTTACCTATCAGCGGGATCTGCTGGCCAGGCTGCTCTATCCGGTTGCTAATCCCGCCTTCAGCTATGACTTCTGCAAAGGCTATTATGCGCGAATCGCTGACAATAAGTTAAATGGCCGGGTCAGCCGTCTGCTGGTTACGCCCCTTTTGCGGGCGCTGAAAAAGATTCTCGGGCCGATGGAGTATCTCGAATATCTGGACAGCTTTCGTTATCCCCTGGCGGGTGAATTCTCCATGAGAACCAGTGTCTTTAACGATATCCGGATTCCCAGTGACTGGGGGCTGGAGATTGGGGTGTTGTCGGAGGTTAAGCGCAATTACTCCAGTAAGCGGCTCTGTCAGGTGGATATTGCGGATATTTATGATCATAAGCATCAGCCGCTGTCTGAAGGGGATGTCAGTCGCGGGCTGTCGAAAATGAGTCATGACATCATCAAGGCGATTTTCCGCAAACTGGCCACCAATGGTGTTCAGTTTAATACCGAGACTTTCAGGACCATCAAGGCGACCTACTACCGGGTGGCCCTGGACTTTATTGAATCCTACTATGATGATGCCATGATCAATGGTTTGCATGTGGATCGTGACAGTGAAGAGCGGGCCGTTGAGTTGTTTGCCAGGAATATCATGGAAGCCGGTCAGCATTTTCTGGAAAACCCCATGGAGCGTCCCTTTATTCCCAGTTGGAACCGGGTTATGTCTGCTGTTCCGGATATATTGGAGCGACTTTATGATGCGGTGGAAGAAGATAACCAGCGTTTTGGCTGATGGCAGAAAAAGTTTCGAAAATTGTCCGGGTATGGTATAAAGCGCCACTTGATTTCGAGATGCGATTTCAAGATGGGGTACATGGCGGTTAGTCTCACGACTGAGCAGCATGGACTTCATTAAACTTAACGTTGATAAAAGATCTCACATTCACCGACACATGGTTCCGGGTGCCAGTTTTAATCCGTTAAACGGATGATGATCTGGTCGAACACATGGGGTGTTTGGAGGCATAACCCTGAATCAGGAGATTCCCATGACTCAAGTCACTATGCGTGACATGCTCAAGGCCGGCGTGCATTTCGGTCACCAGACCCGTTACTGGAACCCGAAGATGAACAAGTTCATCTTTGGTGCACGCAACCGAATTCATATCATTAACCTTGAGCACACCCTGCCTGCCTTTAATGGCGCTCTGCAGTTCATCGGCAAGCTGGCTGAAGGCAAGAACAAGGTCATGTTTGTTGGTACCAAGCGCGCTGCTGGCAAGATCATTCGTGAAGAGGCTGCTCGCTGTGGCATGCCTTACGTTGATCACCGCTGGTTGGGTGGTATGCTGACCAACTACAAGACCATTCGCCAGTCCATCAAGCGTCTGCGTGATCTTGAAAGCCAGCGTGACGACGGTACTTTTGAAAAACTGACCAAGAAAGAAGCGCTGATGCGCAGCCGTGATCTGGAAAAACTGGATCGCAGCCTGGGCGGTATCAAGGACATGGGCAGTCTGCCAGACGCTCTGTTCGTTATCGACGTTGAGCATGAGCGCATCGCTATCCAGGAAGCCAACAAGCTGGGTATTCCGGTTATTGGTATCGTCGATACCAACTCCAGCCCTGAAGGTGTGGACTATATCATTCCAGGTAACGATGATGCGATCCGTGCTATCCAGCTGTACCTGAAGGCTGCTGCTGATGTGATTCTGGAAGGTCGTGCCCGTGCGAGCACTGGTGCTGAAGACGAGTTCGTAGAAATCGAAGAAGCGCCAAAGGCTGAGGAAGCTCCCAAGTCTGAAGAAGCGCAGGGTTCTGAAGAAGCCTGAGGCTTCGAAGACCTGGTGCCAGGCAGTATCTGATTAACCTGGTCTTATGACAGGGTGCAGGCTTTACGATTGCACTGCATAAATAACAGATGCTGCTTGCCGATTTTGGAAAAGAGTAAGGGGGCTTTGCCCCCTTTTTTCCGATGTACAGATAACTATTCTTTTATGCCGCTGTTATTGCTGGTGGCATAAAAAGACTGTCAATTTGCGAGGAATCAACCATGGCAGCTATTAGTGCAGCACTGGTAAAAGAACTGCGTGAGCGTACTGGCCTGGGCATGATGGAGTGCAAAAAAGCACTGGTTGAAGCACAGGGTGACATTGAAGTTGCAATCGAAGAAATGCGTAAGTCCGGTCAGGCAAAAGCTGCCAAGAAAGCCGGTCGTATCGCAGCAGAAGGTATTGTAGCCGTTAAAGTGGCTGACGATGCCAGCTTTGGTGTGCTGGTTGAAGTCAACAGTGAAACTGACTTCGTAGCCCGTGATGATAACTTCCTGAACTTCGTTCAGCAGGTGGTTGGCGCTGCTTTTGCCCGTAAAGAAGCTGACGTTAACGCGCTGATGGAAGGCGAGCTGGAAGAAGCCCGTCAGGCGCTGGTTCAGAAGATCGGTGAAAACATCGGCGTTCGTCGTATCGCTATCGTTGAAGGCGGCGTGATTGGCTCATACGTTCACGGTAACAACCGTATCGCTGTTCTGACCAGACTGGAAGGTGGTGATACTGAACTGGCTCGTGATATCGCCATGCACGTTGCGGCTGTTAACCCACAGGTGGTTAACAAGGAAGATATGCCGGCTGAACTGGTAGAGAAAGAGAAAGAGATCTTCCAGGCTCAGGCAGAGCAGTCTGGCAAGCCAGCCAATATCATCGAGAAGATGATTGAAGGTCGTATCAGCAAGTTCCTGGCAGAAAGCAGCCTGGTTGAACAGCCTTTCGTTAAAGATCCTGATACCACTGTTGGTGCACTGGCCAAAAAAGCTGGCGCTACTGTAGCCAGCTTCGTACGTTTCGAAGTGGGTGAAGGTATCGAGAAAGAAGAAGTGGACTTCGCTGCTGAAGTCCGCGCTCAGGCAGGACTGTAATAACCAGAAGCCTGTCGGACAGCCTCCCGGGGCAACGCAGGAGCAGTTGCCGCGCAGGACAGTCTTGATTCCGACAGGCTCCTGGGTCAGCCCATTGGGTTGGCCTTTTCATGTCTATCCATAGCTGATGGTTGATTTTCAGGTTTTCTTCATGGGAAAGTTTCATGGACAAGAATGTCAACTGTCAGAACACATCAACTCGCTGGCTGATTGGTCAGAACAGATCATTTTCGGCCAGACGGTTCATCGAATGCCGCTTTCATGGCTGGTCTCCCGATGGCAGCGCATTTGCGGGATGTGTGTAATTTAGCCAACCAGACTCGGAAACTGAACATGCCGGCAAGTGATAGTCAACCGAAATACAAACGTATACTGCTGAAGCTCAGCGGTGAAGCTCTGCAGGGCGAAGGTGAGTTTGGTATTGATCCCAGGGTCCTGGATCGAATGGCCCTGGAAATCGGTCAGTTAGTAGGGATTGGTGTACAGGTTGGTATCGTTATCGGCGGTGGAAACCTCTTCCGTGGCGCTGCGCTGAGTGCCGCAGGCCTGGACCGGGTCACCGGTGATCACATGGGGATGCTGGCAACCGTGATGAATGCCCTTGCCCTGCGTGATGCCCTGGAACGTTCCAATATCAATACCCGGGTGATGTCTGCCATTCCCATGAGTGGTGTTGTGGAGCATTATGATCATCGTCGTGCCGTGCGGTATCTCAACTCTGGCGATGTGGTGATTTTTTCTGCTGGTACCGGAAATCCATTTTTTACCACTGACTCTGCGGCCTGTCTGAGAGGCATTGAAGTGGGCGTTGATATCGTTCTCAAGGCCACCAAGGTTGACGGTGTCTATGATAAAGATCCGGTAAAGCATTCTGATGCGGTTAAATTTGATCAGCTGACCTATGATGATGTCCTGGCTCGCAAGCTGGGCGTTATGGATTTAACGGCAATTTGCCTGGTGCGCGACCAGCAGATGCCTGTTCGGGTGTTTAATATGAACAAGTCCGGCGCTCTGTTAAATCTTGTGGTTGGCGGTAATGAAGGAACACTGGTAAACGGGGGTTAATGATGATCAATGAGATTAAAGATGATGCCAAAGAGCGTATGGGCAAAACCATTGAATCGTTGACGGTTGCCTTCAACAAGATTCGTACCGGTCGCGCCCATCCAAGTCTTCTGGATGGCATTAAGGTGTCTTACTACGGCTCAGAAACACCGCTGAGTCAGATGGCTAACATTTCTGTTGAAGACGGTCGTACGCTGGCTGTTCGTGTCTGGGAAAGACAGATTGTGCCTGATGTTGAAAAGGCAATTCTGAAGTCTGACCTGGGGCTGAACCCATCGACTGCCGGTGAAGTTATTCGTATTCCTCTGCCACCGCTGACCGAAGAGACCCGCAAGGGCTATATTCGTCAGGCGCGTCAGGATGCGGAGAATGCCCGCATTGCTATCCGCAATATCCGCCGTGATGCACTGGCTGATATTAAAGAGCTGGAAAAGGAAAAAGAGATCAGTGAAGACGACGAGCGTCGTGGTCAGGATGATGTGCAGAAGCTGACTGATCAGTTTATTGCTGAAGTTGATAAAAATCTTTCTGTTAAGGAAGAAGATTTAATGGCGATCTAATGGCTGACTGTACTGAATTGCGGTTATTGCCTTTGTCTGGCTGGCGTCAGACAGAATCCTGCTGGTAATGACTGCAATAATTCAGGCGTCAGTTGTCTTTTGATGCTTTGGGGGCGCTTGCTTTTTACGGCGGGCTCCTGCAAGGTTCTACTGTTACACTTTTTTTTACCTGCCAATTTTCAGATCGTCTTAATCCATGGCCAATACATTGTTACAGGGAAAAAGCGGCATTCAGGGAGTTCCGCCAGAGAGGCTGCCGCGCCATGTGGCTATTATTCTTGATGGGAACAACCGCTGGGCCAAACGGAAACACCTGCCCGGACTCGCCGGACACCGCGCGGGTGTTAACCGGGTTCGTGAAGTGGTTGAAGCCTGCGATGAACAGGGTGTTGAAGTGCTCACGCTGTTTGCGTTCAGCAGCGAGAACTGGAATCGGCCGGTCATTGAAGTCAATGGCCTGATGCGCCTGTTCCTGGGGGTTCTCAAGCGAGAGGCTCGTCGGATGAAGAAAAATCGCATCCGGCTGAAGGTCATTGGCGACATTACCCGATTCAGTCCTGAAATTCAGAAATATATTCAAGAGGTAGAAACGCTCACTGCCAATGATTATTCAGTGACCCTGGTCATTGCTGCCAACTATGGCGGCAGGTGGGATATCGCTTCTGCTGCGAGGCTACTGGCTGAAAAAGTGGCGCGTGGTGAGCTTGATGCTAAAAATATTGATGAGTTTGCCATTGAACAGCATCTCAGTACGTCGGGTTTGCCTGCCCCTGATCTATTGATTCGTACCAGTGGTGAACAGCGAATCAGTAACTTTCTATTGTGGCAATGTGCTTACAGTGAGTTTTATTTTACCGACACCCTGTGGCCAGATTTTGGCCGTAATGAATTACAGCAGGCCCTGCTGAGCTACGCCCGTCGCCAGCGACGGTTTGGCAAAACCAGCGAGCAAGTGGAGGCTGAAACACTGTGCTGAAAGAAAGAATCATAACTGCTGTCATATTAGCGCCAGTGGCGCTGGCAGGCGTTTTTTTATTGCCATTAACCGGTTTTGGCTTCTTTATTGCCGCGATTATTATGTTAGCGGCTTGGGAGTGGGCGAACCTTTCCGGTTTTGAACAGCGATCTGTACGTCTGTTCTATGCGCTGGCTATTGGTGTTTTTTGTGCTCTGACACTTTTTTTACCGTCCTCGTTGGTTCTTGGTCTGGCTGCTGTCTGGTGGCTGGTCGCCTTTATCCTTGTCAGGCAATATCCCAAGAGCGCGCGCTGGCTTGAGAACCAGTCCCTTAGATTATTGGTGGGGGTGCTGACTCTGGTGCCTCCATGGCTTGGTCTTTATGAGCTCAAACAAATGCCAGACTCTGCCTGGTTGATTGTTATCCTTCTGGTGATGGTTTGGGGGGCAGACTGTGGTGCTTATTTTGCTGGCAAGCGTTTTGGCAGAACAAAACTTATTGAGCGGGTCAGCCCGAAAAAGACCATGGAGGGACTGGTCGGAGGCTTACTGGTCTCAATGCTGATTTCAAGTCTTGTGACGTTGTTCTTCAGTGTCAGCTTTTTACAGGGGGTGTTGTTGTTGATTCTGAGCATACTGACTGTTCTGGTTTCCGTTCTGGGCGACCTCTGGGAAAGTGTTTTGAAACGTTGCCGCGGGGTCAAGGACAGCGGAAACCTGCTGCCAGGTCATGGTGGTGTGCTTGATCGAATTGATAGCCTGACGGCTGCCGTTCCGATATTTACTCTTTTTGTCATGATAACCAGGGGTGTATTTTAGGTCATGACTGCATCATGCTCTCAATCCGGCAGACAGCGGGTTTGTGTGTTGGGTTCCACCGGGTCCATTGGCAAAAGTACTTTGGATGTGATAGCGCGGAATCCGGATCAATACACCGTGCATTCTTTAGTAGCCGGCAGAAACGCGGACGTTATGCTGGAGCAGGCCCGTCAGTTTCGTCCGCAATATATCGTTATGGCGGATGAACAGGCGGCCAATAAACTCAGGGCGGACCTTCAGTCTGAAGGTTTGCGCATCTCTGTTGAATCCGGCCTGGATGCCATGAACCAGGTGGCGGCGGATGGTGATGTTGACGTGGTTATGGCGGCCATTGTTGGTGCTGCGGGGCTACCGCCCACCATGGCTGCGGTTCGTGCCGGAAAAAAAATACTGCTGGCGAACAAGGAAACGCTGGTGATGACCGGTGCCTTGTTCATGGATGCGGTTAAGGCATCTGGTTCTGTTCTCCTTCCTATCGATAGTGAGCATAACGCCATTTTTCAGTGCTTGCCTGCCAATCACCACGGGGGGCTTGAGCGGGTGGGGGTCAGGCGAATATTGCTGACCGCTTCCGGTGGTCCATTCCGACAGTCTCCGGTAGAAAGTTTTGCCGCTGTGACACCTGAACAGGCCTGTGCCCATCCAAACTGGAGTATGGGGCGTAAAATTTCCGTAGACTCTGCCACGATGATGAATAAAGGGCTTGAGTTTATTGAAGCCTGCTGGTTGTTTGATGCCCGTCCTGAGCAGGTGGAGGTGGTGATTCATCCGCAAAGCATCATCCACTCAATGGTGGATTATGAGGATGGCTCGGTACTTGCCCAGATGGGGAATCCGGACATGAGAACACCCATTGCCCATGCCCTGGCATGGCCGGGAAGGATACCATCCGGTGTTGCTCCCCTGTCTCTGACCGAGATTGCCAGACTGGACTTCTATGCGCCGGACATGATGCGTTACCGCTGTCTGAAGCTGGCCCAGGACGTGGCGCGCAGCGGTGGTACCGCGGCTGCTATGCTCAATGCTGCCAATGAAATTGCCGTTGATGCATTTCTGGAACGCAAACTGCGTTTTGATCGCATACCTGAAGTCATTAATGCCACATTGCAGACCTTGCCGGTCATGAATGTCGGCGACATAGATCAAGTGCTGGAAGCTGACAGGGAAGCCCGCTATCTGGCCCGGAAACAGGTTTCACAAATGCAGGGTGTTGCATGATTTTTGAATCGCTCTTGTCGGAGATAGCTGACTCAGCACAGACCATTTTTGCTTTTGTAGTAACCCTTGGAATACTGGTGAGTATTCACGAGTATGGTCACTTCTGGGTGGCCCGCCGTTGCGGTGTTAAAGTACTTCGTTTCTCCGTGGGTTTTGGCAAGTCATTATGGCGCTGGACTGATCGTCATGGTACTGAATTCAGTATTGCTGCGGTACCGTTGGGTGGCTATGTCAAGATGCTGGATGAGAGGGAAGGGCCGGTGCCCGATAATGAGCAGCACCTTTCTTTTAATAATAAGCCCGTCCTTGCCCGGATTGCCATTGTTGCTGCCGGGCCTGTTGCCAACTTTCTGCTGGCCATTTTTGCCCTCTGGCTCATGTACATGGTGGGTGTTCGTACCCTGATGCCTCAGGTTGGCGAAGTGATTCCCGATTCTCCGTCTGCCGTTGCAGGTATTCACCCCGGTGATGAAATTGTTGCTGTGAACGGTGTGGAAACACCGGGCTGGCAGGCCGTGAACATGGAACTTTTGTCCTTCATTGGTGAGAGCCGAAATCTTGATGTCTCTATCCGGGCAGGTGAGCCCGGAGATGCCTCAGAGGGGGCTGTGCGGGATAAAAATATCACGATAGTTGACTGGCTGGTTAATGAGGAACAGCCGAATCCTGTGCGTTCCCTGGGTATTGTGCCTTACTCTCCTGTTATCCCCGCAGTCATTGGTCAGCTATCGGACGATGGGGCGGCAGCAAGAGATGGTCTGGAGTCGGGTGATAAAATCCTGCAGGTTAATGGCGAAACCGTCATTGACTGGATGCACTTTGTTGAACTGATCCGTGACAATGCCGGTCTAACGTTGCAATTGCTGGTTGAGCGGGATGGCGTCAGTCAGGAAATGCCGTTGACCCCGGGCAGTCGATCCACTGATGGGGTGACAACCGGTTTTATCGGTGCAGGTGTCCAGCAGGTTTCCTGGCCAGAAACCATGATTCGTCATTTACAGTTTGGGCCGATTGATTCGCTGGTAAAAGGTGCCCAGGCGACCTGGTCACTGACCAGCATGACCCTGGAATCCCTCTGGAAGATGGTTGTCGGGCTTGTTTCCGTGAAAAACTTGAGCGGTCCGATAACCATTGCTAAAGTGGCTGGCGCGTCGCTTGAGTCTGGGCTGGAAAATTTTCTCTATTTTCTGGCCATGTTGAGCGTCAGCCTGGGGGTGTTGAACCTGCTCCCCATACCCGTGCTGGATGGCGGTCATCTGCTTTTCTACCTCGTTGAAATGGTCAGGGGCAAGCCACTTTCCGAGAAAACCCAGACACTGGGTTTGAAAATCGGGGTAACGTTTGTTGTCGGAGTGATGATGCTGGCCATGTATAACGACCTGAGCCGACTCTTCCAATGAAAGAAAAGCACTTTGCGCTCTGCGCGTCATGAATAGCGATGTGGAAATTGAAGAGCATGTTTTTCACGTTAATGCGAAATGAACACGGATAAGAACGGATTCCATGAAGCGATCACTGTTGTCTCTGCTGATTGGCTCTTTAGCCATCGCGCCTGCTGCCCAGGCCTTCGTCGTCTCAGATATCCGGATTGATGGCCTTCAACGGGTTTCAGCCGGGACAGTTTTTAATGCCCTGCCGGTTGAGGTGGGCGATGATATTGAATCACCGGATATCGCCGGGGCCGCCCGGGCGCTCTATCAAACCGGGTATTTCAATGATATTCGTATGGCCCGTGAAGGTGATGTTCTGGTGGTTGCGGTGGTTGAGCGACCCTCCATCAGCGCAATTGAGATTAAGGGCAATAAGGCGATCAAGACGGAAGATCTGATAACCGGCCTGGAGCGTTCCGGTCTGGCAGAAGGGGAGATTTTCCAGCAGGCCACCCTGGAAGCGATCCGTCTTGAGCTTGAGCGTCAATACGTTGCCCAGGGGCGATACGGTGCCAGGATCACCGCCGATGTTGAAGCGCAGCCCCGTAACCGGGTGAAGTTGCGCATCAATGTCAAGGAAGGCAAGGTGGCGACCATACAGCATGTTAATGTTGTGGGTAATACGGCCTTCCCCAGGGATGAACTGATTGACCTGTTTGAGCTGCAGAAAACCGAGTGGTATCAATTCTTCAGTTCTGCGGATAAATACTCCCGGGAGAAACTGTCCGGTGACCTGGAGCGTTTGCGGTCATGGTACCTGGACCGGGGTTATATCAACTTCAATATTACCTCCACCCAGGTTTCTATCAGCCCTGACAAGCAGAGTGTGTATATCACGGTCAACGTGGCTGAGGGCGATAAGTACACAGTCAGTGACGTTAAGCTGGCCGGTGATCTGGTGATTCCTGAAGACGAGGCAAGAAAGCTGCTGCTGGCCCAGCCGGAGCAGGTGTTCTCCCGCAGACTGATTACTACCACGGAAGAGATTCTGAGCCGTCGCCTTGGCAACGAAGGGTATACCTTTGCCAATGTGACCGGAATTCCCAAACCGGACCATGGCAACAAAACCGTTGAGTTGACCTTCTTTGTTGATCCGGGCCGCAGAGCCTATGTCCGACGGATTAATTTCTCCGGGAATACCAAGACCGATGATGAGGTACTGCGTCGGGAAATGCGCCAGATGGAGGGGGCTTCTGCCAATACCCAGAAGATTGAGCAGTCTAAGGTGCGGCTAGAGCGTCTGGGGTATTTCAAGGAGGTCAATGTTGAAACGCCGCCGGTGCCGGGAACCAGCGATCAGATTGATGTTAATTACACCGTAGAAGAGCAGCCTTCCGGCAGTGTTACGGCCAGTATCGGTTTCTCCCAGTCTGATGGTCTGTTACTCGGTGGTTCTGTCAGCCAGAATAACTTTCTGGGAACCGGCAACAAGGTCACCGTTGGTCTGAACAAAAGTGATGTCAGCCAGCTCTATAATTTCAGTTTTATGGATCCCTATTACACCATTGACGGTGTATCCCGTGGTTATGATATTTACTATCGAACCTACGATTACAGTGATTCGGACATCTCCAGTTATGCGGCTGACACCTTTGGTGGTAACGTTCGTTTCGGGTATCCATTGTCTGAAACAGAGTCCATTAATTTCAGTCTTGGGGTTGATGGTACGGAAATAACCACCGGTTCCGGTACTCCCAGGGTTATTCTGAATTATCTTGATACAGAAGGGCGCAAGTTTACCAATATCAAGACGTCGCTGGGCTGGTCGCAGTCAGAGTTGAACCGTGGGCTACTGCCAACGGCCGGTTATTCCCAGAGCTTATCGCTGTCTGCCGCGATTCCGGGCTCAACCACCACATTTTATAAGCTGGTGTATCGAGGTCAGTACTTTCAGCCCATTACCCGCAGTCTGACGGCGCGTTTTGCCACTCGCCTGGGTTATGGCGGTGCCTATGGCAGTACTTCTGAAATGCCGTTCTTTGAGAACTTCTATGCCGGTGGTTTTGGTTCTGTAAGGGGTTACAATGATAACTCCCTTGGACCCAAGGCTGCGCAACGGGATAACGGCGATGACTTCAACAGCATGGGTGGTGATGTGCTGCTTGAGGGTACGGTTGAAGTGCTATTCCCTTTACCCTTTGTCAAGGATCAGCGTTCATTAAGGACCAGCGTGTTCTTTGACTACGGTAATGTGTTTGATACAACCTGTGCCAGCCCCGATCATGTGACTGATTGTTACAAGCCTGACCTGGGTGAGCTACGCTACAGTGCTGGTGTGGGCCTGACCTGGATTACCCCCCTTGGCCCGCTGACTTTCAGTCTGGCTAAGGCACTGAATGCCAAAGGCAAGGATGAAACTCAGACCTTCCAGTTCTCTCTGGGGACTCCATTCTAAGGAGCCTGTCGGGCTTAAGCGTCCGTAGCGAGGATTGCGAGAAATTGAGGATAAAAATTTCTGCTTCTGAGGAGAATAGCGGGGCTATTTGACGAAGAAGCAGGAATTTTTAGACCAATTTTTCGCAACCGCAGTAGGACAGTCTTAAGTCCGACAGGCTCCTAAGCAAATCCCTCATTTAAGAGGGTATTTTACGTAATTAAAAGGTGCTATCAGGCACCTTTTCTTTATAATGCCTTTTTTTACTGTTTTCAGGAGATTTATTTTGAAATCAATCAGACTGGCATTCCTGGCCCTGATTATGCTGGCCCCTCTGGTCAATGCAGCCACTACTGGCAGTAAAGTGGGTGTGCTTGATACGGCGATGGTGTTAAGTGAATCCAATGCCGGCAAACAATACGCCAAAAAGTCTGAAGCCAAGTTCAAGCCTCAGTTAGTCGCTCTGCAGAAGCTTGAGGGTGACGTTCGTAATATGCAGGAAAAACTGCAAAAAGATGGCCCGACTTTGAGCGCCGAGCAGTTGAAAGTTCGCCAGCTGGAGTTGCAGCGCAAGTATGAAGACTTGCAACTGAAAGGACGCCAGTATCAGACTGATAAAGCAGAAGCGGATAATGCTGAGCGTGAAAAGCTGCGGCCAAAACTGCAGACTGCCATCGATAAAGTTATCAGTGAGTTAAAGCTGGATCTGGTCATTGATCGTCAGATGGCCATCTATGGCAGTCCGGGTATTGATATCACTCGCAAGGTCATTGAAAGCCTCAACCAGATGAAGTAATGAATCATGACTGATGTTTATACTTTGTCCCAACTGGCAGAACAGTGTGGTGCCCGGCTGCAGGGAGATGGGGATAAGCAGGTCTCAGGTCTGAATACCCTTCAGGATGCCGGGGGGCATGAGTTAAGCTTTCTGGCCAATCCGGCCTATGCCCGATATCTGGAAACCACTAAGGCCGGTGCGGTTATTCTCTGCCCGGATTCCGCCAGTGGCTTTACCGGAAATGCCCTGGTTCTTGATAACCCATACCTGGGTTATGCCCGGCTCTCCTCCCTGTTCGATACTGACCGTGGTGGCAATGCAGGTATCCACCCCAGTGCCGTGGTTGATGAGACCGCTGTTGTGGATGCGACCGCTGCCATTGGTGCCAACGTTGTGATTGAGGCAGGCGTTCAGATTGCTGCCGGTGTTCGCATTGATGCCGGTACCGTGGTGGGGCACGACTCCGTGCTTGGTGCCGATGTTCACCTCCATCGCAATGTTACGGTCTGCCATGGTGTCACCATCGGTGATCGGACCATCATTCACTCCGGAGCGGTGATTGGTGGTGATGGTTTTGGTAATGCACACGCGGATGGCCGCTGGTACAAAATCAGCCAGATCGGTGGTGTGGTGATCGGCAGTGATGTTGAAATTGGCAACAACACCTGTATTGACCGTGGTGCCCTGGGTAATACGGAAATACACAGTGGTGTCCGTCTCGATAACCTGATTCAGATTGCTCACAATGTGGTGATTGGCGAGAACACGGCTATTGCCGCTGGTGTCGGTATTTCCGGAAGTACAAAGATTGGTAAAAACTGTACTATTGCCGGAGCCGCCGGTTTTGCCGGTCATCTGACCATTGCTGATGGGACGTTTATCAGTGGCATGGCCATGATTACGCGCTCAATTACCAGGGCTGGTTCCTACTCTTCCGGTACTGGTTTTATGGAGAGTCGTGAGTGGCGGAAAAACGTGGTTCGTTTCCGGCAACTGGATGATCTGGCCAGGCGGGTTAAACAGCTGGAGAAACAGTGCGACTGATATAAGTACACTGAAACCCAGGAGGCTGACCGAGAATAGACTGCCCTACCGGCAACTGCTCCTGCGTTGCTCTAGCTCCTGCATCCATGCAGTCGTGCGGTGGCAGAAAATTGGTCTAAAAATCCGCTTTTGTTCGGCAAATAGCCCCGCTATTCACCTCACAAAACCGAATTTTTATCCTCAATTTTCTGCCATCCTCGCTACGGGGTCGCCTAGACGGGCGCTATTCTCGGTCAGCCTCCTGGGGTAAGAATGTTTACGGTAAAGGAAAGGCTGGTTGTCCAGCCTTTTTCTGTTATAGAGTTTAAGGTGAATGAGACGAATTGAGGTAATTAAGGAGATCCTGCCCCATCGATATCCTTTTCTGCTGGTGGATCGGGTTCTTCATGTGGATACAGAAAATGGCACCATCGAATGTCTTAAAAATGTATCCAGTAATGAGCCGCATTTTAATGGCCATTTCCCACAGCATCCGGTGATGCCGGGGGTATTGATTATTGAAGCGATGGCTCAGTCAGCAGGGGTCCTCGGTTACCACATTCGCAAGACGGATGGCGACACAATCTATTTTTTTGCCGGAGCGGATAAAGTGCGCTTTCGCAAACCGGTGGTTCCCGGTGATCAGCTGATTCTCAGGGCAACACTGTTGGCACTGAAACGGGATATCTGGAAATTTGCCTGTGAGGCGGTGGTTGATGGTAATATTGTTTGCTCTGCAGAAGTTACGTGTGCAAGAAAGGAAATAAAATCTTGAGCGACACACTCTCCGTTACTGATTCTGAAGCTGCCGGGGCGGTTGAAGCCATTAGCCCGTTGCAAGCCGATATTCATCCAACCGCCAAAGTTCATCCGTCGGCCATTGTCGAACCGGGTTCCCGTATTGGTGAAGATGTTGAAGTTGGGCCATGGACTTATATTGGGTCGGGTGTTGAAGTGGGTATGGGTAGCCGTATTCACTCTCATGTAGTGATCAAGGGCCCGACGGTGATCGGGAAAAATAACCGTATTTTTCAGTTTTCCAGTGTTGGTGAAGAGTGTCAGGATAAAAAATACGCTGGTGAACCCACTCGCCTGGTGATTGGCGATAACAATACTATCCGTGAAGGCTGTACCATCCATCGTGGCACCATTCAGGATCAATGGCTGACTGCTATTGGCAATAACAATTTGCTGATGGCCTATGTGCATGTGGCCCATGACTGCGTTATAGGCGACAACTGTATTATTGCTAACAATGTGGCACTTGCCGGTCATGTGATGGTTGGTGATAACGCCATCCTGGGCGGTTACACGACGGTGCATCAGTTCTGCAAGATTGGTGCCTTCAGTATGAGTGCTGCCCATACGGCACTGTTTAAAGATGTGCCGGCATTTATCATGTCCAGTGGTAATCCTGCTGAAGCCCATGGTATGAACTTTGAAGGCATGCGTCGCCGGGGATATACGCCTGAACTGATCAGCAAACTGCGACAGTGCTACAAGATCATTTACCGTCAGGGGTTGAGAACGGCTGAAGCGATTGATCGTCTCGAGAGTATGGAGCCGTTACCGGAAATTCAACTGCTGATTGACTCTCTGAAATCATCAAGCCGTGGTATTACCCGGTGATGCAGTCGGCTGTTTCTTCCCCGGGATTATCATTACGTGTTGCATTGGTTGCAGGAGAAGCCTCAGGGGATATTCTCGGGGCCGGGCTGATCCGGGAAATCAAACGACATTACCCGGATGCTTACTGCTATGGCATTGGCGGTTCCCTGATGCAGTCAGAGGGCTTTGACAGCGTGTTCCCCATGGAGCGGTTATCGGTGATGGGGCTGGTTGAGGTTCTCGGGCGTTTGCGAGAACTGCTGGGTATTCGCAAACAGTTGCGGGAGCGACTGATTGCCGATCAGCCTGATGTGTTTATTGGTATTGATGCCCCTGATTTTAATCTGGCGCTTGAACGCAGGCTGAAAGCGGCTGGTATTCCAACCGTGCATTATGTCAGCCCCCAGGTATGGGCCTGGCGTGAAGGTCGTCTGAAAAAAATCCGGCACTCCGTAGACCACATGCTGGCACTGCTCCCATTTGAAGCGGACTATTACAGGGATCATGGTGTACCTGTGACCTTCGTTGGCCACCCCCTGGCTGACCAGATTTCCATGAATCCGGATCAAGACGCAGCCAGACATACCCTGGGTGTCAGTCATGGTGGTGGGCCGGTGATCGGGCTCTTGCCAGGCAGCCGAAAACCAGAGATAGCTAAACTTGGTCAACTATTTCTTGAGACCGCCCGCCTGCTCCGGAAAGATTTCCCGGATGCCCGCTTTTTAATTCCCTGTGCCAATGAGCGTCGAAAAAAGCAACTTCTACCCATTGTCAGTGAGTTTCCGGATCTGGACGTAACGGTCTATGATGGTCAGGCACAATCGGTTATGGCCGCCTCGGATGCGATTCTGATCGCTTCGGGAACCGCTGTTCTTGAGGCTGCACTGCATAAAAAGCCGCTGGTTGTCAGTTATAAAATGGCACCGCTCAGTTTTGCCATTATCAGCCGGATGGTGAAGGTCAAATATGTCGCACTGCCCAATCTTCTGGCCGACAAAGAGCTGGTACCTGAAGTGTTACAGAACGATGCTACTCCTGAAAATCTTCGGGTTTTAATCAAGAAGGCCATTGAAGATCAGGCGTACAGAGATACTCTGAAACACTCTTTTATGGAGATTCACCATCAACTGAAGCAGGATGCCAGCAGGCTGGCCTTTGAAGCGGTGATGTCAGTTATTCAGCGGGCCAGGCAGCGGGTAGAGAGTCAATGAAGCAAAATCAATTTGACTGGTGTGACGCCAGTGACACAGGAATTATTGTTGCCGGTGTTGATGAAGTGGGCAGAGGTCCACTGTGTGGCCCGGTGATTGCTGCTGCTGTCATCCTGGATCCTGCCCGCCCGATTGAAGGTTTGAATGATTCCAAGAAACTGTCGGAGAAAAAGCGAGAGGCGCTTTTTGACGTTATTTGTCATAACGCCCTGGCCTGGTCACTGGGCAGGGCTGAAGTAGCAGAAATTGATGAACTGAATATTCTCCATGCCACCATGCTGGCAATGCAGCGTGCCGTTGAGGGATTATCGGTCAGGCCCGAACTGGCTTATATCGATGGTAACCGCTGTCCAGCGCTTTCCTGTCGTGCTGAAGCCATTGTAAAAGGCGATAGTCGTGTTCCTGAGATTGCTGCCGCTTCCATTATTGCCAAGGTGACCCGTGACCGGGAAATGTTGATTATGGACAGGGAGTGGCCGGGTTATGGCATCGCAGGGCATAAAGGTTATCCTACAAAAGTCCACCTTGAAGCGTTAAGAAAGTTGGGGCCTGCTCCCGTCCATCGTCGTTCCTTCAAGCCGGTTCGGGAGCTCCTGGCTGATGTGGTCAGTTGACATAAAAAGCAACGGACTCAACAAGTCTAGTACATGGTTTCAATGAGTTTGACGGGTTGTCGTGCCTCCGCACTCCGTTCGTCCTGAAGCTTGTCGAAGGACCCATAGGGCCTAAAGGCGGAAACTCCGGACTTTGATAGATCGTGCCAAGCACCCTTCGACTCCGCTCAGGGTGAACGGAGATAGTACACGTCAAACTCATTGAAACCATGTACTAGGCTTGGTCTGTGCAGGTCTTTGGGTCGCAATAATACAGTCATTTCAATGTGGGCGTTGTCAGGTCCGATTTACAGTGTCGGTGAGGAGCTGTTACTGGTACTTTAGCACTAGTGACATTGCGTAGCGCAGGAGGGAGAGTTAACTGCCATGTCTGCTGTGGCCAAATGGTGATAATTCTGAAGGAACTTTTTTTAAATAACTTACTCTAATAAAACACTCACAAACACTGAGTATTTTAAGCATTTCTGAAAACAAGAACCAAGAACCAAGAACCAAGAACCAAGAACCAAGAACCAAGAACCAAGAACCAAGAACCAAGAACCAATAATATGGTCCAGAAAAGCGTTAATACCCGTTCCTCCTGAGCTTGTCGAAGGATGGTGCCACCGTACTTCGACAAGCTCAGTACGAATGGTATGGGTATCAACGTTTAGCTGCACTGGAGCTTTGTTGTTTCAGAAATAAACAATCTTGATTTATAAGAATGAATATGATTATGACTGGTATTACTCAATTTAAGCCTTTTCCGTCTGTGACCAAACAGCCACAACCACCCGTGACCAAACAGCCACAACCAGAGGTACATCCAATTTCAGACTATACCCTTAATTGTGACTCCAGAGTTAAAAAAGATGCTGTCACGACTGTAGGCCTTATCGCGGGGAGTACCAGTTTAGCCACTGTTATTAGCGGTGCTCTTTCCGGCTGGAAACTTGCTGCAGTTATCGCTAGCGCCCTGCCTGTTTGTGTTGCCACCACTGGCGCTGCTGCCTGCGTCTGTGTCTGCATAGATGACTGCCCGTGCTGTAAGCCGCTTCCGGAGCGACAGGTCGAGCACGCCAACCCGGGTTACCTGACCGATGAGGAGCAGTACATAACTCCTGGTGCAGAAAAGCGTTAATATCCGTATACCCCGCTTCAGTACAAATGGTATGGATATCAACGCAACCCGCGACTGCATGGATGCAGGAGCTAAAGCAACGCAGGAGCAGTTGCCGTGCAGGACAGTCTTAAGTAGTTAACCAAATGAAATCATATATTTCTGACTAAGTTGTCAGTCACTCTGCGGCGTTGCAACTCCGGTCACATAGCTACGGCTATGCTCCCTACGTTGCGCCTTGCATAGCAACTGCCCACTTAGCCAGAAATATACGATTCCATTTGGCCAACTACTTAAGTCCAGCAGCCTACTGGCATTGAGAACACGTTAATCGTGTGATTGAAATGTTCCCAGTCGTAAGCTTCCCCTTCAGGTTCCGATCGTGAACTACCTTTTAAATCGAATATCGATCCACTGGGCTTTATCAACACATAGCCTGAACTAAACCGTGGTCAGCTATTTGTGTTCTAAACTACCTGACAATTTTCAGTTCTAACGCAGTATTTCTTGAAAGGTGTCATTTCTGATACCGGGTGTTTTTTTCTGTAAAGAATAGTTCAGCAGTCTGTAATCCAAAAAGAACCTGAAGGTTAATGGAGTGGCGGGATCTATGAACATTCAAAATAGTGGAAACAATGTACAATTGGGATCAGAGCGTAACTTGTCGGCCAAAAAGGCAAAATTGAAGCAACCGTTAAAGCCAGTGGATATGTGCGTTGAAGTACAATCCAGGCTGCATTTAACGTCACCCCGGATTCCGCTGTCTGACAATGCGAGAACTGTATGCTTACAGGTTTCACCAAACCTGAGGTTTTCACATTCCTTTGATTTTCGTTTTGTCGTTAATAATAATCAGGTTCGACATCTTTTATTTGCGCAAACCCATGATGAGCAGCAAGACGTAGTCATTCTTTCTCACCCCGATGATCTCTCGCAGGGGAACCTGCTCAGCCGCTTGAGTATTTCCGGGACCGGTCATCACTCGCTGAAACCGGGCAAGCTATTTGAAAATAACGAGCCTTTGACCCTGGTTATCGATATCCGAATGCTCACCAGTGACGAGCTGCCAAAACTTAATGATTTGCTGGATCCGGATAATCCTTGTCTGTTTGACCAGGTCACTCAGAAAAAACGTGCTCTGGGTGGACATGTTTCGCTGCTGGTATTGGCCAGTCATGAGCAGTTGGCGATGGTGGGGAAAAGTGACGAAGCACCGGGTGCGGATTTCTGGCGACGAATTAATCGACCGGGCAATACCTGGCAGTTTGACGCAGACAATAGCAATCACCAGACAATGGACATCGGTGATGTGTCACCGGTATTGGCTGAACTTCCCCCGGACAGTGCGATGGATGATGGCAATACCGTTATTATCCACTGTTATTTGCACAGTAATTGGCGACAGCTGTTTTTTGGTGGACCCGGGGTGGATAAGCAGGGGCGTATCCGGCACCTGCCAGGCAAATTTGAGCAATTGAAAACCGGGCAGCGGGTGATTCTTAAAGGAGCCGACTGGAGTAATCTGGCATTTGAACAGACCATTCGCCAACTGCTGGCGCAAAAGCGTTATGAGAGCAACGGTGCTGTCTGTACTCTGCCAGAAGATATTCAGTTTTACCGGATGCCAGTGGGAGATGGCGAGCTGCTATCGCTGTTGCAAATCATGGCTAACTCTGGGGATGCAAGACTTGCCAGTAACGAGCCACAAAACCCATTGATTATTAACCATGGCAATATTTTGGAATGGTTGGGGCCAATCAGTATCGGGCAGGAGGGTTTTGCGGTTCCTAACACCAGCTTGCTGGACCAGGTGAAGGCCGGTGACGTGGTGACAGTCACTTCACCTCTCAGTGAAGCGCTCTGGTTTCTGTTGCTGGGTGCACTGCAGAATATCCACCAGACCACAGGGGTAAAACCGAAGCTTCAGGTCGCTCATTCGCAGCGGCAACCGCAATCACTTGGGCTGACAGAAAAAGCCGGGCAACCCGAACTGGCCAGCAGTATTGGCGGTAAAGATAATAACGGGGATTACGCCCCCGTTAACACAGTGACTTATCAGCACAGTGCCCAGGCAAATCACTGGATTAATGGCCATCAGGAAATTCCCCTGGTGATACAGATCAATAGCCAGACCGGCTTCAGCCAGTTGTTTGACAATATCTTTATCACTTCGGAGCAAAAGGCGTATTTTGGCCGCTGTCAGAGCGGCTTGCAGGCAGCTTTGACCACGGGCAAGCCTGTGGTATTCCGGGGGCTGGAGAGTAATCCAAAGCTTCAGCAGCTGCTTGAGCCTCTGGTATCTGGCCAACCCCTGCTGGTTAACGGCATATTACAGGCTTACCCGAAAGCCTGTATCACAGTACTCTGGCCTGAGCTTGCCCAAAGCCCATCCCCGGTATGGAGCGCAATGATCGCCGCTGCAGAGTTGTGTCCACCGGTAGATATCTGGAATATCACCGCGGAACATCATGGTATGTCCCGGACTGAACTCCCGGAACAGGCGCTCGGGCAACTCTGCGAAGCTTTTAAAACCGTACCTGCCACCCTTTGTCATCCATTGCCTGAAATCACAGAAGGGTTGTTGAATAATCTGATATTGGCTGCCCGGCGGGCACAGCAGGTTGACCATGCACCGCAGCTGCAACCCTGCCATTGGCGCAAAGCCATCGATAGCGTATTCAGCCATGGCACCCGGCAGAATCGGTCAGTTCGTGATTTTATGAAGGTGGCTTGCAGACAGCTATTGCCGGATACAGCGCACACTGCCTGGGTGGATCCTGATCGTTTGAATGCTGTCATTAACAGTGCCCAGCCGTTGGACAGGAGTTTTGTCCGCCTCAATGTGTGGCAACTGGCCAGGGCTTTTGGCCCGACTGTATTTGCCAATACTGTATTTGAACAACTGAACCTGTCCTATGAATATCCATTTCAAGCTTGCATGTCCAACGAATGTATGGATTGCCTCTGTGCCTTGATTGTCGCGCAAACGCCCCGGATGCAGCGAAGTTCGGTGGCTTTTCAGCTGCAGGTTGACCCACTGCAGGCAGAGCAGTACCAACAGTTAGCAATCAGGCCAGAAAATCAGATCAGGCGGTTGGAAGATGCGCTGGCTTCTGGCTGGCAGTTACGTCCACATTCAGCACAGACTCGATCTGATGTCATTCATACTCTGGCGATGGATTGTTATCGTGTTAGCCAGGAGAGCGTATCCAGAAATAGTGACCCAGAGCGTATTTCACGCCTGGAGCACCTATTGGTGCAATCACTTGAATGGCAAGGTTGCGCTCAGGCTCCACTTCAGGCGCTGGCCCATGATCTTTTTTACAGTTCGGTTAACCAGAAGGATCGGGAACTTCGTCGTTTATCCAGGCTCCATGACCGGCTTGAGGATTCCCCCGTCATTTTCCTGCAGGGAGAAACCGGGACTGGTAAAAGTTATTTTGCCGCCAAAACTGCCGAGGCGTCCGGATTGGCTTCGCTGATGTCTCTGGGCCCCTGCGACAGCGAACAGACCCTGATGAAACGCTGGCAATGGCGGGAACATACCGGCACCGGGGCTGGTGGTGACCGTTATATGGCATTACAAGACCGGGCGTTACTGGAATGGGCCAATACTCAACCCGCCGCTGCAGGTCATTATATTACAGTGGTTCTGGATGAGGCCAATCTGGCCAACACCGGATTGCAGGCTTCACTGAATGGTTTATGGGAACCGGCACCGTGCATCTATGTTAACGGTCACCCGGTCAAGGTGACTGCTCAGCACCGAGTGATTGTGACCGGTAATCCGGGCCATTACGCCGGACGCCAATTAGACCCAGCGCTGAAGGAGAAACTCCCCGGGGCATACTACCTTCCCTTAAATCGGGCTTTTCTCCGGGACCGGGTGGTTGAACCTGCTCTGCTAAGGCAGTTACAAAGGTATTTGCCAGAACCGCAAACAGACGACATTGTACGTAGCGCCAGTGACCGTGTGATGGTGCTTTGGCAATATTATCCGGAATTGCTGCCGGAACATGAGTTTACCCCCAGGGATTTGACCGATATCTGCAGCTGGGTGGGTTGGTATCTGGATCGTGCATTAGCCACCAGGCACAGACAGGGCAGCGTTACCCGTGAGCAGGTGGATGGGTTGATCTTGCAGAGTTTTCAGGATGTACTGGGCTCAGAAATGCCCGGGGTGAGTCAGGATGCCAGGACAGCACTGGAACTCTGGTTTTCTGCCCGTGACCAGGTAGACAACACTTTGAGAGACCTGGTACATAATCAGGTCCTGGAGGGTATACGAAACACTTTTATCCGGGCGACGTTACAAACCCGGCCTGAATTTGATACCTCCGGATCAGCGGTCAGTGAATTGGTGCAACGGCTTGGTCAGGATTTAAGCCGATGTCAGCAGGCGCATCATCACGTCAGAAAACATCATGGTCGTCAGGCTACCCTGATTGAAGGCCCTGCCGGGCGGGGTAAGGATGTTACCCTGAACCTGTTGCTTGAAAGCTTCAAACAGCAGGTTGCACAGCGGGGAGAATCCATGCCGGAGGTATTTTATTGCAATGCCGGGGATTGCTCCTGGGACAGAGTGTGCGAAGCCATCCAGCGGGCGAAAGTCAATGGCGGCATCGTAGTCATTTCTGAATTGAATCTGATTGATAGCCAGCACCTGGAGGGGGAACTTAATGCTATTCTGGCCGGTGATGCTCATCCGGGTTTCCACCTGTTTGCCACCACCAATCCTCCCCGGTACAGTGGCCGAAAACCGTTATCACCAGCGCTCAAAGGACGTTTCCGCTATTTGCCTATCCGACAATATAATCCGGCGGAACTGCTGGCCATTGTTGAAAAAGTGTTGCCACAAACGCCAGAGGGAAAGTCCGCAGCTGAATTGTTGACACAGTGGCACTGTCAACTGAGGGCCTGTTTGCAACAGCAAGGCCTGCCCTTGCAGCCCACCGGGCTGGATTTACAAAATCTGGCCAGGGCCGTCATTAAAGATGGAGACTTTACCGAAAATGCGCTCCGTCAACACATCAATCATCACTATCAGCTTTATTTTATCGCAGTCAGGGCAACCCTGGAGAAATTGCCAGAATTATCGGCTGTACCCATTGGCCAGCGGGGGATTGATCCTGTACTTTGCAATTGGTTTCACCACACCAGGGCTGGCTCTGATCGCCCCTGGTTGATACGTCGCAGCAATCTCAACCATATTGATGAACAGCACCATGAAATACACATCAAGGCTGACCTGAGTGATGCAGAGGCCCGAACGGAAATCATCAGGCGTGTGGCTCAGGTCCAATGGCTGGCTTCGGGTCTCTCCCCGAAACCGAAAGATGCGGATGATATTCTGACCCAGACTCTTTATCGATACTGGCAGCACTGCTGGTTTGATCACAGGTTTAATCAGACTGGGGTGGAGGCAAATACTGTTTTTACCCTGACGGATGCCCAAAAGCAAACCCTGAAAATGTCCATTAACCAGCCATATTTCCGGGAAGCTGACAAACAGATAAGTGCATGGGATGCCAACAAGGTTTTTTTGTGGCCTGCCTTTTGGCAGAAAATTTCACGGATAGTATCAAACCCCGTCAGACACTATTCCGGCAGTGGCAGAAAAAGGTCAGATTCTCACAGTTCCGGCGCGGAAGCGGTGGGACATAAACTGGCAAAAATTGAGGGACAATATCCTGGTGCTGTTTCAGCCAATAGTGGCGATACACACAACGCTCCGGGAAAGCCACTCTCTGAAGCTGCTCAATCTGCACCACGGGAAAATGCCAAAACAGAGGCTGCCACTATCTGTGCAAACGATACCCTGCCTCTTGATAATCAGGCAGAGCTACCCGCCAAAACGGTTCATTATCTGGATGTTGATACCGCTTATGAACACAGAGCGTTACGTCAGTTGGTGGAGAGAAAGATTTTTGCCTCTCGTGAAAGTCCCGGGATGTATCGCCTGGAGGTCTTTGATGTGGCTTTGAATAATCAGGGTAATGTTGAACTACGCAGTTTTAGCCCCGGGGCGCACGGTCTTGAGCTGGTGTTTCCTTCCACTCTGCCTGATGGAGAAGTAACCCTGGGCAGCGAGCAGAGTCTGGGTGTTCATTGCCTGCGGGTAAACAAGGATAAGTATTTTTACCTGCCAGGTCTGAACCCGGATGAAACTATCCAGGCTTTCCGAATAAAACCGTCTCTGGATTACCGGTTGATAAAAGACAGGTATACAGGTCTTCACATGGTGCGTTTTCCAAATGTCGGTGATGGTCAGGAAATAACAGTTAATTACGTTGTAGAAAAAAGAGTGACAGAAAGTTCGTGTAAAAAACCATCGGTCGAAACGTTGGATTTAGTGCAGCAATCTGGCGACGCGAGGTTAGACTGCACTGTTTCTGAACCCATGAAATTACAATTAACTGAATTCTTTAACGGCTTTGCAGCAGCTGATATGGCAGAGAATCAAAAGGAACAGATTCGTTGTATTCAGTCGGCAAAGATCCTGAAAGATCGCATTGCTGCAATAGCAGAGTATTGCAAAAATTTTAAGGGCTTAGAGAAGTATGAAGGTGGCGAAGGCTTTTTCCGCTTTCTGCTGTGGCGTCAACAGGGCAAGTGTCAACACAGAACGCCCATATTTGTGGCGCTCTGCCGCTATTTTGGAATTCCTGCACGCGCAGTAAGCGGTAAATACCACCTATATCCGGAGTATTCACTGGATGGCGGAATGAGCTGGAAGTCAGAGGATCTCGGAGGCGCTCCTGTACAGGTAAAACGAATCGAACCTGACTTTCAGCCTTTCAGGCAGGGAAGTGGTTCCAGCACCGAGTCAAAGAAGATTAAGGCGTTTCTGGAAAGTGCTGATCCAGAGCAACTGCAGCGCCTTGCCAAAGCTTATGGTCGGAGTGTCGAAGATCTGCACAAAGCCCTTGAGGCAGGCTGTGCATTACCAAATAAAACGCCAGGTACCAGCGAGGTGGTACAAAGGCTTTGGAAAGACAAAGACTTAACCGGTTTTTCTCTGGGAGTCTCAATTCTGGTAAAGAAAGAGACACTGAACTTTGAGGAATCTCGGTTGATTGGCAAGGTGTTTTGTAGGCATACCGTTACCTACTATAAACCGATGTCTGAGGCGGTGAGTCAAATATTGTCCAGCAGTAGTGAAGATCAGGTGACCGGGCTGCTCAAGGCGCTCTACTCAAAAACGGTTGTTCACAACCGTTATGGAGATCATGACGATTGGCTGGGTTCAATGGTGGATATACTGACAGAGAGTAATTTAGCCCACCCCCCAGTCATTCATTTTGCCGTTGAAGCATTCAAGGCGGGTTGGCTAAGACCCCCGCAAAGTTACCCTAGCAATATTGTTCCAGCTGGTAAGTATCATGACCTGATGGTACGTCTGGAAACTGTAAAGGAATTGAAGGCTCAGACCGTCAGTTACCTGGAACATTGGTATAAAGCATTGCTGACTCCGTTGGGGAATAGCCAGAATTGGCTGAGTCGTTACGATTGGGAACTGAAAGGAAACGATCATTTTTTCGTAACCCAAAGCTTTAATGGGGTTTCGCCATTCCTGGAAGAAAAAATCGACTGTTCGTCTTTACAGTTGTCCTGGACGAACAACCCTGAGGGCATTCCGGACATTGAGCGAATGTTGGTGCGAAAACCCGCTTTTCCACAATTTAACGCCAGTAAGACTGGCATTCGCCCGGTTATTATACTGGGTAAGCCTGAGTGGGCCTACACAGTTATCGCGGATGAAGTAGAAGCCCATTATTCATCAGAACCATGGCAGGTTATGGAAAAAAACTTCAGATTTAATCTGACATACGATCAATATCGCGCTGAAGTTTGTAAAGTATCCGGAAAACATACTAATAAAACTCACAGGAATGTTCGTCTTCCAGCGAAGCGGGAAGGTAGTCGAGATCAAAAAGAGTCTGAAGAGATTAATAAAAAAACCAAGGAAATCTTCGCAAGGTACATGCCAATTATAAATTCCCTCCGTGTGTCTGGTAATGACCGTTCAAGTGTCCCTGAAACTGTCGTTAAACAGGCTATTTACCAGGCATTCATTTATTACCTGTATCATATGACAAAAACCAGGGGCAGTCGTTTAACTTATTGTTTTCTGGAGGCCGATGTCGGACGCAGATATTCCAACAGATATGGTGCCCATGAGGTATCCTCACCGGAAGAGCTGTATGCCATGATGATTAAAACACAGAATAATTCTGCTCTTGAAAGATCTGTTAAGGCCCGTTATCTGAGGCAGGCACACAACTCGGGCAATGCGCTGGTGCTTAAATCTGAGGAATTAACCACCATTGCCAGGGAATTCCTGAATACGGTAAATTTTAAGTCGATTTATGAGTCACTGCTAAATGCCCGGGATCCTGTCGGATTTAAGCGTACTTAGCGAGGATTGCGAAAAATTGAGGATAAGTAACTGCTCAAAATTTGGTGGAAAGTCCCATTTCAAGACACCCAGATCAAAACTCAGGTAGACAACATTGAGTTATTTACGGTTCCAGTTGAACTACTTGTTCAATGTCTGATCCAACTCCTGAAATAACATTGACCAGACCAAGGGGGGAGTTATGGAGTCAATTAGCGGGCATTCCGGATTCTTCTACCAGCGATTTGATGGATCTGATTCTGCCATTTCTGAAGTAAACTGTGACAATCCCTACAATGAGCCCACACCGTTGGCGGCTTGCAGGGTCGGCGATCTCAATGTCCTGAAAAGGGAACTGCAAAAGGACCCCGCTGTCGTTTGCAAAGATTACCGCTGCGCAAAAACCGAAGATATGGTTTCCTTGCTGTTTGTTGCAGTTACTGAAAGGCACGTTGATCTGGTCCAGCTGCTGATCAGCAAAAATGCTGATGTTAACTATGTCACTCAAGTTGGTTGGACGCCGCTCAGTTATGCTGCGAAGGAAGGACATATTGAAGTGGTCCGGTTGCTGCTCAATAATGGGGCTGATATTAACCTGGCCTCCTTGGACGGATCCACGCCGATCAGTTATGCAGCGGAAGAAGGGCATGTTGAGGTGGTTCGGCTGCTGATCAACAAAAGGGCTGATGTTAACCTGGCTACTTCAGACGGATTCACGCCGCTCAGTTTTGCAGCGGAAGAAGGGCATGTTGAGGTGGTTCGGCTGCTGATCAACAAAAGGGCTGATGTTAACCTGGCTACTTCAGACGGATTCACGCCGCTCAGTTTTGCAGCGGATAAAGGGTATGTTGAGGTGGTTCAACTGCTGCTCGACCACGAGGCCAAGGTCAATTTGGCGACGAACAAGGGCACTACGCCGCTCTCTTTTGCTGCACAAAAAGGGCATGTTGAGGTGGCCCGGCAACTGATTGAAAAGGGTGCTGATGTTGATCAGGCTACTATAAAAAAGGCCACGCCACTCTATTTTGCTGCCAAGCTGGGTAACAATAAGATGGTTGAACTGTTATTAGCCAATGGTGCAGATCCAAACAAAAAAGCGGAAAGATTTCGACTGTGGTTTTTTCCGATCACCAGGTCACCTCGTGCCGCTGCCCGACGTTATCATGGAAATAAAGAAACGGTGGAAATGATAAGGGCAGCCAAAGCCCTGAAAAAAAGAAACATTGTTCGATCCAGTGAATACTCACCACTGCTTGCTGGTCAATTTCCATCTTTTGGTTCCATTCGACAAGATCTATAGCGCCAGAATAATAAGTGCAGATCAACGACAGCACGCTTTAAAGGAACATTGTTGCCTGAAGGGGCAGGCCTTTGGGTGGCCAGCTGGTCACGCCGGATGCGGCGGTTGAGGACTATGAACGCGGTAGTTGGTTGCAATAAAGCAATATTTTTTATTGGTGTATTTATCAGAGGATTCATTATCATTACCGGATTGCCATTCAGGACCTCCTTCTCCCATGACAGCACAATTTATCCACTTACGGGTGCATACCGAGTTTTCCCTCAGCGACGGGCTGGTGCGAATAAAACCGTTGATCAGCGCGATTTCCGGCTCTGGCATACCGGCGGTGGCGGTGACCGACCAGTCCAATCTCTGTGCGCTGGTGAAGTTTTATTCGGGGGCCATGGGCGCAGGCATAAAGCCCATTTGTGGCGCTGACCTCTGGGTGGAAAATCCGGCGGACAAGTATGCACCGTCCCGTCTGGTGTTGCTGTGTATAGATGAGCAGGGTTATCACAATCTGACCGAGCTGATCTCCCGGGCGTTTATGGAAAATCAGCACCATGAAAAAGCACTGGTTAAACGGGAGTGGATCATGGCTCAGTCAGAGGGCCTGATTGCGCTTTCCGGTGCCAGGGAAGGTGAGATTGGCCGGGCACTGTTATCGGGCAAAAAGTCGCTGGCGGGTGAGTTATTGCAGGAGTGGATGGGGGCGTTTCCTGATCGCTTCTACCTGGAACTGCACCGTACCAACCGGGCTGGGGATGAAGAGTGCGTTCATGGTTCCGTGACTCTGGCGGCAGAATTCAACTGTCCGGTGGTGGCCACCAATGATGTGATGTTTATGACCCGGGATGATTTCGAAGCCCATGAGTCCAGGGTCTGCATCGGCGAAAGTGTGGTTCTGGATGATCCCCGCCGGGAACATCGCTACAGTGAAGAGCAGTACCTGAAGTCTGAACAGGAGATGGCTGAACTCTTTGCGGATATTCCTGAAGCACTGGCCAACTCCGTTGCCATTGCCCAGCGCTGTTCTATTAATGTCAAACTGGGTGAGTACTTTCTGCCGGAATATCCCGTGCCAGAAGGTAAAACCATGGATCAGTTTTTCCGTGAATTTTCCCATGATGGCCTGACGGAGCGACTGGGATTTCTATTTGATACTTCGGCACCGGACTTTCCGGAAACCGAAAAAATCTACCGGGACCGACTGGACTTTGAGCTGAACACCATTTTGCAGATGGGATTCCCGGGGTACTTCCTGATCGTTATGGACTTTATCCAGTGGTCTAAAAATAATGATATTCCTGTTGGCCCCGGACGAGGTTCCGGTGCCGGATCACTGGTGGCCTATGCCCAGAAAATCACCGATCTGGACCCGATCAAATACGACCTGCTGTTTGAGCGATTCCTGAACCCTGAGCGGGTGTCGATGCCCGACTTTGACGTTGACTTCTGTATGGAAGGCCGGGACCGGGTGATTGATTATGTGGCCCGGACCTATGGACGCGATGCGGTTTCCCAGATCATCACCTTCGGTACCATGGCAGCCAAGGCGGTGGTGCGGGATGTGGCCCGGGTTCAGGGTAAGTCCTACGGTCTGGCGGATCGCCTGTCGAAAATGATCCCCTTTGAAATCGGCATGACGCTCGGTAAGGCCTATGAACAGGAAGAAACCATTCGGGAGTTTCTGGAGTCCGATGAAGAGGCGGCGGAAATCTGGGAGATGGCGCTCAAGCTGGAAGGGGTCACGCGCAATGTCGGTAAGCACGCCGGTGGTGTGGTGATTGCCCCCACCAAGTTGACGGACTTTGCACCGCTTTACTGTGATGAGCACGGTAAAGGGGTGGTCACCCAGTATGACAAGAATGATGTGGAATACGCAGGTCTGGTGAAGTTCGACTTCCTGGGCCTACGCACGCTGACCATTATTGACTGGGCCCTGAAACTGATTAACCCCCGCCGGGCGCAGCGGGGTGAAGAGCCTCTGGCCATTGAAGCCATCGACCTTGAAGACAAAAGCTCTTACGACATGCTGAAGCGAGCGGAAACCACCGCCGTCTTCCAGCTGGAATCCCGTGGGATGAAAGATCTGATCAAACGTCTCCAGCCCGACTGCTTTGAAGATATTATCGCTTTGGTGGCCCTGTTCCGTCCGGGTCCGCTGCAGTCCGGAATGGTGGACAACTTTATTAACCGTAAGCATGGCCGGGAGGAACTTTCGTTCCCTGATGCCCAGTATCAGCACGAGTGGCTTCAGCCTATTTTGCAGCCCACTTACGGTATTATCCTGTATCAGGAACAGGTGATGCAGATTGCCCAGGTGCTGGCCGGTTACACCCTGGGCGGTGCGGATATGCTGCGTCGGGCCATGGGTAAGAAAAAGCCGGAGGAGATGGCCAAGCAGCGGGCGGTGTTTGAAGAGGGTGCTATCAGCCAGGGCGTTGATGGTGAGCTGGCCATGAAGATCTTCGATCTGGTGGAAAAGTTTGCGGGCTATGGCTTTAACAAATCCCACTCGGCGGCCTACGCCCTGGTTTCCTACCAGACGCTGTGGTTGAAGGCTCACTATCCATCGGAGTTTATGGCGGCGGTCATGAGCTCCGATATGCAGAATACCGATAAGGTGGTGACCTTTATCGAAGAGTGTCGGGATATGGGCCTGACCGTGCTGCCGCCCAGCGTGAACAGTGGCGAATATATGTTCGGTGTAAACGACGATGGGCATATTATCTATGGGCTGGGGGCCATCAAGGGGGTGGGCGAAGGCCCGATTGAGGCGATTGTCCGGGCTCGTAAAGAGGGTGGTCCATTCAAGGATCTGTTTGACTTCTGTGAGCGGGTGGATGCCAAAAGCATCAACAAGCGGGTGCTGGAGGCGTTGATCAAATCCGGGGCGCTGGACCTGCTTGGGCCGGTTCCACAAAAGCCGCAACAGTTGAATTTTAACCGGGCCGTGCTGGAAGCGAGCCAGCTGGAAGCGATCAAAGCGGCGGACCAGGCGGCCAAAAGCCTGGATTCCGGTCACATGGATATGTTTGGTGCCCTGGTGCCCGCCGGAGAAGAGGCTGTTTACGACACTTATTTGAAAACCAGCGAATGGACGGACAAGGCTCGTTTGGGTGGCGAGAAGGATACCCTGGGGCTCTATCTGACCGGTCACCCCATTGATGAATACGAAAGTGAAATCCGGCACTTTATCCGCAACCGTATTAAAGACCTTCAGCCTGCCCGGGGCGATAGCCAGAATATCGCCGGGCTGGTGGTGGATATGCGGATCATGAAAAACAAGAAAGGGGACAAAATGGCGTTTGTTACCCTGGATGACCGCACCGGCCGGATTGAGGTGTCGGTGTTTGCCGATGTGTTTGGTGAGTATCAACACCTCCTCCATAAAGACGCGGTGCTGGTGGTGGAAGGGGAAGTCACCTTTGATGATTACTCCGGTAGCCTGAAAGTCCGCTCGAAGAAAGTGATGAAAGTGGTGGATGCCCGCAGCCATTACGCCCGTCGTCTGGTTCTTGAGGTTTCCCATGAACAGATTGATGGTCATTTTGAACGAAAATTGTCGTCCATGCTGGGCGGGCAGCCGGGTCGGCTGCCGGTCAGGATTGATTACCATCGGGACGATGCCCGTGCCAGCCTGATGCTGGGTGAGCAATGGCTGGTCAACCCCAGTGATGAATTGGTGCTGGAACTCCGGCAGTGGCTTGGCAAAAATGCGGCTAACGTTGAGTATGCCTGAGCAAGTGCTTGGGAATTGGGGTATGAAACGGAAGCTGTGGGTTTTGTGCAGTTTCCCTTTTTCGATGGAATAGTAAAATCAACTTTCCTAGAACTTTCATTGGCGTATGAGGTCTGACTTTTCGATCAGGTAAACTCACCGGTTTTCCTGGTTGCAGACTGCACCGGGCTTAAGGGCTGCCTGAATGCAAATGGTCATGTACTTGGTGAAATTTTTATGAGAGGAATTTTTATGACTCCTGTTAAAGCTCGCTCACCGATGTTGCCGAAAGAAGCCAACCAAGAGGCTACAAAAACAGCCGATCAGGGAAAGTTTAACGATCGCTCCACTACCGTTGTTAGCAGGGCTCCCGCCTCGATAACACAGGATCCTGGTTCCACTTCTGGTGGCAATACGGCTGAATCTCAAACAAGGACAATTGCAATAAGACTGGCAGAGACTGAGGCTCTGCCAGCCAAAAATGATCAGCTATGCCCCGATACCATCAAAGCGAAGACAGTCCCGGCTGATCTGATATTTCGGAAAATGGAAAAACCAATAATCGAGAACCCTGAATCAACGCCTGTCCCACCGGTAGCCTACTTCCGGCGTGCAGATGGGACATTGGGCGAGGTGGATTTCACGGAACTCGGAAATACCCTGAAAGAGGTTACCGGTGCGTTTGTTTTCAAAAAATATCATGCCGGTGAATATCATCTGAATTGGGGAAGAAGTTTTTCCGGGTTGTATGACCCTTATTCAATCCATGCGGGTCAACTTGATAATGGCAGTTTTTTCCTTCATGCATTGAAGCCTGAGCTTTGTGATCGGCTATTTACACTGGATACCGCTCGCCAGCAAATCCGTTACCTGGGGGATGATGATTTCACACCCGGCCCCGGGGAGCATGATGACCATTTCTCCCTCTATTGCGGAACCACCTATGGTGAGGCAATGGCAGCTTTTGAGCTGGCTTGCAAGGGCACCGACATAGCCAATTGCATCAGGCCACTGCTGGGATGGTCTGACGCTGTTGGCGCAAAGATGGGGCATCAACCGAAAGTCCTGGGTTTTCAGGCAGAAGCCATGGAAATGCCACAGGTAGTCCCAGACCCATACTGGGAGAAGATGGCGGAGTGTGATATGTCTTTATTCTGATGCGACTGGGCTAACTGCAGCCCTGCCTGTCCCGTTGCCCGTTGTAACTTCCGGGCATTGCGGGCCGGCTGGCTACCGGGGGGGCGCAAAATGTACCCACGGTGGAGGTTCCTCCTTTATTGTCCACTACAGGCAGTGGTTCCAGCTTTTCAAAAGGGGACATCCTATTCTCGTATTGCTTTTCTGCAGACTTCCAGGTCGACCAGCTGTTGAACTGTTTACAGGTAATTACGCTTTTTAACTCGACTTTACGGCGGTGTTTACGTATTTTGATCCTTATTTACTCTCCGGCCATGATAAGTGGACTTCATGAACCCGAATTACCTGGACTTTGAACAGCCAATTGCTGAACTGGAAGCCAAGATAGAAGAGCTTCGGCTGGTCAGCAGCGATGCAGAGCTGAATATTACTGAAGAGATTGCCACACTGCAGGATAAGTGCCGCAGTCTGACGGATGCCATTTTCAGCAACCTTTCTTCCTGGCAGGTGGCCCAGCTGGCCCGGCACCCCAGAAGGCCCTACACGCTGGACTATATTCGCCATCTTTTCACCGAGTTTGATGAACTCCATGGCGATCGCCATTTTGCCGATGACCCCTCCATTGTGGGGGGCATGGCCCGACTGGATGGTCGACCGGTGATGGTGATTGGTCATCAGAAGGGGCGTGAGATCGAAGAGAAAGTTCGCCGGAATTTCGGGATGCCCAAACCGGAAGGTTACCGCAAAGCCTGTCGCCTGATGGAAATGGCGGAACGTTTCAAGATGCCCATCCTGACCTTTATTGATACGCCGGGCGCATACCCCGGTATTGGTGCAGAGGAACGTGGGCAGAGTGAGGCGATTGCCTACAACCTGGCGGTGATGTCCCGCTTGAAAGTGCCTGTGATTTCCACGGTGATCGGTGAAGGGGGTTCCGGTGGTGCATTGGCCATTGGGGTTTGTGATCATCTGGTGATGATGGGGTATTCAACTTACTCTGTTATTTCTCCTGAGGGTTGTGCCTCCATTCTCTGGAAAAAAGCCGAGTACGCATCTACTGCTGCAGAAGCCATGGGGGTAACTGCCGGGCGTTTACAGGAGCTGGGTCTGGTGGATACCCTGGTGGCAGAGCCATTGGGTGGTGCACACCGGGATCCTGAAGCAGCGGCTGCCAGTTTGAAAGCCACGCTGGTGGATCAGCTGAACATGCTTTCGGCACTGGACAGCGATACCCTGCTGGAAAATCGTTACCAGAAAATCAGGGACTTTGGGGCGCTTTGATTGCGAAAACGATGGCAAAAACCAGCGCAGAGATCACTTCCTGTCACCCGCTAAGCCCTGAGTGGGTGCTTGATCAACTATCTTCAAGCCTGCAGCTACCGGTATCTGAATGCCCTGTCACGGTGGCATTCAGTGGCGGTGTTGACTCCACCGTTTTACTCCATTTGCTGGCCTGCCTGCGTGATCGGGGAGATATTGCTGATGTGGCTGCTGTTCATGTTCATCATGGTTTGAGCCGTTACGCTGATCAGTGGGCTGAGCACTGTCAGTCGGTATGTGAACAGTGGCAGATACCGCTGACCATCGCCAGAGTTTCTCTGGAAAATGACGGCTATGGTCTGGAGCAGGCGGCCAGGGACGCTCGATACCAGGTATTTATCAATGCCGTGGAAGAGGGTGGCTGTCTGTTGCAGGGGCATCATCGGGATGATCAGGCAGAGACGGTTCTGCTCAGGTTATTCCGCGGGACCGGGGTTGATGGTGTTCAGGGGATTCCGGAACAAAGGTCCCTGGGCAATGGGCTGTTGTTACGGCCCTTACTGAATGTGGCCCGAGCATCCATTGAAGCTTACGCCCGGACAAATAACCTCCGATTTATTGAAGATGACAGTAATACGGATGAACGCTTCTCCCGCAACTTTCTCCGTCAGCGACTGATTCCCATGGTGGAAGAGCGCTGGCCGGGTGCGTCGGAACGATTGGTCGAATTTGTGCGGGATGTGGGGCAGATGAATCAAACCGTGCAGCAGCAAACTGTCGAACAGTTGGCCCTGTGTATTGATTATCGCCCGCAATGGCTGCTTGACCGGCAACCGCTGATGAATCTGGCAACGCTGCAATCCCTTGATGCCGGTTCCCAGCGTCGAGTGGTTCGCCAATGGTTGAAACAGCAGGGCATACAACTGCCCTCCAGAGACACCCTTGAACAGATCTTTGATGAAGTGGTTGAAGCTCGAATCGACGCCGAGCCGCTGCTGACAGTGGCACCTCGCTTTACCCTGACTCGCTACCAGCAAATGCTGGTGCTGCTGGATGAAGACGTGAATTTGCAGGCATTTGAGCCCATGGTATGGGACTGGCAGAAAGAGCCAATCGTGGTGTTGGGAGACCGGTCGCTGATCTGCAGTGCTAAACAGGAGCACAGTGGTAACGCCATCCGACTGCCACAAAAACCATTACTGTTAAAACGCCGTTGTCATATATCAGGGGATGAAAAGTTTGCCATTACCGGGCGGCAAGGTCGAAAAACACTGAAAAAATGGCTGCAGGACTATAAAGTGCCACCCTGGCTGAGAGAATATCTGCCATTGGTGTTTGATGGTGACCAAATGGTGGCTGCTCCCGGTCTCTGGGTGTGTGATGGCTATTATGCCAACGAGAGTGATGGTTTAGCTCTCCATTGGTAACAGCCATCCGTCTTTGTTTTACGGGTTATTGTCGTTTGAGTTACCGTTCTCTAATGCCTCCAATGCCCGCAAACGTTCTCCCTGATCTCTAAAGTAGTGACTATTTTCAGCAACCCGGGACACCGTATCGTATGGATGTTGTAATTCGTTAAAATTAAACACAGGGTTCGGGTCATTGTGACCATTTTGATGGATTGGAAAAACGTCAGAATCCTGATATTGACGCCATAATTCCCATCGGTGAATCTTGGCAAAACGCTGTTTCTTTGCCTGGTAATTTTCCAGCCAGTGTGCCGAGTCAATATCCTCTTTTTGCTTGAAACTATCGATCATTTTGTGGGTCACTTTGACGAGTTGGCGATAGCGAACGTGGTACCATTTCTCCTTGAGCATTCGGGCAGCCAAAGCGCGAAATTCGATGAGTATCTCTTGTATCAGCTCTTTGCTTCCGGGCTCAGGGTAGCTGGCATCGACGACTTGTTGTAAGCAGGTTAAGCGCTTCTTCAATGCGCTCTTATCGATGCTGGCTGTCCACTTTAATCGACGGAACGCTTTATGTTCATCCACAAGATCTGAGAGTAGGGCTTTTTTCAAGGCTTCACGGTCTTCTGTGATGTTGTTTTGAACCAGCTGAATTTTTTTCTGCAGGGGCAGACTTTTTAGTAAGCCGTAGACGTTACTTGGGTGAAGGACGTAATCAGAGCGATCGCTTTCGTCAGGTTGTTTGGATAGATTGGTAATCATGTGTTTCGTCGGCGAAAGAACAGAGGTCAGTGTTCCAATCTGATGTTTTTTTAATCCGTACGTTCCGATAATGGGTAGGCTATTTCTTGGTAGCGGTAGATCTTCGTAGTTATAAACGACGGTAAATCTTTTTTCAGGCCACTTATTTCGCAATTTTTTTGCCTGTTTTTTTGCTGCTTTTATCAGTCTGTCCTCGGATGATCTCATAGTGCGGATGTAGTTCTCTACTAACGTTTTCCTCGCGCGTCCGCTGAGGTTTGCAGCAAGGTCTTTTTCTGGATAAAACAGCTCTTCCCTGACTTCTTCTGGCCCCACGATGTAGCTTCTGACGCCGCTGTTGGCAGATCGGAATAAATCGCAGGGCGGAAGGGATTTTACACAGGTATCGTCATTGTTCAGAAAAACAATGGTTTTGTCTTTAAAGTGATCAACTAACGTGACGCCGGTATCTGCATGTACCCCGGTCGCGGGCAACGGTGCAGTGTCGGTTTCGACAGCTGGATGCCCTTCGGTTTCCCTGGATTGCAGCTCATGGAACAGGCTTATCCCATTGTTGAGCGAGCTGTTCCAGGTGGCAAAAGTCAGTCCAAGTCGCTCGGCCAGGGCTTCCCATTGATTCCATTCTGGCAAAGAAGTGTTGGCGTTGGTAACTAACAGAAAATCTGCATCAGGATTGTACTGGTAACCCTCGGCAAGCTGAACTTGAAACACTCTTCGTTGTACCACTTCCACCAATTGGGGATCTGTCGGGCAATCTAAACGTCCCAGTTCGAGTTCTGCGAATAGTGTGACTTTTGTGTAAAGGTGCTGTGCAGGATTGCTGAAGGTGATCGAACCTGAAAGTCTGTCCTGACCATGGGGAGGAAGTTCATTGATCGATTTCGTGAGCCCCTGGTTACCGCTGAACGGTACACCATCTCTACTGTAAAAAGTTACGTCGGCGCTTCTCGTCTGGCCATTATTGGTATCTGCGGTGTCTGCGGTATCTGCGGTATCTGCGGTATCTGCTGTAAAGTGCAAGTTGAGCAACCGCTGTTGGCTGCCCTGCAAACCAAGGGCTTTCGGAGAAATATTGTTCACTTTTACCGACAGCAGTGCTTCTTCATCGCGGCTGATTGATTTGCTCCCTTCTATCGTATCGATATCCGCTGGATATCTTACGGGAAACCTTATTTGCTCTGTGGCTACTTTTGAGAACTGTCGCTCAACCCGTCCAACAGTGGCGCTAAAGTTGGCGACACCCGTTTCATGCAGCGGCTCACCTGTGGGTATTGTTTGAGGTCTATTAATGGTAAATTCCAGGCGATTCTGTGGGTGAACTTCCTGGCCAGGCGGTATAGCGCAAGGGAGGTTGAAAACAGAGCGGGGGTTGAAGCTGACCCATTTATTATTCACCATGCTCATTCTGATGGGTTGTTTATTGGGTGTTGGCATGTCACCGGTATTAGTGACTGACAAATCAACAGAGACCTCTTTGCCGGGTTCGAAAAAACCATTGCCGCCAGGCTTTTTTGCCAGCAGTGTGGAGTCTGTAACGGACAGGTCATAAGGCCCGGTATACCGGTTGTTGCCCACAGCAATATGAAAACTGCCAGAGTTTCCGCAACGTCCATCAGGGGCGTTACGCCCGACTCGTCCCCGGAGGCCGCAGGGGCCATCAAATCCTCCCGGATTAAAACGGAGTGTTATGCGGCTTTGGGTCTGCCCGCTTGAGTCGGTGTAGATCTCAGTATCGGGATACCAGCATGATTCCCCACCTTTCCCTCCGTCTCCTCCCAGGCCACCGTCTCCGCCTTTTCCACCCCGGCCTTGTGTGCCACCCCGAACGTCAGGAATGTTGGTGAGCATGAGCAAATCGGTTTGCGAAGGTGCTACTGTGAGGGTAACTTTACCGCCATTGCCTCCATCGCCACCCCGTGCGCCATTGCCACCATTGCCCCCGGTGCCGCCTTGACCTCCGTTTTCACCCCACAGAAATCTGTTGGCATTTCTCCCCTTTTTCCCGGTTAGCCCTTTGCCCCCATCACCGCCGTTGCCCCCATGGCCGGCATCACCGCCACGGGCTTCAAGAAAGATTGATGTTTTTCTATCGAACAGGCTTAACTGAAGTGATGTCCCGTTCCCATTAATCAAAACACCGGCATTATTGGTTGACAATGCGACATTCAGTTCGCGAGCGTTTTGGCCGTGTTCTCCCTGAGCGCCGTCCTGCCCGCGATAACCGCCGAATTTACCGTTTGCACCGCAGGCTCCATTTTTGCCGACGGCTCCGTTGGTAACGTACCTTAAAGTGTTCCCGGAATGTAAAGGAGACATAAATAGATCCCAGCGTAATTGTGAGTGTGATAGTCAGCTTATTGTTATGGTCTGACCATGAACTGCCGGTTTTTTATCCCCGGCGCAAATAAAAATGAGTGTTAGTCGATCTGATATCAGAGTGAGTGACCGCCTCGGTGATTGGCACGAATCATTTTTTAAGGGGTGTATTGATGCAATAACGGTTTTACGTTCACTGCCGGTTTTGGTATCCTGATATCCCATCTTGAGACTCTCTTTTCACCCCGCTTTTATTATATTCACAGCAGGTAAGCATGACGCGTTATATTTTCGTCACCGGCGGTGTTGTTTCTTCGTTAGGCAAAGGCATCGCATCGGCATCTCTCGCCGCCATTCTTGAGGCACGTGGTCTCAAGGTGACGATGCTCAAGTTGGACCCTTACATCAACGTCGATCCGGGTACCATGAGCCCTTTTCAGCATGGCGAGGTTTTCGTTACCGAAGATGGTGCCGAGACTGACCTGGACCTGGGGCATTACGAGCGTTTTATCCGCACCACCATGAAGCAGGGTAACAACTTTACCTCTGGCCGGATTTACCAGGATGTTCTGCGTAAAGAGCGTCGTGGTGACTATCTCGGTGGTACGGTACAGGTTATTCCGCACATCACCGACGAGATCAAGCGCCGGGTGGTTAATGGTGCGGGCGATGCGGATATCGCCCTGGTGGAAGTGGGTGGGACTGTGGGTGATATCGAATCCCAGCCATTCCTGGAAGCCATTCGTCAGTTGAAGGTAGAGCTCGGATTTCAACGTGCCATGCTGATGCACCTGACCCTGGTGCCTTACATCAAAACCGCCGGTGAGACCAAGACCAAACCAACCCAGCACTCTGTTAAAGAGCTGCGTTCGATTGGCCTTCAGCCAGATATCCTGGTGTGTCGCAGCGAACAGTACATTGATGCCTCGGCCCGCCGCAAGATTGCCCTGTTTACCAACGTTGAAGAGCGTGCGGTTATCTCCCTGGAAGATGCGGACAGCATTTACAAAATTCCTCGGATGCTCCACGAGCAGAGTCTGGATCAGATCATTGTGGATCGCTTCAACCTGGGCTGCCAGCCAGCGGACCTCTCTGAGTGGGACGATGTGGTGGATCGTGAGTTTAACTACTCCGAAGAGATCACCATCGCCATGGTGGGCAAATACATGGAACTGCTGGATGCCTATAAGTCGCTGATTGAGGCGATCAAGCATGCCGGTCTGAAAACCCGTACCAAGGTCAATATTCGTTACATTGACTCTGAAACCACTGAACAGGATGGTCTATCTGCCCTGGAAGGGGTATCTGCCATTCTGGTGCCCGGTGGCTTTGGTCACCGTGGTGTGGAAGGCAAGATTCAGACCGTGCGCTATGCCCGTGAGAACAAGATTCCTTTCCTGGGTATCTGCCTTGGCATGCAGGTGGCGGTCATTGAGTACGCCCGCCATGTTGCCGGTCTGGCAGGGGCGAACAGTACGGAATTTGATCGTCAGGCGGCCCATCCGGTGGTGGGTCTTATTACTGAGTGGATCGACGCTGACGGTATGGTTGAAAAGCGTCACGAAGGGTCTGATCTGGGCGGCACCATGCGTCTGGGTGCCCAGAACTGTAACCTGGTTGCCGGTACACTCTCCCGTGAAGCCTATGGCCAGGATGTTATTACCGAGCGCCACCGTCACCGTTATGAAGTGAATAACCATTACGTTGAGGCACTGGAAGAGGCGGGTCTGGTCATTGCCGGTCGCTCAGAAGACAACAGTCTGGTAGAGATCGTTGAGGTTGCCGACCATCCATGGTTTGTCGCCTGTCAATTCCACCCGGAATTTACCTCAACACCCCGGGATGGCCATGGTCTGTTTTCTGCCTTTATTCATGCAGCGCAGGCTTTTAAGCACGCTTCTCACTGAAGCCAATTGTTGATACCTGCTTTTGCAGGTTTTTTTCTGGAACGCCTGAAGGAACGTTTGTGAAAAGCAAAATTGTTGATGTCAATGGCATTCAGGTCGCTAATGACCTGCCGTTTGTCCTGTTTGCCGGGATGAACGTGCTGGAATCAAGAGACCTGGTCATGAAAGTGGCGGAAGAGTATGTACGGGTTACCGAAAAGCTCGGTATTCCCTATATCTTCAAGGCTTCCTTTGATAAGGCTAACCGTTCTTCAATCGCCTCCTACCGTGGTCCGGGCATTGATGAGGGGTTAAAGATTTTTCAGGAGCTGAAAGCGACCTTTGGTTTCCCGGTGATTACTGATGTCCATGAACCTCATCAGTGCCAGTCTGTGGCGGAAGTGGTGGATGTGATTCAGTTGCCGGCGTTTCTGGCCCGCCAGACTGACCTGGTAGAAGCCATGGCCAAAACCGGTGCTGTCATTAACATCAAGAAGCCGCAGTTTCTCAGCCCCGGCCAGATGGGGAATATTACCGATAAATTCCGTGAAGCGGGCAATGACCGTTTGATCCTCTGTGAGCGTGGTGTGAACTTTGGCTATGACAACCTGGTGGTTGATATGCTTGGCTTTCATACCATGAAGCAGGTGAGCGGCGGTGCACCGGTTATCTTCGATGTGACTCATTCGCTGCAGTGCCGTGATCCAATGGGGGCCGCCTCCGGTGGCCGCCGCCACCAGGTGACTGAACTGGCCCGTGCCGGTATGGCGGTTGGCCTGGCAGGACTGTTCCTGGAGGCTCATCCTGATCCTGATAATGCCCGCTGTGATGGCCCTTCAGCACTGCGCCTGTCCATGCTTGAGTCCTTCCTGACTCAGATGAAAGCTCTGGATGAGCTGATTAAATCATTTGAAGCACTGGATACTCTCTAAGTTCAGCTGTTTAACTCAGAACCTCCTGCTTTTGTTCAGAAGCGGGAGGTTTTTTTATGAACTAATGTTTTTGAAATTGGTCATATAGTTATAAATAAAATAAATCTGGAGCACATTTATGAACGGGACGGGTAATTTCAATATATTTCCAGGCGATTTTTCTCAACTTCAATATGGCCCCTTGAGATATCTCTTTGATGAGGAGGATCCCGGTTATCAAGAGTCTGCAGGTCCTGATCCTTTATTCAACGGGCGCGCACTTCAGAAAGTAGAAGATAAACCTGTATTACATCCTGAGAGCCAATCAGCACAGTTCAGTTCACTTACTGATAGTCAATTATCCAGTTTCAAAATCGGTACTGTTAATGCAGACCCTGCAAGGCATTGCCCTCAGAAATTTAATGAGAGTGCAGTTTCTCTTGCACCAAATCCTGAAAATACGGACAAATCTCAAAACGGGCCATTGAACGGCTGTCTGGCGGGTACTGATAAGATGCCCCGGGAACAGGCAGCGATAAAGCCACTTCCTGCTATGGAAAGCAGAACCGAAAATATCAGTCAAATCAACCAGCCGCCAGTTGATGATACGGAATCATTATCCAAGAATAGAAGACTGGCACACCAGACAGGAGTCAGTGAGAAACGACTCGAGCATAATGCCCGAGAACGGAAACGTACGGCAATAATGAGGGTTGCAATGGATGATTTAAAAGAACGGCTCTGTGGAACTTATTTCTCCGAAGGGATTCGTAAGAAGAAATTAAAGAATGTTGATGTGTTGCGTGGAGCCATTGGTTATATCAGAATGCTGAATGATATTCTGGCAAAGGGTTCGTCGGAGCAATCTCATTTCATTCCGCGTAGCGGAGATAAAGGCTTTTCAAATGGCTAAATGCCCATCAGTTCAATCAGGGGCTTTCTACTTTCAGGTCCATAAAATACTGCCCCAACAGGTACCCTGTTTTCGGTTTCTTCCTTTACCAGTGCAATAATTTCAGCGCTGGCTAACCCACCACTAAGTTCAATCATCTGTACACCGTTTTTCTCAACCAGTTCTCTGGCGATATCTGCGGCGGTTTCCCTGTGGTTCATATCAACGGATACACAATAAAAGTGGGCTTTTTCAGTAACATTCTCCTGGATGGATGAGGACTGTAGGCCGGGCATGGCATAGATAAATGCAAACTTCATGTTGACTCCTTTTAATTCTGTGTCAGGCAGGCTGGATTTATTGAAAAGTTAAAAATGAATTCTGGCAGAGGATGAAGGAAGTGCAAGAAAGAATGTCAATAAAAAAAATGAACGAAATACTATCTGATAGTGTCCAAAAAAACGACAATCGAGGATATTAACATGACGCTATGCTGTGCAACTAATAATACTGGACGAGTGCTACCACGTAATATGGATGCAACTACTCTATCACCTGATAATTCAACCCGGCGAAATGGCAAACATCTTTTGCAGACCACGCTCACGCATGCAGCTCGTGCATTAGTTTTTGGATCGTATACTACCCTGGTAAACCAATTCGTTGTTTCAAAACTGAATCAACCTCGCGATGATTTTTTGGCCTATCATTGTTTCAATAATTTGACCCGTGCTGAGAGAATCGAGTACATAGATCTAACTCCGTATGCTCCGGTTCATTTGTCACAGGTGGCCGTTGCCTCAACAGCTTTTTTTCTTGCCACCGGTGGCTTTTGCACATTGTATGAGGGATGCAAATCTATTTATGACCGGGCATGCACCTGTTTTTCAGGGCCTGATGTCGCAACAAATCAACCCGCAGGAGACTATCCAGAAGTCTATGATGAAGTCTAAGTCTCTTCCCCTGTCTGAATTCCTGACCAGATAGCAGCCATAATGCTATACAGGTGTTATGGTTTTCGGATGACTCTGGTCATCTCTTATCCGGGATGACCATTCACCATTCCAGCGCTTTCCCATTCCATTTGCCCGTGGCAGGAAAAAAGCCCGCAGCTAACCTGAAAGGCCAAACCGGGAAAATTTCCACCGACATCAAAATATGAATCATTGATAGTAAAAATAATTAGAAAAAAGTTGATTAGAATTGAACGAAATACCTCCTGATATTGTCTGAGAAATGACAACCAGTAAGGATATTAAGAATGACTTTAACAATTGGTACTGCCGGTATTAACGCTGGATCATCGATGCCTGGCAATCCCGAACTCCAGGCTGCGACTAATCCACCTGATAATTCAACCCAGCGAGAACGCAATGATATTTTTTCATCAACTTTCTTTCACGCCTTATTTTCAATTGGAGTTGGGACGTGTACTACCTATGTAAAAAATCGGGTCGTTTCACCACTGAATGATCCTGGTAAAGTCTTTTTGAGGGAGCATTGTTTTAATAATATGACCCTTTTTGATGAGTACGGAGAACTAACTCCGTTTACCCCGCTCTTTTTGACAGAGATAGCAGTAACGTCGACAGCCTTTTTTGTTGCCAGCGGTGGCTTGTGCAAGGCGTATAACGGATGTAAATCAATCTATGACCGGCTATGCCATACTCCGGCATATGAACGGCTACGCCATATTCCGGCACATGATGCCATCGCAATGCAACCTGAACCTGAAGAAGTCTAGGATTTTTCATTTGTGAGGTGAAGCGGTTCTATTTACGGAACTGCTTCCCAAATCACCATGGCGCAGTCTTTTTTTGGTTTAATCGCTATTTATCAACAGATTTGATCAATTTTTTGGGGGAATCGCTGGGTAGTAAGTATTGTGGAAATTCAGTGGCAGTATCCTTAGGGGGGGCGAAATCAATCCCTTCCTTTTTATGCTTAAGCCTCCTTTGATTTAGCATATTGACTGTTTCAGCTTGTCTTTGGGACAAGGGAACCTTCTCTGGCTTGTCAAAGTGTATTTTCAGATTTTTAGCATCACGCTGACTGGCCTCCATCGCGATTTTTTGTTGTTTGACGTGTTCTAGTGCTGAATCTATATCCGGGTGTTCCAACCGTGGCCCTCTGAGGCTAACTAATTTCTCCTCCTGCTGGCGCATTCTCCTCTTGACCGCTTCAATGACGTCAGTTCCTTCTTTATCAGTGACGGCGCTGATACCCTGATTGCAACAAAAATATTTTACCTGTTCTATGCTTTTCGGATGCATATACGTTGGCATCGTGATTCTTAATGATTCCATTCTCAATTTATTTTCTTTGATTTTATTTTCTTCAATTTTATTTTCTTCAATTTTATTTTCTTCAATTTTATTTTCTTTAATTTTATTTTCTTCAATTTTATTGTCTTTACCGCCTTTATCGTCTTTTATTTTGTTTGTTCCCATGACCTTTGGGCTAAGACGCTTTTTTAATTCCTCCTTGAAAAATTTATAGTGAGGAGCATACTCATTTTTTGTCTCTGTGAGATACGAATCCAGCTGATATTGGGTGACCGGAAGCTTGATGTTGGTTTCTACATTGATATAAAAAAGAGTCAATAACTGTTCCAGACCATTGATCGTTACCTGGGCGATAATAGCACCGGTTCCTGCCTGATAAAACACTTTGTCAACGGTGACTTTACCCGAAATGCCAAGCTGATTGGCAAGTTCACTGCCCTTAATGATGTCAATAGTATGAATATCCAGTTGATCCTCATCGTTAGCAATGTAAATCATACTGTCAGTTTCAAAGCAGTGCCGACTCATGGGAGGGATTATGCTATCAGGGCCATTAACAGGCGTCGTTTCTTCGAAAAATTGATCATCTGCATCGCTATCATCCGCAATAGCCACACATAATGAATCCTTGACATTTAGTGATGCGGACGCCTGATCAGTGGATTTGCCCGGGGAGGCATTCTCATTAAACCAGAATGAAAAGTATCGTCGCGGATCATCTTCATCATCATCGGGAATACGCCAATCTAGTTGGTCAGAATCTTCTGTTGATGGGGGATTCGCTGTCGTGGTTTTATCGGGATGAGTATCCTTTTCAGAAGGGAGAGATACCAGGAGATAATCACCAACTCTACGAACTGATATATTGTATGAAGAGATTTTTTCTGGTTGAGGGCTGCTTTCTTGAGAAGACCAAGCTTGAGAAGACAAAGTTAAGTTTGAAAATAAAGCCTTGGCGACAGTAACCGGGCTTTTCAGAAGACTGGCAAAATTACAGTTATCTTGAAGATAGCCAGTGTATTTTGAACCCACTAAATTTGATACTGTGTTAGACATTGGTTGCTCTATAATAACTTTCGTTTATAAATAAGAATTTTTTAATTTGATTCGGTTTTTCCTGTTTTTACGTCCAGCCCTTTTCACAGGATCTGGTTCTTACATTATTTGACCAGTAATTTGGAATATGGTTCCATTTTATTTCCGATTTTTCTTATTCACTCATTTTTCAAGGCCATTGTGCTATCTTATGGTTGATTTTTTCAGAAAATGATTCCTTGCATATCATCATCTGCCATTCAACAGGAGGCCTGATATGGACAATACCACCGCTGAACTGGAAGTTGATGCCGATCACTGTTTAGAGATTGGCCAGGTGATTGCACCCGGGGATACTCACCTCGAAATGACCATAAAGGGGGATACTGAGCAACAGGCAAACGACCAGATGGCAACGATGGAAGCCCTGGCCAACCGTATTTCTGACCACTGTCAGGTAAAGAAAACGGTGAATCTCCATCAGGGCAGTGCCACCATTGATGCCATGTTTGATTTTGACTGCACAGCAGAAAAACTGATTTTTGAATTGTATCTCAGGTAGTAATTTTACTTATCATTGTTAGGGCTGTTTGATGATTATTTGACCATTGATGCCTGGTTTAAACGATGGTTAACAGGCGATTAACAGTCGTTAACAGTAACGATCAGAAATCCACGAAGCTCAATGTTGGCGCGGTGTCCAGCGAAATTGTAAGGCTTTGACACAGGATTTTCCGGTGGTATAGTTGCCGCTCCCGTAACAATGCCACCGCTCTTTTACGGTATTGCTTACCTCTCACTTGAAATTTCCGAATTCTTCACCCGGAGTATCTCATGACCGCTATCAAGGAAATCAAGGCTCGCGAAGTCCTCGATTCTCGTGGTAATCCCACTGTTGAAGCTGACGTCATTCTTGAGTCTGGTGCCTTTGGTACTGCCTGTGCTCCCAGTGGCGCTTCCACGGGTTCCCGCGAAGCTCTGGAGCTGCGTGATGGTGACAAGTCCCGCTACCTGGGCAAGGGCGTTCTGCAAGCCGTTGCCAATGTTAACGGTCCTATCCGTGAAGCACTGCTTGGTTTTGATGCTAATGACCAGCGTGGCCTGGATCAGAAGATGATCGATCTGGACGGCACTGACAACAAAGCCAAGCTGGGCGCTAACGCCATCCTGGCGGTGTCTCTGGCCGCTGCCAAAGCCGCTGCCGTTGATAAAGGCATGCCTCTGTACGTGCACATTGCTGAGCTGAACGGTACTGCTGGCCAGTTCACCATGCCAGTGCCAATGATGAACATCCTGAACGGCGGTGAGCACGCTGACAACAACGTTGATATTCAGGAATTCATGATCCAGCCGGTTGGTGCCAAAAACTTTGCTGAAGCGCTGCGCATGGGTGCTGAAGTATTCCACGCTCTGAAGAAAGTTCTCTCCGACAAGGGCCTGAACACTGCCGTGGGTGACGAAGGTGGTTTTGCACCAAACCTGGCTTCCAATGCAGACGCTCTGGCGGTCATCAAAGAAGCTGTTGCTGCGGCCGGTTACACTCTGGGCACCGACATCACTCTGGCTATGGACTGTGCAGCTTCCGAGTTCTACGAAGATGGCAAGTACAACCTGAAAGGCGAAGGCAAAGTCTTCACTTCCAATGAGTTCTCTGACTACCTGAAAGGTCTGACCGAAGAATACCCGATTATCTCCATTGAAGATGGTCTGGATGAATCTGACTGGGACGGCTTCAAGTACCAGACTGAACTGCTGGGTGACAAGATCCAGATCGTTGGTGACGACCTGTTTGTAACCAACACCAGGATCCTGAAAGAAGGTATCGATAAGGGCATCGCCAATTCTATCCTGATCAAGTTCAACCAGATCGGCTCTCTGAGCGAAACTCTGGATGCGATCAAGATGGCCAAAGATGCTGGCTACACTGCCGTTATCTCTCACCGTTCCGGTGAGACCGAAGACGCCACCATCGCTGACCTGGCGGTAGGTACCTGTGCTGGCCAGATCAAGACCGGTTCACTGTGCCGTTCTGACCGTGTAGCCAAGTACAACCAGCTGATCCGTATCGAAGAGCAGCTGGAAGGCAAAGCGCCTTACCGTGGTATTGCTGAATTCAAGCGTGCCTGATTAGCGGTCGCTGCTGATGGAAAGGGGAGGCTTTAAGCCTCCCTTTTTGTTTGCCTGGCGAAGCGGGCAAACCCGTCAGGCTCAAAGAAGCCTGAGCCGCCCCGACCGGCGGAAAGTCAATCCGTCGATCGCCCTTTACCTGTGAACTTTTGGAGCAGACTTTCGGGTCTTTTTTCTAGGGGGAGGCATCAGTTCATTTAAAGAGCACTGGGGATGTGGTGCTAAATCTTCCTTATAAAGGTGCCAGACCTGCACCAGTTGAGCGTCGTTACTGATAGCCATTAAATGTCCTCCGTTGGCACTGAATGTTACCAGGTCAAGCTTGTAATGTTGGTGCAGCGTCGATTTGTGTATCCAGTTGCCATCTGCCGTAAGGCCATAGATTATGATGGCGTCATCATTTCTGGCTTCGATGACAATATGGGAGCCATCGTGGTTAAATTTGGCCGAGTAAACCCCGCCTGCTGTCGTAAAATTGAGGCTGGTTATCCAGTTGCCACCGGCCGTACAAGTGTGGATTCTGGCGTTGCATACAGGCAGGGATATGGGTGAGTAATTGCGGGAAAATGTCAGAATATGGCGGCCGTCAGCGCTGAACGTGGCTGAGGTAATATACATATCATCATGGACGATAATCTGTTGTTTTGACCAGCGCCTGGCGTTTGCGTCATACCGGTAGATTTTTGCTGTATGATCGCTACTGGCCGTGACTAGATAGTGGCTATCGGGGCTAAATCTAGTAGAAGAAATCCGTCGTTTATGCTTAATCGTGGTTTTATGCTGCCAGTTGTCGTGGGTATCAAAGCTCAGGATTCTGGCAGTATAATCGAAGCTCTCCGTTACTGCATGACGACTGTCAGGACTGAATGAAGTGTCGGTGATTTCCAGGGAGTGGTTAACACAGGTTTTTTTTACCCAATGGTTATCGGTGTTGCTGAAAATCGTTGCGGTACGATCTGGTTGGTTATTCTTGTCGCTAATGGTGATGATATGTTTGCCATCAGGGCTGAATTCAGCGGCAGTGACCTTACCATTATGGTCCAGGGTAGTCAGCTCCAGCCAGTTGCCGTTGCTGTCACGGGCATGGATTTTCGCTGTGTGATCGACACTGGTGGTGACTATCAAGCGGCTGTCAGGGCTGAATGTTGTTGAAAGAATCCTCCCTTTATGTCCCATTGTTGTTGTTACTATCCAGCGGCCAGCCTGGTTCATTGTGCATATTATGGCTCTGCGACCACTCCTGGCCATCACTGCATGGCGGCTGTCGGGGCTGAAAGTCGCCGAGCTGATAAATCGATCAGAAATGATGATGAGTTTTTCTGTCCAGCTGCCGTCGGCATTACAGCTGGTGATTTTTGCGGTTGAAGCCGTGTAGCTCAATATATGCCGGTTATCAGTGCTGAAGGTGATCCGCCGCACTCTGTCTTCATGGGCAATGGCTATCTCTGCGGGCCTTGCGGTGATTTCCGTCCTGCCATAATCCGAACCACAGCGCGCGTAACTGTTGGTCGCCAGAAAGCGTCCATCGCTGCTGAGTTTGGCTGATGCAGCCGTAAAGGGGATGCAGTCAATGGATATTGCCAATTCCGGCTGGAAAGTACGACAGTTAACCATCAACTGGTTCACTGTGTAAAACAGGATTTGCGGGAAATATTTCCCTTTTTGTGGTTCCCGTGGCGGTATGTCATTGTCTGTCACTTCCCCGGCTGAATGGCCGCAAATAGTGCTGATCAGCGTTTCATTGCCGGTGAATTGCCTCAGCCAGGCTTCCAGTTCATGGTTGCTGATGTTTTTGGCAATCTGGATGAATTGCTGCTGCTGTCGTGGCTCGAGCTGTTTAAACCAGATCCTGGCGGGCAGATGATCTGCACGGATGATAGCCAGCAAAGACGAACAGGTCTGTGCCATGGCCTTGATATCACGGTCCCCTAAAAAACCCAGTATGTGCCTTATGGGTTGCTCTGGAAGATCCAGCAATAGCAATGGCCCCGGGTTGGTAACGGCGGTGATTCGGTTGCTGGTTCTGTGTTCCACGGGCGGGATGGTGGTGGCAGCCGGAGGGGTATGGCTGTTGGTACTGCCAATGGGGTTGCCAGTCGGCATATTCCGAACTCCCGGGTCTTTGGCCTACGGGTGATGGGTAGCCAGTACCAGATTGAACTCAACAGCAGTCCGGGTGTAGAACGCTGTCTTTCGTTAATAAATACCCGGGATAGTAAGAGCGGTCATTTGAGTTGCTTATTTTGATGTCTGGCTTTTTCTAATGACCTTCATTAATGTGAAACAGTTCAAAGATCCGGTTATATGTTAAACCACGGGTACTCCTGTTAAACTTCACCGTTAAGTCTCTATTACTGCCCCTGCTGCTGGATAGTGACGGTTTAAAGCGGAACTGATGATGAAAAAACTGGCAATAGCCCTGTTGACACTGCTGCTGGTTTACCTGCAAACCAGGCTCTGGATTGGTGAAGGCAGTGTGGCTGAAATGTTGACACAACAAGATAACCTTGAGCGGTTCAGACTGGAAAATGAACGTTTGTACCAGCGTAATCGTCTGCTGGCCAAAGAGGTTGTGGAGCTGCAGCAGGGGATGGAAACGGTTGAAGAGAGAGCCCGTCAGGAGCTGGGTATGATCCGCAGTGATGAAACGTTCTTTTTGACTTACGATTAAATCCTGTATTGGTCAGGAGCCGTTTCTGAGCGGGCTTCTGGATGTTCAAATTAAGGGTGTCAGAGTGAGTAGCGTAGAAACCATGAATACGGTTCGTTACTGGGCGGTTGTTCCGGCAGCGGGCGTTGGCCGCCGAATGAATATCGATATTCCCAAACAGTACCTTGAAATCAAGGGTAAGCCTCTGATGGTGCATACTCTGGAGCGGTTGCTGGATTTTCCCAGGCTGGAAAAGATCGTGGTGGTGCTTGATCATAATGATGAGTATCACCAATCCATTGAATTACTCCGCAACCCGGGAATTCTCCTGGCCCAGGGGGGGGATGAGCGTTACCACTCGGTACTTAATGGTTTGAAAGTGCTATTGGATATTGGTTCCCCTGATGACTGGGTACTGGTTCATGATGTGGCCCGCCCCTGCATTCGTCGTTCTGATATGGAGTGGCTGGTGAACCAGCTCCATGACCACCCTGTAGGCGGTCTGCTGGGTTGCCCGGTTACCGATACCATCAAGCGGGCCGGGGGCAATGATGTTGTGTCTGAAACGGTAGACCGTCAGGGGCTCTGGCATGCCATGACACCGCAGATGTTCCGTCTGGGCATGCTGCATGACGCCATGGCAAAAGCGATAGCGGATAAGATGCCGGTAACGGATGAGGCCAGTGCCATTGAATACGCTGGCAAGCAGCCCGTGATGGTGGAAGGACATGCCGATAATATTAAGGTGACCCGGGGAACTGATCTGGCTCTGGCCACTCTATATATAGAACAGCAGTCGAAACTTATTGAGGTCACTTGATGCGTATTGGTCATGGTTTTGATGTTCACCGCTTTGGTGAAGGTGATTATATTGTTCTGGGTGGGGTAAAAATCCCTCACACCCATGGGCTGGTGGCGCATTCTGATGGCGATGTGCTGCTTCATGCACTTTGCGACGCACTTCTGGGAGCGGCAGGTCTGGGTGATATTGGCAAGCATTTTCCGGACACTGATGAACGCTATGCTGGCATTGATAGTCGCAAGTTACTGCGTCATGTTATTGCTCTGCTTGAGCAGCACAACCTGGTTCCCGTCAATATGGACAGTACCATCATTGCCCAGTCGCCTAAAATGGTACCGCACATTGATCAGATGCGGCAGAATATCAGCGAAGACATGGGGATTGACCCATCTCTGGTGAATGTCAAAGCGACCACCACTGAAAAGCTGGGCTATACCGGTAGAAAAGAGGGTATTGCAGTTCACGCCGTTGTTCTGTTGACCGATTTGGGATCGTGATCCATAGGGTGGAGTCTTCTGGGAGGCTGTCCGAGAATAGCGCCCGTAGCGAGGATGGCAGAAAATTGAGGATAAAAAGTCGGAAATTTTTAGTGAATAGTGGTTCTATTGACTAAAAATTTCCGACTTTTTAGACCAATTTGCTGCCACCGCAGTAGGGCAGTCTATTCTCGGACAGCCTCCTGGGAGGCCCGCCACCCATGGTTATTTTTCGGTATTTCCTTTCAAAAACTGCGTCAAACGCGGTATTGTTTATTGTTAATTTTTGCTTTGTTGAGTGCGCATCATGGATGCAGATGTACCGATGCCTGCCGATTACTCCGTTGATTGGTATTACGCCTTTGGTGGTCCTTTAGGCAGCTGTCTTTTCAAATCCTGTCATGAAGATTTTCTGGTTGATGAGCTACTGCCTTTTGAGCCCGAAGGTGAAGGTGAGCACCTTTTCCTGCTGATTGAAAAAAAAGGGGAGAATACCGACTGGGTCGCAGGGCTTCTGGCGAGACATGCAGGGGTCAGAAGACAGTCGGTAAGTTATGCCGGGAGAAAGGATCGCCATGGAATTACACGTCAATGGTTTTGTGTTTCCCTGCCTGGTATGGCTGATCCCGACTGGAGTGGACTGGAGAGTGACACCATACGGATCCTTCGACAGGCCCGCCACCGGAAAAAACTGAAAACCGGAGCCCTGAAGGCAAATGATTTCTGCATCACATTGCGGAATGTAGATGCTGATCCTGCGCTGGTTAATGCCCGGTTAGAGCAGATATCTCGTGCAGGGGTGCCCAATTACTTCGGTGAACAGCGCTTTGGTCATGAGGGGCGTAATATTGACAAGGCCGTCGATGGGCTTAAGAAAAGTTTGGATTAATTCAGGATTGAGGGACTATGACCATATTGCTATCCAATGATGATGGCGTTACCGCCAGGGGATTGGCCCTTTCGTTTGCCACCATGAAATCACACGGTCAGTGCTGGGTAGTGGCTCCGGATAATGACTGTTCTGGCAAGGGCCATTCCCTCACTCTGGACCGGCCACTGTGCATGAAAGAACACGACAATGGGTTCTTCAGTGTGAACGGAACACCGGCAGATTGTGTCAATCTCGCTGCCAGTGGGCTGTTTGGCCGCCTTCCGGAACGCGTAGTTTCCGGTATTAACAGTTGCGCAAACCTGGGCGATGATGTGCTCTACTCGGGGACTGTGGCTGCGGCTATGGAAGGACGCTTGCTGGCAAAAACCGCAATCGCTATTTCATCCTGTGGTCAAGAGGATCACCACCTGGAAGTGAGCGCCAGAGTGTTGCACGATTTGATGTTGCGCCTTGATGATCAGGTTCTGCCAGAAGGCACGATACTCAATGTCAATGTCCCGGCCTGTGACTATGAAGAGATCCGTGGGATGAAAATTACCCGGCTCGGCCATCGTCACCCGTCAAAGCCTCCGGTAAAAATGACGGATCCCCGTGGCAATACGGTGTGGTGGATCGGTGGTGTTGGTAAGCCCCTGGTTGCTGAGGAAGGGACTGATTTTCATGCAGTGGCTTCTGGCTATGTATCCATTACCCCATTGCAATACGATAAGACCGGCCATGCAACGTTATCACTGATGGAGGATTGGCTTGGAGCCTGTGTATGAGGGATCTTGAAATTGATGGTATCGGTATGACATCACGCCGGACCAGAGAGCGGCTGATCCAGCGTCTGATGGATCAGGGTATTCAGTCCGGCAAGGTTCTGGATGCCATTCGCACCATTCCCCGTCATCTTTTTCTTGATGAGGCGCTGGCGCATCGTGCTTATGAAGACACAGCACTGCCGATTGGTCATAATCAGACGCTGTCCCAGCCGTATATTGTCGCCAAAATGACGGAAGTGCTGTTGGCCCGGGGTGAACTGAACAAGGTGCTGGAAATTGGCACCGGATCCGGTTATCAGACGGCTGTGCTTGCTTCGCTGGTGGCCAGGGTCTGCTCCGTGGAGCGCATCAGGCCATTGCAGGAGAAGGCACAGCAGAGGCTTTCCAGGCTTTCTCTGAAGAATGTTCGTCTTCGTCATACCGATGGTGGTATGGGGTGGCCGGAAGAAAGTCCATTTGATGGGATTATCGTCACGGCGGCACCGGGAGAAATTCCTGCAGCGTTGTTGAGCCAGCTGTCTCCGGAAGGTGGCAGGCTGGTCATTCCGGTGGGAGGAAACAACTTTCAGGATCTTGTGTTAGTGACCAGAAACGGTGATGAGTATCAGCGCAAGGTGTTGGAAGCTGTCCGGTTTGTACCGTTGCTGGCGGGTGTTATACGCTAATACGTCATAAAAAAGACGTTGTTTTTTTGAACGTACCCACACAAAAAAGCAGTCAGTCAGGGATGACTGATGGCATTTACTTAACTTCTGTTCCAAAGGTCAGAACATGTCGAATCATTCTTCTTACTTTGCCCTCATCGCCAGGGGAATGGCTATGGGGGCCGCCGATGTTGTGCCGGGCGTATCCGGTGGAACCATCGCATTTATTACTGGTATTTATGACCGGCTGCTGAATGCCTTGAAAAGTGTTAACCCATCGTTACTGAAGGTACTGGGTGAGGAAGGGGTTGCCGGTGTGTGGCAGAGAATAGACGGCACATTTCTGGTGTGTGTGTTTGGTGGTGTGCTGACCAGTATTCTGTCCTTTGCCCATGTGATTACCTGGTTCCTGGCGACGTATCCGGAGATGCTCTGGGCATTCTTTTTTGGTCTGATTCTGGTGTCCGGATTGCATATGATTCGTCAGGTTGATCAGTGGAATGTGGCGACTGTCATCACCCTGATCGCTGGTATTGTGATTGCTTATGCTGTGGGTGTATTAACCCCGACCAGTCTTGAACCAGAGCCGGTGACGCTGTTTTTTGCCGGTAGCATTGCTATCTGCGCGATGATTCTGCCCGGTATTTCCGGTAGCTTTATGTTACTGATGATGGGGCTGTATGGTCCGGTCATTGATGCTGTGAAGAGTTTGAATTTCAGTGTACTGACCGTTTTTGGCCTGGGCTGTATCGGTGGTTTGCTCAGCTTTTCCCATGTGTTGTCATGGCTGCTAAAAAAGCACCGCGATCTGGCGATTTCACTACTGACCGGCCTGATGCTTGGAGCTCTGGGCAAAGTCTGGCCATGGAAGGAGACACTGGAAACACGGGTTAACAGTTCCGGGGAGCTGGTCCCGCTGATTCAGGCGAATGTGTCGCCGATGAATTATCAGGGAATTACCGGGCAGCCTGCTTATCTGGTTGAATCTATTGGGCTGATGATTTTTGCCATTGCTTTGGTGGCGATGATTGAGCGGGTGGGTAGTAAAAATCACTAAACTAGCGCACCAATATAGGTGAAAATACTGATATTGGTATAATATTTCAAACCATAAGTTACGGTTTATATTCTTTTATTGAATAAATGATTTTTGTGGGCAGCCAGGGTAATGGAGTTGATAAAGTGTTGGATTTCATGAAAATCACTCTGATTAATTTGAGTGATTGCTCAAAAAAAATACTTTTTCTAACAGCCTGCCTGCTAATCGCAAGTTGCAGCCATGATCCGGCCAGGGTTACGGTCACTGACCTGAGATCACCACCGAAGGTGACTTCAGGTCAGCATGTTGTCCAAAGAGGAGAAACCCTTTATTCAATAGCCTGGCTCTATAGCAGAGACTTCAGAGAGTTGGCCCGAAAGAATAGCATTCGAAGTCCTTATACTATCTATCCGGGGCAGAAAATAAACTTATCTATCCGCCGGTCCGTGGTTGCTGCTCCGTCGGTGACTCCAGTCAGGCAGCCAAAGAAAACCGTTGCCAAAAGCAGCGCTCCGGTCAAAAAATATACAGCAAAGAGTTCGACGCCAAAAAGTACCGCTTCCGGCAGCAGTGGCTGGCAATGGCCTGCGAACGGAAAAATTATTTCCGCCTATTCGCTCAAAATGCCCGTTAACAAGGGGATTGATATTGGCGGCAAATTAGGAGAGCCTGTAAAGGCAGCAGCCAGTGGTGAGGTAGTGTACGCAGGAAGCGACCTGTCCGGCTATGGCAGGCTGATCATTTTGAAACATAATAGTAGCTATCTGAGCGCATATGCGCACAACAGGGATCTATTGGTGAATGAGGGAGACTCAGTTAAAGCGGGCCAGAAGATAGCCGAAATAGGTTCTACAGGAACGACGGAGCCTAAGCTGCACTTCGAAATTCGGCGTGATGGTAAACCGGTCGACCCGATGGGGTACCTTCCAGGGCGCTGATAGCGAAGGTCAGTGGCTGTTGTAGTAGAGGGATCTCACGGGTGTCGGCGCAACTTCGGGTTGCCCGGCATAGAGTGGGACTTTCGGATAGGACTAACTCTTATGGCATCGAAGAGGGATGACGCAGAGCTAAGCAGTTATGCTGACGATGTAATCCAGGGACAGGATGAATTGAGCCCGGACGAAAATGCCGGTGACCTCATTGAAGTGGTTGACGAGAACGATGATATCGATAAGCCGCGGCCTGCGGCTGTGTCTCCGGTGAGTACCGGTCGTCGAAAAGAAGACGATGGATTTTACAAATCCATCGATGCAACCCAGCTGTACCTGAATGAGATTGGCTTTTCACCTCTCCTCACCCCCGAGGAAGAGGTTCACTACGCCCGCCTTGCCCGAAAAGGGGTAGAAGCGGGCAGACGCCGGATGATTGAAAGTAATCTCCGGCTGGTTGTTAAAATCTCCAGGCGCTATGTCAACCGTGGACTGACACTGCTTGATCTGATTGAAGAGGGTAACCTCGGACTGATTCGTGCGGTTGAGAAATTTGATCCGGAACGTGGATTCCGTTTTTCAACCTACGCGACCTGGTGGATACGACAGACGATTGAGCGGGCGATCATGAATCAGACCCGCACCATACGTCTGCCCATTCATGTGGTTAAAGAACTGAACGTCTATCTCAGGGCTGCCAGGGAGTTAACCCAGAAGCTGGATCATGATCCCAGCCCGGAAGAAATTGCCGAGTTGCTGGATAAGCCGGTGGCTGATGTAAAACGGATGCTCGGTCTTAATGAGCGAGTGACATCGGTTGATACACCACTGGGACCTGACTCTGATAAATCCATTCTGGATACGATCTCTGATGAAAAAGGTGCCGACCCGGCCGAATTGCTACAGGATCTGGATCTCAATGACAGTCTTGACCGCTGGTTAGGTGAGTTATCAGAAAAACAGCGAGAGGTGGTTGCCCGCCGGTTTGGTCTCAGGGGGTATGAAACCAGTACGCTTGAGGAAGTCGGTAAGGAGATTGGCCTGACCCGTGAACGGGTAAGACAGATTCAGGTAGAGGCTTTAAAACGGCTTCGATCTATTCTTGAAAAGCAGGGGTTGTCAGGAGAGTCCCTGTTTAACTGATGGCCTGACATTCTCTGTTAATAAAAAAGCCATGGGTAACCCCCATGGCTTTTTTACTATTGAACTCAGCGTTCCAGCTGGTCCAGCTTGCCCTTCACGCCATCCCACTCTGCTGCATCAGGGAGAGGGTCTTTCTTCTCAGTAATGTTATCCCAGACATCTGCGAGCACGGCGTTCAGTTCGATGAACTCCTGCTGATCATCGGGAACCTCATCTTCGGAGAAAATAGCGTTTGCCGGACACTCTGGCTCACAAAGAGCGCAGTCAATACATTCATCCGGGTGAATAACCAGGAAGTTTGGTCCTTCATAGAAGCAGTCCACAGGACAGACTTCCACGCAATCGGTGTATTTGCACTTGATGCAGTTTTCACCCACTACGAAAGCCATGGTGGTTAAACTCCATTTGATCTGACTAAAAAAAAGTACTGCCCGGTTTTGCTGTTATATTCGTGATTCACGAAAGCATGTCATAATGTGACATTCAGGTTCTCTTAACAGAACCTGAGGCAATACAAAAATATCGGGCAAGTCTACCAGAGTTGTAAACCCGCTGGATAGCCGTGATGAACATAAACTTATACCGGTCAGGGTATAAGCACCATTAAATCATTTTCCCAGCCCCTTGAGCGTATAAAGAAGCTCCAGAGCCTGGCGGGGTGTCAGGTTATCCACGTCTGTTTTATCCAGGGCTTCAACCGCCGGGTGTGGCTCAGGGCTGGCAAAAAGATCAGCCTGAGGTGTGAAAGTAGCCTTTCCCAATGGTTTTGCAACAGGTTGTGGAGCGGGTTCCTGCTGCTCCAGCATGGCCAGTTTCTGCCGTGCCTGGTTAATGACATGTCGGGGTACACCGGCCAGTTGTGCCACCTGCAGGCCATAGCTCTGGCTGGCAGGACCTTCCTGAACCGCATGAAGAAAGACAATGCTATCGTCATGTTCGGTCGCATTGAGATGTACGTTCACTACCGTATTGCACTCTTCGGGCAGCTGGGTCAACTCAAAGTAGTGGGTGGCAAACAGGGTGAATGCCCGTACTGAATCCGCCAGATATTGAGCGCAGGCCCAGGCCAGGGATAGCCCATCGAAGGTGCTGGTTCCTCGGCCGATTTCATCCATCAGCACCAGACTCTGCTCGGTGGCGTTATGCAGAATATTGGCGGTTTCCGTCATTTCCACCATAAAGGTTGAACGACCACCGGCCAGGTCATCCGAAGAGCCGATGCGGGTGAAAATCCGATCCACCAGACCAATACGCGCACGGGATGCCGGTACAAAGCTGCCAATATGAGCCAGCAGCACAATCAACGCCGTCTGTCGCATATAGGTGGATTTACCGCCCATATTGGGACCGGTGATAATCAGCATACGACGCTGAACATTGAAGGTGACATTGTTTGCCACAAACGGTTCGTCCAAAACCTGCTCAACAACCGGATGGCGGCCTTCAACAATATCAATACCGGGGCTCTGCAGGATTTCAGGACGGCAGAAGTTCAGTGTCTCAGCGCGTTCAGCCAGGTTGCTGAGCGCATCCAGCTCTGACAGGGCCATGGAGCACTCCTGGAGCGGTCCCAGCTCTGCCACCAGTTTGTCCAGAAGTTCATCGTACAGTGCTTTTTCCCGGGCCAGGGCACGGCTTTTGCTGGACAGCGCCTTGTCTTCAAACTCTTTCAGCTCCGGGGTAATAAAGCGTTCAGTGTTTTTCAGGGTCTGACGGCGAATGTAGTCTACCGGGGCGTTTTCGGATTCACGGCGACTCAACTCGATATAGTAACCATGTACCCGGTTGTAACCGACTTTAAGGCTGGGCAGACCCGTACGCTCACGCTCCCGTAATTCCATTTGAACCAGATAGTCGCCCGCATTCTCACTGATGGAACGAAGCTCATCCAGCTCGGCGTCATAACCTTCGCCGATCACCCCGCCATCACGGATCACCACAGGTGGGTTCTCAATGATGGCCCGGGTCAATAATGCTTCGAGTGCAGGGTGTTCACTGATGCTTTTTGCCAGTTGATGTACTGTCTGGCTATCAATCGTCGCCAGCTGTTGCTGCAGTTCTGGCAGTTGCTGCAGGGCATCCCTTAACCGTGCCAGATCCCGTGGTCGGGCAGATTTCAGGGCAACCCTGGCAAGAATACGTTCAATGTCGCCAATATGTTTGAGAATGGGGTAAAGGGACTCAAAATGGCAGCCATCTTTCAGGGCAGTGATTGCTGACTGACGGGCCTGCAGCTTGTCAATATTGCGCAGTGGCCGGTTGATCCATCGTCCGAGCAGGCGGCTGCCCATGGCCGTGGCTGTACGATCCAGCACGGCCGCCACGGTGTGCTCCCGGGCACCATTCATATTGGTGGTCAGTTCCAGGTTTCTCCGGCTGGCGGCATCCAACACCACGCTCTCTTCGCGGTTTTCCTGGGCCAGGGCGCGAATGTGGGGCAGGGCGGTGCGCTGTGTTTCCCGGGCGTACTGCAGCAGACAGCCAGCCGCTTCAATAGCCAGTGTTAAGTGGCTGCAGCCAAAGCCATCAAGGCTTTGTGTCTGGAACTGTCGGGTTAATTGCTCAACCGCACTCTCATGGTCAAAGTCCCACGGGGGGCGTTTGCTGGAACCGGGGCGACGCAGTAATATCTCAGGCCAGTTGCGGTCATCATTCAGCAATACTTCGGCCGGGCTCAGGCGCTCAACTTCAGAAAGCAGTGCCTCTTCACTGGTCACTTCAAGCACATTGAACCGACCACTGCTGATATCGAGAAATGCCAGCCCATAGCGGTTTTCCCGCTGGTTGACCGCCATTAGCAGATTATCCTGACGCTCATCCAGCAAAGCCTCATCACTGACGGTACCAGGGGTCAGAATACGAACCACCTTACGCTCCACCGGCCCTTTGCTGGTGGCCGGATCACCAATCTGCTCGGCAATGGCAACGGACTGACGCAACCGGATCAACCTGGCCAGATAACCCTCCACCGCATGGTATGGAATACCCGCCATGGGGATGGGTTCGCCACCGGATTGCCCTCGTTTGGTCAGGGTAATGTCCAGCAGGTGGGCAGCCTTTTTGGCGTCGTCATAAAACAGCTCGTAGAAATCACCCATCCGGTAAAACACCAGGTGATCCCTGTGCTGCTGTTTGATGCGCAAATACTGCTGCATCATCGGAGTGTGGTTGGAGAGGTCTGTATTATTCATTCAATTCGGTAGTTCAGGTGGTGGTGTCTGATTCTTGGGGCAGTCCAGATCCGATTAACCTCACTCTGGCTCTCGGTTTTCATCCAGCTGCCATAGCGTTTAACCAGCATCGAGTAATCCGTGTGCCCCATCTGATCGGCAATAAATGCAATGTTAACATGCGGGTAGTTTGCCAGCAGGCAAAAGTATCACTGGTTTGACAAATTGTTTTGTATGACCGAACCAGTAATGCAATGCCGTTTCGCGCCAGTTTATTCCTTGCCAAAATCGGCAGCATATCAAATGTGCAAGATTTTTTGTTGATTAACCTTAAGTAAACTCTATATTTACTTTAAGTTAGGTTGTAGTAGAATAATATAATGTTCAAGGTGGTTTACTCAAAGCAGGCCGTTAAAGTTCTGAGGAAAACTTCAGAGCTTGACCGGTTGAGGATTCAAAAGGCCATCAACAAGCTTCCAGACGGTGATGTAAAGAAGCTGGCGGGTGGATCAGGCTATAGGCTGCGGGTTGGAGGCTGGCGCATTGTTTACGAGATTGAGCATGACAGGCTGATCATTGAGGTGATCAAAATTGCGCCGCGAGGCAATGTTTATAAGCATTAAAGATGGGGGCAATGTCCCCAAAGGTTTTGGTGATGGTCGATATACTGAAGCATGAAGGGAAACCGGCTTTTGTGGTTATGCCTTATGACGAATATCAGGCAATGCTTGAGAAGCTGGAGGACCTGGAGGATTCTGATGCTGTTCATGAATTTCGGGCTGCGTTACGGCGGGGTGAGGAAGAGTTGATACCTGCTGAAGTAGTGAACCGGTTGTTGACTGAAAATACTGTGAAGGTGTGGCGAGAGTATAGAGGCATGAGTCAAAAGTCCCTCGCTGAAAACACCGGTATTTCCGAAGCCATGATCAGCCAGATTGAGAGTGGCAAGAAGCAGGGTTCCCTGAAAACAATTACTAAAATTGCACAAGCCTTGGATCTTACCGTTGATGACATTATTGATTAACCCATTTTACGCACCACAAGTCACCGGCCAGAGCGCCGGTTTTTTATTGCCTGAATTTGTTTCACCGAACACCCATCGTCAATATTTCTGCTTAATCCGTCGAAGAATCATCAATGGCTGTGTTGATGGGACATTAAGTTAAAACGGTAAGTGTACTTTTTCTCCTCTATCTCACTGTGTTGCGTCGTATTAAATCCATAGCGGCCAGCAAGGTGTGCCACTGTATCATCATGGTTTCGATGAAGGCTGATCAGAAAGCTGGCTTGAAAATCGCCTGTTTCTGCAAGAATTCCATCAATAATTTTGTTGGCGGTATGGGAACCCATGCCAGCAAGAATGACCAGCTCATCTTTACAGTTGTGTATTTTAACGGAGGCTGCATCCATGCAGGTAGCCGTCAGGTTAATGGGCAGCTGAAGAGATTGAAGCCGGGCAATGACATGTCTGGAACAATCAATACAGTGGACTTCTCTGGATACGTTGTTAATGGCCAGGGCCATTCCCGCTTTACCGTGGTCACAGCCGAGATCCCAGATGATGCTGAAATCAGCAGCCAGCTGGACCAGCCTGTTCAAACGACGGGACAGTTTGGGGATGGTAAGTGCTGGCTCCGGGGCGAGGATGGAATACTCAGCGAAAGGTTTAGTGTGCTTTTCTTCTGGCCCGGAGCTGTCAGTAATATACCCGTTGCTTTTGTTATTGATTGCAAGGGGTTGCAAGAGCTGTGAGGAGCCAGTTGCACAATGCTCACTTATATCATCGGGTATGCTCTGAGAGGCGTTTCCTGCCTGGTGTGTTGTTGCCTCTAACATAGTGTTTGTGACGTTATCGCAGCATCGACATTTAACTGATTGTTCTGGATGCAAAAAGTTCAATTTTCCGCCTGCTTATATTCACTCCCATGATTTTCGTTTGGAACTTAGTACGAGAATGGAGGTCAAACCTGACTAAATTGAAATGGCTATCAAGTCAGCGATTTATGCGGCAGCAAATGGTGAGCTACTTAACTCATTTCAACATACAGGAGTTTGGTTATGTTCGATAGTGCGATGAATTCAGGTCGGTTGATACACCCTGTACTCCCATCAGACACTGTTTCCAAGGGTGGTTTTTTTAGATATGTCAAAGAGGCTTATCTTGATTATGACCCAGTGAAGGGAACTACAACAAAATGTCTCCCTACCGCATTCGGCATTGGGGTTTCTGCTGCTGGCGGAGCTGTTGCCTTTGCCAAGTTAGCTGAACGTCTGGATAGAGTTCCTGACACAGTCAGACCAGGTACAGGTCTGTCTGATCGGGTGATTGAAGTGATAGAATCAGCAATTAAAGAAAACCCATTAGCTTGCGGTGCAGTTGCTGGAGCAGCAGTTGCTATTGTGGGGTTTTATTCTTTGTACAGCAGTCTGAAGCCTATAACGAAGGAATCCATAGAGGCTGCTCGGGACGGGGTGAGGCATGAGCTACAGAGGGCCATTCAAGAAACTGAGGTTCATCAGGATCAGATAGCTAAATATAATAAAAGTTTATCGGAGCTCAAGGCTCTCCTGCCGGCGGAGGCCGCAGCATACAAGCAGCAATCACAGGAGCAATATAATCAGCGCATGGCCCGCTACTGGGATAAGGCTAATTTTTCGGCGGGAATTTTGAAAGGTTTTGTGGATGGCATTATGTCGTCTCGCCTCGACAATCCGGGTGATGCACCCCGTGAATATGATGAGCGTGATCTTTACAGGGTTGGTGTGGAGTTAACAAGTTTTGTCCGCAGCCTTGATATGGACCAGGGATATTTAATGCTTTCCCAGGTACGACTGCTGAAGGCAGTCAAACCGGTGTTAAGTGATAAAGAATATGACGAATTTAACCGCATTCTCTGGAGCTTTCCTGAAAGGCCCTGTCTTTACGTCGAGCAGGGCCCATTAGCCAGAGAGTATTCTGAAACTTTGAAATATAGTGCGTCAGAACAAAAACAGTTAGGCGTATTGCGGGCCAGGATCAATCAAGTACTGAGCCAATACCCGGACTTAAAGCCTGATGCTGCGGGTAACATTCCCAAGCCACCGTTGGAGGTGTTCCTGAAAAATATGCCATTTTGATTCGGATGATGTCTTGTTAATGAAAAAAGGCCAGATTCTGTTGATGTTTTGTTGCGGCCATAGTTGAAGAATTATGTCAACAATAACAAAGACAATTACAGAAAAACAGCAAAGTTGAAGTTAAGAAAGTTATAGAAGAGCTGGCCATGACTTATGAAGCCAAGATCACGGCTTACATGCAAAGACAGGCATCAAAACTGCTGAAATCACAGGCTGGTCAGGACGCTTCACCACCTCTGCCTGCTCATGGTCGCAGGAAAATCAAAAGGCCAGCTGAAGACCTCATGTCTTCTCATAAGCGAAGAGTTGACATGGTCGTGGCCTTTGAAAAAGCCCATTATCGGTTGAAAGAGGGTGACCCCGGCTACAAAGAGTTCATGTCGCTCAAACAAATAGTCGATAAAGTGCTTAATAATGAGCAGATTCCTTCTGGTGTGCATATAATCCGGTCAAACACATTACCGCTATTTGTGCAGTAAACTGTTTCAGTCATGGTCAAGATGGGGTGTTGCCAATGAAAGTAAAAATGATCGGTGCGCTGTATGCAGCAATCATGCTTATGGGATGTGAAGCACCGTATGACAAGCCGGTGGTCGATAATAAAACTGCTGAAGCCATCTGTCAGGCCAAAGACAACCTGCCCGGTGGCTGGACAAAATCTGAAGTTACTCCAGAGGTTCTGAAGGCGGTAAAGCTGGTGGTCAAGGGAATGGAGAAGTCGGCCAAACTGAAAAAAATGCTGGCGGTGCACTCTCAGATTGTTAATGGGGTTAATTACGCGCTGGAGTTTCAGTTGGAAAATGGCACGATCTGGAGTGCCATTGTCTATCGCGATCTTGAGGGAAAATACAACATTACCCAGGCACCCATTCCCGGACTATTCTGTGACCACTGACCGGTTTCATGTCTGATCGGCGGATCATGTGCTTTTGCGACAGCAGCCGTTTTATGGAATGATTCACTCCGATAATAATAATTAAGTAGTTGGCCAAATGGAATCGTATATTTCTGGCTAAGTGGGCAGTTACTATGCAAGGCACAACGTAGGGAGCATAGCCGTAGCTATGTGACCGTAGTTGTAACGCCGCAGAGTGACTGCCCACTTAGTCAGAAAATACGATTTCATTTGGTTAACTACTTACCGGCTGCTGTTGAGGTTCCCATGTCTGATCAACCCCGTGTGCTCTATGCAGTGAAAGATCACATTGCCTACGTCACCATGAACCGTCCTGAGAAACATAACGGCCTGGATATGGCCATGTTTCGTGACATGATTGCTACCGCAAAAAAAATCCGGAAGGATCGCTCGATCCGCTGCGTGATTCTCTCCGGGAATGGCTCCTCTTTTTGCTCAGGACTGGATTTTCAGGCCGTCAACAAAGACCCGGGCATAGTGGCAAAAGTCTTTCTTAAATTGCCGTGGACCAAACAGAATATTGCCCAGGAGATAGCCCATTGCTGGCGAGACCTGCCGGTCCCGGTTATCTCCGTTATTCATGGTAACTGCTTTGGTGGTGGGATGCAGATTATCCTGGCCACGGATTATCGCATTGCCAGGGCGGATGCCAGCCTTGCCATTATGGAGATGAAGTGGGGCTTGATTCCCGATATGAGTGGTATGGTTACGCTCTCCCGGCTGACCCGTATTGATATTGCCCAGGAGCTGACCATGACCGGGCGTAAATTCACTGCCCGGGAGGGGCACGAGTTCGGTTTGATCAGCCGGTTGGCTGATGACCCGATGGCGGCAGCAGAACAGCTTGCCCAAACCATTTGCAGGCAATCGCCGGATGCCGTTGCCGCAGCCAAATACCTGTTCAGAAAAACCTGGAAAGCCGACACCTGGAAAGCCCTGCGCTGGGAGCGCTGGGTTCAGGCACGCCTGCTGGGGCGTAAAAACCAGCGCATTGCCATGAAAAATGGTCTGAGTAAATCAGGCGATCCTCTGCCGTTTATTGACCGGCGCTCATTTTGACAGGCAACCGGTTTACATAGTCGTTAATTGCTAAAGCCTGCATCTGATAAAGAGGTCGTCGTCTACCAGCCATTCGTCCATCATCTTTTTCTGGCTTATAGAAATACAATTGACAAAAGTCTCTGGATTATCTTCCGGGTTCGGAAGCTTGATTACGTTTTCAGCAATAAGAATGACATCACTGTGTATCACCCCACCCCTCCTGCCAAGGATTTCAAATAAAATAGATCCGGCGAATTGCTGACGCTGAATCGGATCATAAAGCGATGGCATAAGCCCAATGGATAGACCGATATCCCGATCCTGATCTGCTTTATCACCAGTAAGATAAATTCGTGCATACAATGCATGTCCTTTAATTGAATGAAACAAGGGACTGATGAGTTGTTGACTAACACCACTCCTGATCTTATCCAGCTCATTTTTGAAACCGGGTATCTTCCAGAGTAAAACGCCGTTGCCGGTGGTTGCTTTGTGGATTTGCAGTTCCAGCTCAAGCTTCTGTATTTGTGATTGCTGGCTAACAATGGCTCTGCACAGTTCATCGACGCTATCGGCCTGGTTTTGATAGGCACGCCTTAGCCCGGCAAAGCCATTGAGTACCTCCCCAAACTGTTTAACCATGGCTTCGTACTGGGCATAGGCTATTGTCGGAGTCGCCAGTGCCCCTGCTGTTGCTCCTTCAGTCTCGCTGGTTGCAGTGGTTGGCTCAGGCAGTATCAGCGGGTTGACCCCAGGCTTTTTGCAAACAGAGGCCAACGTCCGGGCGGGATGTTCATCATCATTATGGTAATGGGCGGGCAGTTCATGCAGAGACAGCCACTGGCCGCATTCGATGCCCGGAGGAGAATCTTCAGCGCCCTTGAAATTATTCAGCATTACGCCTCTGGCACAGGCAACCTCCAGGCTTTTCGACAACTCAGTCAACACCTGGCACTGTGCAAACTGATTAATCTCAGGACAAAATTTTCTGGCACACCGAATGTCAGCGGGCAGGGGCATGGCATCAATGTCGTCTTGGTGAGGTAGTGTAGATGGCGACTGCCTTGCCAGGTCGATGACCCCGCAATGCTGATCACCCTGAGCGCTCTCCGGCGGGTAGGGTGCGCTTTCAATAACATGGGAAGGATCATAAATTTTACTTGAGTCGCGCGTCTTGATTGACTTACTGGTTAAATTTGAACACGGGAAGCAATACAGCTGTGGCAACAGATCAGCGTCAGCTGGCCTGCACCTAAAGCAGGCACCACTGGTGGTTCGGAATAATATTGAAGTTTTTTCTTCGGATGACCGGTGAGCAGGGGCTTTATCTTTACCCTCAGTATTGAGCGGCGGTGACTCAACCTTGCCAGAGTCAACGGGAGTGGAATGGGCAGGATAAAAAAACATATACACCAACTCCTCTGGTCAGGCATTAAAAAACCTTGAAAAGCATAAATCTGTAAAATGACCGTCAGGGCTCAACCCTCCGTCATTGGGACTTATTGACAACAAATCAGATATTTGGTTCACCAGATAAAATGACCGGATGCTGCTGCGGTCCTGATGCCTGATCAAATATAATACTCTGGCATTATATTTTGGTGATTTGATGTACGTTATGTTATAACGATTTGGATTTTGAGATTGGGTGCTAGTCCCTCCGGAACAGGGTGAGGGCAATACCGAAAGGAATCGCAGAAGATGACCATCAGCCTTTGCCGGACAGCCCGTGGAAAAGACAGTAAGCAATTGCTGTCTTTTCTTATGGTGGCTGTCTATCTGCTGGTGGTGCACTACACACTGAGCCACGTCCATACGGCTTTGGAGGAAAATCAGCAATCTGAAATATTCTGGCAGAATCCAGTTATTTCGATGGTCGATGATGCCAGTGATCAACAGCACAATGAGCACCCGCATTCATCGGCCTGTATGCTGGTGTCTCAAGCCGCTTCACCCGTTCATTGGTGCAAAGTAAAGGTGCGGTTTGGTGCGGTACTTAACGACCGTCCCTATCGCTTATCAATCCATTCTTCCACGCCAACCAAAAGACACACCCGCGCACCGCCTCCCAGGTGTTGATACCCATACCGTTCGTGCTGAGCTTGTCGAAGTGCGGTGGCACCACCCTTCGACAAGCTCAGGATGAACGGGGTGTGCGGGTATTAACGCTAGCTCTGAAGTTTGATGGTTCATCACTTATTTATTTCTTTCTTTCAGGAATTGTGTATGCGTTGTGTTGCAAAAGTGGCCGCTGTTGCCTGTGCCTTGATAACAGCAGGTGTTTCCGCTGATGGGCATCGTCATGCCGGAGCCCATGTACATGGAGCCGGTCATTTGAATTTTGCCATTGAAGGTCGTCAGGTTCATATTGAACTGGAAACGCCGGGGTTTGATATTCTTGGTTTTGAATCCATCCGTTCGGAGGCTCAGCGCAGGCAACTTAAAGATGCCTTGCAGGAACTGGAAAAAGACGATTTATGGTCTTTTACGCCAGCGGCGTCCTGCACGTTGAAAGCGGCATCGGCTTCGGCCAGCGGTGAGCATGGAGAAGATCATCATGGTGATGCAGATGGACACCACCATGACAAGCATGAACATGACGACCATCATACAGATGGTCATCAGGATTCCCACCATCACAGTCATGGACACGATGACCACCATAGCGATGGTCACCATGAGTCAGCGCATATGGATATTGCTGCTACTTATGTTTATGAGTGTGCCAATATTGCCGGGCTTAACAGCATCTCTACCCGACTGTTTCAGCGGTTTGCAAACAGTGAACAGTTGAAGGTTCAGGGCTTTACCGATTCTGGCCAGGTAGCGGGTCAGATGAACCGTGAGCGACCAGAGGTGCGCTTCTGATATGAGCAGTCTCGGTCAACCGGTGATTCACCTAAAGGATGTCCAGTTTGGCTGGCAGCCGGGAACTGCGGTTCTGGATATACCAGAGCTGTTAATCCATCAGGGTGAGAAGGTGTTTATCCGGGGGCCTTCAGGGTCGGGTAAAACGACGCTGTTGGGGCTGCTGGGCGGCGTGCTCACACCGGTTGCCGGTGCTGTCTCTGTGCTGAGAAACGACATTGGTCGTTTCTCCCCGGCACGGCGGGATCATTTCCGGGCCAATCATATCGGTTTTATCTTTCAGATGTTTAACCTGATCCCTTACCTTTCAGTAGTTGACAATGTCACACTGCCGCTGGGGTTTGCCAGCAAGCGCCGTGAAAACGTGCAATCCATGGGCGTTGATGCCGGGCAGGAAGCGATTCGACTGCTAAACCATCTGGAGCTGACCGAGCCGCAGTTGCTGCAAAGGTCAGTGACGGAGCTCAGTATCGGCCAACAGCAGCGAGTGGCAGCAGCCAGAGCGTTGATTGGTCGTCCTGATCTGGTGATCGCAGATGAGCCCACCTCGGCGTTGGACAGCGATACCCGTGAGGCATTTATTCGTCTGCTGTTTGCTGAGTGTGAGGCTGCTGGCAGTACGCTGGTTTTTGTCAGCCATGACTCTGCCCTGGAAGCCTTGTTTGATCGCTCTGTGGCCTTGAATGAAATTAACCGGGCCAGTCAACATCGGCCTTTAGGCCAGCCGGAGGTGGTGTAATGTCAATACTTCATCTGGCGGTGAAAAGTCTGAGTAATCGCAAAACCACGGCATTGCTGACCATTTTCTCCATTGCCATCAGCGTAGCTTTGTTGCTGGGCGTGGAAAGGGTGCGGGTTGAGGCCCGGAACAGTTTTACCAGTACCGTGTCCGGTACCGATCTTGTGGTTGGTGCCCGCAGCAGTTCGCTTAATCTGCTGCTTTATTCGGTGTTTCATCTGGGTAATGCGACCAATAACATTACCTGGGAAACCTACCAGGAATTGTCTTCCAATAAGGCAGTCGCCTGGACTATCCCTATTGCCCTGGGGGACTCCCATCAAGGTTATCGCGTGGTGGGTACCGCTCAAACCCTGTTTGAACACTTCCGTTTTGGTGATGATCAGCCCATCAGTTTCAAAAATGGTAAGCCATTTGATGATCTCTATGATGCGGTGATTGGTTCTGAAGTGGCGGCGGTTCTTGGCTATCAGGCTGGTCAGGAAATAGTGCTCAGTCATGGTGTTGAAAGCCGGAGCCTGCAGACGCATCAGGATAAACCCTTCAGGATTTCTGGTGTGTTAAAGCCCACCGGCACCCCTATGGACCGAGTGGTAATGATCTCTCTGGAGGGGATTGAGGCGTTGCACATTGACTGGGTCAATGGGGCAGCACCTAATGCACTGTTCTCGGTTTCTGCCGACAGGGCACGGGCCATGGATTTGCAACCGTCCAGCATTACCGCCTATTTTGTTGGTTTGAAGTCCCGGGTGGCGGCTTTTCGGTATCAGCGGGCAGTGAATGAGTATCGCCAGGAAGCACTGACGGCTATTTTACCGGGTGTCGCCCTGGGAGAACTCTGGCAATTGGTGGGTTCAGCGGAAAAGGCATTGCTGGCGGTTTCCGTGATGGTGGTGATTGCGGGGTTGGTGGGTATGCTGACCACCATTCTGACGTCGCTTAATGAACGGCGCAGAGAGATGGCCATTCTCCGTTCAGTAGGTGCCCGGCCCTGGCATATCTTTACCCTGATGATGACCGAGTCCCTGATCTATGCCATCACTGGTACACTGTTGGGCTTCCTGCTGATGTATGGAATGCTGTTCGCCATTCAACCGGTATTGCAAGTGCAGCTGGGTTTGCACATTACCATTGCGTTACCGGGGATGTTTGAGTGGATTCTGGCGGTCGTCATTGTTATCTCGGCGACCATACTGGGTGCAGTGCCTGCCTGGCGGGCCTATAAAAATTCATTGGCGGATGGTCTGACGGTCAGGCTGTAGGAGAGCAAATAATGATAGCTGGAAGACAACACCCTGGCTGGATGGCCGTGGTGCTTATGCTGGCTTTTATGCCGGTGAACTTTGCCATGGCTGCAAGCACCGAAAAGCCTGCGATCAAAGAGATCAACTGGGATGATCTGATGCCGCCGGTGGATGAGGACATTGTCCGTAAATATGAGGCGGGTGAAATCAGTCAGGAAGAGGCTATTGAGTATATTGAAGAGCTGGGCAAGATTCCGGTAGCAAGTATGAATCAGCAACGGGTCAAAATTCCCGGTTACCTGGTACCGCTGAATATTGGCAAGGATCAATCAGCCACAGAGCTGTTGCTGGTGCCAACCCTGGGAGCCTGTATTCATGTACCGCCACCGCCACCCAATCAGACCATTTTTGTCCGCTATGACCAGGGCATAAAAGTCACAGAAGCGGGCTATACCCCTTACTGGCTGGAAGGAGTGATCAGGGTTGAAAACAATACCTCCGAGTACACTGACGTTGTCTATGCCATAACGGTGGAGAGTTTGAAGGAGTTTGAATAGAGAGAGAATGCTTTGCCCCGATGCTCCGGGGCAAGGCATGTTTCCCTGGCAACAGTGCTGTGAAATGGTGCATTCAATGATAACTTGTGAAGACTGCCCCTAATCGTGTTATAACATCCTATCCTGATTGGCTCCTCTGATAACCGTACTGGCGAGTGACCATGGAACCTGCACTGCATTCTGCTACGTCCCCCATTGTCAGGGAAATTGCTGAACTCCTGATGTCCAGGGGCTGGACCCTGTCTACCGCTGAATCCTGTACCGGTGGTGGTATTGGTCATGTCCTGACCGTGTTGCCGGGAAGCTCGGCCTGGTTTGACGGTGGTGTCATCTGCTATGCCAATGGCGTAAAGGCCAATCTCCTGCATGTGCCGACAGTGTTGCTGAATAAATACGGTGCGGTCAGTGAGCAGGTGGCCATCGCCATGGCCCGGGGTGTCCGCAAGCTGCTGGCAACGGATATCTCTATAGCCGTGACCGGCGTTGCCGGACCGGGGGGGGCGACACCGGAAAAACCTGTGGGAACCGTCTGGATTGCCTGGAGTGCCGGCCAGGAAACAACTGCAAGGCACTTCCATTTTGAGGGTGATCGTGATCAGATCAGGGCGCAAACGGTTGTTCAGGCGTTGCTGGGTGTTCTGACCCTGTTGACCTGAGAAACGTTAACCTGAAAAAAGATTCCTTCCTGTCGAAGCGATAAATATACTGGACAAATATCCAGTATCTGTTTAAATATACAGTATTACTTATTGAGCTGTTCCTGATGAAATCAGAATCGAACTGAGGGCGTGAAAAAATGGATGATAACAGAAAAAAAGCGTTGGCAGCAGCACTTGGCCAGATTGACCGACAGTTTGGTAAAGGTGCCATCATGCGGATGGGGGATCAGAAGCAGGAAGCAATTCCCGCAATTTCTACCGGTTCTCTGCAACTGGATATTGCCCTGGGCATTGGTGGCCTGCCGAAAGGCCGTGTTATTGAAATCTTCGGCCCTGAATCTTCCGGTAAAACCACGCTGACCCTGAGCGTTATTGCCCAGGCCCAGAAGCACGGTGCCACCTGTGCCTTTGTTGATGCTGAGCATGCCCTGGACCCACAGTACGCCGGTAAGCTGGGTGTAAATGTGGATGACCTGTACGTCTCCCAGCCGGATACCGGTGAACAGGCGCTGGAAATTACCGATATGCTGGTTCGTTCCGGTGCCGTGGATGTTATCGTGGTTGACTCTGTCGCTGCCCTGGTACCCAAGGCTGAAATTGAAGGTGATATGGGGGACTCCCACGTTGGTCTGCAGGCCCGTCTGATGTCTCAGGCACTGCGTAAGCTGACCGGTTCCATCAAACAGACCAACTGCATGGTCATCTTTATTAACCAGATCCGTATGAAGATCGGTGTGATGTTCGGCAACCCGGAAACCACTACCGGCGGTAACGCGCTGAAATTTTACTCTTCTGTACGTCTTGATATTCGTCGTACCGGTTCGGTGAAGCAGGGCGATGAGGTGATCGGTAACGAAACCCGCGTTAAAGTGGTGAAGAACAAGGTATCGCCACCATTCCGTCAGGCTGAATTCCAGATTCTGTATGGTCAGGGCATCTACCATATGGGCGAAGTGATTGATCTGGGTGTCAAGCTGAAGCTGGTGGACAAATCCGGTGCCTGGTATGCCTATAAGGGAACCAAGATTGGCCAGGGTAAAGCCAATGCTGCCCAGTATCTTTCTGATAATCCGGAAGTGGCGGCTGAAATCGAAGCCCAGATCCGTGCTGAGTTAATGAGCACTCCAGAGAAGGACGCTGCAAAAAAAGCCGAAGTTGACGCCGGAAAAAGTGCTGGCAAAAAAGGTGACGACGATGCAGCGGCAAGTGTACAGCAGGACGAGCTGCTGGCTGAGTAATTGAATGTCTGCTGATGTCATTCAATCGGTAAACGATGTCCGCCGGGCTGCTATGGATCTACTGGCCCGGCGGGAACATGGTTTTACCGAACTGGTCCGAAAACTCTCGGGCCGTTTTCCCCGGGAACTGGTATTAGACGCGCTTACCCGCTTGCGGGCAGAGCGGCTGCAAAGTGATGACCGCTTTGTTGAAAGTTTGGTCTACAGTCGTCAACAGCGGGGCTACGGTCCGGTTCGTATTAAATCGGAACTGTTTCAGAAAGGAGTTGATAGCGAGTTGATCGGTCAATACCTGCTGGAGCAGGACGATCACTGGGATGAACTGGCAAAAGCGGTAAAAGAGCGAAAGTTTGGTGCCTCTGTACCCCGGGACCATAAAGAAAGAGCCCGGCAGACCCGCTTTCTGGCCCAGCGCGGCTTCTCCATGAGCCAGATATACTCCGCTTTCTCTTCTTCATAACAGGCAGTGGCATTATAATTCCGGGAGTGAACGTAAGGTTGCCTTCATTATCATTGATGCAACCTGGCAACAGGCCAGGAAAATGTATCGTCAAAGCCCCTGGTTGCATGGTTTGAATTTACTGAGCTTGCAGCCTGAAGAGCCATCCATCTACCGTCTCCGAAGTAATCGTCAGGAGCAGTACTTGTGTACCGCTGAAGTGGCAGCAAGAGCACTGGGCGAGTTGGGTGAAAACACCAATCGTCAGCTGATGGAGGCCCTGGTTCAAGTCTATTGTGACCGCTATTTATGGGCACGCAAAGGCCAGCGAAGGGAGGAAGATTCGCGCTCTCTGCACATACTTAAGCAGTACCGCTCTGCTGCTCATTAGGCCATCAGTGAAAAAAGCCCGGTAAAAAGCCTGTTAATGATGGGGTGAAGTGATCATTTTTTCCCACCATTCCTATATAATCCCCGGTTTGCGTAAATTTACTGTGAAAAGGCTGCTCATTGTGATTGCGCTGCCATTTTTGTGTTTGGGAGTGAGCGGCCTTTTCCGCTCATGGCTGACAAGAGATAACTCCCCCGGTGGGAACTGTATATGAAGACTAACGAAATACGTTCTGCTTTTCTGGAATACTTCAGGGAAAACGGCCATGAAGTGGTTGCCAGTAGCTCTCTGGTACCCCATGACGACCCAACCCTGCTGTTTACCAATGCCGGGATGAACCAGTTCAAAGACACTTTCCTGGGGCGTGAGCAGCGTGACTACAACCGTGCCACCACTTCCCAGAAGTGTGTACGTGCCGGGGGCAAACACAATGACCTGGATAACGTCGGTTATACCGCCCGTCACCACACCTTCTTTGAAATGCTGGGTAATTTCAGCTTTGGCGATTACTTCAAGAAAGAAGCGATCCACTTTGCCTGGAACTTTCTGACCGGCACGCTGAAACTGCCTAAAGAGCGTCTTTGCGTCACCATCTATGCCTCTGACGATGAAGCCTACAATATCTGGTTAAACGACATTGGTATTGCAGCGGAGGATATTATCCGCATTGGCGACAACAAGGGAGCGCCTTACGCTTCCGATAACTTCTGGCAGATGGGTGATACTGGCCCCTGTGGCCCCTGTACCGAAATTTTCTATGATCACGGTGACCATATCTGGGGTGGTCGTCCGGGTACGCCAGAAGAAGACGGTGATCGCTTTATTGAAATCTGGAATATCGTATTTATGCAGTACAACCGTCAGGCCGACGGTGACATGCAACCACTGCCCAGGCCATCGGTTGATACCGGCATGGGCCTGGAGCGAATTGCCGCAGTGATGCAGCATGTCAACAGCAACTACGAGATTGATCTGTTCCAGTCTCTGCTGAACGATGCTTCTGATATTATCGGTGGCGTTGCCACCACGGAAGCGTCCCTGCGGGTTATTGCTGACCATATCCGTTCCTGCAGTTTCCTGATCAGTGATGGCGTTATGCCCTCCAATGAAGGCCGGGGCTACACGCTGCGCCGGATTATCCGTCGTGCCTGCCGTCATGGCCACAAACTGGGGGCCAAAGAATCCTTCTTTTATAAGCTGGTGGGGTCACTGGTGCAGGTGATGGGTGACGCTTATCCGGATCTGGCGAAGAACCAGGAGCACATCGAGCGGGTTCTGCTGCAGGAAGAGGAACAGTTTACCCGTACCCTGGATAAAGGGATGAAACTGCTGGAAGAGAGCATTGCTGCTCTGCAGGCCAGCGGGCAGGGGGATGTGATCTCCGGTGAAACCCTGTTCACGCTGTATGATACCTACGGCTTCCCGGTGGATCTGACGGAAGACATTGCCCGTGAGCGTAAGCTGACAGTGGATATTGAGGGTTTTGAACAGGCACTGGAAGCTCAGCGTGAGCGTGCCCGTGCATCCAGCAAGTTTGGTGTTGATTACAATGACCAGTTGGTGATCGAAGGCTCAACTGCTTTTACCGGCTATGAGAACACGGCGGGTCAGGCTCGCGTTCACTCCCTGTTTGTGGGTGGTGAGCAGGTAGAACAGATCAATGAAGGCCTGCAGGCAACGGTTATTCTGGAACAGACGCCATTCTATGCGGAGTCTGGCGGCCAGGTGGGTGATACCGGCCTGCTGAATTTTGCCACCGGTTCTGTACGTGTTGTGGATACTCGGAAGCAGGGTGATCACCACCTCCATATTGTCGAAGTGGTATCCGGTGAACTGAAGTCTGGCGATGAAGTAGCCGCTGATGTTGATGCTGACAAGCGTCATGCTACCTCACTGAATCACTCGGCAACTCACCTGCTGCATGCGGCCCTGAGACAGGTGCTGGGTGATCATGTAACCCAGAAAGGTTCTCTGGTTGATCCGGAGCGTCTGCGCTTTGACTTCTCTCACCTTGAAGCGGTGAAGCCGGAAGAGTTAAAGGTCATAGAAGCGCTGGTGAATGAACAGATCCGTGCCAACACTCCGGTACAGACTGAACTTATGGATATGGACGCAGCCAGGGCAAAGGGAGCCATGGCATTGTTTGGTGAAAAGTACGCGGACGAAGTGCGAGTACTGACCATGGGCACCGACAACTTCTCCATCGAACTGTGTGGCGGTATTCACGCCAGTCGCACCGGTGATATTGGTGCGTTCCGAATTGTTGCGGAAAGTGGCATTGCCGCCGGTGTGCGTCGTATCGAAGCGGTGACCGGTGCGGGTGCTGAAGCTTTTGTGCAGACGCGCTTTGCCGAGCTGAACAACGCTTGTCGTGTGCTGAAAGCCAAACCGGAAAGTCTCGACGCCAAATTGCAGGCGCTGGTTACCCAGAGCAAGAGCCTGGAAAAAGAGCTGCAGCAGCTGAAGCAGAAGCTGGCCAGCGCTGGCAGTTCTGACCTGGTGTCTCAGGCGGTTGAGGTAAATGGCGTTAAGCTGCTGGCGACGGAGCTTGAGGGTGTTGACCCCAAATCATTGCGCGACATGGTTGACCAGCTGAAGAACAAACTGGGCTCTGGTATCGTTTTCCTGGCCACCAAAGCGGATGGCAAGGTGCCTCTGGCTGCCGGTGTGACCAAAGATCTGACCGGACGTGTCAAGGCGGGTGATCTGCTGAAGATGGTGGCTGAGCAGCTGGGTGGCAAAGGCGGTGGTCGTCCTGATTTTGCCCAGGGTGGCGGTTCTCAGCCAGAGAATCTTGAAAAAGCGTTGTCGTCTATTAAAGGGTGGTTGGAAGCGCAGTTGTAAGCGGTTTTGTCAGGATGGTTAGCTATTCTGACAAGTCAGCCTCTATGGGTCAGCCCGTTTTTTATTGCTTTGAGGCATACACCCCGGAGGGGATTCATGGTACATTTTGCCATCCACTGAATGATAGAGATGGCAGCTTTTGCTGTCCGGCTTCTGAATGTCTGTATTCTGTAAATTATGTTGGGCTGTTGCAGCAGGAAGCTGGTACAGGGAAGCTTGATCATCAGGAGGCTGTCCGGGAATAGTGTTCGCAGTAAGGCGCTCTATTCCCGGTCAGCCTCCGGGTCATGGCTGATTGAAGTAGAACGAATAAAATGGCGCTAATAGTACAGAAATTTGGCGGCACCTCAGTAGGCACCACTGAACGCATTCAGGGTGTTGCTGATAAGGTCAAAGGGTTCCGCGAACAGGGGCACGACGTGGTCGTTGTGGTTTCCGCCATGAGTGGTGAAACCAACCGGCTGGTGGAGCTTGCCCGATCCATGCAGTCACAGCCGACGCCACGGGAGATGGATGTTATCCTCTCGACGGGCGAGCAGGTGACCATCGGTCTTTTGAGTATGGCCCTGAATGAGCGGGGCTGCCCTGCGACGTCCTATACCGGTAGTCAGGTAGCTATTGTTACTGACAGTGTCCACACCAAGGCCCGCATCCAGCGCATTGATACCGAGCGTATCGTCAGGGACCTGGAGTTGGGGCGCGTGGTTGTGGTGGCCGGTTTCCAGGGGCGTGACGAAGAAAATAATATCACCACCCTGGGGCGGGGAGGTTCGGATACCACGGCAGTAGCCCTGGCAGCGGCCCTGAAGGCTGATGAATGCCAGATATACACGGATGTCGATGGTGTTTACACCACTGACCCGCGAGTGGTTGAGGGAGCCCGTCGGCTGGACAAGATCACCTTTGAAGAAATGCTGGAAATGGCCAGTCTGGGCTCCAAGGTCCTGCAGATCAGGGCTGTCGAGTTTGCTGGCAAATACAATGTTAACCTGAGAGTTCTGCACACCTTCCAGGATGGCCCTGGAACACTGATTACACTGGATGAGGGTATCGCCATGGAATCACCGGTAGTTTCCGGCATCGCATTCAACCGAGATGAAGCCAAGCTGACCATTAAGGGCGTGCCCGATATTCCCGGTGTGGCATCCCGGATTCTGGGGCCGGTCAGCCGGGCCAATATTGAAGTGGATATGATTGTCCAGAATACGGCTGAGGACAAAACCACCGATTTCACCTTTACCGTTCATCGTAATGATTATGAGCGGGCAAAAGTGGTGGTTGAGCAGATTGTTAAAGAGCTCGAAGCCCTTGAATACCACGGTGATATGAAAATCGCCAAGGTTTCCATTGTCGGCGTTGGCATGCGCTCCCATGCGGGGGTAGCCACCAAGATGTTTGAAGCGCTGGCGGCTGAAGGGATTAACATCCAGATCATCTCAACGTCCGAAATCAAGGTTTCCGTTATCATTGCAGAGAAATACCTGGAGCTCGCTGTTCGGGCGCTCCACTCGGCTTTTCAGCTGGACAGGGAACCAATGGAAGATAATGGGGTCTAAAACGTCAATATAAATAAAATCGTGAGCCTCGTAAGGGGGCTCTTCTGCTCCAAACCCACCTGAAATTGCAAGGGTGGAAAGAGCAACAGGTATTCAAAAGCAGTCAAAAGTAAAGCGCGTAGAGTTATCAAGCCCAAAAACCATTTCCGGCAGGTAGAAATACGAATGGAAATCCTGAACTTGGTGACTAGACTGGGTTTGCTGAATAATTCTTAAGCATGAACGGTTGAGCTGACATATACTTCATTACTTTGAACTGAGTACTAAAGCAGTTTAAAGGTCAGGCAATTTTAAGGTGAAATAATGTCTGTACTGGGGTTGGTGTCGTGTAATTTCACGCGATCATTCTGGGTGATATCATCAGCTTCTAACCAATGCACCAGCGTGCTCAGAATTGACGGTTGTTGACTTAACAGAGATGTAAATAAGGAGATTGAAATGCTGATTCTGACTCGCCGCGTAGGAGAGACACTGATGGTAGGGGACGAGGTCACTGTCACTGTTCTGGGTGTTAAAGGTAACCAGGTTCGTATCGGTGTTAACGCACCAAAAGAGGTTGCAGTTCATCGGGAAGAAATTTACCAGAGAATTCAAAAAGAAAAAGAGCACAAGAAAGGAGGAACTGGTCGCTCTTATGAAGAAGATGAAGGTTACGAGTCCGGATACGAGTCTGAATCTTACGAGTCTTACTGATAACTATTAAACTGTCGTTTATATCTCTGATTTGATTAAGGGAACCTTGTTAATCCCGGCAGACAGTTTCAAAAAAGCCTGAAAGTTTGTCAGGCTTTTTTGTATCTGTATTTGGTCAAATGGTATCGAATGATTGTTCGCAACGCGATGTCTTAAGGGGCTATTCTGCTCATCACGGGACTTAGCCCGGATATTTCATAAACGTGCTCCCGATCTCGCTTGTCCTTTGCCGCTCTAAGGGAGTTTTGCTCAGTCGACCGTACTCCCCGGTACGGTGCTCCCTCACAAAATCCCTTAGAGCGACAAAGTCCTGCGCGAGATTCGGGGCAGTTTATGAAATATCCGGGTTAGGAGGCTGGCCGAGAATAGACTGCCCTACGCGGCAACTGCTCCTGCGTTGTTCTAGCTCCTGCATCCATGCAGTCGTGCGGTGGCAGCAAATTGGTCTAAAAAGTCGGAAATTTTTAGCAAATAGAACCACTATTCACTAAAAATTTCCGACTTTTTATCCTCAATTTTCTGCCATCCTCGCTACGGGGTCGCCTAGTCGCCTAGACGGGCGCTATTCTCGGTCAGCCTCCCAGACGGCATGATTGGTATCATGACCCTGAATTAAAAAAATCTCTTAAAGCAGGAACTTTTGTCAAATGCGCTGATCTACAGTTCAGAAGCTGAATGGTCAGACAGTCAAAAAAAAGGGTGTTTCTGACTCATCGCCTCATTGATTAGTCCCCTTTTTGTCAATACGACCGGAGTTATTTATCATGCATCCAACAACAGCAATCAGTGTGCCAGCGGCCAGATCAGAAGCCGGTGGGCTTCAGACACTTGATGATCTGAAAAAACTGCATGGGGCAGCGGAGGCCTTTAATAAATGCATCGAGAAAGTCCCTGCATCGGATCAGACACCATCGCTGAAACAGTTGACACCAGATCTACCACCTGAACCGGGTATCACCACTACTACCGATCAACGCAAGATTGCCGAGCTGCCTGTTTCCATGATGCAGCAGTCATCAAAAGATGGTTTGTCCGGTGCAATGCAACAGCATGGACAGTTACCGGATGTTGCTGTCAATAACAGGCAGCCGGACACAATTGACCCAATGGTGGAAGATATCTTCCACTGCCAGAGAGATTACCTGCGATTAACAGCTCAGTTCAGCTTTAATTACGGTGTTTTTGATGCCAGTTTCAGCCCAGAGGATCAAGGCCTGGTTATCCATGGCTGCTCCAGGGACGATTATCGCCTTGGCATCTGGCGACCGGGTACGGATGGCAAATGGCTGGATGAACACAAATGGCATTCCCTGGCTCCTAACGCTGTCTTGCGTTACGACAACGAGTCGGGGGGGCTCACAATCCTGAGAGACAACCACGATGGCAGTGTCCTGGTGAGTAAGAGTAAAGATATTGATCCTGGCCAGGATGAGGTGGCGTTTGATCGCACCCCCGGAAATGAAGAAAGCCCTAAAGAGATGCCAGACTGCAGCCCTTTGCAGGACAAGATCATAACCAGGGATGTTCAAACCGGTAAAATCAGCGTATGGGGGGAGGATATCAATGGCCGTTGGACCCCTCTGACCCAGAATAAAGAGATCCGTCACTGGCCGATGAAGGATTCTGTTCAAATATGCTTCGGGGCCAGGAGCAATTGTATACTGACGTGCGAGGACAGAACAGCGACCTTTTGGAACTGTGATGATCAGAACAAGTGTCTGGAGAAAATAAAGACCATTGAGTGTAACAGCAAGATTTTAAGCGTCCAGTTCAGTGATGATGAGCGGCATGCCCTGATCTTGACCGAGGGTAACGAGGAAGTCTTTGTGGGATGCGATGCTGATGGCAATTGGTTGCAGATTGGGGAAATCATTCATCCTGAAGGTAGGTTAAATCACCTCAACGAGCATGAGGGAAGCGTAGATTATGCGTCCATTAATGCCTCCGGCCAACACACGTTGACTGTTGATAAAGATCGTAACGCCTTGATTTCTGGCTACAATGATGACGGTGCCTGGGTAGTACAAACTGAAATGCAGAATTGTGCCTATGCACGATTCAGTCCCTCCGGGCGTATGTTACGGGCAAGTCTTTATAAACCAGAGGGCAGCGGCAGCGAAATCATCTGCAGACCGACCAATGTCATCTATAAAGTCCTCGACTGCCGCAGGCCGGGTAAAGCTCAAACCCTAGAGCACCCAGGCAGTAGCGACATCATCTTCAGCCCCTCAGAGGACCTGATGTTGAGCTATGGCTTTGATTCGGAATTTGCCTGCATTTGGGGTGATGATGGGGCGGGTAATCTTGTTGAGAAAGCAAGGGCAGGTAATTATCAGATGGGGATTTCCCATGCTGCCTTCAACGCTCAGGAGGACAGTGTACTGACCCTTGATCTTAGAGGGAATCTCAAAATTCAGGGCCTGGACAGTCAGGGAAATCTGCATAAACAACTGGTGGTTAAACATTCAGATCATATTCTTGATGCCCAGTTTTCCCATTCAGGGAACCTTGCCTATAGCACTAGTTTGGGCACCGCCAGTATTCTCGGGCGTGAAACGAATGGTGAGTGGATCAAGCTGGCGCAGACGAACTCGACCTCGAATCTTGGTGTCTACGGGATCGAAGGAGTGCGTTTTAATGGTCCGGAAAATCATTTTCTGACCTACGGCAACAAACTAGACAGTAACGACCAGCGCCAGCCAGGCCTTGTGCAGCTTTGGGGTATTGATGCTGACGGCAAATGGGTTGAAAAAGACAAGATAGTACTGGATCATCGCGTTGGAATGGTCAAGTTTAGCCCCGACGGTGATCATTTATTTATCTACTGCTTCAATGAGCAAAAAGATCGTGATGCTGATTCAAATTTCAGTACTGTTTTAGTCTGTAAGATTCCTGCAACTTCGGGGCAGGAAACAGCACATACCTGAGGCTTTGGAAGATGGCTAAAAAATTCCCTGGTTAAAAAAAACTTGCTTTTCAAGGCGCTCAGGGTAACATAGCCATCGTTCCCGGTGAGGTGGCCGAGAGGCTGAAGGCGCTCCCCTGCTAAGGGAGTATACGGTTTGTAGCCGTATCGAGGGTTCGAATCCCTCCCTCACCGCCATATTTCCTTCTTTTGTTTTCAAAAACTTTTTCTACTCCTTATCACCTTGAATGTATTTTAAGGCAGTTTGGATGTATTCAGGCAGGAAGGCTCTGTCACGCTTTGGTGGTAAAGAATCACTACTCATTGCGTTCCTTTCAGACTGTAATATTTCATTAGCTATTTCAAGAACGCTGCTACAAGAAGTGCTTTCCTGCAATGCTGGTTCACCTTTCGTTCGTCTATATCGATTAATGGCATTCAGCAATTCAAAGTATTCAGATTCTATTTTGTCTTCTTCGCTTTGCTCATACCAGTCATTGACTAGCTTGGCCATCTCCGGGTTGACATCCTCAAGTGGATTGTCTGGCTCATTTGGCTGGTCCATTAAAAGGCCTAATCGCAATATATGCATCGTGGCTTCGGTTATGTTGCCGTCAATGGCATCTGCGGCAATAATTAATGCCTGTGCGGTGGTAATCCAGGGCAAATCCAGTTTTTGTATACCCAATAGATTTTCGGTCCCGTGGATTAATGACACAATCTCGTCAGACTCCCTCTGAAACTCAGGAGCTTGCCAATTAAAATCAACCTCATTGCTACTGTCATCAGATGCTTTACTTTCCGGTGACGGGGGGGTGTGTGTTTCTTTACTGGTATTTTTGGTCTGGGTATCAGGGTAATCCGTGCTTTGTTGCAAAGTATTGGAATCTTGTGGTGCTGATTTGTCCGCGGGAGCAATCAGGGATGATGAGCCTGGTTGATCAGCGGAACGTGACGAAACCGAAACCGGAACAGGATAACTGTTTGCCGAGTGCTCAGGCCTTGTTGACTGCCCGGGAGGTAAAGGTCTGGCGGCAAGATTTTGTACATGTGGTGTTGGGAGGTTTTGCGTCATATAGCTTTTGTAGGCTGCGGTCTGAGCCATTTGCTGCTGGAAATAATCACTACTGGCCGCTGAGTAAGCAGGCTGGGTATTTGCAAAACATTGCAGTTCGTTTGAGTACATCCAATGGTTCATTTGGTTCGCAGTAAATAAGTTTTGGTAATTGGCACCATTTGATTTTGTGGTTGAATTGCTGTTGTAAGCCGTGGTGTTGAGATAAGGTTTTGTGGGAGTAAACGCACCTAATTTTGCCTGATGACTCAAGTCCTGATTTTGCAGACGCTTTCTTGGTGATGAAAGGAGAGGGCTTGGTATAAAGTTTTCTGATTGTGCGATTGTTGGTGTGAGGGGCTGCTGTCCGTAGCCCATGATACTGGCATTTTCGCCTGCTCTGAATCCAGGATACGAAGTATGAAAGGCTTGATTGCCCTGCGAAAAGTGCCAGAAGGCTGACTCTTTCGTGTCTGAAAACCGCGTGCCCGGATAAATAGAATGACTGGCATAAATGTTCGCAGGCTGGTATGTCGTAAAGGATGAGCCGGTCTTGCCCATTTGATTTTGTGGTGGAACGGATGCTTGGTCACAAATCTCACTCAGGAGGTCAGTAATTTCGTTTTGTGTTTGTAGATCTGTTGTGGGTTTTGCCAGCACCTGGTTACATTGTACCTTGTCCAGATGGCTGTCAGAGCGAGTAATCTGATGGGCTGGTATGGGCTGGCTGGCTGAGGTCATGGAGGTATTACTGTAGTGGTTGGTTGCCGGGTAGTTCAGGGGCTGCTGATTAAAATATGGCTGGTGTGCATAGTCAGCTCTAACTCTACCGGGTTGTAAGGGGTTGCTTGAAGGTTGTTTTGAATGAAAGCAATGCAGATCGGGCTTCAGGCCTTCTGTTCGAATGGTTCTGGTGATTTTAATCCGTTCATGTTGAACGGCTCCGTTTGGATCTGGGCCATTGGTAGCAGATTGACCATAAGCTGTTTGCTTTGGTGCGGAGCTTGTCGGGTAATAAATACTGCTTGTCTCGTGAGGAAAACCTGGATTCATAAAGTCAACCAACTATTTTAGTTTGATTTAAATGATCATAAAGAGACCCATTCATGGCTCATAAGTTCAAAATGATAATCTGTCCGGCGTTATCGAGTGGATGGTCCTTGACTATATCTCTTTTATCTTTTCCATTTTTATACTCAATTCTGTAGGCTGTATGTCTCTTATAAAAACGACAAAGTACAGAGATCTCCTGAGTTTATGAATAATCAATTTGATGTGATTGTATTCGGGGCGACCAGCTTCGTTGGACAACTACTTTGCCAGTACCTGGTTGATAGATTTAACGACAATGACCAGGAACGCCTTAACTGGGCGATAGCAGGGCGCTCTCAAGCGAAACTGGCTCAATTAAAGCAGAACTTACAACAGCCTGAGCTACCTGTGCTGCTGGCTGACGCTGCTGATGAGACTTCATTGAAAGCATTGTGCCAGCAAACCCGGGTCATTGTTTCGACAGTGGGACCTTATGCACTTTACGGCGAATCACTGGTCAAGACTTGTGCAGAAAGTGGTACTGATTATTGCGACCTGACCGGAGAGGTGCAATGGATCCGACAGATGTTGGACCGGTATGAGGAAACGGCACGCAACAGCGGTGCACGCATTGTTCATTGCAGTGGCTTTGACTCAATACCTTCTGATATGGGCGTGTACTTTACCCAGAAAAAAGCCAGGGAAGTTTTGGGTTCATTCTGTTCAGATATCAGCATGCGGGTGAAAGCCGCCAGAGGTGGTATATCCGGTGGCACGCTGGCCAGTATAACTAACCTCACCCGTGAGGCGGCAAACAACCCGGCATTACGCCGACAGTTGGCCAACCCTTATCTGCTCTGCCCTGACAATGAAAGCTTGAAGGCCAGACAGGAAGTTGTTAAAACACCGACGTATGATTCCGGCTTTGGGGCGTGGCTGGCACCTTTCATTATGGCTGGCATTAATTCCCGGGTGGTCCTTCGTTCCAATGCATTGGCTGAATTTCCTTATGGCAGGGATTTCAGGTACAGCGAAGCCATGCTGATGGGGGCTGGTTTTAAAGGTCGTTTACAGTCTTCCGCCCTGGTAGGCGGACTGGGTCTGTTTATGCTGTCCATGGTGATTAAGCCAACCCGCTGGTTTATGGAGCGATTTGTGTTGCCCAAACCGGGTGAGGGACCTTCTCCCGAAGCCCAGAAAACCGGGTTTTATGATATTCGCTTTCTGGGCAAAACAGCAGATGGCCAGGAAATTCGCACCCGTGTTGTTGGCCAGGGCGATCCGGGGTATGGCTCTACCGCCAGAATGCTGGGGCAGGTGGCTGCAGGATTGGCCCTGGACTTCCACGATAAGCAGCAGAAGAGCGGGAGGGCGGGCGGTTTCTGGACAACATCCACGTTATTTGGTGATCGGCTTATTGAGCGGCTGGAAAAAGATGCTGAGATAAAATTTGAAGTAGTACCTTCCTGAAATAGCCTGATGCTATCTGTCTTTCCCGGATAGGTAGCAACCGTTTCGGCTGACTTTCTCTCCACAATTTGCTCCGTTTTCTTGCAGAGCTTTTTTCATCTAATTGAAACTTGATAGCAATAAATCTGTAACAGTCATCGCCTAATCTCTCAGCAAATCATTCTTTCAATAACAGTGTGTTTACTTAACGATGAGGGATAATCATGGAAGCCGGATCTTCAAAGTTACAGAACCATCGTGATTTTCATGAACAGCTGGAGTCGCTGGATGATCAGCCAGATAACTTCTCTGGCAACAGTACCCTGGATGACGTGGTAGAAAAAAGTCGGCGGAACTTTATGAAAGGTGGCCTGGGTCTGGCCATGGCAGGCTTTCTGGCTGGCTGTATGGGCACGACCGGGCAGAGTCATAATGCTCTGGGTGGCAGTACTGTTGGAAACCTGCGGCGGGCGGACATCGGATTCAAGCCCATTCCCATTGAGCAGGACCCCATGTTCGATGCCATCAATGTGCCTGAAGGCTATACGGCCAGCGTCTTTTTTTCATGGGGTGACCCGGTAGAGAAAGGTGCCAGACCCTGGCGGCCAGATGGCAGCAACAGCTGGCGGGAGCAGATGAAGCAGGCAGGCCAGAATCACGATGGGATCTGGTTCTTCCCATTTGCGGACCAGCCGGACGACCATGGCCTGCTGGTCATGAATCATGAGTACATTAATCCTACGCTTCACCCCAACGGTCTGACCATCACTGAAAACCCGCAGGGATTTAAACAGCGCCCGGCGCATGAAGTGAAGAAGGAGATGGCGGCCCACGGTGTCAGTATTATCGAAGTTCGCAAGCAGTCCGATGGTCACTGGCAGCAAGTCAAGGATTCCCGCTATAACCGCAGGATCACCGGGTTTACCCCCATGGATCTGACCGGTGAAGTGGCCGGTACTGATTTTCTGAAAACCGTGGCAGACCCTGCTGGTCTTGAGGTGCTGGGCACTTTGAATAACTGCGCCATGGGCGTAACACCCTGGGGGACTTATCTCACCTGTGAAGAGAACTGGAAGAACTACTTTGTTAACCGTGATGCTGAAGATTATCAGCAACGCCCAGCCCACCAGCGGTATGGTGTGGCCCAAGACAAGAACAGTAAATACTATGCCTGGGAGTCAGTAGAACCCCGTTTTAATGCGACACCTGATCACCATGCCCCTCATGGCGGTTATGTTAACGAACCCAACCGTTTTGGCTGGGTAGTGGAAATTGACCCTTTTTCACCGGACAGCACCCCGAAAAAGCGCACCTCCATGGGACGACTGGTCAGAGAGTGTTCAACACTTTCGCTGGGTGATGATGGTCGTATGGCATTCTATTTTGGCGACGATACCCGCGGCGAATACGTGTATAAGTTTGTGCCGGATCAGGCCTATAAACCCGGTAATCCAGCGGCCAACCGGGATATTCTGGATCATGGCACTCTTTATGTGGCGGTGTTCCATGATGATGGCCGTGGTGAGTGGCGGCCACTGGTGTTTGGCCACAACGGCCTGACCCGTCGCAATGGTTTTACCAGTCAGGCCGATGTGCTGGTACACGCCCGTCGTGCTGCGGATATTCTGGGGGCCACAACCATGGACCGCCCGGAATGGGTTGCCGTGCATCCGCAGACCCGGGAAGTCTATGTCACGCTGACCAATAATAAGCACCGGGGCCAAAAAGAGGATCAGCAAACCAATGCCGTCAATCCCCGGGAAGATAACCGCCATGGTCAGATTGTTCGTTTTACCGAGGCAAACGCTGATCCCACGGCCACCCATTTCAACTGGGAGATGTTCCTGCTGGCCGGTGACCGCCCTGGCGCGACACTGGCGGATGGTAGCCCGGTACCTGAACACTTCGTGGGAGATATCAAGGGTGATATTTTCTCTTCGCCGGATGGTATCTGGTTTGACTATCAGGGCCGCCTCTGGATTCAGACCGATTACGGTGACGATGAGGAACGCAACAGCAATATGGGCACCAATCAGATGCTCTGCTGCGATCCGGTCACCGCAGAAGTGAAACGCTTTCTGACTGGCCCGAGAGGGTGTGAAATCACTGGTGTGACCACCACGCCTGATGGCAAAGCCATGTGGGTTAATATCCAGCATCCGGCCATCAGCTTTCCGGCCAGTGATGGAATTACACGGCCCCGGTCGAGTACTGTGCTGATTACCAAAGATGATGGCGGGGTGATTGGCACTTGATTGAACCGGGTTTCGTTTTTACCAGGGGCGAATTGGCTGATTCGCTCCTGGTCTTTACCGCTGGTGCTGAAAAGGCCTTTTTATTACCTGTCTACAGGAACTTTTTTCTGGCTTGAACATCCAAGTGGTTAAATTACGTTAAATACCCATTTTTTAATCAAGGATATGCTCAACAATGAATGTCAACCCAGGTGCTGGCACCAATGCCAATGCCAATGGCGTGAATAACACTTCTGAATTCGCTGATATTGTGGTTACGGGAGTTACCACTCTATCGTTTTTTTTGGGCTATGGTGTCTCTACTTATGCTGGCGACAACTATCTGAATCGCGCCTGTCTTGCTGGCGTTGTTGGCGCCACGGGATACCTGTTAGCTGAAAGTGTCCATCACGGTGTTGCCGCCCTCTGGAACTCAGCTGTGGCTGTACATGATTCCGTAACCACGCTTATGACTAATCTGCCCATTACCCCTTTCAATGAGGAATCTCACATTGTCAAAGCATCAACCTACGCAGGAGCTTACTTAGGCTTGAGGTACAGCCCCTTGCGGCAGCGACCAGCCCGGAACCTTGTCGATCCGTCAGCACCTCCTGATCCTTACATTGACAACACCTTTTACGCTGCCCGGGTTCTGATGGCTGGCACAAGCTCGGCCATGTTAGGTGGGGGTGTTGGATATCTATTGGGGAAAGGGCTGGACCTTACCGCAAAGGCAGCCATTTCCGGTGCCAAAATGGCTGCTGATCGTCTTGGATTGAAACCACTGTGAGCGAGAGCCCTGAGGTTGCCTCGGGTAGCTCAGGGAGAATCCATCAGCATTCAGAGTCTGCTGAAGAAATCCTGCTGAGCCGTTCCGCAGAAATGGTACGGCAAAGATCACCTGACGGAACTGAAACAGAAACTCATTTCCAGGAAGCTGGCCGAGAATAAAAATTTCCATTTTGCAAACACAGCCACGTGTTGCGTACCAACCCCCGTAATGTCTGAACGGCACGGGTGTGGTCGTGAATGTGCCGAAAATTCCCTCATTACCTGCCAGCAGGAACTTTTTGCTGGCTTGGGCATCTACAGGGTTACCTCACGTTAAACGTTAGATTCTTCCATCGATAGCGGCTTAACTATGAATATCGACTCAGGCGCAGGTTCGACGACCAATGTTGTTATTTCTTCCTCTGTAGCGAAGGATGCCCTGACCTTGGCAGGTACCCTGTCAGGGCTTGCTTTCGGCTTTCTTGTAACCCGCCTCCCGAACGACGACAGTTTTCGGAATCGCGCCTTATATATGGGCGCTTGCAGCGTTGCGGGGCACCTCATCGCCAAAACTGCCTATCACAGTTGTGCCGCCTTCTGGCAACGAGCTGTGGAAATTCCTGATACAGTATCCACACATATCAATAACCCTGATGTTACCCCCACCAGTCAGGATTCTCATATTGCCCGGGATAGCGGCTCAACTGTGAATACCAATTCAGGTGCAGGTTCGACAACCGACTTTGTTATTTCTACCTCTGTAATCAAGGATACTTTGTCTGTGGCAGGTACCCTGTCAGGGCTTGCTTTTGGCTCTTTTGTATCTATGTCCTCGGACGACGACAATGTGCTGACTCATCGCGCATATTTGGGCGGTTGTGGCACTGCTGGATACCTTATTGCACAAAATGCCTATCACGGTTGTGCCGCCTTCTGGAAAGGCTCTGAGGTTATTCGTGCTACCGTATCCACGTGTATGAATAACCTTGGTTTTACCCCCTTCAGTCAGGATTCTCATATTGTCCAGGCATTTACCTGCGCAGGAGCGTGGTATGGCCTGTGTTGCAGTAGTGCCCTCGAAGCTCCATTACTGATTCTGTCAGAAGAGGCAATAGAAATTGAAAGACGTGGGCACTGGGGCCGCAATTATGAGCCTCCTCCTTGCTGGCCTCCTCCTGATGTTATGGACCGAATCAAGTCTGGCTCAGGCTCGGTAATGCTCGGTGCCGGTGTCGGATATCTGGTGGGAAAAACGCTGGACTATACGGCAAAAGCCGCCTTTTCCGGTGTCAGAATGGCGGCTGAATGCCTTAGATCGATAGCCACTGGTCGCTGAACAGGTAGACAGCCACCTGTTTGTGCACAAAGCCCTCTAGTTCATGGTTTCAATGAGTTTGATGTGTACCATCTCCGTTCACCCTGAGCGGAGTCGAAGGGTGCTTAGCGCGATCTATCAGAGTCCGGAGTTTCCGCCCTTCGACAGGCTCAGGACGAACGGAGTGCGGAGGCACGACAACCCGTCAAAACCTGCCAGCAGGAACTTTTTCCTGGCTTGAGTATCTACATGGTCGCCTTCCGTAAAACGTCACGTTCTTATATCTGAGAGGGACTTAACAATGGATATCAACTTTGGTACAGGCTCAACGAACAACATTATTGTTCCTGCCTCAGTAATGAAGGATTCTCTGGCTTTGGCTGGTACCATGACAGGGCTGGCTTTTGGCTTTCATACAGCCCGCTTCGCGGTCGATGACAATTTTCTGAATCGCGCCTTATATGCGGGCGCTTATGGCTTTGCGGGAAACCTCATCGGGAAAGGGGTCTATCACGGTTGTACCGCCTTCTGGCATGCTTCTGTGAAAATTCGTGATACCGTATCCACGTATATGAATCACCTTGGTATCACTCCATTCATTCAGCAGGATTCTCATATTGTCCAGGCGTGTACCTACGCAGGGGCGCTCTGTGGTCTGGGTTGCAGTAGTGCCATCACAAGTCCATTAATGCTACTGGGGCCACCAGAAAAACATGCGGCCATACGTGCGAATCATCCTGATGCTTTGAACCGAATCCTGTCTGGCACAGGCTCCGTCGTGGTTGGTGGAGGTGTCGGGTACCTGGTGGGAAAAGCGCTGGACTATACAGCAAAAGCAGCCTTTTCCGGTGCCGGAATGGCTGCAGAACGCCTTGGTTTGACAACCACTGTGGGCGGGAGCCCTGACGAACAGACCAAGAATAATCTCGACTGAGTCAATTGGTGCAACTGAAAGGATTATACAGCAGAGATCACCAGACAGAAGCAAAGGATAAGAGTGCTTCAGCAGCGGGTGGTGAATCTGTTACGATTCCATCCTGTAGAACCGGTTTTGCGACAACCTCGGGACCATGGGAATGAGTCCGGAGAGGTTGTGGCAACGAGGTGTTTATTTATGTATTTCAGAGCTTGGCTGCACTAACCCGGGAACATCTCCTGGTGGTAATCTACCCGCGCACTCCTGCTTAAATTCTGCCTTTGGCTATTTTCTATAGGTGTTTTTCTTTCATGCCCCGTTATGCTGCCAGTGTTCAATACGATGGCTCCCGTTTTTTTGGTTGGCAGGTTCTCAAGACCGGTTTGCCCACTGTGCAGGCTGCTGTAGAAGCTGCGCTGTCAAAAGTGGCAAACCATCCTGTTGCCGTTGTCTGTGCAGGAAGAACCGATGCCCGGGTTCATGGCTGTAACCAGATTATTCATTTTGATACGGATGCCGTTCGTACCGAGCGGGGCTGGGCTTATGGCGCTAATGCCAATTTGCCGGATGACGTGGCCGTAAACTGGGTGAAGCCGGTTTCTGATGATTTTCATGCCCGCTTTTCTGCCCTGTGGCGACGTTATCGTTACGTGATTTATAACCATCCCATTCGGCCAGCACACCTCTCCAAAGGGGTGACCTGGAACTATCGGCCATTGGATGTTGAGCGCATGAAGGCAGCAGCAGGGTGCCTGGTAGGCGAACATGATTTTACCTCTTACCGTGCGATTCAGTGTCAGGCAAAGAACCCGGTCAGAAATGTGACCCGGCTGGATATTTCCCGCCACGGACCACTGATTGTTATTGATGTGCAGGCCAATGCGTTTTTGCATCATATGATTCGTAATTTTGCCGGGGTGTTGATGGCGGTGGGTTGCGGCAAGCGTGAGCCTGGCTGGGCAAAAGAGGTGCTGGATGCCCGGGATCGTGCCCAGGGTGGGGTAACCGCTTCGCCCTGTGGGCTTTATTTTGTCGATGCGGGATACGATAAGGTGTTTGGGTTGCCGGCCAGTGAATCGAACCCGCACTTTATTGCGCCATTAATTCCGCTTTAAATCGGCGGTTTTTCCGGAGCTGGCATACGTTTTCCGTGCAATGGATGGGTTCCTCTCTATTGCTCTGAAAACTCTGTTCGTCCTGTAGCGGAGAACTTACTGAGCTGCAGAACCACGTTCATTCTGAGGCTGTCGAAGGGGGTGGACTGTGAACCAACCGTAAAGACGGTGCCAATCACCCTTCGACTCCGCTCAGGGTGAACGGAGATTGTGCTCATTAAAATCGTTGAAATGATTTGCCAGGTGCAGTAATCACCGAAATGTTCTGATAAGATCATTGATCGCTCAGGGGTTGCCTATTCTTTCGCATTGATCTTCGGATTGACAGTGTGAAAGCACCTTCAAACCCTTACCCTGTGGTTGGCTCTGTGTCCCGGGTAATCTCCCGACACAGGGCGTGGGAAAGAGAACACCGGGAAATGGAAGTATCTCCTCGTATAAAAATCTGCGGAATTACCCGTGTTGATGATGGTTTGATCGCTGCTGATAGCGGGGCGGATGCCATCGGTCTGGTGTTTTACCGGAGAAGCCGTCGCTGTGTTACGGTTGAGCAGGCCGTGGAGATTGTCCGGGCTCTGCCGCCGTTTGTCTCGGTGGTTGGGCTGTTTGTCGATGCCTCCGATGAGCTGATTCAATCGGTTCTGGACGCGGTTCCTCTTTCACTTCTGCAATTTCATGGCAATGAACCGGAAATCCAGTGCGCCCGCTGGGGGGTACGTTATATGAAGGCCTTCCGTGTTCGTCCGGATATTGCCGTGGCCGACATGGTGGCTCCCTATACCAGTGCCTGTGGCTACCTGCTGGACAGTTATAAGCCCGGGGAGGTGGGTGGCACCGGTGAGTCTTTTGACTGGGATTTGATACCCCATGAGCTGAATAAACCGATGGTGCTGGCCGGAGGTCTGAGTCCTGATAATATCGCTCAGGCAGTGAACAGGGTTCGACCCTATGGAGTTGATGTCAGCAGTGGCGTAGAGAGTCAGCCTGGCATTAAGGATCACGATAAAATCAAAGCCTTTATCAAGGCGGCAGGAAGATGATGGTCGATCAAGAAATTTTTGAGTCCCCCGTTCTTTCTTCTGAAGAACACAAGTACGATCAACCGGATTTAATGGGGCATTTTGGCCGTTACGGTGGACGTTTCGTGGCTGAAACCCTGATGGGTGCGCTGGAAGACCTTGACCGCACCTGGCGTGAGCTCTGGCAAGACAAGACCTTTCAGGAAGATTTTGATCGTGACCTGGCTGACTTTGTCGGCCGTCCTTCACCGCTCTATTTTGCTGAGCGATGGACTCGGGCGCTGGGTGGCGCGAAGATCTACCTGAAGCGTGAAGATCTCAATCATACCGGTGCCCACAAAATCAACCATGCGGTTGGTCAGGCGCTACTGGCCAAACATATGGGGAAAACCCGGATTATTGCCGAAACCGGTGCCGGTCAGCACGGTGTCGCCTCGGCGACGGTGGCCGCCCGTCTTGGGTTGGAGTGTGTGGTTTATATGGGGGCCAAGGACGTAAAACGTCAGGCATTGAACGTCTATCGCATGAAACTTTTGGGGGCCACCGTGGTACCGGTAGAAACCGGTTCCCAGACGCTGAAAGACGCGATTAATGAAGCTCTCAGGGATTGGGTAGCACGCCCCGAAGATACCTTCTATCTGCTGGGTACAGTTTGTGGCCCTTCACCCTATCCTGAAATGGTGCGTAATCTGCAGAGTATTATTGGCCGGGAAGCCCGTCGGCAGATTCTGGAAAAAGAAGGCCGCCTGCCGGATGCCCTGGTTGCCTGTGTGGGTGGTGGTTCCAATGCCATGGGGCTGTTCCACGAATTTATCCAGGATAAAGCCGTTAAGTTGTACGGTGTTGAAGCGGCAGGGCACGGTGTTGATACCGATAAGCATGCGGCCCGGATGAGTTCCGGTCGTCCGGGCGTTTTGCAGGGCGCAAGAACCTATCTGATGACCAACGAACATGGCCAGATTATTGAGAGCCACTCTGTGTCGGCCGGATTGGACTACCCGGGGGTTGGACCAGAACACAGTTACCTGAAAGATATCGGCCGTGCACAATACCCGGCGGCAACGGATGAAGAAGCTCTTGCGGCATTTCGCCAGCTGACCCGTCTGGAAGGCATTATGCCAGCGCTGGAAAGCGCCCATGCCCTGGCCTGGGTTGATAAACTGGCACCCACGATGAACCAGGACCAGATCATTATCTGTAATCTGTCTGGTCGTGGTGATAAGGATATTCATACCGTTGCCGCTATTGATGGCCTCGAAGTATAAGGTGGGCACAGCATGAGTCGTGAAATAAACAGAATCAAAGCCCGCTTTGAAACCTTGCAGGGGCGTGAACGTAAAGCACTGATACCCTACATTCTTGCCGGTGACCCTCCGGGCAAGACCGTCGAGGTCATGCACCAGCTGGTGGACCATGGGGCGGATATGATTGAGCTGGGTTTTCCGTTCTCGGACCCGGTGGCGGATGGTCCGGTGATTGCCCAGGCCCATGAGCGGGCGGTATCACACGGTGTTACATTGCATGACGTTTTTGCAATGGTTTCTGAATTCCGGGAAAGGGATAATGACACACCGATTGTCCTGATGGGCTATCTCAATCCGGTAGAGATCATGGGCTACCAGCGGTTTGTTGAGTTGGCCAGTCAGGCGGGTGTTGATGGTGTGCTGATGGTGGATCTGCCACCGGAAGCCGCAGGTGATTTACTGGATATGCTGCATAACCGTGGTATTGATATGATCAACCTGATTACCCCGACCACATCCGATGAACGAATTGCCAAGATCTGCCGGGTTGCCAGTGGTTATCTCTATTATGTATCCCTGAAAGGGGTAACCGGTGCGGCAACCCTGAATACGGCAGAAGTTGAACAGCGGGTCAACCACATCCGGCGTTTTGCTGACGTTCCGGTGTGTGTTGGCTTTGGTATCCGCGATGGTGCCTCGGCTGCCGCCATCGGGCGAATGGCAGACGGTGTTATTGCGGGCAGTGTGCTGGTATCTGAGCTGGCTCAGTATGGCAATGAGGGACAGGCCTCCATTGACCGCGTTGCCAGCCGAATTGCCGAAATGCGCTCAGCTATGGACGATGACAGGACGAATGAATGAGCAACTGGTTAGTCGATAAACTGATTCCATCGTTATCACGCGCTGCTATTGCGCAGAAAAGCAGCAGTGTGCCAGAAGGGCTTTGGCGCAAGTGTGTGAAGTGTGAGGCCTTTCTCTATCGCCCCGAGCTGGATAGAAACCTGGGTGTTTGTCCCAAGTGCCAGCATCATATGCGAATCAGTGCCCGCACGCGACTGGATTACTTTCTTGACAAGGAAGGAAAGGCAGAGCTGTTTGCCGACCTTGAGCCCAATGACCGGCTGAAGTTTCGCGACACTAAAAAGTACCGTGACCGACTGGCAACGGCGCAAAAGCAGACCGGCGAAAAAGATGCCCTGGTGGCCATGCGGGGTACCGTCGAGGACATTCCGGTCGCGGCCGTTGCCTTTGAGTTTTCTTTTATGGGCGGCTCCATGGGGTCGGTGGTCGGGGAAAAGTTTGCCCGTGCTGCCGAGTTATGCCTGGCAGAGAAGATGCCGCTGATCTGTTTTTCAGCCAGTGGCGGTGCCCGAATGCAGGAAGCCCTGTTTTCCCTGATGCAGATGGCGAAAACCAGTGCGGCCCTGGAAAGAATGCGCCAGGCGGGTATTCCTTATATCTCTGTGATGACTGACCCGGTGTACGGCGGTGTTTCTGCCAGTCTGGCCATGCTCGGTGATATCAACATGGCTGAGCCCGGTGCCCTGATTGGTTTTGCCGGTCCCAGGGTGATTGAACAGACCGTCCGGGAAAAGCTGCCGGAAGGCTTCCAGCGCAGTGAATTCCTGCTGGATCACGGTGCTATTGATATGATCGTTTCCCGTTCTGATTTGCGATCCACTATCGCCAGGCTTTGCCGGAAAATGCAGGGCAGGCCGGATGCAGATGTGGAGCTTGCTGATCCTGCAGAAGAAGTTGCCTGATCCCACCTTTTATCTCTCTCATTCCCACGCAGGCCCTGAGGGGCTTGCATGGGAATGCATACGTCTGGAGATGTGACGTTGTCTTCTTTTGAAAAGAAAGAAAAAAGCCTTGCACAGTGGTTAACCTGGATGGAAGAAACTCGTCCGGAGCATGACATCGACTTTGGGCTGGACCGGATTCGGCTGGTGGGTGACCGGCTGGATTTGCTCAAACCCGCGCCGTTCATTATCACCGTGGGGGGCACCAATGGCAAAGGCTCGACGCTGGCCGTTCTTGAAGCTGTTTTGCTGGCTGCCGGTTACAGGGTAGGTCTATTTACATCACCTCATTTTCTCAAGTTTAACGAAAGAATTCGCATTAATGGCGAACAGGTCAGTGATGACTGGCTATGTGATGCTTTTGAGACGATAAATGAAAGTCGAAAAACGACATGGCTAACCTATTTTGAATTTGCCACCCTGGCTGCCGTTGACTGCTTTAAAAGGGCGGAGGTGGATGTGGCATTGATGGAAGTCGGTCTGGGTGGACGACTGGATGCTACCAATGCGATTGACCCGGATGTGTCGGTAATTACTACGGTGGCGCTCGACCATCAGGAATACCTTGGCTTTAGCATTGAAGCGATTGCCAAAGAGAAGTCAGGAATATTTCGTGCCAGTAAACCTGCGATCTTTGGTGATCAGCCCGTGCCGCAGGCAATCACCGACATGGCTGAGCGTCTTGGCAGTCCCCTGTATTGCAGAGGAGAGGCGTTTACCCTGGCAAGATCGGGTAATACGTGGCACTGGTCAGGTAGTGAAAATCAACAGCTGAACAACCTCCCTGTTCCCAATGTCGTGATTGATAATGCCGCGACGGCATTGCAAGCGCTGCAATTTTTGCCAGAGCCTATCGCTATTGAAGCTGTTCGAGAAGGTTTGTCACAGGTATCGGTTACCGGACGGTTCCAGAAGCTGATGATGGAAAATGAATCAGGAGAGTCTATCGATGTGGTGCTGGATGTTGCCCACAATCCTCAGGCAGCAGAAATGCTCAAGCAGCGTCTGGACGAGTCTCCGGCAGAAGGTAAGACACGAGCAGTGATTGCCATGTGTAAAGATAAGGATTATATGGCGGTTGTTGACTGCTTAAGTGGCGATATTGATGAGTGGTACGTTGCTCAGTTTGAGTCTCCAAGGGCGCTGGCTGAACAAGAGCTGGCAAAGAGGCTGGTTGATCGAGGGTATTCAGTTAATCGCTATCAGCAGGTTGCTGAAGCATTGCATCATGCACTTGAACGCTCAACATCTGGAGATAGGGTGCTGGTTACTGGATCATTTATGACGGTATCTGCTGCCTTGACCAACAGCCACTGAGTACACGATTTCAGTGAAATTGATGGACTCCCTCTATCAATGACTTCCAAACTCCGTTCGTCCTGAGCGGAGTCGAAGGGCGTAAACACCATGCCCTGGACAAAGATTGTGCCAATCACCCTTCGACTCCGCTCAGGGTGAACGGAGATTGTACGTCTGAAGTTCATTGAAATGGTGTGCTGAGTTTGCCTTCCACGGTCCCCGACGGAATGCAGCGAACCCCATGGACAATAAAGGTTTCACGAAAGGCACACAATACCGAGTCAAAACAGGCAGCTCCACATTCACCAGGCCCGTTAGGCAGCCCCACAAATTGCTCAAATATCTGGCCAGAATTGTTCATTCATAATTTGTTCATAGGTCCATGGGCATGCGTCTGGAAAATGTTCCTTGCTGATGCCGGTTTCCTTGAAGGCAGAAATCCGTGCCGCCGGATAGGCATCGACCATGGCGTTATTAATCTTTGGCTTTAGCCCAGGGTTCTCTTTCATCAATTTCCGAATGCGGAATCGCTGCTCTTCGATAGACCCCTGCCAGCTACTGCTCCTGTGATCAGGTTGATAAGCCCACTTCAGCAAATGCATCAGCAGAATATCCAGCCGGTGACTCAACTGCCGGTATTCGCTTCTGCCGATGCTTTCAATTTCCTCAAGGATATTGTCCAAATCCAGTTCTCCCAGTCTGCCCTGACGAATAAGTTCTGCCTGTTGCTGTGTCCAGCTGTAAAAATCAGTTTCGTATAATGGTTCAGCCATACTGATAAGTCCCTTCGGTATCGTGCGCTTAATTGTTGTAGGTTTAGTTGGAATTCGCTTAAGATGCAAAGAGTTTCCGGCATTGACCTTTAATTGACTTCCCGCCATCTGTGCAGGGATGAATACTGTTTATCTATCATTACGGAGCGTATCTTGGGCGAGGGACTTAAGCAAAGACTAATAGGTGCTGTGGTATTGCTGGCCTTATTGATCATTCTCGCGCCCGCACTGTTCAGGGGAGGGGAGACTCATCCTCTGGTCACCTCCAGGCCTTCCCCGGCAGCCCCTAAGCTTGAATCCCCCCCAGTGCCTGCATTTGTCGACCAGCTGGATATTCCCCCGGATGTTGTTGAAGTGGTGCCTTCTTCCACTGAAACTGTGCTCGAGCCAGAAAGTGATCGTACTGAAAAAGCCACAGGTGTGGATGAATCAGGACATCTGAAAGCCTGGTCTCTCCAGTTGGCAACCTTTGCGGATAAAAACAATGCCCGAAACCTGGAAAAGCAGCTAAAGACTAAAGGGTATAGTGCTTTTCAGAAGAAAATTTCTACAGAGACAGGCAAGGTTTTTTATCGGGTCTACATAGGGCCGGAAGTAAGGCCGGATGAACTTCAGCAGCTAAAGGTTACCATCAAGAAAGAGTTAGGGCTTGAGGGTATACTGGTTCGTTATGTTCCATAATAGGCTCTCTTACGGTAGACATTCCGCCTACTACCTTCCTCGGGAAGTCAAAGACTGAACCACGAAGGTCACGAAGAGTACGAAGAGATTTTCTTGCCCTTCGTGCTCTTTGTGTCCTTCGTGGTTCCATCTGAAACTCATGGAAAGGGGAGGGGTAAGGAATTGTCCCGAAATAATTTCGGCATTTTGAGTTCGATCTCCGTTCATCCTGAGCTTGTCGAAGGGTGATAGGCACAATACATGAGGCCGGAGTTCCTGAGCTTAATGTCGACCCTGAGAATAGGCTCAAAACTCGAACTTATGGTGACGCTTGAGGTGACAAATTCAGGAAAACTTATGACAATAGATACAATGATTGACCTCAGGGATAAGGATCGCAAGGCAATCTGCACTATTGCTGAACAGATATTTGCCCCGGATACTTAAATCTGGGCTTACGGCAGCCGGGTCAAGGGAACCAATCATGACAACAGTGACCTGGATTTGGCTGTGCACTTTCCCCCGGATCAGGCAAGATGACAGACTATGAGCAGTTGAGCCTGTTTCTCGAAACCCTGCGGGACTCCAATATACCCATTATTGTCCAGGCACTTGCCTGGCAAAGTATTCCCGATAGTTTTCGTGAGGAAATAGATAAAAAACACCAGGTGCTCTGGCGCTGACAGTGAAGGAGCAACCACCGGTAGTTTTGCCTGAAGATGGGCAATCCAAAGATATTCGGTGCCTTGGTCATGAACCTCATAAAAAAATCACGAATAAGTGCTTTTCCGGTCGTGATTACTTCGTGGCTGTCGTGTAGAATCCCCGTTCTTGTAAAGCTACTAAAACAATAAGGCCTTAAACAGGCATTATTACGTTAGGGAGCTACATAAAAATTTTTACGCTGATGCAACTTTTGCTCGAGTAGATTGGTTGTTTTCCGCGCAGCTGTTTCGGCATATGCTTAAGCCGATGGGCGGTAGCGTACTTTTCGGTTGGTTTATAAGATTGAGCAGCTTATAAAACGGCTGCTAACCTTTCTTTCTACTGCTAAGTATTCACCAGTTAGTGCTGAAAAATATAGATGATGGCAATGCAGGTCGCTACCGGCAGCAGAATGTTGTTATTGCTGGTGCAGAACACACCCCCCCGGACCATTACCACCTACCACAGCTGATAAATGATTTGGTTAAATGGTACCATCCGCCCGGCTGTTAATGAACTTTGATTTGATGGGCAGTGGTTATTTACCGGTCATTATCCGCAAAGAAAACCGTCTGGCCTATTATGAGGCGCTGGACAAAGCGCCTACCCGAGAGGACTACGGGGGATTTATGGACATAGTGGCCAGCGCCCAGGAAGAGGCTTTGAATCGTTATATCAGTATTATTGAATAATAATAGTTATAACCGCATCAATGGATTCTGAGATGACCCTGAATACTTCATACCTGAAATTGCTGACGCAGAACTGGTTTCAGGCCTGTCGCACGGCTACCCGGTTGTCTGTTTCTGTCGTCAGGCTGAAGGCAGATTTACCGCTGACAGCGGACGATTTGCAAAACGCAGATGAAGACCTGATGGAAAAGCTGGATGCTTTTCGTGTTCGCTATGGTGATCTTCAGGACTGTCTTGGTGGTAAAGTGTTCCGTACTTTGCTGATGGCTGAGGATGAAGAGCCGGTCAGTATGGCAGATATTCTTAACCGGATAGAAAAACGAGGGATTCTGGACTCTGCTGATCAATGGCGTCAGTGGCGTGAGATCCGAAATGCGTTTGCCCATGACTATCCGGAAGCAGAGGCAGAAAGAGTGAATGCGTTAAACATGGCATGGCAGAATACGCCATTGCTGCTTAAGGTGGCTGAGAATGTCTACCGTTACTGTGAACAGCAAGGAATAGAGCTAACGGAGATAGAGCGTGCGGATATCTGAGGCGATGGCACAGAGTATCGTCGAACTCGCAAGAAAACATGTAGCAGAAAATGCCCGCGTCTGGCTGTTTGGCTCCCGGGCTGATGATACAAAAAAAGGGGGGGATATTGATCTTTATATTGAGGCAGACAATATCGGTAATACCCTGGAACGAAAAATTAACTTCCGGTTGGCATTTGAAGACCGCTGGGGTGAGTTGAAAGTGGATATCCTCATTCATGATACCCGGCATGAAACGCTGGCCATTCATGAAATTGCCAGGCAAGGGGTCAGGCTTGGTTAGTGATTAAAGATTAAACGACATTGACAACAGACCTGGATTGTCTTTTTACAGCGCTTTTCACAGCCTTTCTAAATAGGTTAAGCAATATTGAGACTCACGAACGAAGAGCAAAACGCCATTAGAAAGGTGATATATCAGGCAGACCCTCAGGCGCAAATATGGTTGTTTGGCTCAAGGGCGAATGACCAGGCAAAAGGAGGGGATATTGACCTGCTCATCCTGTCAAAAACACTGGGTTTGAAAGACAGGACGGGCATACGGCTGGCGCTGTACGAGATTATCGGAGAGCAGAAAATTGACCTGGTGATTGCCGCAGACGATACTGATCCATTCACCCGTATCGCGCTGGCAGAGGGAATCCGGCTATGACTAACGAGTCAGGCAAAAAGCAACAGGCAGGGAAAAAAAATACCGACAGAATCCTGTTATTAGAACAGCAGCTGTTGGCCATGGCCCAGATGGAAGCCCTGCTAAAATGGTCTCTGGATCGCTGTCAGGCCATACTACTGACTAATGACCAGATGCCGGAACAGGAAGACTTGGAAAAATTCGAATCACTCACCGCACGATTTGCCCGCTTTAACGATATTCTGTTACAAAAAATATTTCGCCTGATCGACACCATTGACCTGGAAGATGTCGGCACCGTCAGGGACAGAATCAACCGTGCAGAAAAAAAAGGGCTGATTGAGGATGCCCACCGGTTTATCGAAATCCGGGAATTGCGTAACAGCATTGCCCACGAATACCAGCCGGAAGCGCTGAGGGTTATTTTTCCTGAAACGTTGCAGGCTACACCCATTTTGCTGGATATTGCTGATCGGGTACGAAAGTACTGTCTGCGGTATAATTCCTGAAAATTGACCTGGTCATCTACCGACGAGGAAAACCCCGGGAAGCGATTCACCATGAAGCCAGAAATACCGGGATTCAATTGAATGGCAACCGAGCAGGGCAAAGGAATGGGTAGCGAACGACAAATAGCAGACGTTATCGGGCGCACCCTCTGGATTTGTGACCGTCATGCCTTGCGCCTTGAATGGGTGATAGCCGAAGTGAAAAGCCTGTTGCCATTGAGTGCCAAAGCGTTTGAAAACCTTGCCCCGGCTGAAGTGGCGTACATGGATCAATTTGCCACCCGGTTCAGTAAATTACAGGATGCCATGGGCGCAAAACTCTTTCCTCAGGTGCTGGATTTGGTGGGAGAGCAGGGGGCGTTGAACACCTTTATCGACAAGCTCAACCGGCTGGAAAAAAAAATAGGGGCGATTGATAATGCAGCCCAATGGCCTCTATTTCGTGAGATGCGCAACGCTTTTGCCCATGACTACCCGGAAGACAGTGAACTGAATGCCGAGACGTTGAACCGGGCCTTGCCGCTGGTCAGCGAGTTGTTAACGGTCTATCGTAATATTCGGGATTTTGCCTTGCGCTATGGGGCTGTTTTACCTGGGGCTTGATTTAATGGGTGCTTGTATTAAGGATTCGGTTGTCTTATACGAAACCATAAGCGGAGAATCCTGGTTATGAACTGCTCTACCGATCATCCCCCGGAACACCTTCACCTGACACACGATGAACTGTTACTGCTACAGGCATTGCTGAAAAAACATTTGCCAGATATCGAAGTCTGGGCTTATGGCTCAAGAGTTAATGGCAAGGCCCACTTCGCATCAGATCTTGATATGGTTGCTTTTTCCGGCCCGGAACAGGCAATTGCGATAGCTGAACTCAGGGAGGCGCTGGAAGAGAGTAACCTGCCATTTCGGGTCGATCTTTTTGTTTGGGATCAGGTGCCTGAGAAGTTCCGGAAAGTGATTCGGGAAAAGTATGTTGTTGTTCAGTAGTCGTTTGGTTTCAGGCTGAGGATCAATAGCAAAAACGAACCAAACCCTTAGGAATTGTCCTGAAATAATTTCGACATTTTGAACTCGATCTCCGTTCATCCTGAGCTTGTCGAAGGATGACTGGCACAATACATGAGGCCGGAGTTCACGACCTTCGACAGGCTCAGGACGAACGTAGTTTTGAGACCAGGAAATGTGCAAATTATTTCAGGACAATTCCTTAGCAGCCAGTACATGGTTTCAATGAGTTTGAAGGGTTGTCGTTATCATATGCCTCTGGACTCCGTCCGTCCTGAGCCTGTCGAAGGGCGCAAACTCCGGCCCATGATAGATCGTGCCAAACACCCTTCGTCAAGCACTCAATATTTGTCTGAACTCCTCACCGTGTGCGAGCTTTCATGATTTTGCCCGGTATCTGACCCTGACTTTCTTTTTGTTCCTTTTCTTCTGAATGATAAAATTCAAATGACACAATATTCCGAACATAATGCTGTACACGCCATGGACGACGATATGATCTCCCTTTCTGAGATCGCAGCGATCCTGTTCCGAGGTAGACGTTGGGTTATTGGTATTACACTGGCTTCGTTCATCCTTGCCCTGTGCTACCTTTTTGCGGTTAAGCCGGTTTATCAGGCAAGTGCATTGATAAAAATTGAACATAGCCAAAGCAGCCTGATTTTAAATTTGCGGGATACTGAACATGTGGAGGATCTTTCAATCAGCTCAAGTATTGCCATAGAGCAGATGAGGAGTCCTGGCTTTATTCATAGTTTCATTGCAGCAAAGCAATCTCAATCCGATACTCCTGCGCCCAATGTGGCACAAGACGTTCAGGGCCGATTACAGGTTGCTGAAAAAGGTAGAGGCACTGGTATTCTTGAAATTACGCTGAGCGGATCGAATGCTCAGGAAAATATCAAATTATTAAATTCCCTAATTGATTACTATTTTGAACAACGCCATCAAACACTGGTGAGTTCTATTGAAAAATCACTGGCCTTATTGAAAATCAGATTGTTTACAACACAACAAGAGATAGCACAGGCTCAAGAACAGGACGTTTCTGTAAAAAGTGCTCGGTTGAATGAACTGAAATTGGCTCAGAAAGCAATCCAGAACAATATCGATATATTGGAAAACGCCAAAACTATCGCTTTAAATGATCGTCATGTGCTCAGCGATCCGGTGTCCAGCGATGATCCGGTTAGCCCTAAATACACCCTTGTTATCGTATTGGCAGTTATGCTGGGAGGGATGCTGGGAATTGTAGTAGTGTTTGTGCATGAAATGATGCGAAAGGTGCTATGCACTTCACAAGAAGCAGAAAATAAAGCCGGGCTTACTGTATTTGCAGAAGTGGCCAGCGCTGAGGAATTAAAAACGACACCGGGATGTCGGAAGGTTTCAAAGTATTACGTACCAACCTGCTATACCAGTTGGAAAATGCAGCCAATAATCGGGTGATGATTTGCAGTCCGTCCCCGGTTATTGAACAGGAGCATGTCATCATCCAGTTAGCCAGTGAGCTGGCCGAAGCGGGTAAAAAAGTATTACTCCTGGATGCAGACCTTCGCCAGGGTAGAATGTTCATGCATTTTAATACAACCGGAGGGCATGGGCTGTCGGAGAAACTGATCAATAACGACCACTCAGCGATCACAGTCAGTGAAAACCTGGACTTGATTTCCGGTAATAGCTATCCAGATAATCCATCTGAACAGTTAATGAACACCAGGTTTCAAAAACTTCTGGACTGGAGATCCAGTCATTATGACGTCGTATTGATCAGTGTTCCGTCGATTCTTAATGTGACTGATGGGGTAGTGGTTGGCAGCCGGGTGCGCAACCGATTTGATGATTATTCAAGCGGGGCAGACCTCTGTAAAAGATATTGAGGTTGCTAATCGACGCCTGCAGCAGGCAGGAGTAGCCATTAATGGTACCATTTTTGTTAAAGAGCAGGGTTGATGCGGGAAAATCATGGGTTATGCATTTATGAATTGAATTCAGCATCATGAAAGCAGCTTAAGAAACGCTGAAACTGACTGCTAGCGAGCTAACGATAGCCCAACAGCTATTGAAACGTTATTTACCAATCACCGCCGTTTGGGCATATGGCTCAAGAGTAAATGGTAACATTCAACATGCATCTGACCTTGACCTTGATCAGCCCAAAGGCTTATCCACTGGGTGTTTTTCTATCTGGCAAATAATGCGGCTTCTTGCTCCAAATCGGCAATCTCAATAAGGCTATAGCTACCGGATTGATAAGCAAAAATAATAGCCTCACCGCGAGAAGTCACATGATACAGCGCTCCTGCGGTCTGAATTCTTAACGGCCGAGTCTTTCCTGCTTTCATTTTCTATTTATGACGAGTAAAAAGTAGAGCATCAGGTCGGAAATGCACGATGAAAGACCTGACTCTTGAACCTTGGAGTTTGTGGGTTTGATTAAAGACATGCCACTGACTGTCTTGCTAGACTGTGTAAGCACAAGCAAGAGGGCAAAGGCATGGACGAGCAGGATTATTTGCAATACATAGAAACCGATACAGCCAAGCGGTGTGGTAAGCCCTGTATCAAGGGTACAAGAATAACCGTTATCGATATTCTTGAAATGCTGGCTGAGGGGATGAGCACTGATGAAATCCTGAAAGACCACCCCAACCTGCAAGCGGTGCAGATAAAAGCAGCACTGCTTTATGCTGCGAATACCATAACACTGATTCGATTAACAGTCGGTAATGCCAAGCTTGCGGTTGTTGAACGTGTTCTAATAGACAATCAACAGACTATCCATAGTTTCTTGGACGATGAAGGCAAAGGATTATTGGTGCTCTGAAAGTGTTGCCTCTAGGAGGCTGTCCGAGAATAGGCTGCCCTACTGCGGCGACAGCAAATTGGTCTAAAAATCCGCTTTTGTTCGGCAAATAGCCCCGCTATTCACCTCACAAAACCGAATTTTTATCCTCAATTTTCTGCCGTCCTCGCTACGGGCGCTATTCTCGGACAGCCTCCTAGGGAAAAATCATGAAAGCCCCCGAAGTCATTGGGCTCAATAGCTATAAGGATATCCCCTTATAGAGCAAAATATACATCCAGTGTCTTATACAAAAAAGATTTGGATGTTCTGGAAATGAATGCATTTGATTTAATGAATAGGCTATCTGTCATTTATGACGCACGTCAACAATGGAAAGTAGACCATAAACTTGCTGATATTCTACTCTTAGTCATTTGTGCAGTCATTGCGGGTTGCGAAGGCTGGGAAGAAATTGAAGACTTCGGCAATGAGCGACTGGATTGGTTAAAAAAATATGGTGAATTTGCATACGGCATTCCTTCCCATCATACAATTTCCAGGGTAGTTGCTGCCATTAACCCAAAGCAATTCCAGAAATGCTTTATTGAGTGGATGCAAGCCTGCCACCGGGCAACCAATGGTGAGATTATTGCAATTGATGGAAAAACAGCAAGAGGATCTTACGACAAGGGTAAGGATAAAGGTGCAATTCACATGGTGAGTGCGTTTGCTACTGCAAACGAATTGGTTCTTGGTCAAATTAAAATTAATGATAAAAGTAACGAGATTACCGCCATACCTGAATTACTTGAACTCCTTGAAATTCGTGGATGCCTCGTAACCATAGACGCCATGGGATGTCAGAGGGATATTGCCAAAAAAATCGTCGATAAAGGCGCTGATTATTTGCTAGCGGTAAAAGGTAACCAGGGTAAGCTTCATGAAGCATTTGAGAATCATTTTTCTGTTGAAAAAGTGAATCAATGGAAGGGTGATACTTTCAGAACTGAAGAAAAAAGCCATGGTAGAATGGAAACACGTCTTCACATAGTTAGTGATATTTTTGATGAGTTTGTTAATCTTTCTTTTGATTGGCAAGGAATGAAAACTCTCGGAATTATTTTTTCTGCAAGAATGGAAGATGGTGTATTTAATGCGGACGACATCAGTGTGCGTTATTACATTTCCTCTGCGCAATTAACTGCAGAAAAGTTTGCACATGCTGCAAGAGAGCATTGGGCAATCGAGAATAAACTCCATTGGAAAATGGATGTTGCAATGAGAGAAGATGATTGTCGAATCAGAAGAGGCAATGCAGCTGAAATGCTCACTGGTTTTCGACATATGGCAGTTAATATGTTGAACAATACCAAAACCTTTAAAGCTGGTCTGAAGCGGAAGCAGAAAAAGGCCGCCATGAGCACTCGATATCTGTCTGAAGTCCTCGCAGGGTGCGGGGTTTCATAATTTTTTCCTGTAATAAGCGTTTGGTTTTAGAGCAAATATTGACATTAATAACAATTCGATAGGCACTAGAGTATGGAAGCAAAATTAAACGTCATTGATAGTGCAAATTGAAAGACTTGGCCCTCTGATCTCTGCTGACCCTCTGAACTCTCCGTGACCTATTCCTCTAATCCCTCCGGAAAATCAAGATAAATTTGTCATTTATTGATGTGAAAATATGAATTACCAAAAAAACTTAGTTGAAAAAATCAAAACTAAAGAAGCCATTATTGGGATTGTGGGCTTGGGGTATGTGGGTCTGCCATTAATGCTTCGTTATGTTGCAGAAGGTTTTACAGTTCTGGGAATTGATATTGACCAATCTAAGGTTGATAGGCTGAATGATGGCGAGAGCTATATTGAACACATATCCTCAAAATCTATTCGTGATGCTGTTAATAAAGGTTTATTTCATTCTACAACTGACTTTGTAGAGGCTAACAAGGCTGACGTATTGATTTTATGTGTACCAACACCTCTGAATAAATATCGAGAGCCTGATCTCAGTTTTGTCCTGAATACTACTGATGCTATCGTTCCACATATGAGAAAGGGGCAACTGTTGTCTCTTGAAAGTACAACATATCCCGGAACAACAGAAGAAGAGCTATTGCCAAGGCTGGAAAATGCCGGTTTTACAGTGGGGGATGATGCATTTCTAGTCTATTCACCAGAACGTGAAGACCCGGCCAATCCTGATTTTGAAACGCGCACTATTCCAAAAGTGTGTGGTGGGCATACTCCAGCCTGTTTGTCTGCTGGTGTTGCCTTATATGAAGCGGCAATCGATAAAGTGGTGCCTGTATCTTCAACAAAAGCAGCAGAAATGACAAAACTACTGGAGAATATTCATCGAGCTGTCAATATTGGCCTTGTTAATGAAATGAAAGTTGTTGCAGATCGCATGGATATTGATATCCATGAAGTGATTAATGCCGCAGCCACGAAACCTTTCGGATTCACAGCCTACTATCCAGGGCCCGGTCTCGGTGGGCATTGCATTCCCATTGACCCATTCTACCTGACCTGGAAAGCAAGAGAGTATGGACTGCATACCCGTTTCATTGAGTTGGCTGGAGAAATAAATGCATACATGCCAAGGTTTGTGGTTGATAAACTCACGGATGCTTTGAATCAGCGTGGAAAAGCTGTAAACGGCAGCAGGATCCTGGTCCTGGGTATTGCCTACAAGAAGAATGTGGATGATATGAGGGAGTCTCCTTCCGTTGAGTTGATGGAGCGGCTTGAGAAAAAAGGAGCGGTTGTTGCCTATTCTGATCCACATGTGCCGGTATTTCCAAAAATGCGTGAGCATCACTTTGACTTGACCAGCGAAGAGTTGACTCCGGAAAATCTTGCCAGTTATGACTGTGTTTTATTGGCTACCGATCACGCTGACTTTGATTACAAAATGATTCAGGATAATGCTCAATTACTGGTAGACACCAGGGGTAGGTATCTTGAACCAGCTGATAATGTTATCAAAGCATAAGGAGATAATAGTGTTCGACAAAATTACGGACCGTAAGATCCGAATGGCCCTTGTAGGGTGTGGTCGTATTTCTGCCAAGCACGGTGAAGCCTTGCGTAAGCACCAGGACGATATTGAATTAGTCGCTGTCTGTGATGTTGATCCATCAGCACTGGATAAGGCTCAGAATGAATATCAAGTTCCCGGCTATTTGAAACTTGAAGACCTTTTGTCAAAGGAACAACTGGATGTTGTTGCATTATGTACACCCAGTGGATTACATCCTGATCAGGCACTGATGGCCGCAAATGCAGGCGTTCATGTTGTCAGTGAAAAACCGATGGCAACCCGCTGGGCAGATGGACTTCGTATGGTAAAAGGTTGTGATGAGGCGGGTGTTCGCCTGTTTATTGTTAAGCAAAACCGCCGCAATACAACCTTGCAACTACTGAAGCGTGCGATTGATGAGCAGCGCTTCGGCAAAATACATATGGTTCACCTTAATGTATTCTGGACCCGTCCCCAAGAATATTATGACCGGGCTAAGTGGTGTGGAACCTGGGAGCTTGATGGTGGGGCCTTTATGAATCAGGCGAGCCACTATGTGGATCTGATGGAATGGCTAATTGGCCCAGTCGCTGATGTTCAGTGTATGACCTCTACCCACCGGAATATTGAAGTAGAAGACACTGGTGTAATGAATGTACGCTGGCGTAATGGTGCTCTGGGTTCCATGGCGGTAACCATGTGTACCTATCCAAAAAACCTGGAAGGCTCTATCACCATTCTGGGTGAGAAAGGAACTGTAAAAGTTGGCGGTGTTGCGGTGAATGAAATCCAGGAGTGGAGTTTTTCTGAACCTGCAGACTACGATGAACAGATTGCCGCTGCAAACTATGAGACCACTTCCGTCTATGGATTTGGACATCCTCTGTATTACAAAAATGTGATTGATACCCTGCGTGGCGAAGCTGAGCCAGAAACGGATGGCCGGGAGGGCTTGAAATCCCTGGAATTGCTAATCGCTGCCTATCTCTCTGCACGTGATGGCAGAACGGTTTCTCTTCCATTGGAGTACTAAAGGATGCCTGACCAAACTTACAGTGCTCATGAAAGCGCCATTATCGACACTGGGGCTCAGATAGGTGCTGGTACACGTATCTGGCATTGGGTTCATGTCTGTTCTCAGGCGCAAATAGGCGAACAGTGTTCACTTGGCCAGAATGTCTTTATCGGTAACAAAGTCTGCATAGGCAGCAATGTAAAAATACAGAACAATGTGTCTGTCTATGACAATGTTACCCTGGAAGACGATGTTTTCTGCGGTCCAAGCATGGTTTTTACCAATGTTTATAACCCCCGCTCAGCCATCAGTCGGAAAGATGAATACCGGGAAACCCTGGTAAGGCAGGGAGCAACTCTGGGAGCCAACTGCACTATTGTCTGCGGCATTACCATTGGCCGTTATGCCTTTATTGGTGCTGGTGCTATGGTAAATAAAGATGTACCCAACTATGCACTGATGGCCGGTGTGCCCGCAAAACAGATTGGCTGGATAAGCGAATACGGAGAGCGGCTCGCACTGCCACTTGAAGGCGAAGCCGAGTGCATTTGCCCTCATACTCAAAGCACCTACCAGTTAAAAAACAGCCAAGTTACAAAAGCCTGATTTTTTTAAACCATAAAGGGCACGAAGAGCACAAAGAAAAGTTTTTAAAACTTTGTGTTTTTCGTGCCCTTCGTGGTTCAAAGTCTTATTAGTGAACCTTATGGAATTTATCGATTTAAAAGCCCAGTACCGCCGTATTGAAGAAGACGTTAATCGCCGTATTAAAGCCGTACTGGAACACGGAAAATACATTCTCGGCCCTGAAGTTACCGAGCTGGAAGAGAAACTTGCTGATTATGTCGGCGTTAAGCACTGCATTTCGGTTGCCAATGGTACTGATGCTTTGCAGATAGCATTAATGGCATTGGATATCAAACCAGGTGATGAAGTAATTACACCCGCTTTTTCTTATATTGCTACCGCAGAAACCTCAGCTCTGCTTGGTGCCAAACTTGTTTATGTTGATGTAGACCCAAAAACATATAATCTGGATCCAACACTGATTGAAGCCGCGATTACTGATCGTACAAAAGCCATTATCCCGGTATCACTTTATGGGCAGTGTGCTGATTTTGATGCCATCAACGAAATCGCCAATAGACACAATATTCCTGTAATTGAAGATGGCGCACAAAGTTTTGGTGCTACCTATAAAGGCAGACGTTCCTGTAGCCTGAGTACTATTGGCTGTACCAGCTTTTTCCCGTCAAAGCCTTTGGGTTGTTATGGTGATGGTGGAGCTATGTTTACCAATGATGACGAGCTTGCAGTAATCATCAGGCAAATTGCTCGTCATGGACAGGACCGTCGCTATCACCACGTTCGTGTGGGGGTGAATAGCCGTTTGGATACTATCCAGGCTGCAGTATTACTCAGTAAGCTGGAAATATTTGACCAGGAAATTTCACTTAGAAACGAAGTTGCAGCAACATATAACGAAAAACTAATAAATACGAATATGACCACACCATATATTGAAATAAGTAATACCAGTGTATTTGCCCAATATACGGTTTTGGTTGAAGACCGTGAGTTTATTCAAAGTAAACTTCGTGAACAGGGTATTCCTACAGCAGTGCATTATCCATACCCTTTGAATATACAGCCAGCAGTAGCTTGCTCTTACGCCAGGGTAGAGGTAAGTGAAATGCTTTCCCGGAAAGTCATAAGTTTACCAATGGATCCGTATAAAACTGCTTCAGTAATTGATACTGTAGTTTCAAATTTTTCTTAATTAAGTTGAAGGCGTTTATTGGAATGAAAGAAATAAAGGGCAAGAAAATATTTATTACAGGTGGTACAGGTTTTATTGGCTCTACCTTGATTGGTAAACTGATAGAAGAAAATGAAATCATTGCTTTCGATAACCTGGATCGAAATACGCTTAAAAGTCAGCCTTTTGCTAATCATAAAAATTTGACCCTTGTGAAAGGTGATGTTCTGGACGCTGAACATCTTAAAGAGGCGGCGAAAGATACTCAGATCTTTGTACATGCTGCAGCAATTGCCGGGATTGACAACACAACAAAAAACCCGGTTCGCACGATGACAGTAAATATGCTGGGAACAGCAAATGCATTGGCAGCAGCCCATAACAGCGGGACGGTTGAAAGATTTTTGGAATTTTCAACCTCCGAGGTATTTGGCTCCAGGGCATACCGCGTTGAAGAAGTGGATTCAACAACAACCGGAGCGGTAGGAGAGGCACGCTGGACTTATGCTGTGAGTAAACTGGCAGGTGAGCACCTCACACATGCTTATCATCGAGAATATAGTCTGCCAACGGTAACAGTAAGACCCTTTAATGTATATGGCCCAGGGCAGACGGGTGAGGGGGCTATATCAATTATGATAAGAAAGGCACTGAAAAATGAGGATATCTACATTTTCGGTGATGGCGCTCAAATTCGTGCATGGTGTTATGTTGACGATATGGTTGATGCTCTTATGAAATCTTTGATCATGCCTGAGGCCGTTGGAGAGTCCTTTAATATTGGTAATGCCCGGGCGGTTACCACTATTTATGGCTTGGCTGAAACCATTTGTAGAGTACTGAACTCAAAGTCCAAAATTATTTTCAAAGATGCCCTGTCTGCAGATATTGAGCTACGTATTCCTAAAATTGATAAAGCGAAAGACTTGATTGGATTTGAAGCACAGGTTGATCTTGAGGAAGGTTTAAGACACACAGCCGAATGGATGGCAGCTAATGAGTCCAATATACCTGAAATGCCAGCCATGTTTTTGAGCAATAAGTAATATGATTAAATTGTCGCAGCCTACTATTTCAGAAGAGGCAATCAGTCGTGTTAATGAAATCCTGCGAAGCGGTCAACTTGTCCATGGCGAGGAATGTGAGCTTTTCGAGCAGGAGTTGGCAGAGTTTATTGGTGTAAAGCATGCGATTGTCGTCGCGAATGGTACTGCGGCTCTTCATCTTTCGTTGTTAGCACTTGGTATTGGCCCTGGAGATGCAGTTCTTATTCCAGATTTTACCTTTGTTGCAACAGCAAATGTGGTTGAAATGGTAGGTGCTAAAGCCATCATTGTTGATGTTGATCTGTCATCATACAATATGGATATAGAATTACTGGAAAATCGAATTAAGCTGTGGACAGGGCCTGAAAAGCTCAAAGCGATTATGCCGGTATTAGAATTTGGTAACCCCGCAAACCTAAAACAGTATCGTAAAATAGCAGATCGCTATGGTTTACATCTGATTGAAGATGCTGCTTGTGCTATTGGTTCATTTGATGAAGACTCTAACGCTGGAACTGTAGGTGATTTGGGATGCTTTTCATTTCACCCACGTAAAACGCTTACGACTGGTGAAGGAGGTCTGGTAACTACCAACGATAATCAATTGGCAGAAAAAGTGAAATTGCTTAGAAATCATGGAATGGTTCGAACCAGTAAAGGGCTCGAATTTAAAGCAGTAGGACTGAATTATAGGCTGACAAATTTTCAAGCAGCTATTGGTAGAGTTATACTTGAATCCTTACCCGTGTCTTTAAAAAAACGAAAACGACTAGCTAAAAAATATCATTCTGATTTATTAGAGCTAGAAAATAAAAATTTATTGTCAAGACCGGTAGGAGATAAGGGGCATAGCTGGCAAACATACATGATCGTGTTAAATAAACATATCAATAGAGATGAGATCATTCATAAAATGAAGAGACAGGGGGCAGAGGTTGGTATTGGTGCGCAGAGTATAATTTCTCTTAATCTTATTGGAATTGAAGATGTTTATAGGAAAGAGGTTAATAATGGAGTGGAATTGTACAGAAATGGTTTAGCTTTGCCATTCCATGAGAGCTTATCAGAGTCAGATGTGGAAAATGTTGTGATTGCGCTAGATTCGGTATTGACAATTTAATGTTATTAAAATTATTTAGTAAGTTTTGGGTGAGGCGGGTAGGATTTTTTAAATCACAATATGATAGAGTCTTACCTTTTGGTGATTGTGTTGTCGATAGATGGGCTAAAGCTGAGTTATTAGGGTTTGGAGAAGGTAGCTCAATTTATGACAGTAGTTTGGTTTATGGTGATGTAAGGGTAGGAAAACATACGTGGATCGGACCGCATACTATTCTTGACGGATCAGGAGGGCAATTGACTATAGGATCTAATTGTTCTATTTCTGCCGGAGTTCAAATATATACGCATGATACTGTTCAGCGCACAATAACTGGTGGGAAAAATTCTATTGAAATAGCTGATACTTCCATTGGAAATGATTGTTATATTGGCCCAAATACTGTCATTGTTAAGGGTGTTAAAATTGGTGATAAGGTGATAATTGGAGCAAACAGTCTTGTATTGAATGATATACCTTCGTTAAAAAAAGCATTTGGGACACCTTGTAAGGTATACTCTGACGTTGAGACTGGTAATTAAATGAAAATATTTGTTGGTCCTCATGAAATATCAGGAATTGTTGATTCGATAGTTAAAGGCTTCCAAGAAAATGGAGTCTCAGCAACAGGTGTTTTGTCTGCAAAGCATAAGTATGAATATGGTTGTAATGATTCTATTAATGTTTTGATCAAATTATGGCAAAATTTAGGTTCGCAGAGAATAGAGGCGTACAGGAAAAGTAAGTTCATGTTCGTTATCATGTCCTCTATTCAGTGGGTGGTTTCTATTTTTGTTCTGTGTTGGAGTTTATTAAAATTTGATATTTTTATTTATATCTTTGGTGAAACAATAACAAATACGCGGTTCGAATTATTTTTATTAAAGCTTTTTAAAAAAAGAATTATTTTTATTTACTTGGGCAGTGACAGTAGGCCTCCTTACATTGATGGTAACTATTATGATGGAAGTACTGGATTAAAAAAGATACTCTCCAGGACGAAAAAAATAAAAAAGAAAATAAAATTGCATGAAATGTATGCGGATGCAATTATTAATTCTCCATTTTCATCACATTTTAATTCAAAGAAAGTTGTAAATTGGTTTTCAATTGGCTTTGCTAAAGAAGTTTTTCCTTATCAATCATTCAGAAAACCTGATGTGGTTAGAATATTACATGCACCATCCAATTATAAAGTTAAAGGTACAAAAAAAATTGAGATTTTAGTAAATAATTTAATTGATAGAGGTCATAATATTGAGTTTATTAAAATAAAAGGAATGCCAAACAAAGTTGTTATTGAAGAGCTTGAAAAGTGTGACTTTGTGGTTGACCAGCTTTATTCCGATACTCCTCTAGCTGGTTTAGCTTCCGAAGCTGCTAGCTTAGGTAAACCATCTGTTGTGGGTGGTTATTCTGCTAAATCAATAGTTGATATTTGTCATCGAGATGATATTCCACCTAGTTTATATGTTTGTCCTGATGAGTTGGAAACAGCTATTGAACGGCTAGTGATAGATCATGAATACCGTGAAAAGCTTGGTAATGATGCTTATTTATTCATGAAGAAAAGATGGTCACGAGAACTGGTAGCTAAAAGAATTCTAAGAGTAATTAGTGATGAAGTTCCAGAAGAGTGGTTGTTTAACCCAAAAGACATTCGATACTTAGAAGGGGCAGGGGTATCAAGAGAAAATTCTAAGGTAATGACCAAAGCAATTATTGAGCAGTATGGCGTTCAATCACTTCAACTTGATGATAATCACGAATTGCAACGGGCTTATATGGAGTATTGCGGGTTGTACACTGAGGGATCATAATGCTCCAACTTTTTCTCCGTGATAGCCTGATTTATGGCTTAGCTTCTATTTTATCTCGCAGTCTTGGATTACTATTACTTCCAATATATACACGAATTCTTGAGCCTCAAGATTATGGTGTGTTTGACCTGATAACTACTGCTGCAGTTTTTATTAATCTGGTTCTTGCTTTGGAGATTGGTCAGGGTCTTGCCCGTTATTGGAATGAAGTGGCCAGTAAAAATCAACAGATCATATTGGCAAGTACTGCTTGGTGGTTTTCAGTTTTTTTTGGATTGATCTTTCTCATCTTTTCATTTTACTATTCAGAAAAGTTAAACAAGTTAATTTTTAATTATGAAAGCTATCTATCTATTTTTAAAACAGCTTGTATTTTTCTTTATTTGAACTGTTTGTTTTATATTCTACTCAACCAGCTTCGCTGGGATATGCAAAGCAAAAAATATGCTGCTGTTAGTTTTATTAATGCGGCTTTGATATTTACTTTAGGTATCACATTTTCATATTATAGAAATATGGGGCTTTTAGGCATAGTTACAGGGCAGGCTTTTGCTGCATTATTGTCTATTCTTTTATGTTTAGTTCTACTGAGAAAGTCTATAATTTTACGATTAAATTTTTCCAAACTAGTTCTGATGCTGAAATTCTCAATACCATTGGTACCAGCAGCATTGGCAACTTTTATTACCCTATATGTTAACCGCCTTGCTTTGAATGCTTATGGCTCCCTTGACGAAATTGGGATATATGGTGCTGCAAGTAGGCTTGCAAGTGTTGTTGCTATCATGGCTTTTGGGGTTCAGTCTGCGTTAACGCCTCTAATATATGTAAATTACAAGAAAGCACGTGCGCCTTCAGATATATCATCAATATTTCATGTTTTCTTGGCTGTGTCACTCCTTCTTACTCTTATAATGAGTGTATATGCCTCTGAGATTTTGATAATCATGGTTGGGCATGATTATTCTGGTGCAGTGGCATTAATTCCATATCTAACAATTGGACTCTTGTTTTCACAGCTATACCCTTTTTTTCCCGGCATCACAATCCATAAAAAAACTATCTGGCAGCTTATAGTTTCAATTTTAACAGCTACAGTAAGTTTCATTCTAAATTATTCATTAGTTCCAATATATGGAATGCTTGGGGCTGCAATTTCGATGTTGGTTTCATATATATTTTTTCTTAGTTTTTGGGTTTTCTTGAGTCAGAAATTGTATCCAATAAATATAAGGTGGAAAGATACTTTTATCACTCTTTTTACTTATTTGTTAGTGATATTTCTTTCTGTTAAATTATCTGAGTTTATTGTTTCATATTACCTTTTGTTTTTAATTAAAACTTTATTGGTAATTATGTTCTTATTGACATTGCTAGGGGTTAGAATGATTCCATTGTTGAAAGTGTGTGATGTTATTAAGTTTTGTAAGAATAAAGATTTTTGATTTAAAAAGATGTGCTAGAAGATGTGTGGAATTCTTGGTGGGATAGAAAATGTTCAGTATGTAGATCAGTCATCTACATTGCCATATGAAAATGCATTATTAAAAATTAAACATAGAGGCCCAAACGATCATGGGCTTGATTATTTCGGTTTCAATAATTTTAAAATAGCTTTTGGCCATACAAGGCTATCAATTATAGACTTAAGTAGTTCGGGTCATCAGCCTATGATGAGCTATGATGGTCGTTACAGGTTGATCTTTAATGGCGAAATTTATAATTATCGTGAAATCCGAATGGAATTGATAAGTAAAAATTACCACTTTAAATCTGAGTCAGACACTGAAGTTTTACTTAATGCATGGCATCTATGGGGATCTTCTTGCCTGATGAAGTTGAAAGGGATGTTTGCCTTTGTTGTTTTTGATCAATGGAGTGGTACGGTTTCTTGTGTAAGAGACGCCTTTGGTATAAAACCATTATATTATTATCATGACGCAAAAAGCTTTTATTTCTGCTCTGAAATATCAGCATTATTGGAGTTAGTCCCGGGAAAAGTTACACCTGACCAGCAAACTGCATATGATTATCTCATCTCAGGGCGCTATGATCGAGGGCGGTCAACTTTTTTTAATGATATACAGCAGCTAGAACCTGGGAATTACCTTGAAATTAGCTTGAAAAATCATTTCTCCATCACAGATCAAAATCGTTGGTGGTATCCTAATCTAAATGAAAATAAGGATATTTCATTTGAAGATGCAGCAGTACAACTGAGAGAATTATTTCTGAAAAGTGTTGATTTACACTTGAGGAGTGATGTTCCAATTGGTGCTGCTCTATCTGGTGGCCTTGATTCATCTGCCATAGTCTCTGCCATGAGATACCTTGAACCGGACATGCCAATTCATACATTCACGTATGTTTCTTCATCAAATAATTCCGAAAAAATATGGGCTGATCGAATTAATAATTCTGTTCAATCAATTCCACATAATGTACATATTTCAAGTGAAAACTTATTAAATGACATTGATGAGATGATTGCGTGTCAGGGTGAACCTTTTGGTAGTACAAGTATTTATGCTCAATACTGTGTATACAAAGAAGTTAAGAAAAATAATATTACGGTTACTCTAGATGGTCAGGGAGCAGATGAGTTGCTTGCTGGTTACCATGGTTATCCTGAGTATAGGTATAGAACTTTATTACATCAGAGAAAGTTTAAGGAAGCCCTCTCTTTTTGCAAGTATTGGTCCGAATGGCCAAGTCGAAATATTACTAAGTCTATTTTTTATTTCCTTTCAGCTCTTGGACCAGAAAATAGTACAGATTTATTACTTAATTGTTTAGGGCTTTACAAGTCTCGATCCTGGTTGAATATTGATCATCTAAAAGAAGGTGGCGTCAACTTATTTTCTTTACCACAATGTCTGACTCAAAAGAGTCAAGATCGAGCACTGATCAAAAAACTCTATAGTGAGGTTTCTGATGGCGGCCTGACCTCCTTGCTGAGACATGGTGACAGGAACTCAATGCACTGGTCTATAGAGAGTCGTGTACCATTTCTTAATACCGACATTGCTGAGTTTTTATTGTCATTGCCTGAAAGTTATTTGATATCTCGTGAGGGACAAACCAAGCACATTTTTCGCTATGCAATGAAAGGGATTGTTTCTGATGATGTTTTGTTTAGAAGAGATAAAATAGGTTTTGAAACGCCTGAAAAAAATTTAATGCTTGGTTTTTCTAAAGAGATTATAGATTGGGTTGACAGCATAGAAGGGCTTGATTTTATCAATGCCAGTAAAGCAAAACAGTTCTTAAAAAGTGTTTTTTATGATAATAAACCCTATACAGCTCAAGCATGGAGATTAGCTAATTTTTGTAAATGGTATGAAGTAAGTAATTAAATTTTTTTTATATAAAATTTCATCAATAGAATTTGTACTTTTTTATGAAAGTTTTGCACTCAGCTGCACTTCTTAGCCCATCTCCTGGTATGTTAAATCAGATGTCTTGGGAACAGGATGCTGCCGAAGAATTGGGAATTCAATGGGATTCTCGAATGTATTGCCCTAATAAGACTTTTGGGCCTCTGAATATTTTGATCCAGGATCATACAATTTCCAGTTCCATTAATAAATCTTTCCCAAAGAAGCTATTTGATTGGGTTTCTTTGCGGAAAAATTATTATAATTGGCTGCACTCTGTTAGTGATCAATATGACTTGTTTCTATTGAGATATTACGTACATGATCTTTTTCAGTTGAATTTTGTAAAAAGATTCAAAAAACCTGTTCTTTTTGTACATCATTCTAAGGAAGTTCCTGAGTTAGGGGGTGAAGGGAGCTTTACAGCAAAATCCCGTTCATTCATGGAAGATAAAATTGGCCCATTTGTATTGAAAAATACCGTTGGTTTGGTTGGAGTGACTGAAGAAATAGTTTTTTATGAACTTTCCAGGATGAAAAATACTACTTCAGATAAAAAACCATATTTTATTTACCCAAACGGTATATCTTATCAAGGTAATAAAATTATTGATAAGAGAATTGATCATATTCAAATATTATTTGTGTGTAGCCTTTTCGACCCATGGCATGGGCTTGACTTACTTGTTGAAGATTTAAAAATAAATAATGATGATTTTACTATTCACGTTGTTGGTGAAGTTAAGTCACAGGATTTGATTTATTTGGAATCTGATCATCGAGTTAAACTTCATGGGAAATTATCAAACCAGCAAATTAATGAGATTTCATACGGTTGTCATGTAGGTTTGTCTTCTTTTGCCCTTTTTAGGAAAGAGATGAGTGAAGCATGCACTCTCAAAGTAAGAGAGTATCTACGTCTGGGTTTGCCTGTTTATGCAGGACATAAAGATATATTTCCAGATGATTTTCCATTCTACCACTTTGGTGAGCCTTTGTTGAATAAGATAATTTATTTTGCTCGGGAAATGGCCATAATACCAAAGCAGGTTGTATCAGAATCTGCTCGACAATATATTGATAAAGTTGAAATTTTAAAGAGCCTTTACTCTCATTTGACAACTTTAAAATAAATATTCATTTCTTGATTTATGTAACTTTTGTTTATGAATAATGCTGTGGCAGTAGTTGGTACGATTGCTTCCTCAATATATGGATTCCGATCGGGCCTTATAAGAAAACTTATTAGTGAAGGATACACTGTTTTTGCGTTTGCGATCGATTACAATGACGAATCCAAGGCTAAAGTAAAATCTCTCGGGGCCGTTCCTGTCGACTATAAAATATCAAGATATGGTGTTAATCCTATCAGAGATTTTATTGATACTTTAACTCTTTCCAGAAAACTTAAACGACTAAATGTTCAAATCTCATTTTTTTATTTTGTTAAGCCTGTTATTTATGGTGCGATGGCGTCTAGACTAGCAAATATTCCACGTTCTGTTGGTATGCTGGAGGGATTAGGTTATGTGTTTACCCAGCTTCCAGGTAGCCCCCCTGTTAAACAACGTATCTTGAGAATAGTTCAGGTACTACTGTATAAATTGTCTCTTCCACTGTTAGATCGATTAATTGTTCTTAATAATGATGATAAAAAAGATCTTGTTTTGAAATATAGGGTTGCTGTGAAAGAGTGCAGTGTGCTAGGCGGAATAGGTTTGCAATTAAATGACTACCCTTTTTCAAAGCCAAAGTGCTACAACCAGTTTATATTTATTGGCAGGTTGCTGACTGAAAAAGGCATAAATGAATTCCTTGATGCTGCTGAAGCCGTTAAAGCAAAATATCCAGATGCTTCATTTATTATTCTGGGTGAGACAGAGCCAGAAAGTAAATCCTCCGTTTCTCTTGAGCGCCTTAACTTATTAACAAGCCAGGGTGTTGTGCAATACCTTGGACAAGTGGGTAGCGTATTGGATTATCTCACTCAGGCCAGTGTCTTTGTATTGCCCTCATATCGAGAGGGTGTCCCAAGGAGTACACAGGAGGCTATGGCCGTTGGTCGTCCAGTTATTACATCTGATGTGCCTGGATGCAGAGATACTGTTATTAATAATGTGACCGGTTTCCTTGTCCCACCTTTTGATTCCGAAGCAATAGCAAAAAAAATGATCTATTTTCTGGATAACCCTAGAGTTATTGATGAGATGGGTAAAGCGTCTTTTGAGTATGCAAAGGAAAACTTTGATGCTTTAAAGGTGAACGATAGTCTCTACCGTTTACTCTTGTAATCACCGAAACTCAATGATCTAAAATCATTGATTTTAAACGCTCTCTCGAATAACCACTCCATGGCCGATTTCTATAGTGTTACCTGTACTCCAGAAAGGAACCCATGATCAATGTGTCGATAACATCGTCGGCAATGGCATTTTACCCACTTTCTTCAGGGTTTTTCTTGAGTACTCCTTTAACGCATCGGGGGCGCAGACGGTCGCCAGTATCTGACCATTTAGTAGTCACGATAAAGGGTTGGCCTTGTTGGGTTTTTTCAGGTAACCAAGCAGGTTAGCCCTCAGTTGGCTGATTCTGACCTGTTTCATTTTTTATTCCCTGTACAAAATTATTGTACTTCTCTAACTGGTTAAGCCAGAGTGTTTCTGTAATAAGATGTTAAAGCGTTTGATGGATATTTTCGGTGCCTTGGTTGCACTGATTCTTTTTAGCCCGATTATGGCGTTTACAGCCTGGAAGGTAGCCAGAACCATGGACAGGCCCGTTTTCTTTCGACAGGTCCGCCCGGGGTTGGATGGCAAGCCTTTTGAAATGGTGAAATTCCGTACCATGCGGGATGCCAATGGGCCGGATGGTAAACCTTTGCCGGATGCTGAGCGTATTACTCCTTTTGGCAGTTTTATGCGTCGCGCTAGTCTTGATGAATTGCCGGAGTTTTGGAATGTACTGCAAGGGGATATGAGTCTGGTGGGGCCTCGACCATTATTGATGCAGTACCTCCCACTCTATTCTAAAGAGCAGTATCGTCGCCATGAGATGAAACCGGGCATTACCGGCTGGGCTCAGATTAATGGGCGTAATGCGATTTCCTGGGATGAAAAGTTCAAGTTGGATGTCTGGTATGTGGATAACCAATCTCTCTGGCTCGATATCAAAATTCTTTTTTTAACGGTTAAGAAAGTGGTTTTGCGGGAAGGGATTAGTGCGGATGACCATGTGACTATGCCTTTCTTTGAAGGCTCGCCTTCGAACGTTTCCCAATCCTCGCAGCCCGTTACCCGTCTAAGAAAAGGGCCAAAAGCCGAGAAGGTTTAAGTTTTGCAGGTGACGGACTACGAATTGCGGACAACGAATAAAGACGAATCAAATGAATAGTACATTATTGATATTAGGAGCTGGCGGCCATGCCCGCGTCGTTGCCGATTGTGCTTTAGCAACGGGGCAATGGTCGGGTATCGCTTTCCTGGATGACCGCTATCCTGAGCTTGATTCAATGAATGGCTGGCCAGTTGTGGGGCGCATTTCTGATTTGGAATCGTTTGTTCCTGAATATCCCATGATGGCTTTAGGGGTTGGTGTCAGCTATGAAAGTTTGCGGCTGGAGTTGCTTGTCCGTGGTCAGCAGGCCGGTGCGAAATTGCCTGCCATTATTCATCCGAAAGCAACCATCTCACCGTTTGCAACGGTAAGTGATGGTTCTGTGGTGTTTGCCGGTGCGGTTATTAATGTGAATGCCCGTATCGGTTCCGGCTGTATTATCAATACGGTTTCATCCATAGACCACGACTGCTCTATAGGGAATGGCACTCATATTTCACCAGGCGCTTTGCTGGCAGGTGCAGTCACCATTGGTGAAAAAGCCTGGATCGGTATGGGAGCGAAAATCCTGCAGTGCATTTCTGTTGGTGATGAAACTGTTGTTGGGGCTGGTGCTGTGGTGCTTTCTGATGTTCCGGCGAATAGTAAAGTTGTTGGTGTTCCTGCCCGGCCTATCTTTTAAAGGCCGATTTCCATGGTCCTTAAAAACGTTTTGTTTTCTTCTTTAATGGTAAAGGTACCGATAGTCAACTAGGCTGGACGAGTTATCTTGAACATGGTGTTGCAGGTTTGTTTCAAAAATTTGGATTTACTGGTAAATCAACATTTTTTATAAAATTAGGGAAGATCATAAGCAAGGCTTTTTATATTATCTCAGCGACCATGGGGAGTATCTTGATGGCACTGGGTGGAGCTTATGCAGGTTCTTACAATTTTCGTACTGAGTGGGTTGAGGTCAGTGGCTCCTTTGATTCTCTGCTGTGTATACTTTTTAATCCTGTTTCATCCCTTGTCAGTGGTGGTGCTTTGCTTGTCTTTGGTGCTGTCGGTACTTATCTTGACCAATCACGTCAGCAGGCAGAGATAACTCAATTAAGAGAAGGCAGTAAATCTTTTGCAATTATAAAAAACGCTTTGAATGCAGCTCAGGAAGAACTGCAATTCCAAAAATCGAAAACTTCAGAGCTACACAGTGAGCTGGTTCAGTCTTGGTTAATTGGAGCCTACAAATCTCTTAAACTTAATAACCAGGAACGAGTGACTATTTATTATGAGCATGATGAAGAATTTTACCTGCTTGCACGCTACTCAAAAAATCCACACTTTGCAAAGATACATCGCCAAAAATTCCCTCTTAACCAAGGAGTCATCAGTTTAGCTTGGCAAAATGGCCTTCATCTGGAACTGAGTTGCCCAAATCAAAAATTGATCGATGATTATATTCAACACATGTATGTGAATTATGGCTATTCACCTGAAAAAATAGAAGCACTTGCAATGAAGAGTTGTCGTTATCTGGCTAAGGCAATAATAGATGCCGATGTTCATATTGGTGTTATCGTTTTTGAAAGTACTGAAGAATACTTTGTTGAGAGTGAAGCTCAAAGAGAGGATATAATAAGGTATTGTGACAGCTATCAGGGACGGATTTCTAAATTTGTCAGGGATGGATTTGAGTTTAATAAAGAAATAAATTTAAAGCGAAAAGGTAATCAAAAGCCAATAATTGAAGACGAGCTTATAAAAGAACTAGGGGGCGCGAATTGAATAGATTACAGCAAATAATCGCGTATCTTTGTGTGAACTATCCTAACAAGTCTGAGCTTTCCAAAGCCAGGCTGACCAAAATGGTTTACCTGTCTGACTGGTTTTCTGCCCTTCTTGATGGAAGGCAGCTCACGAATATTGATTGGATGTTCAATCATTATGGACCTTATGTTGATGATGTCATAGCGGCTGCGCATAACGGTATTGGTTTTATGGTTATTAATGACACAACCATGTATGGTTCTCATAAAAATGTCATATCGTTCCAGGGAGATGTTTCAAATATTCAACTCACCGACCGTGAAAAAGTGATTCTTGATGCAGTAATCGATAAAACAAAGAGCCTTTGCTTTAACGATTTTATTGATTATGTATATTCTACCTACCCGGTTAAGAAGCAAGAGAGGTATTCTAACTTAAATCTTGTTTCTCTTGCTCAGCAGTTCAGGGAATCCAGAACCTGATATTTAGTTTTTCAAGTCTTTCCGGCTTGTTCATTTTTCGTAATCTGTAAAGGCGTTTTCTTTTTTCGGGCAACGGATTACGAAAAGCGGACAACAACAATCAATGCCCCTCATACTCCAGAAAAAGAGTCACCGGCAAATCAAACCGTTCAGCCAGGCTTTGCATCTGCCGCAGGTTCAGCGGTCGCTTGCCGTTTAATACTTCCGAAACGACACCCTGACTGCCGATCTCAGGCAGTTCGGCCTGAGTCAGGCCGTGCTGGCGCATTAATACTTTGATCAGGGCAATTGCACCATCCTGTTTGTCCCATTGTGAAAGCACCGGGTCTGTCTGGTATTCATAATGCTCTATTTTCTGGGCGATCATGTCCAGAAGGAGATTTCTGGGATCATTCGGGTTATCGCCGATGGTTCTGTAGAGCAGTTCCGTGGCATCAAGGGCCTGTTGATATTCGTTTTCGTTATTGATGCCTTCCAGAAAGGGGCAACTTCCAGTAAATGGTGAAAACGCCGGATTAATTCGGCCATGCCTTTTGAATCGTTCAGGTTCACAGTCTTCCTCCATTCCGGAAGCGTTTGGTGAGTTCATCGTACCCTTTATGGTCAACAATGTGCTTTACAAAGAGCTTCTGATTCATCAAGTAAATAATGCCAACTAGCCGGATGTGGTTACCGGCAATATCGATGACATAGGCATCTTTGTCATAATGAAAACGCTCTGCCGTTTTGAAGACCTGTTTTAAGGAATGAATATCCACAAAGCTTTCATAGTAGTCCAGTTAAAGCCGCTGTTCGTTTCCCGTTGCCCGTAATCCGTTAAGCTTTTTTTCTTCTCTTTTTCGGATAACGGATTACGGGAAGCTGCTAGCGAGTTTTGCCATTAATTTAATTACTCAGTTTGAAGAAACATGCTAAACACCCCCTTTTCCCCTTGGCCTTCCTACACCCAGGAAGAGGCCGATGCGGTCAGCCGTGTAGTGTTGTCCAATAAAGTCAATTACTGGACCGGCACTGAAAGCCGTGAGTTCGAACGTGAATTTGCGGAATACTGCGGAACCAATTATGCCATTGCTTTGGCTAACGGAACTCTGGCATTGGACCTGGCGCTTCATGCCCTGAAGATTGGTGCCGGTGATGAGGTGGTGGTTACGCCTCGCACCTTTCTCGCTTCGGCCAGCAGTATTGTTAACGCCGGTGCGAAACCCGTTTTTGCCGATGTGGGCCATGCCTCCCAGAATATCACTGCCGAAACTATCCGGGCAGTGTTAACGGAACGCACCAAAGCCATTATCTGCGTCCATCTGGCAGGGTTGCCCTGTGATATGGATCCGATTATGGATCTGGCCGCCGAGCATAATCTTTATGTGATTGAAGATTGCGCCCAGGCTCATGGAGCAAAATATAAAGGCCGTTCGGTAGGCAGCATTGGCCATATCGGTGCCTGGTCATTCTGCCAGGACAAGATTATGACCACCGGCGGTGAAGGCGGCATGGTCACTACTAACGATGAAGCGCTGTGGAAAGTGATGTGGTCTTATAAAGACCACGGCAAATGTTACGACGCGGTATACAACACCGAGCACCCGCAGGGTTTCCGCTGGTTGCATAATTCCTTTGGTACCAACTGGCGTATTACCGAGATGCAATCGGTGATAGGCCGCATCCAACTCAAAAGGATGCCACAATGGACCCGCCAACGGCAGGCCAATGCTGCAGCAATTAATGAGGTTTGCCGGACATTTTCTGCCCTGCGGGTACCGGAAATTCCGGAAGGGGTTGAGCATGGCTGTTACAAGCATTATGTGTTTGTTCGGCCTGAGCAACTGAAAGCAGGCTGGGATCGAGACCGGATTGTTGATGAGATTATCGCTTCGGGTGTTCCCTGTTATCAGGGTTCCTGCTCTGAGGTTTACCTGGAAAAAGCGTTTGATAACACTGATTTCCAGCCTAAAGAACGACTGCCGACTGCAAGGGAGTTGGGAGAAACCAGTTTGATGTTTCTGGTGCATCCGACTTTGACCCAGGCTGAAATTGCGAAAACCTGTGAAGTGATTCAGCGAGTTATCAGTGAGGCTTCAGCTTAAAAAATTTTGTTTACTTTCCTTTAAAGTCGTTTTCCGTTACCCGCAAAAGATAAGATAAGTACTTTTACGGGAAGCTTGCCATATCATGGTCTTTAAATCGTACTTTAATTCTGAATCTATCATTTTTTATGTATTTTACTGTTTTGCAGCCTGACAAGTGCAAAACTTCATAACAGTCCTCAAGACCGTGTTATTCGCTATATGCTCAGAAACAGATTAGTTTCCTTATCAAGGACAAAAAAACGTCTTATCAGTCTGGTGATTGATGTTTTAATCATTTGGCTGGCGCTGATTTTATCCTTTGTCGTCCGTTTGGGTATAGAGGACTTTGATGATCACAGGGCACTATTTTTTAAACTATGCCTCCTGTGCCCGGTTATCTGTCTGCCCATCAATATACGCCTGGGCCTTTATCGGGCGGTGCTCAGATTTGTAGGGCCGCAGGTTACCCTGACGATTTTAAGAACAACGGTTCTTTCTGTTACTGGCATTATACTGGTGACCTACGTTCTTGGGTGGTCTGTACCCAGAAGTATTCCTTTCCTTTTTGGATTGATTCTGTTGTTTATGCTGGGCATTTCCCGATATGGTGCCCGTTACTGGCTGGCAGGCCACAAGATCAAGGATATTTTGCTAACACCATTTGCTATTACCGCTCAACCTGAACAGATCAAAAGAGGTAAACCTGTAGCCATCTACGGGGCAGGGGAAGCAGGGTGTCAGTTAATCTCTGCATTGGATCGCGGTTGGGAATTCAGGCCGGTGGTCTTTCTGGACGATGACAGTGCCATGGTGGGCAGAACAGTTTATGGAAGAAAGGTACACCATAGCAGTAAATTGCCTGAACTGGTTGAGAAAGCCTTTGTTGATCAGGTATTACTGGCAATGCCCTCGCTACCTGAATCCAGGCGTAAGTCTATTTTGCGCGATCTGGAAGCTTTGAATATTCCCGTAATGACGATGCCGGGTATGGATGACCTGGTCAGTGGTCGCCTGAAAATCCAGGATATCAAGGAGGTGGAAATTGGAGACCTTCTTGGCAGAGACCCGGTTCAGCCAGATAATCAATTATTGAATCAGTGCATTCATGGGTTGAATGTGATGGTTACCGGGGCAGGGGGGTCAATTGGTTCGGAGTTATGTCGTCAGATTGCTAAGTTAGAGTGCAAAAGCCTTATTGTGTTTGATCACTCTGAGTACAACCTGTATCGGATTGAACAGGAAATCCGGCAGATAAAAGAACATGCTGGTTTGAGTTTTAACCTGGTCTCCGTTCTGGGTTCGGTTAATGACCCCCGTCGTTTGTTGGATGTCATCAGCGCTTATAAAATTGACACGATTTACCATGCTGCTGCCTATAAACATGTGCCTATTGTTGAGCATAATATTTCTCAGGGTGTGAGAAATAATATTATGGGCACTCTTTATGCAGCACAGGCTGCGATGGTCGGGAATGTTGCCAACTTTGTTCTCATTTCCACAGATAAGGCGGTGCGCCCTACCAATGTAATGGGCGCTACCAAACGTTTTGCTGAGCAGGTTTTACAGGCGTTCAGCAAACAGCATAAAGTGGAATTAATGCATCCTGAAATGTTTGGTAAACAGAAGTATCAACCCATAGTAAATCAGACTCGTTTTACCATGGTCCGCTTTGGTAACGTGCTCGGTTCCAGTGGTTCAGTCATTCCGCTGTTTCGTGAACAGATTCGCTCTGGTGGCCCTGTGACGGTTACCCACCCGGAAATCACCCGTTATTTTATGACGATTCCTGAAGCCGCTCAGTTAGTTATTCAAGCTGGATCTATGGGAGGCGGTGGTGATGTTTTTCTGTTGGATATGGGCGAACCCGTTAGGATTGCCGATTTGGCAAGACATATGATTCGACTGTCTGGTTTTGTTGAAAAGAATGATGACAATCCAGAGGGCGATATTGAAATTCAATACACTGGTTTGCGCCCTGGTGAAAAGCTTTATGAAGAGCTTTTGATTGGCGACAATGTCAGTGAGACCCATCATCCCTTGATATACCGAGCGATGGAAGAGAGTTCTGACTGGGGGATCCTGACTCAGGGTATTGAAAGGATACTGCTCTCCATAGAGCATCATGACTATGATAGAGCAAGAGGCATTATGGTTGATTTCGTTTCGGGCTTTACTCCGGACAGTATCCTGGTTGACTGGTTGTGTCAGCCCTCTGCTAAAAAAGTAGGTGACAAGAAATCTCACCAGCTTGAGACTGCTTAACAGTAGCTGCTGTGTTTTGGTTTTATTTCATCTTTATTTAACCAAGCGAGCTAGGGAAAAATCATGAAAGCCCCCGAAGCCATTGGGCTCAATGGCTATAAGGACATCCCCTTATAGAGCAAAATATACATCCAGTGTCTTATAAAAAAGATTTGGATGTTCTGGAAATGAATGCATTTGATTTAATGAATAGGCTATCTGTCATTTATGACGCACGTCAACAATGGAAAGTAGACCATAAACTTGCTGATATTCTGCTCTTAGTCATTTGTGCAGTCATTGCGGGTTGCGAAGGCTGGGAAGAAATTGAAGACTTCGGCAATGAGCGACTGGATTGGTTAAAAAAATATGGTGAATTTGAATACGGCATTCCTTCCCATCATACAATTTCCAGGGTAGTTGCTGCCATTAACCCAAAGCAATTCCAGAAATGCTTTATTGAGTGGATGCAAGCCTGCAACCGGGCAACCAATGGTGAGATCATTGCAATTGATGGAAAAACAGCAAGAGGATCTTACGACAAGGGTAAGGATAAAGGAGCAATTCACATGGTGAGTGCGTTTGCTACTGCAAACGAATTGGTTCTTGGTCAAATTAAAATGAATGATAAAAGTAACGAGATTACCGCCATACCTGCATTACTTGAACTCCTTGCAATTCGTGGATGCCTCGTAACCATAGACGCCATGGGGTGTCAGAGGGATATTGCCAAGAAAATCGTCGATAAAGGCGCTGATTATTTGCTAGCGGTAAAAGGTAACCAGGGTAAGCTTCATGAAGCATTTGAGAATCATTTTTCTGTTGAAAAAGTGAATCAATGGAAGGGTGATACTTTCAGAACCGAAGAGAAAAGCCATGGTAGAATGGAAACACGTCTTCATATAGTCAGTGATATCTTTGATGAATTCGTTAATCTTTCTTTTGATTGGAAAGGAATGAAAACGCTCGGGATTATTTTGTCTGCCAGAATGGAAAATGGATGTTGCAATGAGAGAAGATGATTGTCGAATCAGAAGAGGCAATGCAGCTGAAATGCTCACTGGTTTTCGACATATGGCAGTTAAATATGTTGAACAATACCAAAACCTTTAAAGCTGGTCTGAAGCGGAAGCAGAAAAAGGCCGCCATGAGCACTCGATATCTGTCTGAAGTCCTCGCAGGGTGCGGGGTTTCATGATTTTTACCTGGCGTATTATCGGAGGTGAGCTGGTTTTTTATCCACTTGGTACCATATTAGCGAAAGTCGATACGCTATTCAGAATGCTGTCAGGCTTAATCAGCGCCATCAAAAAAAAACAAGATAACCACTCCCGGGAAACATGACTTCCACAGAAAAAAACTATTTCCAATTCCCAGTTCAAAAGTCCCAAGGATTGAACAGTTTTGCACCTGACTGTTCAAAGTCCCTGATGTTCCTGGTAACAACGGTCATTTGATGAATGATAGCGGTGGCGGCAATCATTGCGTCCCGCTCAGACTTCGGGTTTGGGATATGCAACTGGGCGCAGTGTAGGGCAATCGGGGTATCCAGTACCAAAATGCGCCCCTCAAAGGCGGGAAGCATTCGCTGGTCCATCCACGCTCTGAGCACTTTACCCTGCTGCGGGTCTTTCCTCTCTTTTAACAGGATGCCCATTTCTATTTCCAGAACGCTGATCACCGAAAGGTAGAGTTCATTCGGTACCACGGATCCGGCCCATCGACTTACCGCAGGACTGCCTTTGCCTGTGCTGCATTTGCGTAGCTCAGAAACAACGTTGGTATCAAGCAGGTACATCAGGAAAAATCTGCCGGTTTCAGGAAGTTGTCTTTTAAAGGCTCCGCTTCCAGGTCGGTATCTTCCGTTTCGGGCATAGCCAGCAGTTCAAGAATATTGGCAGCATTGCGGGTGATCTCTTTATAGTGATCGATATTGAGCAAAACGTGCGTGACGTTCCCTCTGTCAGAAATAAATACCGGTCGCTTAAGCGCCGATCGCTTAGCCTCCGTGACATTCTGGTTAAATGTCCGTGATGAAATGGTCGTTATACTCATGCCACTAGCCCTATTAACAATTCACTGTGTAGTAATGTAGCTACATTATTTGCACTTTTCAAAATTTATATAAACTGTTTTTATTTTTGAGTCTTGTCTCATAACCCACAACCCAAAACATCTATGAACTTAATACCCATAATAATATCCGGCGGTTGTGGCAGTCGCCTCTGGCCTCAATCCAGGGCTCTGTATCCGAAGCAGTTTCTGCCACTGGTCAATGATCAGACCATGTTTCAGAATACCGTGGCCCGGCTGGATGGTCTGGATGCTGCGGGCGCTCCAGTGGTGATTGCCAATGAGGATCATCGTTTTCTGGTGGCGGAGCAGCTTCGTCAGATGGGGCGCAGTGCCGAGGCGATTATTCTGGAGCCGGTGGGCAGGAATACGGCACCTGCGGTTGCTTTGGCGGCTTTAAAAGCTTTGGAGCAAGGAGATCATCAGGAAGAGTCGGTGTTGCTGGTGCTGGCGGCGGATCATGTGATTCAGGATAAAAAGGCGTTTCATCGGGCGGTTGAGGCGGCGTTGCCGACGACAATGGAAGGTAAATTGGTGACGTTTGGTATTGTGCCTGCCCATCCGGAAACGGGGTATGGCTATATCAAGGCGGGTGACAAGTTAATTGGTAATCAGGGAGTAGCTGATAAAACGAATGAGCCTGAATCCCCGGCTCACGACACATCACTGACAACTATCTACTCTGTAACAGAGTTTGTTGAGAAGCCGGATCAGGAGACTGCTCAGGACTATCTGACTTCTGGTGATTATTACTGGAACTCCGGCATGTTTATGTTTAAAGCTTCCCGTTATCTTGAAGAACTGAAGCAGTTCCGGCCAGATATTCTGGCAGCCTGTGAAAAAGCGATGATGGTTCAGAATCCTGACCTTGATTTTATCCGGTTGGATGAAGACGCCTTCAGGGCATGCCCGGATGACTCTATCGACTATGCGGTGATGGAAAAAACGACGGATGCCGTTGTTGTTCCGTTGGATGCGGGATGGTCTGATGTTGGTTCCTGGTCTTCTCTTGCCGATATTTCTGAGCAGGATGAGCTGGGGAACTCGGTTCAGGGGGATGTTCTGCTACAGGATACTACCAATAGCTATGTACGCAGTGAGAAAAAGCTGATTGCAACGGTTGGGGTCAATGATCTTGTCGTGGTAGAAAGCGACGATGCCATTCTGGTTGCGCATAAAGATCAGGTGCAGGATGTCAAGAAGGTAGTTGAGTCGCTCAAAGCCGCAGGACGACCTGAGGTGAATCTGCATCGGAAGGTTTGTCGGCCCTGGGGAGCTTATGACGCCATTGATATGGGTGAGCGTTTTCAGGTCAAGCGCATTATGGTCAAACCAGGTGCCAGGTTGTCGTTGCAGAAGCATTATCATCGTGCTGAGCACTGGATTGTGGTGAAGGGCACAGCACTGGTGGAAATTGATGGGAAAGAGGTTTTGTTAACCGAAAATCAGTCCACTTATATTCCTATTTGAACGGTGCATCGGCTGGAGAACCCGGGGAAGTTTGACCTTGAATTGATCGAAGTTCAAAGTGGCGGGTATCTTGGTGAAGATGATATTGAGCGTTTTGAGGATACCTATGGAAGAGTTTGAGGTGATTTCATGGCATGAGTAACCCTCAGCTTAGGAATTGTTTTTTATTTCCGTTCACCCTGAGGCTTGTCGAAGGGGCGTGCCACCGAACTTCGACAAGCTCAGTCCGAACGGAGTCAGGGAATGAAAATAGGGAAGTCATTTTCAGACAACTCATTGGTCATTGTCCTTGATGGTGGTCAGGGTTTGAAATTGGCATCGACCACCTCTTCAAACCGCCATGGGCACAGGTTCGGAAATGATGAGGCTGGTATCCCGGTTTCGTCATGAGCATCTTCCACTGCATCTCCGTAGGCGAGAGGCAACATTTCAGGAATTTTTGACTTCAGGCCGACGTTAGCCCTTAACTGTCGGCGTATCTGTTTTCTCTGTTCTTTGATGGTGCTTTCCCAGCTATGGCCGGTGAGTTGTTTGTCTGGTTGGTATTGCCATTTCAGCAGGTGCATCAGCAGTACTGTCAGACGGGATTGCAGTGCCCGGTAGTCACTTCGGCCCATGCCCTCGATTTCCTCAAGAAGGTTATGAAGATCCAGTTCGGCTATCCGGCCACTGCGTATCTGTTCTGCCTGTTGCTGAGTCCAGCTGTAAAAGTCTGTCTGGTATAAATCCTTCATGGGGAGGGCTCCATTATTTCAGTCAGTGCAGAAAAGCTTTAATACCCGTGCACCCTGTTCATCCTGAGGGCCAGTCGAAGGGCGGAAACGCCGGACTCTGATAGATCGTGCCAAGCACCCTTCGACTCCGCTCAGGGTGAACGGAGATTCGACTCCGCTCAGGGTGAACGGAGATTCGACTCCGCTCAGGGTGAGCGGAGATTCGACTTCGCTCAGGGTGAGCGGAGATTCGACTTCGCTCAGGGCGAACGGAGATTGTACACGTCAAACTCATTGAAACCATGTACTAGCTGCTGCGCTATCTTACTGTCGTTAAAGAGAGTGTTTGCTGTATTATTGATCAGCCACAGAGTTATCGTGTATTTAGACAGCTTCCAGCATAGCTTGGTTCCATTGTTTGTTAAGGAGTTAGGTATTGACTTTCACCTGGATCGACTGGCTGATCGCCGGTATTGTTATCATCTCCGCGCTTATCAGTTTAAAGCGCGGTTTTTTTAAAGAGGTTCTCTCCCTGTTGACCTGGCTGGCCGCTATTTTTGTTGCCTGGTCGTTTGGTGGTGCCCTGTCAGAGCGATTGACTGATTACATAGCCACTCCATCTGTTCGGGTAATGGCCGCCTGTGCCTTGCTGTTTGTGGCAACGCTGATGGTCGGTGCGCTGGTTAATCGTATTATTGCTGAACTGGTTCAGGCGACGGGGTTGTCGGGTACTGACCGTATTCTGGGCATGGCGTTTGGTGGTTTGCGAGGCTGTTTACTGGTGACGATTCTCGTTGGCCTGATGACGCTGGCTCCCCTGGAGCAGGATCAGGCCTGGCAGCAGTCGGTGCTTTTACCCCATTTTATGCTGCTGGCTGACTGGTCCAAGCAGACGGTTGTTGATGTTATGGGGCCGTTGATGCAAAGCTGACTAACTGATGGTTTTTACATGAGAATAAGTCAGTATCTTCTCATCGGCAGTTACCAGTGGTGCGGCTAATGATCTGGATAGCGCGACAATAATCCGGTCTGCCGGGTCTTTATGGAACTGGCCAGGTAATCGGGTGGATTCAATGGCCACTTTGTTGCTTAAGGGTTCGAAATGCAGTGAATCCACCTGCTGCGCCAATCCCAGCCAGGAGTCCAGATCCATGGTCAGATTCAGTCGACCTCTGTTGACCAGCATGGCGATCTCCCAGCTGGTGATGGTGGATACTATCAGGCAACCGTTGTTTTTCTGTTCCTGTTCAATGGCATTACGTGCGGCTGTACTAAGTTTATGACAGCCGGACAGCCACCAGATCAGGATATGGGTATCAAGGACGATCAATGGTTGGCCTCCCAGTCTTCATCGGCAACGGGGGTGGTTGGGTCATCATAGGAAAGTACCGATCCCCGCAGGGTTTCCATGGGTGTTTTTGATGCCCTGTGGCATGGCTCTGAGATTCCTGAATAAGAGCTGTCATTCACCTCGACCGACGTATCGGTAATGCTCTTATCGTAAGCAACCTTCCCCTTTAATAACCCATGCCCCCTGTTATCTGCGACTGTTGTATATGGCACCAGCCGCATGACCGGTTTTTTACGCTGGGTAATGATAATGTCGGCATTTTCTTCCAGAGCCAGGCGCACTAATTCCGAGAGCCTGGTTTTTGCTTCATGCATACCAACGGTTATCTGGTTTGAATCTTTTGTCATGGTGGGACTTTCTAGCTAATTAAACTAGATTAACCATAGTCACTTGTTCTGTATTGTGCAAAAACTTTTTAGCAGTTTGCTGGTCTTAAGGAAAGTTGTGGTTTTCGTAATCCACTGATTTAGCGTATTATCTCAGGCTCTCCGTTATCAGGGATAAACGGGTTTAAAGTGATTGAACAGGCAATTTTAATCATTAGTTCCGATAACGATATTAGCTGATCAATCCTGAGGATGAGTGCATGTGTGGAATTGTCGGTATTTCGGCAACGGTGAATGTTAACCAGCTGTTGTTCGATGCGCTGACTGTGCTGCAACACAGGGGGCAGGACGCTGCGGGGATGGTGACTCTTGATGAAGGTCGCTTTTTCCTGCGTAAAGATAACGGGCTGGTGAAGGATGTCTTTCGTACCCGTCATATGAAGCGGCTTAATGGCTGCTCCGGCCTTGGGCATGTTCGATACCCGACGGCGGGTACTTCCAGTTCAGCAGAAGCCCAGCCATTCTATGTTAACTCGCCTTATGGCATCGCTTTAGCCCATAACGGCAACCTGACCAATGCGGATGATATCAAACAGTCGTTGTTTGTCAGTGACCTCCGCCACATTAATACCCACTCCGACTCTGAAATCCTGCTGAATGTTTTTGCCCATGAATTGGCCAAAGAGGGTAAGCATAAACCGCTGGCAGAAGATATTTTCAACGCAGTAACCGGTGTTTACCAGCGCTGTGAAGGTGGCTTTGCGGTGGTGGCCCTGATTAATGGTCATGGCATGGTTGGTTTCCGGGATCCCCATGGTATTCGGCCGCTGGTATACGGTAAGCGGGAGACTGAGAACGGTGCTGAGTATATGCTGGCCTCAGAATCAGTGGCCCTTGATGCCCTCGACTTTGAGCTGGTGGGTGATGTTGCTCCGGGGGAAGCCATTTATATTGATGAGCAGCGTCAGCTCCATACTTTCCAGTGTGTGCCCGGTAAACTGACTCCCTGCATGTTTGAGTACGTGTATCTGGCCCGCCCGGATTCCAGCCTGGATGGTATTTTTATCTATCAGTCCCGTCTGCGTATGGGGCAGACGCTGGCCAATAAAATCCTCCGGGAATGGCCTGATCATGATATTGATGTGGTGATGCCCATTCCGGATACCAGCCGAAACTCTGCCCTGGAGATGGCAACCCGCCTGGGTCTGCCTTATCGGGAAGGTTTTGTTAAGAATCGTTATATTGGCCGGACCTTTATCATGCCCGGTCAGGCCATTCGCAAGAAGTCTGTACGGCAGAAGCTGAATGCCATTCATCAGGAGTTTGCCGGTAAGAATGTGCTGCTGGTGGATGACTCCATTGTCCGTGGCACCACCTGTGAGCAGATTATTGAGATGGCCAGGGATGCCGGGGCCGAAAAGGTGTATTTCTGTTCAGCGGCTCCTGCCATTCGTTATCCCAATGTATACGGCATTGATATGCCAACCCGGGAAGAACTGATTGCCCATGGTCGTACGGATCAGGAGGTTTGTGAACTGATCGGTGCCGATAAACTGATTTTTCAGGATCTGGATGATCTTAAGAAAGCGGTTTCTTCTCTCAACCAGGCCATTAACGATTTCGATTGCTCCGTGTTTGATGGTTGTTATGTAGCCGGTAATATTGATGCTCATTATCTGGAGCAGCTGGCTTCCAGCCGGAATGATGATAGTCGTCAGGCGGAGAGTGATATTATTGATCTTCATAACGAAGGGGATCTCTGACTCGTTTTGCTTAATGGAGATTTATTGGTACATGCTGGTGATCTGAAGGGATCGCATGTCAAACGTAAACCGCCACTGGCGGTTTCTCCGTTTGGCCAGCTCGCCCAATATGGGTTGTTGTTCGAGTTACAACATATCGGATTAACCCGGTCTAGAGGTTGGGGATTCGGTGGTCGAGTCTTTGGTGGGCGAGTCTTCGGTTGTCGGAGTTTTGGTGGTCGAGTCTTCGATGGTTGAGTCTTTGGTGGTCGAGTCTTTGGTTGTCGGGGTTTTGGTGGTCGAGTCTTCGGTTGTCGGAGTTTTGGTGGTCGAGTCTTTGGTTGTCGGGGTTTTGGTGGTCGAGTCTTCGGTTGTCGGGGTTTTGTTGGTCGAGTCTTCGATGGTTGAGTCTTTGGTGGTCGAGTCTTTGGTTGTCGGGGTTTTGGTGATCGAGGCTCCGATGGTCGAGGATTCGGTGGCCGGGGTTTTAGTGGTCAGGGCTTCGGTGGTCGTGGTTTTGGAGATCGGTCTTTTGTTGGTTGTATGTCGACCAGACAAAGCCGTTGTAACAGGCGCTGCTGCAACTGTATAATTAGCGCTGCCCCACTTTTTGTCTTGACAAAAAGCATCCATCGAATTGTGATATACGCCGAAAGAATATTTGTCACTTGGGATTGTGAGTAAACCAGATTTATTGGTGCATTGTGATGAATTTTGATAGCACGTTATAGAACGATCAGCGGGAACTACTCCGTCTGGATTGCTTTTCCAAGTTGCGACACGCACTCGGCGTAGTGGGAGAAGTTCATTACAACATAACGGATTAACCTTATCATTTCCTGTACATGTAACGCATACTGCTGTACAGGTCGGTTCTTCGGTAGTCGGTTCTTCTGTAGACGTTAGTCTGGTAGTCGGTACTTTGGTGGTCGTGGTGTTGTAAGTTTTATTTTGGCCAGACAACGCCGTTACATCAGGAACTACTGCACCTGGAAGGGTTACATTTCGGGCAGACAACGCCGTTGCAACAGGAGCTGCTGCACCTAAAAGGGTTAAGGCATAAATACCACCTGAAGTGGCCCCAAGCAACCCAATGGCTGTAGCTGCTGCCAGAAAAGGGTGATTGGCAACCCATTTAATCGCCCTGGTTCCAAAACTTCGTTTATCCTGACTCGCACCCGATTCGGCATCGCTTTGTGGAACCTGACCGTAATTCTTAAGCTCAATAAGATTTGAATAACCTGCTCGATCCATAATAATGCTCCTGACTTTAAGACTTGGTAGATGGCGTCATGCCCTATTGTAGATCGGTGAATCAGTAAAAAGTTCACGCAGGAGCGACCTTTTGGCCGGTTAATATCGTTAATTCTTCGACTCACCCATTCGACCTGAATGCAGCAGCTGCCGGTAATCCTTATTCGTTGACAGAATCACCGTTTTGACATTGGCGGCATTGGCATTGTGGGTAATGGCACCAATCACGTCGTCTTCTTCTATGCCGTTATGACGAATCTTCATTCGTCCCATCTGGTGGAAAGCATTATTGAATTCAACCAGCTTCTGGCGAAAGACCATCGGCATCGGCTTACGCTACGCTTCAGGCTTTTTCTCTTCGGTGATGCAATGTTCTTTACAGCTTATCGACATGAGGATGTTAATGTTTGCCTCTGATTTTTCGGTTGGAAACCGAACCCGCCGGATTCGGCACACTGGCTGCCTTGGCAACCAGGGCATACGGGTATTAGCGGATTCTATAAATGGCGTTGCCCGAACCAAGGTGTTGACAATAACGATCAGTTGAATCAAGTCTATTTAAAATATTATTGTAGCTATAGAATAATGGAGAATGATTGGTACATAGTTCTGATTTACCATTGTCGCAGCTAAGAGGTGTAATCTTACCGTTACTGACAATGTAGTCTCGTCCGAGAAACCCGGTCTTCCAATATGGGGTGGGTGCGTCACAACATATCGTTTTAATCCGGTGATTTTCTGAACAAGTAGCGTTTATTGCATAATAAGTGCAATCGTGCCTCCTGCAGAGGGCGTTCAATTTTTCCTCATCATATGATCTAAAAAAGCTCGGGGCTTGAGTGGTCGAGGTTTGAGTGGTCGAGGCTTGAGTGGTCGAGGCTTGAGTGGTCGAGGTTTGAGTGGTCGAGGCTTGAGTGGTCGAGGCTTGAGTGGTCGAGGCATTGGTGGCCAGGGCTTTGGCGGTTACATTTCGGGAAGACAACGCTGATGCAACAGGTGCTGCTGCGCCCAACAGGGTTAAGCCATAAATGCCAGCAGACGCAACCCCAACTACCCCAATGATTGCAGTTGCTGTCAGAAAAGGGTGACGGACAATCCATTTAAACGCCCGGGTCCCACAACTTCGATCATCCTGCCTTACACCCGATTCAGTATCGTTTTGTGGAGCTTGTGCGTAATTATGAAGCTCGAAATTTGAACAACTTGCTGGATCCATAATAACACTCCTGATTTAAAAATTTGGTAGATGGCGTCATACGCATTTGTAGATTCGTGGTTCAGTAAAAAGTTCACGTAGAAGCGACATTTGGCCGGGTACTGTTGGTAATCCTTCATCCAGCAGGAGGCTGTTCAAGAATAGCGCCCGTCTGGGCGACCCCGTAGCGAGGACGACAGAAAATTGAGGATAAAAATTTGGTTTTGTGAGGTGAATGGCTGAGCTATTTGCCGAACATAAAAGGATGCTGAGTCGAGCATCGGCCACTTGCTGCAGCCAGCGGGCTTTTCGTCTTTTGACCTGCGCACATCAACGGTGGTGGCCTCCAGCACGGCCTGTTTTTTTTTCTTTTCGCTGATGCATCACCCTTTGAAGCACATCGACATGTGGATGTTAATGTTTGCCTCTGGTTTTTCGGCTGGCAACCAAGGCTTACGGGTATTAGGGGATTCTGTAAATAGCTTTACCCCACCCATTTTGTTGACAAAAATCCTTCATTGAATGAAAGAAACCTTTTTCACCACTCAATGATGGAGATTGATTGGTACATGCTTGTGATTTTGTTGTGCAATTGACGGGTTGTCCGTTTGGCTGACTCATCCAATATGAGGAGTTGAGGGATCCTAGACAACATGACGGATTAACCCGGGGATTTCCTGTGCATTCAGCGCTTTTTGCATTAAAAGCGCAGGGAGCCTTGCATCGGGAGTTCAACAATTTCTCATCTTCTGATCTAAAGATCGGGGCTTTGGTGGTCAGGGCTTCGGTGGTCGGGGCTTCGGTGATCGGGGCTTCGGTGGTCGGGGCTTCGGTGGTCGGGGCTTCGGTGGTCGGGGCTTCGGTGGTTGAGATATTGGTGGCCATGGTTTCGGTGGTTACATTTCGGGAAGACAGCGCCTTTGCAACAGGAGCTGCTGCACCCAACAGGGTTAAGCCATAAATGCCAGCAGACGCAGCCCCAAGCAACCCTATGGTTGCAACTGCTGCCAGAAAAGGGTGACTGACAATCCATTTAAACACCTTGGTCCCACAACTCCGACCATCCTGCCTTACACCCGATTCAGTATCGTTTCTTGGAGCTTGTGCGTAATTATGAAGCGCAATATCTGAACAACTTGCTCGATCCATAATAACACTCCTGATTTAAAACTTTGTTGGTAGCTGGCATCACGCAGATTTGTAGACCCGTGGATCAGTAAAAAGTTCACGTAGTAGAAGTGACATTATGGCCGGTTACTGTTGGTAATCCTTTAGTAGTGGGAAATCATGAAAGCTCGCAGAACTGTTAGGCTCAATGGCAATAAAAACATACCCTTACAGAGCAAAATACAAATCCAGTGTTTTATACAAAAAAGATGCTGAGTCGAGCATAGGCCACTTGCAGCAGCCAGCGGGCTTTTCGTCTTTTGTCGTGAGTACAGTAATGGTGGCCTCCGGCACGGACCTGTCTTTTTTCTTTTCACTTTTAGCGGGTTCGAAGGGGGCAGCCTCGCCAGGGGCTTGTGGAAAAATCGAAGTTGGGGATGATAATGTTTACCTATGTTTCGGCTGGAAAACGAACTTGCCGGATTCGGCACGGTGGTTACCCTGACAATCAGGGCGTACGGGTATCAGGGATTCTGTAAATAGCTTTACCCCATCCTTTGGATTGGCAAAGTTTATCTACTGTATCATAGCGAAATCCACTACTATCTTTGCCAACACGATCTGCGCTAATGAATAATGAAGAATTATTGGTACATTCTGATGATGAGGCGCATTTCAAATATGTAACGTCAGGTTTACTCCAATCTCCGGTTCGTCCGTTTGCCCAGCTGAGCCAATGTGGGTTGAATTTGTCACAACATATCGGTCTAACATGGAAATTTTTTGTGCATTCAGCGCTTACTGCTTTAAAAGCGCAGTTGGGAGCCTTGCAAAGGGAGTTCAAGTCTTTCTCATCTTCTGATCCAAAGATCGGGGCTTCGGTGGTCGAGGCTTCGGTTGTCGGGGCTTCGGTGGTCGAGGCTTCGGTTGTCGGGGCTTCGGTTGTCGGGGCTTCGGTTGTCGGGGCTTCGGAGGTCGAGGCTTCGGTTGTCGGGGCTTCGGTGGTCGAGGCTTCGGTTGTCGGGGCTTCGGTTGTCGGGGCTTCGGTTGTCGGGGCTTCGGAGGTCGAGGCTTCGGATGTCGGGGCTTCGGTTGTCGGGGTTTTGGTGGTCGAGGTATTGGTTGCCAGGTCTTTGGCGGTTACATTTCGGGCAGACAATGCCGTTGCCACAGGCGCTGCTGCACCCAACAGCGTTAAGCCATAAATGCCAGCAGACACGGCCCCAAGCAACCCTACGGTTGCAACTGCTGTCAGAAAAGGGTGACGGACAATCCATTTAAACGCCCTGGTCCCACAACTTCGATCATCCTGCCTCACAACCGATTCAGAATTGTTTTGTGGAGCCTGTCGGTAACTCCGAAGCTCAATGCATGAACCTGCTCGATCCATAATAACACTCCTGACTTTAAACTTTGGTAGATGCGACATGCTATAGATCAGCAGACTTGTAGATCGGTAAAAAGTTCATGTAGAAGCGATATTATGACCGGTTACTGCCGGTAACCCTTCGTCTCTCAAATTTCGTTTTTCCGGGCTTCGTGACAGCGTCGGGTCCCGGTGTGGTCGCCTAACCCTGAGTTGTCTCCTGGTATCGAAGGTCTTTTAAGCTCAACCCTAACGCCACATCATGCTGTAACGTTGCCAAACGTACCGATAGCTCGGCTTGTTCTCTTTGCTCCAGTACCTTTTTCAGCGCACCTTTCACCTTTTCCCCATGTGCCACTTCAGGCTCGAATATCCCATGCAAACTGCCAAACCGGCTAAGTAGCTCAGTCGCGCCTTTCTTTCCTACGCCTTCAACACCGGGAACATCGCCAACACCCGCCATACCCCAGTAGTCCAGTAACTTTTCAGGGGGCATTCCATACTCTGTGCACACAGAGGCACTGTCAAAATTCACTTTCTGGAAATGATCCCGCTGTATGACCAGGGGCGAATGCAACAGCTGCCGGTATGTCTTATCCGTTGACAGAATCACCGTGTTGACATTGACGGCAATGGCCTTGTGGGTAATGGCACCAATCACGTCGTCAGCTTCTATGCCGTTACGACGAAATGTCATTAATCCCATCTCGCGGAAAGCACTATTAAATTCAACCAGTCTCTGTCGTAAGACTATCGGCATCGGCTTGCGCTGTGCTTTATATCCTGGCAGAAGCTGGTGTCGCCAGGTAGGAGGGTCGCCATCAAAGACCATCAGAATATGGGTTGGGTTACACTCTTTGATGGCTCTTTGCACGGATGCCAGTGTTGCAGATAATGCCCCATCCACCTGTTGGTTGTCATCGGCCCGGGGCTCCCTTGAGGGAATGGCCGCATGGATGCGACGTATCAGGTTCAGAGCATCAATCAGAAGCAGTGTTGGTGCCATATTGTCGGTTGATTCCAGCGGTGAGTATTTCCGTTTGACAATGATAACGGAAATTTGCTCAAAGCAGGCTGTGGATTTGTTCTGTGTTCTGGTATGTTAACGGACTGGCAAAGGTATAAATTACAAAAAAATACGCGGTAATTCAGGAAGTTCCATGAATGATCATGATTTGACTGAGACTTTGGCATTTGCAACTCAGTCCATCCGGGCAGGTTCGTTTCGCAGTGATCAGCGTGAGCACAGTGAAGCCATTTATCTGAGTTCAAGTTTTGTTTATGACAGTGCTGCCCATGCTCAGGCAGTTTTTGCCGGGGATGAACCGGGTAACGTCTATTCCCGTTATACCAACCCTTCAGTCCAGATGCTGGAAGCGCGCATGGCGGTGCTGGAAGGCAGTGAGATTAAAGACGACATTACCGCCTGTGCCACGGCTTCTGGTATGGCCGCTATCCTTGGCACCTGTATGTCGCTGCTGAAAAGTGGTGATCATGTCGTTTGTTCCCGCAATGTATTTGGCACAACATTCACTGTCTTTGCCCGGTATTTTGCTAAGTTCGGTGTGCAAACCACATTTGTTGATCTGGTGGACTATCAACGGTGGCAAGAGGCGATGACACCACAAACCCGTCTTCTATTTCTGGAAACCCCTTCTAATCCATTGAGTGATGTGGCTGATCTTGAACGGCTGGCGGATATTGCTCACAGTCACGACGCCTTGCTTATGGTGGATAACTGCTTCTGTACTCCGGCCCTGCAACGTCCACTTTCTTTTGGTGCGGATCTGGTGGTGCATTCGGCCACAAAATACATTGATGGTCAGGGACGTTGCCTTGGAGGCATGGTGGTTGGCAGAAAACAGCTCGTGGATGAAGTCCACTTATGGCAGCGGTCTGCGGGGGCAACCATGAGTCCGTTCAATGCCTGGGTGTTTTATAAAGGGTTGGAGACACTCTCTGTGCGTATGGACGCGCACTGTCGAAATGCTTCGGAATTGGCACTCTGGCTTAGTCAGCATCCGGCTGTGGAACGCGTTCATTATTCCGGGTTGAACTCCCATCCGGGCCATGAGCTGGCGAAAAAACAGCAGCAGGGTTTTGGTGGCGTGTTGGCCTTTGAAGTGAGCGGTGGTCGGGAGTCCGCCTGGAAAGTGATTGACAGTGTTCAGATTATGTCCCGTACTGCCAATTTGGGGGATACCCGGACCACCATCACCCATCCGGCAACAACAACACATTGTCGTTTATCCGATGAAGACAAAATAAAGTCAGGCATTACAGAAAGTCTGGTTCGTATTGCCGTTGGTCTTGAGAATATTGATGACCTGAAAGCCGATCTGGAAAAGGGACTCAGGCAGTTGTTGTAAGCCCAGTGCTGCCCGGGGATGGCGCTTTTAATAAGAACAAAGCTGGAATCATGATTTATGAACTCAACGCTGCAGAACTCTCTGGACGCGCTGTCTGGTGTTATTCGGGGTAAAGACCGGGAACTTCGGTTGGCATTGTGCTGTATGTTAGCCCGGGGCCATCTGTTAATCGAAGATCTGCCTGGTATGGGGAAAACAGCACTGGCACTCTCACTGGCCCGATTGCTGGGGTTGGAGTATCAGCGAATCCAGTTTACCAGTGACCTGTTGCCGGCCGATATTCTGGGCGTTTCCATTTTTGATCGGGCATCATCTGAATTCCAGTTCAAGCCGGGTCCTGTGTTTTCCCAGCTGCTGCTGGCGGATGAAATTAACCGCGCTTCACCGCGAACCCAGAGTGCACTTCTGGAAGCCATGGAAGAACGACAGGTGACCATAGAAGGGCAGGGCATATCGCTGCCTGAGCCGTTTGTGGTGATTGCCACCCAGAATCCGTTGACACAACAGGGAACATTTCCACTGCCAGAATCGCAGATGGACCGCTTTTTGATGTGTATTCCCATGGGATACCCGGATACCGACTCAGAAAAAGCCATTCTCCGGGGTGAGGCCGGGCGATTTCTGGTCAGCCAGCTGGGGCAGTCAGTGACACCAGAGGCGTTTCTGTTGATGCAGCAGGAAGTCGATAACGTCCACGCCAGTGATCTCTTGCTGGATTATGTGCTGCGATTACTGAAGGCCACCCGTGAAGAGGGTTATTTTGCCGTTGGTTTATCCCCAAGGGCGGGTTTGGCATTGTTACAGGCAGCCAGGGCCTGGGCCTATATAGACGGCAGGGACTACCTGATTCCGGAAGATATTCAGGCCGTGTTTGTCCCGGTTGCCACGCACCGGCTGACCATGCAGAAACAGGGTATATCGCCCGGTGAACTCCTTGCCCGTATTAATGCCATGGCTTGAGTGGTTCATCAATGAAAGACTCACTTGTTACTGCATCCCGGCGTCGGCTGAACCAGCGTTTTCAGCAGTGGGCTGATCAGCGCACACCCAGAGCAACTCGAATTCAGCTTAACCAGCGTCGTATTTATATTGTACCGACAGGCTCGGGATTTTTCTGGCTTTCCCTGGTGCTGGTGATTTTTCTGGTGGCGGTTAATTACCGTAATTCACTGGCTTATGGTCTCTGCTTCTTTATGCTGAGCCTGTTTTTATTAGCCATTATTCATACGTGGCGTAATCTGGCCGGCATTACCCTGGTGGCCAAGAGGGCAGAAGCCGGATTTGCCGGTGAGCGGATACCGGTTTCGATAGAATGTCTCAGTGAACGGCGGCCGCGTTATTCTATTGCTATTGGCTGGCCCGATACCGAATCCGTTGTCGTGAGTTTTGACAGCGATCGTGAGCAGGGCTTGCTTGCTCAGGCTGGATTGCGGGGATGGTTCCGGCCCGGGCGACTGCGTATAGAAAGTATTTACCCTTTGGGATTATGTCGGGCATGGAGCTGGGTTCGTCTGGATTTTCACTCGCTGGTTTATCCGGCTCCGGATGATCGATACCCGTTACCGGAGAATGAGACCACAGACGATGGTGAGCGGTCATTGACGACATCAGGTTCTGAAGAGTTTGCCGGATTCAGAACTTATCAGCAGACAGATACCCCTTCCCATGTCTTCTGGAAAGGCTATGCCCGAACAGAAGAGCTGTTGACCAAGCAGTTTGATCAGCCATCAGGCCGTGAACTCTGGTTTTCCCTGGATCAGGTGCCGGAAGGAGATCTTGAGCAAAAGCTTTCGGTTCTGACCGCCTGGTGTTTGCAGTGTGATAAGCAACAATATGCCTATGGTCTGGCACTGGCAGGGCAGCAACTGGCACCATCAACCGGTGAGGTACATTTAAAGCAGTGCCTGGAGATGCTGGCGTTGTATGAGCTGGATCAGGGTATGGCTGGAGGAATAAATGGATAGCCCGGCTGTTTCCCGTTATGCCACGCTCTGGCTTCTGGTGGCACAGGTTATGGTGGCATTGCCGGTGCTTGAGGTCCTGCCCATTGCGGTGCTTCCTCTACTGGTGCTTACCCTGATGTGGCGTGCACTGATCTGGTTTGGCAGGGGCTCCTGGCCATCAGATCTGTTAAGACGTCTTTTGGTTGCCCTTTCCCTGGTCATCATCATTACGTCCTCGGGTTGGCAGTTTTCACTGGAATTGGCTGTGACCTTCCTGGTGACGGGTTACGCGTTGAAAATGCTGGAGATGAAGATCCGCAGAGATGCGTTGGTGATCGCCTATATCGGCTTTTTTGTGGTGGGGGCCGGGGTGATTTATTCCCAGTCCCTGATGCAGGCGCTATACCAGTTATTGTGCCTGGGTGTGTTAGTCGCAGCGATTCATGCGATGTATTTGCCAACATCCAGTGCTTCCGCCAGTTTCTCCATAAAAGGCAGTCTTCGTTTTTCCGGCCTTATTCTGCTGCAAGCCCTGCCTTTAACGTTGGCTCTGTTTATTTTTGTTCCCCGTCTTGGTCCATTATGGGCAGTGCCCTGGCCTGAAGGAGAAGCTAAAACCGGGCTGTCTGACGCGATGCAGCCAGGTGATGTGGCAAGACTCAGCCAGTCTTATGAGTTGGCTTTTCGGGCTCAGTTTACGGGTTCTGTACCACCGGCCGGGGAACGTTATTGGAGAACGCTGGTTCTTGATCAGTACGATGGTGAGCGGTGGTGGCAAAGTGACCTGATACGTTTATTAAATCAGTTCCCGGGAGAAATCGATGATGAGCGAGACTGGCGGGGTAGATTGCCAGTGAATGATGGCTGGTGGCAGGTTCAGCCAGGGCAGTATAACTATGAGGTGTTATTGGAGCCCAATGGTCGACAGTGGCTTCCCGTTCTCGGGATGGCTGCAGTAGCGGTTCCGGAAACAACAGTTTTGAGAACCTTACGACTGGAAGCAGATAAGCCTGTTTTTGAACGACGCTTGTATCAGCCTGCGCAACAGAGCGTGGTTGCGAAGACGATGACTATGCCTTCCTGGTTACTGGCTCTTAATAAGTCTTTGCCTGACAATGGTAACGCCCAGAGTCGTATGTTGGCGCAACAGTTGTTTGCCCAGTCTGGCCGGGATCCGGTTACCATGGGACGACGGGTAATGGACTATTTCAATCAGGAGCCTTTTTACTACACACTGTCGCCACCGTTGATGGAGCAGAATGAGGTCGATCAATTCCTGTTTGTCCATCGCAGAGGGTTTTGCGAGCACTATGCCAGCAGCTTTGTGTTTATGATGCGCTCGGTGGGGATACCAGCACGCATCGTGACCGGTTATCTCGGAGGGGAGTACTTACCCGAAGAAAAGGTGGTCAGAGTACTTCAGCGAGATGCCCACGCCTGGGCGGAGATTTGGGTTGAAGGGCAGGGGTGGATTCGATTTGACCCCACCGCAGCGGTAGCACCGGAACGTATTGAGCTTGGCATTGATGACATGATTGATCAGGGTGGATTGTTGCAGGGGCAGATTCCTCTGGCTTATCGTTTGGGTCAAACCGGCTTTTTCAAGTCGGTTCGACAGGGTTGGGAGCGACTTGAGTACCGCTGGCAGAAGTCTGTGGTGCAGTACCAGCAGGAAAAGCAGCAGTCTTTTATGAAGGAGTTGTTTGGTACTTCGTCTTTTTACTGGCAGCAGGTCGGTGTGCTCGGTGCATTATTAGCGCTGTTTCTGCTGCTTTTTGGGGTCTTTGCTCTCTTTCAAAGGCCTGCGCTCAATCCTTATCAAAAGCTCTGGTTACGACTGGAACGCAAGCTGGTTGCCAGGGGTTTTGAACGCCAGACAGGGGAAGGGCCTAAAGATTTCGCATTGCGAGTAAACGCTGAAAATGACGCGTTGGGTGCGCAACTATTATCGATTGTGGATCTCTATATTCAGTCGGCCTACTCGGGACGGGTGAAATTGGATAAACCGTTGCTTGATCAGTTGAGCAAGATGATCAAGCAACTGTAAGTTACTCAGGCATCGCCACATAAATGCCTTTGTAGGTTGCGATGTTTATGGATGACTGCTCTTCTTTCTCTGTTGAATATAATTCAACCGTTAATTCCAGTTTGGCATTGCGGCGCTCATTCAAACGATCAAAAAACCTGTCGGGAACCACGGCACTGCAATGGGCTGATATGCGGCCTTTGCCGGGAGCATGGTAAGTCAGTTGGGAATCGGCAATAACGGCAGCGCAGTCCTTTACACGTGTTCTGGCGTGAAGGGTGGTAAACAGCCAGCCACAGATGGTGGCCAGCGCGGCAATACTACCACCAAAAGCGGTTCCTTTATCGTTGATATTGGGTGCCAGTGGGCAGCTGATTACTAATTCTCCATCCTTGAACTGATCAAAACTGACTTCCATATTATTCAGTAGCGGGATGTTGTCTTTTATCCACGCGATCAGTTCTGGTGTGAAATGGGATTCTGGTGTTGCCGTGTCCATATTGCAGGCCATCACTCATCTGGTATCTAAATAACTATGATAAAAATAAAAAGCCCCTGATAACAGGGGCTTTTGCGTCGATTAACGCAGCAATGTATCAGCTGGGTATCAGCTGGCTTTAGCGATGATATCGTCAGCAGCCTTCTGATAAGACTCTACCTGGTCAAAGTTGAGGTAGCGATAGACGTCACCCGCCATGGCATCCAGGTTGCTGGCGTATGCCATATACTCTGCCACGGTTGGTATTTTGCCAAGAATGGCACCGACAGATGCCAGCTCAGCAGAACAGAGGTATACATTAGCGCCATCCCCCAGACGGTTGGGGAAGTTACGGGTAGAGGTAGAGAGTACTGTTGCGCCTGGCTCTACACGTGCCTGGTTACCCATGCAGAGTGAGCAGCCGGGGATTTCGGTCCGCACACCGTTGTCGTTGTAAATGTTGTAATAGCCTTCTTCTTCCAGCTGTGCCTTGTCCATTTTGGTGGGAGGCGACATCCAGAAGCGGGTCTTCAGTGGATCATGGTTCTGTTCCAGCAGTTTTCCGGCAGCACGGAAGTGACCGATATTGGTCATACAGGAGCCCAGGAACACTTCATCGACCTTGTCACCGGCAACATCCGACAGTGTACGGGCATCGTCCGGGTCGTTTGGTGCACAGAGAATGGGTTCCTTGATGTCTGCCAGATCGATTTCGATTACCTCAGCGTATTCGGCATCGGCATCCGCACGCATCATGGTTGGGTTGGCCAGCCACTCTTCCATCTTACGGGCACGACGTTCCAGAGTGCGGGCATCGCCATAACCTTCACTGATCATCCAGCGCAGCATGGTGATGTTGGACTTCAGATATTCAGTGATGGACTCTTCAGACAGGGTGATGGTACAGCCGGCAGCAGAGCGCTCAGCAGAAGCATCGGAGAGCTCAAAAGCCTGTTCAACGGTGAGGTTTTCCAAGCCTTCAATTTCCAGTACGCGGCCGGAGAAGGCATTTTTCTTGCCTTTCTTCTCGACGGTCAAAAGGCCTTGCTTGATGCCATAGAGTGGAATGGCGTGCACCAGATCACGCAGGGTAATGCCCGGTTGCATTTCACCTTTGAAGCGAACCAGAACAGACTCAGGCATATCCAATGGCATAACACCGGTTGCCGCCGCAAATGCCACAAGGCCTGAACCTGCTGGGAAAGAGATGCCCAGCGGGAAACGGGTGTGGGAGTCACCACCGGTACCCACGGTATCTGGCAGCAACATGCGGTTCAGCCAGCTATGGATGATGCCGTCACCAGGGCGCAGGGCGACACCGCCCCGGTTCATAATGAAGTCCGGCAGAGTGTGATGAGTTTCCACGTCTACTGGTTTTGGATAGGCGGCAGTGTGGCAGAAAGACTGCATAACCAGGTCAGAAGAGAAGCCCAGACAGGCCAGGTCTTTCAATTCATCACGGGTCATTGGTCCGGTGGTGTCCTGGGAGCCGACAGTGGTCATTTTGGGCTCACAGTACTGGCCAGGGCGGACGCCGGGCACACCGCAGGCTTTGCCGACCATTTTCTGGGCCAGCGTGAAACCATGGGTTGATTCTTTAGGGGGCTGCGGGCGGCGGAATATGTCGGAATGGCCCAGATCCAGTGCCTCACGGGCTTTGTCCGTCAGTCCACGGCCAATGATCAGGTTGATACGGCCACCGGCCTGTACTTCGTCAAGAATAACGTCGGATTTGAAGGTGAACTCAGACAGAACTTCCCCGGACTCAGAGAGAATCTTGCCATCGTATGGGCGAATTTCGATAACATCACCCATGTTTAACTTATCCACCGGGGCTTCAAACACCAGGGCACCGGCATCTTCCATGGTGTTGAAGAAAATAGGGGCTACCTTGCTGCCTATACAGATACCGCCAGCACGCTTGTTGGGCACACCGGGGATATCATCACCAAAGAACCAGAGCACCGAGTTGGTGGCAGACTTACGGGAAGAGCCGGTACCGACAACGTCACCCACGAAAGCAACCGGCAGGCCTTTGCTCTTGATGGCTTCAATTTGCTCAAGCGGGCCGGTGACGCCATGCTCTTCAGGTTCCAGACCATCGCGGGTCATCTTGTAGGCAGCACGAGCGTGCAGTGGAATATCCGGGCGAGACCAGGCATCAGGGGCAGGGGACAGATCATCGGTATTGGTTTCACCGGTCACCTTGAATACCGCAACCTTGATGCTTTCAGGCACGGCATCACGCCCGGTGAACCATTCTGCTTCAGCCCAGGATTTCAGAACGGCCTGGGCATTGGCATTGCCATCTTTGGCTTTTTCTTCCACATCGTGGAAAGAGTCGAACACCAGCAGGGTTTTTTTCAGCTGCTCAGCGGCAAGTTCACCCAGCTCGGTGCTGTCCAGAAGGGCTATCAGGGTTTCGATATTGTAACCACCCAGCATCATGCCCAGCAGCTCAACGGCTTTCTTGCTGTCAACCAGTGGGGATTCAGCTTCGCCCTTGACGAGGGCGGAGAGGAATCCGGCTTTTACATAGGCAGCTTCGTCAACACCGGGGGGAATACGATTTTCAAGGAGGTCCAGAATATATTGTTCTTCACCGGCTGGTGGATTTTTCAGCAGTTCAATCAGGCCTGACACCTGTTCTGCATTCAGCGGCTTAGGTGGGACACCTTCTTGGCCACGCTCTTCGACGTGTTTTCTGTAGGCTTCTAACACGAGTTCTACCCTCATCATCTGTGGCAGGCTCTTGGGCGATCCTTCGACAAACCTTTATGATCTTATGGGTCCGTCAGACGTTCCAAGGAAATCTTTACCAGTAGCACTGGTGGCGCGGGCAGTATAGCGAAAGGTGCTTTTCAAGTTAAGTAAAGACCGTAATAGCCACTATTTTTTCTGTGAATGGCTGTTTCAGTATTTGTGATTTACGCAGGCAGCATCTGAAGAAGCCGAAGCGGCCTCTTCAGGTGGAATTGACAAAAAGTCAGGATTCAATGATTTCGTAGCAGGGTTGGTAGTGGCTTCCGGGCAGTTTCATCCGGTGCTGATCAACAAACGATTGCAGAAGGGTGTCCATCTGTTGCATCAGGCCCGGTTCACCACTGAGCTTATAAGGGCCATGCTCACGGATCAGGTTAACACCGTCTTCCTTGATATTCCCGGCAACAATGCCCGACATAACACGACGGAGGTTGGCTGCCAGCTGGTGGGCCGAGAGATTGCTGTGCAGTTCCTGGCTGGCCATGTTTTCATGGGTGGGCTCGAAAGGCTGCTGGAACTCCTGGTCAATCTTTAGCAGCCAGTTAAAGTAGTAGGCATCCCCATGTCGACGACGGAAGCGGGTTACTTTTTCCAGGCCACGGGCCATGATTGTGGCAACCCTGGCTGGATCATTGACGATGATCTGGTACTTTTCCTGCGCCTCTTTGCCCAGTGTATTGCCAATGAAGTTGTCAATCTGTTCAAAGTAAGCTTCTGACCCGGCGGGCCCTGTCAGGATCATGGTCAGGGGAATGTCTGTATTGTCCGGGTGCAGGAGAATACCGATCAGGTAAAGAATCTCTTCACAGGTTCCCGGTCCACCCGGAAATACAATGATGCCATGCCCCAGACGGACAAAGGCTTCCAGACGTTTTTCGATATCGGGCAGGATAACCAGCTCATTGACAATCGGGTTAGGAGACTCGGCAGCAATAATGCCAGGCTCGGTCAGCCCAATAAAACGACCATGACTGATCCGCTGCTTGGCATGGCCAATGTAGGCACCTTTCATCGGCCCTTTCATCGCACCGGGGCCGCAGCCGGTACAGATATTCATTCTTCTGAGGCCCAGTTGATAACCGACCAGTTTCGTGTATTCATATTCATCACGGCCAATGGAGTGTCCACCCCAGCAGACCACGATATTGGGCGTCTGTTTGGTGATAAAGGCGTTGGCATTTCTGAGCACCTCAAACACCAGGTGTGTGATGTCGGATGAACTTCCGTGATCGAAACGCTTGTCGCTGGTGATCAGGGACGAAACATAGAGAATATCCCTGAGTACGGAAAACAGGTTTTCCCTGACACCCCGGATCAGTTTTTTATCAACAAATGCAGACGCCGGTGCATTGATCAGTTCTAGTTTCAGTCCACGGTGTTCCTGAACAATGCGGATATCAAATTCGGAGTAGGTTTGTAACAGCTCTTCTGCGCTGTCACCTTCCATCTCATCACTTAACACAGCCAGGGCGCACTGGCGGAACAGGCGATGCAGGCCAGCTTTGGTATTATCCTGAAGAATATTGACTTCCCGGCTGGACAGTACTCGCATGGAGCCAACCGGGTTAACAATGGCGGAGACTACATTAGGTTTACTCATTATGCCCCCTTAAAGGATGGTGTTCGGTGTCAGACAGCATTTTTTAGGTGGTTATGGCAGTAATGGATGCTGGTCAGGACAAAATTATATTTAACTAACTATCGGATCCTGTGGGTTGAAATCGAGTGAAAATTACAGTTTTTACTGATTGGGAAAATTAAAATTCCTATTGCCCTAAGCAAATTATACCGGTTTTGGTCGCTAATGATCAGTCTTGACGAAATGATACCGCTTTGACAGATTGGCAGAGATGCCACAAACGCCTTTGCCTTTTTGTTGAATGTTGACTGGTATTTTCTGTTTTCGATTACCAATAGCTTGATATAAGATGTTGCCACAATAATAAATGAATGACAGATAAGAGGAGATCTCGATGCCTGGCCAGCAAGAGGTGGAAGCGTCTGTGGAAAGCGTGGTGGTGGTTGATGACCATAATTTTGTTCTCGGGTCCGTTCCCAGGGGAAAGATGCGAGAAGAAGCACTCTGCCACAGGGCAACCTATATTTTTGTCTTCAATTCAGCAGGGCAGCTGTATGTTCAGGAGAGGACCCTGAATAAGGATATTTATCCGGGCTACTTTGATCCCGCTACAGGGGGCGTGGTTACTGAAGGGGAAAGCTACGATCAGGCGGCTGAACGGGAGTTGGCTGAGGAGCTTGGTATCGAGAATGTGCCCATCACTTCGCATTTTCACTTTTTTTTCCATAATGATGATTGTCAGGTCTGGGGCAGGGTCTACAGCTGTTATTATGATGGTCCTTTGACCCTCCAGGAAGAAGAGGTTGCCAGTGTGGTGCTGGAATCACCGGACGAGGTGCTGGCGAACCACAACCACCGAAATTATACGCCAGACAGTCTGGTTGCTCTTGAGAGACTGGTTCACTGTCTCAAAACATTCTGATGTAGGCCAACGTGTTTGGCGACGATAGGTAGTGTATGTTTACAGGTATTGTGAAGGGATTTTTTCCGGTTGGTCGAATTGAAAAATTCAACGAACTGAATCGTATTACTGTGCTGTTGCCGTCCACATTGCTGGAAGGCCTGGAAACCGGAGCCAGTATTGCAGTGAATGGATGCTGTTTGACAGTTACTGCTTTTGACCGGGAAAGTGCCACTTTCGATGTGATGAAAGAGACCCTGAGGGTTACTAACCTGGGGGCGTTGGGAGAAGGTGATAAAGTCAATATTGAAAGAGCTGCACGCTTTGGTGACGAAATTGGCGGGCATCTTCTCTCTGGTCATATTCACGATACGGTTGAGATTTGTGACATTAAGCAGGAAGAAAACAATGTGACAGTATTCTTTCAATTTGCTTCTGAATGGCAAGACTATATTCTGCCTAAAGGCTATGTGTCTCTGAATGGCTGTAGTTTGACTATTGGTGAGAAGGTTGAGGGAGGGCGCTTTTGTATCCATCTTATTCCGGAAACCTTAAGAATGACGTCATTTGGTACAGCGGAAGTTGGCGATAGAGTTAACCTGGAAATAGACAGCCAGACTCAGGCGATTGTCACTACGGTGAAAAGTTATCTGGAATCAACCAGGTTATGATATGTGTGGTGATATAGTTCTCTGAACCTTTTTATGCTTTCGCAGGGTTGCAAATTCTTGAGCTACAACCCTGTGTCGTTCCGGTATCTGTTTCCTCATTGTTTTTCTGCTATTTTAAAAAACTTTAATATGCTTATTACGTCTTATATATCATTTGAAAAATTTTGCCGCACGGCCCACAATAAAAGTGCTCACTAGCGTGTCCAAACGGGATTAGATCCCGCTGCTATTGTAAGAGTGATTAAGAAAGCGCCACCTGATCGGGTGGCGTTTTTTATTTACAGCAGAGTACGGCTGGCTCTACTTACTTTTTTCCTTTGCTTTTGCTGACCGCTGGAAATGCAATTCTATAGACGTCCTCGTATTGGCTGGCAAAATGCACAGAGATGCCTTCACGGATGTAATCCGGTAGCTCATCAAAGTCTCTGCGGTTATCTTCCGGAAGAACCAGGTTCATAATTCCCTGCCGTCGGGCAGCAATTACCTTTTCTCTGATACCGCCCACAGCCAATACTTTGCCTGTCAGGGTCAGCTCTCCGGTCATCGCCAGATTTTTCAGGGGTTTAATGCCTTTGGCCAGAGAGATTAAAGCGGTTGTCATGGTGACACCGGCACTGGGGCCATCTTTCGGGGTGGCACCTTCCGGAACATGGAGGTGTATAAATGCAGTTTTCAGAAAGTCTTCCTGAATACCCAGCTTTTTGGCGTGACTGGTAGTATAGCTGTAGGAGATTTCAGCCGACTCTTTCATCACCTCACCCAGCTTGCCAGTCAGTTTAAAACCGGCTCTTTGCTGATGTATCAGGCAGGCTTCAACAGGGAGTGTGGCACCCCCCATTGCGGTCCAGGCAAGACCGGTAACTATGCCAAGACCTTCCATGGTTTTTTCTTTACGAAAGTAGGGGGCTCCGAGAAAGTCTTCCAGATTTTTAGCCGAAACCGTCAGCTTGTGTTCATCATTTTCCAGGAATTTGACGACAACTTTGCGAATGATTTTTTGCAATAATTTCTCAAAGTGACGAACCCCTGCTTCCCGGGCATAACCATCAATAATTTTACGGAAGGTTGTATCTGAGATTTTAAGCTGGCTCTTTTTCAGTCCTGCTTTGTTCAGTTGTTTGGGCCATAAGTGATTCTTGGCAATCGCTACCTTCTCTTCGGTGATATAGCCGGACAGCCTGATTACATCCATTCGATCAAGCAGTGGTCCCGGGATAGTATCCAACTGATTGGCTGTGCAAATGAACAGGACTTTTGACAGATCAATTCTCATGTCCAGATAGTGGTCAAGAAACTCGCTGTTCTGCTCAGGATCCAATACCTCCAGCAGTGCCGATGCGGGATCACCACGGAAGGACGCACCAATTTTATCAATCTCATCAAGCATGATGACCGGATTGGAGACTTCTACTTCCTTCAGTGCCTGAATCAGCTTTCCGGGCATCGCTCCAATATAAGTACGACGATGTCCTTTAATCTCAGCTTCATCTCTCATGCCGCCCAAACTGAAACGGTAAAATTTTCGGTCCAGAGCTTTGGCGACGGACTTGCCAATAGAGGTTTTGCCCACACCCGGAGGGCCTACCAGCAACATAATGGAGCCGGATACTTCTTTCCGGTAAGCACCCACTGCCAGAAACTCAACAATGCGCTCTTTAACATCCTCAAGACCATCATGGTCGGAACTGAGTACGTTTCTTGCGTGATGAAGATCGAGGTTATCTTCAGAGTACAGGCCAAAAGGGACAGATGTCGCCCAATCGAGATAATTTCTGCAAACAGCGTATTCCGGGGAGCCGGTTTCCAGAATAGACAGCTTTTTCAGCTCATCATCGATTTTGCTCCTGGCACTTTCAGGGACGATCAGCTTTGCCAGTCTCTGCTCGAACTGTTCAATCTCAGCAGTTCGGTCATCTTTCGATATGCCCAGCTCTTTTTGAATGACTTTAAGCTGTTCCTTCAAGAAGAACTCGCGCTGATGATTACTGATTTTCCGGTTAACTTCCGCATTGATTTCACTCTGAAGGCGGGCGACCTCCTGCTCTTTGCGAATCAACACCAGTACCTTTTCCATCCTGCGTTGAACAGGGATGGTTTCCAGTACTTCCTGCAGCTCCTGTCCGGGAGCGGTGGTAATAGCCGCTGCAAAATCTGCCAGGGGGGAGGGGTCTTTGGGACTGAAGCGGTTCAGATAATTTTTCAGCTCCTCGCTGTACAGAGGATTCAGCGGGATAAGCTCTTTGATCGCCTGGATCAGTGCCAGTGCATAGGCTTTTACTTCATCACTGTCGTCTTCAGGGGTATCGATATAGTCGACCTGAACCAGGTAAGGAGGCCGGCGACGTAACCATTGTCGTATTCTGAAACGTTGCATTCCCAGGGCAATAAACTGAACCTGGTCATTGTCTGACACAATATTATGGATTTTGACAACGCAACCTACCTGGGGAAAATCTTCCGGCGCAACGTCTATGCCGGGCATTCGGCCAACAAAGCTGAGACCAACCGCTTTATGAGGGCTCTGGCCAACACGTTGCAGTGTTTCTCCCCACTCCTCATTGCTGAATACTAACGGTTGTACCTGTGCAGGAAAGAAAGGGCGGTTCGAAACGGGGATTAGATAGAGTTTGTCTGGTAGTGACTGGTGTGGAAGTACAAGTCCGGTACTGGTTTTTTGACTGTCTTCGTCCCCATCGAGCACTTCGGGGTTGTTTGGATCCTGATCTGTCATAGTCTGTCTGCAAAAGCTGGTTTAACAGGAAAGTCTGGTTGATATTCTGTTGCAAAGGTATGGTGTAGCGGGCTTTAAGGAAGCTTGGGCTAACCCATTACTCAGTGCTTCAACCTTGTGTTCTGGATAGTCTATTTTGAGGCTTATCCAGTAATTTCAATAGTCAGTGCACTTAAGTATGGTTTAGATAGTCAGGATTGGTAACGGGAATATTGGGCTGCTGACCAGTGGTAATGGAGAGGGTTTTATCCACTGCTCATGAAAGTTATGGCTGATGAAATGGTGACAATTTAATGACGGCAATCAGCCTCTGGAGTGACAATACAGGTAAAGATCATGGCAGCTTAAACCCTGTGCATAGTATGATTGCCTGACCTGCTGCGCTGGCGGCCAGGCTATGAAATGTCGAAGTGGTTACAGCTCAGTAGGCTGGAAGCTGCCAATTAAGTGGGATAGTATTTCCTGACAATAATAATAAGGTGTGTAGTATGCAAAACTATGACTCTTTTTATCGTATTCCTCTTTTAACTGCCTTGCTTATGTTGCTGTCATTGCCTGTTAATGCACTTGTCATTAATAAGTACGACCTGCCAGACACTATTGCGGCGGAGGGTGATAAGCCAGAGCTTAAATTGCAGGGTGCGGCAGTCAGGTCATGGTATCTGATGGTTAAAGGGTATATCGGTGCTCTTTATCTGGAAGAGCCGACCAGTAGCCCTGAAGAGATTTATGCCTCTGACACGCATCAACGAATGGCATTTGTTATGCTGGTGTCAAAAATGAGCGCCCGACGGATAGCCAATGCCTTTTATGAATCCATCCAATTGAACAGCCCACCCGATGAGCAGGAAGCGGTGAAAGAGGACCTTGAGAAAATCTTTACACTGGTTGATGGCTCAATGAAAAAAGGTGAACAGGCTGTGTTTGAGTACCTTCCGGGTAAAGGGTTGCGGATTGAAATTGCCGGTGATGAGAAAGGTATCGTTCCTGCCAGTAAAGAGTTGTTCAATCTGTTCCTGCGAGTGTGGATTGGTGAGACACCACCCAGTAAGCCTTTTAAAGAGCAGGTTTTGGGGGTTGCTCCGGCTGCGTGATAATTTGATCCGCTTATCTGCCCGGGATTTTTTGTCTTGCAGTTATCCCAGGCATTGCCTTGAATGTTCTTAAGGATGGTTTATTCAACAAAGCTGTTTTATAGACAATCTATCAATAGCGGATTAGTTATCAATTTTAAGGAGTCATTGATATGGATATCAAAACCCTCGTCTTTTTAGGTGCATCTTTTTTCAGTATCTCTGTCTTTGGGGCTGACCAGAAAGCCCGGTCTGGTGATCAGAAAGTTAATGTGAATCAGGCAAACATGGAGCAGCTGGACAAAGGACTTCTCGGGGTTGGGCCCCGTATCGCAATGGAAATTGTCAAGCATCGTGATCAGCATGGCCCTTATCAGAGTTTTGATGATTTGGATAAGGTTAAATACGTTGGCAGCAGAATGCTGGATAAAAATAAAAATCGTATAGTTTTTGACTGATCGGTCTGGCCAGGAAGCCTGGGTGAGTTCAGGCTTCTTCAGGTAATGTTTTGTCTCGGGTTTCGTTGCTTCTACAATGCAAAATCTGAATGGGCTGTTATTTTTCCTGGCATCCCGTGGATGCTATAGGTCTGATGTGGGGGATTTGTGAGAGACGCAGGAGTACAGTCTGGCCTGACGTTTGCCGTCGGGGCATTTGCTTTGTGGGGGCTGATCCCCATCTATTTCAAGATTGTTGAACAGGTGTCTCCTTTGGAAGTGCTTGCTCATCGAGTTTTCTGGTCATCACTTTTGCTGATTTGCTTTTTATCTTTTCGCCACAAACTGAAAGGGATTCTTGAGATAATAAAATCACCCCGGATACTGGGCTGGTTGGTTTTGTCGTCGCTGTTTATTGCTGGAAACTGGCTCTGTTTTATCTGGGGAGTGACCAATGACAGGATTCTGGAAACCAGCCTCGGTTATTACATCAACCCGCTGATCAGCGTTTTTTTTGGCTACTGTTTTCTGGGGGAACGTCTGACCCGATACCAGATGCTGGCGGTATTTATAGCAGCAGCGGCGGTATCAATGCAGATGTTCTTGCTGGGTAAACTGCCCTGGGTCGCTTTTGTACTGGCCTTGTGTTTCGGGTTCTATGGCTTGATCCGGAAAAGGATTAATGTTGATGCGACCTCTGGGCTGGCTATTGAGACATTGCTGTTGATGCCTCCCGCCGCTTTCTATTTCCTGTGGTTGATGGGTAATAATTTGCATGCTTTTCGCTTTTCTGATCCGGATACCAGTCTTCTCCTTGCCCTGTCCGGGTTTGTGACCACCATACCTCTGGTGTTGTTCAATATGGCGGCTCAAAAGTTGCCGTTGACTGTGTTGGGAATCATGCAGTATCTGGCACCGTCCATTTCATTTCTGGTGGGTGTGACAATTTATAATGAGCCGCTGGGTGTGGTGCAGATGGCTACTTTCGCTTTGATATGGCTCGCACTGGTCATTTTTACGCTGGATGGCCTGTTTCGACATAAGCGACAGCGTGAACGATTGGAAGTCCCTCACGCTGAGTAGGTCTGGTTTACTGTCTGTCAGGGGTGCCTTTTTCTTTACTTTTCTTGATAGAGGTTTTTGAGCGGGCTTTCCTGACCGGGAGTGATAGAGCCTGCTCTCTGGGCAGTACCCGGTAAATCTGTCGGTAGTACTCTTTTTCAAGGTCGCCAGGGGTTTCGGGAAGGGGCACCATACCCATCTGTCTGAGATAGGCTTCCATGCTGCTGAGTGATGGTTTGTTCATTGAAGAGTCCTGGATGATTCTGACAAAAGTAACGAAGACAAAAGATGTCGGCAGCAAGGCTTATTCCATTAAACCGGGTGCTGACTTGGAGCGCTAAATGGTATGCATACAGCATGCCATTTTTTTGACAGCGTGGTTTTCTGCTTTGTTCTACATGCCTGATGTATATTCTTTCGCTGTTTTGCTTCAGTTGCGCGGGGTTGAATGACTTAGACTCTCTTCACTCTAAAGCTCAGTCTGTGATTTTTGGTGTGTGCTATTGATAAAAGGTGTTACTTTCCGGTTGGTTTTCCTTGCTTGGGTAACATTTTCAGCGGTTTTCATCTTGCAAAATTTGCGTGCTAATCAGCTTATCGGGCTGTGGTTTTATATCACGGATAAGCAATTTATTAGATTTTCACTGCCGTATATCCGATTTTGAGAAATACTGTAGGCAAAGGATGACATTGTTCTTTCCAAGATGCAGTTGAGGCAGTTATGTATTCTCTTCGTGAAAAAGACCAGCTGGTAAATCTGTATTATGACCAGGCTTCAGTATGTCAGGGGATCACTGTTTATGTTCGTTTGGATAATGGTGAGGAATATGCTCTGACATGGTCAGAGCAGTCGGGGATATTTGTTCACGATGACTGGCTTTCTGTCAGGTTGTCTCTGGAGACCAAAGGAAGACAACTGTTGTTATCTCTGAATGCTGAGATTAGCAAGGGAGTCAGTTGGCCAGGGCGCAGTTGGCATCCCCGTTGCGCCGTCAGAATCAATATCGCCTCTCTGGGTGATATTTCCGGTTTGTGTGCCCATTATCTTTATAACAGTTGGTGGACACGGCCGCATTTTGATTGCGCCCTTAACAATCTGCCAGAGAAAACACAGTCTTTGCTGTACGGTCTGGGGGCAGAGTATCACCACCTGCTGGCCGTATGTGATGAGCAGGTTCGCTGTGAATTTCAGGGTGGGGACGTCGCTGGCATTGAGTTGGTGGCGGGTCCTTCAAAGTCGGGTGTTAGAGATTTTTCGGGCCTGATTGCCATTTATGGTGTCAGTACAGATCCGTTTTCACTGATCAATAACAATGTGCAGTTGGGGCGTCGCCATCTATCGTACTATTCCAGACCAAGAGAGCAGCGTACCTTGCCTGAGGTGTTTAACTATCTCGGCTGGTGCAGTTGGGATGCCTGTTATCTTGATGTGACTGAGGAGGCTGTTGCTGCAAAAGCTCAGGAGTTTTACTCCAAAAGGGTTCCGGTAAAATGGATGCTGGTGGATGATGGCTGGTCGGAAGATAAAGATCGTCGGCTGTTGTCCTGGAAGGAAGATCGGAAGAAGTTTCCGGCCGGACTTGCCGGTTTAAAGCAGACTCTTCAGGATGACTACGGTATTCCCTGGATGGGGGTGTGGCATGCTCTGACCGGGCAGTGGGAAGGTATCGATGCCGAAGCCAGCTTTCCTGTTCCTTTGGATGAGCTGGATTCATCAAGAAGGTTACCCCCAACCTCAGAAGGGGATGCATTTCGCTTCTGGCACGGCTGGCATGACTATCTGGCCCGGCAGGGCGTTGATTTCATCAAAGTTGATGTTCAGAGCAATCTTGCCAACCACTATAGATACCGGGATTTTCCCGGAAAAGTATCCCGGGTAGCGCATCAGGCCCTTGAAGCGTCAGCGGGGCTACATTTTAACGGACAACTGATCAACTGCATGGGGATGGCCAGCGATCAGTTATGGAACCGACCGTCATCAGCTCTTGCGCGTAATAGTGATGATTTTTTCCCAAAGAAAAGCGGTAATCTCCAGGAGCATGCACTGCAGAATGCCTATAACGCAGTGTTTCATGATGCCTTTTTTATAGGTGACTGGGATATGTGGTGGACCATTCACGAAGACTCTGATGCCCATGCGCTGCTCAGGGCGGTGAGTGGCGGACCCATTTATACCAGCGATCCGGTTGGGCAGACTGATGCAGAGCAACTGATGAAGCTGGTGTTTAATGATGGTCGGGTGGTTCGCTGTGACCAGCAGGGAAAGGTGGCTCGGGAACAGTTATTTGAAAACCCTCTCTATTCCGGGAAGTTACTCAAAGTGACCAATCGGATTGGGGCAGTGGGAGTCCTTGCCTTATTTAATATTGCCGAAGATCATCAACCGATTACTGAGCGCATCAATGCGTCCCCCCTGGAAAATGACAGTGGCGAATGGCTGGTATACTGGCCGACCCGACGGCAATGTTTCAGCCATTCTGAGTCGCCGGAAATACGGCTTGGGCAGAATGGGGCAGATCTGGTGCTGTTTTATCCTGAAGAGTCATTGGTCTGTCTTGGGCTGGAAGATAAGATTCTGCCAGCCTGTGCCATTGTTGATCAGGTGGTGTGCTGGAAAGACAGCGGTGTTCGCCTTGAAAGCCGACTCAGGCAGGGAGGCAGGCTGTTAATTTACAGTGAGCACCCGATTCTGGAGGTTCGAATCAACGGGCAGGATTATGAGTGGGAGGAGTCGGGTAATATGTACCTTATTGATTGCTCTGAGTGGGAAGATGAAATCTTTCTGGAATGTCTGGCCAGTCTGAAGTCCTAAGATGGATCCGGCAGTGAAGCTGCCGGTCTTAATCTTGAACGCTCTTTTCTCGGCTCAGTAATGCAGATGATCTGCTGCATACAGTGTGTTTTCCAAGAGTGTCGCCACGGTCATCGGGCCAACACCGCCGGGAACCGGGGTAATCCATGAGGCTCTTTCTCTGGCAACATCAAACTCCACATCACCCACCAGTCGGCCATCATCCATACGGTTGATGCCAATATCAATCACCACGGCACCGGGCTTTACCCAGGCACCTTTAACCAGTCCGGGCTTGCCTGCGCCAACCACCAGAATGTCTGCCCGGGCTACTTCAGCGGCCAGGTCCTCGGTAAAGCGATGCGTGGTGGTTGTAGTGCAGCCGGCCAGTAACAGTTCCATGGTCATTGGTCGACCGACAATATTGGAGGCACCGACAATAACGGCGTTCTTGCCACGAATGGGCTGGCCTGTGCTTTCCAGCAGTGTCATCACACCTTTTGGTGTGCAGGGGCGCAACAGTGGAATGCGCTGAACCAGCCTGCCAATGTTGTAAGGATGAAAGCCATCGACGTCTTTATCCGGACGGATGCGTTCAATCACCAGTTCGCAGTTGATGTGTTCAGGCAGGGGTAATTGTACAAGAATACCATCAATGGCCGGATCATCATTGAGGCTGTCAATTAACTCCAGCAGATACTGTTCGCTGGTGGAGGCTGGCAGGTCGTGGGATATGGATTTGAAACCCACCCTTTCACAGTCCTGTCTTTTCTTGCCTACATAAACCTTGGAAGCCGGGTCATCACCAATCAGAATAACCGCCAGCCCCGGAGCCCTGAGACCCTGTGAAGTTCTTTTTTTCACCTGTTCGGCGATGGCGTCGGTCAGTTGCAGGGCAATGGCTTTGCCATCAATAATTTTTGCTGTCATATGTGCTGAAGCCTGTTGCTGACAATATTGGTTGATTGGCGAATATTGAAAATGACCGTTAGTTTAACAGTGCTCAGGCTCTGTTGACACAACAGCCTGCTGATAAAGCCACTGGTTCAACCTATATGAAGTCTGTTCGATATAAAGGGTGAGCATGGTGGTTTTTTTTTCAGACAGATTGGTATGGTCATTCAGACGAAGAAGTTTCCTGCATTATCTGAACTGCTATGTGGATCAAAAAATGCATATGGCAATTGACGAGCGCCATGCTTGTGAGTAGTATTCGTCGCCGTTGACCAGCGGAACTTTTCGGGATTTCCTGAAAGTAGCTGGAAAATTTCGGGGTATAGCGCAGTCTGGTAGCGCGCCTGCTTTGGGAGCAGGATGTCGGGAGTTCGAATCTCTCTACCCCGACCAGTCAGAAAGATGATTAAGCGCCCGTAGCTCAGTTGGATAGAGCATCCGCCTTCTAAGCGGATGGTCGCAGGTTCGAATCCTGCCGGGTGCGCCATTTTTCAGATGGCCATTTATCCTGCCTTATGCTTGATTCTTTGGTTCAATTTGAATAGTCTTTCGGTCAGTTACTGGTGGGCGTAGCTCAGTTGGCAGAGCTCCGGATTGTGATTCCGGCGGTCGAGGGTTCGAGCCCCTTCGCCCACCCCAGGTTAACGGTTGTCCGGGTGTTTTGGATGGCCTGAAAAATACAGTGTTTTGCGTGCTTCGTGGAAACATTGTGAGCGGAAGTGGTGAAATTGGTAGACACGCTGGATTTAGGTTCCAGTGCCGCAAGGTGTGAGAGTTCGAGTCTCTCCTTCCGCACCAGTCATTAACGGGGATAAGTATGCTTATCCCCGTTTTTGTATGTTTCATCCAAAGAAACTGCCCTGATGGGGGGTGTATGGACCCACTAGTCCTTAGCTTCGGGGAAACGTATATGAATAGTGCAGATAGGAAAAGCTGAGCCAGGGCTGCTGTGTTTTGGGTCTTTTAAATACGCTTTTCAGGTAAAGTCTGCTTTGTTCGTTGGTTTTTACCGTTGAGAAGTGAGAGTGGTGCAAATCCTGTAGGGAACGGGAATGTTTTAATAAAAAGTGTTCCTTTACCTTGCCCGGATCCAGTGTGACAGAACGTGTTTGTGCATTTTCCGGAAGCATTTGCTAGTCTATTCGCCTTTTGGCCCATTGTTTACACAGGTTTTGGTGTTGAGGAACAAAAATGCAAGTCTCCCTTGAAATGACTTCCGGTATTGAGCGCAAGCTGACTATCACTATCCCGTTTGCTGATATTGATGGTGAAGTGAATAAGCGTCTGCAGGACCTGTCCCGACGTGTTCGTCTGGATGGCTTCCGCCCCGGCAAGGTTCCAATGAAAGTGGTCAAGCGTCGTTACGGTGCCGGTGCCAGACAGGAAGTGCTCGGCGAGATGATGCAGTCTTCCTTCATTGAGGCTATTCAGGAGCAGGATCTGAACCCTGCCGGTGCACCATCTGTTGAAGCCCTGTCTGATAACGACGAAGGATTTACCTTTGTTGCTACCTTTGAAGTCTACCCTGAAATTGCTCTGAATGATTTCAGCGGCATTGTTGTTGAGCGTCCGATTGCTGAGGTTCAGGAGTCTGATGTAGACGAAATGATCGAAACCCTGCGCAAGCAGAGCACAACGTTTGCTGACGTTGAGCGTGCTGCTGAACTGGGCGACCGCATTACCTTTGACTATGTTGGCACCAAAGACGGAGAAGCTTTCGAAGGTGGCAGCGCAGAGAACTCAACTCTGGAGCTGGGCTCTGGCCGCATGATTCCGGGCTTTGAAGATGGCCTGGTGGGAGTGTCTGCCGGTGAAGAGAAAGTGCTGTCCCTGACTTTCCCTGAAGATTATCAGGCGAAAGATCTGGCAGGTCAGTCTGTTGAGTTTGCCTGCAAGGTCCACAAGGTGGCTGCACCCGCACTGCCTGAACTGAATGACGAGTTTTTTGCTCGCTTTGGCGTAAGCGAAGGTGGTCTGGAAGGTTTCCGTACGGAAGTGTCCAGAAATATGGAGCGTGAACTGCGTCAGGCAGTTAAAAACAAAGTCAAGAATCAGGTAATGGATGGCCTGTTGAAGATTCATGAGGTGGAAGTGCCTTCTGCCCTGACTTCTCAGGAAATCGACCGTATGCGCGAACAGGCGGTACAGCAGTTCGGCGGCATGAAAGGTGGTTTTGATCCAAAGCAGCTGCCAGCAGAGCTGTTTGAAGCTGATGCCAAAAAGCGTGTTGCCCTGGGTCTGTTGATTGGTGAAGTGGTTAAGCAGCGTGAAGTCAAGGTTGATGATGAGCGTGTGCGTGCCATGATTGAAGAGATGGCTTCCGCTTACCAGGAGCCTCAGCAGGTTATCGACTGGTACTACAGCAACGATGAGCAGCTGTCTCAGATCAAGTATGTTGTTCTGGAAGAGCAGGTAGTAGATACTATTCTGGAAGCGGCCCAGGTTTCAGAACTGGCATGCAGCTATCAGGACGCTATCAAGCCTGCTGAGCGTGCAGCTGAAACTGAAGAGGCAGAGCAGGAAGAGTCCGCCTGATACCGCTTGTAGAAGAGCATTTTATGAAGAGCGAGGGGAGTTGCTGGTTGATTGGCCAGTTCCCCTGACAAGCAGCTAAGGTTTTACCGGCTCTGGTCGTTTTAATCTGGTATGCAAGCGACTAATCTTTCAGTTTATATGACTGACAGGTCAGTCGCTTTTCTTCGACTTGGCAAGGAGTTAAGACAGGATATGTCCAATCTGATAGACCCGCACGCCGTTGCGATCACCAACTCAGGACTGGTACCTATTGTTGTTGAACAATCAGCCAGAGGTGAGCGCTCTTACGATATCTATTCCCGCCTCCTTAAAGAGCGAGTGATCTTCCTGGTGGGCCAGGTTGAAGATCACATGGCAAATCTGGTGGTTGCTCAGCTGCTGTTCCTTGAATCGGAAAATCCGGACAAGGATATTCACCTGTACATTAATTCACCGGGTGGATCGGTAACTGCCGGGATGTCTATTTATGACACCATGCAGTTTATCAAGCCGGATGTATCCACCATGTGTATTGGTCAGGCTGCGAGCATGGGTGCTTTGTTGCTGGCTGGTGGTGCTGCTGGTAAACGTTATTGTCTGCCACACTCCAGGGTAATGATTCACCAGCCGCTGGGAGGATTCCAGGGCCAGGCGTCAGATATCGAAATTCATGCCCGTGAGATTCTGAGCATTCGCAGTAAGCTGAACCATGTTCTGGCTCACCATACCGGCCAGCCTCTTGAAGTCATTGAGCGTGATACTGACCGTGACAACTTTATGAATGGCGATGAGGCAGTTGAGTATGGCCTGATCGACCAGGTCATGAATCGTCGTGGTGAAGACGGCAATAAAGACAAAAAATAAGCTGGGCGATTGAGCTGATGGCTCTTTTGTGATCTCCGGCGATATGCTCCGCAATCAATGAAAATAGCCTCTGTAAAGTGTGCTATTTTCATTATTTATAGCGCATGCAGGTTGATTTTTATCCAAAGTCGTTGAACACTAACTCATTGGATGGGTTCTCTTGGTATGGAGGACTCTATCAAAATAGCTTTCCAGAAACATGCATGGTCCCGGATGGTCAGGGCATGAATTCTGGTATCAAGCGGATCAAGCACTTGAAAACATGCCTCGATGCCTGCATCTTATCAGGCATGTAATTGTGAATCATGAAATGGGCTTTGATCAGTTTGACTGACAGGTCTATTTTCATTGTCTATTTTCACTGGAGAGTGCAGGGCAGGCATTGTCCGTATAACAGGGTAATCGAATGACCGACGAAACAAGCGGCAAGGGTGAAGACAGCAAGTTGTTGTACTGCTCTTTCTGCGGAAAGAGTCAGCATGAAGTGCGCAAGCTGATTGCCGGCCCTTCCGTATTCATATGTGATGAATGTGTTGATCTATGCAACGACATCATCCGTGAAGAAATTCAGGACAGCAGTGGCGAAGAGTCTTCAGATAAGCTGCCAATCCCTCGCGAGATCAAGGAAACTCTCGACGAGTACGTAATTGGCCAGCCCCGGGCCAAGAAAGTCTTATCCGTAGCGGTGTACAACCACTATAAGCGTCTGCGTTTTGGCGATGCCAAGGGCGACAAAAAGAAAGATGAAGTCGAGCTGGGTAAAAGTAATATCCTGCTGATTGGTCCCACCGGAAGTGGTAAGACGTTGCTTGCTGAAACGCTGGCGCGTATGCTCAACGTACCATTCACCATTGCTGACGCCACGACCCTGACGGAAGCAGGTTATGTTGGTGAAGACGTTGAAAATATCATTCAGAAACTGCTGCAGAAGTGCGATTACGATGTAGAAAAAGCCCAGATGGGTATTGTCTACATTGATGAAATTGACAAGATTTCCCGTAAGTCTGATAACCCGTCCATTACCCGTGACGTTTCCGGTGAGGGTGTTCAGCAGGCTCTGCTCAAGTTGATTGAGGGTACGGTTGCATCGGTACCGCCTCAGGGTGGGCGCAAGCATCCGCAGCAGGAGTTTCTGCAGGTTGATACTTCCAATATTCTCTTTATCTGTGGCGGTGCTTTCGCCGGTTTGGATAAAGTGATTCGTGGTCGTACTGACAAGTCTGGTATTGGCTTCTCTGCACAAGTCAGCAGTAAGGATGACAAAAAGGATCTGGGTGAAACCTTTAAAGAAGTTGAGCCGGAAGATCTGGTGAAATTCGGCCTTATCCCTGAGTTTGTTGGCCGTCTGCCTGTTATTGCAACGCTTGAAGAGCTGGATGAAGAAGCGCTGGTGCGCATCCTTGTTGAGCCCAAGAATGCACTGACCAAGCAGTACAGCAAGCTCTTCGATATGGAAGAGGTGGAAGTGGATTTCAGACAGGAAGCTCTGCGTGCGGTTGCCAAAAAAGCCATGGAGCGCAAAACCGGTGCTCGGGGCTTGCGCTCGATACTGGAGGCGGTACTGCTTGACTCAATGTATGAAATACCTTCCGACAAGAGCATTTCCAAGGTGGTGATTGATGCTTCGGTTATCAATGGTGACTCTGAGCCGCTGTTGATTTACGAAAATTCTGAAACACCGAAGGCAGCACTTTCCGATAAGTGATTTGCTATTGCTTGCAATAAAAACCCTTCCTGGCACAAATGCCACTCGTTGCTAGACGAGTGGCATTATTCAAACTCTACCGCTTCTCTCTTCGATTGATTAAGCACGACCAATCCAAGTCTGTTAAATCCTTTTATTCAAAGTGCGGCATGATCGATTGGGGGTGTTCGTTTAATCCTTCAGGTTGATCCTGAAGATTTATTTGATGAAGAACTTTGATGGTATGAAAGGGTAGAAACCGGATTTTCTGATTTAAGTTTGCTTGTTGGCTAATCGTGAAAACCGATGGAATGGGTTTTCAAAGAGGGTTAGAAAATTGAGGTAAAAAAGTGTCTGGTCGGAGCGAGAGGATTTGAACCTCCGACCCCCACAACCCCATTGTGGTGCGCTACCAGGCTGCGCTACGCTCCGACACAAGAAGGGTGAAATGCCCCTTCAGGCGCTGGGTATATTACCCTAAAAAACACTATTTGCAAGCCCTCGCGCATTTCTTTTGCTTTTTTCTCTGTCGAAAATACTATGATGCTGAATAGGCTTTTTTTCTTCCTTCAGAGTCTTTACTGTCTATCCGTTTGTATTGCATAAAGTGGTTTTAACTTTTTCTGCTTTGGAGAGAATAGATGCGTTTGATGCGAAACTGGCTGCTGGGAAGCACCATGCTTTTTTTGACTACCCTGGCGTATGGTGCAGCGACAGAGTCAGCTGAAGCCGCAGAGAAGAAGATCGAAGCGTTTCAGGTGGTTCTGGAAACCAGCAAAGGAGATATTGTTTTGATGTTGGCACCCGAAGAGGCACCCGTCACTGTCAACAACTTTATCGAGTATGTTGAAAGTGGCTTTTACAATGGTCTGGTATTCCACCGGGTGATTAATAACTTCATGATTCAGGGGGGAGGCTTTGCCGCGGATATGAGTCAGCGGGCCACCCGCGCTCCGATCAAAAATGAGTCTCTGCTGAATCAGCGTCTGGAAAACAGTCGTGGCTCTATTGCCATGGCCAGAACCCAGATCGCTGATAGTGCGACCTCCCAGTTTTTCATTAATCTCAAAGACAATGAATTTCTCAATGGTAAGCCTTATAAGCCGGGTTATGCCGTTTTTGGCCATGTCATCAAAGGCATGGATGTGGTAGACAGTATTGCCAGAGTGAAGACGGGTTATCGTGGCCCACACGGTGATGTACCCGTTGACTCCGTTATTATCAACAAAGCGTATGTTGTGAAAGAGGGTGGCATGTCGGTGAAAACCGGGTCTGAGGCTTCCTGATATCCATGAGTAAACAGACCATTTCTACCGCTGGTGAACTTGTTCTATCACTAAAATCAGCCGCCAGGTTGTTCGGTCACCGGCGTTTGCTGGTATGTGCAGGCGATGCGGACTGGTGTAAGGGTCAAGTGGTGGAGATGGTTCCAGCCCTGGCGGAGTCTGTTCTTCTGATTGGAGCAGGTTTCCCAGAGCTTGCAGCCTCAAATTCAGAAGTTATTGCGGCAAAACAGTGTCTGTCCCGGTTAGGCAGGGAGCATCAGAACATTATTTTTAATGCCCATGCAGGCTTTGATGTCGATGCGTTTGGTGCCATCAGTGGAACCTTAAGTGCCGGTGGTATTCTGGTACTGTTAATACCGTCATTGGACCAATGGCAATTTTTCCACGACCCTGAACATCGCCGGATGCAGGTTTACCCTCAACAATTTGAGGATATCTCCGGACGATATTTGCAGCGCTTGTCGCAAATGATTAAAGCCTCCAATCAGTTATCTCTCTTGACTCAGGGTGGGGGATTACGGATTCAGGAGGCTGAAAATAATCCTGATAAAAAAACACCGGGTGACATGGACGAGAGGGTCACCGCCCCCTGTAAAACCCGTTCACAAATGCGGGCGGTCCGGGGAATACACAAGGTGTTTCGTGGGCACCGTCGTCGCCCGCTGGTTCTGACGGCCGATCGGGGCAGAGGAAAAAGTGCATCTCTGGGCATCGCAGCAGCACAGTTGTTGCTGGAAGGTGTTGAGCAGATAATCATAACTGCACCCTCAAGAAGTACCGCAGAGGTGTTCTTTCACCATGCCGGGAAAATGCTGGGCGAGGATCATGCCGGTCTTTCAGGCAGGCTTCAGTTTATCCCTCCGGACGATCTGGTTCAGACACTGCCCGCAACCCAGTTATTGCTGGTTGATGAGGCTGCTGCCATTCCCACACCCTTGCTGGAAAAAATGCTGACTCACTACAGTCGGATTGTCTATGCTACAACCATTCACGGTTACGAAGGAACCGGACGGGGTTTTGCCATCCGCTTCAGAAAGGTTCTGGATAGCAAAACACCTCAGTGGCATGAGCTGAGAATGGCCGAGCCGATTCGCTGGCAGCCGGATGATCCCCTGGAAGGCTTTGTCTTCAGGGCGCTGCTGCTCAATGCAGTGCCCGCTGCCATTGATAAGCCGGACAGTATCCATTCGCAGCAGTGCGCTTTCAGGCAAATATCATCTGAAGAATTACTGTTCAATGAAGACTTGTTAACTCAGCTGTTTGGTTTGCTGGTCCTCGCTCATTATCAGACCCGGCCATTTGACCTTCGCCATTTGCTGGATGGTGGGAATATGGAGGTCTACGGTCTTTTTGATCGACAGCAACGGTTGATTGCCGTTCTTCTGGCAGCCAGAGAAGGGGGGATTGACCCGGCACTGGCCGATGATATCTGGCTGGGAAGGCGCAGGGTTCGCGGTCATCTGCTGCCGCAGTCGCTGAGTAATCATCTGGGCCTACCGGAAGCTATCTTCCTGAAGGGGCTTCGGGTCATCAGAATAGCGGTTCACCCTGATTGCCAGAGAACAGGGCTGGGCAAAATGCTGCTGGATAAACTCCAGCAGGATGCCGTAAATAAGCATATTGATTACCTGGGCACCCTGTTTGGTGCCACTGATGACCTTCTGAAGTTCTGGGGCGACTCTTGCTATGTGCCCGTGCGGGTTGGTTTGTCCAGAGACGCCGCCAGTGGTACCCATTCTGCCATGATGCTCAAGCCATTATCACGCACTGCAAAAAGCATGGTTGATCAGGCCCATAAGAAATGCCTGGCTCAGCTGCGGTGGTTATTGATGGATGAACTTAAAGGGCTTGATTTTGAGGTGGTTGCCACCATCTTTGCCATGATGGCACTGATAATCAGGGGCAGTGATGAATATGCTTTGTCCGGCGATAATCAGCGTGAGCTGGTTTCCTTTACAGAGGGGCAGAGACAATATGAGAATTGCATTGATGTCATCAAAAGAGTGACCTTTCGAATACTTGGTACGGGTGATATAGATGCTGCGGATGCAAAGCTGCTGGTCACTCGAGTGATCCAGAATCAACCCTGGCATCAGGTGGTTGCAGCCTGCAATTTTTCCGGAGAAAAGCAGGCCCGGAAACGTCTGAGAGAGGTAATTTCTGTGCACAGCAGGCTGCATTTATCAGCCGAATAGCATTTATAGTGCCTGCTTCAATACTTATCTGCACCAGCTGGTGCTTTCCTATGAACCTGATGGAGCATAAATAATGGATCGGTTTACTGTGTTTGGGCGTCCTGGCTGTGGATTCTGTGTACGAGCCAAACAGCTGCTGGAGATGAAAGGTTTGCCTTTCAAATACGTTGATATCTACGAAGAGGGGATCAGTAAGGCTGACCTGTCTAAGACCGTCGGCAAGGAAGTGGAAACGGTACCCCAGATTTTTCATGGTCAGGAGTACGTTGGCGGTTATACGGACCTGGAAGCTTATCTCAGGGAACAAGATGGCTAGGAGCCTGTCGGACTTAAGCGTCCGTCTAGGCGACCCCGTAGCGAGGATTGCGAGAAATTGAGGATAAAAATTTCTGCTTCTGAGGAGAATAGCGGGGCTATTTGACGAAGAAGCAGGAATTTTTAGACCAATTTATCGCAACCGCAGTAGGACAGTCTTAAGTCCGACAGGCTCCTAAGCATAACGGTAAATTCTTGAATGAGGATTGTCGTTAATTTTAACCAGACGGGCATCACTGCGTTGCAGTCTTTCCTGTCTGGCAGACGGGTCATAGGGGCGAATCCGGTTAAACTCTGGTAACGGCTCTCCCGGCTTCAGCTGAATGAACAGGGGGAGGGGCGAGTTAATCTGTGCCGGATACTGTTTTTTCAGTGCCGGATCCGCCTGCCTGAGCGCCTGAATATCCTTTGACCAGGTAATATTAGCCCTCAGGTGGGGAGCCAGTATACGCTTGATCACCACCACTTCTTTGGCGGGCATTTTTTCCAGTAGGTCAATGTCTTCATTAACGGCGACGGAGGCTATGTATTTCTTTCTGAAATGGACAATCGCTTCTTCGGCGGTCAGCCTGACCGTGCCACTGTGACTTGCAGCCCAACTGAAACCAACCCGTCTCGGGGCCTCTGGAAAGAGCTTGAGTTGCCGGTAACATTGCACAAAGTGCAGGTGTTTGACCTGCAGCCCTCCCAGTAAACCATCCCGCAAATCATCGGATGCCTGTTCAATGGCCTCGATGCTGTCGCCAAACAGCTTGCGAAAGTCGGCCATCGCCGTTTTAAACTGATCACGACAGAGGTTCAGTTCTTCGCCCAGTTGTAAGGTCTGCTCAGAAACGCCGACCAGTCCGGTTAAGCGGGCGGTCTCCTGCTTGTTCTGCTCTTCGATATAGGTCAGTCGGGTGGCAATACCCGCTGCCAGAGCACGCTGGTTTGTGGATTCGGACTCCGTCTCCATGGTCCAGATGGGTAAGCCATGGTCTGATTCAATGGCTTCCCGGAATAAGCGATTCAGTTCAACCAGTTGAATAAGCGCATCCCTTACGGCGATTCGTGCAGCGGTTTCTTTACTCATAACGTGCCCATAAAATACTGACGGAGGTTTAGGGAGAAAGGCGGTCGACTTGCCAGTCACAGCCCTTCTCTGCGGACAACCGGGTGTATTGAAAGCGATCGTGCAGGCGGTTTGGGCGACCTTGCCAGAATTCCATATTCTCAGGCACGACGCGATAGCCACCCCAGAAATCGGGCAGAGGCACTTTTCCTTCCCTGAATTTGCGTTTCATCTCTTCCAGTTTCAATTCCAGAACCTTACGTCCGGTAATGACCGAGCTTTGCTGTGATACCCAGGCACCGAGCTGACTGCCATGAGGGCGGCTGGTAAAGTAACGCAGTGATTCAGCCGTGGAAATTTTTTCTGCCTTGCCCTGGATGACCACCTGTCGTTCAAGGGCTACCCAGGGAAACATAATGGCAACGTGGGGATTGCTGGTAATATCCCTGGCTTTATTACTGCTGTAGTTGGTGAAAAAGACAAAGCCGGACTGGTCGAAATACTTGAGGAGTACCGTTCTCAGGGATGGCATGCCTGATGCGGAAACGGTGGCAAGGCTCATGGCATTGGGTTCGGCCAGCTGAGCGTGCTGAGCCTGCTTGAACCAGAGCTCAAACTGGTCAAAGGGGCTGGTTTTCAGGTTGTCCCGACTGAGCCCGGCCTGAGTGTACTCTTCTCTTAAATGGCTGATATCCATGGCGGCACTGTACTGTTAAATGATTTTTTATTTTAACCGCGTCACAGCATTCTTTACAGTGTTCCTGGATTCTCTGCTACTCCCCGGGGTTTATATTGAAATGCCGGTCACTGGCTTTTATGAATTCAAGTAACCGTTGCTCAAACCCGTCACTATATTTGCCAATCGTCAGGGAGTTCAGCGGATAGCCACACACGGTGGATGATATTCGGGTGTTTTCTGAAAAACAAAAGCACTTTTTACCCAGTGTCAGAGCGGTTGCCAGTTCGAAGCCCGCACCTGTGGAGGGGTAAGTCAAATCCCAGAGGCAGAATCGGGCGTTTCTCAAACTGTCCAGTCCCCAGTAGTAGCAGGCCAGCTCTTTATGCAGCTCATTGGGATCAGACGCACGAAAAGGGTATAGCTTATTGACCTGTTCTTCGGTACTGAGCTTGAGAAACTTTTCAGGGATATTGGTTATGGAGGCTGCTGATCGACTGTGCAGCTTGTCATCCAGAACAACATCGGCATGGCATTGATAACCATAGTTTTTGAGCAACTCACAGATATGTATCGCACGGTCAATAATTTCCCGGGCCTGAGTTTTTGACCGACTGGTTACACTGGCACCATAAAAGACGACACAATCCTTCATTGCGGTTTCTCTGGCATAAGGTGATCGAACAACTATAGCAGCTGACAGTTGACAGCCGGGTAGAATAACGATGCCGTTGATCCTGGCATCGTTAAAAAGGGATGATATCGACGTTTATTGGTCCCAGTAACTGTCTTCCAGGCTCATCTCCCGTTCCGGCAATGCCCTGGACAGGCGGGGAGAGCTTTGTGCCAGCACTTCAAAACTGACCCGGTTGGCGTACTTGCAAACCTGGGCAAAGGATGAGTAGGTAACCCAGGGCTTATTGTGTTTGCTTGAGGTTGGTAATACCTGGCGGTGATAGTAGTTGGCAGCCATATCGTGAATAAGTGCTGCCAATGCACCGTCGCCTGCACCGTTGGTGTTTTTTATGTTTTTGGGGCCGCCAAGATAGGGGCTGATGTGTGAGTATACTTTCAGTGGTTCTTCACAGTGAGCGCGCAGCAGAGGGCGGCTGAACTCATACCTGTTAAAATCACTGATCGCTCCGGAACGGATAGGGTTGTCAGTTTCCCTGGCCAGCGCTTTTTCAGTATAACCACTTAAATAAAGACCTTCGGCACCAGCCGTCAGTAACACCATATCAACCCATTGCAGCATATGCGCAGAAGATGACAGCGGGTCCGGCTCTCCAGTCAATTCCTCGGCTTCTTCTTCGTTCATGGCGGCAATGGTGACATATTCGTTAAGAAACTCGATCAGTGGTTGCTTGATGGCATTGACCAGTCCACGGGTGCCCAGTGTCAAAATGACCGGAACTTGATGTTTTTTTGCCAGCTGTGCTGCTTTTACCATGGCGTGATAAATTGGCAGATCAGGATTTGCCAGCGTATAAGCGCTTAGCGCCAGGCCTGAAGATTCGGCGATGATTGTTTCATCGATAAACTCGGGGCTGAGCTGGTTCATAAAACCGGGACTGATACCGAAGGTACGCTCACCATCTTCCGTAATCAGCGCAAAGCAACGGCCAATAGGGCCATCAACCGGCTGAAGCCAGGTAAGATCGACTTTACTGCTGGTATTACAGAGGTAGCGATACGCGTAGTCACCCACCTGGATGTTCTTACTCATAACGCCAAATTGAACGGAGCGATCATCTGCCAGCACGGAATAATTATGAAGCGTGTTACCGATGGTGCCGCCGGCAAACTGGTCTTCAATAAGCTGCTGCTCGTTCAGAAAACAGTACAGACGATTGGCCTGGTCGTTATCTATCCATTGAGAGGCACCTTTATCGAGGCCATAATCCCGTAGTACTGAGTCATCGACTCGGGCAGTAATATCCACCAGGTTCTGATCAATACCACAGATATAGGTGTTGGCCTGGCCAAACACTGAGCTTTCCATATCAAAGCGATTGTGGGTATTGACCGGGAAGTAATGCTTGATCTTTCGTCGGCCGGGGAATTTCATGAAAGCAAAAAAATGAAGTATCAGGAAGGGATGCAGATTATTCATGAAAAACCGATGGAAAACCAGTGCATTGCTGTTGTAGTCCACACGAAGATGCGCCATGCTGACATTCAGTGCATTGATTCAGTGATGCTAGGAGCCTGTCGGACTTAAGACTGTCCTACTGCGGTTGCGATAAATTGGTCTAAAAATTCCTGCTTCTTCGTCAAATAGCCCCGCTATTCTCCTCAGAAGCAGAAATTTTTATCCTCAATTTCTCGCAATCCTCGCTACGGACGCTTAAGTCCGACAGGCTCCTGGAAAACGCAGGTGGCTGGTGATTTGCCAGCAAGCCGAATAAAACAGGATAGATCAAAAGATTGTATGATGTTCCGGACAGTGAAAGCTGATATGTTAAAAAAACTGGTGTCAATGGTTGCAGGAGTACTAACCATGGTTTCAATAGCAGGTTGTTCAATGACGACGGAGAGAGAAGCCCTTGTGACCCCGGGAGACGTAATAAAAAGCCCTGCTGATGACCGGCATTATCGCTATATCACTTTGGATAATGGTCTCAAGGTGCTGCTGATCTCAGACCCGGATACCGACAAGTCGGCAGCTGCGGTGGATGTGAATGTTGGTAGTTACCAGGACCCCGACGACCGTCTTGGGCTTGCCCACTTCCTCGAACACATGCTGTTTATGGGGACGGAAAAGTACCCGGACGTAGACAGTTACTCTGAATTTATCCGTGCCAATGGTGGCAGCAGTAATGCCTATACGACGGATGTACGAACCAATTACTACTTTGATATTAACAGCGACCAGCTGCAGCCAGCGCTGGATCGCCTTGCCCAGTTTTTTATCGCGCCCAGGCTGGATCCGAACTATGTAGAGCGGGAAAAAAATGCGGTCGATGCAGAGTATCGCCTGCACGCCAGAGAGGATGGCTGGCGTCTCTTTATGGCGCTCAATGCCACGTCAAACCCGGAGCACCCGAAGAGCCGGTTTAATATCGGCAGCCTTGAGACGCTGCATGATCGTGACGGGCAGCTCTGGCAGTCGTTAAAGGATTTTCATGACAGGTACTATGTTGCTGCCAATATGGGTGTGGTTGTTTATGGCAAAGAGCCACTGGACAGGCTTGAGCAGTGGGTGAATACCTCTTTTTCGATGGTTCCCCCGGGCGCAAAACCCGATTTGATTATTGGTAAACAGCCGTATACCCGGAATGAATTGCAGGCCCGTATCAATATTGTGCCATTAAAAGATACCCGGGTTCTGTCACTGGGTTTTCCCATGCCCAGTACACAGCCTTTTTACCATATCAAGCCTCTGGGCTATCTTGCCCGAATCATTGGTTACGAAGGCAAAGGCAGTTTGCACAGTTTGTTGAAAGAACGTGGCCTGATTGTTTCACTGGCAGCCTACAGCAGTGACCTGCCCAATGAGTACAGTGAGTTTACCGTTCGCATGGAGTTGACGCCTGAAGGGCTGGCCCGGGTGGATGAGATTACGGCCATGGTATTTGACTATCTTGATCTGATTCGCAGGGAAGGTCTTGAGCCATGGCTCTATGAGGAGAGCAAACAAATTGCAGAGCTGGCCTTTCGTTATCAGGAAGACCGTAACCCGCAGCAGACTGCCTCAGGGCTGGCGGCCAGAATGCACTATCTGCCACCGGAGCATCTGCTGGAAGCAAATTATCTTTATGACTCCTACGACCCTGAGCTGATCTCGGGTTATCTGGCCAGAATGACCCCGGAAAATCTACGTCAGGTGGTCATTGCCCAGAACCTGTCCACGGATCAGGTTGAGCCGTATTTTGAAACGCAATACAGCATTCAGCCCCTTGCCGCTGAGCTGGTCACACGGCTGAAGACGCCCATTGCCCGACAGTCATTGACTATTCCTGAACCGAACCCGTTTATCGCCAGTAACCTTGAGCTGCATGACAGCGGCCAGGTCACTGAACCATCGGTTATTCTTGAACAGCCGGGATTACGGGTATGGAGCCTGACCGATACCAGCTTCAATATGCCCCGTGGCAATGTACGGGTGATGATCTCTACACCGGTTGCTTCAGCGACACCTGACGATAATGTATTGATTCAGATATACAAGTCGCTGCTGTCAAGAAGTCTCAATGAGTATGGCTATCCGGCCAGGGAGGCGGGTCTCAATTACAGCATCACGGCCGGACGACGAGGGTTGTTGATCAGCCTTGCGGGATATCAGGACAAACAGGCTGTACTGCTGGAAGACATACTCAAGGCAGTGACAACCTTTAAGCCTGAGAAGAGCGCGTTTGAACAAGAACAGGCAGTGCTGGTCAGAGGGCTGAAAAACAAGAAGTTCCATGCCCCTTACCGACTGGGAATGGATGCGCTTAGCCAGGCAACCTATCCTTCCTATCCGGAGGATGATGTTCTGTTGAATGCTGCTGAAAAGGTCACTTATGAGCAATTGATTAATTATGCCCATGACTTCTACCGGCAGATTCATATAGAAATGCTGGTTTATGGTAACCACAGTCAGCAAGAAGCACTAACACTGTCGTCAATGGTTGAGTCGGCATTACTGAATGACCATAACCGTCGGGACCGTTTTGATCTGCCCTTCCACCTTCTGGGCGACACCAACCGTGTTCTGAATATGGCTATTGAGCATGATGACTCGATGTTGATCAGTTATTACCAGATTCCCAAAACGGATAACCGGGAGCGCGCTCAATACGCATTGCTTGGTCGTCTGCTGGCAAATCCGTTTTTTAACAGCCTGCGGACGGAACAGCAGCTGGGGTACGTGGTGTTTGCCGGGCCTCGTCCCTTTGAGAAACACCCCGGTGTTATTTTTGTGGTGCAATCGCCCAAGCTGGACCCTATTGGCCTGGAAGGTCGTGTAGATCAGTTTTTGAACGATCAGAAAGCGGTGCTGGCAGGACTGACAGACCAGGAGCTGGAACAGTATCGCCAGGGGTTGATCGGTGACCTGCTGAAGAAAGACGACAATATGGATGAACGTAATGGTCGTTTCTGGCAGGGAATTGCCAGTGGCGAGCTGGATTTTGACAATCGAGTGAAAATTGCGGATGAAATTCGCAAACTCAAGCCCTCGGATATGCAGTCTGCCCTGGCCAGACTGGTGCAAAACAGGGGTAAGCTTGTTATTCGCTCGTTTGGTGAGCCCCACAAGAAGGCGTACCAAAAAGAGACTGACAGAATCGAATGCAACACCATTGACTGTCTGAAGGATCTGCCGGTCAGTAAATAGCTTTTATATCCGGGGCAGTTATCGCTGCCCCGATCTTCAATACCCTGTTTTGGTATTTTCATTGATAATTAAGACTCAGTTATCTATGCTTTTGCCAACGGATATGGAGAGGTACGAATATGGCCGCTGATGTTCTGTTTTCCGAACTGAATGCCCGGGATAATAAAAAGATTGGCCTGATCACGCTGAATGCTGAAAAAGCATTGAACGCATTGAATCAATCCATGATTGACCTGTTGCTTCAGCAATTTTCTGACTGGCGTGACAATGATGATGTTGTGGCCGTGTTTATGCAGGGCAGCGGTGAAAAGGCCTTTTGTGCTGGTGGTGATGTGCGGGCGCTGAGGCAGGCGGTTATTGATGGCAAGCCTGAGGTGCCCGGTCATTTTTTTGCCACAGAATACCGTGTTGATTACATGATTCACACCTATCCCAAGCCGGTTATCTGCTGGGGTAATGGCATTGTGATGGGCGGCGGTATTGGCCTGATGGCTGGGGCTGATTTCAGAATAGTGACGGATACCTCCATGCTGGCCATGCCGGAAATCAGTATTGGCCTCTATCCGGACGTTGCCGGCAGCTGGATCCTGAGCCATCTGCCCGCAAGGCTTGGCCTGTTTATGGCGTTGACCGGCTGTCGGCTTAATGCGGCTGATGCGATCTATGTTGGCCTGGCTAACCGTTTTATTGATCATGCATTTTGTGACAATGTTCTGGAGTCTTTGCAGCAAGCAGACTGGAACGCTTCAGAAGCCCACGCTGTCGTTTATTCTGTCCTGCAGAAATACCGGGAAAAAAGTGCCGGGTGGCTACCCTATTCAAAGGTGCGTGAGCACAGGGATTTAATTGCCGGACTGATGGATCAACCATCACTGGCCAATGTGATGACCGCCATTGATAGCCTTGAGACCGATGATGACTGGCTGCTGGCCGCCAGAAAAACCGCACTTCATGGTTCGCCACTGTCGGCAGCCATTGGCTATCGACAGTTACAGCGAGCACGGCACATGTCCCTTAAAGAGGCGCTTCAGAGTGAGTTGGCTCTGTCCGTCAATACGGTACTTAAGGGCGATTTCTGCGAAGGTGTCCGCTCCCGGCTGGTTGACAAGGATAAAAATCCCCAATGGAAATTTAACACCGTTGATCAGGTCGATGAACAATTGTTGAATGATCTGTTCAGTTCACCCTGGCCTGAGAATCCACTCCATGACCTCTAACTGATAGACACTGTCACCTGACACTCCCCGCCTGGGCGAAGGCTCTTAGATCGCTCCAGGAACGTTTCTGTTCCACCGTTCATTGCTCAGTGAACAGGTGGGTCCGCCCGGGCTTGGTTATCGCATAAAATTCCACATTGCGGAACGCTCCATGCCTGCGCTGCCCGGCCTTCCTGTCTTATATCTCCGCCCGATTTCGCGATGCTTTACGACGGGTTTGGTAAGTGTCTGTTTTTTTATGCCCTTTTAGAGAGCATGGACTTAATTTTTTACTGTGAACTTTATAACAATATCTTTGTCCAATTTAGGGTCATATACAGATTCCTGGCTATATCATCATTCAAAAACTAAAACACTGGTCATAATTTCATGGATATTTATGTTAGAGGGATTCTAAATGTTTCATGTTAAAGCTCATTATTTGGGTTATCAAAACCCGGCAACGAATCCAAATATTGATACCAGGTCCCTCAATTTATCCGACGGGGGCAGCAGGCCAGCCAGAAGGTATATTAACGATTATGATCCCCGTGGCAATCCTGCCGTCAACAATCCATTAGCCAAGCGTCTGTGCAGTTCACATGTGTCATCACCATTCCATCAGGCGAACCATTCCCCGCCAAACCGGGAACAACTTGGGGGAAAGGGAATGTTTTTGCGACGCATGCAGGAAATAGGATTGTCTGTCCCACCGTTCCAATGTGTTACCGCTGAGGTAATGAATGCTCTTGAGCAACACCCTCTGGATACCCGTCTTTTAGCTCCCTATCTCTCTGGCATTACCAGTGAACCTTGGGTAGAGACCAGTCTGATGAACATCAGGAAATATCTCAATGCCTTGCCACCTTCAGAGCAAACCAAAAGGAATGACTGGCTGGCAGGTCTGGCAATATTTGTCGCCAGTAATGACTTTTACCAACAGGTTAAAGATTCTGAAGCGGCCAAACACATCAGGGCTCTGCGTGACCGAATATCCAGATCACAGCCGGTTATTGTCCGCAGTTCTGGCATCAACGAAGATAACTACGGCGATGCCCAGGCGGGCAAATACCTCTCTGAAGTTCAGGGAGAAGATGATGTTTTGCGCACCTGCCTTAAAGTCATGGCCTCAGGTTACCGGCCTGAATTATGTTCCGGGGGTATACCACAACCCATGGCACTGATTATCCAAAAGTGCATTAACTGCAAATATGGTGGTGTAGCCATGAGCTTTCAATCACTTCAGGGTGATAATACCGTCAGGGTTGAGTACACATCCGGTCAGCCCAGAGGCATAGTAGGAGGGCAGTCCGGTAACACGCCCCACCGCATCGACATTGTGCGCAAGGATTGCAAAGAAGGTGCTTACAACGCCCAATACATTCGCGGGACCATCTCAAGTCACTTCATCCTGGACAAAAACACAGATAATAACGGCTATTCGGAAACAGCGATTGATACTGATGCACAATCAGACGGTGATGGGTATCGACTCAGTGATGACCAGATTGAACAACTCATGCAAGCGGTGACCAAGCTGGAAGACCTGCTGCTCTGCCCCGTGGATGTGGAGTTTGCCATCGATCATCAGGGTCGCCTGTTCCTGTTGCAGGTGCGCCCTATTACCCGGCTTCCCGGGGGTATGGAGTTTGCCATGCCCATACCCAAAGAGACCCTGGCCAGTGGTGAGGGCGTCAGTGAAGGCTATTGCACCGGATCACTCTGGTTGGCCAATAAACAAGCCACAGACACTATGCCAGAGGGAGCCATTGTCGTTGCCCAACACGCTGAAGAGTGGATGCTTGAGCCTGAATTTCTGAAACGGGTAGGGGGTTTTGCCGTTGCCGCGGGAGGACGGAATGACCATGTGGGGATCTTCCTGAGACAGAAAAAAATACCCTTAATGGTGGCTGGTGGCCAGTACCCGGCAGTGGTCGCTCAGGTTGGCCAACAGGCCACGCTGGCCTGCGCCCGCTTTAACGGTAAGCCCGGTGCATTTGTTGTTACCGGTGACCTCAGCAGAAAACTGGTCAGTTACGGGAGTCTGTCCTCTGCTTTTTCTGATGTGCCGTTAGCAAGAGACATCCCGTCATGGGAAGATTTGTCCCTCCCGGAAGGCACATTCAGTCAGGTCGCCAGCGGTTTTCACTGGCTCTCGGATCAAAATGCCCGCCTGCTGGCACTTTTTGCCCCTGGCGGTGGACTGGATTGTTTGGCACACCCGATCAAACTGAGTATGTCGCCACAACGAGCACATTTAGTGGCAGAGACCAGGGACAGTGTAAACCGGCTGATTCATGGAGCTGAAGCACTGTTGGACGGTTACCGCGCATTCTTGCTGCTGGCGGGTGACAGCAGTTCAGACCGGGTCAAGTCATTGCTGGCAGAATCACTGCTGCTGATCACCCGGTTCGAAACGCTGAAACAGACCATCACCTCAACGGTAAACACCATCATCCATCCATTGCATGCCGTTGAAACATCACTGCCACCCGTGGGAAGGTTTCGTCAGTGGGTGTCAGCCTGTCATCAGCTACAATCCAGCCTTGAAGCACTCAATCCCTCGGAGGCTGAGCAGGTCCGGAGTGTCCATGAGTTAATTTTTGCCCTCCATAAGCGCTTTGTTGAGGCGTTGGGATCGGTCACTGTGGATTCTGGTCAGGGCAGGCTTTCTAATGAACGGTGCATCACCTATGTTGATTGCACGACTCCGGGTGGCTCGGCTGTAAAGACACCGCTATTAAATCCGTCCTGCAAACAGCTCCTCAATGATATAGGAAAATCAGGGACTGTCGTCAGTATGGATGATGCCTTGATTGTTAATCTGGTGTTAGGAAGTCATGTGTGCGTTATCGAGCTACTTGAACACGCAGAGGGGGGGAAAGGACGCATCTTGCGGCTGAAAGTTTCTGACAGTTTTAAGAAACCTGATGGCAGTGATAAACTTGGCAAGTTGAAACGCATGTGGTTTTTGGCGCAGTTACTGAAAGCGGTCGAACTGGATAAGGATGCTGATGGCATCAAGCTGAGTTGCAATGCCGTAGCAGGAGAAATTATCGTCGAATGCCCCCGAATGAAATTAAGGTCAACCATGCAGGAGGCCTTTGAAAAACTGCTGTCTGTGTTATGTGGTATGAGTAATCTGGATCTTCACCTCAAAGACAGACCCATTGTTGAAGGAGATCAGTGGAACTTTAACTTTCTTGCACAACGCCTTAACAATGATTTTTCAGAAGAAGCCAATAGATTCGCCTTCAACCATTGTCTTTTCTTATTGGTCTATGATTCTTTGTACAAAATTTCCAGCTACTCTTCGTTATTAAGCAAATACCACCAACAATTTATTGATCATGCTCAAGAGTTAAAATGGTTGGTGATTAAATCGGATGACCAACTTCAGAAAATGTTTGCGAGTGATAAGATCGATCTGGACACCCGCAGGAAACTCTTACATCATCTTTTATTATTGTCAAATTGCAAAAACGCTACCCAATTGGTTGATCTTGTGTATGACGACTTGAAAGATCAATACTATATTATCGAACCATCTTGTTGGAGTTACCGCCTGGCGTTTCAGGTTCCACCGGGTCAGCCACTTCCGGGTCATAAAGAAAAGATCAGGAGTGCCCTGCTGGAGCAAGGGCTGCAGTATGCCAGCCGACGGGTTCGAAATGATAAAGACCTTGTATTACCAACCATTGCAAAGCACCCAAATGACTTGCAATATGTTAGCCGAGGACTGAAGAATGACAGAGATGTCGTCATGGCCGCAGTCACTCAACAAGGCAAACAGCTGGAATATGCAAGCCCGGATCTTCAGGATAATGTTGATGTTGTAAGGGCCGCTGTCGCACAGTGTTCGGATGCTCTGCGTCATGCAAGTGAAAGAATCCGAAGCGATAAAAGCATTATTGAAACCTTAATTGCTGATGATATTGGTGTCTTGTTTCATGTCAAGGAAGAACTATTGAAGGATCGCAATTATTTGCTGGGCTTAATCGGACATAATCCTTATGCTTTCGTGTCTGGTGGTCGTTGGCTTGGAGATGACCCTGCCTTTATCGCTTCAGCAATCGACGCAAACCCCGGAGTTTGGGAATACATACCCTCAACCATGAAAACAGAACTTGAATCTGCAAGATCACAACACAAAAGTCAGACTGAAAGTCTTCAGACTAAGGCTGCTGGTGTAAGATCCTCTGATTCTGATGTTTGTAGCTCTGTTAAGTCAAGAGCGTTCACCAATACTGGCTGCTTTTCGATTGTCAATCTTTTCGATCCTTTAATCATGACAGTCGCGCACTCTGTTCCTCCCCATGTTCTGAATGTTTCTCTCACAGATGATGGTTTTGTGCATCACAGACTGCAGGCTTCAGCGTGCCCGGTTGAATCGTTTCCAGCAGTTGTTTTGCCAGATTTTTTTCGCAGCCAAAATCATCCCAGTTCACAGTGATTAATGGTGTCCCCATTGAGCGGCAGATCTGTGGCAGGATGGCCTCATGATAGTTATGGATATCGCAGAGGTACGTCAGTGGAGTTCCATCCTCGGCACTTCTTGCCCGCTCAATCAGACGGCTATGGGCAATGTTCGGAGCGGTTCTGAGATAAATGACCGCGCTGATCACCGGATAATCCTTCAGTCTGCGCTGGATTTCACAATAATGCAGCATATAGCGTTCATCTGGTTTGACCATCCCCAGAAAGTTCGCCTGGGTGAAAATCAAATCAGAGTAAAGGGAGCGCTCAATCAGATAGTTGCGGTCAGTGGGCAACTGCTCAACAATGCTGGCCCGGCGATTGGTAATGTACTCCTGAAACTGAATACGCTTAACCGCATCATTTGGGTGGTCTGTGAACTCCTGAAGCAATCGTGTAAATTCCGGGTCATTCACAGGCTCCTGAATGGCGTCCCAGCCCAGCTCTGCTGCCAGTTTGGGAAGAAGAGTTGACTTGCCCGCAGCAATGTTGGCTTCTACAGCGACGAAGTGATTGGTTTGCTTCATTAAGGACCCCGGTGACTGATGATATAACTCATGACATTTCCGTGCTGGTCATGAGAAGGGCAGGCACTTTATGAGGTTAGGCGTCCATGATCAATAAGTAATAGGCGGAAAGGAGGTAGGCTTGGCCGTGATATGGCTTTATTGGCCCTGGCAGACTAAATGGATTGAGCCTTGTTGATATTCTCGGTGTGTTGTCAATGTCTAAAGACCCGAAAAGCGATGTAACTATTCTATAAGAGCAACTAAAAAATCAACAGTCCTTGTTGTTTGACTATTTTCTTATGAAACATTTGCAAGATGTTGAGCTGGGTCAACTTTTTGTAAGTAATGTTTGGCCGAAAAGACAGCTGGGCATTCCAGATTGGCCGTTACGAAGCCATGAATCTGTTCCCGCTGGGTAAAGACGTTGCGCTGTTTTATGCTGATGGCGCTGACAGCATTGGTAGCGGCATCTATTACTATATGGCGAAAGAGGGCCGTGGTCGTGGTGGTGATGCTGGTCAAGCTCGTATTATCGGCGAGATGGGCAACTGGACTGCCGAAGTTTCTACTGTTTACGGTGATACCGAAAGCGTACTCGAAAACAGCAGCGAGTATTTACAGGGTGTTGTTGACATTGATTCCAGCCATAACAGCTTCATGGTTCGTCCGGCAGTTAACTATCTGAGTGATGACGGCTTCTTTAGCATCAGTTTTGGTGGTGAATATGAAGTCAACGGTGACTATGTTACTGCAACAAATACAGTCACTAAGGAAAAATTTGAACTTTCTGACCGCTACGGTCTGGCAGCCACCACAACCCTGAACTTTGGTGAACTGGTGTGGAACAACAGCATCGCGATGCAGGATGCCAAAGACGCCTGGGAAGCGCGCACGTTCAACACCAACACGCTTAAAGTTAAACCAAAGGCTCCTTGCTCCGGCAAAGAGCCTTTTTTTACGACCGGACTTGTTCCCACAATCCCGAGAAAGTTGCGAAACCAGAAAGCAAGCCTTTCGCAGGCCAGCTCCTATAAGGAGCCGACACCCGACTCATTGAAACCATGTGCTAGCTTTCAGCAGTTCCGGTTGCAGACGGACCTGATACCGGAGCCGAGTGATTTCTTTCAACTCCCCGCAAAATACAAACATCTTCCTGCAATCGGATCTTATCCTGTCCAAGGCACTCCCTGTAGTGGCTGTACCTGGTCTTGAGCAGGTCCTGGTAGAGTTCACTGACCGGGCGACTCTGGCGTTTGTCCAGATCTTCCGTAATGATGCGGTTAAAGATAAACATCCGCCTGGCAAGATCTTCCTGGTCTTTTGCCGGGACAGGAAACTTCGTCATCAATCGTTTGAAATCCGGAAGTTCTGTTGCAGCTTCCGGGGAGTCGATATCCCCCATACTGGCAATAACGTTGCTAATATCCTCCTTCTTCACGCCATATTCACCTTCTAACACAGCGCTGAACTCATTCATGCTTTTATTAAAGTTACTCTGGTGATCGTGGGTGTGAATACCTGCCCATAATAGCCAGAGTGACTTCCAGGAATCCTGGTATCTATTCGTCATATATTTGATAACCAAAAAGTCATCGCTGCTGTATTCATGGTCAGGCTGATCCAGCGGATGATTGAGCAGATAGGCTTCATCTTCCATGGCCTGCTCCAGTTCCTGGCTGGCATGCTCCAGTGGCGTCATGGGCCTGGCATTGGCGATGGCTCTCAATACGTTCAGTGTTGCACCCGCTGCTCCCGCTATGGCCACAGGTTTCCATGAGAACTCTCCAGTGGCTCTGGTAAGACCAACAAAGGTAACGCCAGCAATACCACCCAAAGCACCTGAAATACCACCTTTAGCGGCCATGCCTGCAAGATAGCCTGTTGATATATTGAGTTTTTTGACAGTATGCCGTCCTAATGCCGCCTGTTTGTCATCTGCGGTATATACATGCCCGTCCGGGCTCTTTATGCCAAATGCGGCATTTGATGCGCGAATTAAAGATCCGCCCAATTGCTGTTGCAAAGCTGCTGGTTCCATAAATTTTACCTTTGCTGCTGGAGTGAATAGTTATTTGAATTATCCAATATATTGCAACCGCCGCCGGACAGGTATAACAACTGGGTCAGTACCGATTGCAAGCACGTCATGAAATACTCACAGAGTCCTTCTATTTCTCTTTCAGCTGATTCTAGAGAATGATTTTCATTTTGTAATGTCGGAGAACTTAATTGAATACAGGGAGTCTAAAGATGTAATCAATAATAAGGGTCAGGCTGGATGAACTCTGAATTCCCGGCTCAATTAGAGGTTTCGGCTAAATTCAATGCCCTTTCCCTGGCAAGCCATTCACCGGATGCTTCTAAACCTTCTTCACCAGAGGCTCGTTTTGGGCCAAGGGGCGTCAGGCAAATACCCCCGGCTGAGTTAGATGCACATCGGCTGTGCCAAAGTAATCAGGACGATACGCTGCAAATAGGGATAGATGCAGAACCGGATGCAAGTTCGGTCGTACCTGTGCATTTGGCCGTTGCTGATTTGATCCGGCAACACGTAGAGCTTGAGTTGGCTAATGCCCCGATTTGCCCGGTATTTTTAGTGAATGATCAAGATAGTTACAACTCTACTCGTTTCTGTTCGTCAGTAAAGGTGAAAATGCGTGAATATGGACTTTCCCGGGATGATATTGACCATGCATTGGGTCTGATGAGGTGGAAGGATTCCGCCGTCACAGGAGGAATAGCAAAATGTTTTTTTGTGCAAAGCCGGAAGGTTAATGAGTGTCTGTACGAATTAAGTAAAAGAGATCAGATCCATATTGATACCGTGTTTGAGGCGTTGAGTCTTTTTTATGGCGGATGTTTTGAGGATGTTCCAGAATGGACGCCAATAAGCTTTAAATGTTTTGAAATTCCGGAACCTTTAATAAGCGAAAGATACACAAAGCCAGCTAAATATGCTCATGTTCCCTATCTGAAGATCGAAAGAGAAAAATATATCATTGACAGAAGCGCTGAAATTTTAACCGATACTCACAACATCTTTCACAAAACGATACACAGTGACAGGAGTGATAGTGAAAAGGTGGCATATCTGCGGAATATGTTAGGCCCAGCTCCATCAGCTGTTCCTGTTGAAAATGCATCAGATGCCAGCTCAACCGGGAGTGAGCAGCACGGTTTGTCAGCCCAGAAAATTCTTGCACGTATTGGTGAGGCTGTTTTTAAAAGATGTGCAGAAATTTCTGGATGAAAATGTTTGGGGGCAAAAGAACACCCTGGGAATTATTGACCGGCTAAAGCATATGTTTCCGGACTTTTCAGAAGAATGATTGTTTTTTTCATCGTGCATGAAATGATTCAATTTTCTCCTTTTTCTCTATTAAGTTCCTCTGGGATTTCCTTAATTATGCTTTGCCATCAACCTGAAGCTGCTCCAGCCTCAGCAGGATATTCATTACGACGTGCTCAAAATAGGCCAATATGTCAGCAAAAAGTTGGAACGCCGATTACTGACGATAACTATCAAACCCATCTGCTTTTGTGGCGTATTCATTAATTGTTTTATTAAGATCCTCTGGAATCTCCTTCAATGGTGCTTCGGATGGTGTGAATTCATACAATGTGAATAATGCATCCAGAGTATCTCGGAAAACTTTTACGTCCCGGGTAAACAGAATAACGGTAGAGCAGAAGTTAGCTACCGTATTGGAAGAAGATTCCGGATAATACCCATTCTCCAGCTCCTCTTTTATAAATTTAATATCTATCTGGTCGGCATAGTACTTACGTCCATATTCAATATCTCTCTGGTGGGCATAGTTCTCATGAGCTGTTGCTTTGAGTAGCTTGTCACAAAATTCAGTGAGTGCCTTTTTTTGATGATCAGTAGGCCCCTCGGTTTTGCTGCACTGACCAGTACTCTCGAACAATCGATAGATCGCTTTGGAACATCGGCTGAAATCAGAGGGGGTCATCGTAACAAGCTTGAATAAATCCAGTGTGGCTTGTGGGAAATTAGGTCTGTAATCATAATGGTGAAAGAATCTTTTATTGAGCTGAGTGGCAATTCTGGTCAGGCCGTGAGCCTTGGCAGTAATTTCCTTTTGATTTTTACTATCGATTATTTTCTCAAATTCAGATACTTCTTCGTTAAATCCCTTTACCAGTGTGTTTAAACCTTTTAACAAATCAGTATTTTCATCTGCTTGCATCAGTTGTCTGATTGGAGATAATCTTGTTGGGATACTCACACTACGTTCAGATAAATGCGAGCCAGAATGAGCTCCAGCTAATTCACTAATACTAATCTGATACTTATCAAGCAGGTGTTTAATAATTTCCTTCGCTTCTACACAGGCTATATCCCGGGGAAGAAAGTCTAAGGCGTTCAAAAAACCTTCTCTTGCAGCTCTTTGATATGGGGGTAGTGCTTCAGTGGGTCGTTCATTAAATGTGGGTGGCGTGTTGTTGTCAGATCTAATATCCAATTTTAAATCCTCGTCAATTATTTTTTAGCGTAAACGTGAAGCTGTTCCAGTCTCAGCAGGCGATTCATTACGACGCAAGCATTGTAAACCAATCTGTCAGAAAAAAGTTGGAACTTTTCTTCTGAGAAACAGAAAAAGATTCGTACTACTGACCGGCTGAAGAATATGTTCTCAGATTTTTCGTAATGATTTTACGGTTCAGAACATTCCTCATTTGGCAGTGAACTAAAACTTTTCCCTATGGTCAGAATTCCATGTTGGATGTGTCAGAAAATCATAATTGGCACATCTTCTAGAGATCACGTGTAATACTGTCATGAAGAATTGACCATGTTAACTACTACTGCCAGTCCCACCATTTCTCAACCAGAAATAGCAACATCCGCCAACTCATCAGAAGTACCTGCTTCCCCTGCAAATTGGCTAAGCCCAGTGCTGGATTGTGCTTATGGGACTGTCAGCGCTCTTCACAAGATTACGCGCAAGATCGTATCTGCTCCTGCTCAGACGTTTATTTTTCTGGCCCTGGCGAACAGATGTATAGCACCGGTGAATGCCTCCCCTCATTCTCCATCCTCGGTCACTCCTGCAACAATGGGGTTGGGGCCGTCGGTTAATGTACCCTCTGCACCCCCTTATATACCGCCACCACCTGAACCCGGGTGGATGGCTACGCTGACAAGTGGTCGTCCTGCTTATCGGGACCATGAACGCCCCCGTACTGCAAACCGTGGCTCACCGGCAAGAAACGGCCGACCCGGTATGGACAGGGTCACTCCGCCCCGCCCTGAGAACCGGTGTGTTGAAAAGAACCTGTTCCCCTTCTATTCAGGACCACGGATAAGCCTTGCCTGTCCCGGAAAGATTTTGCCATTGGATCAAAGCCGCAATGTACGACATGAGTACCTGCAGTGTGGCAGTGCCGAATCCTCCTGGACTCGCTATCCGGATCCGTTGGATGAAGCCGCCTGGCATGCATTGAAAAAAACAGACCCTGATCAGGCCGTCCAATGGTTGCGCGACCTTCCGGCCCCGGAGTATGGGGGCATTTTGGACTACCCGATTGACCTTATCTGGAAGTGGGAAGATTGCCGACTGATTAAGGATTCGGCTATCTGTGGGACTTACCGGGTATGTGATCAACAAACGCCCACCGGACAAAATCGACGTCAGTCCGATACCAGGAATTGCAGGGACGTTGCCCGAAGTTGCTACGCCGATGTTGCCCAGGAGGGACGCAGTCCCTGTGGCATGGGCAAACTGGTCTATAACGTGAAATTTGTGAAAAAAGACTCGCCTGAGTTGAGTCCTGGCCGACCCGGGGTTATCACGCGTCTGGCCAATGGTTATGACCTGTTACCTGGTGAAAAAGAGCAGCTGTCGGTCAGCCTTTTTTGCCCGGCCACTGGTTATGACCTGATACGTGGTGAAGAAGGGCAGCTGTCGGTCAGTAATTTACGCTCGCCTTCGGTTCGGCTGAAACCAACGCTGAATATTAATGACCCAAAGAATGCCTACCAAATTCACACACGCAATAATAATCTGTGGCAGCCTGCCTCCCTGCAATGTCGCCTGAACGGTTTTGACAATGTCAGTTTTGAGGTGCTCACCGATCGGCGAATTCTATCCAGTCCACCCAATACTCTCTGGTTCCCTGATGGCGATATGTCGTCAGCCATTGTGTGGGGGGGCGCATTTGATCTGAACGGGGACTATCAATCCAGGGGCTATCCTTGTGGATTAATCGTCGAAGACACGGCAAGTTACACCTTCAAAGATCTGTCGTTATCAACCATGTCTGCCGAAACATCACCACTGATCAGGGTGCAGCTTTACCAATCCACCTGGCTGGGAGAGCGGCTGAAATCCACTACCTATTTTGATGAACATATCCAGCTGCTGGTGGACCCCGCGCCAGATAGCGGGGCCAGTGATACCCTCAGAACTTCGACACGCTACCAGCTCAGTTTCGATTATGGAGCCGGGGCAGCAATTTACCGGACTTATTTACCCGGGCTCATCTATTATCCGGGGCGACTGTTATTCTCCCCTGATGCGTTGAGCTTCGAAGATTATCTGGCTCCTGATAGCCGATACACGTTCAAGGTAACTATGAATCTGAAAAATATGCCGTTCTACTTCCAGCCCTGTGCATCAGAGCCTGCGGCTCCGGATTGCCAATGGTATGCATTATGGGGGTTGTTCAGCCCGGGGCGATATGAATCACGCAGTTTCTCCCTCAAAAGCCTGGATATTACCGTCACAACTCCACCGCAAGTTGAACTGAGAAGCTGGCAGCCGACATTCTGGGAGTTTGTACGGTACGCTCAGTTTGTCGCTCCGCTTTATGGAGCCTGCAAAGTAGTAATGGCGGGGCATTAATGCTGATACCTATCAGGGGGGCGGAGTGTTGACTGCAGCTAAATAAATGCCCGTCGATGGAACCTTTTGCTGGACGGATTGTCCAATTAAAAAAACTAACTTTTAACTATATTAATTTCCGTTTCATGGAGGAAATATGACCGTATTCTCTCTAGTACTCACATCGATATTTGTCTTCTTCAGTGGTCAGCTCCAGGCCGGGGGTACAACAACCGCTGAAAAGCACTACGCCGTTGTTGTTATTGGCGGTGGGCTGATGGGTAGCGCCGCTGCCTGGCAGCTGGCCAGGGACGGCAAAGAGGTTATCCTGCTGGAAAAACAGGATCGTGAATACAGTCAGGGTTCCAGCAAAGGGCTGACACGTATTGCCAGAAGCAACAACCTGGGCAGCGATCTGTGGTCTTACCTCCACAACCGTTCGGTTCAGGAAACCGCAACGCTGGTCAACTATCTCGGTAATCAGGGCGACGATATCTCGATGTCTGCTGTCTACCAGACAACACCCGTCAATTATATGAGGCCGCTGAAAGCGGCTGATGCCATTATTGCTTCCTCTGAACGACAAAAGGTGGACTACAAATTAGCTCTAACGCCGGAGGAGGGAATGGAGATGTTTGGTGTCCAGCTGCCGGAGGGGGTTTTTCTGCATCGTGAATTCAATGAGCACTCAGGCACCCTTAATCCTGAAGCACTGATTTCACTGTTGCACAAGGCCATTAAACTGAAAGGGGGCACAATTGTTTACAATGCTTCCGTTAGCGATATCCAACGGCAGGGTAACCACTACCTTATTGCCAGCAAAGATTCGCAAGGTTCTGAAAGGAAATTGACAGCCAGCCAGATCGTCAGCGCTTCGGGTCCTCACACCGGCCCATTGCTAACTGAGCTGGCACCCTACATGGATAAACTGATCACGCCAAAGCGGGTATTTCTTGCGTTCCTGCAGATCAGTCCGGCGAAGTATCATCAACTTGAGGATCACGCCCGCAGTCAATTGAGACGCGCCTATCCGGTGATTAACAGCTCCGCTGGCACCCGGGAGGGGAGTTTTTATTCCATGTTTGAATCTTCTGGTGCAGATGGAAATCCGGTCATCAAGATTGGCGGCCATTTCCAGCGCAGCGACATCAACAGTCTGGACGATGTCTGGCACCAGGCGTTGTCCGAAGAGGAGATTCGCTGGAGCATTGAGAACACCGGTCGGTATTTACGCATGCATGGGGTGCCGGTGAACGATGAGGATCTGCAACTGGTTGACGATGTTTCCTGTGTCTATAGCCTGACCAGTACTGAGGTACCCATTGTTTCCCAGCTGGTCGCGCCATCCGGTGACATGGACAGCAACTTCGTGGTGATCGCCGGAATGTCCGGAGTCGGTGCCAAAGGAGCCATGACCTACGGAAGAATTGCCGCCAACCTGCTTCAGGGCAAGAGCGAAAATGATTCTGGTTATCTGGAGGCTGTGGAAGCCGTTGGCTTTACCAGACTCAAAGAGGATGTTGATCAACTGCAGGTAAGCCCGGAAAAATAAGGCATTGAGAACCGACCGTGTCCTGTTGAGCAGTGGCTGGTGTCACTGTCATCAATCAGCAGGACTTTGTTGTGGTTTGGTTTCCATCTGCCCATATTACAGATGTGAGTATGCCTTCTATTTCCCGGCAGAGTAGCTTCTTTGACGGTCAGAAGCAGTTGGTAGGACGGGGCAGTCCGGCAATTCGGGCAGCAACTCTGGCCGGGCTTTCAGGAAAAAGCGTCATTAGATAGAGGCTGTTCCCTTTGTCTTTGCCAAGGGTATTGGCAATATGCTTAACAAAAGGTCGCTGGTTTGGGGCCAGTTCATATTGTTGATAGAACGCCCGCAGCGCGTAAATCACTTCCCAGTGCGCTTCAGTGAGCACTATACCCTCAAGCGCCGCCAGCTCTGTGGCAGCTTCTGTATTCCATTCGTCAAGGTTGGCCAGGTAGCCATCGTTGTCGAGATTCAGGGGCATTGCTGATTCCAATACAAAAAAATGAACAGGGCGGGGAGTTTACACCGGAGCCCTGTACATAGACAGGGGCTTCAGCTGACGATTTAAATGGGTTGCAATATTCTGGATGATGTATTGCGATTACGGCTTTTCCAGCGACAGTTTTTGGAAAACTGGGTTCTGAGATAGTCAGCCTGATCCGGCAGGATTCGCTGGCTGTTGACCAGGGCAAGATATTCGGCAGCATTGGGTCGATAGGGCAGGGCAATCAGTGACATCTCGGTGTTTTCCAGCAGCTTGTCTCCTTTAAACTGATTACAGCGTCGGCAAGCAGCAACAACGTTCATCCAGTCATCAGCGCCTCCCTTGGATTTTGGCACAATATGATCCCGGGTAAGCTCCCTTGTTTTGAAGAAACGGCCACAATACAGGCATTGATGATTGTCTCTTTCAAACAGTGAGAAATTGGTAAGGGTTGGATTGTTTCGGCAGGGAAAAAGCCGTTTACCGCCACAGGCAACGATACTGGGGAGTTCGATAATCGTTCGATCTCCATGCCACCGGTTATAGCCGCCATGGATCCGGTAAATAATATCTCCCAGGCTCCAGCGAACCAACTCTCTTGAGTAGAGGCATACTGTTTCCTGCCAGGTAAGCCACTCAACAGGCTGGCCAGCAGTATTCAACCGCAGAATATACACGACAGAGGCTCCCGTTTATCAGTCCCTGATAAAGGTCAACCTGACGGGCCATTGCCACTCACGATCAACGCATCCGCTGAGCAGAGTTCTCTTTAACCGGGCAGGCCGCTGCGACCTTAAAGGTCGTTTGGTTAATCATTTTATCGGCTCTATTATTCTGATTCGTATCCATTTCAGGCTAACACATTCATTCAGCATTAATAAACCCGGAGCAATGATATGGCATGATCCATTCGATCTGACCATTCGTACAGATAGGGCGTAGCTCACCTTTACTGGCAAAAGCTGAGTGAAAATATGTATGAAAGCTCCCTTTTTTTATGATGTGGCTCGCCACATCTGGCTGAGAATCCTTGCTCGCTGGCAGAATAAGCCCTATACCTGTGAGGTTGAATGTTTAGACATCACTGTGAGACCAAAGGAGAACCGAGTGGATCGCTTTCAACGACTCATGTACTGGCTTGCCTGGCTTGGGATAATGCCTTTTATTATTACGCTGTCTCTATCCATCAGGGACCAGTCTCTGTTTGATAATACAGGGGAGCAACTGTTCATTATTTATTCCATCATTATCAGTAGCTTTATGGCCGGTTCTTTATGGGGGCAGGCCGTCTACAGTGAGAATCAATCCAGAAGCATTTTTAAAGTACTGGCCAGTAATGCCATTGCACTCTCGGTATTCGGAGGGCTTCTGGCAGGGCTGGCGAATCATCAGATGCTGGTGTTACTTGCCATCGGTTATCTGGCAACACTGATTATTGAGTGCGTTCATACGGAGCCTTTGGCCGATGGTCGGGTAAAGTCTTACCTTTCCATGAGAGCAACTGTCACTCTTGTGGTGTTTATCTTGCACTGTTTTCTCTATGCCTCCCTGAAAATTACGTAAGCGGGGAGCCTTGCTTTTCTGAAGGAGTCAGTCAGTGGATCAACATATCGATATTCAAAAGTGTCTTTTGGCATTTGCGCGCATTCTGGACAAGGGTGAACAGGTGGCCGGGGGCTACTTCCTGGAAGGTGTTACCGCAAAGTCAATGGATGATGGCTATACCGTTATGCTGGGCAATAGGGATTGTCAGCTGTCCATCTATTTTCATAATAAATTCGGGATTGAGTCCCCCAGCCAGAAAAGTACAGACGCTTTTATTAAGCTGCTTTATCGCATTGCCGAGCAATAGTTTGCTGTTCACCAGGACCAGTCAGCAGTGTTGATTTGATTATTCTCCTGATTGTGTTTTTCTATTACTGTAATATGCATTAACCCTTAAAAATACCGGGGAGTCGGTCAGTGAAAAAAATTAAACTGGGATGCAGTGAACTGCAGGTGACAGAGGTCTGCCTGGGATCCATGACCTGGGGACAGCAGAACTCTCTGAATGAGGCGTTAGAGCAGATTGACTTCGCGCTGGACCAGGGAATTAACTTTATCGATACGGCCGAGATGTATCCGGTTCCCCCTGATGAGCAGACCAGCGGTGAAACTGAGCGCTGCATTGGTGAATGGATCCGGGCCAATCCGGGCAAGCGTGATGAGGTTGTCATTGCCACGAAAATTGTCGGTGTGGGACTACCGTGGATACGTAATGGCAGCCCAATCAGTGGTCAGCGTATTAAAGAAGCGGTGGAAGGTTCTCTGAAACGCCTGAATACAGACTGTATTGATCTTTACCAGCTGCACTGGCCAAACCGGGTCTCTCCCCATTTTGCCAGACACTGGCCAGGGATGGTTCCCCATACCCAGGTGGATCGAGCGCGGCAGGAAGCGGAAATGGTGGATATTCTTCAAGGGCTGGATGATTGTATTAAAGCGGGGAAGATTCGTTATTGCGGCCTTTCAGATGATACGCCCTGGGGCATTGGTGAGTATGTGCGGCTGAGTGAGAAGTATGATTTGCCCAGGATGGTATCTATCCAGAACGAGTTCAGCTTAATACATGCCAAGGACTCACCCTATGTATTGGAATCCTGTGTATTAAATGATGTCGCTTATCTGCCCTGGTCGCCACTTGGCGGTGGAGTGCTGTCTGGCAAGTACCGAAATGGACAGATTCCGTCGGGTTCCCGTTGGTCTTTTCAGCAGAGAAATGGTCTCTTCCGCAATACCCCAATGACTCACAAGGCGATTGAAGGCTATCATGGGGTAGCTAAGCGCCATGGGTTCTCCCTGGCACAGATGGCACTGGCCTGGGTATATCAAACAGAGGGTGTAACATCGACGATTATCGGAGCCAGTTCACTGACGCAGCTTAAGGAAAATATTGATGCCTGCCAGCTGAAATTATCAAAAGAGGTGCTGGGCGAGATCAATGCTGTATTCCGTCAATACCCGGTACCTTTTTAAAGCAATCGGTCGCTGAGGGTGTTTCTCCCAGCCAACAATGTTCAGATACAGATAAATGCCAGGTCAACTTCATCGGTTTACTCCTTTTCCATTATTTCCATCTGCAGGGAAAGGGTTTCAACCTGATCAAGTTCCTCTGAAGACAATGGGCGATAAAAACGTGGATACTCCCAGCCAAATCCCCCAGCGGAACGGTGTGGGCCATAATGGACTGCCGCCAAACCGAACTCCGGCATACATTACAGCGCCAATCCGGGGATGGCCCGCTTCTCTGAGACACTGTCGCAATGTCTGGTCTGAATGTAATCGGCCTTCTTCGGTGCCGCCCTGGCAGTAAGTAAAATCATGACTAACACAGCAGTGCAACCATTGATCAGGCTGGGATAATGTGCCATTCGGAAACAGGCTGCAGCCATCACTGACAAAGGGTTTTAACTCACTTTGATAATAATTGTTGTTATTTTCATAAATTCGTCTTTGTGGGGTTATAACTCAAGCACTCCAGTGTTGCCGTCACTGGTGGTCAGTGTCAAGGATTCATGGTTTGTCAGGGCAGTTCCATTCCCGGTGAGGCCGTGAGCAAGCCTACGAGTGGGGGCTCCTGGTTTGACTTTACTCAACGCATGAGTCCTATGGTTTTAAAATAATCAGCAACAACAGGATTCGATAGATTAAAGCGATAATGCAGTCTTGGCAGGTGGGTGCCATACTGATCAAATTTAGTAATTATGCCTGCGGTATAATAATTCCTGATTGATCTTGCAATATTTTCAAAGACGACGGGGGTTGTTCTTTGTCTGTGAGTGGTCCATTGCTCTGAAAATTTGTCGAGATCTTTAAATTCAAAGATACCTTGTCTAATATTTACCCAGGCAGTGGAGTTATCTCGATTATGAATAATATTATGTAATATAAATTTCCAGAGAGAATTTACTTTACACAAATTTTTATTTATTTGATCAGATTTTGGCTCACTTAATTGATGCTGATTGCAGAAGGCATATCTTTCCACCGGGGAGTAACCAACTTTCGGGCTATAGTGAGTGTAGGGATAGGGGAGAAGACTCTTTTCCTTTTCAGTGTATTTTGCTCTGGCACCTGAATTTGCAACCACCTGACTCTCCGGATTTTTTTCAGTACCTGTAAAATTATTCGTCATAGCTCCACTTTGCATGAATGAATTTAAAAAAGTATCTGATGAATCAGGATCTGTTTTTGTATAGGTAAACTGAGTATTTCTACTATTAGTTGACATAGAGTTATGTGCCAATTTATCAGATTCTTCATAAAACTGTGGTTGCCTTATTATGCCAGCTTCAGAAAAATAGAGGTGCATAGTTTTAGAGATGTTACTTTTTATCCTTGGGTTGTCATTAGAAGTGTTTTGTAAGCCACAAGGAACACTTAAATGGTTAAAACGTTGATAATTAATCTCCATCTGTCTTTGTGATAAGTTGGTTTGATGTTGTCTTGAGTTGAAGTGGTCGTTTGTAAATATTTGACGTGTGGTGGTATAAGGGGTGTATCTCAGGTGTTTTTCTTTATTCCGTACCGTTGTGGAATATCTTCGGTGAAGTTGATCATCGTTAGGGTTAGCTATTTTATTTAATGTCTTGTTAGCAGATATCGGGTTGCTCATAAAAAATTGACCCTGTATTTTATTGGTCTTTCTCTTTGTCAATGTTATATGGCTAAAAGTTCCATCTTTGAGTCATCTTTTTTGTCAGGTGGAACCACTTTTCAATGTGTTGATACATATTCATTGTCGCTATGTTCAAAAGATAACATTATGATAGTGTTTCCTTCTTGCGCGCCTGATTGCGTTGCCTCTGATACTCCCTTTGGATCTTCCTTCGATACTCTGCATAATCGGGATTATTCTTGTAGCGTTCTCTCTGGTAATTTCTGAAGCGCTCCCTTTGTTTCTCTGCGTAAGCGGGATCTTTGCAGCGCTCCCTGTAGCGTTCCCTTGCGAGTGCCAGGTAAGCAGGATTTCTTTTCCGCGCCCTCTGTTGTTGTGCGTAATTGGGGTCATTCTTGTAGTACTCTTTTTGACGCTCTCTTTTGCGCTGCGCGAACTCGGGATCATTCCGGTAACGCTCCCTCTGGCGCGCCCTTTTACGCTCCTTTTGACGTTCTGCCTCAGCAGGATCTTTACAACATTTCCTGTTGCGCTTCACTGTCAGGGTGGAACTTGCATCCGGGACCTTATCTCTTGACCGGGCTGAATCACCTGATGAACCAATACCTAAAATAGACTGGATCGAAAAACGTTCATTAGCGGGAATATATTTTGGTGCATGATTATGCTTCTTCAGCCCCATTCTGACTGGCAAGTGATGTTCAGGGTTATAAACGATGACTATCGATCTTTTTTCAAACCGGGGATCCTCAAGTGGATTATGAAAATGCACCGTTGGCTGCTGAAGGTAGTTCCCAGGAGTTTCATTAGTGGACACAGCGCATGGAACAGTAGCTGTTTCTGCAACATCACGGGAGAAGGCCTGACAAAATCTGCCCGATTCAGAAAAAGCGGTATCTTGAAAATAAGAGACGTGGTACGAAACTGTATATATTGGCTCGGAAACAGTAGCTATATCCATTGAATTATTGAATTATGGAACTCTAGCTTTCTGACCACTCTTTTTACATAAAGTTCCCCACCTGACACAACTCATTTGAAATCTTTGTTATGGATTGTCTGAATACCCATATGTCATGTCAGGGACTGCGGTGAAGGCAGTCGCTACTGAAGGCAGGATGATTGACGGGGTGATTATGTGTGGGTATTAACGCTTCTCTGCACTATTCGAGATTCTCTTCCCAGTCATCAATCAACCAGTCACCGGCCATCCAGTACTGGTCAATATCCATGCTACGCACTGGGTCATCACCTCGATCAAACATGTCCTTGCCTTCTTTAAAGGCTTCTAAACACTCGTCTGCCAGTACCTGCCCATGAATGTTCAAGCCAGTGGAGAATTCATCCGGAAAGTGCTTGAGGCTTTCAGCCAGTCCCTGGCTTGGGTCAGATGGCCACAATTTTTTCAGCACAGCGCGGGAAGCGCCGTAGGTGATCTCATCAATATGAGTTCCCTGACAGTGAGCCCGGTAGATCGCCATCAGGCTCAGGTCATCGGGCTCAGCAGTGGTGATCATTATCAAGGGCTGTTTCTGCTGGCAGTCAAACTCACTGGCTAACAGGTGAAGCGCCAGCCCTTCCGCAGAATAAAGGGGGCTGATATGGCAGGCATTGCAGGCAGTAATCAGTATCTGTCCAGAGGCATCAAGAATACAGGCTGTATAGGGCGATGCAGGGTTTGCATTGACGCCAAGCTCCAGCAGCTCACCCATCAACTCGGTGTAATCAGACATGTTGATAACTCCAGATCACCGTGATCCCAACAGGCGGTCAAGACTCACAGTCATCGATATTGAGGCATGCTTAAACATAGTTGATGGCCAGCGTTTTGTCTGCCCATAGTCCTAACCCGGATATTTCATAAACATGCTCCTGCCTAAAGGGTGATTACCAACCCATCATGGCCAGCTTCAATATTTTTTGGTAACGGATTGGTATTCATCCAGTTATCAAGCTCATGGCCAATATGGGTAAGAATCGTGCGTGATGGTTGTATCCTCTGGTGCAACTCCATAACATCATTCAGGCTGTTGTGAGCTCCGGGAGACGCTGACATGTCCGGAGGGTAACTACAGTCAATAATCATGACATTGACCGGATTGCTGGTAAAAAAGGTGAGGGTCTCCTCTGGCAGTCCCAGGGTATCCGTCAGGTAGACCAGTGTCCTGCCATTACGGTGAAAAACATAGCCCATGGTTGGGCGTGAGTGACTGAGGGGAACAGGGGTTATCCTGACACCATTGACAGTAAAGGGAGCGAAGGGCGTCACTGTCTGACTGAAATCCAGAATGCCGGAATGTTTCAACAGCTCTTCCGGGGCATCCGAGGTGTCTGGCCCGGTCACGGATATTTTCAGGCCACTTCCCCAGCGCAGGCTGAATAAACCGGCAATATGATCCATATGGTAATGGGTCAGAATAATCTGTTTCAGGGAGCCTGCTGGAAAACGATCTTCAATATCCGTAAGCCCTGCATCAATAAGCATCATTTCATTGTCGGACTCCAGGATGGCGGAAGCCGGGCGGCGAGCGAGAAAAGGGTCCATGATGGCTTTAATGCAGGCGGGGCAGTCACAACCATAAACCGGGCATCCTTTCACGCTGCCTGTGCCGGTCAGGGTAAACTTCATCGGGAACTCCATAAAAGACTCTATAAGCTGAGGGGCAGTACCGTGGTGGATTTAATGGCAGAGAGAGCCAGGGCCGTTTTGATCTGGCTGATACCGGGAATTTTCATCAGTTCTTCCATCAGGAAAAAAGAGAGTGCGTGCTGATTTTTGGCCACCACCTTTAACAGGTAATCGCCATCACTGCCAGTGATGGCATGACACTCCATAACCGGAGACATGTCCAGAATGGCCTCTTTGAAATGGGTTGCAGAGTCCGGGGTATGGTTATCCAGGGAAACCGTGATAAAGGCTTCAACATCCAGGCCAACCGCCTGCGGGTTCAGTAAAGTCACCTGTTTTTGTATATAGCCTTTTGCCTTCAGCCGACTGATACGGCGGGAGCATTGTGATGCAGAGAGGCTGACCAGCTCTGCAAGACATTGCAGGGATAGCGCATCATTCTTCTGGAGTGCAGACAAAAGTCTGATGTCGTAGGTATCCAATACATTTCTGCTCGCCATCCGATCCCTCGCTGTGTTGTTGGCCACACTTCTGATCAATGCAGACAGACCCGGATTAAGCATCTTCTCTAACCGGAATAATGCACTTCTTTCATTAACAACCTCCGGCAATCAGGGCTGCTGCCGAATTTATTGGCAGGATCCCGACATAACTGGCTGCTTTCAGGTAGTGTAAGCCCGGTTTGATGGCTCCGCCAATTCATCTGATGCAAACCTTTTGTATCATCTTGCGTAATGAGGCTGCATATCGCAAGGCTTTTGCATCAGGGCGATCGTATACTTTTTCTATACTGTGGCTGGACTGTAAAAGAGGACGAAGCATGACAACGAACAAAATGTCAAAGATTACCAGCACAAACCCGATGGGAACCGACGGGTTTGAATTTGTCGAATACGCAGCGCCGGATGCGCTGGCACTGGAAAGCCTCTTCAAACAGTTTGGATTTGTTGCGGTAGCGCGCCACCGATCCAAAGAGGTGACACTCTATCGCCAGGGGGGAATTAACTTTATCGTTAACAGCGAGCCTGACTCATTTGCCCAGAAGTTTGCCCGGGAGCATGGCCCTTGTGCCTGTGCATTTGCCATTCGGGTAGAAGATGCGGCGTTTGCCTATGAGAGGGCGCTCAAACTGGGCTGTCAACCCGGGCCAACCCAGAGTGGTTCCATGGAGCTGAATATCCCATCCATTGTGGGCATCGGTGGCTGCCTGATTTATCTGGTTGACCGATATGGCGACAAAGGGTCGATTTATGATGTGGACTTCGTTCCTGTTGAGGGCGTTGATCAGGAACCTGAAGGTGTCGGCCTGACCTTTATCGATCATCTTACCCACAATGTCCAGCGGGGCAATATGGATAAGTGGGCATCTTACTACGAGGATATTTTTAACTTCCGTGAGATTCGATATTTTGATATTGAAGGCAAGTTGACCGGGTTGAAATCCAGGGCAATGACCAGTCCCTGTGGGAAGATCAGAATTCCCATCAATGAATCTTCTGATGACAAGAGCCAGATTGAAGAGTATCTGCACCAATATAATGGCGAGGGTATCCAGCATATCGCGCTGTACTCCAAAGATATCTATCAATCGGTACCGGCGATGCGGGGCAACGGTGCCGCCTTTCTGACCCCGCCACCGGACACCTATTACGAGATGCTCTCTGAAAGGCTGCCCTGGCACCAGGAAGATGTTGATAAGTTGAAAGCCAGTGCCATCCTTATGGACGGTGCACCTACTGAGGAGGGTGGATTGCTGTTACAGATTTTCACTGAAACCGCCATTGGCCCGATTTTCTTTGAGATCATCCAGCGCAAAGGGGATGAAGGGTTTGGTGAGGGTAACTTTACCGCGCTGTTTGAAAGCATGGAAAGGGATCAGATGAGAAGAGGGGTGTTGTAGCTTTTTCTCTGATCTGACTGATCACCAATCCGTCGGGTTTTCTTATGGAACAGGTTCTATTACAGGGCTTTTCAGGGGAATGAACCATCAATCCGGTGGGGTAGTGATTCACTACCTTGCTGCAAGGCCGGGGAGAGTTTTATGAAGTCATCCAAATATCAGGCCAGAAAGCCTGACGAGTCAGGCTTTATTGAATATACAGATGAGGAGCATGAAACCTGGAGTATTCTGTATCACCGACAGATTGAGTTATTGCAAGGTCGGGCATGTGATGAATACATGGACGGCATCGAAGAACTGGCCATGCCGTCAGAGCGCATTCCACAACTGGATGAAATAAACCGTGTGCTTAACGGTAAAACCGGCTGGGGGGTTGCCAGGGTGCCGGCGCTGATCTCCTTTGATCGTTTTTTTAAGCTTTTAGCCGACAAACAATTCCCGGTTGCCACCTTTATCCGCGTCAGAGATGAGCTGGATTATCTGCAGGAACCGGATATTTTTCATGAAATATTTGGTCACTGCCCTCTGCTGACCAATCAGGATTTTGCTGACTTTACGGAAACCTATGGCAGGCTCGGTCTGGCTGCCAGCAAAGAAGAGCGGGTTTACCTTGCCAGGCTTTATTGGATGACGGTTGAGTTTGGCTTATTGAATACCTCCCGGGGGTTGCGTATTTATGGCGGTGGAATTCTCTCCAGCTTCGGTGAAACGGCCTATGCCCTGGAGAGTGATATTCCCGTCAGAACCGCCTTTGACCCACTGACAGCACTGAGAACGCCCTACCGGATCGATATTTTGCAGCCATTGTATTATGTACTGGACGATATTGCGGTCCTTCATCGCCTTGGTGACATGGATATTATGGCGCTGGTCCATCAGGCGATGGCGATGCCTTTGCTTCCCCCAATGTTTGAGCCCAAGTCTGAAGAGGGTGCTGCGTGAGTCAGCATCCTATAACTTATTGGTTTTATATTATCCAATCATAACTGTTATGCTCATTAAGGTCATAAAGAACTGAAAGTAACGGGATGCTTGGAGACATCAGACGTCAAGGCGAAGGACTGAGAGCCTGTTCGTGCAATAATCACGGTTGTGCTTTAAGCGACAATGTTCTTATTTTTTGATCTGGATCAATAAAGTGTGTGCGGGAAATACGTATTCTGTAGTCACTCCTGTAGCGGGTTGCCGAAGTCAGCAGGTCGCAGCAAAAACAAAAAAGGCGGGACCGGATTCCCTGCCGCTAAAGGAAAAAGAATATATACCACTCCAATAACAATTAAAATCGCTCTGTGCTGTCTGACAGTAGTTCCGCCCCGTTTTTACGGGGTTTCTGTTTTTGTTGCTTCCCTGTGTTAACATTCACGATTTCTCTGATAGATTGGCTGTGATTGCAATGGTCAGCCATTCGGCCTTACTTCTTTCCTAAATAAGTCAATACTTTGAATTGCAAGGAGTCTACGATGTATCCAAGGGAGCTGAACATTCAAACACCGCATTTAACATTTGCTGCGTTGGAGTGGGGGGACCCTGAGGGTGTTCCGGTGATCGCACTTCATGGGTGGCTGGATAATGCGGCCAGTTTCACTCCCATGGCCCCAAAGTTAGAGGGCATCAGGCTGATAGCTGTGGACCAGGCGGGCCATGGTCTTTCTCAACATCGTCCCGCGTGGTTCAGTTATGATGTTTGGCACTACGTTGAAGATCTGGTTTATATCGCTGAGTCATTGCAACTTGAACGGTTTGGTTTGCTTGGGCATTCCATGGGCGGTGTGGTCAGTGCGATGGCAGCGGGCTCCGTGCTGAAAGATCAGGTTGCCGGGTTGGTAGCTATTGACGGGCTTTTCCCCTGGCCAAGAAACCCTGAAGATGCTCCTCAAGCACTGGCGAACTATATCAATCAACGCAGAACACCGGTTGATCAGCTGCCAGTGACCCGCTATCGATCGAAGGAGCTGGCCGTTCGGGCCAGGGCCATGGGCCAGTTCAAAGTTTCCAGGCAATCGTCAGAACTGCTGGTGGATCGATCTATTATTCAGGATGGAGATGACTGGATCTGGACGGCAGATCCCCGTTTAAAGCTGGGATCTCCCACCCGTTTTTCCCTTGAGCAGACCCTGGCATTTCCCCGGCAGATAACCTGTAATGCTCATATGGTCTATGTTGACATTGGTCCGATCAGTGACGCTATTAACCAGTATCATCATAAGCTGCCAAATATTCATTTTCACCCGATGAGTGGCAACCATCATCTTCACATGGACGATCAGGTGGAAGCGATTGCCAATATAGTTAACTCTGTTTTAGGCAGTAAATTATGATAGTCTGAAACGTCGTTGGGGGAAGACTTGGATGGTGTTTCATGAATAAAGTGATTGTGGATATCCCGGGTCTACTGAAGACTCTTAAATCTGGCTCTTTAACCATTGCCTGCAAAATAATCAGTACCCTGCTTTGCCTGGTAATTGGCGCTTCAACCTATGCGTCGGGACTTCCAGCGTATCCTAATGCCCGCATAGAGCTTGCCATCGATGAGAACCGACAGAACCACCCGATCATTACCAATCGGATGAAGCGGGTCAACGGCGTTGTTACCTCGGATGGCGCTCAGTGGCTTGACGGGCACCTGATCAGGGACCTCTACTTTCTGCCGCCCGGGCACAGCAGCAATCAGGGCTATGAATTTTATGTCAGCCTGTTGCAAGGGGAGGGTGTTGAGACGCTGTTTGAATGCCGCAGTTTTTCCTGTGGTGCCAGTAATTTCTGGGCTAACGATGTCTTCGATATTTCCACGCTCTATGGTCAGGATAAGGAACAAGCTTTTTATATTGGGAAAAAGCTGAATGCTTTCTATACGGTCTACGCGGTGCGTCGGGGCAATGGACGCATTTATACATTGGTGGATATCTTTAAGCCCCATGACTATGAGATGGAACGTACAATCGAACAGGATGCTGGCAACAATGTCTTCAGGCTGGAACCCGGTAAATCCGGGATTGAAAAAAGTTCTGATCTGGCCTCATTTGTTACAAATATGAACATTGACTCATCAATGAATGCTCTGCTTATCATTCACAGCACGGTACCCGAGACCCTGGCAGAGCTGGATACCTGGCAGAACAAAATGGAAGTACTGCAAGAGAATATTGTTCAGCATTTAAATGAGCAGGGGATCAGCGAGTCACGACTACGCTTCAATATTTCCATTGGCACTGAAGATAATTCGCTGGACCCGGGAACAACACCATCTTTCGGGCTTGAAATTGTGCCTTTAAATTAAAGGTCGAGTGCCATTTTCTTCAAATTGGGCTTATGTTCACGGACTTATCCGCACCTGATGATCTTTATCCGGAACTATGAGTGATTTTACAGGTCGATTTTACAGGTCGAATGTGTTCAAGCAGTGAAATAGCTGCTGATAATCAGCGATTTTAAAAGAACTCGATTTTAAAATAACTATCGTTAACTACTTTCAGATTGATCCAAAATGCAAAGCTTGCCTGCTACACCGTCAGGAGCGAATGGTTACATTAATAATCCTGGCTGTACTTTAGAAAATGATAATTGCCGTTCATCATGCCTCGGCCTGACCTGGGCCGGTGCAACTTCTACCGGTGCGGTGATTGGTTCGTGCTTACCCTTAGAAGGCACCATGGTGGCTAAAGTGTGTTTCGGTGCTCTTGCTGGTTCGGGTGTCGGTATTTTCGCAATCCTTGGAATAGGTGCCTATTTCGATGCTAAATATGGTGGCTGCTGCGGTATAATGTCTCGGGAGGCTGCTCCTGTTCACATTGATCTTTCAATTAGCAGAACAGCCCCGCAACCAGGGAGAGAGTCCATCGTGGCGGTTCAGCCCTTGCCTATGCACAACGATTCAAAGCAGACGGGATCAGACCAGGCATTGACGGTTATCAGCCTGGAGTCTAATCATTTGTTGCCAGAGCCACCTCCATCTTACGTGACGGTTATAAGCTCGCAGTTAGAGCTTCAGCCGCCACCTCCATCTTACAGAGAGATTTTTCCCAGCTAAACCATGAAGCATTAACTCGATAAAAAGTGGAGTTTACCCTGAAGCAATCAGGAGTTTATGCGATGGATGATGTAATATTGATTCAGGTCAATATGTCAGAAAAAACAATACGTATTATGGCTTACGCCTGAAGGGGAAAGAGATGGGGGGATTTCTCCAGAAAAGGCCTTTACGTCGCGGGGGAGGTGACACAAAGGCCACAAAGATGAGACAGGCAACAACAATAAAATTTTGAAACCGGTTCTTGTGACCGGTTTTTTGTTTTCTGCTCAGAAAAACTCAGATTAAAAAAAGCCCGTAAACGGGCTTTTTTTAATGACAATGGCAGTTGCAACCAATGTATTGAATGCCTTCACTGGTTTCAATCAACTTACCTTTCCCAACAAACTGATCAACCAGTTCTGCTGCTGTCAGTTCCTGTGCGGAGCAGGTGTGGTATCGGGCTTCTTCACCAAACTCTGCTGACATTGCTGTGAGGAGCGCCTCTTTACTCAGCGCAGCTTCCTGCTCTCTGATCATATTCAGTACATTGTGACCGTGTACGGATTCCATGGGCTTATTCTCATATAAATAGTGTGGACTTCAGGCAACAATACGCCGACTAATGCAATTAAATAGTCGTATATATTCGTATTAGTTTGGTATCACCATTCTGAATGCCCCTGTGTGAAATGGCAGCGAATACACTGCGGTGGTCGCTAAATTCAGCTATGTTCATGGGGTGTATACGGTTTGCAATGTGGGCTTGCTATGACTTCGACATCGACCATCAGATCATACCCTTCAAACATTGATAAACTGAGCCGGATAAAGGGTGGGGTGGCTGGCCTGCTCATTGGTGATGCCCTGGGCGTCGGCACCCACTGGTATTATGACCTGGATCAACTGGCTCAGGATTATGGCCCCTGGATTGATACTTATCAGGACCCGGCAGTTAATGGCTGCCATGGTTTTGCCAATATCAGTCATTTCCGTTATCAGCAGGGTGTCAGGGCAGGCGACGTTTCCCAGACGGGCCAGGTGATCGTATTGCTGCTTGAGTCTCTGGCCCATTGTGATGGCTTTGTACTGACAGATTTCCTTGCCCGGCTTGATGATTTCTTTGCGCCATTGTCCGGTGAGTCCTTTTCCGGGCGCTATACTGATGAATTGATGGTGGACCTGATCAGGGCACGCCGCACGGGGTTACATTGGGGGGATTCCGGGATTGCTTCGGGTTGTGACACAACCGAGGGAGCACAGTTTGTATCCCTTCTGGCCCTGGCGATTGATGACCCGGTTGAGCTGGTAGACGCTGCTGGTCAACTGCTGCAGACATTCTATCGGGAGCCTTTTATACGGCAGAATACACTGGTATTTGCCCTGGTTGTTCAGGCCATGGTCAACAGCGTTCCGCTGACCAAATTACCGGCCTGTTTAGCGGCTATGGCAAAATGCTCAGATGTGATGTCGGCAATACAGCGTTACGACCATCTACTGACTCCCGGGAATGGACAGGTGGCCTGGCAACCAGAGACCGTTCGTATAGAACCGGCCCTGCATATCAGTCAGGTTTATGGCATGGATTGCCAGCTTGTTCACCTGCTTCCCTGTGCTTACTACCTGATGCACCGCTACCCTGACCAGTTTGAGCAGGGTGTTTTGTCTGCCATTAATGGAGGCGGCAACAATATGGCCAGGGCTGCCTTAACGGGTGTGCTTCTGGGAGCGATGAATGGGCTGGAGGCGGTACCGGAGCGTTTGCTGAATGGGCTCCATAACAGTGACCGCTACTTACAGCTGGCAGACATGATGAGAGCACAGTGATGTTTCGGCAGCTATGTAGAGAATGTTTGCCGGTGAGTTTCCAGCAGAGTCTCATTGAATTTTCCCTCGTATAAGCCCTGTCGATGGCAGTTTATCCGCTGCCACCGAAACCAGGTTTGTCTTATTTCCCAACAAACCGGGCAATCATTACTGTCGGACTCAATACACCCACAATCGCTTCGAGAGATACCAGGCCCTGTGCCAGAGGGCTGAGGGGCAGAATGTCACCATAACCCAGCGTAGTCAGGGTGACAAAACTGAAGTAGAGATAATCCGGCCAGCTGGAAATACCCTGATTGGCAAGATCAAATGCCCCGGGGGTAATCAGGTTCACCAGTAAATAAAGATAACTGAACGTGATGCCCGTCAGTAAATAGAAGTTAATCGCCGCTAATAGTTTCTCGGCCTGTGGCTTAATGCTGAACAGGTGCCCGATAAGCATCAGCATCATGCCCAGGTGGAACAGCATGCTGGCTATTAAGGTGAAGAAGGGGAGCCAGTTTGGCGGGTTTGGGAACTCAACCACCGCCCTGAGTATCACGATAGTGGTGCCGGTGATCTCTAACCAGAGACGGATTTTTGGACTGTTTTCCGTCAGCGATCCGAGGGTCAGAACCAGGCTGGCAATCATCAGGCAGGAAAACAGGGTGACCCCAATGGATTGGTACTCCATGACAATAGGGGAGAACAGGATGCTGCAGGTCAGGGTGATCAACAATAGACCCATTGAAACAGCCGGGTTGCGGCTCATTCGCTGTGAGAAGTCAAGAAAGGATGGTCGAAACATGGGGGATTGGCCTTGAAGGGCGCTGCCTGAAAAGAAACAGCGCTCTAAAATACCCTGCAAGCAGATCCGGGGCTACAAAAACTGTTCATTTTTACCTCATTGGTCGATGTTTGTTCTTTGTATAAGAATGGATGCAGGATTGTCCGCAGTTAAGGGCTCGTGTTATCTTCTCGGGTTAAACTACTGTGTTTATAATCAGTTATCTCAGGGAGCCGAATGGCAGGGTCCGTAAGCAAAAAGAGTCATCAGCCGGATAAGAGTCATCAACCGGATAGTGATCAATCACAAGAGCCTGTTTCCATACGACGGTGCAAGCGTACAATCCGGGGCGCAGCAGCGGCGGAAACGCTCTCATCACGAGTGCGTGAAGGCATTATGTTTGGCTGGCTGGTACTGGCCGCTTTTCTGGCATTGGCACTGGCCAGTTATGATAAGGTCGATCCCGGCTGGTCTCATGTTGGCCCGGTCAGGGATATTGCTAACAGTGCCGGCAGATTCGGGGCATGGTCAGCGGATTTGCTGCTAACCCTGTTTGGGTTTCTGGCTTGGATGGTGCCGGTTATCCTGGTGATCAAGGCGATCCGGGTTTTTCGCTACCGGCATGAAGCGGATGAATGGAATTCCTGGTTACTGCTGATTCGCAGTATGGGTTTTATTCTGTCCATTGCTTCAGGGGCTGCCCTGGCTTCACTCCATTATCATGGGTTGAGTGAACTGTTTCCCTCGTCCAGCGGCGGGATTATTGGTGAGCTGCTTATTCATCTGTTCCTGCCAGCCTTTAATGTCACCGGCAGTACACTGCTGCTGATGGCGCTGTTTCTCCTCGGCGTGACACTTTATACCGATCTTTCCTGGTTTCGTTTGATGGACAGTGTCGGCTATTGGAGCCTGCGCTTCGCCGTTTACTGCAAAGAAAAGTTGATTGCGCTGTATTTTGACTTGCAGGATAAGCTGACCGCCAGAAAGCAGCGTGAGCCTGAGCCTGAGCAAAGCGAGCTGTCACCGGTGCAGGAGCCTGCATTAAAGCTGCAGGAAGACTCTATGCCACCGGCTCCACCGGTGGTTGAGAAGAGAGCCGAAAAGCCAAAGCCGGTAATAGTCCCTCCTCCAGCGAGGGAGAAAACGCCACCTCTGGTGGAACATACCCCGCAGGGAAGTTTACCAACCGTTTCGTTGCTCGATGAAGCCCGCCCCTCCGGCAAGGCCATGAGTCCAGAGTCTCTGGATGCCATGTCCCGGTTGCTGGAACTGAAGTTGAAAGACTTCAGTGTCGATGTCCAAGTGGTTGCTGTCCATCCAGGGCCGGTTATCACCCGTTTTGAGATTCAACCGGCACCCGGTACCAAGGCCAGTAAAATTACCAACCTGGCCAGCGACCTGGCCCGTTCTCTGGCAGTGGTCAGTGTCCGGGTGGTGGAAGTGATTCCCGGAAAGTCAGTAATGGGGATTGAGATTCCCAATGATGACCGAGAAACCGTTTTCTATAGCGAAATTATTTCATCCAGGGCTTTTGATGACGCCCAGTCTCCGGTCAGCCTTGCCCTGGGACATGATATTTCCGGTCAGCCGGTGATTGTTGACCTGGCTAAAATGCCGCACCTTCTGGTGGCCGGTACCACGGGTTCCGGTAAGTCCGTCGGTATCAATGCCATGATCCTGTCCATGCTGTTCAAGTCCAGCCCGGAAGATGTGCGGTTGATCATGATTGACCCGAAAATGCTGGAGTTGTCCATCTATGATGGCATTCCGCATCTTCTGGCACCGGTAGTGACGGACATGAAAGAGGCAGCCAATGCCCTGCGCTGGTGTGTTGCCGAGATGGAGCGTCGTTACAAGCTGATGGCACATCTGGGGGTTCGTAACATTGCCGGTTATAACCGCAAGGTGAAAGATGCCCTGGAAAGAGGGGAGCCGCACCGGGATCCCTTCTATCAGCCGGTATCAGCGGAAGATGTGGCACCAGAGTTAGGCACGCTGCCCTTTATCGTGGTCGTGGTTGATGAATTTGCCGACATGATGATGATTGTTGGTAAAAAGGTTGAAGAGCTGATTGCCCGTATTGCCCAAAAGGCTCGGGCAGCGGGTATTCATCTGATTCTGGCCACGCAGCGCCCATCCGTGGATGTGATTACCGGTCTGATTAAGGCCAACGTTCCTACCCGCATCAGTTTCCAGGTATCCAGCAAGATTGACTCCCGAACCATTATCGACCAGGGTGGCGCTGAGCAGTTACTGGGCCACGGTGACATGCTCTATCTACCCCCGGGAACCAGTGTTCCTGTCCGAATTCACGGGGCTTTTGTTGCTGACGATGAAGTACATCGGGTGGTGGCTGACTGGCAGCTGCGGGGAACGCCGGATTTTGTTGAAGAGATTCTCAATGGTGTCAGTGAGAGTTCTGAAGGCAGTGCATTTTCCGGCGGGCTGGATAACAATGAGCAGGATCCTCTTTACGATGAAGCCGTGGCTTTTGTTACCGAGTCGCGCAGGGCGTCCATTTCTTCGGTTCAAAGGCAGCTGAAGGTAGGTTATAACCGGGCGGCCCGAATGATTGAAGCCATGGAGGCGGCAGGTGTTGTCAGCCCGGCATTGACTAACGGCAATCGTGAAGTGATTGCTTCACCACCGCCCAAGCATTAATTATCCTGATTAAGTTCCTGTTTATGATCAAGAAAACGCCGTTATTGACTGTTTTACCAATGGTTTTTGCCATCAGCATGCCAGTCTGGTCTGCTGAGCAGGCGTCAACTCATTCATCCATGCTGGCCAGGGCACAGAGCAATACGCCGGCCAGTATAAAGCATGATCAGAAAGCCGCTGATGCGCTGGCTAAAAAGCTGCAGGCCATGAATACGGTCAGTGCCAATTTTTCTCAAAGTACCATTGATAAAAGCGGACGCTCCAAAGTTGAGAAGGGGAGTATGCAACTTAAGCGGCCAAATCAGTTCCGCTGGCATATCACTTCACCGTTTAACCAGGAGATTATTGCTAAAGATGGCAAGCTCTGGATGCTTGATCCTGACTTTAAGCAGGTGGTGATTAAAAAGATGGACAATCAGTCAGGACCGACCGCCGTGCAGCTACTGAGCGGCGATGCCAGTGAGTTTCTGATGGAGTACGCGGTGACTCGTATGAACTATGGTCCGGAGGTGGTTTATACCCTGAAACCCGGTAAAGCGTCCGATCTTTTTGAAAGGCTGGAGATCCATTTTTCCAGGGAGGAGATTTCAGCCATCACGATTGTGGACTCTCTCGGTGGTAAGCGACGAATTGACTTTACCCGGGTGAACCTCAATCAACCGGTGGACAATACACTGTTTGAACCTGACCTGCAGACATTAGAGAAGGCCGGTTTTGATATTATTGATGAGAGCAGGGTATGACCTCACTCTTTGATGCCCCTGCTTCCGGTCGCTATGAACCCCTGGCGGCAAGGATGCGCCCCGGAGTCCTCGATGAATACCTGGGCCAGGAACATATTCTTGCCAGAGGCAAGCCCCTGCGGGAAGCGCTGGAGCAGGGTATGCTCCACTCCATGATTTTCTGGGGGCCGCCCGGCGTTGGCAAGACAACGCTGGCAAGACTGATTGCGACAAAAACCGATGCCCATTTTGAAACCCTCTCTGCCGTGCTTTCCGGGGTTAAAGACATAAGGGAAGCGGTAGCAAGGGCAAAGGATGAACAGCGTTTTTACCAGCGGAAAACAGTGCTGTTTGTGGATGAGGTTCACCGGTTTAACAAGTCGCAACAGGATGCATTCCTGCCTCATATAGAAGACGGTACCGTTATTTTTATCGGGGCCACCACCGAAAACCCATCGTTTGAACTTAACAATGCATTGCTCTCAAGGGCCAGGGTCTACGTACTTAAGCCGCTGGGGGAAGAGGCCATTGGCCAACTTGTGGACCAGGCTTTGACCAATGAAGAACGAGGCCTGGGCGGCAAGGGGATTCAGCTGGAGCAAAGCGCCAGGGATATTCTGATTCGCTATTCTGACGGCGATGGTCGCAAGGCGCTCAACACTCTGGAGGTTGCATCGGATCTGGCTGAGAACGGCATTATCACGTCTGAGGCGGTTCAGGCCATTCTTGCCGATACCGGGCGACGTTTCGATAAAGGCGGTGACGCGTTTTACGATACCATTTCAGCCTTTCATAAGTCCGTTCGCGGCTCTAATCCCGATGCCGCACTCTACTGGGCCGCTCGAATTGTTGATGGGGGAGGGGATCCTCTCTACGTGATTCGTCGGCTGGTGGCTATTGCCAGTGAAGATATTGGCAATGCTGACCCGAGAGCACTGGAGATTGTTATTAATGCCTGGCAGGCATTTGAGCGGCTGGGGGCACCGGAAGGACTGTTGGCCATGGCCCATGCAACGGTCTATTGCGCCTGTGCACCAAAAAGTAATGCCGTTTATAAAGCCTGGAAAGCGGCATGGGACGATGTAAAAAGTCATCCATCCTATGAGGTGCCTCATCACCTGCGGAATGCACCGACTCAATTAATGGGCAGCCTTGGCTATGGTGCTGGTTATCGCTATGCCCATGATGAGCCCAATGCCTATGCGGCAGGGGAACGCTATTTTCCCGAAGAGATGGATGTGCCGGACTATTATCAGCCGAATGAGCGCGGGTTGGAAATTAAGATCAAGGAAAAGCTGGCCTGGCTGAAACGGCTTGATGAAGAGAGTACAGTAAAGCGATAGTTTTTATATTATCCAATCATATATTTATAATTTCAAATGGCCCACACAACCTGAATTACTTAACTTGTTGATTTTAGGTTGCCTGGCCTTTTGATATGGTTAGAACCGTTTCATGGCGATGACTTCAAAATTCTCTATCCCTCATCTGAAAGGAAGCTCTGATGCAATACCCGTACTTGCTGAACTACCTTGCTGTAGCAGCCGGTGGAGCCCTTGGGGCACTGGCGCGTTCTCTGGTTTATGAGTGGTATGCAAAATCCGGAAATGATCAGTTGTTTCCACTACCGACCTTAACGGTAAATATTATTGGTTCGTTGCTTATCGGGATTGGCTGGTACTGCCTGGTAGAGAAAAGCCTGCTTCCTGCGATCTGGAAAGATTTTGCCACCGTAGGCTTTCTGGGGGCATTAACCACCTTTTCTACGTTCTCACTGGATATTTTCCGGCTTTTTCAAGCTGATCGGTTGGTTGAGGCAATCGTTTATATGCTGGCCAGTGTGACTCTGTGTCTGGTTGGTACCTGGTTGGGTTATCAGGGCATACGGGTGATCCTGAACGGTTAACGGTCCTGACTTCCTGTTTATTATCTTTATCGAATGTCGCAGAGTCATGGTGTATTATCAGCAGGCTATCCGTGACAAGAATGGTAAACGTTTAAAGCGTCTGCCCGGATAAGAAAACCATCGTCCAATCAGTTAATTTGGTAGGAATATGCTAGACCCCAAAATCGTTCGCAGCAATCCTGAAGCTGTGGCGGAACAGCTGTTGAAGAAGCACTACAAACTGGATATTGAGCGTCTGGTTTCTCTGGAGGAGCGTCGCAAGTCGCTTCAGGTTAAAACTGAGCAGCTGCAGAGCGAACGTAAGTCGGGTTCCAGGGAATTTGGCAAGATCAAGGCCCAGGGCGGTGATGTTTCCGCGCTTAAAGAGCGCATGGATCAGGTGAATGCCGAACTCAAGGAAAATGAGCAGGCCCTGACCGAACTGCAGGAAGCATTGAATAACCTGCTGCTGGAAGTGCCTAACCTGCCAGACAGCTCTGTACCAGAAGGTAAAGACGAAAACGACAACGTACTGGTTCGTACCTGGGGTGAGCCACGACAGTTTGAGTTTGATGTCAAAGATCACGTTGATCTGGGTGAAGTTCTTGGCCTGGATTTCGAAGCGGCTGCTCATATTTCCGGCTCCCGGTTTGCCATGCTGCGTGGCAAAATTGCCCGCCTGCACCGGGCTCTGTCTCAGTTTATGCTGGATGTTCAGACCACTGAGCACGGCTATGAAGAAGTTATTACCCCGCTGCTGGTTCATGATAAAGCCCTGTATGGCACTGGCCAGCTGCCCAAATTCGGGGAAGATCTGTTCAAAACCGCCTGTGATGATGATTCCGGTGCTGACCAGAAGCAGTTTTTCCTGATTCCTACGGCAGAAGTTACCCTGACCAACCTGGTGCGTGAACAGATTGTTGAAGCTGATCAACTGCCCATTCGTCTGACGGCTCACACGTCCTGTTTCCGAAGCGAAGCGGGCAGTTATGGTCGTGATACCCGTGGCCTGATCCGTCAACACCAGTTTGAAAAGGTTGAGATGGTGCAGATCGTCCATCCTGACAAGTCCTATGAAGCGCTGGAAGAGATGACAGGGCATGCAGAAGCCATTCTCCAGAAGCTGGGGCTGCCTTATCGCGTTGTGGCACTGTGCGGTGGCGATATGGGCTTTGGGGCTGCCAAGACCTACGACCTTGAAGTCTGGCTGCCCGCCCAGAATCAGTACCGTGAAATCTCTTCCGTCAGTAACTGTGTTGATTTCCAGGCACGTCGAATGATAGCGCGTTTCCGCAACGAATCAGGCAAGCCTGAGCTGGTTCATACGCTGAATGGTTCAGGTCTTGCCGTGGGTCGTACTCTGGTGGCGGTACTGGAGAATTACCAGGATAAGGATGGGCGTATCCATATTCCTGAAGCACTTCAGAGCTATATGGGAGGAATTAGTATTCTCTAGGAGATCAGCAGGGTGGAACGTTTGATTTCACCCTCTTAATTTACATCTAAAGTATTATCATCGATCAACTTTGTTCAAAAATTACGGTAGTCATGAACAAAAGGAGAGCGTGGTGAATAATCTTTCCGCGAGGGACCCTGTAGAGACAACTATTGATTTGGGCAGCGATGATGAATCTGATGTTTATAATGCCCATGCGGCGGCTGTTTCGAGATATCAGTCATACCTTGTAAGGCCAATTGCCAGTACATCAGGCAATTATTTATCGGGTAACCCGCAGCCTGTTGCTAATACTGATTCCTCTGGTCATGAATATGACCTTCCTTCAGGTTTTCAGAGTCACCAGAATCAGGCGGGGAGTTCTTATCAATTTATCATTAATGGCCAGACTAAAACATTTAAGTCGCTACGGTTACTGCTCCAGATTCAGCCTTTTATGGATAACTTCAGGGCGAGTACCGGAAGATATCTTTCTGATGTCCATATCCCCCCTGAGGATAGCGCACTCAAAACATTGATTCTTGAGAATGCTCGTGTTCAGCAAGTATTCTTGTTGGTGAATGACATAGAAACATTAAATGTATTCACACCAGCGGATCAAACACATGTGACGGAACAGGCAGCAGCCAGTGGATACAGGTCAGATGACTATCGTTTACCGGCAACACACAGTGGCTTGCAGCGAATGGTTGCCCGTGAAAACAGGCGGTTAAATTCAATCAGTGGTCAGATAACACCAGTACAGTATTGCCAGCCTGCTCTATCTTCGGAAAGCTCAAATCCTGCTGCTGACGTTAACAGCACTACCCGGTATTTCGGCCATATTAATGGAGAAGATAAACAATTTGATTCGATTGCTGCGTTATTATCGGAGCGGAAACTGTTACGAAACTTTCGTGATAGTGCTGAGTTATACAATGTAGGTTCAGATATTCCTATTAACAATACTGAACTGAAACACTTTATTATCAATAGAGAGGATCGGTTCAATGCGTTTCTGTTAATTAATGATATTACCGCGATACCAACCACTAATACTGGTTATGGTGCTGATCATGCCGCAGCCCCTGATGCGGGGCTGGTTTCTACAATCTTTAACCCATATATGGTAAACAGTAACGATCGCAGAAACTCTATCGTTCTGCATGGTGCAGTCAGACAAATGAGATTTATACGTGATTTTCCTGCTGGCAATAAGAGTGCTTTTAAAATATCAGATGCTGGATTTTATTTATCACTGCTGGAAAAAAGGCTGTTATGTTTTACCTGTGGAGGTTCAATTAAAGAGTGGCAACAGGAGTGGGGAGTGCGCTCCCTTGATGAGGTTCATGCAAGACTTTACCCTGAGTGCTCTTTTTTGCGGGAAAAAAAAGGTGAAGGGTTTATCGAAGCCTGTCAACAACAATTAACACAAGAGCAACAACGTGTGTTAGCCCGACCTTTGGAAAGTCATCCCCATTTGTATCGCTCACCTTTGGATGTGTATCAATGGCAGCAAGAGCAGGTAGAAGTGGATTATTATAAATTTCTATCCGACTGGCGTGAAGGACGAGCACGATTGGACGGAATGACGTTACATGAATTGGTACGGGCGCAAAATCAAGCTGGCCAAAACAGTAGTAACAGACAGAGTCAGGCAGATGCCACTTCTTCTATCAAACGCAATGTTCAAAGATGTCTGCAGGCATTTCACCGTAGCTTTCTTCCTGGGTCAGCTCTTCACAATGCAATGGACAGGTTGCATGAGAAAGTTAATGCTGCTCAGAACCAAAGCTACGTGCTTAAATTAAAATTATTGCAAATCCTGCAGAATCTACTGGCACTTCGAGAAGATCAGTCGGAAGATGTAGGTGCTGAAATTGCTTCGATTATTGACGCTGCTTACGACCGGGATTGTCAGGATCATACAACAGAAATCATTGATCAAATCCAGACTCGAATGGCTTTGATTGATATCAATCGGGAGCTGGAGTTTGAGTCTGATGTTGTCCACATATTCAACCTGCTGAAGAAATTAAAATTATTTTACAACGAGTCAGTACTGTACAGTGTATTGTCTACTACAAGAGGGTTAACTGGTACTCTACTTATTGCGGGCAGTGAATCCACTGAAACAAGAGGTTACATTAAGAATCTGTTTTCCCAAAGTATCTGCCAATTCCCTGAGAATCAAATTCCACAATGTTACGGCACTGTTGGCAGGCCGCCAGCAATTGTGATGGCGGAAATTAAAAGAAAATTCACCAGCGGTATTATGAATCTGGCCGATTTTCAAAATTATATTATGGACATGTTTAACACGGATCCGGCATTACTTAATCTTTTAATAACGAAAAATGCTGAGTTTTCAGTTTGGCATGGCAAGACAGAGAGTAGCGCTGAGTTATTGATGGAACAGTACAGTCCCGATACACCAGGGCTCTCTGAGCAGGAGATTATTGAAGGTGCCGCTAACGTTGCAGATGCTCGTGCAAGGTTCATGCGTGAAGATCTTTACCAATTCATCAGCGAGAAGCTGGACATGTTCTGGGATAAGATTATTCGAGAAACATCCCGATAGTGAGATACTTCAACAGTGCATTGTCAGCACCCGGTAAAGCAGCAAAATCGCTTTAGACACTTCCTCCATCAGAGCGCAGAACAACACCCAGGCTGGCCATGTTCAAGGTGTCATCCTGAAATTTTTCGGACATCATTAAAATGGTTAGTCAATCTAACCATTTTGATAGCCACATTTGAAATCTAAAACACTATTATTAATTAATTTTGTTCAAATATTTAACGGTCATAATGAACTCAAGGAGAATCATGATGGATCATATCACACCCGGGGAGCTTACACAGAGAACTGTTCATGGGAATGAGGCGATTAATAGTAACCGTCCAGATACTGATGGTTCGAGTTATCGTCTATACGGTGTAAGGTCGATTGCCAGCCCGAACAACTATTTATTATCTGATCAGGGGGCTGTTGGTGGTGCTGATCTCCCTGAGCGCTCATTTCCACGGGATGCAGGTTTTCAGAGTCATCAACACCAGCCGGTAAGAACTTATGCATTTACTATTCATGGCCATGCTCATACATTAACTTCGCTAAGGGCATTGCTCCAAATACAGTCTTTTATGGATAACTTCAGGGGTAGCGCCGAAGTGTATCTTCCTGGTATCGATATTCCCCCTGAGGATGCTGAACTCAGGAAATTGATCCATGTGAATGAATGTATTCAGCAAGTATTTTTGTTGGCTAATGAAATAGAGACATTAAATGTAGCCGCATCATCTGATCAAACGCAATTGGTCGAACAAGCATCAGGCAGCGACTATCATTTACTGGCACCATCAGGTAGCCGACAGCGAACTGTTTCCATTGATAACCATCAAATTAATAATATTGGAACGGTGCCCTCTGACGTGGAGCCGGTTGCTACGATTTATAACCAACGTATGGCATGTGCGACAGAGCGAATGTACTCTTTCGCTAAGCACTATGCATCGAGGTGTGTAGAATTCCTGGATGATTTTCCTCATGGTAATAGAAATGCCCTTAGACTATCCGATGCAGGATTTTATTTGTCACTGGATGAAAAAAAAATATTCTGTTTCTCCTGCGGAGGCTCCATTGGAGAGTGGCAACAGGAGTGGGGAGTTAGTACCATCGATGAGGTTCATGCCAGACTTTACCCGAAATGCTCTTTTTTGCAGGAACACAAGGGCGAACATTTTATTCAAGATTGCCAGCAACAGTTACGACCCGAACAGCAACACCGGTTGGCCCAACCTTTGGAAAGTCATCCGCATTTGTATTCTTTACCCGTGAGTGATCATCAATGGCAACAAGAAGAGGCTGCAAGATCCGAGCGGGAAGCTGTGTTTAACTTGTATAATGGACAAACACTAGTGGATGGAATGACTGTACCTGAAATTCTGCGTCAAAACAGGGTTCATACTCAACGTGCCCAACAGAGTTGGGGCAGGCAAAGTCACTATCAGCCTGGTGCCACCTCTGCGATCGAAAGCAATATTCAAAGATGCCAGCAGGAATTACACAGTAGCTTTCCCGTTGATTCTGAACTTCACCACGCAATAGACAGGCTGCATGGAAAAGTGAATGCAGCCAGAGACCGAAACAATCAGCTTAAATTGAGCTTATTACAAATCCTGGAACATCTGATAACACTCCCGGAAGATCTGCGGGCAGATACCGGTGCTGAAATCACTGAGATGATTGACGCTGCTTATGACCATGATTGTCAGGATCATACTTCGGAAATCATCGATCAAATCAAAACGAGAATGGCTTTCATTAATATCAGGCGGGAGCTGGAGGCAGGGCATGATATTGTTCAGATATTCGACTTGTTGAAGAAGTTAAAATTATTTTTTAATGAGTCAGTACTCTACAAAGCCATGTCTACTACAAGCAAGAGTGATGGAACTCTTCTTGTAGAAGCCAGTGAATCCACTGAGATAAGAGGGCGTATCAAGAATCAATTTTCCCGAAGTATTTGTCAATTCCCGGAGAATCATGTTTTTCAGCGTTTTGGAGAAATTGGTAAACTGAAGCCGGAAGTGATGGATGAACTTGAAATAAAATTCATCAGAGGCATCAGGAATAAAGCCGATTTTCAGAATTATATTGTTGACATGTTTAAAACTGAGCCTCAATTACTTGATCTTTTAAGAAAGGGAAACGCTGAATTTTCAGTTTGGCATGGTAAGACAGAGAGCAACACCGAGTTATTGTTGGAACAGTACAGTCCGGATAACCAGGGACTCTCTGAACAGGAGATTATTGAAGGCGCTGCTGGCGTTGCAGATTCTCGCAGAAGGTTCATGAATGAGGATCTTGAACAATTCATCAGCGAGAAGGTGGACTCTTTTTGGGCGGAGATTCTTCAGAAAACATCCAGACCATGAGCAAGTCGCCCTGGTGCAGAAAAGCGTTAATACCCGTACACCCCGTTCATCCTGAGCTTGTCGAAGGATGGTGCCACCGTACTTCGACAAGCCTCAGACGAATGGTATGGGTAACAACGCTTAGCCTCCTAGCCAGGGCGATTGGTTTAGCATTCAACTGTGAGATTCTTCAACCAGTATTTTGCCAGCACCCGGTAAAGGACCAGAATTGCTTTAGTCACTTCTTCCATCAGAGCGCAGATAAACACCAGATGCAGTGGCCAATGCCAGATATTCACCGCTGCCCAGGTCAGCGGTACACCGACAAACCACATACCAATAATATTGATGGCTGCCGTGGCTTTCACATCGCCGCCGCTGCGCAGTACACCAACAATCCCGGTCAGATTGATGACCCGGATGCATAGGGCAAATCCGGCAATAATGAGCACCTCACTGGCCATTTTCAAGGTGTCACCCTGAAATTTGCCGAACATTCCGACGATCTGCTCATTGAAAATCAGGGTAACAACGCCGATTACCAGGGCGGTGGCCGGGGCGACCAGCATAAAATAACGGCTCTGTTTCCAGGCCAGCTCAAATTCTCCAGCGCCGAGCTCCTTCCCGAGTATGATTGAGGTAGCGATAGCGAACCCGATAAACAGGGAAATCAGCACGCCTTCAACGGAAGAGATGGCGCTCATCACCGCCAGCTCAACAACCCCCATCTGGGCAAACATCAGGTTGTAAAGCACCAGGCCAAATGACCAGAGGCCGTCCTGAATCAGCATGGGAACACAGATGCCGATGTATTTCATCCAGTGTTTACGACTCTTGCATTGCAACAGGTCAGCTTTTACCGGTTTGAGCCCCGGGCGAACCTCAAGGATGTAATAGATAAGCAAGCCCACCTGAATCAACCGGGAAATGGTTGTCCCCCATGCCGAACCGGCAACCCCAAGGGCTGGAAAGCCAAAATGGCCATAGATCAGCATATAATTAAACAGCACATTCATAAGAATGGTGATAAAACCGATGCGTGTCGGTGTTTTTGCGTCGTTATTGGTTCTCAGCAGGGCTTCCAGCGGGATGGTGACCGCTATGCAGAGAAAGGAGGGCGCTGTGATGAATAAATAGCTGCTGCCCAGAGCCTTCAGCGTGAGGTCTTCACTGATCAGGCCCATGATCTGTTCTGGAAAGAGCAGGTAGACAATGGCAAATGGGGTGGTGATGGCCAGTGTGGCAATGATCGTCTGAACCAGCGTCCTACGCAAACCATCCATATTTCGGGCACCGATATACTGCGCCGCCAGAATGCTCATGCCACTGCCCAGGGCAGCGATCAGAATCAGGTTAAAGAAGAAAATCCGGTTGCCCATGCCGACCGCAGCAACTTCTGTTTCACCCAGCATGGAGACCATGAAGATATCGATCAATCCAAGCATTGAGAACATCATGGATTGCAGGGAGATAGGCAGTGCCAATTGCCAGAGATTGCGCAGGAAGTCCCTGTTTGGGGCTGGGTTTTCAATAGTTTGACTGGTCATAAAGCGACTAACAATGATAGGGGCCTGAAGCGCGTTTCAATCCGTGAAAGAGGGGGGTAGTCTCATTCGGATATAAACAGCCATGAACTGTATAGCATTCTCTTTATGGTTATGTCGGAGTGATGCAATAACAGTATAAAAAGCTATATCGTCATATTTACTATCAACTGTACTATTATAGTCGTATAAGTGAGAAGTCAGATTTTTCCCTATCCTCCGTTCAGCTTCCGGCTTTTTATAACTTTTAATAATAAAAGATAAGAAAATATTGTTATCTTTATTCTGTCGTAGGCTGGTAAACTCGGCCCATAGATGGTTCGGCCAGCGAACCGCAGGCTTACATCATTTGTGCCTGCAACCTTATGTCAACAGAGCTATATCAATAACGAGAAAAACATGGACTATCTGCCATTATTTCTACAGGTACGTAACCAGCGTTGTCTGGTGGTGGGTGGTGGCGATATCGCCCTGCGTAAAATCAGGCTTCTCAACGCCTCTGGTGCCAATATTCGAGTGGTGGCCAGAGAGATATCGGCAGAAATTCGTGAGTTTCTTGCCAGCGGTGAGCACCAATTGCTGGAAAAGCCCTTTGAAAACCATGACCTGAACGATGTCTGTCTGGTCATTGCGGCAACGGATGATGAGGGTGTTAACCGCCAGGTAGCCAGGATGGCACAGCAGCGACAGCTGTTTGTTAATGTGGTGGATGACGCACAAGCCGGTAATGCGGTAATGCCGGCGATTGTTGATCGCTCTCCGGTGGTGGTTGCCTTTTCCACCGGTGGTAAAGCACCGGTTCTGGCCCGTCTGCTGCGGCAGAAACTGGAGACGCTGTTGCCCCGGGGATATGGCCGTCTGGCGGCACTGGCAGGTGAGTGTCGCGATATGGTCAAGGCCCGGTTCAGTGAGATCAATGACCGCCGGTATTTCTGGGAGAATGTGTTGGCAGGTCCTGCTGCGGAAAAGGCGCTGACAGGTGATCTGCAGGGAGCCCGGAGTTTGATTGAACAGACCCTGGCCAACACATCGGAGCAGAAAACCGGCGAAGTGTATCTGGTGGGCGGAGGCCCGGGTGATCCAGATCTGCTGACATTTAAAGCACTGCGGTTAATGCAGCAGGCGGATGTTGTGCTGCATGATCGGCTGGTGTCTGAAGATGTTCTGGCACTTTGTCGTCGGGATGCAGATTATATCTACGTTGGTAAAAAGCGGGATCGACACACACGACCCCAGGAAGAGATCAATGCCCTGCTGGTCGCATTGGCCAAAGAGGGCAAGCGGGTTTTGCGGTTGAAGGGTGGCGACCCCTTTATCTTTGGTCGTGGTGGTGAAGAGATTGAAACGCTGGCCAGTGAGGGTATTCCTTTCCAGGTGGTGCCTGGTATTACTGCCGCTTCCGGCTGTGCCAGTTATGCCGGTATTCCCCTGACCCACCGGGATCACGCCCAGTCTGTCCGCTTTGTCACCGGGCATCTGAAAGATGGCAGCTACGCCTTGAACTGGCAGGAAATGCTGGACCCCGGTCAAACGCTGGTGTTCTACATGGGGTTGCTGGGGCTTCCCCGCATCAGCCGGGAGTTAATGGATCATGGAAGGAATCCGCAGACGCCCATAGCCTTGATTCAACAGGGTACTACTAGGAATCAACGGGTCTTTACCGGAACTCTGGCCACCATTAATAAAATTATTGAGTCCGAAAAGGTAAAGGCTCCGACAATAATCATTATTGGCAGTGTGGTTAGCCTTAGAGACAAATTAAGATGGTGTTAGCCTGTTTTTTGAAAGCTTGTATTGAACATGAAATACAGGTGATGAAAAATCCCTGCAAAGTTCATATGGTCGAGCTGATGGCCTGATTAGATAATTGATTCCATCTATGGTTGTGAAGAATTTATAGTTGCTTTGGCAGATCTCCTCCTGGTTCTCTGGTTTACAATTGCTATCCCGGAACTCCCTATTGGTTGCAAAACGATTTCTGGCAGCATAACGATAAATTGGCAGATACAACTTGTCAGAATCAGGATTTACTTCAATGAAATCATGCTTGATATATTCAGGCTGTAACTTAGCTGACATTGGCCGTGGTGTCATCTTATAACCACTGATTTCATCACGGTTAAAAGGCACGTGTAGCTTTGTTAGCAAGCTGTAATCATAAGGGGTAACTTTTCTGATTATTTCTGGCGACTTAATCAATGTATAACCATATCGGGTTTCTGCTGCGGGCATGATATAAAGGCAGTTTTCTATATGGCATTTGTCATGTCTTATATCTTTCATTATTGTTTTCTTAAACATTGGATATTGGTGGTCCAGAAAACAGGAAAATGGACTGTCATTTTCCAGAGACAGGATATTTATATCTGGTTTAATGAATATGGCCAGTATGGTGACTGGGTTTCCTTTATTATAACCTTTATGGAGGTAACCCCTGGCGGCAGCGATACTTGGCGTACTGTATAAGCCAATACCATAGGCCTGACCCTGTTGATTGATAGTTTTAGGGTCAAAAATTTTCTCTTTCAGGATAGAATTTCTGCTGCGGCCCATTTCGTCATTGACACAAGTGAATTTGCCTGCCCGGAAAAAAATATTCGTACCTGCTGTTTTTGGGCAATATTCACTATGTACAAAACTTTTTATTGCCATTTCGGTGGTTATATTAAATTCCGTAAATAATGAGATTGTCCGTAAGTCCTCATTAATATTTCTGAATAACGTATTCTCAAACTTGCGTAGTAGATAATTCGACCTCACTTTAAAGCGTTCAAAAATAAAATTGGATATATCTTCCTGGCTGAGAAGATATATTTTATGGCCTCTCAGGGTTTGGCATTCAATATTTATAATATCGAGCAGGATATTTGCTGCCTGTTCACTTGCCTCAGGTTTAAGAAAAGACCGTATTTGCGACAGTATTATACTGCGTTGCGACAGGTTGCTGCAAAATGGAGTTTCTCTGGTGTCCAGATTCATTGCAGGTTCATTGGAACCTGAACCAGGAATAACATGGCGGTTGCCAAAACATGAACTTTGATCAACGGTTTTGGTGTTGCTGGTTCTGAAGGAAGTGGGCGCTGGGTCAGGATCTAAGGAAAAGGGGTTCATTGGCTTACACTCATCTAAATGGTTTTTGGTATATTCCATCCGCTCAAGGAATATACCATGCCAATTAAATATCCGAAGTAGATCTAGTCAGACAATGCTGTTAATGGATCTGGATAAACAAACTGATAGTTCAGCGCTTTCTTCAATTTATCGCAATTCACCAGGCGATAGGGCATGGGTTTGTCAATAAAAACGGGCGGCTCAATGCCCATGATTTCGCAGGACCGGGTATAGAGTTGACGACGGGTAGGGTGCTCATCCGCTGAGGCGTTAAAGACTTCCCCAAACAGATTTTTAGCAATAATCTGCCCGATGATTTGCAAACAGTCTTCCCGGTGTATCACATTCACCGGATCATCAGCGCCGCCCAGCTCTTTGCCGGAAAAGTAGCGCCCTGGCTGATATTCACCGCCAATAAGGCCTGAGAAGCGAAGCACCGTGGTTTTCAGGTCGTCATAGTCCGTGAACAGCTGCTCAATATCCAGCCAGGCAGTATCAGAGAAGGGGGACTCAATGCGAACGGCATCGTCTTCCGTTACTTCAACGTTATTTTGCGGGTAAACGGAGGTGGCACTGATCAGAATAATTTTTTTAACCCGGGACTGCTCAATACGGCTAAGCAGTGCTTTCATCTGGCGAAGGTAAAAGTGAGGTTGGCCATCGCCTTTTCCGGGTGGAATATTGATAAACAGAATATCGGTATCCAGAAACGAGTCAATATCACCCTCAGGCTCTGGTGAAAGACCGATAATATAAGGCTTCATGCCAACCGCAGAAATAGCTTCCAGCTTTTCCTCACGGGTGGTTGATCCCTTGACTGGATAGCCATCTTTCACCAGTCGTTCGCCCAATGGCATGCCCAGCCAGCCACAACCCAGAATGCTGATGGTTTCTTTCATTATCGGTCTCTTGCTTGTCGAGGAAAAGGACGATGAATTGCAAATGCGAACTATTCTCCCTGATTGTTGCCATAAATGAAACCGTTTTGAATAACCGAGTTGTCAGGTAGGGATTCTCTGAAGCGCCCCAATGGCATAGAATAGCCATGAAGTTAATAGAGGAAGTGTTGCGTTGAACATTACATTCACTGAAGCCGCACAAAAGTATCTTGCCCAATTATTAGAAAAACAGGGGGTTGAGGGGATTGGGGTACGCCTGTTTGTCAGCAACCCCGGCACGCCCCATGCGGAAACCTGCCTGGCCTATTGCAAGCCAGGGGAAGAGAAAGAGGGTGATCTGACGCTGGAGCTTGAGTATTTCAACTGCCATGTTGAAGGCATCAGTGAACCATTTCTTGAAGAAGCGGTGGTTGATTTTGCTGAAGACAAGCTGGGTGGTCAGCTGACCATCAAAGCACCCAACGCCAAGATGCCCAACGTTAATGAAGACAGCCCTCTGGATATGAAGATCAACTACTTCCTGCAAATGGAAGTGAATCCCGGGCTGGCTTCCCACGGTGGCGTGGTATCCTTGGTGGAACTGGATGATGGCATTGCTGTTCTGCAGTTTGGCGGTGGTTGCCAGGGCTGCGCTGCGGTCGATATGACCCTCAAGGATGGTGTTGAAAAAACACTGATGGAGCGTATTCCGGAGCTGAAAGGCGTTCGTGATGTGACGGATCACAGTAATACTGAGAATGCTTTTTACAAATAAGGCAGATCAATAGAGGGAGGTGGCATCCACTTCCTTTCTCCGTTTTTTCAATGTTGTTTCAATTTTACCGTTGGTGTTCGGTGCCACCTTATGAAGTCTCCCCTTATTACCCGTGCCGGGAAAGAAAATCTTGAGCAGGAGCTTCAGTATCTGTGGCGAATTAAGCGCCCTGAAGTCACGCAGGCTGTTTCTGAGGCTGCTGCGCTTGGGGATCGCAGTGAGAATGCGGAATATAAAGAGGGCAAGCGACAGCTTCGGGAAATTGACCGACGCATACGCTACCTGACCAAGCGGCTTGAAATCCTGAAGGTTGTCGATTATTCGCCAGAGCAGGAAGGCAAGGCTTTTTTCGGTGCCTGGGTTGAGCTGGAAAGCGAAGAAGGTGAAATACTCCATTGTCGTATAGTGGGTGCCGATGAGATAGATGTGAAAAACAACCACATTACCATCGATTCCCCCATGGCCAGGGCAATGGTTGGGCGTCAGGTAGACGATGAAGTGGTGGTCAATGCACCGGGTGGACGCAAGATCTGGTTGATCAATAAAATACAATATCAGCCTTTTTCTGATGTTGAATAGGGAAAGCTATGGTTTTTCACGTTTTATTAATGGTATTTTTACCCTCTATTGAAAAAAAGGGTAAAGATACCGGTATAACTCTCTGAAATAATGGTGTATCTTCTCCCGCCTTTTTGAAATCCCAAGCTCATTTACTCACCCGGTAGTCCGACGGAACAGTGAAGCGTTATAAACAGGCCATTTTATCCAATTTTTTTGTCACCGAAGACGGCAGTGCTGTTCGCCATCTGGTTGAGGCAAATCTGGATATTGAGTCAAGAAGTGACCGTACGCTTTGTACCGAAGTCCTGAACAGTGACTGTCGCTACGAGGTGCTGGTTAATGGCCATCTATCCACGGTCTGCATGATCTGCTCAGCGATTCTTGATCGAAGAATCAGTAATATGCCGGTGGAACGTAAAGTCAGTTATGGCAAAAAGCAGACGATGGAGATCTTTACACCACCGGATACCCAGTTATCGCTTCCGGGTGTGGTTGAGCCTGTTCAGGTTGAAGAGGATAACAAGATCAACTCAATAGACGAACAGCCCGAGCAAATCGAGCTGTTTATGTGAGAAAAATCAGGTCTGACTAGCGACGACCCGGCAGAACATCCTTCAATTTATCCCTGATGCTGCGCAGCGTCTTCTCTGTGGTTTTCCAGTCAATACAGGCATCAGTAATAGAAACACCGTATTGCAGGTCGTTCAGGTTGTCAGTCATTTTCTGATTGCCCCAGCCAATATTGCTTTCCACCATCAGACCGACAATGGATTGATTGCCTTCAATGATCTGGTTGGTCACATTCTCCATAACCAGCGGTTGCAGGGCAGGGTCCTTATTGGAGTTGGCGTGGGAACAATCCACCATGATATTTGGCTTGATGCCGGCTTTTTCAAGCGCCTTTTCACACAGTGCAACACTGACAGAATCGTAGTTTGGCTTGCCGTTACCGCCACGCAGAACAATGTGGCCGTAGGGGTTGCCTTTGGTATGGGTAACAGCCACTTGCCCCTGGCCATTCAGCCCGAGAAACCGGTGTGGACTGGAAACAGACTGCAGGGCATTGATCGCGACTTCCAATCCGCCATCGGTGCCATTTTTAAAGCCAACGGCCGAGGACAGGCCGCTGGCCATTTCGCGGTGAGTCTGCGACTCAGTGGTTCTGGCTCCTATTGCAGACCAGGCAACCAGGTCCTGAAGATATTGAGGCGAAATCGGGTCCAGTGCTTCTGTAGAGGCAGGAATGCCCATTTCGGCAACATCCATTAACAGGCGACGACCGATATGCAGGCCTTCTTCAATTTTAAATGAGTCATTCAAATGCGGGTCATTGATCAGGCCTTTCCAGCCCACCGTGGTTCTTGGCTTTTCAAAATAGACACGCATCACCAGATACAATGTGTCTTTCAGCTCTTCACTGAGGGCTTTCAGCCGTTGGGCATAATCTTTCGCCGCAGCAACATCGTGGATTGAGCAGGGGCCTATGACGACAAACAGGCGATGGTCTTTGCCATCGAGAATATCCCTGATTACTTCACGGCTTTCAGAAACCGTTTTTGCTGCTGCCTCAGTCATCGGAATCACAGCCTTAAGGCGTTCCGGACTCAACAGAACTTCCTGAGATTGAATATTAAGGTCTTCAATGGGTAATACAGCCATGTGCGCGGTCCCGTTTTTTTAATAAGACTGGTTTAAAATCTCCTGATCAGTGGCCTGAGCCCCTGATGCCAGATGAAAATATGGCACCCATACTGACAGATAGTCACCTCACCCTGTATAAAGCCCTGGTAATTATGGGTTTTCCATTGGCCTGGTGAGGGTTTTCCACTTTATTCAAACTGACACAGGGCTGCAACCCTGGATAGGGTTAAAAAAGGTATTTCAGGCCCAGTCCGAGCAAAATAATGGCCAATATGATGCGCATGAAGGTATCCGGTAGCTTCATGCCGACACGGGTTCCTACATAGATAGCAGGGATAGAGCCAATCAACAGGCTGCCTAACAGCACAAAATCGACATTACCCAGCCAGATATGGCCAAAGCCTGCCAGCAACGTTAACGGTACTGCGTGAGCCAGGTCGCTACCCACTACCTTGACGGGTTTCAGCAGCGGATAGAGCAGGACAATAGCGGCAGTGCCCAGTGCTCCGGCCCCCACCGATGAAAGTGTGACCAGAACCCCGAGGAATATACCGGCAATAAATGTTAAAGGTGTCTGATATTTCTGTGGAATCATCGAGACACCTGAGAGCTGTCTTCTTTTCAAAAAAGGACTCATAAATAGCGACAGCGCAGTGAGGGTTAACATTATCCCAAGGCATAGTGTAAGGATCGGGCTATAATCAGCGCTTCTGTCAAAAAAAAACTTGAGCAGCACAATTGTCAGGACTGTGGCAGGAAGACTGCCAGCACAGAGCGTTTTGACCAGTGTCCAGTCAATACTTTTCTGACGATGATGGACAATGACTCCGGTTGACTTGGTAATGGCTGCATACATCAGATCCGTTCCAATGGCGATATGAGCCGGAAAGCCAAACATTAACAGCAGTGGTGTCATCAATGAACCACCGCCGATACCTGTCAGGCCAACCGCAAAACCAACGCCGGCACCGGTGGCAATATATGTTAGAAAATCCATAAGCATCCCAAAATCTATGGTCTAAAGTTATAACTAGCCAAGGCGATGTTTGAAAATATTGACTAAAAATTGATGATTCGCTGGTAACTATATTGACTGGCTTGTATTCTGGAAAAGAATTTAATGTCATTCTTTTATGCTTTATAGAACTAACGGATCCTGTTTCAATCTATTCATTTTTGTCAGCACAACCTGCCCGACCGGAGGCCATCAATGAAGCTGCAACAACTGCGCTATATCTGGGAGGTCGCCCACCACGATCTCAACGTATCAGCTACAGCGCAGAGTCTATACACTTCTCAGCCCGGTATAAGCAAACAAATCCGGCTTTTGGAAGATGAACTTGGCGTTGAGGTTTTTGCCCGAAGTGGCAAGCATCTCACCCGCATTACCCCGGCCGGTGAGAAAATCATTGATACAGCCGGTGAGATCCTTAGAAAAGTTGAGTCGATCAAGCAGGTTGCCCAGGAATTCAGTGACGAGCGAAAGGGCAGTCTGTCCATTGCCACAACCCACACGCAGGCTCGCTATGCCCTGCCGGGCATTATCCGGCAGTTTATTGGCCAGTATCCCGATGTTGCCCTTCATATGCATCAGGGCACTCCCATCCAAATTGCCGAAATGGCAGCAGACGGTTCCGTTGACTTTGCTATCGCAACGGAAGCGCTGGATCTGTTCAATGATCTGGTGATGATGCCATGCTATCGCTGGAATCGCTGTGTTCTTGTACCCAGGGATCATCCTCTAACCCAGGTATCTGAATTGAGCCTGAAAGATATTGCCCGTTATGCCCTGGTCACCTACGTTTTCGGATTTACGGGTCGCTCCAAGCTGGATGAAGCCTTTATGAATGAAGGGTTATCACCCAGGGTAGTGTTTACTGCCACTGACGCTGACGTGATCAAAACCTATGTGCGCCTTGGGCTGGGCGTCGGGATCATTGCCAAAATGGCTTATGACCCTGAACTGGATTCTGACCTTGTACCCCTGAATGCTGATCACCTGTTTGAGCCAAGCATTACCAAGATCGGGTTCCGGCGTGGTACTTTCCTGCGTGGATTTATGTACGACTTTATTGAAGAGTTTGCCCCTCACCTGACCAAAGATGTGGTTCAGGAAGCAATCCTTCGTCATAACAAGGCGGAAGTGGATGAACTCTTTTCACATGTTCAGCTACCAAACCAGTAACTACCTTATAAGCGGCTTGGTTCAAGCCGCTTTTTCCAGTACTTCCTTTACCAGCTTAAAATAGATAGTGTAAATCGCTGGCTCGCAGCCTTCTTCTTCAACAATGAAAAAAGGTGCTTTGTCTACCTGGTATAAATTTGCCAGTAAAGTACCTGTGCTGTCCGGGTCGCCATCAACGGCGGTGACGAATTGATCAATGCGATTGATATGACCTGAACTCTCCAGTCTTTCCTGCACTTCCTGGCATTTTTTGCAGAGGTTGCCATCGGCCATTATCTTTTTGACCATGGTGATTTTCATAATCCAGTTCTCCCGGGGGATGGTTTTCATTTGCCGGTGGTGGTTTATTGTAGCAGCAGCTATTTAGCCGATAATAGAATTAATATCTATATTTATAGGTGTTTATGCTATATTCTCAACCAGCCTGTCAGGCCGCAATAAGTCTAACCATCAAAGAGAGAATAACCAATGGATGTCGTCTGTCTTGACCTTGAAGGTGTACTGATTCCGGAAATCTGGATTGAATTTGCTACCCATACCGGTATTGACGAACTCAGGGCAACGACACGTGATATTCCCGATTACGATGAGCTGATGACCATGCGCTTATCCATACTGGATAAACATAAACTCGGGTTGAATGAAATTCAGGCAGTGATTTCCGGAATGAAGCCGCTGGAAGGCGCTGTGGATTTTGTCAACTGGCTGCGCAGTGAATTCCAGTTAATTATCCTGTCGGATACTTTTTATGAGTTTGCCGATCCATTTATGGTTCAGCTGGGTCGTCCGACACTGTTCTGCCATCGCCTGGAGGTAGCAGAATCAGGGAAGGTAACCGGCTATAAGTTAAGGCAGAAAGACCCGAAACGCGCATCGGTAAAAGCACTGAAAAGCCTCAATTACCGGGTTCTTGCTGCAGGTGACTCCTACAATGACACCACCATGCTCTCTGAAGCAGATGCCGGTTTTCTGTTCAAGGCACCCGATAACGTGATTGCGGAGTTTTCTCAATATCCCTCCATCACCAACTACGATGATCTGCGCACAGCTTTGCTTGCGGCACGGGGTTGAGGAATAATGCGCACTTGATCAGGTACTGCTCAACGAGCCTCGGCCTGCAAAACCACAATCTGTTTAAAAAAACCATCCACCTCCTGACTCCAGCTCAGCAATTTCATGGCTAATGGTTTTCTGATCACAGCCCAGCACCTGAGATATATAACCAATACCGGCATGACCGAGCTTAATAGCTTCAATAGTGGCATAATGCCGACGATCCCTTTCATTGAGTGATCGATAGAAAGTTCTCATGCGTTTTTTTACTAATGAGGGGTATGTAGCCATAGTCACCTCCAGCAATGGTTCAAAGTATTGACCATTGTCTGAGAGGCGCAAATCAGGAAGTTATTTTTAGACTATTCCTTAGCCACTGCTTGATGACCTGCACCAGTGGCTACAGAAAAACGTCACCCGGCTGATACCGGATACTCTTACCCATAAGGCCATGAGCTATGCCCTGAACCAGTGGTCAAAACTGGTGGTTTACTGTGAAGACGGACACCTCAACAATAGGCCTGTGCCCATCTGAACCAAACTCTGACTGTCCATATGACTCTGGCGAGATTTCTTCATACATCAGATATAGCCTTGTGTAATTTCATCTTCACCGTTCATCCCACTCCAAATCTTCTGCATAACCAAAATCAGGACTGGCATCAGATAGGTGGTCGTAATATTCCTGGTCACAATGATCGAACTCTGGCCCGAAATATATTGGCCCTGGGTCAAAGTATTCCTCTGCGAGAGTTTCATTTTCTGTATCTGAGCGCTGCGGGTCAGTCTTGTAGTCGGCCCCCTTACTGACGACTGGTGTAGTATTTAAGTCGGACTTGTTACTATCGCTAACTCTACAGAAGCAAGCTCCACATTCACAGATCAGGCCATTGCACTTACTGCACTTAGCATGAGAGTTTGAACTCAATGAAGTCTTGCACGCATAACAGTGCGTTTGACGATGCTTGTTAGATCTTGTTTGCAAGGTACTCTTGAAGCTGCTGCTCACCAGCCCTGCTGGAGTATGGTCGGAGCCATTGTAGTAACTGCTGCCAGTTCGGGTATGCACCTGTTTAGTTCTTGTCTTACTGAGTGAGATTTCCTTTCTGTTATCACGGCTGCTAAAAGATGCTGATATACTGACACTGGTTTTCTTTTTCTGATTTTCTGGCAGGTACCTGTTCTTCGGATCAAACAGGTATTTCAGTTTATTACCAGAAATATCATTTCCCAGTACCATGAATAATTTGTCCTCAATGGACGGAGCCAGCATTATTCTGGTAATCAAACCATCAGCGTGAAAAATATCGGTATTGTGGGTACAGGTTTTTGAAGCGTACAAAACTTCATACAAAGGAGAAGCATTTTCTCTGGTTCTAACCGACTGCAGTTTCCCTGCCCCAAGAGTATCATGATAAACAGCAACCATACCGACAGTCAGCATACTGACAGGAAAATCATTGCCGATATTTTTCAACAACTCTGATTTATAAACAGATGCTTTTGAAACAACAGAAGCAGCCTGTTTGCTTTCTTTTTGACTTGCTTTCTTTGTTGATGGTTTCTCTGATTCAGCTCCATATTCCGAGTTATAAGAGCTTGCAGTCTGCTTTGTCTGATTGGTGGATGTGACTTTTTCAACCTGAGACAAATTCTTATATTTTTCTTTCAGGTATTGGCTGCGAGCCCGACTTTCACGAACGCAACCGGGTATCGAGTCGCTTTCAATATTTACAGGTTTTGCGACTGTCTCAACTGATTCAGGCGCTGCAGTTTTGATTGAGATGCCATCTTTCTCAAGCTCAGTGCTGCTACCTTCAACCATAGTTACAGCTAACGAGTCAAGCTGACCTGCTGTGGCAATCGACTTCTTTTTATAAATATCTTTGTATTTTTCTTTTAGGTATTGGCTACGGGTACGACTTTCCCGAACACAGTCAGGTACAGATTCATCTTCAAAAGACGCAGTTTTTTGTACCGATACCCTCGGTTCAGGTATCACTACCCTGTTTGAAGGAGAACTTTTTCTGGTGACTGATGTTGCTGGTACAGCATCTTTGCTTTTCTGAGCTTCTTTTTTTTGGGGGGGGGGACTGTCGATGCTGATTTTTTCTGCTTGCGAATCCTCTCAAAAATGATGCCGGCACAGAAAACAGCAGTGAAAATTAGAATCTCAAACACTCTGGCAATTACTCCGGATAAAGACCCAACAACCTAGGCCAAAGTGAACAACTTGACGTTTTACACTCATTTTCACTTTTGGCGGGCTTTAATAAAAAAAGAAGAAATCTGACAAAATCACTGCTATTTGTAAGTAAGTATAACGCCTTAATTTACGGAGTTCTGAGTAACCTGTTCATTGTTGGAAAGCAGGGATTTCATCATGGGTAAGTAACAAGGCATTAGTCAAGGTAAGTCTTACGGACTGACACAAGTAATGCTTACTTCTCACATCACTTGCAGCCGTAAATTCCACCATTTTCTTTAAAAGTCGTATGTCGTACAGTACCTGTCTCTATCATGCCCGAGTGTTTTCCCGTCATGGCCTGGCCTATTCTTTTCAATGAACAATACCATCACGATCTGAAAAAAATTCCACCCTCTGAACAGCATAAGGCTCAGCGCCACCTTGATACGATCTGCGCAAACCCATTTGCAAAGAACAATAACCTGAAGACTCTGACAGGTCGAAATGGCATGCACAGGGTTCGTCTGGGCGATTATCGTCTGCCATTCTTCATAAACCAAAAAGACAAAAACATTGTCTTACTGGCCTTCTTTAAGCGTACTGAAAACAGCTATCGAGTACTGGACAGTGTCTCAACTGTACCCGTCGGTGAACTGCCAAAAGAGCAGAAAGACGCAGTTCAACAGCCTCTTCCTGAAGGCCTATCTGTTCCACAGAAACCGCGCAAGAAGGTTTACACCGTTAAGAAGAGTAAGGTACTTCCTCAAACTCAGGTCTCTGAAAAAACACCAGAGGTTGATGATTTCTTCGAGATAGAAAAGTTCGAACTGGATTTGATCCATATTCCGGATGAATACCATCAAATCATTTTGGAAAATTCACGCCATAGTCTCTTTGCATCCGACAAGTTACCGGAAGATATCAATGCTCGGTTGCAGGACTATATAACCGCGCCGCAGCTCAATCATATAGGTAAGCTCTACAGTCTGGGGGCTACCCAGACTCTCAAGGATATAGCCCTACAGCCACTTGAGAACTTTCTTTTAAAACTTGATCGCAGGCAGCAGGAGATCATTGATAAGCCTCTCAATAGTGGATCTTTCAAAGTCACTGGAGGTCCGGGAACAGGAAAAACGCTGATTGCCTTGTATCGAATGAAGAAGCTGGTTGAGGAGCGAGCCACAGAGTTCTTATGGAGTACCGGCCAGAACATAGGGTTTATAACGTATACGCATTCGCTGGTTAAAACGAACAAGTTACTGTTTGATGCTATTCACCCAGGCAATATGGAAGGTATTAATTTATCGTTCACGACCTTTGATCGTAATATTTATGTACTTTTTCAAAGCCTATGTGCCATCAGAAAAGTACGGGAACCTGTTATTCCAAACGGTTTGGTTCATTTTTTTAAAAATAAAATATCTGTCTGTTTTTCTCAAGACCCTAGTCTGGATGTTGCTGTCGTCACCAGCCTGGATGAAACCAAAGGACTGGACTTTGTTTATGACGAAATTGAAGGAGTAATTGAAGCAAACAACCTAAAGACAGAAGCAGAGTATCTGGCTTTTAAGCGCGTGGGCAGGAAAACACCGTTACTCCGATCTGCCAGAGCCAAAATATGGCAGGTTTATGCAGTGTATGAAGAACTACTAAAACAATATAACTACACCTCTTTCAGTCGTAAAAGGCTTGAAGTTCTCAGAGCGTTTGAAGAAGGGCTCAACATTATGCCTGAGAGGTTCAATGCATTATTTATTGATGAAGCGCAGGATCTTTCTGTTGTCAGCTTGCGAATTCTGATGCATATGTTGGATGATCCAGGTTTTGTGATGCTTTGCCTCGATGGGGGGCAATCCATTTATAGCAAATCTCCGGTAGGGACAAATGTGCATAAGAATTTTCGATTCAATAGAGCTAATAGTCACACACTGAAAAACTCTTATCGTATGACTCGCCAGATCCTGACTGCGTTGGCACCGCTGAGAAATGAAACCATGAGTCGCCCAGAGGACAGAACGGGCTTGTCTGACGCAGTTGTTGAAGGTGACAAACCGAGCTTGATCAAGCGACCATTGGAGGAACACCCTGAAGTTGTTGTTGAAATTGTGATGGACCAAGTCACTTCCGGCGTTAACGCCAACCAGATTGGCATTATCACGAAAGACTGGGACTCGGCAGCAAAATACTGCCGACTGTTAAATGCGGAAGGCCTTCAGGCTGAAGTGTTTAATAAACAACAGGGGCTGGTTCTGAGAGATGGATGCGTAAACATTATTACAGCGCACTCTGCCAAAGGGCTTGAGTTTCCCTTTGTCATTGTTCCGGATATTTCAAGTCACAGCTACCCGGACATCCGTAAAATCGATAATGCCAAAGATAAGGGCGACGAAGAAGAAGTACGTTTAATGGAGCAGCGGTTACTCTATGTGGCATTATCCAGAGCCTGCCGAAAGCTCTGGGTCATTGAAGACACTGATAATCCTTGTGAGTTTCTTGCCAGTACACATTCACAGCACTGGCAGGTTGGTGATTAGGTGTTTTTTAATCGGTTGGCCAGAACAGCTAACTGGTCATGCTGTTCTTTAATGCCATAAAGAGCCGATGATCTTATGATCTGGTTTAAGGCTTTCAGTTCTTCCATGATTTTGATGGTGCAGGCTTCAACCTCTGCACCATAGCGTGCAGCACACTCTTTCAACTGCCTGTTTTGAGCTTCCAGCCTTTCATAAGTGATTACCGTTGAGTCATCTGGCTCAGAAATATTGCTCAGGTGATTTTCCCAAGCTTCAGCATCACTGGGACAAACACCCATGGCGTCCATGTAATCAGTTAGATCTGACATAATTTACAACTTCTACGTAACCATTCGCTAAATCAATTATTCAAGCATAAATAGCCCTGCTCAGCTATCCTTGATAGGTTCTTGAAATCATTAAGCCTGAATGCACTTCAGAACAATCCTGTACTCCTTTCAGCCTTGTTCAAGTCACTTTGACTAGGCAGGAGTTCATTGAACTCAAATGGCAGGTCAACCACTACCGGGGTCTGTGGAAACGGACCCGGGTTCGTGAGCAGGAATTACTGGACACCATTGCCTTGATGAAAAAGGATAATAAGGCTGAAGTCGATCAACTCAAGGCGACCATCAAAGAACGCGATTCTCAGCTGAGTCATATGAAACACATGGTCTTTGGCCGTTCTACTGAAAAGAAAAATCGCTCAAAACCCAGTCAGGAAAAGCAAAGCAAAAATACCACACGATAACCGACGACTCGTAAGCGTGGCCAGCAACCTGGTTCCCCAAGCCATGGTCGGAGAAAACATGAGAACGCCGGTGGTTGATCAGGGCGTTGACCTACCCGATAACGAGAAGTGTTGTGCCATCTGTCGCTTGCCCTTCGACCCGTTTCCTGGCTGTGATCATTGTGATGTTGTAGAAATTGAGGTCAGGCCACACAAGAGGCGTTACCATCGCAAGCGATATCGCAAGACTTGCCAATGTCCTGAAACACCCGCAATTATCACCGCCCCATCTCCAGCACGTTTGATTAACAGAGGAACATTGGGAGTTTCTGTCTGGGTTGATTTAATTATCAACAAATATGCTTTTGTTATTCCGGTTAACAGACAGCTTCAGTCGTACAAATAGCATGGGCTCGATCTGGCTGCAGGAACCACTACTTCGGGAATACAAACACTGCCTGCTCTCATAGAACCGGTCGTGGAAGCTTGCAGAGAGCGGGTTTGCCACAGTGATCGAATGCATGCCGATGAAACCCGATGGTTGCAGTGGTGTGATGATTCAGAGGGCAGCCAGAAACATTGGCTCTGGGTATTTGTTTCCGATGAGGCAGCCTACTTCAGCATCAGTAATAGTCGCGCTGTCTCTGTCCCTGAATCAGTTATTGGAGATAGCGAGGGAACCCTTGTCTGCGACCGGTATTCTGCCTACAAGAAACTGGCCAAAGACCATCCATTGATTGTTCTGGCCTTCTGCTGGGCTCATGTCAGGCGAGACTTTATTGCTGCCAGTCGTGGTGACCCGGATTTGGAAAAATGGAGCATTGCCTGGGTAGATAGAATTGCTCGTTTATATTATTTAAACGAGCAACGACTTCTTGTACGGGAAGACCCAAAGCAGTGGCCGACCCGCCAGTTGAGACTGGAAAAACATGTTGAACGCATAGCCTCTCAGCGAGATAAAGAACTGGTACGACCACGGCTGGCTGAAAAAGCGCAAAAGATACTTGAGAGCCTTGTGAACCATTGGGAAGGGCTCTGCCGGTTTATTCAAAATCCGGAAATTCCGATGGATAACAATATTGCTGAACAGACGTTGCGAGGTCTCGTGGTTGGCCGGAAAAACTACTACGGCAGCGGGAGCGACTGGAGTATGGAGCTGGCGGCCTGGTTCTTTACGGTGCTGACAAGCCTGAAGATCTGGAAGATCAATCAGAAGCTGTGGTTGAAGGGCTATCTTGAGGCTTGCATTGCTAATGACCGGAAGCCACCAGAAGATTTAAGCCAGTGGCTACCTTGGCAGATGGATGAAAGTCGTCTCAAAGAATTGCGAATCCATGACCCACCTGGCTGAAAAAAGCTCATCCAAATCCGTAGCCCTTATAAGGCAGGTATTCCTTACCAGTCTGGTAAGCTGGTTTGGTGGGTTCACTGAATAGTTACCGTAAAATTTTGCAGGCTGGGGGCCTCAACGGTGGCACCGTCCAGCATAATTTGGTCAACGGAACCATCGTTGATAACGTTACCACCGTCGGTGGCACCTTCATTCAGCTGAATGGTGTCGTTGATCTCACAACCCACCGTATTATGAATATCCCTATCTGATATTGAATGCATGAAACAAACTTAAGAAATATCGTTTCCGTTCTCGTAGCCTGTTTGATTTTTGGCTGTGAGACTCGCCAGCAAATTCCTGAAGTCAGCCCGGATGCGTTTCGCCAGGGGTTGATTGCCACCATTTATGATCAGTTCTATTGGCCGGTTTACACCCTGGCTCCGTCACAGCCGTTGAGCGACACATTACGCATCTATATTGAAGGGGATGGCCGGGCATGGTTGAGATCTAACCGTCCATCCTTGGATCCTACGCCGACGAATCGACTGGTTCATCACTTGATGCTGAAAGATGCATCACCGGATATTGCTTATCTCGGACAACCTTGCCAGTACAAGATGAATGGCCACTGCAATAGCAGGGTATGGACGTTTGGGCGTTACAGCAAAAAGGTGGTTGAGACTATGAACTCTGTGGTGTCATCCCTTAAAGAAAACGGCGGTTACCGTCAGCTTGAACTGATCGGTTACTCCGGAGGCGGAAGCATTGCTCTACTGCTGGCCGCTAATAGGAACGATGTGATTTCTGTCAGAACCGTAGCGGGTAATCTTGCTCCCCGCTACCTTAATCACTATCACGGTGTTTCAGACATGCCGACAGCTCTGAATCCTGAGTCTTTTAGCAGTCATTTATCCGATATCCCCCAAATTCATTTTGTCGGGTCCAGAGATGATATTGTTCCTGTTGAGGTCAGTCAGCATTATGCCCGGACATTGGCAGATCAATCCTGCATTAATATCCTTCAGATAGAAGCGGATCATCTGATCGGCTGGATCAGGCAGTGGCCAGAACTTTTAAGCACACCGCCTGAGTGTATCCGCTAAGAACTCTGTTACAGAAACCTTTCCAGAGTACTCATCAGATTTTTTACTTTAGTTATGGACTCCTGGTATTCCGATTCACAGTCAGAGTCAGCAACAATCGCCCCACCTCCCCAGCAGTGTAATTCGCCATCTTTGGCCAGAATCGTCCGTATGGTGATACTGGTATCCATATTGCCATCACAGCTGATATAGCCGATGGAGCCACAGTAAACAGTGCGGGCTACCGGTTCCAGCTCCCTGATAATCTCCATGGATCGTATTTTTGGCGCTCCGGTAATCGAACCGCCGGGGAATGTGCTTCCCAGCAGGTCAAATGCATCATAATCGTCCATCAGTTGGCCTTTCACTGTACTGACCAGGTGATGCACGTTGGCATAACTTTCCAAGGCAAATAATCGGGGTACTGACACGGTACCTGTCTTGCAGACCTTACCAAGATCGTTTCTCAGCAGATCGACAATCATCAGGTTTTCCGATTGATCCTTCTGGCTATGTTGTAGCTCCTCAGCAATGGCACGGTCTTCTTCAGGAGAGTGGCCCCTGGGACGGGTACCCTTGATGGGCTTGGTGGCAACATGACCGTTTTTCAGCCGGATAAACTGCTCCGGAGAATGGCTGAGAATGCTCAGGTCAGGACGCGAAATAAACGCAGAGTAGGGCGCTTTGGTGATGGTTCTGAGCTTTTTAAATGCTTCCCAGGAATCGCCGCTATAGGGCGCAGTAAAACGCTGGGTAAGATTCACCTCATAGCAATCTCCCGCCACAATATAGTCCTGAATTTGCTGAAATGCACACTGGTATTCAGCCGGGGTTTGTGTCGGGGTGAACCTGTCGAGCAGTTTGAATGGTGAACGGTCTGACTTCCTGACTTTATGGTCAATAGCTTGCAGAATTTCAGTTTTCAATGATTCGGGTATATCAGGATGAAACACCAGACAGGCCCGTCGTTCCTTATGATCACAGATCAGCGCCCACTGATAGAGCCCGACGGACATCAGCGGTGTTGAACTGTCTCGATGGGCTATTCGGTCCGGCTCAAGGTGTTCACACAGTTCATATCCCCAGTAACCAACCATGCCACCAACAAAAGGCAAGCCGGCATTGTCGACTTTGCTCATGGCATTAAGCCGTTTTGGCAATGGCGAAAAAGGTTCAGCTCCAGAAACAGTTTCTGTTTTTTGTTGAATAAGATCTTCAATCATCAAATCACCTTCCGGGGTGAAGGTGAAGTGCATTTCTGGAGCTGCAGTCATAATGTCATAACGGCTGGAATGATCTTTATAGACTGCCTGCTTTCCATCGAATACCGAGCTATCCAGAAAACAGGGATAAGGGAGGTGAATAAAATGTTCAAAGTAGAGACTGGTATCGTCTTTATATTCCAGTTCCAGAATTGTCAGCGTCTTCATACAGGTGTCCGAACAAAACAGTCGGCATTTTAACTGGAGCCGGGGCACTATGCCATCGTCTACAATCCACGAACCAGCCATCAAGTGCTAATTATCATCAGATATTGCGATCGCGATGGTTAGCTGTATAACTTCCCTGAGAACAATTGCACTTAAAACCGTAGATAGTATCTCAACTGATAAAGTAACCATCAACCCCGGCAGCCTTGATGTAGTAGCAGTAACATCAAAGCCGATGGGGACATCATCTCATCTCTCAGTCGGGAGTGTTTGAAGATGTAGAATTAGGATTAGAAGATGTTGGCACTATAGTAGTTGATGGAGATAGCGAGAGAGATTGTTTAGTACTTGCCAAGGGTTTATGGGGGATTGTTGTGCTGGCGGAAGGCTGCTGGGGGGCGTTGTTGGAAGTTGTAGGTGGTGTTGTTCCCTGAGGATAAGTGCGTGCTGGCGACGTAGCTGTTTGAGGTGCCCAGGGAGTGCTTGGAGTAGTTACTTCGGTATTAGGGGGGCATGATATGCATCTGGTTATAAATGACTCGGGGGTGCTGCTGACAGTTCTAGTTGGAGCCCCACGGGTATCGAAACCCTGAGTATTTCCAAGTCCAGACACGGACGTACTGGCACTTAATTGCTTACCGCCCGTCAATCGAAGCCCTAGCCCTAATGCCACGCCTCCGATAATGACCACACCGAGACCAATAACGCAACACCTTCCATTGCTGGTATTAACAGATCCTTCTGTATTTTCACTTGATGCTTTTTGATCCTCGTTTAGAGGTTGCATAGGTATTGATGCATAAGATGCATTTTTTATCGTTGTATCCAAGATATGACTCCTTAGCGTTAATTAGAGTTAATTAGAGTTAACTTCAGTTCCGTGCGATCAACAAGGAACACTCAAACAGTTTTCAGTCTGACTCTTCTCGCCGTTACCGGCCATCAAGAGCAGAGTGTGTTGAAACTCTCCTGCGGCGCAAGCATAGCCTTTTATTTCAACACAATGCAGCTTTTCTGAGATGTTTTTTGAATAAGCGATTGTGATCTATATGTCACTGATTTAGTTATATGTTGTTTTCAATGCAGGTAGAAGTGCTGAGTAAAGTTCGGTATAAATATCTCGGTTTAAAATATTGTCAAACATGTTCTTTGGTGTCTATGACGTCGACAGGGTCCGCAACATAGATAATGCTGTTGTTAACACTCTTTATATCAAGAATTAAGAATCAGAGGTAACGCCATGAATCAAAAGAATAATGCCTTGAGTCGATTGATCGCTGAGCAGGGCATTGTCACCGCTCCCGGTGTTTACGATGGTATTTCGGCCCGGCTCGGTGAAGAAGCCGGTTTCTCAGCGTTATACGCCAGTGGTGGTGCCATTGCCCGCAGCACCGGTGTGCCTGATATTGGTCTGCTGACACTGACGGAAGTGGTTGACCGGGTTCGTCAGATCGTGGCAGCCACCTCTCTGCCAGTCATTGCGGATGCGGATACCGGTTTTGGCAATGAGGTGAATGTCAAACGCACTGTGGAGCTTTTTGCCAATGCGGGCGTCAGTGCTTTTCATCTGGAAGACCAGGAGTTTCCCAAGCGCTGCGGGCATCTGGACGGCAAGTCTCTGGTATCTGTTGACGAGATGTGTAAGAAAGTCTCGGTGGCCAGAAAGTATGCCGACGATGTCACCGTGATTGCCCGTACTGATGCTATTGCCGTTACCGGTTTTGACGATGCTTTGGATCGTGCCAGGGCTTATGTCGAAGCAGGGGCGGATATGCTGTTTGTTGAGGCACCACAGACCATTGGGCAGATTGAAGCCATTGCCAAACAGGCTCCCGGTCCCAAGCTGATTAATATGTTCTACAGCGGTAAAACACCACTGGTACCTACTGAAGACCTGAAAGCGATGGGCTATCAGCTGATCATTATTCCTTCTGACCTGCAGCGGGCTGCAGTGACCGCGATGCGGGAAGTATTGGAGGTGATCAGGCGTGACGGTAACAGTGGCGCTATCGCCGATGGCATGATGACCTTCCAGGAGCGTGAACAGCTGGTGAGAACCAAAGAGTTCCTTAACCCATAAAACGAAATAAAAAAAACGGAGAAGTATTATGTCGACGAACTCTGGGACAGAAAAAAAATCGAACTCTGGGGCTGAAAAAAAAATAAGTGGTGCTGGTCTGCGTGGTCAGTCAGCCGGTGAAACCGCGCTCTGTACCGTTGGCAAAACCGGTTCGGGCCTCACTTACCGTGGTTACGATATCAAAGAGCTGGCCGACAATGCCCAGTTTGAAGAAGTCGCGTATCTTCTGCTTTATGGCAAACTGCCAAACCAGGCTGAACTGGACGCCTACAAAACCAGACTGAAAGGCCTTCGCTCTCTGCCCGATGCTCTGAAAACGGTACTCGAACAGATTCCTGCGGAAGCTCACCCAATGGATGTAATGCGTACCGGTTGTTCAATGCTGGGTAACCTGGAAACCGAACAGGATTTCTCACAGCAGAACGATCATATTGACCGCATGCTGGCCATTTTCCCCGGCATGATCAACTACTGGTACAACTTCAGCCACAACGGTGTTCGGGTCGATGTTGATACCGATGCTGACTCCATCGCCGAGCAGTTTCTCTGGACTCTGCACAACAAAAAGCCTGAGCCACTCCATGTTCAGGTGATGCACGCTTCCCTGGTGCTTTATGCCGAGCATGAGTTCAATGCTTCAACCTTTACCGGTCGTGTTTGTGCTTCCACCCTTTCTGATATTCACAGCTGTGTGACCGGTGCCATCGGTTCATTGCGTGGCCCGCTCCACGGCGGCGCTAACGAAGCGGCTATGGCAATGATCGAGAACTGGCGCTCCCCAGAGGAGGCCGAAGAGAAGATCATGGGCATGCTGGCCCGCAAGGATAAGATTATGGGCTTTGGCCATGCCATTTATCGTGAGTCTGATCCCCGTAATGCCATCATCAAACAGTGGTCGCGGAAGTTGTCTGAGCAGGTGGGCGATCAGTATCTTTATGCCGTTTCCGAGCGTGTTGAGGCGGTCATGTGGCGGGAGAAAAAGTTGTTCTGTAATGCCGACTTCTTCCACGCTTCGGCCTACAACTTTATGGGTATTCCTACCAGGTTGTTTACCCCGATCTTTGTTTGTTCGCGGGTGGCTGGCTGGACCGCTCACGTTATGGAGCAGCGTGCTAACAACCGCATTATCCGACCATCTGCCGACTACACCGGACCGGAAAGCGCAGAATGGGTGGCTATTGAAGATCGCGATTAACCACAAAGACCACCAGAGAAAAAAGCTGTCTTTGTGTTCTTTGTGGTCTGCGTAGTTTATAAAAACAAATTATTTGCCCGGTGGACGTTCGACGTATGAACACTGATTTTCGTAAACCCTTACCCGGCACCCAGCTGGACTATTATGATACCCGTGCAGCCGTGGAAGCGATTCAGCCGGGCACCTATAACACCTTACCCTATACCGCCAGAGTGCTGGCCGAGCAGCTGGTTCGCCGCTGTGACCCGGCTACTCTGACTGACTCCCTGAAGCAGATCATTGAGCGTAAGCGTGACCTGGATTTCCCCTGGTATCCGGCCCGTGTTGTCTGCCATGACATTCTTGGCCAGACCGCCCTGGTGGATCTTGCCGGATTGCGAGACGCTATTGCCGGGCAGGGCGGTGATCCTGCCAGGGTTAACCCGGTTGTGCCAACCCAGTTGATTGTTGACCACTCTCTGGCCGTTGAATATGGCGGTTTTGATCCGGAGGCATTGGCAAAGAACCGGGCTATTGAAGATCGTCGCAATGAAGACCGTTTCCACTTTATCGAGTGGAGCAAAACCGCCTTTGAGAATGTTGATGTGATTCCTGCGGGTAATGGCATCATGCATCAGATCAACCTGGAGAAAATGTCTCCGGTTATCCAGGCCCGCGATGGTGTCGCCTATCCTGATACCTGTGTCGGTACCGACAGCCATACGCCCCATGTCGATGCCCTTGGCGTTATCGCAATTGGTGTTGGTGGCCTGGAAGCGGAAACGGTGATGCTGGGTCGTCCTTCCATGATGCGCCTTCCTGATATTGTCGGTGTTGAGCTGACAGGGCAGCGTCAGCCGGGCATTACCGCCACCGACATTGTGTTGGCCCTGACTGAATTCCTGAGAAATGAGCGTGTGGTTTCGTCTTACCTGGAGTTCTTTGGCGAAGGGGCAGCCAATCTTACCATTGGTGATCGTGCCACCATTGCCAATATGACCCCGGAGTTTGGTGCTTCCGCCGGGATGTTCTATATCGATGAACAGACCATTGATTATCTTAAGTTGACCGGTCGGGAGCCTGAACAGGTGGCCCTGGTGGAGAATTACGCCAAAACCACCGGACTGTGGGCTGATGATCTGAAAACCGCTGACTATGAGCGAGTGCTGACCTTTGATCTCTCTGCGGTTTGCCGGAATATGGCAGGGCCATCCAACCCACACCGTCGTTTGCCGACCTCTGAGCTGGCAAGTCGTGGCATTGCAGGGCCCTATAAAAAAGCAGGGCCTTATAAAAAAGAAGATGAGCAAGAAGGCTTAATGCCCGATGGTGCCATCATCATTGCGGCTATCACCAGCTGTACCAATACCAGTAACCCCCGTAACGTGGTTGCCGCCGGTCTGGTGGCCCAAAAGGCTAACGAGCTGGGGCTGGTGCGGAAACCTTGGGTGAAGTCATCTTTCGCACCAGGTTCCAAAGTCGCAAGGCTCTATCTTGAAGAAGCAGGTCTTCTTTCTGAAATGGAGAAACTGGGCTTTGGCATTGTCGCCTACGCCTGTACCACCTGTAACGGTATGAGTGGGGCTCTTGATCCAGAAATTCAACAGGAAGTCATAGATCGGGATCTTTATGCAACGGCCGTTCTCTCTGGCAACCGTAACTTTGATGGACGGATTCATCCCTACGCCAGGCAGGCCTTCCTCGCCTCGCCACCGTTGGTGGTGGCTTATGCTATTGCCGGTACGGTGCGCTTTGATATTGAAAAGGATGCATTGGGCACTGATCAGGATGGCAACCCCATCACCTTGAAAGACATCTGGCCCAGCGATGAAGAGATTGATGCCATTGTTGCTGAATCCGTAAAACCAGAGCAGTTTAACCAGGTTTATATTCCCATGTTTGATCTGGGCAAGGCGGAGCAGGCCGAAAGTCCTCTCTACCACTGGCGCTCCATGAGTACCTACATTCGCCGTCCTCCCTATTGGGAAGGGGCTCTGGCTGGTGAGCGCACCCTGAAAGGCATGCGCCCTCTGGCGATTCTGGGCGATAACATCACCACCGATCACCTGTCACCGTCCAATGCGATTCTTGCCACCAGTGCTGCGGGTGAATATCTGGCGAAAATGGGGCTGCCGGAAGAAGATTTTAACTCCTATGCCACCCACCGTGGTGACCATCTGACCGCGCAACGGGCCACCTTTGCCAATCCAAAGCTGCTCAATGAGATGTGTCTGGATGCTAATGGCGAAGTCAGGCAGGGCTCTCTGGCCAGAATTGAGCCCGAAGGCAAAGAAACACGGATGTGGGAAGCCATTGAGACCTATATGGAGCGTCGCCAGCCGCTGATTATTGTTGCCGGTGCGGACTATGGTCAGGGGTCATCCCGTGACTGGGCTGCCAAAGGGGTTCGGCTTGCCGGTGTTGAGGCCATTGTGGCAGAAGGGTTTGAGCGTATTCACCGGACCAACCTGGTGGGTATGGGTGTCCTGCCTCTGGAATTCAAGGCTGGTACAACCCGTAAGACATTGGGGCTTGATGGCACCGAAACCTACGATGTTATCGGTGAGCGAAGGCCAGGCACAACACTGGCCCTGTTGATTCACCGTGCCAACGGAGAAACCGTTAATGTACCGGTAACCTGCCGCCTGGATACCGCTGAAGAAGTATCCGTATACGATGCCGGTGGTGTACTGCAACGTTTTGCCAGGGACTTCCTGGAATCTGAAGCTGCTGCCTGACGGCTCTCACGCTGGCCCTTGATCAGGGCCAGCACAACAATCCTATAACAGAAGGAGCTGTTCCCCATGGCTCATCCTCCACAAATCAAGGTTCCCGCTACCTATATGCGGGGCGGAACCAGCAAGGGTGTTTTTTTCAATCTCACCGATTTGCCACCAGCTGCACAGGTTCCGGGTAAGGCCCGTGATGCTCTGCTTCTTCGAGTGATTGGCAGTCCGGACCCCTACGGTAAGCAGATTGATGGTATGGGTGGTGCCACGTCCAGTACCAGCAAAACGGTGATCCTGTCGCAAAGCAGTCAGCCTGATCATGATGTCGATTATCTCTTTGGTCAGGTAGCCATTGATCAACCTGTCGTGGACTGGAGTGGTAACTGCGGCAACCTGACTGCAGCTGTCGGGGCCTTTGCCATCAGCAGCGGTCTGGTTGATAAGCAACGGATACCCGACAATGGCATCGCAACGGTAAGGATCTGGCAGGCCAATATCAAAAAAACCATTATTGCCCATGTGCCAATGACCAATGGTGCGGTTCAGGAAACGGGTGATTTTGTCCTGGACGGTGTGACTTTCCCGGCGGCCGAGGTTCAGGTTGAGTTTCTCGATCCTGCTGATGGTGAAGGTGCCATGTTCCCGACAGGCCACCTGGTGGATGATCTTGAAGTACCCGGCGTTGGGACGTTAAAGGCAACCCTGATCAATGCCGGCATTCCCACCATTTTTATCAATGCAGCAGACATTGGTTACCAGGGGACTGAACTACAGGAAGTGATCAACGGCGATAAGCAGGCACTGGCCATGTTTGAGAACATTCGGGCTTATGGCGCACTGCAGATGGGGTTGATCAGCAGCCTGGAAGAAGCCGCAACCCAACAGCATACGCCGAAAGTTGCTTTTGTTGCTGAACCGAAAAGTTACCTCTCATCCAGCGGCAAGGAGGTCTCTGAAGATGAGATCGACCTGCTGGTCAGGGCACTCTCCATGGGTAAACTTCATCATGCCATGATGGGTACCGCTGCCGTGGCCATTGGTACTGCGGCCGCCATTCCAGGCACCCTGGTTAACCTCGCTGCCGGTGGTGGTGAACGAAACGCGGTCCGTTTTGGCCACCCCTCGGGTACCTTGAAAGTGGGGGCAGAAGCAGTGCTGAATAATGGGCAATGGTCAGTGACCAAAGCCATTATGAGCCGCAGTGCCAGGGTTTTGATGGAGGGTTGGGTTTGTTTGCCCGTCGAATGAAACTGCGGGGAAATCTTAGGGGGACCATCCCATAAGCCCGAGAACGTTAACCTTGATCCGGGACGATCCTCAAGAAAGTAAAAAAACTTTGTATTCTCACACCATTGCCACCGCGATCACTTTCGATCTGTATGCTGCGGCTGCATGGGCTAAAGCAAAATGCATGAATTCTGTTTTCTGATGGCAACCGGTCCTTTTCCTGCCAGATCCCGTCTGCATTCACCCCCAGCAAAATCAGGTGGTCGGTTTCGGTTTCAAGGGGTGGGACAACGGCAAGCAGGCAGCTCTCATTATTAAAACACCCATCCCTGATGGAAAATTCGATACGTTGACTGATCCACTCACCAGAAGGTTGGCGTTGGTGGATATCGGTATGGCCTGACGGTTCATTACAGACAATGGTACCACCGTCAGGACTGACTCTGGTCAGAGATCCAGCCGAAAATGTTTGGGATTTGCCCCAGGTTCCGGACACCGCCTTGCGCCAGACTGATATTTTACGCCCGTTTATGCTGATAAATTCATCCGGGTGCACAGAAAAATGAACACTGCCTTTACCGCCATGGGGCTGCTCCTGAGCAGCGGGAAGCCATTGATCCTCACTGTTTAATTCCCAGATTTCAACACCGTCATCGGTGGCGATAATCAGATGCCGACCATCGGGACCAAAAGCAGGTTCCAGGGGGTAATACGTTGTCGGAGGCTCACAGGTTTTGACAATTCTCTGCTTTTCACGCCATTTTCCGTCCGGACCAAGGGACGCGATGACGACAAAGAAATTATCTCGATGAACATCAACGCCAGCAATATCAAACCATGTGACAAAATGCTGATTATCCGGGCTGAATAGTACTTCAAGTTCAAACTCATCATCCGACTCACTACCAGCACCGGTTATAAAGTTCATGTCAATATCAGTGTCTGTAACAATGATTTTACCGGTTTCTGACCAGGCCCCATCGTCTGACTTGCCCATTAGCGTGAGGCATGAACCATACCAAAGCGCGACATGACGGCTGTCATCACTGAACAACAAGTTACGAATACGGGTTGTAATGCTGCCTTTATTAACCCACTGACCTTCCGCTTCCCGGCCCAGAATGGCAACTTCACGCCAATCGTACGTACAGACCAGTGCGCTGGCATCCGGTGACAGATAGAAGTCATTCATAGGATACAGATAAGCGTCATCCTTCAATATTGTCCTGATTTGAGGAAACACCTCACTGATGGTCAATTGCTGTTGCTCAACCCAGGAGTTATCGTGACATTCATAAACGGACAATAAGTGGTCTTTGCCGATGTATTTGTAGTGCGGTGGTTCTCCCACCAGGCTTTTCGACACCTTCTGTGGGATAAATAAAATATGGTTAGCACGCTGCTGATCAAAATTGCAAATTTCATTGTATTTGATTTCAGCGGACCGGCACCAGTGACCATGACGATCCGGAGTCAGAATATCAATGAACCCCTTCACCCTGATTGCGGCAATCATGCTCAGCTCAAGATCATGATAATGCCCGCTATAGCTATCCAAATACAAGCTCCCAACGGGCTTCAGGGTAAGTGCCGTTGCATCAATAATCTGCTGGCGCGAATGCCGGGTGTAACAGGCATAAAAGGCCGGGCTCAGCTGCACAGGGAAGTGGCGCCTGGAAAATATCGATAACGTCCTGAGGTACTGAAGGAGTTGCCGGTTAGAATGAATGATTGTCTGACACGAATTCTGTTTGTCCTTTGGTAAGGAGAGGAAGTAGCGGACTTCTTCCAGTCCGCAGGCCACCAATCGGCTGGCCACTGCCTTGCATGTTTGGGCGAACGCGCTTATATCTTCAATTGATAAATAGCTGGTGATGTTCTCGAATGGTAACGTCGGCAAGGTAACCCACCAGCGATGGAAGCAGACAGGATCCCGGACTATTTCAGGCCTGATTTCATTACCCACTGCCTGAGTAACAGCAGTCTCAGTATTTAACGGTTTGGCAAGCGGCAATTAATCCCCTCCCATATCCGGGCAAGAGGCCGTATTTATCCTGGCGCATATTGCCCGTTTAGAAGCCTGGTCCGGGAGCTGGCGAATACATCAATGATGACGCATTGACCGATCTCGTTCGGAAGACTGCAAATTGTTGTCAGTTCCGCACCCGGATATACCTTCGATCCGAAGTATAGAGGGTGAATTATGTCTCGCAGTAACAATTCCCGGCCGCAAGAGATGATAAATGCCAACAAAGCGATCATGAGAGATTTAACTCACAAAGAGGTCAGGGCTCCTAAGGCCAGTAGCTTGACGATCACGGCATTCAGAGCAACCAATGGATTTACGCCATATTGAACGCCAAGGTCTGGCTGGTTATCCCATGTAACAAAACCAACGTTGGGAATCAGCTCACGACGTTTCAATATACTGAAATCAGCAATATTGGTACTTTCTGAACAACCCGGATATATGGATTTCGGAATTATGTTTTGTTTTATATCGTTAATGAATCTGGCGTCATGACCACACCAGTAGATGACCTCTCTGACAGCCTGTGACAGCAGCTCATTTTCATCCATGGCCTGATTCACGCACTCTTCTGTGAATTGGGGAAAGGCCTTGTGAAACAGCGTGGTCAGAATTGTCTTTATTTTACGCTCATGATTCAGCATGGACTCCCTGTCGTCAGGATCGAACTGTTGTTGAAAACAGCGGGCATATTGCAATACCAGTCCCTGGGCATTGTTGGCCAGTTCTGAAAATGCCACCTTGGCCCGGTCCTCTGATTGTTCAAAATCAAGAAACTTCTGACATCTTTTGGAGAAAAAGTAATCTTCACCCAGCTCAATCATACTTTTCGTATCACCCGCATTTCGTATGCCTGCGGGACCTGCACTGGGATGTTCTGACGCTTTTTTCCACTGAAGCATCATCCCCTCGAAAGGGGCATCCACATAAGATGAAAGGACATGGTGTTTTCTGCTAGTCATGGAATCACGGTCTGCTGTTATTACTGCTGGAGCATACAATCCGCAACTGAATAAAACACCGCAATCATGGGCAAAGTTACAGAGTCCCGCGAAAATCTGATCCGCCTGTGTTACGGGATCGAGATCGCAGGGGTATAAATGAAAAGGTGAATCTTTGGTTGATTTCAGGTGAAGGCAATAACCTGCCTTGCCTTCAATATCGCGACACTTCTCCCCGGATTTTGACCTTTTGGCTGGAGGCGTAACTGTTGTCGAATCAATTGGCGCATTGCTCCAGTGATATCTGCCGACAACTTGGGGAATCGAGCTTTTCAAGCCATACTGACTGGCTATGGATGCCAACAGGCTGATTTTATTACCCGTTTTTGCCAGCTCTTCCGGTTTTTCCGTATCGCTGAGAAACTCCAGGTAATCCCAGCCATCATCCGTACGCTGAATGGCAAACGTACGTCCGTGCACCTCGGTATATTCTCCCGTTAATGATACTGTCGGGGGCGGCGCTGTCCACTGTTGCGGATTGCCCGGTTTTTTCCAGTCATTATCAAACTGATTTTCCGGTGGTTGATAATCTTTATCCAGTGATAGCAACAACTGCCAAATGTTAGGACTTTCCAAATTATTAAGGGGGTAAACAGTCTGGCGAAATAAGGTTTCCCGCTGTTTTGCACAATCAGGATCAGTTAACCAGTGATTCAGCACATGTATTCGATGGCCGGGAGGGGCAAGGCGTAGAAATGATTCAATGATGTCAAAATGTAATGTTGTGACGACTTTGCTATAGGCTACCAGTAGCTCATCTGATGCTGAGTAGGCCAGTCGCTCATCTATTGGAACCTGACTATGTGGATCCGGCCACAGATCCGGGCGATAACTTTTTTGGCGAGTGGTAAAGGCTGCCTCTTCCTTCCGGTATTCCGGCTCCATTCGAACCAGTGACAGGCCATCGATCAACAGCCAGTCCATGAATTTCATAAAATCATCAGGATGGGTAAGGCCATTACAGCATTTAGCCCTGCTGATCAGGATGTTCCATGCCTCACAATAACGAGGATCTTTCTGTAAAAGCCCCGTAATGTTGGTAGAAATAGTATCATCCAATACCGTAAAAATTTTTGTCGCCCACAGGCTTACATCGCCCAGACGCAAATGTTTGGTATGATCCGGGCCTGACCATTTTTTCGATTCATGATTTCCCTCCTGGTAAATGGACGCTTGCTTCATGGCAAGATGGATAAACGAATGTCCTTTCTTATTGGGAAAAATTGTATCCTTGTACCACTGTAGCCCATCATTATCGGGCAAGGTCCATAAAAATGGAGCTACCCGATTTACTGTATTGATAAATAATCGTTCATTGGTCAATCCAGCCTCTTTGGCCATAAGAAAAGGAGAATTTTTTAAATTAACGGATGCTTCCTTAAACGGCTTGCTGGCGACGGTAATACCCATTCCACATAATAATTCGGTAGATTGATGCAGTCCTCCCAAAAGAGCTGTCATTGCCATCACTTGCTGTTCACGCTGAGAAAATGAACAAATAAGGGTACGGGCTTTATCCGGTGATTGTTGTGCAATGGCTTCAAGAACAAAAAGCAATATTATGCTGTCTTTGTATCTATAAATCTCGCGAAGATTTGAAGTTCGGTGGTTGCTGAACTTATGCCTAAATAAGTCTTCAATCATATCTCTGGCATTACATTTTTGACGGAGGTAATTGAAGAACACCATTAACCTTGTATGTGAAACGGTTGGTATTGATTTAGCGATTGTTTCCTGAAACAGTCCATCATTCATGCGTCGAGTTAAAATCGTCTGGGTAAGAACGTCAAATTGAGGGTCCGCACCAGCGAAAATAGCCTTAACAAATAATAGGTCCGGGCAATACGGGTTGCAGTTGTCTACCAGTTTCATCATTGTATCAAAAGGGAGGTAAACGATAGATTCAGGATTCGGATCCATCCAGGCAGGGCCGTTAATGATGGGAAACCCTTGTTCAATAATATAGGTCAGTACTTTCAGGTTGCTGGTGTTGATCCCTGCCCAAATAGCGATATCCCGAAGTACTCCTTGAATGCCATCCGCTATTATTTTTCTTAATTGAATATCCTTTGAGTAAAAACGTTTACCCACAAGGATTAAGTCCTCATCAATGTATTGCCAGATATTTCTTTTAAGGTTATAGACTTTACCCCTTAAACTGACACCGACGTGTAATTCATCAAGCTGTTGAACAAGTTTCTTCAATTCTTCCTTAACATATTGTTTTTCAACATCTTTTAAGGTGAGCAATGCCTGCAAACCCGTTTGGTTTACCAAGTGAAGGCCAGCGCTGGAAGTCACATTCTGACTGCCTTCGGTGCTTCCTGTAGAACTTCCTGTAAAGCTTCCAGTAGCTTTCGGACCACAAGGTTCAGAATGACTGACTTTGCTGCCAGTAAGGGTAAACAACCTGTTAGAACCTGCTGCACTGGTTTCAGATTCTCCAGTGTTGTCGGAGCCAGAATTGACAGGGTTGAGGTGTACCTCCTTGTCTTCAGTTTGTCGCACTGTCAGAGATTTATAATTTCCTGTCTCGTCGCAATAGCTGGCTTCTGAAGTTAAGTCTGATGCATTAGTCGTATCGGTTTTTATGCCTGTTACATCCACGTTTTCTTCCTCTTGTCAAAGATGCCTTTCCAACCATTCGACAAGGGGAAGGAAAAAAAATTCAATTCCGCGGGCCACAAGGAAAAAATAACTGTTATGCAACAATTTAATTAAGGGCAGTCCTCAGGGCCTGATGAGTTTTGAATGATGGTTATTTCAGCCTTCTTGTCAGATTGGCCTGATCCATGATCCGTGTTGCAATCTCTTCGACAGAAAATTCAGTGGTATCGATATAGCTGATCTGCTCCTGGTTATAGATCTGTTCAACCATCTGTATTTCATATTGACATTGCCTGACTGATGAGTAGCGGCTGTTTGGACGGCGCTCATTTCTGATGCCTGAGAGCCGGGCCGGATTGATGGTCAAACCAAAAAGACGTTCTTTGTGCGGGCGAAGAAAATCAGGCAGCTTGATGCCCTTATCAAAATCATCCTCGGTAATGGGGTAATTGGCGGCATAGATACCAAACTGTAAACCAAGATAGATGCAGGTGGGTGTTTTGCCCGAACGGGAGGCACCCAGCACGATAATATCGGCCTTTTCATAGTGTCGGATGCGGGCACCATCATCATTATCAAGGGCAAACTGCACCGCTTCGATGCGACGGTGATAGCTGGCACTGCTGGTTGTGGAACGCTTCTTGCCAACGGTATACAACGGGTGTGAGCCTAACTCCATCTCCAGGCCGGGAAGGAAGGTAGCAAAGAGGTCAATAATATAAGCCCCGCTGGTGTGCAGCAGTTTGCTGACCTCTTCATTCAACACCGTCATAAAGAGGATAGGTTGAATCACCTCATGCTGATGAGTCTCTTTAATCAGGGTCAGTGCCCGAACGGCTTTTTCGGGGGTATCAATATAGGGCAGGGTGTGGTGACGGAATGTAGGCCCCGAGAACTGGGCCAGCAGACTTTGGCCAAAGGATTCAGCGGTAATGCCAGTACCATCAGAGATAAAAAATACCGATCGCTCCATTTTATCGACTCCAGCAGCATAAATTCAGGGGGTAATAGCTTGAGATCACCTGTTTCTGGTACAGGTAGATCAAAATGATGTGATCCAAAGTAAAAAACTCTTCCAATCAATAACATTTTCAAACAAACTATACCGAAATCTTCCCGGTGAGGTAACCGGTGTCGTCTTATTGGCAGTACTATGACAGCTTTATTTATGGCCCTGGCAGAGTGGAACTCTGACAGCACGGTCGGTGAATTCTCAGCGGTGAAACCCATGGTAATCCTTTGGAGTACAGGCAGGAGAGTGGCTTGAACAGTTCATCTTTACCAGAGTTTGTTGTGGGCCTGGATGCCCTGGGCAATAGTGATGTGGAGAGGGTTGGTGGCAAGAACGCCTCGCTGGGAGAAATGCTCAGCCACCTTGGCAGGGCAGGGGTTCGTGTACCCGGTGGCTTTGCCACCACGGCAGAGGCCTATCGAGACTTTCTGGATGGCTCAGGGTTATATGATCGAATTCATACCCTGCTAGATGAACTGAATATTGATGATATTCAACAGCTCACCCGGGCGGGTGCCAATATTCGTCAATGGATTATGGATGAGCCATTTCGACCGGAATTTGAACAGGCCATTGTCAACAGCTACCGTGAACTCTGTGGTGATCAGGAGGATCTGGCTGTGGCAGTGCGGTCATCGGCAACGGCGGAAGACTTGCCCGATGCCTCCTTTGCCGGGCAGCAGGAAACCTTTCTGAATATCCGTGGTGCACAGAATGTTCTGCGAGCGGTTCGGGAAGTCTTTGCCTCTCTCTTTAATGATCGTGCCATTTCATACCGTGAGCATCAGGGCTTTGACCATCGGGATGTGGCGCTGTCGGCCGGAATTCAGCGGATGGTGCGCAGTGAAACTGGGGCTGCCGGGGTGATGTTTACTCTGGATACCGAGTCGGGTTTCCGCGATGCGGTATTTATCACCTCCTCCTATGGCCTGGGAGAGACCGTGGTTCAGGGGGCAGTAAACCCGGATGAATTTTATGTTTACAAGCCCGCACTTGAAGCAGGGCGCTCTGCCATTCTCAGGCGGAATATGGGCAGCAAGGCGATTCAGATGGTTTACGGTGATGCTCCAGAGACCGGAAGATCGGTGCAAACCGTGGACGTTGACCTTAAAAAGCGCCAGCAGTTCTCCATCAATGATGCCGATGTGCTGGAACTGGCCCGTCAGGCCATGGCCATTGAAGCCCATTACGGCCGACCCATGGACATCGAGTGGGCCAAAGATGGCGATGACCAGCAGCTCTATGTGGTTCAGGCCCGGCCTGAGACAGTACAAAGTCGAACTGAGTCCAGGACGCTGGAACGTTATCGCCTGTTGCAACAGGGTAATGTTCTGGCAGAAGGCCGCAGTATTGGCCAGCGCATTGGTCAGGGGCGTGTCTGTCTGGTGGATGATCTGGCGGATATGGACCGGGTTCAGGATGGCGATGTGCTGGTTACCGATATGACTGATCCGGACTGGGAGCCGGTTATGAAACGGGCTTCAGCCATTGTCACCAACCGGGGTGGGCGTACCTGTCACGCCGCTATTATCGCCCGAGAGCTGGGTATTCCAGCAGTGGTCGGGTGTGGTGACGCTACCCGCCGACTGAAAGATGGTCAGGCGGTAACGGTTTCCTGTGCCGAAGGGGATACCGGCTTTATTTATCAGGGTGAGTTGCCGTTTGAGCACCAGAAGAAAGATCTGGATCAAATGCCTGAGTTGCCCTTCAGGATTATGATGAATGTGGGGAATCCTGACCGGGCTTTCAGTTTCTCCCGACTGCCCAATTCGGGTGTGGGGCTTGCTCGACTGGAATTTATTATCAACAAGATGATCGGTGTTCATCCCAAGGCTTTGCTGAACTATCAAACTAATCCGGACAGCGTCCCCGATGCTGTCAGACAGCAGATTGATGAGCGAATGGCGGGCTACGGCAATCCTGTCGACTTTTACGTTGAAAAACTGGTTGAAGGCGTCGCTTCTATTGCTGCCGCTTTTGCCCCGGAAAAAGTTATTGTCCGACTCTCAGACTTCAAGTCTAACGAATATGCCAACCTGATTGGCGGCAAGATCTATGAGCCCCATGAAGAGAACCCGATGCTGGGCTTTCGTGGCGCTTCCCGCTATATCTCGGAATCCTTCAGGGACTGTTTTGAGCTTGAATGCCGGGCCATGAAGCGGGTCAGGGAGGAGTTCGGTCTGACCAATGTTGAATTGATGGTGCCATTCGTCCGAACGCCGGATGAAGCCCGTCAGGTCATCAACATTATGTCTGACTTTGGACTTCGTCGTGGTGAACATGGCCTGAAGATTATTATGATGTGCGAACTGCCATCCAATGCGCTGCTGGCTGATGAGTTCCTGGAATATTTTGATGGCTTCTCCATTGGTTCCAACGATATGACTCAGCTGGCCCTGGGGCTTGATCGGGATTCCGGCTTGATTGCTCACCTTTTTGATGAGCGTAATGCCGCCGTCAAGCAGTTGTTGTCCATGGCGATTCAGGCCTGTCGCCGACAGGGGAAATACATCGGTATTTGCGGCCAGGGGCCCAGTGATCATCCTGACTTTGCCCGCTGGTTGATGGAAGAGGGTATTAATACCGTTTCCCTGAACCCCGATTCGGTTCTGGAAACCTGGCTCTATCTGGCGGAATGACTTGATAGTCCCTGTGTAGGGTTGTGCAAAGATTGCCCTGGGGGGCTGACAGGAATCTTCCAGAGAAGTACTGTGTCCCCTTTGGGTACCCCCCCGGGGTTCTTTTTGCAGTGGATTATTAAATGACCACCATCGGGGCTAAAATCGGCCACTTTAACGGGATGATCCAGTTTTATCATCTCTCTTTCTGCCCATTTTCCATCATCACCGATACTCCAGAGTTGCACAAAGCCCGGCTTGTCATGATCTTTGTAATCTTTGCCAAAGATCAGGAAATGGTTCTCCCATTTATTAAACTGGGCGCATTTGATCAAATAGGGACCGGGTTTTGTCAATGCCTGTTGTGTCCATTTGCCCTTGTCGTCTCGCCCCATGATGCCGGCGGTACTGTCCTGGCTAACGGAAAATGCCAGACGGCCTGATCGGGAAAATTGGGCAACATCAATTGGTTTTTGATGCTTAACCTCCAGCTGCTCCAGCCATTCATCGTCTGTGTCAAGCCCCTGAATTTTCACAGTGCAATCATGACCGACGGTCAGTACACTGTCTTCCTTAAGATTGAAGTGAGCAATGATAATCCCTCCCTGATGACATGCCCGTGCTTTCTCAATCAGGTTACCTTCCCTGTCATCACCCCAAATGCAAGCGTAATTTGTTTCATTGCCATAGCTCAGGAGCTGTTTTTCTGAACGACTGAAGATAGCTCTGTCACTGCCGGGGTGCTCAAGGATTTGGGGTTTGTTCAGATTGCCTGAACCGCAATCCCAGATTTTAAAAGAGCCACCACCGAAGTCGGCCAGTACTTTGTACCCCGAGGTGCTGAAGGTGGCATTATCACAACTCGGGATCTCTATTTTTTCTACCCAGTCAACATTAGCGTTATAACCGGAAATTTTTGTTTTTCTGGCTAAATCACGGGTAAGTGCAAATGTCGCTGAGGGATTGAAGGAGGCTGAGCAAATACGGTTGGTCCCTCTAACGCCCTGGTTAATTTCTACGGGTTGCTCAGAATGATGGACCTCTCCGACCTGCGACCATTTGCCGTAGGCATCGTGAGCCAGAAAGAAAACCCGGTTATCCAGGAGGACAAGGGCATGGCTCTCATCCCAACTCAACTGACAATCAGAAATTACACGGTCGCAAGCCTTGACAAATACACGAGCAATACAGTTGCGCTGCTCATTAAGGTGCCAGATGGTCGCTTTTTCAACATTGTGAGTCATTAAAAAAGTATTCGTGGGGACGAAGTTCAGTGCTCTTGGCCCACATTGTCTGATCTTTACTGGCTGGTCTAGCAGAGTCCACCGGCTGCCATCCAATCGCAAAACATTGATGCTGCCGGCGCACTGATCGTAGGTCATAATCTTGTCCTGCACCGGGTTGAAGCTTGCCATCACTGGTTCGTAGCCATCTTCAAGTGGCGAGTGCTCAAGCACCCGCGACTCCACCCAATGGCCATCACTATTGAGTGTACTCACCTTGACCTTGCCATCCTCGCTGCAGCAAGTCAGAAGCGTGTTTTCCGACCGGTTAAGCTGGGGAATAATCTGCTGGGCCCCAACCCTGCTCCTGCTGTTCTCCAACCAGTTACCATCCGCGTCTTGTCGCCAGCTTACCAGGCTATGATCTTTCAAACTGTCGCAACCGCTGATGAAGAGGTGCTTACCCGAAGGGCTGAAGTAGGTTTGAACAATATAACAACTGAAGTGGGCCTTCTTTTGGAACGTAAGATAATTGGTCTGGCACTGGAAAATTTCACTCGTCGCCGGGTCAATATTGCCCGGCTCAATACGACTATCGCACTGTATCGTACTGATACCAGGCTGTTGCGATGTGCTGCCTGGTGATAAACGATTCGTGGACAAATGCAGCCCGACAATTTCCAGCTTACGATGCTCAATATCTATATCTATGCTGGTCGTCCATTCGGAGGGTAAATGCTGTTTCAGTCGTTTGAGCGATTGATCCTGACCCTGTTCAGAGGCTTCTCTGATACGTTTATTAAAGTTAGCCACTAACCCGGATATTGGCTTCAGGCCGTTAATTAACGCCTCTTCATCTTTTTTCAAGCCGCTTCCATCTAAACTTGTGAGACAACTCTGCTCTATTGGTTGCATGGTTACTCCTGCCTTATTGGTACATAGATGGTTAATTTATACGACCATTGATCATTAGCATCCTTTGGGTCTTGGTCTCATCCTGCTATTACCTGTCTAAACATTCAGGAACTGAGCTGTAGATTATTGAATTTGGCAAAAGTTCCTGCTCTAAGGTTTGTTTAAGTAGAACTGGCTATTTTTTCATGCTGAGAGGCTGGCAGGAATCTTCCAGAGTAGCGCGGTAGCACCTCTGGGTAAGGTGGCACTCCCGGAATTATTCTGGCAGTGGATCATTATATGATCACTATCAGGGCTGAATTTGGCAATTTCAACGGGATGAGCCAGTGTTATCAGTTCTTTTTCTGCCCATTTGCCATCATTACCAATGCTCCAGAATTGGACAAAACCCGACTTGTCATGATCTTTGTCACTGCAACCAAAAGTCAGAAAATGGTTATCCAATTTATTAAACAGAGCGCCCTGGATCACATAGCCATCATGCCTTGTTATGGCCTGTAGCGTCCATTCGCTATTATCGTCACGCCCCAGGATGCAGGCGGTGCCGTCCATGCTAACGGTAAAGGCAAGGCGACCGGAGATGGAAAAATCGGCAAAATCGATTCTTTTTTGATGTTGAACCATCAGCTGTCCCTGCCATTTGCCATCTCTGTCAAGCCATTGGACTTTCACAGTGCAATCACGGCTGATGCTCAGCACACTGTCCTCCTGACCATTGAAGCGAGCAAAGTTAATCCCCCTCTGATGACATATCCTTGCTTTCTCAATCAGGTTACCGTCTTCGTCATCACCCCAAATGCAAGCGTAATTCGTCAGATTGCCAAAGCTCAGGAGCAGATTCTCTGAGGGACTGAAACAGGCTCTGTCACTGCCGATGTGCTCAAGGGGCTGACCTTTGTCCAGACGGTTACCGCTATGGCAACCCCAGATTTTAAAAGAGCCTCTGCCGAGTCTGGCCAGTACTTTGCGCCCGGAGATGCTGAAGCTGACAAGATCACAACTCGGAATCTCTCTTTTTTCTACCCATGCACCATTATCGTCATAACCGGAAATTATACATTTCTTAGCTAAATCATGGGTCAGTGCATACTGCCCTGAGTTATTGAGGTAGGCTTTACAAATACGGTTGCAAACATTTTCGTTGCAGTGATTTACTATCTGCGCGGAATGACGAACCTCTCCGACCTGCGACCAGTTGCCGTCGACATCGCGAGCCAGGAAAAAAACCTGGTTGCCCCGGGGGAAGATAAGAGCGTGCTGCTCATCATCACTCATCTGGCAATCTTCAATTGAACTGTCATAATTTTTTTCAAATTTATTCTCAAGGCAGTTGCTCTGATCATCACATCCCCAGATGGTCACTTTTGTGCCATTGTAAGTTATTAAATAATTATTCGTGGCATTGAATTCCGGTGCTGTTAGCCCAACTTGCCTGATATCCCCCAGCGGGTTTAGCAGGGTCCACTGGCTGTTACCATCCACGTGCAATACGTTGATTTTGCCGGTGAGCGGATTGCAGGACATAATCTTGTCCTGCAACGGACTGAATCTTGCCTTCACCTGCTCATCGCCATCTTCAAGTGGGGGGTGCTCAAGCACCCTCGTTTTTTTCCAATGGTCATAACTATTTAGCGTACTCACATTGAGATGGCCTTCGGGGGTGATACTCAAGAGCGTATTTTCTAACCGGTTGAGCTGGAAAAGAATCTCCTCGGAAGCTTCGACCTTACTCCTGCTCTTCTCCGACCAGTTGCCATCGGCACCTTGCCGACAGGTTACCGGGCTATGATCATTCAAACTGTCGCAACCACTGATCAAGAGGGTCTTTCCTGTCGGGCTGAAACAGGCATCAAGAATATAACCACCGAAGCTGGCCATCGTTATGAATTCAAGATTATTGGCCTGGCATTGAAAAATTTCACTCTTCGCTGGGGCAATATTGCCCGGTTCAATACGATTATCGCACTGTATCGTACTGATAGCAGTCTGTTGCGATGTGGTGCCTGGTGATAAACGATTCGTGGAAAGATGCAGCCCGACAATTTCCAGCTTACGATGCTCAATATCTATGCTGGTCGTCCATTCGGATGGTAAATGCTGTTTCAGTCGTTTGAACGATTGATCCTGACCCTGTTCAGAGGCTTCTCTGATACGTTTATTGTAGCTGGCCACTAACCCGGATATTGGCTTCAGGCCCTTTATTAACGCCTCTTCGTCTTTTTTCAAACCGCTTCCATCTACACTTCTGAGACTACTCTGCGCTATTGGTTGCATGATAACTCCTGCCTGATTGGCTCATAGATGGTTTATTTATACGACCATTGTTAAGTAGCACCTTCTGGATCCTTGTCCCATCCTGCTATTAACTGTCTGAGCATTCAGGAACTGAATTGTAGATTGCTGAGTCTGGTAAAAGTTCCTGCGCTGAGTTTTTGGTTCAGGTTGATAAAACCACTGGGAAAATGCCGAGCGATAGTGGGCATTGCACGTTTATGGTGTGGCATTTAATTGTGCAGAGAAGTAATCCGCATTTCACAGAGGAAAAGCTTTTCCCGGTGTTTTTTTTGGTTATCATGCCAGTATGAATTGTCATGGGAGAATAATAATGAGTTTTACCACCCCCGATTTGTGTGATGATTTCCCGGGAAGCCTTCAGGTCGTTGACCCGGGTTTTAACAGCTTTGGTGGCAGGGATATTTTTGGTGGCGAAATTGTCACCATTAAATGCCATGAAGATAATTCCAGAGTTCGGGAGCAGGTGTTCAGTGACGGTCACGGTAAAGTGCTGGTTGTTGATGGCGGCGGTTCCCTGAGAAGGGCCTTGTTGGGTGATATGCTGGCAGAACAGGCCGTAAGCAATGGCTGGCAGGGTATTATTGTTTATGGCTGTATTCGTGACGTTGAAGTGATTTCACAACTGCCGCTGGGGGTTCAGGCTCTTGCTGTACACCCGATGAAAACGGATAAAAAAGGGCAGGGAGAAGTCGATATTCCTGTTCGGTTTCATGGCGTGGACTTCATTCCCGGCCATTTCCTGTATGCCGATTTGAACGGGATTGTCGTTTCTGCTGAACGACTGGTTTGATGCCTGGTCCTGTTTCTTTCGATCCTGGCATTGTGGAAGCAGGGCAATCCCAGTCCTTCATAAATAACGAATCTTTCTATAATAAGTCACTGTTTCACAAGCATTTTCATAAGTTATTATGGTTGGTGATTAATTAAACATATTTTCGGAAAATACTGATCTAAAACAACGGATTTATTGTAAAAAGGCCAAGGTTTTCTTTCGTTTTTGCGGTAGTATCCGCACCCACCAAAGTGTCGGGACTTCGTATACCTGACCGTCAATCACACTGGGAGACTCTCGGACTTATGCCCGACAGGCTCCCGGAAATCCCCTATGACGGAGAAAACTCCAGTGAGAAAGACTAAGATCGTCTGTACCATCGGCCCAAAGTCTGAATCCCATGAGATGCTGACCAAACTGGTCGACAATGGCATGAATGTGATGCGACTGAATTTCTCTCATGGTGACTTTGACGAGCATGGTGCCCGTATTGCCCGTCTGCGCGAAGTCATGGCTGAAACCGGTAAGCGTGTTGCCATTCTTCTGGACACAAAAGGCCCTGAAATCCGAACTGTTAAACTGCACAGTGGCGACGAAGTCATGCTGAGCGCAGGACAGGAATTTACTCTGACTACCGACGCGTCTGTTATTGGTGACAGCACGCGTGTAGCGGTTACCTACGCCGGCCTGACCGATGACCTGAAGCCGGGTAACACGGTTCTGCTGGACGATGGCCTGATTGAACTGACGGTAAAAGAAGTCAAGGCTCAGGAAATCGTCTGTGAAGTCAAGAACAACGGTGAACTGGGTGAAAACAAAGGCGTAAACCTGCCAGGTGTTAAAGTTAACCTGCCAGCCCTGTCAGAAAAGGATAAGGCTGACCTGGTCTTCGGTTGTGAGCAGGGCGTTGATTTTGTAGCGGCTTCCTTTATTCGTAAAGCCAGCGACGTTAACGAGATCCGTGAACTGCTGGATGCCAACGGTGGTAAGGAAATCCAGATCATTTCCAAGATCGAGAACCAGGAAGGCGTTGATAACTTCGACGACATTCTGGCCGTTTCTGATGCCATCATGGTGGCCCGTGGTGACCTGGGTGTAGAAATCCCGGTTGATCAGGTGATCTTTGCCCAGAAGATGATGATCAACAAGTGTAACCATGCCCGTAAGCCGGTTATCACGGCTACCCAGATGCTGGATTCGATGATCAAGAATCCCCGTCCAACCCGTGCAGAAGCCGGTGACGTAGCAAACGCTATTCTGGACGGCACCGATGCCGTTATGCTCTCCGGTGAGAGTGCCAAAGGTAAGTACCCGGCAGAATCTGTGGCGGTTATGGCAACCATCTGTAACAGCACGGATGGCAGCATGGAACTGCGTGTTGAAGAGTTCGATGCGGAGATCGACAACTATCGCAGTATCACGCAAGCGGTCTGCCGTGGAGCAGTCAAGACGGCAGATATTCTGGCTGCCAAGCTGATTATCGTTGCCACTGAGCAGGGTAAGTCTGCACGTTCTCTGCGTAAGTTCTTCCCTAAAGCCCAGATTCTGGCGTTGACTTCTTCCGAGAAGACCGCTAACCAACTCAGTCTGAGCAAAGGGGTGACCACCAGCCTGGTCTCACAGCAGGAAAACACCGATGCATTCTACAAGCTGGGTAAAGAGCTGGCGGTGAAGCACAACTTTGTTCAGTCTGGTGATCTGGTTGTCATGGTTTCCGGTGCCCTGGTTGAGTCCGGTACTACCAATACTGCTTCTGTGCACGTGATCGATTAATATCTGAGCTCTTTTTGATTACACCCTCTTGCCTGTCCTTCCCACTGCGGGGGAGGGCTGGCAGGCATTGCTACAGATTGGATATATTTTCACCAGTTATGCCTGCCCAACGACCAGCCGGTCAATCGGATACTCAGACAGCCTCTAATATTGCAGCGTACTTATCCGGATCAACGTTACCTCCACTGCCAATCGCCACTACGGTTTTATTTTCAAACAGTGCCGGGTTATCCATAATCGCGGCAATGGCCACCGCACCGCTGGGTTCCAGCACCAGGTTCATCTCCTGAAAACCGAGCCTGATGGCGTCATGGGATTTTTGCGGATTGACTGTTATACCCCTGACACCGGTTTGCAGAACGATGTCCAGGTTGGCAATGCCAGGCTCAAGGGCCAGTAAAGCATCACAGTCACACAGGATATGACCTTTGGCTCGAGAGCGCCTGCCGTTTTCAAGGGAAATGCCCATGCCCTGGTAACCATCCACTTCTACGGCCCATACCTGGGTGTTGCTGCCAAACACCAGGCTGGATCCTGCCACCAGGCTGCCACCACCAACGGGGCAAAGAATGTGGTCACAGGATTTCCCGGACATCGCCAACTGCTCCTGCAGCTCCAGCGCTACAGATGCCTGACCAATGATGATCTCGTGGTCATCGAAAGGGTGCAGCAGAACTGCGCCGTGGTCTTTGGCTATTTGCCTGGCCATAGCGCTGGCAGCTTCCTCCCTGGAAGGTTTATTGCATTGGCAGAGAATAATCTCTGCGCCGTAACGTCTGGCATTATTGACTTTTGATGTGGGTGCATCATGGGGCATTACCAGCCTGACCGGTATGTCCAGAAGCTGTCCGGCGGCTGACAGGCCTGCTGCAAAATTTCCTGAAGAATAGGCTGTAACACCTTGTTTTTTCTGGCCATCCGTTAAATTTAACAGTCGGTAGAAGGCCCCCCGGAATTTAAAGGCCCCGGTAATTTGCAGAGACTCGGCTTTGATCAGCACTTCCCCGCTGATCAGTTCACTCAAGACATCGGATTTTAACAGCGGGGTGGTGCGCACATTGTTTCTTATTTGCTGAAAAGCATGGTTTAACTTCAGATAATCAGGAAGCTGGTTAACATTGGGTACTGCTGACATAACCTCAACATCTGTAACTTATTTAAAGGCAAACTGGCTTTGGTGCTACCATCGCCTTTAAAAGATAGTCAAGATTGGCTGTGAGGTCTGAAAAGTTCAGTGCCGGGCGGTTTTCCCGGGCACCGGGATAGCGTGGGCTGTGACAGTTATCACTTAAAAATTGAACTTATACATAAAGAACAAGTCTATGTAAATGATGCAGTTATAATAATTATCTAAAGGATTGTGTGAATGTTTCCGAAGATTCCCGGGGTACCAGCCTTCGTATCATCTGAACGGGCTAATCAAGGTTCAGGTGCAAGCAAAGGAAATAGCTCAACAACAGCAAAGGATTTTTACTCGAAATTCAGTTCGCCTTATGCATATCAACGTGCTGTCTGGATTCTTGATGATATAAAAAACTTCATTAATTCCACACAGTCAACACTCAAAGATGTGCAGGCACTTCGGAGGGCAATACATGAAAGAAATTTTTCACCCTCTGCCATTGGTAAAAAGTTTGTTCCTAAACAACCCTGCACGCCATACGCAGAGCAGCAGACAGCAGAAATCCTTACAGACTTCGATTCTTTCAGGTGCTCCCGATACACAACCCTTGGGGATGGTGCCGCCCTGCGTCGATTAATCAATGCTAAATTTCGGAACAACGAATTATCAAAAAGTGGCACTACTGTTTACCACACTGCACATTCGGAGTCGTCAGACTATCAAAAATTAGTGGAGAACTATGATAAAGCGGTGGATGGCCTGTTTGCTCATCAGGTATCAATACTGACCAACAATCTGGCGCATAAACTTACTATTTCCAGTGCTGAGCTTGAGAGTATCCAGCGTAAAAGTAACAAGTCAGCGAAAGTCAGGTCACTTCTCGATACGTTAATAACGCCCAGTAAGCTCAGGAAGTCACAGGAAAAAACAGCTCTCAGTTTTAAGAGTGCGCTAAAGAGAGTGCATCCTGAACTGGCCAGAGATATGTTTCATCGCTAAAAATGAGCCCCGTCATCCATCAGGGGCTCAAGCATTTACGATCTAGAACTGCTCTTCTTCAGTAGAGCCGGTTAATGCTGTTACTGAAGACTGACCACCCTGGATAACCGTTGTCATATCATCAAAATAACCGGTTCCGACTTCCTGTTGGTGGGCAACAAACGTGTAACCTTTTTCCGCAGCACCAAACTCTGGCTCCTGGACCATCTCGACATAATGCTTCATACCTTCGCCCTGGGCGTAGTTATGAGCCAGTTCAAACATGTTGTACCACATGTTATGAATGCCTGCGAGGGTGATGAACTGGTACTTGTAGCCCATATCACTCAGTTCCTGCTGGAATTTGGCGATGGTTTCATCGTCCAGGTTCTTCTTCCAGTTAAAGGAGGGTGAGCAGTTATAAGCCAGCAGCTGATCCGGGTACTCAGCTTTGATCGCTTCTGCAAATTTACGGGCTTCATCCAGGTCTGGAGTGGCGGTTTCACACCACAGCAGATCCGCGTATGGCGCATAGGCAAGACCACGGGCAATTGCCTGATCAATACCGGCCTTAGTCCGGAAGAAACCTTCAGGGGTTCTTTCGCCAGTCAGGAATGCTGCATCGTAAGGATCGCAGTCAGAGGTAATCAGATCAGCAGCGTTGGCATCGGTACGGGCCAGAACAATGGTCGGTACATCGGCAACGTCAGCAGCCAGTCGGGCCGCAATCAACTTCTGAACAGCTTCCTGGGTGGGAACCAGCACCTTGCCGCCCATATGGCCACACTTTTTAACGGAAGCCAGCTGGTCTTCAAAGTGCACTCCGGCAGCACCGGCTTCAATCATGCCCTTCATCAATTCATAGGCGTTCAGTACACCACCAAAGCCTGCCTCTGCGTCCGCCACAATCGGGGCAAACATGTCAACATAGCCTTCATCACCCGCTTGCTTACCGGCTTTCCACTGAATCTGATCAGCACGACGGAAACTGTTGTTGATGCGCTTGACTACTGCCGGCACGGAGTCAACCGGGTACAGAGACTGGTCAGGATACATGGTGCTGGCGGTATTATTATCTGCCGCAACCTGCCAGCCGGAAAGGTAGATCGCTTCAATACCTGCTTTAACCTGTTGTACTGCCTGGCCGCCAGTGAGGGCACCGAGACAGTTGACATAACCTTTTTTAGACTGGTTGCCATACACCAGGTCCCAGAGTTTCTCGGCACCCTGTCTGGCAATGGTGTTTTCGATTTTCACCGAACCTCTCAGACGGACGACGTCTTCTGCACTGTAGGTCCGTTTGACATTTTTCCAGCGTGGGTTCTCCGCCCAGTCCTTTTCAATGCGGGCAATTTCTTCAGAGCGGTTATAGCGAGCCATGTTATTTTCCTCCCCCGGACAGCGAGGTGTAGTTATGCGACTGTTGAAATTCAAACAAATGTTTGATTTACGTCGCACATCCTAAACACCTGAGAAAGATTCTGGTAATTTATAAGAGTTATCTCGGGTATTTATAGAATGAATATTGCACGCGTTGATCTGAATTTGATGGTTTACCTGGATGTTCTGCTCAGGGAGCGCAACGTAACCCGTGCCGCGGAACAGTTGGGAATTACCCAGCCCGCCATGAGTAATGGGCTGCGCAGACTGCGGGAGTTGTTTAATGATCCTCTGTTGATCCGGACCAGCGAGGGGATGACCCCAACAGAGCGTGCACTTGAACTCCAGCCACTGATTCGTGAGGCATTACTGGCCATGGAGAAAACGATTCAGCCAAGAGAGAAGTTTGATCCTGAAACCAGTCAGCGGGTTTTCCGGATCATGGCTTCTGATTATGCTGAATCAACCCTGATCCCTCTGGTGTTGAAGCAGGTTCGCTCACTGGCTCCGAATGTGACGCTGGATGTCCTGACGCCCAGTGATGTGAGCTTTCATGACGTGGAGCAAGGTTGGGTGGATATGGCCATTAACCGTTTTGACAGTCTGCCTCAGTCGTTTTATCAGTCGCGGATCTGGCAGGATGATTTTTCCTGTGTGATGAGCAGGGAAAACCCGATACTGACTGATTTTACCCTGGACACCTATCTTCAATCCCAGCATATCTGGGCCAGCAAAACCGGAATGGGGATTGGCGTAGGGGTTAATCCTGAGGATGTACAGCGACTGGGCTGGGTCGATGAAGCGCTCGCCGCTGTTGGCAAAAAACGTAAAATCAGTGTTTTTACCCGTCATTATCAGGTGGCGATGCTGTTGTCTGTCCAGAATGATCTGATCGCTACGCTTCCCAGTCGGCTTGCAGATATTGAACGATTCAGTACCAGGCTCGCTGTCGTCAGGCCCCCGTTTGAAATTCCATCATTTGACCTGTCCATGGCCTGGAGCCCTTTGCTGCATCACGACTCTGCCCATCAGTGGCTGAGGCAGATTATTAAATCCGTGGCGGGAAAGTGACCTTGTCGTTTGTTTTCACACAGGCCAACAAATAACACCATAAACTAACAGTCGCGACTGTTATTCTTTGTTTATCTGTGTTCTAATTTGCCTGCTTTCGCTGATTTGCGCGAAACAGAAGAGGAAAATAAGACATTATCCTCCGTTAAAGAACTACAAAATCAGTTGGATTATTGGAGATAAAAATGGATTGGCTGAGTGATCTGGAAGCAGAGCATGCACTGTTTGATGTTGCCGAAGAGTGCAAGGAATTTATCGCCGAGTCATACTACTTGTTAATCTCTGAGCAGCAGCAGGGTGTTGTCCTGGACGACTGATTGACCAGAGCAGACGTTATTGAAAAAGCCCTTTTCTTTTTCCCAAAAGAAAAGGGCTTTCTTTTTTCCCTTCACAGAATTTGAAGCCGGACCAGACAGAACTCCCGGATTTTGCACATTTGTTTTTGCCCGCTAGATTTAACAGACTCCTACAAAATTTGGGCAGATCCTATGTTTGCCGCTCACTCCAATCTTGCACAAATATGCTCTATTCATGACTTACAGGCTCTGGCCAGAAAACGTGTGCCAAAAATGTTCTATGACTACGTAGACTCAGGTGCCTGGTCTGAAAGGACTTATGACAGTAATCACTCTGACTTTAACCATTTACTGTTTCGACAGCGGGTTGGGGTGGATGTAGCCCAGAGAAGTACCGCATCTCTTATGGCGCAGACTCCGGTGACAATGCCGGTGGCGCTGGCTCCTGTTGGGTTGGCAGGGATGCAGTATCCTGATGGTGAGATTCTGGCTGCCAGGGCTGCAGAAGCATTTGGTATTCCCTTTGCACTGTCCAGCTTGAGTATTTGTTCAATTGAAGACGTTGCCCGGCAGACCCATCAACCTTTCTGGTTTCAGTTGTATGTATTTAAAGACCGGGATTTTACCCTGCAACTGATGGAACGAGCCAGAAAGGCAGGTTGTAAAACACTGGTTGTCACCATGGATCTGCCCATCATGGGGCAAAGGCATAAAGATGTTAAAAACAGGCTTTCAGCCCCGCCCCGGATAACCGCCACATCGCTGATTCAGTTCCTTAATCGCCCGGTCTGGTGTTTGAAGATGGCTTTCTCATCACATCATACTTTCGGGAATATTGTCGGTCACGCAAAAGGAGTCAACAATCTGAGCTCTCTTGCCATGTGGACATCAGAGCAGCTGGATGCCTCATTAAGCTGGAACGATATACAGTGGATTCGTGATCACTGGGATGGTTATTTGATCATTAAGGGAATACTGAATGCCGAAGACTTATATCGCACCATTGATGCAGGTGCCCAGGCCGTGGTGGTCTCTAACCATGGTGGACGCCAACTGGATGGTGCTCCGTCAACCATCAGAACTGTGGCAGGTCTTGTAAAAGCGGCAAACCAGCAGGTTGATGTGTTGCTGGATAGTGGTGTGCGCAGTGGCCAGGATGTACTGAAGGCGATTGCGCTTGGCGCTCAGGGGGTTCTTGTTGGGCGAGCCTTTGCTTATGGGCTGGGGGCTGCCGGTGAAGCTGGTGTAAACCGTGCTCTGGAGATCATTTATAAAGAGCTTGAGTCCACCATGGCACTGATTGGCGAGACGAAAATCTCCAGCCTGGGCGCTCATAATTTGATTATTCCCGATCAATTTTCCATTTAACAGCCACCATTCACAGGATAAATAGCCGTCATTGCGGGCGTTAATTGGACATACCTTCTCGCTTCGATAACATTGACAGTTGGATTGTTGTGCTTGTACATGGTTGCAGCATAATGTATACGTCAGTTGCATAATAATGATCAGGAAGTGAGGTTGAAATGACTGAACGCATCCAGAAAGGCGGCCTGCAAATCGCCCCGGTACTCCATGATTTACTGGTAAATGACATTGTTCCGGGAACTGGTGTGGACCCGGAGAAGTTCTGGCTGTCCCTCGAAGCGTTGGTTAATGACCTCGCCCCTGAAAACAAAGCGCTTCTGGCTCGTCGGGATGAACTTCAGCAGAAGATTGATGCATGGCACCAGCAAAACCGTTATACCGAAGAAACTAAGTCTGAGTACAGGTCTTTCCTTGAGGAAACAGGATATCTGCTGCCTGAAGGGGATGACTTTGCCATCTCCACCAGCAAGGTCGACAGCGAAATAGCTCGTCAGGCAGGGCCCCAGCTGGTAGTTCCTGTTATGAATGCCCGCTTTGCCTTGAATGCAGCCAATGCCCGCTGGGGCAGCCTGTATGATGCGCTGTATGGAACGGACGCTATTCCGGACAGCGAAGGAGCAGAAAAGGGCAAAGGGTATAACCCGGTTCGTGGCAGAAAAGTGATTGAGTTTGGTCGTGAATTGCTGGATACCGCGGCTCCACTGGCTTCCGGTAGCCACAAAGACGCCGTTCGCTATCAGGTGTTGGAGAACAGTCTGGCCATTTCACTTGAGGATGGTTCAATCACATCCCTGAAAGAGCCGGAAAAGTTCTGTGGCTATACCGGAACACCTGAAAAGCCCGACTCAATACTGTTGAAAAATAATGAGTTACACATTGATATTCAGATGGATCCTGAAGGTGTGATCGGCAGGGATGACGCTGCGGATGTACAGGATCTGATCGTTGAGGCTGCCATTACCACCATAATGGACTGCGAAGATTCCGTGGCGGCAGTGGATGCAGACGACAAGGCCCTGGTCTATCGCAACTGGCTTGGACTGATGAAAGGTGATCTGGAAGATACTTTCGTTAAAGGTGGCAAGCCGGTGACCCGAAAGCTGAGTTCTGACCGGATTTACACGGCACCAGACGGCAGTGAGCTGATCTTGCCCGGCAGAAGCCTGATGTTTGTCCGAAATGTCGGTCACCTGATGACCAATGATGCCATTCTTGATGCTCAGGGTAATGAAATACCGGAGGGCATTATGGATGGTATGTTCACCTCCCTGATTGCCATCCACGACCTGAAGAAAAAAGCAGGTAATCAGCAGAACTCCCGGGAAGGCAGCATTTATATCGTCAAGCCCAAGATGCATGGTCCCGAAGAAGTCGCCTTTACCTGCAAGCTGTTTTCACGTATCGAAGCGGCGCTTGATCTACCTGCCAACACCTTGAAGGTGGGCATTATGGATGAAGAGCGCAGAACTTCCATAAACCTGAAAGCGTGTATCCGTGAGGCCAGAGATCGTATTGTCTTTATCAACACCGGTTTCCTGGACCGTACCGGGGATGAAATACACACCAGTATGGAAGCCGGACCTGTTATTCCCAAAGGGGAGATGAAGCAGTCGACCTGGATCCAGGCCTATGAAGATCAGAATGTTGATATTGGTCTCCATACAGGACTGCCCGGCAAAGCCCAGATTGGTAAAGGCATGTGGGCAATGCCGGATGAGATGGCCAAAATGATGGAGCAGAAGATTGCTCACCCCCTGTCAGGGGCCAACACCGCCTGGGTGCCGTCTCCCAATGGCGCAACACTTCATGCCGTTCATTATCACAGAGTTAATGTTCTGGCCCGTCAGGAAGCGCTATCCCGTCGTCAACAAGCCAGTGTTGATGACATTCTGCAAATTCCGGTAATGACCGATCCGGGTAAATTATCCGCAGAGTTGATCCAGAAAGAGCTGGACAATAACGCCCAGGGCATTCTTGGCTATGTGGTGCGCTGGATTGACCAGGGTGTTGGCTGTTCCAAGGTTCCGGATATCAACGACGTTGGTCTGATGGAAGACCGTGCCACGCTGCGCATTTCCAGTCAGCACATTGCCAACTGGCTTCGTCATGATATCTGTTCAGAAGCGCAGGTAATGGCAACCATGAAGCGTATGGCTGTGATTGTAGACCGACAGAATGCCGCTGATACCGCTTACCGGCCCATGGCACCAGACTTTGATAAGAGTATTGCCTTTGCTGCGGCCTGCGACCTGGTTTTCAGGGGTTGTGAGCAGCCTAACGGTTATACCGAGCCTGTACTTCATCAACGGCGGAAAGAGTTTAAAGCGGCTGGTTTGGCTTAAAGACTGGCTGCCCGGGCGAATAAAAACGCTCTCAATCAACCGGTTAGCTGGTTAATTGAGAGCGTTTTCTCTATTGGGTCAACGATTCTCCCTGATCTTCTTTAACATTATTTTTGATGACTATTTGTCAGTGTTAAATAGCCAGAGCCTGCTCTACCGCATTACCAACATAGGTGGCTGGTGTCAGCGCTTTTAGCTCGGCCTTTACATTGGCAGGAAGCTCCAGACCATCAATAAACGTTGCCAGAGTCGCTTTGGTAATGCCTTCCTGACCACGGGTCAGTGCTTTCAGCTTTTCATAAGGCTGTTCGATACCATAGCGGCGCATGACGGTTTGAATGGGTTCTGCCAGCACTTCCCAGGCGTTATCAAGGTCTTGCTGAAGACGGGCAGGGGAGGCTTCCAGCTTGCCAATGCCTTTCAGGGTCGCCGCGTATGCAATCAGACTCTGACCCAGACCAACGCCCATATTGCGCAGCACGGTGGAGTCCGTCAGATCGCGCTGCCAGCGGGACACCGGCAGTTTGGCAGCAAGATGCTGCATAATGGCGTTGGCGATGCCCAGGTTACCTTCAGAGTTTTCAAAATCAATCGGGTTGACTTTGTGGGGCATGGTGGAAGAGCCTACCTCACCGGCAACCGTCTTCTGCTTGAAATACCCCAGAGAGATATAGCCCCAGACATCCCGGTCAAAGTCGATCAGAATGGTGTTGAAACGACAGATGGCATCATAAAGCTCAGCAATGTAGTCGTGGGGTTCGATTTGGGTGGTGTAGGGGTTCCACTCCAGACCCAGACTGGTAACAAACTGCTCGGCATGTTCAGCCCAGTCCACTTCCGGGTAGGCCGACAGGTGGGCATTGTAGTTGCCGACAGCACCATTGATTTTTCCCATGGGGACAATGCTTTCGATGTGTTTCAGCTGACGCTTCAGGCGGTAAGCCACATTGGCCATCTCTTTGCCCAGGGTGGTCGGGGAGGCGGTCTGGCCGTGGGTTCTGGACAGCATGGGCTGGTCGGCATGGGTCCTGGCCAGCTGTTCAATGGCTGTGATGATGTTACGCATCTCAGGCAGCACGGCTTCGCTCATACCGGTTTTCAGCATCAGGCCATGGGCGAGGTTATTGATATCTTCCGATGTGCAGGCAAAATGGACAAACTCACTGATCGCTGACAGCTCATCATTACCCTGAAAGCGCTCTTTGATCAGGTATTCCACCGCTTTCACATCGTGGTTGGTGGTGCGCTCAATCTCTTTCACCCGCTCAGCTTCGGCCATGGAGAAACTACTGACCAGACTGTTCAGCAACTGGCTGGCTGGTTCAGACAGTGCCGGAACCTCGGTAATGGCAGAATGGCTGGCCAGAGATTGCAACCAGTGAACCTCCACCGCAACCCGAAAGCGGATCAGTCCATATTCACTGAAAATGGTTCTGAGGGATTGGGTCTTATCACCATAACGTCCATCAATGGGAGAGACGGCGGTCAGTGCATTCAGCTCCATGTTTTATGCCTTAAGCTCGGGGGAAAAGGGCGCATGATAACGGATCCCTCTGTCAGATTCTAATCATTGGCCGGTTGGCCTGAAGCAGAATGCTGATCAGGAGGGAGATCACAGGCAGTTTTCCGATGCAGTGGATGGGTCAGGCACCGGGAAGTGCCCTTTGAAATTCAGCTATTACAGTCGCTTGAGGCCATCAAGTAACTTGCTTCGGCTGATGAACAGGTGCCAGCGACTGCCACCACACTGACGCCAGAGGGCGGCAGAGCGGATACCGGCTAGCAGGATGGCTCTGATCCGGTTAGCGTTAACCGGGTTCTGCAGGTGACGCATATCGCCAGCCACCTGTATCCGGGTTTTAAAGGTGCTGATGGTATCCAGGTAGATGCTGGCCAGGCTGGCAATCACATTGTCATGCAGCATGCCAAAATGTTCGACCTGTTCTTTGGTTCTGTTGAGACGCTCACCGATGGTGTTCAGCATCTTCCGGTTACGACTCAGCTTTTTCTCAATGTGAATCAGGGCCAGGGCATAGCGGATAACATCCCCCTGAATCGCGGAGCTGTCCCTGCTTAACACGGACTCCAGGGTTTTTCGCCCCTTGGACAGACCATTGAAACCACCGTAAACTTGGGAGACATCATCCGGTGAGGTGACAAAAATACTGTGGATGGATGGGGTCAGAGCCTCTTCACTCCATTGCCCGGTCCTGGCCAGCTTGTCTACCAACTCTGCGGCCTGGAACACGCCAGATAATGCCGCCGCCTGGTCCTTTGTAGAATATCGCACCAATCTTCTTCTCTGGGATTTCCGTTGTCGTTGATAAGATTTTCAGGTTCGTGAAGGTCAAGCTGACGCTTGTGTTCGTGTTTCAATAACACCGCCGCCAAGGCAAACATTCTCACCATAAAGGTCATCATAAAAGACCACCGACTGGCCCGGGGTAACTGCCCGTTGCGGCTGATCAAAGATAACCCGGTAATCACCGCTGGCTTCCTGGGTAAGCGTGCAATCCTGATCCTGCTGGCGATAACGCACTTTTGCCTTGAGCTGACAGGGCATCTGTGGCGCTTTTCCTGAAACCCAGTCGATGTGCGAGCAGGTCAGGCTATCTGAGAAGAGCAGGGGGTGATCCTTGCCCTGGCCAGCGATTAGCACATTTCTTTCAAGGTCTTTATCAAGTACATACCAGGGCGCTTCATCGGCATTTTTCAGTCCGCCGATCCCAAGCCCCTGTCTCTGGCCAATGGTGTGGTACATCAAACCCGAGTGTTCACCAATCACCTTGCCATCTTCCGTTTCAATAACGCCAGGTTGTGCTGGCAGGTACTGCTGCAAAAAGTCCTTGAATCGGCGCTCGCCGATGAAGCAGATGCCGGTGCTGTCCTTTTTGTTATGGGTGATCAGACCGTGCTCTTCGGCAATGCGTCGAACTTCAGTTTTTTCCAGGTCACCGACCGGAAAGAGAGTGCGGGCAATCTGTTGTTCGCTTACCGCATGGAGGAAGTAGGTTTGATCTTTACTGTTATCAACCCCTTTCACCAGATAGCTATGACCATCACGATCCACACGACGGCAGTAATGCCCCATCGCTATGTAATCGCTGCCGAGGGTGAATGCGTAATCCAGAAAGGCTTTGAACTTGATCTCTTTATTGCACAGGATATCCGGATTCGGAGTTCTGCCGTTTTTGTATTCATTGAGAAAATGTTCGAAAACATTATCCCAGTATTCAGCGGCAAAATTGGCTTTATGTAAATGAATGCCAAGTTTGTCACAGACGGCCTGGGCATCGGCCAGATCGGTCATTGCGGTGCAGTATTCAGACCCGTCATCTTCCTCCCAGTTCTTCATAAAAAGTCCTTCCACCTGGTAGCCCTGCTGTTGCAGAAGCAAAGCGGATACGGACGAGTCAACACCGCCGGACATGCCAACAATCACTTTGGTTTGGGAGGGATGTTTTATCACTGGGGTATACTGCCACCTGTCAAAAATAGCTGGCCATTTTACCTTTCCCGCTAAATAAGCGCCATACCGATGGAAATTTATAGTGGTAAACGCAGATGGCGGTTTCGCTTTTGTAACAAAACTTCGTTTATTCCTGGCTAAGGATGGTATATGGTATACGCGTTTTTGTGCGGTCAGCTTGCCGTTGTCAGCAGTGCTTTTATCCTGCTGACACTGCTGTTGGATATGGCTGCATGCTTTAAATAACGACAAGAAGCGTTGAACCAGTCTTTGATCTGGCTAAACCGATGATTAGAGAACGGAGTTGATAATGGGATACCAAAAGATCAAGGTGCCTGCCAACGGTGACAAAATCACTGTCAACGAGGACCTCTCCCTGAATGTTCCCGATACCCCTGTCATACCTTATATTGAAGGTGACGGTATTGGTGCTGACGTTTCACCAGCAATGCTGAAAGTTGTTGATGCTGCTGTGAAGAATGCCTACAAAGGGCAGCGCAAAATCGAGTGGATGGAGGTTTTCTGCGGTGAGAAGGCTACTCAGGTTTACGACGATAACACCTGGCTTCCGGAAGAAACACTTGAGGCTCTCAAAGAGTATGTTGTCAGCATTAAAGGCCCACTGACAACGCCGGTTGGTGGTGGTATTCGCTCGCTGAACGTGGCTCTTCGTCAGGAGTTGGATCTGTTTGCCTGCATTCGTCCTGTGCGCTGGTTCAAGGGTGTGCCAAGCCCGGTAAAAGAGCCGGAAAAAACGGATATGGTGATCTTCCGTGAAAACTCGGAAGATATCTATGCAGGTATCGAGTGGCAGGCTGGCAGTGCTGAAGCCGAAAAGCTGATCAACTTCCTGCGCAATGACATGGGCGTTACCAAAATCCGGTTTGAGCAAGATTGTGGTATTGGGGTCAAGCCTGTTTCAAAAGAGGGCACCGAACGTCTGGTGAAGCAGGCAATTCAGTTTACCATCGATAACAACCGTAAATCCGTTACCCTGGTTCACAAGGGTAATATCATGAAGTTTACGGAAGGTGCCTTCAAGGATTGGGGCTATCAGACAGCTGTTGAATACTTTGGCGGCCAGCCTCTGGATGGTGGTCCATGGCATACTGTCAAAAACCCGAATACCGGTGAAGATATTGTTATCAAGGATGTGATTGCTGACGCTTTCCTGCAACAGATTCTCCTGCGCCCGGCAGAGTATGATGTCATTGCCACCCTGAACCTGAATGGTGACTACATTTCTGATGCGCTTGCTGCCCAGGTAGGTGGTATCGGTATTGCTCCTGGTGCCAATATCGGTGCGCCAACGGCCGTTTTTGAAGCCACCCACGGTACTGCTCCAAAGTATGCAGGCCAGGATAAGGTAAACCCGGGTTCCGTCATTCTTTCTGCTGAAATGATGCTTCGACACCTGGGTTGGAGTGAGGCGGCAGATCTCATTATCAAGGGTATGGATGGTGCTATCGGTGCCAAGACCGTTACCTATGATTTTGAGCGACTGATGGAGGGTGCAACGTTAGTCAAGTGCTCAGAGTTTGCCGATGAAATAATTAACCACATGTAAGTTTTCAGTTAACTTTTCATCAGTTAAAGCCGGAAATTCATTTCCGGCTTTAATATTTTATCCCCCCTTTTTTTATTGTACTTTCCACGTTTATCTCCTGTTGTTGTGAGTCGCCCGATCAATTTTCGAAAGTCGGTCATTGTGATTTGCTCCAGTATCTTTAGAATGAGAAGAGAAATCCTGGCAAATTTGTCAATTTCTTAGTAGGTGTGCACTAATTTATCTTCTGTCATCAAATGTCTGTAAACCGTGCCGATCAGTATTTTGTGCTCGTTGTTTTTATGATTAGCTTTTATGATTGGCAGTAGTAAATACTTGCGGTGCCCTGAGTGTGCTGTTGGTTACCAGACAGTTAAGTTACAAATCGAAGGTTGGCAGTCATAAAACCATGAGTAATCTCGAACTGTTTCGTCTAAGCTTGCAAAAAGAGGGAGAGGAACAGGAAGGTGATCTGAGCGTTGCAGTCGTTCCGGAAAAAACCAGACTGGCTCCCCCTCCCATGTATCAGGTCTTGCTCCTGAATGATGATTTTACACCAATGGATTTTGTTGTTGAGGTACTGGAGAAGTTTTTCAGTATGCCAGAAGGGAAGGCGACTCAAATTATGCTGATGGTACATACCCAGGGAAAAGCCGTTTGTGGTGTATACAGCAAGGATGTCGCGGAAACCAAGGCTCAGCAGGTTAATGAATATTCCAGAGAAAACGACCATCCCCTGCTGTGCAAGACAGAAAAGGCCGATTAGCGTTTTCAAGGTTACACCATATGCTTAACAAAGACCTCGAAGCAACACTGAATAATGCATTTAAAGACGCCCGCGATAATCGTCATGAATTTATGACGGTTGAGCATCTTTTACTTGCTTTGCTTGATAATGAATCCGCAGCCAGAGTCCTGGTTTCCTGCGGAATTGATCTTCATAAACTTCGCCAGGACCTCACTGAGTTTGTCAGCTCAACGACCCCATTAATCCCCGGCGATGACCATGAGCGTGAAACGCAGCCAACACTTGGCTTTCAGCGAGTACTGCAGCGTGCTGTTTTTCATGTGCAAAGCTCCGGTAAAAAGGAAGTGACCGGTGCTAATGTACTGGTCGCTATTTTCAGTGAGCAGGAAAGCCAGGCTGTCTACTTCCTGAAGCAACAAGATGTGGCCCGCATAGACGTTGTTAATTTTATTGCCCACGGAATATCCAAGACGCCGGGTCAGGAGCTCGAAGAGCTTGGTCATGATCTGTCTGATGATATGGAGCCGGAGAGCAACAGTGGTGGCAGCAGCAAGAACCCCCTCAAACTGTATGCCACTGATCTGAATGATCAGGCGCGTCTTGGCAGAATTGATCCCCTGGTTGGTCGGGCTGAAGAAGTAGAGCGGGTCTGCCAGATTCTTACCCGTCGCCGGAAAAACAACCCTTTGCTGGTTGGCGAGGCCGGGGTAGGGAAAACGGCCATTGCTGAAGGCCTGGCCCGTCGGATTGTTGATGGTGACGTGCCTGAGGTTTTGTCCAAGGCTGTTGTTTACTCCCTTGACCTGGGTTCGCTTCTGGCCGGGACCAAGTATCGTGGTGATTTTGAAAAGCGTTTCAAGCAGTTACTGAGTGAACTCAAGAAACTGGATCATGCGATTCTCTTTATCGATGAAATTCATACCATCATTGGTGCAGGTGCAGCTTCTGGCGGAGTGATGGATGCCTCAAACCTTCTGAAGCCAATGCTGACTTCCGGCGAGCTGCGCTGTATCGGTTCTACCACATTCCAGGAGTTTCGTGGGATCTTTGAAAAAGATCGGGCACTGGCAAGAAGATTCCAGAAAGTGGATATTGTCGAACCCAACGTTGAAGACACCTTCCAGATACTGCTGGGACTGAAGAAGAAATTCGAAGAGCATCATGCTATCAAGTATCAGGATGAAGCCCTGAAAGCGGCGGCCGAACTGGCAGACCGCTACATTAATGATCGTCATATGCCCGATAAAGCCATTGATGTTATTGATGAAGCAGGGGCGTATCAGCGGCTTCAGCCTGAGTCCGAACGGAAAAAAGTTATTGATGTCGATGATGTGGAAAGGATTGTCGCCAAGATGGCCAGGATTCCGCCAAAGTCTGTCTCTTCCTCTGACAAGGAATTGCTTGGCAAGCTTGAGCGCAATCTGAAAATGGTGGTGTTCGGACAGGACGAGGCGATCACTTCATTATCCACTGCTATCAAGCTTTCAAGAGCAGGCCTCAAGGCACCTGAAAAACCCGTTGGCTCCTTCCTGTTTTCCGGACCAACCGGTGTCGGCAAAACAGAAGTTTGTCGCCAACTGGCAAAGGCCCTGGGTATTGAGCTCGTGCGCTTTGATATGTCTGAGTATATGGAAGCCCACACTGTCTCACGCCTTATAGGGGCACCCCCGGGTTATGTCGGGTTTGACCAGGGCGGTCTGTTAACAGAGGCCATCAATAAAACGCCGCACTGTGTGCTGTTGCTCGATGAAATAGAGAAAGGCCACTCCGATGTGTTTAACCTGTTACTGCAGGTTATGGATCATGGCACCCTGACGGACAACAATGGTCGTAAGGCTGATTTCAGAAATGTGATTCTGATCATGACCACCAATGCCGGTGCTGAAAACATGACCAGAAGCTCCATGGGCTTTCTTGAGCAGGATCATACCACTGACGGCAATGAGGCCATTAAGAAAACCTTCACGCCTGAATTCAGAAATCGTCTGGACGCCATTATTCCTTTTGCCTCACTCAATGATGAAATTATCAAGCATGTGGTTGATAAATTCCTCACTGAACTCCAGGCTCAGCTGGATGAGAGGCGCGTGCAGCTGGATGTTGATGACAAGGCTCGCAGCTGGCTGGCGGAGAAAGGGTTTGATCGCCAGATGGGTGCAAGGCCTATGGGGCGGGTTATTCAGGAACACTTGAAAAAGCCCATGGCGGAACAGATTCTGTTCGGAAAGCTTGCCGAGCATGGTGGTAATGTAAAAGTAACCGTTCGCAAGGGAGAGTTGTACCTCAAGTTTGAGGCAGCGAAAAGCCGTGCTTCCGATCTGGAGGCAATTGATGGTGGGGCAGGTTAGAAGACAGCGGGTAGGTGCTCAGGGGTGAGCACCGCTGTTAGCGAGAACGGTAAGTGATACGGCCTTTCGTCAGGTCGTATGGCGTCAGTTCTACCTTTACCCGGTCGCCAGTCAGAATGCGGATGTAGTTCTTGCGCATTTTTCCGGAGATGTGCGCGGTAACAACATGGCCATTTTCCAGTTCTACACGAAACATCGTATTAGGAAGGGTGTCAATAACGACACCCTCCATTTCCAGACTCTCTTCTTTTGCCATTAAATAACTACCTCAAAGGGGTTGGTACGGCTTGGTTAAATTTGTTGGGCATTCTGCCTGAAAACAATTGGTAAAGCAAAGCACCCTTTACTGTCAGTCGTATTATTTCAGTTGTCGCCATTCCTGACTGACATAAAGCTCCAGAGGGCGGTATTCGATTTTGTAATTCATTTTCTGGCATTTCCGGATCCAATAACCCAGATGGAGATAGGGTAGCCCGAGTTTTCTGGCATGATCGATAAGCCATAAAATACAATATCGACCAGGGCTGCGTTGTGAGCAATCCGGATCGTAGAAGGTGTAAATTGCGGAAAGACTGCTGCGTAAATGATCTACCACCGATACTGCAAGCAGTTGTCCGTCCAGACGGAACTCATAAAATGCGGTAAATTCGGTGCTTTCAACCAGAAAAGAGGTGTACTGGTCAATCGTTGCAGGATACATATCACCATCCTGGTGGCATTGATTGATATACTTTTCATAGAGCAGATAATGCTCATCCTGAAAGTCAGCAGACACCTTGGCAACCCTGAGTGCAGAGTTGCGATTCCAGGTCTTTCGCTGCGTTCTTCTCATTTGAAAGGCATCTACAGGGATTCTTGCCGGTATGCAGGCCCTGCAGCGGTTGCAGTGTGGGCGGTAAATATGCTGGCCACTTCGTCGAAACCCAACGTCGGCAAGATCACTGCACAACTCTTTGTTCAGCGGAATTTCCGGATCCATAAATAGTGTGGTTGCCTGCTCCTCTGGCAGGTAACTGCATTCATGGGGTTGTGTGGCATAAAATTTGATATTTTTGTACTGGCTCATTATCGAAGGTCATTCCATTGCCATTCCTGTTTCCAGTCTGAACAGGAAGGTGTCTGTGAGCAATAGCGGTCCAAATAATCTACAAATCTGGATCTTGAAATCAATTTTGCCCCAAGAGAGTCCAAATGGTCTGAATAGACCTGACAATCAATCAGTTCAAACTGCCAGGCTAAAAGTTGTTCAGAAAGGGCTGCCATGGCGATTTTGGAAGTATTGCTCTCTCGGCTGAACATGGATTCCGCGAAAAAAATTCGCCCTTGAGCTACCCCATAAAGCCCTCCAACCAGCCTGTCTTCTTGCCAGACCTCAACAGAGTGTGCATGCCCGGCATCATGCAAAGCTGTGTAGGCGTCAATCATCTCATCGGTAATCCAGGTTCCTTCTGAGTCCCTGCGGATACTTGAGCAGGCCGTTATAACCGCTGCAAAGTCGTCATCAAAAGTAACCCGGTAGAGCTCTTTTCGCAGCAGCTTGCGTAATGATCTGGATAAATACAGCTCTCCCGGTTTCAACACCATTCGTGGGGAGGGTGACCACCATAAAATAGGATCGCCCTCATTAAACCAGGGAAAAATGCCTTGCTGGTAAGCCATTACCAAAGTGTCCACCGCAAGATTGCCCCCAATAGCCAAAAGCCCGTCCGGCTGTTTAAGCGCATGCTCAAGGGGAGGAAAGCTGATAACATGGTCCGGCAAAAGTGTTATTGTCTCAGGCATTGTCTAACGTGTTGTTTTATCAAGCTGTTGAGTGCATTGGTGCGGTATCAGGATTACTGCTCCCATCAGAATACCCTATAACCCGGGCTTAGCCCATGAATTTGCAAGTTGGCCATGTATGGCTGCAATTTGGTAAAAAATTCCCTGGACAGGCAAAGTTATCTGTTCATTTTTCAGATAAGCCTTTCAATATGTCTTTTTATGTATTAGACTCCGCCACCTAGTCTACTGATATTCTGCTTTTAACCAGCCGCTTAATGAAGAATAACTCATATCTTCTTAATATTTCTCTCGCTTCAGTGCGTAACTCTCGCGCTGGTGGAAGCTTTTTATTAATTCCTATCTTATAAAACTCCCCGGAGGTAATCGAATCTATGGGTACCCTGAGCATGGGCGGAAGCATTGATACAAGCAGTGAAATGGATATCATTGAACAGCAACGCCTGGCAGCTCTTATTGAAATTACAGAGCAACACAATCGGGAAGTAAGCCAGCTCAAATCGCGCCTGGAAACTGCCGAGAAGAAAGCTGAAAAAGCTGCTGCCCAGCTGAAAAACATGGAAAATGAACTGAAAGATCTGAGAGCCAGCAATCCTGATCGAATGAAGAAGCAGATCAAGCGTCTTCAGGAACAGAATCGCACGCTTACTGGTGAAAACAGTGGTCTGAAAACCAAACAAAAGCAGCTTACCCAGCAGCTGAATACTGCAACTCAGGAGCTTGAGCAGCTGAAGTCTGAAGAGGCTGAAGCAGAAACTGAGAAGGCGTAATTCCTAACCTGGATTACTGGTGACTCCTGGCAGTTCAGTAGGCATCCGGCAACCGCTTACCCCGTGCTTTGGGTTGTTGCCGGTAAGGCACCGCAAGCTTCTTGCAGGTATAGACTGCCTCGCAGGGTCTGTGCACTTTCTCCACAGCATGACCAGACAATTTGCATACCTGCATTTCTGATGCCATCCCCTTATATTTGAATTAGACTGAATTTCGGTTTTTATTCAATAACAGGAGTGCACGTATGAATGACTGGGTTTCCTGTCAGTATGACAGCATTGATCATATTGAAAAATCCTTCGACTTTAAAAAATACTCTCGAGCTTTGGCATTCTGTAACGCCATTGCCTGTCTGGCCGAATCTCATGTCCACCATCCGCGAATTGTTATTGAGTGGGGCAAGGTAACTATTGCCTGGGGAACCCATCAATCCGATGAGGGCAGTGGCGTTCTGGCTATTGATCGGGCATTGGCACAGCGTTGCGATACTTTATATGAACAGATGAATACCCCTGTTTCCTGATTCTTATAGCTCTGGGTATTCTGCCCAGAGTTCGCTCCGTCTCAGTTCATGAATCGGTGCCTGTGTCCTCATGTTTTGAGAGTGGTTCTCCTTGCTTAAAATCACACGCCCAAATGGCGAGTGTGAGCCGTGAGCTATTGATTTCTTTGAATTTCTCTTAATATTATAAAATGATCTTAATCTTCAATGGACGTATTTTGATTCTGAATCATACTTACGATGCTGGTTTGATCGACTTCCCCCTACGAACAGATCAGTCTAGGTCAGTAATGACCTTGGTACTTGGATTGTGTACCTATGTTTCACTCCTAATGGTCTTAGCCCGTGTCTTCTTCCCCCAGAAGCGCGGGTTTCTTTTTGGTTGCCTTTTATGTTTCAGCTCTTGATCCTCGTGGCTCTTAAAGATCTTTAGTTGGTCAGGCGAAGAGTAAGTTGGCCGTGTCTACTTTTGTCTGCATGAACGGCTTTTCGTTTGTTATGCATCAAAAACCTGGAAAATGATTAAATGGCAGCATGCGCCTGGAGTGATCAGTGAGTTGAAACAGAGCCGCTCTCACCACTGTTTTTCTTATCAGGAGAGAGGGGAGCCGCATCACCCAAAACCTCATGATCCACAGTGCTTTCTTTCTGTAGCTGCTCAATTTGCTGGGAAGACATATAAAAATCCGCTTCTCGACCCTCCAGAACCCGCTGACCATGCCAGGGCAATAGTCGATAATCTGCGTGATGACTGTAATCGAGAAATGGATACTTGATAATCTGAAAGTAGGGGGAGTAATCAAAGTCACGGGGCGTGCACAGCTTTGGATTTCGTTGAAAGAGTTGTACGCCGGCATCGCCATCGTGTTTAACCAGGGGCAGGATGGGAAAGTGGATAAAACTAAAAGCTTCAGCAATCATGGTTGAGCAGACGGTTTTTGTTTCCTGACCCGGAGAATGCTGAAATAACGAGGAGCCAAGTCTTCTGGGCAGGAAAGAGTAGGGGAAGAAGAACCGGGCAAGATCAAGAATCTGCCTGACATTGTAATCCATACCCAGGCGGCTGGTTGCGTAGTGTATGACTTTCTGGCTGTCACTGTAGCTCAGACCTTTAGGTCGGCATATCCGCAAATGCTCCCCTTCATAGTTTTTCAGGGGCTGGATGGCGGTACCGATTCCCAGTTCACTCTCAATAATCAGTTGTTCATCAGGGGAGCCGCCATAGGATTCACTGACAATCTGGCGAATTCTGTCATCCTCAATGTCGTGTAGTCGGCCAAGGTAGAGCATGGCATGGGACCAGGGGCTTTGAGTTGTTTGCTTAATAACCCGGCTGACTCTGGATCTTCCTTCAACCAACAGAACATCGCAGGGCTTAATTTCATGCCTGACACGTTCAAAATCACACAGGGGGCTTGTTCTTTCCTGAACGTTGTGGCTTAGCCAGTCTGTAAGGCATCCCGCAACCATTTTGAAGAGTTCCATACTCCAGTCCTGAGCCAATCTTTATTTCTTTATGTTAGCATTGGTTATTCTTGACATTATGAATTGAGATAAAATTGACATTTTTTCATGAGTACATCTGCTTGATGGCAAGCACCCTGAAAAACATCAAAAAGCTGTTATTACCAAATAAGGCATAATAATGGGCTGAATAGCCAGCAAGCATGGGAGTATGCTTTGTGAACAATGGATCAAAGCCGGAAAATATTGTGGCAAATCTGCAGTTTTTGAATAAGAAAAAAGGATTGCCTCCTGTACACAGTTGGAACCCTCCTTTCTGTGGTGATATTGATATGCGCATCAGTCGGGATGGCCGTTGGCACTACAATGGCTCCCCCATTGGCAGGGAATCAATGGTGAAGCTGTTTGCTTCAGTTCTCAGGCATGATGATGATGGCCATTACTACCTGGTTACTCCGGTAGAAAAAGTAAGAATCCAGGTGGATGATGCGCCATTTGTCGCGGTTTCTGCAGAGGTTCGTGATGGTGCGAATGGTCCTGAATACCTTTTTACCACCAATGTTGGTGATGAGGTAGTGCTAAGCAATGAACACGATCTGAAAATGATCAAAAGTATGAAAACCGGAGAATTTGTGCCTTATATCCGGGTTAGAGATCGACTGGATGCATTGGTAAATCGCAATGTGTTTTACCAGTTAGTGGCAGAGGCCGTTGAAACCCGGGTGACTGAGGGGATAGAGTTAAGCATTCGCAGTCAGGGGCAAAACTATTCCCTGGGAGTTGTTGAGGGTGGCTGAGCCACCCTCATTGCAGGAAAACTCACATGTTTGGATAATTCGGGCCGCCAGCACCTTCCGGGGCAATCCAGGTGATATTCTGAGCGGGATCCTTGATGTCACAGGTCTTACAGTGAACGCAGTTCTGGCTGTTGATCTGAAACCGGTTTTCTCCGCTATTCTCGTCCACCACAATCTCATAAACCCCGGCAGGGCAGTACCTTTGTGCTGGCTCATTATAAGCCGGAAGGTTTTGCTTAAGCGGAATGGTTGCGTCTTTAAGCTTCAGGTGACAAGGCTGATCCTCCTCGTGATTGGTATTCGAGAGGAACACTGAACTCAACCGGTCAAAGGTGATCACACCATCAGGTTTTGGATAGTTGATGGGGCTGGACTCTGCCGCTGGCTTGAGCTGGGCGTAATCCGCAGTGGTATCGTGCAGGGTGAATGGCAATTTGCCATTGAAAATATTGAGGTCTGCAAAGGCAAAGGCAGCACCAAAGATGTTACCAAATTTATGCATGGCCGGACCGAAGTTCCGCTGTTGATGCAGTTCTTTATAAAGCCAGGACGCTTTGAATGCCTCATCAAAGGATTCCAGTTTATTGCCGCCCTCAGAGCCTGCACTCACCGACTTGAACACTTCTTCTGCCGCAATCATGCCGGACTTCATGGCGGTATGGGAGCCTTTTATTTTGGCACCATTCATGGTTCCAGCGTCACAACCAATCAAGAGTCCGCCCGGAAAAGTCATCTCAGGTAATGACTGTGGCCCACCTTTGGCCAGTGCTCTTGCACCATAGGAAACCCGTTTTCCACCTTCCAGGTATTGTTTGATAACAGGGCTCTTTTTGAACCTCTGGAACTCTTCAAAGGGGCTAAGATGCGGATTTGAATAGCTCAAATCGGTAATAAGGCCCAGTACTACCTGATTATTCTCCAGATGGTAGAGGAATCCGCCACCGGTAGACCCGCTTTCAGCCAGTGGCCAGCCGGCAGTATGAACCACCAGGCCCTGTTGATGCTTCTCGGGTGCGATATCCCACAGCTCTTTAATGCCGATGCCGTAATGTTGAGGATCACGCCCTTCATCCAGCTTAAAATGGCTGATAAGTTGCTTGCCCAAATGCCCGCGGCATCCTTCGGAAAAGAGTGTGTATTTGGCGTGCAGCTCCATACCTGGCATAAAGCTGTCTTTCTCGTCACCGGAAGCTGAAATCCCCATATCTCCGGTGGCAATGCCCCTGACACTGCCATCGTCGTTAAACAGCACTTCCTGGGCGGGGAATCCCGGGAAAATTTCCACCCCAAGTGACTCGGCCTGCTCCGCCAGCCAGCGGGTGAGATTGCCGAGACTGATGATGTAATTGCCTTCATTGTGCATGGTTTTAGGCACAAACAGGTTGGGTACTTTTATGGATTTTTCTTCAGAACGAAGTACATAAATATCATCGGATGAAACCGGGGTATGTAACGGCGCACCCAGCTCTTTCCAATTGGGAAACAACTCGTTAAGCGCCGTTGGTTCAAAAACTGCCCCCGAGATGATATGAGCGCCAACTTCGGAGCCTTTTTCGACAACGCAGACACTGAGTTCTTTATCCTGCTCCTGAGACAATTGCATCAGCCGACAGGCGGCTGACAAGCCGGAAGGGCCTGCACCCACGATAACGACATCAAATGCCATGGATTCGCGTTCCATGATGAGCTTCCTCCCTGTCGGAGTGTTATTTTCAGAACGGTATTCAAACAACTGTTTGAAATTGCTTGGCATTATACTCAGTGTTTCCCCGAATGGACAACACGTCATTAGTTATTAATACCTATACCCGGAAATGTTCCGGCTGCTGAACAGCTGCTATCTTGTCCTCAACAGCTATTCTGCCATCAGCAGAATCAGGTGTATTTCCGATGATGCATAGTAACAGACACCTGTCTTAAATAAGAATATCTGAGTGAACTGACTGAAACATACGTTTGAACCCTTATTGACGTACTGGTAGACTGCGCTCCAGCAGATGTGTGAACACAGGTTTCTGAATGATAATAAAATTTGTCTGTCCGGTTGTTCGTTATCTGCTCGACAATTCAAGACCAAGCCAATAACGAGAAGGGAAGGCTGCGAACTCATGAAAATATTAGTAGCCGTCAAAAGAGTCATTGACTATAACGTCAAGGTTCGAGTGAAGGCGGATAACACTGACGTCGATCTCACCAACGTCAAAATGGCAATCAACCCTTTCTGTGAAATTGCTGTTGAAGAAGCAGTAAGACTCAAAGAGAAAGGTGTCGCTACAGAAATCGTTGCCGTATCCCTTGGTGCCAAAGAGTGCCAGGAGCAGATACGAACAGCGCTGGCTCTTGGTGCAGACCGAGGCATTCAGGTTCAGACTGATCAGCCCCTGGGTTCCCTGGCAGTTGCCAAACTGCTTAAGGCCATTGTGGATGAAGAAAAGCCTGACCTTGTTCTTTTGGGTAAGCAATCCATCGACAGTGACAATGGCCAGACCGGTCAGATGCTTGCGGCACTTGCCGGTATGTCTCAGGCAACCTACGCCTCAGAAGTCAATGTTGACGGTGATAACGTTAATGTTACCCGTGAAGTGGACGGCGGTTTACAGACGTTAAGCCTGAAGCTGCCCGCAGTGATTACCACGGATTTGCGTCTGAATGAGCCGCGTTACGCATCACTGCCCAACATTATGAAAGCCAAGCGTAAGCCTCTGGATGTCAAATCACCAGAAGATCTCGGTGTATCAGTGTCGTCTACTTTAACGACGATCAAAGTAGAACCACCGGCTGAACGACAGGCGGGTATCAAGGTGTCCAGCGTGGATGAGCTGGTAGAAAAATTAAAAAATGAGGCGAAGGTGATCTAATGGCCATATTAGTCGTTGCTGATCATGATAACAGCACGCTCGGAGCGGGAACTCTGAACACGGTTGCAGCTGCCACCGCAATCGGGGGAGAGATTCACCTGCTGGTTGCAGGGTCCGGGTGTAGCGGAGTTGCAGAGCAGGCCTCCGCAGTAGCGGGTGTATCAAAAGTCTTGCTGGCCGAGAATGCTGCACTGGAAAACCGACTGGCAGAAAATGTCAGCCTGCTGGTTGCTGAACTGGGCAAGGATTACTCTCACGTACTGGCATCCACCTCAACCGATGCCAGAAATATGATGCCACGGGTGGCAGCTTTACTGGATGTTGATCAGATATCTGACATCATCCGTGTGGAAAGCGAAGATACCTTTGCTCGTCCGATCTACGCCGGTAATGCCATTGCCACGGTTCAGTCCAGTGCATCTATCAAGGTTATTACCGTTCGGAACACAGGTTTTGACCCGGTTTCTGCGGAAGGTGGATCTGCCAGTGTAGAAACCGTCGCCAGCAGTCATGATGCGGGAGTGTCGAGCTTTGTCAGCGAAGAGCTGGCTCAGTCTGACCGTCCTGAGCTGGCGGCTGCGGACATCATTGTGTCCGGTGGTCGTGGCATGGGTAATGGAGAGAACTTCGAGTTACTTTACAAAGTAGCGGACAAGCTTGGCGCTGCAGTCGGTGCTTCCCGTGCTGCCGTGGATGCTGGCTATGTACCCAATGACATGCAGGTCGGACAAACCGGTAAGATTGTTGCTCCCAAGCTGTACGTCGCCGTTGGTATCTCCGGAGCCATTCAGCATCTGGCTGGAATGAAGGACAGTAAAGTCATTGTTGCTATCAACAAAGATGAAGAAGCGCCCATATTCCAGGTTGCAGACTATAGTCTGGTAGCAGACCTGTTTGAAGCTATTCCGGAACTTGAAGGCAAGCTCTGATCAATAGGGCAGCTGCCTTTTAAAAAAAATACCACTTTCTTTGAAAGTGGTATTTTTCTACTGGTTTTATGCCTTTTTTTTCTCCCGGGGTTTTAAGCCCCATCAACTCTGTGCATAATCTTTCACAATAAAACGATAAGAAACATACCGGAGTAGATTTTGATACGAGTTCTGGTTGCGGATGATCATGATTTGGTGAGAACTGGAATTTCTCGCATGTTAGCTGATGTTGAGGGTATTGAAATTGTAGCCCAGGCTGTCAGCGGTGAAGATGCTATCAGCCTTTATCGGGAACTCACTCCGGATGTCACGTTAATGGATGTCAGAATGCCCGGCATTGGCGGGCTCGAAGCCACCCGGAAAATCTGCCAGATCAACCCTCATGCAAAAATCATTGCCGTAACCGTCTGTATGGATGACCCATTTCCCACCAGGCTGCTTGAAGCCGGCGCGTCAGGTTACGTCACCAAAAGTTCAAATATTACCGAAATGGTTACAGCCATTCGCACGGTATTTACCGGAAAGAAATACATTTCCCCGGAAATTGCCCAGCAAATGGCTTTGAAAGCTATAGAGCCAGACAGCGCGTCACCCTTCAATCAGCTCTCTCATCGCGAAATGCAAATAGCTCTTATGATTGTTAATTGCGAGAAAGTACAGACCATATCCGATAAGTTATGCCTTAGTCCCAAAACGGTGAATAGCTATCGCTACCGGATGTTTGAAAAGCTGAATATCACCAGTGATGTCGAGCTGACACACCTGGCTATTCGCCATGACCTGGTAGATACCATAGAGTGAACGCTGCCTTACAGGCTCTGATGAACCTCTTGTTGAGTTCCTTTCGCTACTCCCGGTGCTGATGCCCGAAAATCCTGTTACCTGTACTGAAAAATGCAGGCTTATTCGTTTCTACCGCGCTGTGAAGATATAATGAGCAGGTGATTTGATAACCGTTGTCTGGTGGTTCATGACAGGTAGTGAAGAAAGCAAAAAGTTTGATCACAAATCATTTCTGGAAAAGGTGTCGAGCCGTCCGGGGGTCTATGATATGCGTGATCACAGTGGCAAAACACTCTATATCGGTAAAGCGAAAAATCTTAAAAATCGTCTCTCAAGCTACTTCCGGGCAACCGGCCTTACCACCAAAACCATGGCTTTGGTAAGCAAGATTGCTGATATTCAACTGACGATTACCCACACTGAAACTGAGGCGCTGCTGCTTGAGCAAAACCTGATAAAAGACAGAAAGCCACCCTACAACATTTTGCTGAGGGACGATAAGTCATACCCCTATATCTATATTTCCGGAGATGATGATTTCCCCAGGATGGACTCCTGTCGTGGACGTAAACGACAGAAAGGCCAGTATTTTGGGCCTTACCCCAGTAGCGGAGCGGTTCGGGAAAGCCTGCACCTGCTGCAGAAGATTTTTAAGATACGTCAGTGTACTGACATCTATTTCAACAATAGAACCCGGCCCTGCCTGCAATATCAAATCAACCGTTGCAAGGCCCCCTGTGTTGGCCTGGTCTCAAAAGAAGAGTACCAGCAGGATCTTGAGGATACCCGGCAATTCCTGGATGGCAAAAACCAGCAGTTAATTCGTTCGCTGATAAAGCGCATGGAAGATGCTGCGGAATCCCTGGATTTTGAAGAGGCGGCGGCAACCCGGGATAAAATCAACCACCTCCGGGCTGTTCAGGAACAGCAGACGGTGACCAAATCGGCCGGTGATATTGATGTGATCGGGTTTGCCCAAATGGGTGGCAATACCTGTTTTGACGTGCTCTTTGTTCGTTCTGGCAGGTTGCTTGGCCATAAATATTACTTTCCTGATTTTAAGCTGGAAGCTGAACGGTCTGATTACCTGGAAGATTTTATGGCCCAGTTCTATGTCAGGCTGTTTGCCAGTCGTGATTTTCCCGAGGAGATCGTGGTTCCGTTTGAGCTGGCCGGTGCAGATACTATTGAGGACGCGATCCAGGCTGTTTCTGGCAAGAAAATCAAGATCAAGGACAAGGTACGTTCTGAACGGCACGATTGGTTAGGCCTGGCCAATAAAAATGCGCAGCAGAATCTTGAAAGTCACCTGGCGAGCAAGAGCCATTTAAACCAGCGATACGCACAACTTAAGGGTTTACTGGACATTGAGCAACCCATCCTGCGTATGGAGTGTTTCGATATCAGCCATACCATGGGGGAGGCAACTGTTGCATCCTGTGTGGTATTTGGTCCGGAAGGGCCGGTGTTCAGTGAATACCGTCGTTACAATATAACTGGTATAGAGCCCGGGGATGATTATGCCGCCATGGCGATGGCTCTTGATAAGCGTTATCAGAAACTGGCGGAGGCAAATGCAGGGGAGGGGGTCAGGCCGGATCTTATCATTATTGATGGGGGTAAGGGGCAGTTAGGAAAGGCGTCGGAGGTGATGACCAGGCTGCAATTGCCCATTCCCCTGCTTGGGGTTGCCAAGGGAGTAACCCGAAAGCCCGGGCTTGAAACACTGATTTACCAGGATCAGGAGCTCAACCCCGAAGGTGCTGACGCAGCATTGCTGTTGATACAACAGATCCGGGATGAAGCACACCGCTTTGCCATCACCGGGCATCGACAGCGCAGGCAAAAGGCCAGAAACCGTTCCGTGCTGGAAGATATTCCGGGTATTGGCAGCAAAAGGCGATCAGCTCTATTGAAGTTTTTTGGTGGTCGTGAAGGCGTGAGTGGTGCAACCATCGAAGAATTGAAGAAAGTTGAGGGTATCAGTCTGAAGCTGGCGCAGCAGATACATGAATATTTTCATAATGACTAGCACCGAAGAGCAGGACTGTGTACCGTATGCCCTGCTTTGATTTCTGGGATCATCCCGAAAGAGTAAGGCGATATGTCAAACCGTCCCAATAACGTCCCAAGGCTGCCAGCTGAATGCTTTATGGCCTTACAGCACAAGGGCTTAATTAAGTAGTTATGAACGTCCCGAATTTTCTAACACTAACACGAATTGTTCTGGTCCCATTTCTCGTCGTTATTTTTTATCTCCCATTTGAGTGGAGTTACCTTGCCTGTGCTGGAATATTTGCTTTCGCTGCCGCAACGGACTGGTTTGATGGGTATCTTGCCCGTCGGCTCAATCAGACAACCCCTTTCGGGGCATTCTTTGACCCGGTTGCTGATAAAATAATGGTTGCCACGGCGCTGTGCCTGCTGATTGATGAGTTTCGTGCCTTCTGGATGACGGTGCCGGCTCTGATCATTATTGGTCGGGAGATCGTCATCTCGGCCCTGAGAGAGTGGATGGCTGAACTGGGTAAGCGGACCAGTGTTGCCGTGAGCATGATCGGTAAGGCGAAAACCATGGCTCAAATGGCAGCCATTACCTTACTGCTATTATCACCAGTGCCTGTTGATTCCTGGATTGGTTTACTTGGTATTGTTTTGCTGTACATTTCAGCAATTCTGACACTATGGTCCATGTATATTTATCTGAAGGCTGCCTGGCCAGATCTTTCTCCGTTCAATAAGCCTGACTGATGTGACGGAAAGCGGTTGACATCAAAGCAAAAAAACCTAAAATACGCTTCGTGTTCGGGCGCTGGCAGGCAGTTAGCCAAAGTCGTCTAGCACTGGTTCTTGATTATCGATTGCCGATTGTTGATTATCAAAAAAAAGCGTGCGGGAATAGCTCAGTTGGTAGAGCGCAACCTTGCCAAGGTTGAGGTCGCGAGTTCGAACCTCGTTTCCCGCTCCAATTATTCCGTTTATGTGATTCAATTGCATAAATACGAGCACGATACATTGATGCTTTCAATGTTCAGGTTTGTCTCTTGCATCAAGAACAAGCCAGGCTCAAGATTTTGGCGAGTTAGCAAAGCGGTTATGCAGTGGACTGCAACTCCATTTAGACCGGTTCGACTCCGGTACTCGCCTCCAGAATAAAATTGCAGGCTGAGCCTGTTTTTTTATGCTTTTACTCTGTACTATTCAAGTACTGCCCGAGTGGTGAAATTGGTAGACACAAGGGACTTAAAATCCCTCGATCGCAAGATCGTGCCGGTTCGAGTCCGGCCTCGGGCACCATCCATATTTCTTCTTTTTAGAAGGGCGAGTTAGCAAAGCGGTTATGCAGTGGACTGCAACTCCATTTAGACCGGTTCGACTCCGGTACTCGCCTCCATTTCTTTTTCCCTTCTGTTAAAAAAAGAAAGAGCTCCAGCGACCGGGGAATTTCTTTTTATCCCTGATAAATTCCAGAAGTGTGGTCAGTGGCATGTGCTTCAATGACTCTCTGGCCTCCCGAAACCCATCGCCATAAATTGGGTCAGCACTTTGCTCTAGCTGCTTTTTTCTGAATTCAGCATCTTTGGTATTAAGGTTTTTTAACCAGATATACTCCATTAATACGCACATTCCTTCCTCTACCTTCAGTGGCAGATTTTCATAATAATTGTAAAAAAACCAGGCATGGGTGAGTTCATGAATCATGACGGTTCGGAAATGTTCTTCCGGCAGATTGATCTGGATTAAAATGCAGTCAAAATTTCTGGCTAATATCTGTCCTTTCCGGTGGGTTGTTGTGGTTCGGGTAACTCCCAGAATGGGGTGATTATCATGAAAGTCGTGATGACTGGCGTCATTTAGCTCATCGCGGCCGCAGAGTTTTACAGGCGTCTGTGTCGAGTTCAGGCTAAGTCCAACCGATGCCAGGGCTGAGCGCATTTCAATAGCAATGCGGTCGGCGCGCTCCTGGGTGGAAACGCCATTGAGGCTGCATTTGTTGCAGATAACAACCCCGTCGGGATACTGCATACCGCCATTGGTGAGATTGTCACAAACAAGCCGGCTGCAGCTGGAACACTCCGGATGCCCATCATGGTTATTGCAAAAAGCATTGCCCCAGAAATCCACAAAGTAGTTTCTGGTGAGAGGGTTCCGACAGACAGAGCAGAGTGGGGCGGTCTGCTTTTGGGCACAAACCGGGTGCCAGGCCATTTTATCAAGTTCTACATAGTTTCCCTTGACGGGCTTTCTGCAACTCGGACACCTCAGGCAGTCAGGATGAAAGGCCTGGTTCCGGAATACGACAAAAGCCTTTCCTGCAAATGGCTTCCTGCAGCCACTGCACCTGAAACACCCCGGGTGCCAGCGCATGCCCATTGCCTTAACGCATTGGCCCTTGAGTGGTTTTTTACAGCCCTGGCAATAGTTCATGACCTTCCCTGATGTATGAGTAATCAGTCCCCAGACCATTTACGGAAGAATTCCTCCTTTATTACTGGTAAAAACAATTCTTCATGGTGATATGGTCTTCTTTTCAGCGTAATCAGATATGATGATCGGCAGCCATCTTTTTCAGTCTACTTGCTTCTGCATGGTAGTACTGGCTTGTGGTATTGATTGAATCATGACCTGCAAATATAGCAAGGTCTTCGATATCCATTGTTCGAGCCAGGTGCGTCAGTGCTGTGTGGCGCAGCGTGTGAAATGGCAGCCCCTGTAATCTGTGCCTGATATCCGGTGAGGCCTTGCTCTGGCAATTTTCCATAAAGGATCGCCACCAGAATCGAAGCCCCCGGGCTGAAAGCGGGGTGATCAGCCCCCCGGTTTTGCGTGTTTTTGGTGCCAGGGGAAAAGGGTCTCCGTACAGGCCTGAGAATCCATTCATGCGCCTGTATTCAATGATTTGCTGTTGAAGCACTCTATTCAGGGGGACCTGCCTTCTTTTTCTGCCCTTACCCAAAACACTGAGATAAAAACCGTTGTCATTATCGGGGTGTATATCTGAACAGGTATGCCCGGTCAGCTCAGATTCCCGTAAAGCCAGCCCATAACTTAAAGAGAGGATAAGGCGGGTTCGGGCTGATTCCATTCGTTCTCTTTCGGTGCCCATTGGCAGGCTTGCCAGACACTCTTTAATAAATTGCCACTCATTATCATAAAAATATCGGATGATGGTGTTGCCCCGGGCTACCTTTTCACCCGAACGAATAAGTGATGCGGCTGGATTGCCAGCGGTATAGCGATTTTTCTCCAGAAAAGAGAAAAAAGAGGACAGTACATCAATAACTTGATCGGTGCTTTTTCCTGGCTTGATGGGGGATCTGAACATAATTTTCTCCGGCTGACCGGGAAGAATGCCAGGCATCAGCCAGCGCGGAGGTAAGTTCTGGATAAAGCCGACATAGGCTTGCAGGTGCTTAAGGCGCACATATTTATACCCAATTCCTAATTCAAAGTACAAAAACGCTGTCAGCCTGGTTATTTCTCGCTCATAACGGCGCAGGGTCTCTTCTGAGCGGGCTCCGGACTTGTTCAGAAAAAGCACCATTGCTTCACCATCATTGCCCGCTCCCATCATATTGTCATTTGTACCATGATGAGCGGGCAGGGCGGGGAGGGCATTCAGGAAAACAGAAGGGTGAATCGGCTGGCTCACTGCGTTACCTCAGGAGTATCGGTTTTTTTAGACAACGCTTTTTCAAAGGCCTCGGCAATACCGCGGGCTCTTTCAAGTTCAAGTCGAAGAGTGCTGATTTCATCAAGTCGCTCTTCTGTTTCCAGCAGCCGACTCTCCAGCTTTTCTTTATCTGATATTGCGGTCCTGTATTGCTCTTGCATCATATTGGATTCCCTGGCTCCCGCCAGAAGGTTGCGCACTGCACCTAATAAATTGCCCTGATCGCTGTCCAGCAGCACCATAAGCTGATTGGCAAGCTGAACCGTGGCTTCTGTCTTGCCTTTCTCTGAAGACAGATTATTTCTTTCTTCGCAAACCTGAATATATGCCTTCGATTTGCTGTCCAATCGGCTTTGCAGCTCCAGATTGTGTTTTTTTAATTCCTGCTGTTCCTGGAGTTGGTTGCTTATCTTCTTTTCCAATCCCTGCTTTAACCTTCGCTCATCATCGACCACGCCAATCCAGTGATTCAGTTGCTCCTGGCTCCGTTGGTCCATCTGTTTTTCCAGGTTGCTGATGGCTTGAAGATGAAGGGCTTTTTGCTCAGCAGCCGCAGATTGCAGTTGTTCAGTTTGTCTCTGTTCTGATTTCAGCAGTGATTCCAGTTCTTTCAGGTCCTGGTTTCTCTGCTGCAAACTGAGCCTCGTTGTCTCCAGCTCTGTACTGATATGCTGAACCTGATCCTGGAGTTCAGAGTTGCTGCGGGACAGTTGACTATTCTTTTCCAGCAGTTGATTCAGGCTTTCCTTTAGCTCATCGATCTCCTGGTTAGCGGCCTCTGCAAAATCCCGCTGCTCTTCGGATAACTGGTGCTTCCATTGGGCAATTCCTCTTTTCAGGCCTCTGACCAGATCCTCCGGCAATTCAAGCGCTTCGGCTTCGCCCAGAGCGCCTAAATATCGCCATTCATTGTAATAAGGCAGCACGGTCTGCTTCCCCATTTTTCCGATGCGGGCGACTTTGTCGGCGTTAATTCTCTCACCTTTCTCTTTCAAGTCATCAAGGATGCTGAAAATGTGCTGCCTTCTGACTTTGTCCTGCTCTGAGTTCTTCATATTCGCTGTAGTATCCCAAAATATAGAACCAATAATACCGGTATTGTAATACCAGTATTATCAGTCTCACAATATAAAACTTTACTGCCGGTAACTGAACTTACCGGCAGTAATTTGTATTTGATAGCGGATATGGGTAGCCATAGGCAGAGGGCAGAGCCTGTTGGTGATTTATTGGGTAATTCGACGTGTCGGTGCGCCCCTAAGACGAAACCGGTTTACTTTAGGAATAAGAGAGGAAGGTCCGGGTTTCTCGACAGCCTCAAAATGCCGAAGAAAAATGAGAGGTGGATATAGTGAGGATAAGAATAGAGGAGGGTTAGGGCCCTAAAGAGTAACTTCTACAATACTCCCACAACCGTGTAGAGCCCTGGTGATACTGGCTTGTTCATTTCAGATATCGAGCTTTCTGCTTGATTTTTTCCACCAGTTTTTTGCCTTTGGCCGTCAGGGTCAGCTTGAAATAGCGACCATCATCTTCGTGCTGGACCTTTTTGATCAGACCGAGGCCAGGCCTGTCGTGCCGTCCTTCACCCAGACGTTTCACGCTGACCGCGATATCACTTGGGGTACCACAGGTGAGCTTTTCAGCATTGACAAGATCTGTAATGGTTTCCCCGGGGTTTTCTGCAACCACGAGCAGAATTTGCCATTGGATAACCGTCAGTGGTTGTTCCTGCATCAACTGGGTTAATTTGATAAGACCTTTTAAAGTCATTGGCAGTTACCTTTCTCTAGTTAGTTATGAGGTTTGTTGTGGACTAGTAGCGTCGTTTACTTTCCATGCTATTAGGCTTAAGCCTAGTCTGTACAACTGTTACGGCGACTGCTATACCAGAGTAAATGTTAGACAGTTTTCTACTGTTATAGCAAGTTTCCGTTCACAGTCGTTAAACATTTCGGCAATGAGTAACAAAACTGTTACGTCAGGAAACAAACGCTCAGAGGGTGATCCTTTCAGTCATGGAGCATCCAGATCGTCATTCAGCCCGCCAATTATTACGACTGAAGGCGGATAGAGCTCAATGACGTCTAATGAGCAGTGTCTCCTTAATATTGGTAAAGTGTTAGACAACGATTTTTGGAAAAAATTCTCTAAAAAAATACATTACGCATATTTTGTCGTGAATAAAGCCCATGACAGGTGTTTTTTTTCTGAGAGACAGTGTTTATATCGATGATATTAATGTTCGCATAATATATATTATGTTAAATTAGTGATATTGGTTACATCCTCTCGATGGCAACACCCAGACAACCCTGAACCTGCCCTAAGGTGATGATAAAACGATGAAAATAGTCAGTTTTAATGTAAATGGCGTGAGGGCGCGCTTACATCAACTCTCCCGGGTAATTGATGACCATAGTCCTGATCTGATAGGCCTTCAGGAGATTAAAGTATCTGATCAAGACTTCCCGGTGAAAGCCATTGAGGATCTGGGCTACAGCGTCTTGTATCATGGCCAGAAAACCCATTACGGCGTTGCATTACTCAGTAAGACGCCTGCAGTGAGTGTTCAAAAAGGATTCCCTACGGACCTGCCTGACGCCCAGCGTCGCGTTATCATTGGCGACTATGAGTTGAACGGGCAAATGTTGAGAGTCATTAATGGCTATTTCCCTCAGGGAGAAAATCGCAGCCACGAGACCAAATTTGCCGATAAAACCAGGTTTTACAATGATCTGCAGACTTATCTGCAAAACTCCTGTTCCCCCTCCTCCAATATTCTCGTGATTGGTGACTTTAATATCTCTCATACAGACCTGGACATTGGCATTGGTCCCACTAATGCCAGACGATGGCTAAGAACCGGCAAATGCAGCTTTTTGCCAGAAGAACGGGAATGGTTTGACCGACTGCTTGGCTGGGGGCTAACTGATTGTTTCAGGAAGCTATATCCTGATGAAGACAATCTCTTCAGCTGGTTTGATTACCGTAGCCGTGGGTTTGAGAGTGAGCCAAAGCGTGGCTTGAGAATAGATTCTATTCTTGCAACCAACTCTTTAATGCAGATATGCCAATCCATTTTTATGGATTATAAAATCAGAGCCATGGAAAAGCCCTCTGATCATGCCCCCGTCATCGCTGAATTTTCTGAGTTAATATAAATTCTTTTTTATAAGATATTGATAATCTTTACTCTATTTATCATGTGATAATCATTCGTATTTGCATCTTTGCAAAGCCTGACTATTCTAACTCCATTCAATAACAAATGATTGGGATATAAATATGACCGCTTTGCAAAAAAGCAGAATGCTTTTTATCATTCTCTTTGCTTCTCTTCCCGGGTATTGTCTGGCAGGACTGGATGACGGTGTAAAAAAGCATGAAATATCATTAAATTATCTGGGTAAGGGAACATTTAAAGGTCATATTTGTGTGCAATGCTCTGACCAAAATAATGCTTGTGAGTCTGTCCTGGAATTTGAACAGGATGGTGATTTTCCATACCTGCCCTCTTTAGCAGAAATGAAGTTTCAGGGGCACTTTCAAAGAGATCTAAATGACTTATCAGAGCTTGGTTCAATCACCGTACAAAAAGACAGCAGGGAAACCAAAATTCCGTTAGGTATTGATTATGATGAACTGTCGCTTGGTGATAAAGACAATCCGACCACCAGGGCTGTGATTGCGCATCTACACCCGTCCTTATTCCATCATGCCAAAAAAGAATTAGACAACATTACCGAGGCTGCGGACTACCTGACGGGTACAACCAGGAACTCTCAAACCCTGCACTTATTTAAGCCGGAACCACACAACCTTTCATTCAAAGATTCAGAGAACCTTGCAAGCGCTGTCCATGACGATTTTATGGTGCTGGATATTGGTGAAAGTTACTCGATGGTCCTTATATTCAACCAGGAAAACATTCCGGAATTTATCTACGTACTTGATCGCTGGAAACTGTACAGAGATCCAATATTCAAAACCATCATCGGCTATGGTGATCTGGTTGGCCTGGTGTTGCACGGCATGGACTTTATCAAATACAGCGGCTCATTGCTGGGCATAACAAGCCATGGTCATCATCATTCACACTTTGCCTTTTTGAAAAATCTTGCCGGTTCTGTTGGTATTGGGCCGACGGCGTATCACACCTTGACCAGTCTGATAAGTTCCGGTTTCCATATTGCCGAGATAATTGACCATAGCCATGGTGTCAGTGAGTTTATCAGTGGTGGTCAGAAGCACTACCATGATCACCATCATGGTGCATGGGAAAACCTCTTTGGTCACATGCATTTAGCGCATACAGTTGTGGAAATGATTGCCGAGCCTTCTCTTGCCCATGGGCTTCAAACGGTTTTAACCTTTGCCAGCTTTGGCTATCACCATGTGCCACATCATTATTATGAACACCCAATGTCGGATGTTCTTCGTCCGGTAATATATTCCCGGGGTCAATCTACTCCTGATGCTAAAACCGTGAACTAACGCATTCCATTTACTCAGAACTCTGATCACTTCAGAAATGGTGGTCAGATTCTCCCTTTTCCTTTCATCACCTGGTTGAACTATAAGAAACTGGTCGTATTTCCTATGGGATATTGCGAGAACTCCGGATCTTATGGATACTAATACGCGTCCGGCGTTGTACTTTTTATAAATGATTCTTATCTAATGCTTCGGTAACTCGCCGGATAGACGATGAAATACGTCAGGGCAATGACTGCCAGCTCAGAATAAAAATATGATACTGGGGTAAACAAGAGTGCAAAAGTTAGTCAATGTGAACGGCTCATGGTTAGCCGCCAGTGTTATAGCGGTTGGCATTGGTATCTACCTGCTGACTGCGGATGTCGTTAATATTAACGACGCTGAAAAAGTCAGCCCGCCTTCCAGGGATAGTCAGGAAAATACGGTTATTCCCGTTGTCCAGGCCTCTCACTTTGAGCAATCACCGGTCAATCGCACACTGACACTTTATGGCACCACGGAAACTGACCGGACCGTCACAGTCAGTGCTGAACTGGCAGCCCGGGTTATTAATATCAGTGCTGAACGTGGTCAGCTGATGGCATCGGGCGACGAAATTATCCGGCTACGTGAAGGCAGTCTGAAGGCTCAACTGAAGTCTGCTGAAGCTCGTGTCAGACAAGCTGAGCAGGATTACCAGTCAGCCCTTATGCTGCAAAAGAAAAAACACATTGCTGATAATCAGATTACTCAGCTAGAGGCTTCCCTGGCTGAGGCGCTGTCGCAAAAAGAGCAGCTCCAGACGCACTGGGACAATACCCTGATTAAGGCCCCTGTTTCCGGCATTCTTAACAAGCGCTATGTGGAAATTGGTGACTTTATTGATAAAGGAAAACCGGTGGCTGAAATTCTCGACCTTGACCCACTGGTGGTCCATGTCGATGTTCCCCAGAATCACATTAATTATTTTACCTCCGGCCAGAAAGCGGTTGTCCGGTTTCTCGACGGAGCAACCAGCGAAGCCACTATTCGCTTTATTGATCGACAGGCTGATCCATCAACCCGGACATTTTCTGTTGAGCTAACCATCCCGAACCCTGATATGAAAGTTCCCGCAGGCCTCAGCGTTGAAGCCGACCTGTTGATGGAAGCAGTTATGGCACTGGAAATAAGTCCTGCATGGCTTGCGTTGAGTGAAGAAGGCGAACCGGGGATTAAATGGGTGACAACGGGCAATCGGGTCGAGTTCACCCCCGTCGATGTCGTCAAGTCGGAAAGTGACCGCCTCTGGGTGACAGGCATTCCCGAACAGGCCAGGGTCATTACCCGTGGTCAGGGCTTTGTTCGGTCCGGTGATCAGGTTGATGTCATCAACCCTGATGTTTCTCTGGTTGCCGGGGAGTAATGGCCAATGCAAAGTCTGATTGCTGCATCACTCATGCGGACCCGTACGGTCATGATGCTGCTGGCGTTAATCCTGATGACCGGGCTGGCCAGCTATCTTACGATTCCCAGGGAGTCGAACCCTGATATCACGATTCCAGTCATTTATATCTCCGTATCACACGAAGGCATCTCGCCGGAAGATGCCGAACGGCTGCTGGTACTTCCCCTGGAGAATGAACTCAGGGCGATAGAAGGTGTAAAGGAACTCAAAGCAACTGCATCCCAGTCCCATGCCTCCATTACCCTGGAGTTTATCGCCGGACTGGATACGGATGAGGTCCTTGCAGACGTCAGGGATAAGGTTAACCTTGCCAAAAGTAAGCTGCCACAGGATACCGATGAGCCCATTATCAACCAGATTTCCTTTGCCAGTATGCAACCGGTGATTACGGCGGTACTGTCTGGCAATTTGCCCGAGCGCGCACTGGTGAGAATCGCCCGGGAACTTAAGGATGTGCTGGAATCCAGAAAGCAGATTCTGGAGGTGGATATCGCTGGTGATCGGGAGGAAGTGGTTGACGTTATTATTGATCCACTCAAGCTGGAAAGTTACGGGCTGGTGCCTGCGGATGTGATCAATCTGGTCTCCCGGAACAACCAGCTGGTTGCTGCCGGCAACCTGGACAATGGTAAGGGACGGTTCTCGGTCAAGGTCCCTGCTGTCTACAAAACCGTGGCTGATATCCTCTCCCAACCCGTCAAGGCGGACGGTGATCGGGTAATTACTTTTGGTGATATTGCCAGCGTTCTCAGTACCTTCAAGGACGGTGGCGGTTACGCCAGAATGAACGGCAACAACAGTATCGCCCTGGAAATCAAAAAGCGCCCCGGGGAAAACATTATTGAAACTGTGATGCTGGCCAAAGCCATTATTGCTGAAGGCCAGAAACTGGCACCGAAAACCCTGAAGGTTGACTATGTGGGTGATCAGTCAGTGGATGTGGTGGATATGGTCAACGACCTGCAGAACAGCGTTCTGGCGGCCATCACTCTGGTGGTAACGGTGATTGTCGGGGCGCTGGGCCTGCGCAGCGCCGTGTTGGCAGCCATCGCCATTCCCGGCTCTTTTCTGACCGGTATTCTGATCATCGCCATGATGGGCTTAACCATTAATATGGTGGTTCTGATCTCGCTGATGATCGCCGTTGGCATGCTGGTTGATGGTGCCATTGTGGTCACTGAATATGCTGACCGGAAAATGAGTGAAGGGGTTGCCCGCAGGCAGGCCTATCAGGAAGCCTCGTTACGCATGGCATGGCCAATCATCGCGTCCACAGCCACTACACTTGCGGCCTTTTTCCCGCTGATGTTCTGGCCGGGCATTATGGGTGAGATGATGAAGTACCTGCCATTAACCCTGATTGCTACCCTCTCCGCATCTCTGGTGATGGCGCTGATTTTTATCCCTACCATCGGTTCCCTGATTGGTAAGCCCAGAAAACTCAGTGAGCTGGAAAAAAGGTCCATCGCCGAAGCGGAAACGGGGGATTTAAACAATGTTCCAGGTTGGGCCGGTGTGTATATACGCACGTTGTCCAAAGCAATCCAGCACCCTTTAAAAATATTGTTCTCTGGCATGGCGATGGTGGTGGCTATTTACTTTGCCTTTATCAGTTTTGGCAAAGGCATTGAGTTCTTTCCTGATGTTGACACCAATAACATCATGATCAAGGTGCGCGTGAACTCCAGCAACCTGTCCATAGATGAAAAGGATGAGATTCTGCGACGGGTAGAAGCGATCCTGTTGCAACAGCCAGAATTAAAAACGCTGTATGCCCGAACCGGTGATAACCAGGAAGTGGGGACCATCCGCCTGAATATGGTGGACTGGAAATATCGCCGCAAAGCAGCCCTGGTGGCAGAAGAGATTAATGAGAAACTTGCCCATTTCGCCGGTCTCGACATCACCGTTGAACGAAGAAAAGATGGCCCTCCCCAGGGTAAACCCCTGGAATTGGTGGTCAGTGCCAAAGACCTTGATGTCCTCCACGAGACCGTGGGCAAAGTCAGAACGATTCTGACCGGCATTGATGGCTTTACCAATCTGGAAGACGACGGCCCTACTTCCGGCTATGAATGGCGCATCGATGTAGACCGTGCCGGAGCTGCCCGCTATGGTGCCGATGTCAGCAGTGCCGGTGGTCTGGTACGGATGGTGACCTCGGGTTTAACGGTGGGCGGTTACCGTCCGGATGACAGCAGTGATGAAGTGGATATTCGTATTCGTTTTCCTGAGTCAGACCGCCACCTGGAGAGCATTGATCAGCTCCGGCTGATGACCCCGGCGGGCCTGGTCCCCATCAACAACTTCACGACCCGGGAGATTGCCCCCAAGGTTGACAGTATCAAGCATCTGGATGGTAAACGAACCGTCAAGGTCAGTGCCAACCTGGCCGAAGACATTCTGCTCAATGACCTGCTGCCCGAGTTGCAGGCGCAGCTTGATGCATTGGAGGTGCCACAGGAAGTCAGCTTTACCATCAAAGGACAGAATGAAGATCAGCAGGAAAGCGGTCAGTTCCTGATCAAGGCATTTGCGGTTGCCCTGTTTGTGATGGCCATGATTCTGGTGACTCAGTTCAACAGCTTCTACCAGGCATTCCTGATTATGTCAGCGGTGGTACTGTCTACCGGAGGTGTGTTGTTTGGCTTGCTTCTGGCTGGAAAACCCTTTGGCATTGTGATGTGCGGTATTGGGGTTATTTCCCTGGCGGGTATCGTGGTCAACAATAATATTGTGCTGATTGATACCTACAATGTGTTACGCAAACAGGGTATGAAGGCTGAAGAAGCGATTCTTCGCACCGGTGCCCAGCGTCTGCGACCGGTGATGTTGACCACTGTCACTACTATTTTGGGTCTGATGCCAATGGTGCTCTCCACCAATATTGATCTGTTCAACCATCGACTTGAGATTGGCGGCCCAACTGCCCAGTGGTGGCATCAGCTATCAACGTCCATTGCCGGGGGATTGGCCTTTGCCACTCTGCTGACACTGATTCTGACGCCCTGCCTTCTGGTGATCGCAGGTCGTAGGCAAGATAGAAGGATGGCACAGAAATGATCTTCAAGAAGGAGCGAAAGGTATATACACTTGTTGACACTTTTCTGACTACTATCTAGTATCTACATAGATAGATACTAAAAAGGTTTTACATGGAAACTGAAATCAAGCGATGGGGTAATAGCGCGGCTGTGCGATTACCCGCTAAGGTTCTCGCCAAAGCTGGCCTTGAGGTAAATAGCAGTATCAAGATTGAAGCACTTGATGGTGAGATCGTTATCAAACCTGCCAGCTCCCATAAAGAGTACACAATGGACGAACTGCTATCAGCCAGTCCTGCCAGTGCCTTCATTCTGGATGAAGAAGACCGGGAATGGCTCAATGATGCACCAAAGGGAGAGGAGCTTCTGTAATGGCGTATATTCCCGAGCGTGGCGATGTGATCTGGGTTGACTTTGATCCAACGCGAGGCGTGGAAATACAGAAGACTCGGCCTGCACTGGTTTTATCTCCAAAAGCATTTAACCAGAAGACAAAGCTGGTTCTGGTAGCACCTGTCACCTCCACTGCCCGTGGTCATGCCTTTGAAGTTTCAATAGCGGGCAATCAGGTTTCCGGGGTTGTAGTGTGCCAGCAGGTCCGGACGGTAGATTACCAGGCAAGACACATAAAAAAGGTGGAAAGGGCTTCAAAATCGGTCGTTGATGAGGCTTTGGCAAAGGTCAGGGCTATTGTGGCCTGACGAAAAAAGACATCAGGCAATAGCATCTGCTATTACCTGAATAACTCAATATTCCAGAATCGTAACCTTATCGCCTATCCGGATAATACCTTCCTGGTCCGGAATAAGGTTCTGGCCAAAGATAACCCCCATTTCCGTTCGACGATATTGCGCCAGCGTAAATAGTGGTTCCCTCCCCTCTTTCTGTCCGGTTTCAGGGTTGACGGTGGTCATCACACACCGTGAACAGGGTTTGGCTACCCGAAATGTGATCTCTCCTACCCTGATCACTGACCAGGTGTCTTCTTCATAGGGTTGTTGACCACTGATAACAATATTGGGCCGGAAGCGAGACATCGGCACTGCATCAGTCAGGCGTTGATTCAAATCAGCCAGAGATGCTTCATTGGTGAGCAGGAAAGGAAAACCATCGGCAAAACTGGTGTGATCCTCTGGTCGGGAGTATCTGGCATCGGTTGGTCTGATTGATCGTTCCGGCTGATAAAACAGCCTGCATTTTATAGCCAGGAAATCGCTGAACCACCGGGCAGCAGCATCCCCGGCATCCAGTGCCTGACAATCGTCTTTCCAAACCGTTACTGTGGAAGAGCAAGCGCCCTCCTCCGGTATCGCTACATAGAGGTTCTCGACCGCTGGCCGGGTAATCAGTAATCCCCCATCAACAATGGATGTGACCACGGTTGCCAGCTCTGGATATTGCCGTTGAGTGATAAACTTGCCATGTTCATCCGTCAGCAGCCAGCGGCGATCATGCTCAAAACCTCTTCGAGTGACATGGGCGCTTTCCAGGGGTATTCCCCTGGTTGATTTGATTGGGTAGATCGCCAGCCCGGTGACTTGCATCCGCCATTGCTCCTGTAAATTTTTTAGACTGAAAATATTAGCGCCTAAGGATACGGCTATTGCCTGTTGATGAGAACCTTGTTTATAAGAAGAATCAACAGCAAAATATCCGGCAAACATACGGGTTATAACGGGATTCTCAATGACACAGCAGCTGGTGGATATAGGCGTTAACCTCAGTGATAAGGCTTTTGACCAGGATCGTGATGGAGTTGTCAGCCGTGCTGTTGAGCACGGTGTTACTACCATGATCCTCACCGGTACTTCTTTGACAGAGTCACAGAAGGTACTGGGGCTGGCCAGAAAATATTCAGAACACTGCTTTTGTACCGCCGGTATCCATCCGCATGGAGCCAAAGATGCCAATACCCAGACCTTTAAAGAGCTGAAAGCCTTATACAGTGAACCAGTGGTGGTGGCCGTTGGCGAAACCGGTTTGGATTTTAACCGTGACTTTTCCCCACGGCCTGTCCAGGAGAAAGTATTTGAGCGTCAGTTAGAGCTGGCTATTGAGTCTGGCCTGCCACTGTTTTGCCATGAGCGGGATGCTTCAGAGCGCTTTGCGGATATCATCAGAAACTACCGGGATCAGGTCAGCAAGCTGGTTGTACACTGCTTCACAGCCGATAAGAAAGCCCTGTATCGATATTTGGACCTGGACTGCCATATTGGCATTACCGGTTGGATCTGTGATGAACGACGGGGAACCCATCTTCACCCGCTGATGAAGGATATTCCTGTAAACCGATTGATGGTGGAAACTGATTCACCATGGTTGCTGCCAAGAACATTGGCGAAAAAGCCGAAAAACCGGAGAAATGAACCGGCCTTTCTCTTTGAGGTTGTGCAAATGATTGCCACGCACACCGGGCAATCCCCGGAAGAGGCTGCCCGGAAAACCAGGGCAACATCACTGGAATTCTTTAATCTCACGGCTCCTCATCATGACCTTCAGGGTCAAGATGGACAATAACATCCGCTTCGGGCAGGTATTCAAGCACTGCTCGCTTGGCCTGAACGCCGAGATCGTGGGCATAGATCAGCGGCGTATGTGGTTCAAGATCCAGATGCATCTGAATAAACGGGGTTGAGCCGGACATCCGGGTTTTGACGTCATGAATACCCAGAACACCGTCAACCGAGAGGGCCCGTTTCTCAATTTCCTGAAGTTCTTCCTCAGGCAGAGCCTTGTCCATCAACTGCTCGATGGATTCCCAGGCAAGACTCCTGACACTGAACAACATATAACCGCCAATCAGCAGGGCAAGAACATTATCTACCTGGTGATAGCCATAGCTGGTGCCAATCAGCGCAGCCAGCACCGCAATATTGGTCAGAAGATCGACCTGATAATGCAGTGAGTCCGATTTTATAGCCGCTGAGTTGGTTTTTCGGATGACATAGCGCTGTATGGATAACAGGATCAGTGTGGCAATGATGGAGAAGACCATCACCATAATACCGGCGCTTTCATTTTCCAGCATCACGTCCTCACCGGTTATCCGGTCAAGCGTGTTAAGCAGCAGAACAATGGCCGAACCACCAATAAAGGCTGACTGAGCCAGAACGGCAAGCTGCTCAGCCTTGCCATGGCCAAAGTGATGGTCTTCATCCGCTGGCGCAATGGCAATCCTGACGGCAAATAATGTGATCAGGGAGGCCAGAATGTCCATGGTGGAATCCAGCAAGGTAGCCAGCAGGCTCATGGAGCCGGTCATAAACCAGGCAATAAGTTTGGCAATGATCAGCAGGCTTGCCGTTGCCACTGAGGCATAGGTTGCCAGTTTGAGGAGGCGGTTTTTGTCGTCAGACACGTTCTTTCCAGTGTTACTGTCATTAAGCCCGGACGATGCCATCCTGGCACGCGATTCTCGTCTTTGAGCCAGAGCGTAGTTAATCATGCGATCCCTGCCAATTAACAACCGTCGATATTGCTATCCTATCCTGAAACGGGGGTTATCAGCCACTGATTCAACGCCTCAAGGGTAAATGGCCAGCCAAGTTCCCTGCCCTCTGCTGACGCGATGACCGGAATCCGGACACCATAACGATCAACCAGACGATCATCCTCACTGATCTCGACAGCTACCCATCGGCAAACCTGCTGCTTTTGCAGAAAATTGAGCATTTGTTCAGCTTGTTCACACAGGTGACATCCGGACGTGGTATATAAAGTCAGTTGAATCATAAACTATTCCCTAAAAAGGGTGTCTATCATAGCGATAATATAACCGTAGAGTTAGTAAAGATTACGTAGATATAACTACAATATGATGTTTTTGCTTATACTCTCTCTGGGCATTAATAAATTCAGCTGGCGATCCCATGGACTTTACATTTTTCAATCAACTCATGCTTATTCTGGCTCTGTCAGCCGTCACTATTGCCTTTTTCAAGCGATTTCAACTGCCGGAAAGCCTGGGTTATTTATTTGTCGGCATCATTCTTGGGCCAACAACTTCCGGACTGATACAGCAGGACTTTGATATTGCCCTGCTGGCCGAGATCGGGGTGGTTTTCCTGCTGTTTACCTTAGGCCTGGAATTCTCCATGAAAACCATTATGGCCATGAAAAAAGAGGTATTTGGCCTGGGTGGGTTGCAGGTACTCCTGACAGGCGTCGGCATTTTTGGCGTTCTGATCGCTTTTGATTTTGCCGTACTCACATCCTTTGTCTGTGCATCGGCACTGGCGCTCTCCTCCACCGCGATTGTCTCCAAGGAACTCACCCAGAGTAACGAAATACGTTCCCGCCAGGGGCAGCTGGCCATCGGTGTCCTGCTATTTCAGGATATTGCCGCCGTTGTCTTTCTGATTATGATTCCTGCCCTGATCGGTGGAGGCAGTGACTCCATCGCTTCCTCCCTCGGATTTGCCTTTGCCGAAGGGGTTGTGTTTGTGGTGATCATGCTGGCCATTGGCAAATGGGTTCTACCCCTTATTTTTCACGAAGTTGCCAAGGCCAGGTCTGAAGAACTGTTTGTTCTTATGGCATTGGTTATTGCCCTGATGGCCGCCTGGCTCTCTCACGCAATGGATTTATCCATGGCGCTGGGCGGTTTTGTGGCAGGCATGATGATGGGTGAGAGCCACTACAAACACCAGGTTGAAGCTGATATCAAACCCTTTCGGGATGTGCTCCTCGGGCTGTTTTTCGTATCCGTTGGCTTAATGCTGGATATGGATGTGCTGGTCACTTTCTGGAAAGAGATTCTACTGGGTACGGTAGCATTGATCGTCTTTAAGTTTCTGGTGATCTACACCCTGACCAGAACCTTTGCCGAGAGCAAAAATATCTCCCTCAGAACCAGCCTGTCACTGGCACAGGGTGGCGAGTTCTGTTTCGCCCTGGTTGCCCTGGCATCGCAATATGGTGAGAGTGGCGGCAACCTGACTTCCGTTGTACTCGCGATTACCATCTTATCGATGATTATTGCGCCGCTTCTGATCAGAAACAGCAATGCCATCGTTAAACTGGTCAAGTTCGATAAATCCGAACAGAGTATTCATCGGATAAAAGAAGAGGAAGTCCGCAAGCAAACTGCCCATATACACCACCATACCCTGATCTGTGGTTATGGCCGTGTCGGGCAAACCATTGCCCGCTTTTTGACCCAGGAAAACAAAGCATACGTTGCCATTGATGATGACCCTATTCATGTACATGAAGCGGGTCTTGCCGGTGATCCGGTCTTCTTTGGGGACTGCAGGAAGTTAGAACTGCTGATGGCGGTTGGACTGGAGCGGGCAAGTCAGGTGGTTATCTGTATCGACCGCCCCGAAAATGCGCTTAAAATCCTACAGGCTGTTCGACAGCAATCGCCCGAGGTTCCCGTTCTTGTTCGCACGCGGGATGACAGTCAGTCAGACGCATTGAAAAAGGCCGGGGCAACGGTGGTTATTCCAGAGGTGCTCGAGTCCAGCCTGGTCATTGTCAAGCATGCCCTATTGATGCTGGGCATGAACCCTATCCGTGTTCGTCAAAGAGTCCATGAAGCCAGAACCAAAGGGTATGAAATCCTCAACGGCTTTTATCCGGGCATTAGTGATTACCTGCTGGAGAATGATACGAAAACCTATCGCCACGCCGTTGCCCTGGGCAAAAAATGTGCGGCAGATCAGAAAACCATTGAGTCTCTTGATTTTAAAGGTACAGACGTTTCAATTGTCGAGGTCCGTCGAGATAATATGGTGCTGCAACCACAAGTCGGAATGATTTTAAATGCCGGTGATATTGTGGTTTTGACTGGAAGCAATAGCGATATTTCTCACATTGAGAAACTTTTTCACTAATTTATTGCCTAACAATAAGCAAACAACAATTATAATCGTCGGATTATTTCAGGCTCCTGGCCTGAAATAGTTAACCTTAGATTGAAATGGCAATGGAGTGCCTCCCATTCAGGATGGTAGGTATGCCAAGAATAATTGTGTCCAATGACCGTTTCCAGACTCTTCGATTCCCCGGGTTAATATCCTTGATTTTCTTATTGTGTAACGCCTCACTGGCTTATGCATCCCATCAAAATGAAGTTTACCTGTTATCACCAGACAGTCATTCTGATTTAGAAATAGTAGCTTCAGAACAGCAGGAAATCACGATTGCCATCGATACCAAAGGTCTTAAGAAAGATCTTCAGGGTAACATTCCTGTACAAATTATTTTGGAAAATGAGAGCCTGTTATTTGAAAATGGTGAGCAGCAGATATTATGGCATGATCAAATCAGCGCACTGAAAAAAGAAAGTAACAAAAGAGTTAATACAGATGAGCTGATTTATTTAACACTCGCGCCAGGCCAAAGTCATGTTGACAAGATTATAAAAATAAGAATAAGAAAAGAGAAAGATCTTTCCAGGTTGTCAGCCCTTGCTGCATTTTTCCCTCAAATGATTCCTGTTATCTTCATGGATGAAGTTACATTCGGTCCAAAGCCCGTTATTTTCTACGAAGCACTCATGAGATGGAATTATAAGCTATTGGGAGGTGATCTTGTTAAATCGATTCGAAATCTTGTTCTGAGCCAAACGTTTGGTAACCAAAAATCCCTGGCAACGCAATGTTCAGCAGATTTTATTGAAGGGTTCCTGCTTTTTGAAGCTGCCAATTATGGAGAGACTTCGGCATCGTCCAGAACCAAAAGCCAAACCATCCGGGCATATGTTATGAGCGCCCCCTTCAAGAGGCTGATGGACTGTATCTCAAACACAGTGGCATCAGCACTGTTTGACATCCAGAAAAATCACATCGGTGACGAGTGGCAATATTTGCAAGGACAGAACAAAGAGTCGATCAATGGCCTGGCAAAAATAATGGTCGGCTATAGTTTTAATACCTTTGCTTTTGAGGCGGGAGACTTCTTTAAGTTACTAAAGCAAACCATTGGTTTTTCTAATGCAATTGAGGATCTTGCGTTACAGAATGAACTGGACCGGTCAATTGTTAAAGCCACTCAGCTTACTCTTCAGGCAGGGTACGAAGATTTCTTTAAGGGCCAACTCAAATCTCATAGTTTTAATGAGAGCTACGCTCTGCCAATGGCCACGGGTGCAGGGGTTATTGAAATCCTGTTGAGGCTGTATGCCCAACAGGGCATGGCAGGGCGGGACCAGACCCATCAGGTTCATTCATTGACCAAGCGGGCCGAAGCAATAGGAGTATCCATCAATAAAGCCCTGGCACTACCGGAATTATCTGAACTTCAACTACTGACACTTGGTGTCGCAATACCTGCTGTCATTTATGGTGCATTTAAATTAACTACTGGATCTGATGTTTCATCTCCGTTGTTTAAACTATTTGATGCCACTTATGAAGGAATGGTACTTGGTGCTGCCACGCATTTATTGTCACCTGTTCTTCAGAGATATGGTATTTGGGCAGCAAACACTGTACAAAAGCCAATTCTTCAATTTATGGAGGCAGAGCCTGGAAGCTGGTCAGAATATTTTCTGGCAGATACGATTCGTTACCGTATAGATGTGGTTACTGAAAGTCAGCAGTAAAAAAAACTGATTTTGATAATAGATATAAATCTTTATTAATCCATTTATGGGAATGCAAAGGGAATAAAAACAAATTTTGTATCTCAATTAATTATGATTAAAAAATATTAGATTCGTTTAAAATATTTGAAAATTCGTCTCTACAACAGAGATAACAACTTTAAACAATATTATTCCAGATTTTTCTGTGGCAAAGGAGAGCCTGTCTACTTAGGTGGTAAATAATGGCTTTTCTATTATCCTTCAAATCCAGAAAAAAACCTGAAACATTTAAATCAGATACGACTGTTTATTATCCCCTGCCCCTGCTGTCACTCATATCTGAGTTATTTAACAGTAAAATCTTTTTGATGTTTTTTGTCTTCTCAGTTTATCCTGTTAATTCTTTTGCTGTTAATATTCCGAAGCTATCTCCCGGCAATAACAACTCTGTGGAGATTACAGTAAAAGACAACGCACCACTTCAACTGGAAATTGATACCGAGATATTAAAAAAACAAATTTACGGTAAAATACCCATACGATTTCAATCAGAACATGATCAGGCTTCTTTCAGTTCAGGAGACGCAGAGTCAAATAAAATGTATTGGCATGACAAGGAAGCTTCTGTTGTTGATAATGGGAAAATCCAGCGTGCAAATAATGATCGGTTTATTAATCTAACACTGAATACCACGGATGAAATGGTGGGTAAAAAAGTAAAAATCATACTTGAGAAAGAGGAGAACCTGTCCAGGGTAGCAGCTGTGGGTGCTTTTGTTCCTCAGGTGGTCCCCATTATTGCCATGAACATGGTAACCTGGCAGCCACACTCATTCTGGCAAAATCTTTTACGCTGGAATTATTTACTTCTGGGTATTGATGTTATTCATTCAATCCGGAATCTTGTCCAGAATCAGGTGTTTACGGAGACTGACTCTCTCTTTGCCCAGTGCGCTGCGGATTTTGTTGAAGGCTTTACCGCATATTCATTACTGGCGAATCATGGCGAAAAGGTGCTCGGCGACCCGGACAGACCAGCAGCGGCGGCAGTAAACACCGGAAAAATTGAAAAAAACGTAATAGAGACGAGTAGGACAGAAACGTTCAGACTATTCATGAGGACAACACCCACCAATCGAATGCTTAACTGCATGTCTTCCGTTGTTGGCAGTTCACTGAAGACACTACATAACGAAGGTCGTTTGCATCAGGTCTTTGGGAAATGGCCCATGCTCCATAGCCTGAATGATGAAACAATTGACGGTATCGCCATGCTGATGGTCGGGTATGGCCTGAATATGATTGGCAACGTTCCCGGAGGTGCGCTGTCTTTAATTCGAAGAGACCTGGGCTTCGAACATTTGCCTGAGCTTGCCGGTGATTTTAACAACTCGATAAAGACCAGTATTCAACACACCATTCACAATGGCTATATGACGTACTTTAAAGGCAGGGGGTGGGATGCAACGTCAGCTTATGCTCTTGCCTCAGGAGCCGGGTTGCTGGAAATCGGGTATCGTTTTTACCAGTTAAATGAAATGATACCGGCAGGCCAGGATGAACGCCTGAGCCTTTCAGGTTCAGACGACACAAGCCTGATCACCAACCTGCAGCATCAGATAACCTCTATTGGTGAGCGGGCGGAGGCGATAACTTCATCAGGATATCAACTGATCCCTCTGCCCGAAAACATCAGAGGCTATGTAGTTCCTGTAGCAGCAGCAACCATTCTCCCGATAGCAACCTATTACGCCATGAATGGGGTATTGAATTATTACACTACCGGTGGTTTGAATATTGCCTTGCAAAGAGCAGTGACATCCGCAACCAATGGCCTGGTTCTCGGTGCAATGGCTTATGTGTTACTGCCCTATGTCAAGGATCTGGGGGCCAGAGGTACCCAAATGCTGGCTGATCAACTGGTATCATGGACAGATGCTGATAACGATAGCTGGATCGGCTACTTTGCAGCCAGAGATACCCATTACCGGATCAGGGTTATCGTCCTCAATTAGTCTTACCTGTTTGCCAACTGAATTAACAAGATCATAATATGTTCATGTTAACAGTTGATAAAGAGAGTTGGCTGATGTCAGAAAGAAAAGGGACAGGCATTAAATCAGTGGTGTTGAGTGCGCTGTCTGCTGCATTCGGTGTTCAGAAAAGGGCGAATCTGGAAAGGGATTTCCAGCAGGGAAAGCCAGCGCACTACATCATCGCTGGTATCGCCGGAACCGTACTGTTTGTTTTGATACTTTTATTTGTGGTGTATGTCGTCACTCAAAACACTTAAGCTTTTACTGAGAACTGACCCAGTATACCGCCGTCGCAACAACCAGCATTATCAATGCAACAGCCGCAATGGCATCAATTGTACTGTCTTTCATTATTTATCTCCTTGATACTGTCAAAATGGCACATATTGTCTCAACTCATTTAAATTAGCGAAACCCTGACCAACCATCAACTTATTGCACCCCTTTGATTTATTACTTTTTAGCCTACTTTTATTAATAAATAATAGTTTTACTTATAAGTAAAAATCAGTATTCTTCCTCTGTCCCAGGTTTCTGACCTGTTCCCTGGATGTGGCTAATCAGACGAACAATTCATGTATAAATACGATGATTACGACCAGCAGATAGTCGATGAGAGAGTCCTGCAGTTCAGGGACCAGACTCGTCGTTTTCTCGCTGGTGAGTTGCCAGAAGATGAATTCCTGCCTCTTCGTCTTCAGAATGGGCTTTATGTACAGCGCTTTGCCCCCATGCTGCGCATTGCGATTCCCTATGGCATGGTGAGCAGTACACAGATGCGTAAACTGGCCTACATTGCCAGACGTTACGATAAAGGGTATGTCCACTTTACCACCCGGCAGAACCTTCAGTTGAACTGGCCAAGGCTGGAAGAAGTACCGGAAATTCTGGAAGAACTGGCCTCTGTCGAAATGCATGCTATTCAGACCAGCGGCAACTGTATCCGCAATACCACAACAGACCAGTTTGCTGGTGTAGCGCACGATGAGATTATTGATCCCCGCCCCTGGTGTGAAATTATCCGGCAATGGTCCACTTTCCATCCGGAGTTCGCTTATCTTCCCAGAAAATTCAAGATAGCGGTTTGTGGCAGTGAACAGGATCGGGCAGCAACACAGGTGCATGATATCGGCATTCATGCTTTCTTAAATGAAAATAATGATGTTCGATTTAAAATCCTGGCTGGTGGTGGTCTTGGGAGAACACCCATGGTGGGCTCCGTTATCAAACCATCCCTTGAGCCAGAGCACCTCCTGAGTTATCTGGATGCAGTACTGAGAGTTTATAACCGTTATGGACGGCGGGATAACAAGTACAAGGCCCGAATCAAAATTCTGGTGAAGGCTCTGACACCTGAGGTTTTTGCAAAAAAGGTTGAAACTGAGTGGTCTCACCTGAAAGAAACAGACGCCCGGCTTCCCCAACAGGAGATTGATCGGGTTCAATCTTTTTTTACTGAGCCTGACTACGAAAAGCTGACCAATATCGACTTCACTGATCTGGCTTTATCCGCCGAACCGGATTTTCAACTGTGGCTCAGACGAAATGTCCATCCCCATAAAAAGCCGGGGTATAGTGCTGTCACCCTGACTCTGAAGGCAACGGCTGATGCTCCGGGAGACGCCAGTGCCGAGCAACTGGAAGCTATCTCAGACCTTGCTGACCAGTTCAGTTTTGGTGAGCTCAGAGTGAGCCACGAGCAGAATCTGATTTTTGCTGATGTTCCCCAAAGCCGACTTCATGAACTCTGGCTGACACTGAAACCACTGAACCTGGCAACACCTAACCAGGGGCTGCTTACCGATATGATCTGCTGCCCGGGCGGCGACTTCTGTGCACTGGCTAATGCCCGCTCCATTCCGTTGGCAGAAAGCATTCAGCGACGGTTTGATGATATGGACTTTCTCCATGATATTGGTGAGTTGGATCTGAACATTTCCGGTTGTATGAACGCCTGTGGTCATCACCATGTCGGTCATATCGGCATTCTCGGTGTTGATCGTAAAGGTGAAGAGTATTACCAGGTTCAGGTCGGTGGTGCATCCGGGCATGACGCTTCTCTGGGAAAGATCCTCGGACCCTCCTTTAAAATGGATGAAGTGCCGGACATCATCGATAAGATCCTGAAGACCTACGTCGAACTCCGCACTCCGGAAGAGCGTTTTATCGATACCTGTCGACGGGTTGGTGTGCAGCCATTCAAGGAGAAGGTTTATGCCAAAGCTGCTTAAGGATCAGCAAATCAGAAATGATGACTTTCAGATTCTGCAGCAGGATCCGGAAGAGCCCGTATTACCTGATGGCAATGTGCTCTTCCATGTGTCGTCAATTGATCAGGCTGTGAAAGCCAATGGCCTGCATAAAGGTCAGGTTGGCATCTGGTTTGACAGTGACGACGAACCTGAAACGGTGGCCAATGCCCTGAACCAGTTTGAAGTCATCGCCGTTAACTTTCCCAGGTTTATGGATGGTCGTGGCTACTCTCTGGCCCGTTTGCTTCGGGAACGCTTTCATTACCGAGGGGACATTAGAGCCATAGGCGACATTCTTGTGGATCAGCTCTATTACCTCAAGCGCTGTGGATTCAGTAGTTTCAGATTAAGGGAAGATCAGAATCCGGATTATGCCCTGGCCGCTCTGACCACATTTAGTACGGACTATCAAACCGCTGCCGATAAATTACCCCCTGTGTATCGGTTGAGGCATCAGCTCTAACCACAGTTTGGAATCTCTTTCTTATTTGGAAGAGATTTTCCCCTTCTTCTGCACGAAAACCAAACTGTTGGTTATACTGTCCTTTCCATAAATAATCCAAGAATGAGCCTGAATGATGGAAAGCGGTTCCCTGCTCTTCTCTTTTTTTCTGATTTTCACCGGGGCAGCGATTCTCGCCACCGGAGCCTTGTTCACACGTCAGCCCCTGCTGGTAGCCTATATAGCCCTCGGTGCCATACTCGGTCCGTTTGGACTGGAAGTGGTTAATGACACCAATCTGCTCAATGATATTGCCCATGTTGGCATCATCTTTTTGCTGTTCCTTCTCGGGCTGGACATGCAACCAAGTCACCTTGCCCATCTGCTCAGGAAAACGGCTACCGTTGGCCTACTGAGCTCATTTCTCTTTGCCCTGACGGGCTATGGACTCGGGTTGACATTTGGTCTTCCCCAGAACGAGGCGATCATCATTGGAGCAACCATGATGTTTTCCAGCACAATCATCGGCATTAAACTTTTGCCAACCACCGTGCTGCATCACAGACATACCGGTGAGATCATGGTCAGCCTGCTGCTTCTGCAGGATTTGATGGCCATTATTGCGCTCCTGCTGCTTTATAACCTGAATCCGTCGCATAGTGCCAACTACAACGAACTCATCATGGCCTTTATTGCCCTGCCAGCCTTGATCTTCACCGCTATTATGCTGGTTAAATACCTGCTGCTGCCATTGATGGTCCGCTTTGACCGTTTTCATGAATATCTGTTTTTGATGGCCCTGGGCTGGTGTCTTGGCTTTGCGGAGTTAGCTCATAGCCTGAACCTCTCCTATGAAATTGGTGCCTTTATTGCCGGTATCAGTATTGCCACCAGTCCAATCGCCCAATATATAGCCATCAATCTTAAACCGTTACGAGATTTTTTCCTGGTGCTGTTCTTCTTTTCTATCGGAGCCAGCTTCAATCTTGACTTGATTGGCCAGGTACTTTTCCCGGCAACGGTGATGACTGGGGCTGTTATCCTGATCAAGCCGGTGGTTTTTGGTTTTCTGCTGCGCAAGGTCAGTGAGAATCGGTCCACAGCCTGGGAAGTCGGCTTTCGATTAGGTCAGACCAGTGAGTTTTCAATACTGATAGCGGCTTTTGCCAGCGGACAGAATCTGATTGGTGAGATTTCAGCGCATATTATCCAGGCAACAGCGATACTCTCACTGCTGGTATCTTCCTACATCGTCGTATTCCGCTTTGAATCCCCTATTGCCCTGTCAGAACGCTTGAGAAGGGATTAACACGGATATGGAGCAGAATAATTAATTCCGCGCCATCTGCCGTCCCATAAAGTGTGGGCCATCAATCACCAGGAGAATTTTTCTGCGGGGAACCAGGCTACTGTCATAAGCATCAAGCCAATCAATGGATCGACCATGTTTATCGACAGCAAGAGTCACATTGTTATTAATATCTATGACAATGACTGGCATTTTGGCAACCTGTGCCAGAAAAAAAGTATCTATATGGTCTGAAAAACATCCCGGAGCGGCTATTTCGTCAAGTCCATTAGTTATGGAGGTATTGCCAGCGTCATAACCAACATCACCTTGTAATCTCGCATAGGCTCGTGCCTCGATGGGTGAAAAATTGCTGTTGCCATCTGGATAGCGCTGCTGCCATTCTCTTGCAAAACGGGCAACCTGTTGTCGAAGATCTGTTGCATCTCTGGCTATTTCCGGGCACTGGTGGGCTGCTGAATCGTACAGGCAATTACCGTCTCGACTACTTCGATAAATAGTTTCCCCATGCTGCCTCAACAAAGCATCCACATTTGTTTCCTGCATCTGTATACATTCCTCTGGCCCCACTATTTTATAAGCTGGTGGCGGCTCAAAAGGGTCTTCTACAACGAATTCCGGTAGTGGCGTGTAGGCCGGGGGAGGCTCGGCAGGAAGGGGATTTGATGTTACTGGAGGCACATGCGCGGCCGCAGTCCCTGCTGAAGCAGGAGGCTCAGCAAAGGCGGAGTATGGAGGTGGTGCCGATGGCACATAAGAAGCATAATTTGCAAACCTTGGCGGGTCTACATAAGGAGCAGTGGATGGGGTCGCTGCCGATGGTGGAACATACGAAGCAGTGGATGGCGTCGGTGGCGATGGAGGAGCATAGGAAGCAGTGGATGGCGGCGGTGACGATGGTGGAATATATGAAGCAGTGGATGGAGATGGCTGAATGGGAGCTTCAGGACTAACTGTATCCGCTGAGATAGGCTCTGGCGACTGTATATCAGGTGGTGTCGTTGTGCTGTTTCCACCCCTATGGTGGTAAAAATACCCAATGACACACACCCCAAGTACTGCAGTTACAGCACCAGCGGCAATAATCGCAGCCAGGGGGCTGGCAAACAAAGAAACAGCCAGGCCCGCAAGCCCTCCTAAAGCTAAAACGGCCACCCCGGCAACTGCCCGAACGGTTCTGGACTGCGTCCAATGCTTAGTCTCACCGACATTATTGTCATTATGCGACTGATTATGATGGTAACCAGTCGCTACTGATGCTTCAACAGGGTTCATTATTATTGTCCATTTGAATAACTGATAGAACATTTGACTGCTATTTAGATCTATAGTTCAAATTTAATCAGCTCAGATAAGAACAAAAATGATGAATACCTGAAGAACCGGGTGCTGCTAAGAAAAGAAGCGACTGGTGTTAAACCGTCCCCACCACTTCATTAAGGTGTTATCCAGGGCTGACTCAGCCGCCATCCCCAGTTTGTCGGCAACGCCTTTTTTCATTACATACTCAACCTGTACCAGAACAACCTCATCGACCCTCCGGTAGATATACTCATCACTGGTGCTGATCTCATCAATAAGGTTGAGCGTCAGGGCTTTCTGACCATACCAGATTTCACCGGTTGAAACCTGATCAATATCAACAACTTCCCGCTCGGTCTTGACAAAATCCTTGAATAGCAGATGTGTATCTTCCATATCCTGGATAAATTTCTGCCGTCCTTTTTCGGTATTTTGCCCAAGAACGGTCAAAGTGCGCTTGAACTCACCGGCAGTGTGTAACTCAATATCCACATCATGCTTTTTCAAAAGACGGTGAACATTGGGCAACTGTGCCATTACGCCAATAGAGCCCAGTACCGCAAAAGGTGCTGCAACAATATGATTGGCAACACAGGCCATCATATAGCCACCACTGGCAGCCACTTTATCGACGGTGACCGTCAACTTAATTCCTTTATCGCGGATTCGCTTCAGCTGGGATGCAGCCAAACCATAGGAATGAACCAGACCGCCACCACTTTCCAGCCGGATCACCACTTCGTCCCGCTCTTTATCTGCGAGAGAAAGAACTGCCGTAATCTCTTCCCTCAGCGATTTGACCGCTGAGGCTTTAATATCGCCATGAAAATCCAGTATGAAAACTCTTGGTTTACCCTCTTCCTCACACTCTTTATTTTTTTTGGCTTTTTTCTCCAGCTTCGCCTTTTCCTTCTGCTCTTTGGCTTCTTTTTTCAGCTCAGCCTTATCCAGCAAGGCATGTTTCAAATCCGCCTGAAGGTGCTCGTAGTGTTCATTAAGACGAGTAATCTCAAGATGTCCCTTGTGCATTTTTCTGGCTTTCTGACCTATTGCTGTCACCAGAGCCACTAAAATCACCACACCACCAATCAGGGTAAACGTTTTGGCCAAAAACAAAATAAAGTCTGCCAGATACTCCAAAGGGACCTCCTTAGAAAGGCTTGTGAGTTCCAATATCAAAATGGCCTATATGATAACTGATTTATCATTGGCGGGGACTATAAAAAAGTGATGGGTGCCGGAAATTTTTACCGCCAGAGATTCATACAAGCGTTTGAATTTCGTTGACACATTCGGCTAATACTCATACCATTCGCTTTGTCTAACCAGAAATGCTTAATGTTAAGAAGAAGGATAAAGAAAATATGAGCACTCCTGCCGAAATCATTGAGTCCATGAAAAGCCGCTTTAATACCGATGCAGCTGCGGGCGTCGATGAGATTTTCCAGTTTGATATTGAAGATGCTGATGCCTACCATCTGATCATTAAAGATGGGTCTCTGGATATTGTTGCTGGCACCCATGACGACCCAAGCGTAACACTGATTATGGACAGTGAAACCATGTCCGGTGTGATGTCAGGAGAAATTGATGGCATGCAGGCGTTTATGATGGGTAAGTTGCGTGCTGAAGGAAACATGATGCTGGCTACCAAGCTTGGTGCCTATTTTCCTAACTAATAGACGACTGTCTGTTAACTGTTTGTGAAAAAAAGTTGTCTCCTGATAGATCATCACAAAAAGCCAGCCCTGGATAATTTCACGGTTGGCTTTTTTATTGTCGAAACCCTCTCATATCGGGAAATTAATTGCCATTTATCCAAAAATAGCTACCGTTTATCTCGAATGACGTGAGAAATCAGGTGAGAAAAGATATACAATCACTGACTTTTAATAATAACAATAACGCCATCAGCACCATCGATGAAAAAAATGGATGAAAAGATAAGAGAGTTCATACCTGAAAATTCTGCTGGCTTTACTTTGGTAGAATTGATCATCACCCTGACCGTTCTAAGTATTCTGTCGTCTATTGCCTATCCCTCCCTTACCGAGAGTATTGCCAATAATCGGGTCCGCAGTCATGCTGAAGAGATACAGAGTATCCTGGCATTTGCCCGCTCAGAAGCGATCACCCGTGGTACTGATGTTATTATCTCACCGGATAATGGCTGGGCTGGAAATAATGGCACGGTAACCGCCAATGGTGTCAACATAATGCAACTCCCTCCCCTTTCCGGTACCGCGATCAATTCGACTGCCGCACAGTTCAGTTTTGATGCACGGGGGCTTTTCACCGGTGCCAATGTTGTTATCAATGATGCCAAAGCTTCTCATACTGCAACATTGAGTATTGATGGTGGTGGCGCTACATCACTATTGATAACTGGAAAGGTTCAGGAACAGCTTGAGACAGATACCGGCAATGCCCAGGAAACAAGTGATGAACAGAAATAACGGCTTTACCATGATTGAAGTGCTGGTGGCCATGATCATCATATCAGTGGGATTGTTAGGCATTGCCGGTCTCGTGGTTGAGTCACGAAAGAATATTGTTGAAGTACAACAACGATCCATTGCCTTACAACTGGCTGAGGATCTGTTAGCCCGTATTAATGCCAATAATTCCGGGCTGGCCAGCTACAACGGCGATATTGCTGCCGCACCAGCCCTGCCAGCAACCCTGTGCGACGGGGCGAATTCTAACTGTACACCCGCGCAAACAGCCGCCTTTGACCTCTGGCAGTGGGGAGCGGCTCTCTTTGGTAATGAGGTGCAGACTGCTGCAGACACAGGAGCAGGTGGTCTCATTTCACCACGGGCATGCATCAACATCAATAATACCGATGTGACCCTGACGATTGTCTGGCGGGGAAAATTTACCCGCCCCGATACCAGGGCAGCGGTTACCTGCGGAGACGCAGATGCAGGCTATCGCTCCACAGTGGATAATGATCTTCGTCGGGTCATGGTGATACAAACCACCATCGGTTAGGTGCAGTACATGGATGTGAGGAAAGTCATGATAAAAAACCCGCGGGCCATTGCCAGTGATAAAAGACAACAGGGGTTTACCCTGGTTGAACTGATGGTCGCTGTCACCCTTTCGCTATTTCTGCTGGCTGGTGTGGCCGTTCTCTATCTCAACACCTTTACCGCCCAGCGTGACAGCAGTGCCATGATTACTCTCAATGATAATGCCCGCACAGCACTGGCCATCATCTCCCGCGACCTTCGCTCTGCAGGGTATATCAATGGCTTGCCGCCAGAGAGCATCAATCAAAATGGCCTGGCGGTTAGCGATGATTGCACTGGCATTGCTGCAGCCCTGACCCCTTCCCCCGCATTTATGGCCGGACGGGCCAGTAACGATATTTTCGGCTGCGCTGCCGGGCAGCCCGGAGACTATACCGCCAATGATGGCCTCCCTTCTGACTGGCTGCTGTTCCGGGGAGCAATTGGCGAAGTGGTTACCAATCCAGTGGCAGACACCAACTACCTGGTCGCCAATACTCAGGAAGGCCACCTTTTCCGTTCTGCCAATGCCCCGTTAATTTCCGCTGACCAGGAGATTCGGGAATATCAGTTCAGCCTGTTTTATCTTCGGGATAATCAGCTGAGGCTGACCCGTCTTGTCAATGACGCCCTGGTTGAAACCACACTGGCCAACAATATCGAAGCCATGCGCGTATTTCTGGGCATTGATGATAATGGCGATGGTCAGGTAAACCGCTATCAGGGAACACCGGCCAACACTAATAACTGGACAGAGCAACAATGGAATGACGTACAAAGCATCAAACTTTACCTGCTGGCCACTACCGATCAAATCAATGCCTTTGAAGATTTTCGCACCTACCAGATGGGCGACATTACTGTTCAGCCCAATGGCGATAACCGCAATCGTCGTTTAGCCAGTACCACCATCTTTCTCTATAACCAGACCTATCGGTGACCGGGGATGACACAGTTCAAAGCAAAACAGGGCGGTATGATTCTGATGGTTTCCCTGTTGTTTCTGATGATGCTGACCACTATTGCTGTCACACTGGTAAACCAGTCCAGCCGGTCACCGCGCATGATCGCCAATGCGGAAATAAAGCTGATTACGTTCAACCAGGCACAGGCAACGCTCAACCAGATTGCTGTTATGGGCATGGACAGTTTTGACCGGGGCATCTGTGGGGCGGACCAGGCTCCCTATAACCCATACGACCCTGACGATACCATGGACGAGCCAGAGAAATTGGCACATACCTGTGGTGCCAACAATACAGCGCCCAGCCCAAGCATTCACTATCAGGCTTCCAGCCAGACGTTACCCCGCAGCGAGAATGCCAGTGGCGTTGGTAAGTACAGCGTTGAGTTTTACCAGATTCAAACGAACAGTGCACAGTCAGGCATAGCCACCTCCCTGGCCATGAACACCTATAAAGTAATGTTGGGTGAACAGGGTGGTTCAGCAACCGGGGATTTGAATGTCAATGTCGGCAATATAGTGGCAACGGCAAGCCCATAGAAACAGCCAGGGGCCGTACCAGAAAGTTCTGGTTTCAACATAAACATGAATAACAAATTTGGTCGTATAATGTGGCATAGAGTGATTTTACAAGGCATTAAATCTGCGGCACTTGTCGCTGTACTTTTGCAGTATCAACTTGCTGCCCATGCTGACGATACGGAACTGTTTACTGGTGCCAATATTAACAATAATGCCAGGCCCCAGGTGATGATCTTGTTAGATACATCCGGGAGTATGGACTATGATGCCCCTTCTATCCCCAAACGCCCCTATAACCCATCAATTATTTATGGTGGTAGCCGAAATCCCAGTAGCCGCTACACCATTTACTGGAATTACGAGTTATTAGTTGATGGCAGCCCATGTACTCCAGTTTATTTTTTCGGAACATCCGGAACAGTTGTTGGCGCAACCTGCCCTGGCAATTACCTTAACTGGTATAATCAGACTGAATTCCAACCTCCCGGAACCCGGATTAACCTGGCAGTTAATGCAATTACCGATCTTATCAATAATAACCCCGGAGTAGACTTCGGCCTTGCTGCTTTTCTGAATGGCCGTGATCGGGGCAGAGGGGGCTATATCAGACGCCGAATAAGTCCGGATAGCAGCAATATTCTGAATGACCTGAATTATATTGATCCAGAAGGCGGAACACCTCTTTGTGGTGCCTACTACGAAGTCCTTAACTTTTTTATGGGGCGGGAATTATATCGAGGACAACTGACCGGCAGCCGGGACACCAGTGTAGAACAAATCCCTGGAAGCCGATACAAAACCACCAGTGAATATGGCGATATTCCAGTGGTTAAACCCTGTCAAAACCTGTACATCATATACGTAACCGATGGAGAGCCGAGTGCTGAGTTTGCGGTAAATAGCAGAGTCAAATCTGATAATCGGTTGCTGATCGATGGCCTGACACCCATTACCAGCTGTGATAATTATGCTGATAACAGTGGTGGGTTAAGTGAAAATTGTCTGCCAAAGCTTGCCGAATATCTGGCAAAGCCAGGACCAGGTGGACTTGATGGTAATATTGCTACCGGAAATCAAAAAGCATTTACCTACACCATTGGTTTTGCGACAGATCAGCCTCTGTTACGCGAGACCGCAGATAAAGGAAACGGAGTCTGCTATACAACCGTTGGCAGCAATATAGACGCTGACACCGGGTGTGTGGTCGTAAACGATATCGCTTCAGCATTCCAGGGTGCCCTGGGAGAAATTCTCCAGCAAACCAGCACCTTCGTTTCTCCTGCAGTTGCCGTAAATACATTCAAGCGAACTGAGTCGCTGGACAATGCTTACTATGCCATGTTCCTCCCAACCGACTCCGCTCGATGGAAAGGCAATCTGAAAAAATTGAAAATCTATAAGGATGACTCAAGTCCTGCCTGTACAGATTTGGATGATCACGTGCCAGGTACCGTGATTGATCGGCGATGTGATGTGGCACTGGATGATGGCAGCAATCGGATTGCCGATGGCCGTAGCACGTATTGGGGAACTGTTGATGATGGTAGTGATGTGGCCAGTGGGGGATTAGGGGCAACCCTTCTAAACTCAAGGGGGACGTTTTATACCAATTTGGTTAATGCTCAAAATCAGGAGTCAATTGGCTCACTGGATAATATTGATACGAGCCGTTTTAATCTTGACGGTAATGAGAGCTTCACCGCTACAGATCTGATTAACTGGGTCAAAGGACTGGACAGCAGTGGCAATACGCTGGACTGGGTTCTGGGTGATATTCTTCATTCAAGACCAGTAACTCTGAATTATGGCGATACTGATGGCAGCGGCACTGAGTACAGTGAAAATAATCCCGATATACGACTGGCTTTTGGCACCAACTATGGCGTCCTGCATTTTATTGAGGATCAGGGGAATAACGTGGTTGAGAACTGGTCATTCTTTGCCGGAGAAACCGCCGGTAACGCAGCAAAGCTCTATGAAAACCGTGATGATGCAGGCCACCCCTACGGGCTTGATGGCCAGATAAGCGTGATCCGCCTTGACTATAACAAAGACGGCAATATCAAACATACCGATGGTGATCGCATGATCCTCTATTTCGGCATGCGCCGGGGTGGCAGCAGTTACTATGCCATTGACGTTTCCAATCCGGATGGCACTCCTACCCTGCTTTGGCGGATTGACCATACCATGCCCGGATTTACCGAGCTTGGCCAAAGCTGGTCAACACCGGTACCTGTTATTTTGCCGGGCCATCGGGAGTTGGTGACGACCACCGAAGGCAAGGTAACGACCAGCTCAATCAACTATAAATATGCTCTTGCCTTTGGTGCCGGTTATGACTCAACCAATGATGATGATCGCCAGGGTGAAGATTTTATCGACGCAGCGGGTGACTCTCATAAAGTCAGGAAATATTCACAAAATGGCCGGGGCCTGTTCTTCGTTGACGCTTCGTCAGGGTCATTAATCCAATCGTTTACTGCCCCTGACGCCATTGATACAGCAAACCCGATACAGTACGAAAGCAGTGATCTGAAATGGAGTGTGGTGGCATCCCCCGCACCCATGGACAGTAATGGTGACGGCCTTACAGACCGGGTCTACTTTGCAGATACCGGTGGCAATGTTTTCAGAATTGATATCGGTAAGGCTTATCCTGATGCCAATGCTCCCGATGTTGAAACTGCCCTGTGGTCCATGATCAAGCTGGCAGAGCTTGGGGCAGATGAGACAGATATACGCCCATCTCCGGATAGTATCGACGATCGTCGTTTTATGTACCAACCGGAGCTGGTGAGAACCACTTACCGGGGACGTGCATATGATGCGGTAGTACTGGGCAGTGGTAACCGGGCCAACCCCATGGCCACTTCAAATACTGACCGTTACTACGTTATCCGTGATACCAATATTTTCTATAACCGCTTTGGCAGTTGTAATGACTGCACAACACCACCCAACGTTATTTCCCATAGCAGTCTGTACGATGCCAGCCGTAACCTTATCCAGCAGGGTACTGATCAGCAAACCGCTAATGGCTTGTCGCTACTGGATAGCAGTAACGGCTGGTATATCAACCTTTCCGCTTCGGGGGAAAAGACAACCACCACCGGCGATGTTTACAGCGGTCAGTTGCTCTACAGCACCTACGCTCCCTCCTCTGCCCCGGGGGCCAACATCTGCACACCCAGTATCGGTTCCAGCCGCTTTTATGTGGTGGACCTTCACACTGCTTCGGCGATTCGGGACGTAGACAATGATAATGATAAAGAGATACATGACCGGTTTTCCTTATTTTCCGTTGTAGGGATGCCCGGTGATGCCACTATTGTCTCCCTTGGTAAAGACACTCTCTCCCTCGGTAAAGACAATGGCTCCCTCGATAAAGACAGAGTCCCCCTCGGTAAAGACAGGAACCTGATCGATTTGAATACCGGATACAGCGGTGCTGTCAATGAAGTCGGTATGCATCGCAGTGGCTGGATAGAACAATAGCAATACATCAGGAGTAAAATAACATGGGAAAAGCCTCAGGCTTTACGCTTATCGAGCTAATTATCGCCGTTGTTATTGTTGGCATACTGGCCTCTATTGCTGTGCCAAGTTACCAAAACGCTATCCAGAATGGTCGGCGTGCCGAAGGACAGACAGCACTGCTGGACATTGCCGGAAGACAGGAGCAGTTTTTCCTTGATAACCATCAATATACCGCTGATTTAAGAAATCTTGGCCTGGGAGCCAATCCATTTATATCAGACGATGGCTGGTATTCAATCAGTGCTGCCTGTGGCGGTAACGGAGATTTTTTCGCCTGTTCCGACGGCTTTGTGCTGATTGCAACCCCACAGGGAGGTCAGGTACCTGATGGCGGCCTGGTCCTCGACTCTTTAGGTAATAGGTTCGGTAATTGGTAAGGCTAAAGAAATCGAAATTGGTCTGAAATCCCCTCTTGTTAGGCAAAGATCTCCGCTATTCTCGGTGATCTTTCTGGCGTTTCATCCTTTCTCAATGATTAACTTTGCCACAAATATTTCAGGTTTCTTATAAGTATTTAAATATGATTGGATAATATCAAACAAATAAATCCACCAGCTTTCTGGCTATAGTAAAACCCGGTGGCAGCTCTGGCGGATTATCCCGATGAAACCAGCCGGCAAAGCTGAGTTCCTTTTCTTCGAGGACAATTTCACCACTTGTGTACTCCCCATGAAACCCCATCATTAATGAATGGGGAAAGGGCCAGCTCTGACTGAAACAGTAATGGAGTTTGCCCAGCGTAAGGCCTGTTTCCTCAAGTACCTCACGATGCACAGCCTCTTCGGCACTCTCCCCGGGCTCGACAAAACCCGCCACCAGCGTATGCATGGTTGACGCTTTACCATGGCGATGATGTCGAACCAGAAGCATTTCTTCCCCCCGGATCACCAGGACAATGACACAGGGAGAAATCCTCGGATAGGCATGGTGCTCACATTGGGCACAAGCCATTGCCCACTCTCCGACTTTTTCCTGCATCTGATGACCACAACAGCCACAAAAGGCATGTTCCCTGCGTGAAGTCAGGATCTGCAGGCCATGGCTAAGGAAACTATAAACCGTTGAGTCTGACTCAGACAGTAAGGCCCTGATGCTTATAGTACCTGTTTCAACGGTGAGACTTGTGAGTTCAACAATCCCTGCTGCCTTGCCATGAAAATAGCCGGTGACTATCGCCTGTTGTTTGATTGCCAGCTGAAACTTGTCGAGACTGTACCAGAGGAAGTTTTCTCCGGTGCTTTCGTCATTTAAAACAACCTGTCCTTCAAACAGTACCAGCCAGCACTGGCCAATCAGTTCAGGTTGCAGGCCTTGCAAAGGTGAATAGTTCACATCCATCACATCGGTAAGATCATGATCCAGTGGCAAAGTAAACTCCTTGATTCCTTTCCATACCCTGAAGACACATTAAAATTATGAACTAATCGTTAGCAAGCCACAGGCAGTTACCCGACTGTTTTTGAATCTGTTCCAGCTTGTTTTGATGGTTTTGCAACTCAGTATCACTGACAGAGATGACTCGCAGCGCAGGCCTGCCTGCAGCCAGTCGCCGGATAATACTGCCCTCTTCCGAATCACCAGCACCATCCTCACTGCTGCCAAGGGAAAGAGCCGTCTGCCCGCCGGTCATGGCAAGGTAGACTTCCGCCAGAATCTCAGAGTCCAGCAAAGCGCCATGCAGGGTTCGGGAAGAGTTATCAATGAAATACCGCTTACATAAAGCATCCAGATTATTTTTCTGGCCCGGATGTTTTTTTCTGGCAAGGGCCAGAGTATCAAGCACACCACAGCAGCCTTCTACATTGGGGAACCCCCGGCGTAACAGGGAAAACTCATGGTTGATAAAACCAACATCAAACGCTGCGTTATGAATAACCAGCTCGGCTCCGCGAATAAACTCGAGAAATTCATCGGCAATGGCACTGAACACCGGCTTATCGGCCAGAAACTCATTGGTAATGCCGTGAACTTCGATGGCTTCCTGCTCTACCACCCGCTGCGGGTTGATATAGGCATGGTAATGGTTACCGGTGAGTTTCCGGTCAATCATCTCCACGCAGCCTATTTCAATAACCCGGTGCCCTTGTTTAGGGTCAATACCGGTGGTTTCTGTATCAAGAATAATCTGTCGCATAGTTAACGGTTCTCAAATATTGGCCAGAAGACTGTCTACTTTTTGAAAGCTTCCGCACCCTTACAGGCCAGCCGGTCAGCAATTTCATTTTCCCGATGACCGGCATGGCCTTTGATCCATCGCCAATCGATATCGTGTCGTTGATTCTGTTGGTCCAGCAGCTGCCAGAGATCCTGATTTTTCACTGGCTGACCCGCCGCTGTTTTCCAGTTTTTCCGTTTCCAGCCGGTCATCCATTCGGTGATACCTTTACGGACATACTGGGAGTCGGTAGTAAGAATTATTGAACAGGGCCGTTTCAGAGCCTTCAGCCCTTCTATCGCCGCCATAAGTTCCATCCGGTTATTGGTGGTTTCGGGTTCACCGCCAAATAGCTCTTTCTCTACAGTGCCGTAACGAAGTAACACACCCCAGCCACCGGGCCCGGGGTTTCCTTTACAGGCACCATCGGTAAAAATTTCAACTGTCTGACTCAAAAGAACTCCAGTCTTTGTTTACTTTCACGGAACTGGTTCTACCAGCACTGGGGCGGGTCAATGGCTGACCGACAAAACGCCTGCGCACATCGGACCACACCTTTCTTACCGGGGTCAGCCCGGGGGTTTCCCGGGTGGCAATCATCATATAAAAGCCACCGACCGGCAGCTGGAGTTGTTCCAGCCTTTGTTCAATCAGATCACCACGCAAACCAGTAAAGAAACGTTTCAGCGGTTGAACATAGCCACCATAAACGATTCTTTCCACATTGAAATTGAGCAGGGCAAGCCAGTCTTTCAACCTTGACGGCGAAATAAAGTGCGCATCCCTGAGAAGACGACGCTGACCTGGTACACACCACCGGGCAATATTGGTCATGCTGTAAGGGTTGAAGCCAATAATTATCAGCTTACCGTCCGGTATAATGGTATTCGCCGCCTCACTGAGCAAGCGATGCGGGCTGTCCACAATTTCCAGCGTGTGTTGCAACAGAACAAGATCCAGGCTTCCCGGTAACACTGGCCAGTAATGGGGATCAGCCATCACCTGTGGTCTCGGGCAATCGGCAAGATGACTGGAACCGAGGATAAACTGCCTTCTTACCGGACTGCTGAACATCAGATCTTTATGCCAGGAGGCAGAGTATTGCCCCGCATGGAAACCAAAGATGGTACCTAACTCTCTTTCCAGCAGACTTTTTTCATAGTCAACCAGTAACCTTCCTGAGTCGGTATCCAGCCAGCGACGCAAGCCTCCAATACGGTCAGAGAAACTGCTTTTGGTCCTTTTCTGAAATGGTCGAATCATGCAAATTATTGTACCAATAAATATCCCAGAGACTTTTCATCATCAGGTCTGTTCATGTTAACCTCGTTAAGATCGAGTTTATACAGAAAATATTATTCTATGACATCAGCAGATATCGGCTATAACATCTTCAACCGGACAACCTCATAGCACATACAGGCTCAAAACTGATCTTCCCTGTGCAGCAGTATCAACGATGATCACAGGGATGAAAGAAAGGACATTCAAGGCGATGCTGATTATATCTCCGATACCCGCATTTAATGACAACTACATCTGGATATTTCATTCACCGGATAGCCGGGATGTTTTTGTGGTTGATCCCGGTGATGCCAGGCCAGTTGAACAGGCACTGAATCATCATGGACTCAATCTGGTGGGTATTCTCATTACCCACCACCACTTTGATCATATTGGCGGAGTCGCTGAACTGACCCGCAACAGAAATATTCCGGTTTACGGTCCTGATAACCCGGACATCAAGGGAATCACTCACCCTTTGCGTGATAATGATACGGTTGAGCTCAGCACCTGCCAGTTTAAAATTCTGGCCACTCCCGGCCACACACTGGACCATATTGCTTACTTTACCGATTCCGGCGAGGATGAAAATCCAGCGCTTTTTTGTGGAGACACTCTATTTGTTGGTGGTTGCGGCCGATTATTTGAAGGGACGGCAGAACAGATGTACAGCAGTCTGTCCCGTCTGGCTTCACTCCCTGGCCATACACGGATTTACTGTGCCCATGAATACACCCAGGCCAATCTTGAGTTTGCCCGAGCAGTGGAGCCAAATAACCGGAAGCTACAGGAACAGGTTATGCAAGTCGCTGAGTTGCGCTCTGAAAACCGGCCTACCGTGCCCTCAACCCTGAGAAAGGAATTGGACACAAATCCGTTCCTCAGATCAGACCAACCGGAAGTTATTCAAGCCGCCTCTGACAGGGATCCGTCCTCAAGTGCCAGCCCAATCGACGTTCTAAGGGTAATCCGAGCATGGAAGGATAATTTTTGATAGTGGTAAAATAATGAACTGATAATACTCAGAACCCTATATATGACCAAAGCCCCCTACTTAACAGGCCAGCGATTTACTTTTGGCCCTCCCCGACGGACTCTGCCAACGCTGGCCCTTTCGCTGTTTCTGACGGGTTGTCAGCTGGTGAGTAACTCGCCCTCATCTTCGGCATCCACGGTCAAGAAAGAAACCAGGCCTATTGTTGAAAAGCCTTCTGTGGAAAAAGCGGAGGTCACAACACCGGAGAAGATAACGCCTGAAAAAAAAGAACCGGTGATCATCGACGACCTGTGGGTTCGCATTCAGTCAGGTCTGGCAATGGATCTTGACCAGAATAACCCGCGAATTCAGGCTGAACTGAACTGGTATAAACGTCACAAGTCTTACTTCAGCCAGATTTCCAAACGTTCAGAGCCCTATCTCTATTTTATTGTCAAAGAAGCGGAAGCGAGAAATGTTCCCCTTGAACTGGCACTGATGCCCATTGTAGAGAGTAGCTTCGATCCTTTCGCATACTCTCATGCAGGTGCTTCAGGGCTCTGGCAGTTTATGCCGGCAACGGGTAAACACTACGGCCTCCATCAGAACTGGTGGTATGACGGTCGCCGGGATGTGGTACATTCTACCCGTGCAGCACTGGACTATATGCAAACCCTGTACAACAGGTTTGGCGACTGGGAGCTGGCACTGGCAGCGTTTAACTCTGGCCCCGGCCGGGTACAGCGGGCTGTTCGGAAAAACAAAAAGCTCGGTAAATCTACCCGTTTCTGGGCACTTGACCTTCCCAGAGAAACCACGGCCTATGTGCCGAAACTGATCGCTCTTGGCAAAGTGGTTCGAAACCCATCCAAACATGGCGTCCAGTTGAACAAAATTCCCAATAAGCCCTACTTCGCCAAGGTAGATACCAGTGGTCAGCTGGATATGGCCAAGGCAGCCAAACTGTCAGGGGTCGAATTGGAAGAACTCTACCGACTCAACCCCGGGCTGAACCGCTGGTCAACGCCACCGGAGGGGCCTCACCACCTGGTAGTTCCAGTCTCTCATGCTGAACATTTCCGGACTCAGTTGGCAAACCTGCCGCCGGAGAAACGGGTAAAATGGGATCGCTACACAGTGAGTTCGGGTGACACCCTGAGCACCATTGCCATGAAATACCGGACCAGTGTCAATGTCATTACCGAGGCCAATAAACTCAGCGGAACCATTATCCGTATTGGTCAGGGCCTGATGATCCCGGTAGCGGCGAAAACAGCAGAAAGTTACACACTCAGTGCTGGCCAGCGCCTTGCAGCAAAGCAAGATCGTTCGGTGAATGGCCGTTACAAAGTTGAGTATCTGGTAAAGTCTGGCGACAGCTTCTGGACCATTGCCCAAAAGTATGAGGTTGGTGTTAACGAGCTGGCTCGTTGGAACAATATGTCTCCCAAAGATACGCTGCGAATTAATCAGAAGCTGGTGGTCTGGAAGAAACAGGATTCACAAAATGCGGTTGTGAGAAAGGTACACTACAAAGTCCGTTCCGGTGACTCCCTGGCCAAAATTGCCTCAAAGTTTAATGTGAATGTCGCCCAGATCAGAGATTGGAACAGCGATATGAGTGGCAAATTTATTCACCCCGGCCAGCAGGTCACATTATTTGTCAATGTAACCCGCAACTTCTGACTCCCCCACCTTTCCGGCAGATGCTATCCTGATAGCTTTGTGCTGGAAGGTCCTGAGCTTTGATCATCTCTCCCAAAAATAAGATAAGTCTTTAAACAACAGACATCGGGATTACGGCTATGGGGTTTACCGTCTTCAGATTAACAACACCGCTGATCATCTGTGTCTTGAGTATCAGTCCAATGCTGTCCGCTGCCGACCAGAACAGCAGGTTAAGACACGCCATCAGCCTTTATGGTGAGCCCGGGTATGCTGAGAGCTTCCGGCACTTTAACTATGTTAATCCCGATGCACCAAAAGGTGGTGAGCTGAAACAGGGCGTTATTGGTCATTTTGACAGTCTTGTCCCCTATATAGATCGTGGCACAGCCGCGGCTGGCAGTTATATGATGTATGACACACTACTGGCCAGATCCTGGGATGAGCCCCTGACCAAATACGGCCTGATTGCCGAGCGCATTGAACTTGCCCCTGATAATACCTGGGTAGCCTTTGCCATAAACTCTGCGGCCAGATTCCATGATGGCCAACCCGTCACAGCTTATGATGTTAAGTTCAGTTTTGACCTGCTCCGGGAAAAAGGGTCAACGTTTTACAAGCAGTTCTATCAGGATGTCGAGAAGGTAGAAGCCACCAGCAGCCACAGAGTGCTTTTTGTGTTCAGGCACAGCAATAACCGGGAACTGCCATTGATTCTGGGGCAAATGCCCATTCTTCCCAAACACTATTGGGCAAACCGTGACTTCTCTTCTCCCGGCATGGAGATTCCTGTCAGCAGTGGCCCCTATAAACCCATTAAAATAGAGCCCGGCCGCTCAATAACCTTTGCCAGGGTCGACAACTACTGGGGGAAAGATCTGCCCGTTAACCGGGGAAGACACAATTTTGACCGCATTCAATACGAATATTATCGAAACAGCCATGTCCTTTTAGAAGCTCTGCAGAAAGGAGAATACGATCTCAAAACCATCAGCGACCCTCGCGTCTGGCACGACCAGATACGGGATGAAGCACTGAAAAAAAACCAATTAATTCGCACATCTTTAAGCAATCATAACCCGCAGACCTTAACCATCACCTACAACGCCAGAAGAGAGATTCTATCAGAGCCGGGGGTCAGAGAAGCGCTGGGATACGCCATCGAATTTGACTGGATCAATCGACACCTATTCCATGGTATGTACCATCGGGCAGACAGCGTTTTTGCCGGGACAGAACTGGGAGCTTCGGGAAAACCCTCAGAACAGGAAACAGAATTGCTCTCAGTATGGAAACATGAAATTCCGAAACAAGCATTGGATCAGGCATGGACTCCACCGGGGAATGAGCCCGGGATGACCCGCCGGGATCGCAAAAGAAAAGCGCTATCCCTGCTAAAGCAGAGCGGCTGGACCATCAACAGCAACCAGCTGGTGAACCAGAACGGCAAACCGCTGGAGCTTGAAATCCTGTTATCCTCTTCTGAAGAGGAACGGATCTTTATTCCAGTACAAAAGACACTGGAAAGCATGGGGATCAGACTGACTATAAGAACCGTAGACGCTGCCCAATATGTTGAAAGGCTCAGAAACCAGGACTTTGATATGGTTCTGTACACCTTTCCCCACACGCCCTCTCCCGGCACAGAACAGGCCAGCTTATGGGGTTCAGCGACCGTTGACCAGCACGGCTCCAGAAATATTGCCGGTATCAAGCTGAAATCCATTGATAGCCTTACGGAGAAAATACCCCGGGCCAACTCCCGGGAGGAACTGCTAACGCTGGTCAAATCCATGGATAGAATCATTCTCTGGAACCACTATGTACTGCCCCTGTGGTACCAGCCCCACTGGCTGATAGTCCACAAACAGCAACTGAAGTACCCGAAAAATCCTGCGCCCTATGCACTGGATTTGAGTACCTGGTGGTATCAGAAAAACCAATAAGTGTGGCTAATTGCAAGGAACTCGCTGGATGACTGACTTTTTGAAAAATGGATTTCTATTTATCAGTCTTATTTACTCTGTGCATGCTTTCGCAAACCCTGCTGATAAAAATTCAACGATAGCTCATGGACTGAGCTTTCATAACTCGCTGCAATATCCAGAAAATTTTACCCACTTTGGCTATGCCAACCCCGATGCTCCCAAAGGCGGCACTCTGAGAAAAGGCGTTGTCGGCAGTTTTGATACGTTTAATACGTTTGCCCCAAAAGGCATCTGGGCGGATGGCAGCTACTTTCTTTATGACCCGTTAATGGTCAAGGCCGGTGATGAACCCTATTCAGTCTATGGCCTGATCGCCCGGCAAATTGAGTATCCCGATGATTTTCGATGGGTCATATACCATCTGAATCCCCATGCGCGGTTTCATGATGGACACGCGATTACCTCAGAAGATGTTGTCTATACCTTTCAATCACTGAAGAAACGAGGCCCACCTCACTACAGGCATCTTTATGGAATCATTGAGAATGTCGAGTCACTATCGCCTACGTCCGTTCGTTTCAGTTTTTCTGAGCCACCAGCCAAAAGTCTGATTCTTCGACTTTCGCAACTCAGGGTGCTGCCAGCGCACTACTGGCAGCAGCCAGAGCGTGATCTCTTCAAGGCGACACTGAAGCCCCCACTGTCCAGTGGACCTTTCCGGGTAAAAGAGTTCAGCCCCGGACGCTTTGTTACCTATGAACGTGTTACGGATTATTGGGCAGCTGACCTGGCCGTCAACAAAGGTCGACATAATTTTGATCTTATCAGAACCGACTACTACCGGGATGATGGCATTGCCCTTGAGGCCTTTAAAAAAGGAGAGTACGACCTCCGTATTGATGCCAATCCCCGAAGCTGGTCACAGGCGTATAAACCAACGCAGACAGGCAAAGCAAAATTCATTCAGGAAAAAATAAACAACAAAAGTCTGGGCATGCGAGCGTTTGTATTCAATCTGAGAAAACCGGTTTTTGCCAGCCGAACAGTCAGAAAAGCCATTTCCCAGGCGCTGGATTTCAACTGGATGAATCAACACCTGTTTTTTGGTATGTATTATCAGGCCTACAGTCTTTTCTCTAATTCAGACCTTGCCGCGGATGGGCCTCCTTCTGAAAAAGAAAAGGCGTTACTGGCTCCCTGGCAGGATGAGCTTCCTGATAAGCTGTTTACCGCCCGCTGGGAGCCGGTTCACACAGACGGTTCAGGCAACTGGCGAAACAACAAGACACTGGCCTTCCAATGGTTGAAAGAGGCAGGTTATCGCTACGACAACAAAACTCTTGTTGATCCCCATGGTCAACCACTGAAGTTTGAAATTCTGTTAACTGACCCTGAACATGAACGCTTTGTGATTCCATTCGTCCGCAATCTCAGTGAACTGGGTATTGCCGCCAGCATCAATACCGTAGATGCCTCGCGGTACATCAATCGGATCCGCACGTTTGATTTTGATATGATCATTCACGGCTTTTACCCTGGCATTACCCCCGGTACCGAATTGAAAAATTTCTGGGGCAGCGCCAGCGCAGACAGTGACGCGGGACAAAACCTTTCCGGCATTAAACTCGACTCGCTGGACCGTATGATTGATAACGCCATCATGGCAACAACCCGTGAAGAGCTGACTCTTTACACCCGGGCCATTGACCGGATTGTACTCTGGCACTATGCAGTCATTCCTCAATGGTACCTCCCCTATTGGCCGATGGTTTACTGGCCGGGACTGCAACACCCTGAGCTTGCCCCGCCTTTTGACAATGGCTTAAGCACCTGGTGGCGGGAATATTGATATAAGTCCAGCCTGACGGGTACTTAACAACCATCCATGGTTCAGTCTATATTAGAACGATTACTTATATACAAGACTGCACAGAGATTTTTCAACACTAACGGTTGCTTATGATGGTCATGAATTCTGGTTATCTTACACTTGCAGCGCTGACCCTTGGGGTAACTCTCTCTTATTCCGGCGGGTCATCAGCCACTGCCTCTGGAAATACCACCGGGTCAGAGCACGAGGTCATCGCTAAAACGTCACTGGTGCTGCACGGTGAAGCGAAATATGGCAGCAAACCCTTTACGCACTTTGATTATGTCAATCCGGAGGCCCCCAAAGGCGGCAGTATTCGTATGGCTGCCAGTGGTACCTTTGACAGCCTCAATCCATACACCAACAAAGGAACCCCGGTTAGCGGTATCGCGCTTATTTATGACACATTGATGACCCAGAGCCGTGATGAGCCTTTCTCCCTCTATCCACTCATCGCCGAGTCCGCAGAAAAAGCCCCTGATAACAGCAGCATTACCTTTAACCTGAACCCCGACGCCCGTTTCCATGATGGTCAGCGGATCACTGCTGACGATGTAAAATACACCTTTGAACTGCTGACCCGTCTGGGACACCCTTTCTACCGCAGTTACTATTCCGATGTGGACACCGTCACCGTGCTTGCTGATCGTCGGGTGAAATTCACATTCAAACATAGCAATAACCCTGAACTGCCTTTTATTCTGTCAGAGCTGCCTGTGCTCCCTAAACATCACTGGGAACTGGATGAAAATGATTTTTCCTCTGCCTCACTGCAAATCCCCCTTGGCAGTGGCCCCTATCAGGTTAAAAGTGTTGATGGCGGCCGGAGCATTGCCTATCAGCGGGTCAAGGATTACTGGGCCAAAGACTTACCCGTTAACAGGGGCCGATATAATTTTGATGAGGTCAGTTACGACTACTACCGGGACGAACATGTCGCCCTGCAGGCACTGAAAGCGGGCGAATATGACCTGCGCTATGAAAATATTGCCAAAAACTGGGCCACTGCCTACGACGTGCCCCCGGTTCACAACGGCGAACTGATTCTGGCCACCATCCCTACCCGAAACCCTGCGCCTATCCAGGGCTTTGCCTTCAACCTGCGACGGGACTTCCTGCAGGATCCCCTGGTCCGAAAAGCCATGGGCTATGCCATGGATTTCGAATGGCTGAATCGTAACCTTTTCCATGACAGCTACCTTCGTTCGACGAGCTATTTTGGCAATTCAGGCATGGAAGCCACCGGCATTCCTGAGGGGGATGAACTGAAACTCCTTGAGCCCTGGCGCAAGCAGTTACCGGCAGAACTCTTTACCACACCCTATAGCGTTCCGGTGACTAATGGTTCCGGCAATATCCGGCCGCAACTGAAAAAAGCACTGCGGCTATTGAAAAAAGCAGGGTGGACCCTTGAGAACAACAAGCTGGTCAATAACAATGGCCAACCCCTGGAGGTTGAGTTACTGCTCGGACAACCCTCTCTTGAGCGGGTAGCGCTGCCTTTCAAGAAAAATCTGGAACAAATGGGTATTGAACTGAAGATCCGAACCGTTGATATCTCCCAATACATCAACCGTATTCGTGACTTTGACTATGACATGATCGTTGCCGGCTATGGCCAATCGGCCTCTCCGGGTAATGAGCAGACGGGGTTCTGGGGCAGTAAAGCGGCAGACACCAAAGGCAGCCGTAACTACATGGGAATCAAAGATCCGGTAGTGGATGCCATGATTGACCATGTGATTGATGCCACCAGCAGAGAGGAGCTTACCACTGCAGTAAAAGCGCTGGACCGGGTGCTGTTGTGGGGTGAGTACCTGATTCCCCAGTGGTACTACCCTTATGACCGAATCGCCCATTCCAGCCGATTAATCAGGCCAGAATCAGAACCTTTGTACAGTACCGACATTTATACCTGGTGGATCGACAATCAACCGGATGCAACAACCCATTCATCCCGGAACACTGGCGATGCCAGCGAACCCGCCGGTAACGCTGAAAACGACCGTTCATGGTTATACTCAGCACTGATATTGCTGGGCCTTATTCCTGTCTGGATTTATCGCCGCAGAAAAAACCGTTAACAGGAACCCTCCATGAGCAGCTATATTTTGCGCCGACTTGCCCTGATGATCCCGACCCTGTTCGGAATCATGCTGGTGAACTTTGTTATCATTCAGGCCGCCCCCGGCGGCCCGGTGGAACAGATGATTGCCAAACTTGAGGGTTTTGAAGTCAACGCCATCAGCCGAATCGGAGGCTCCGGTAATGCCGAAGTCCAACAGATGAGTCTGGATGAGAGCAGTGAATATCGCGGTCGCAGAGGTCTTGACCCGGAACTGATCAAGGATATCGAGCAACTGTACGGCTTTGATAAGCCAGCCCATGAGCGGTTTGTGCAGATGATCAAAAACTACCTGACCTTTGATTTTGGCGACTCGTTTTTCCGCGATGCCAAAGTAGTGGACCTGATTAAGGAGAAACTGCCGGTCTCGATTTCACTGGGCCTGTGGAGCACCCTGATCATCTACCTGATCTCCATTCCGCTGGGTATTCGCAAGGCATTGAAACACGGCAGCCGGTTCGATATCTGGTCAAGCGCTGTGATCACCACGGGTTATGCGATTCCGAGCTTTCTTCTGGCCATTCTGTTAATCGTGCTGTTTGCCGGTGGCAGTTACTGGAACGTTTTCCCACTGCGAGGGCTGGTATCAGACAACTTCGAGGAATTAAGTTTTATGGGTCAGATACGGGACTATATCTGGCACATGATACTGCCCATTATCTGTATGGTCATCAGTGGTTTTGCCACACTGACCATGCTGACCAAGAATTCATTCCTGGATGAAATCCATAAACAGTATGTGCAAACCGCAAGGGCCAAAGGACTGGATGACCGTAAAGTCCTGTACGGCCATATCTTCCGTAATGCCATGTTGCTGGTGATTTCCGGCTTCCCTGCGGCATTAATTGGCATCCTGTTTACCAGCTCCTTGCTGATTGAAATCATTTTTTCTCTGGATGGGCTCGGACTGCTTGGCTATGAAGCGGCCATCAACCGGGATTATCCCGTGGTGTTTGGCTCTCTTTATATCTTCACCCTGCTGGGTATGCTGATCAAACTCCTCGGCGATCTCACCTATGTCGTCGTGGACCCCCGTATTGATTTCGAAGCCAGGGACTGACGTGGAATGACAAGGTTCAAACTTAATCCGCTCAACCAGCGCCGCTGGCAGAATTTCAAGCAGAATCGCCGGGGCTATATTTCGCTCTGGCTATTCAGCATTCTCTTCGTCATAACCCTGCTGGCAGAGGTGGTGGCTAACGATAAGCCGCTGCTGCTCTGGTACGATGGCAGCCCCTATTTCCCGACCCTGGTTACCTATCCGGAAACCACCTTTGGCGGAGAGTTTGAACTGGAAATGGACTACCGACAGGAATTTGCCCAAGAACTGGTCGAGCCCAAAGGATGGATGCTCTGGCCGCCCATTCGCTACAGTTACGACACCATAAATTACGCCCGTATTGCCCCCGCCCACCCTTCCCTTGACAACTGGCTGGGCACCGATGACCAGGGGCGTGATGTGCTGGCCCGGGTGATTTACGGCTTCCGCATTTCGGTACTTTTCGGTTTGGCACTGACCTTTTTCAGTACCATCATCGGTGTTGCGGTTGGCGCTCTGCAGGGCTTTTACGGCGGCAAAATCGATTTATTCGGACAGCGTTTTATTGAAATCTGGTCGGGCATGCCCAATCTCTACCTGTTGATCATCCTTGCCAGTTTTGTCGAGCCGGGGTTCTGGTGGCTGCTGGGTATTATGCTGTTATTCCAGTGGATGGCACTGGTGGATGTGGTGCGTGCCGAGTTTCTCCGGGGCAGAAACCTGGAGTATGTTCGGGCCGCCAGGGCCCTGGGGATGACCAATGGGCGTCTGATGTTCCGCCATATTTTACCCAATGCCATGATCGCCACGGTCACGTTTATGCCCTTTATTCTGACCGGAGCCATTACCACCCTGACCTCCCTTGATTTCCTGGGTTTCGGCCTGCCGGCTGGCTCCCCTTCCCTTGGTGAGTTGATTGCTCAGGGCAAAAACAACCTTCAGGCACCCTGGCTGGGAATTACCGCATTTCTGGTCATGTCCATTATGCTCACGTTACTGGTGTTTATCGGTGAAGCGTGCCGGGATGCGTTGGACCCGAGAAAATACTATTAAAGAGAACCGAACATTTATGGATAAGCCATTATTGGCCATTAACAATCTCCGGATTGGTTTTCAACAGGGTGAGCACCGTGTTGAAGCCGTTAAAGGTGTGTCGTTCTCTGTCAATGCCGGAGAAACCGTTGGCCTGGTTGGAGAGTCCGGATCCGGCAAGTCCATCACTGCCCTGAGCATCCTGCAACTGCTTCCCGAAAACGCCCATTGCTCTGGTGCAATAGCGTTTGCCGATGAGGCCCTGCTGGATTTGTCCAAATCACAAATGCGCAAAATTCGTGGCCATAAGATCAGTATGATCTTTCAGGAGCCGATGACAGCGCTCAATCCACTGCATACCATCGAAAAGCAGATAGGCGAAGTACTGGCTATACACCTTGGCCTGCAAAACTCAGAAGCAACGGCTAAGACACTGGAACTGCTGGAACTGGTGGGTATCCGTGATGCCAGGAACCGTTTAAAGGCCTATCCCCATGAGCTGTCCGGTGGACAGCGACAACGGGCCATGATTGCCATGGCCCTCGCCTGTGAACCAACACTCCTGATTGCCGATGAACCAACCACCGCCCTGGATGTAACCGTGCAACGACAAATTCTCAGTCTGCTGGCGGACCTTCAGCAGAAACTGGGTATGGCCATTCTGTTTATCAGTCACGACCTTAATCTGATACGCCATGTGTCGGATCGAATCTGCGTGATGAAAAACGGTGACATTGTTGAGCAGGGCGTCACCGAATCCGTGTTCACAGCGCCCCAACACCCCTACACCATCGACCTGCTCAATGCCGAACCTGACGGAGAACCTGAACCACTGAACGAACACCCCACGCCGCTGGTCACTGGTGAAAAGATCAAAGTCTGGTTCCCGATCAAAAAAGGCTTTTTCAAAAAAACCGTAGGCCATGTTAAGGCAGTCACTGATTTATCGCTCACCATTCACCAGGGCGAAACCCTGGGTATTGTTGGTGAGTCCGGTTCCGGTAAAACAACCCTGGGCATGGCCCTGTTGAAACTGCAGACGTCAGAGGGCCTGATCAGGTTTGAAGATACCCGTATCGACACGATGAACCAGGACCAGTTCCGGCCACTGCGACGGGAAATGCAGATCGTGTTTCAGGATCCCTTTGGCAGTCTCAGCCCACGCATGACGGTTGCTGATATTGTTGGTGAAGGCCTTGATATTCATAAACTGGCCACTGAAGCCAATCGTGATGAACAGATCATCGCTGCCTTGGAGGATGTGGGCCTTGACCCGGAGTATCGTCACCGTTACCCACATGAGTTTTCCGGCGGCCAGCGCCAGCGTATCTCCATTGCCAGGGCTCTGGTGCTGAAACCCAGACTGATGGTGCTGGACGAGCCAACGTCTGCGCTGGACAGAACCGTTCAATCCCAGATCATCGATTTACTGCGCAACCTGCAGAAAAAATACCACCTCAGTTACATTTTTATCAGCCACGACCTGGCGGTGGTGAAAGCCATGAGTCATCGAATTGTCGTGATGCAGGGGGGAAAGATTGTCGAACAGGGAACTACCCGACAGATTTTTAACCAGCCTGTAGAAGCCTATACACGAGAGTTAATCAGTGCTGCTTTTGAATCACAGAAAAGCGCTCAGGAGGCTGACTGAGAATAGACTTCCCTGTTTATTGGCCGAATTTTAGGCGGACCCCCTTAAGAGTACTCTTCATAGTTCCCGGTCCCCATAGGGAACCAAAACCAGATACAGATGTCAGCAGATACAATACCAGATGTCAGAAATTGAAACAGTGAGTTTTTTTATATGGGTGTTACAGACGGCGTTGACTGTTTAATCTGTCACGATTCAGCACAATGCAGCCCCTTCAAACTAACGTGTAGACATACTTTTGGCAGATCGTGCATGCAGAGATGGATGGCAAGTTCTGGCCAGAGAAACTGCCTGATATGTACAAGACAATTAACTGATGATGAAGTAGAACAGATAAACTATATCCCGTTGTATGACCGAGTGGTAAATATTTCGATAAAAGCTATCCCAATCTTTGGCAGAACTGCTTCAATGTATCTCGGTAGTTTGTACGCAGGCTTTGCCGCTGGCGTGGTTCTTAACGGGTCCTTGAATCCTGCCTCATTGATTGCAATTGCTGCAAATACTGCCGTGTTTATTCCTGTGGCTGCTATCGGGGCTCTCGGGGCTGCTGCTGATGCCCCCATAGGTTTTGTTACTGCTGCCGGGGCTGCTGCCGGGGCTTGTGGTGGGGTTGCGTTTAATCATACTGCAGCTGCTTGTGGCGTGCTCAATCTTTCTGATACTGCGGTTTGTCTCGGGGGGGCTGCCATGGGAGCTGCCCTGGCTCATTTGGCGTATGAGGAAAGAGAGTGACCAGATAAAGATGTCAGCATTTGAGGATGAAACTGTGAGGCTTTCATATGGATGCTGTTGACGATGTTGCATGTTTAATATGTTATGATTCTGAAAAATGCAGCCCCTTCAAACTAACATGCGGACATGCCTTTGGTAGATCATGCATGCAGGGATGGATTGAAAGTTCTGGCCAAAAGAACTGTCTGTTATGTACAAAACAATTAACTGATGATGAAGTAAAACGGATAAAATGTATCCCATTGTATGACCGGGCAGTAAATATTTTGATAAAAGCTATCCCAATCTTTGGCAAAACTGCTCTGTATTATTTCAGCATCTCCGGTATCGGCACTGCCCTTAACGTAATTCGTGATGGTTTTTTTAAACCGTCCCAGGTTGTTGCCACTGCTGCGGCGGTTGCTACGTTTTTTCCCACTGCTACTATCGGGACTCTTGCAGCTGTTGCTGGTGTTCCCCTACGTTATGCCACAGCCGCCGGGGCTGCTGCCGGGGCTTGTACGGTGGCTATGGTTGATCAAGCTCGAGCTGCCGCCGCTCCTTATCCTTATCACGCAATGTTTCCTTCTGCTGCTGCGGTTTGTATCTGGGGGGCTGCCCTAGGATGTGTCGCAACTGGTATAGCATATTGCGCAAAAAAGTGAGCACATTTCCGCAAAGCTTAAAGCACTTTCAGATTAAACCTTTAGCGGTTAAAGTTGTTATTAAAAGACCTTGGTTGTCTTTTGGCTGAATCTCGCTGACCAGATTCCTTCTGTCGAGCGTCATTTACTCTTAATGGCCGCCCGGCTACTTCTTTGCCATCCATAGTTCTGGCGGCTTCAGCTTCCGTTTCTTTTTCAAAGGTGATGAATGCAAAGCCCCTTGAGCGCCCAGTCTCCCGATCCCTCATCAGTTTGATATCTTCAATGACACCAAATGATTCGAAAGCCTGTTCAAGGTCTTCTTCAACGGCGGTATACGCCAGGTTACCAATGTATAAAGTCCTTTTTTGCATGGAAAACTCTGGTTTTTCTCTAGGTTGAACGCAAGTCCTTGCGTAGAAAAGCAGTATCAACATCAAGATCAACAAAATGTAACAATCATCAGATTGTCATATCACACTGTTGTTGTCCACTTGCTTATCGGCAGATTCATGTTGATCATTAACGGATTCAGGAATTATAGACATTTCACTAAAATGAACTTATGAACAGAACAGCAGTCTGCTTTTTTATATTCTCATGAATTAATGAAATATAATTATGGACAGAAGCTCTGCTGGTATCAGTGGTAGATACGCAAGACCAGATAATGATTACAGACAACCGGATGACCATGCCGCTTCTTTAAGGCGTGGTCGGTATAGACATGCCACGGTCAGCCAGAGGGATAGTACCCCGCGCACTAAACCGTGGCGTCATAAATATTACCGTTCTTCTGCCGTATGCCCTTCTCAACACCTGCAGTGCCGTTCAGTAGACCCTGTTCAAGATTTCAATGACCTCATCAAACAGGAAAGAATGGCTGGTCTGTTGAGTAAATCGAATCGTTTCGGTCACCGCTATGATGGGAGAAATCACGGTCAATATGCCAGTTCAATAAAAAAATACACGTTAGCTGCTAAAAGACCGTTAAATCGAGCGGAACAAAGCCAGCTGATACGTTTGCTGCAAAATTTTATCGCAACCCGGAGTTGGAATTGGCGAAGCCTGACAACAACGCTTCATTCATTCACTTCAGCCGGTGTTTTTACCCTTCATAACCCCATGGATGAACGTATTAAACTTACTCAAGCCAACATATTGTCAACGCTATTTGATGCAATAAAATTTAACTGCAATCTGCAACCTGAATCCGGGGATATTGATACCCAGGAAATCGCCAACCTGCTGTGGGCCATGGCAAAACTGGTGGACAATGGGCAGGGACGAACACCAGGGCTCAAAGAGGCCGCGGCTGCGCTATTGCCCCACGTGAAAGCACAGACAGCTCAATTTAAACCACAGGAAATCGCCAACCTGCTATGGGCCATGGCGAAACTGGGGGACAACGGCCTGGAGTGGGTACCAGGGCTGAAAGAGGCCGTAACCGCGCTGTTGCCTCAGGTGAGCGAACAGAAAGACCAATTTATTCCTCAGCATATCGCCAACCTGTTGTGGGCCATGGCAAAACTGGTGGACAACGGGCTGGAGCAATCACCACGACTCAAAAAGTCCGTAGCCAAGCTGTTGCCACAGGTGAACGCACAGAAAGACCAATTTATTCCTCAGAACATCGCCAACCTGCTGTGGGCCATGGCGAAACTGGTGGACAACGGGCTGGAGCAATCATCAGGCCTCATAGAGGCCGTGGACGTTCTGTTGCCCCACGTGAACGCACAGAAAGCCAACTTTAAAACCCAGGAAATCGCCATACTACTGTGGGTCATGGCGAAACTGATGGACAACGGACCGGAGCGGAAACCAGAGCTCAACCAGGCCGTGGCCGTGCTGTTGCCTTTCGTGAACACACAGAAAGACCAATTTACTCCTAACCAGGTCGCCTGTCTGCTCTGGGCCATGGTGAAACTGCTGGACTATGGGCTGGAGCAGTCGCCAAGGCTCAGAGAAACCTTAGCCGCGCTGTTGCCCTGCGTGAACGCACAGAAAGACCAATTCAATGCCCATGGTATCAGCAACCTGCTGTGGGCCATGGCGAAACTCGTTGACAACGGCCACGAGCAGACACCAGAACTCAAAAAGACGGTGGCCGCACTTTTGCCCTGCGTAAACGCTCAGAAAGACCAACTTAATGCCCAGGGTATCAGCAACCTGCTGTGGGCCTTGGCAAAATTAGTGGATAACGGCCTGGAACAGACACCAGGGCTCAACGCGGCCTTGGCCAGGCTGTTGCCCCACGTGAACACACATAAAGCTCACTTTAAAACACAGGGGATCACCAACCTGCTGTGGGCCATGGCGAAACTGTTGGACAACGGGCTGGAGCTGACACCAGTGTTCAACGAGGCCCTGGCCGCGCTGTTGCCACACGTGAACGCACAGAAAGATCAATTTAATGCCCAGGGTATAGCCAACCTGTTGTGGGCCATGGCGAAACTGGTCGGCAGTGGGCAAGAGCGGACACCAGAACTCAACGAGGCCGTGGCCGTGCTGTTGCCCCATGTGAACACACAGAAAGACCAATTTATTCCTCAGCATATTGCCAACCTGCTGTGGTCCATGGCGAAACTGTTGGACAACGGGCAGGAGCGGACACCAGAGCTCAATGAGGCCGTGGCCGTGCTGTTGCCCCATGTGAACGCACAGAAAGACCAATTTACAGCTCAGCATATCGCCAACCTGCTGTGGGCAATGGCCAAACTTTTGGACAACAGGCAGGAGCAGACACCAGAGTTCAACGAAGCCGTGGCCGCGCTGTTGACCTGCGTGATCGCACAAAAGGCTAACCTTCACCCACTGGGTATTGCCAACCTGCTGTGGGCCATGGCAAAACTGGTGGACAACAAACAGGAGCCGAGATCAGTGCTCACAGAGGCCGTGGTCACGCTGATACCCTATGTAAACCAACAGAAAGATCAATTTATTCCCATGCATATTGCCAACCTGCTGTGGGCCATGGCAAAACTGGGTGAGCTTATCGAGCTGAACGTGTTTACCTCTACGTTTGAATCTCTTGTCCAGAGAATCAGTAACAACCCGACGCTCTCTCAGCAAGGGATATTGATATCTCTCTGGGGAGTAATGGTGTCCTGTGCCAGATTATCTTTGGTGGCCAGTGTCAATAAACAAGATGTGCTTGAAAAACATCTGGCTGTCCTGTTTTCTCGTCTGGAAAATACATCCCCGGATGATGAAGAGGATCAAACCATCATTTCCATGGCCGCCAAGTGGCTCGGGAAACCCTGCCCGTTCGTCCTCGATTACCAGACAACCAGGTCAAGACCTCAAGCCGAGTTCCGCGATAAACTCAAATCATCCATTCCCTCTTTGAAGATTGAAGAAGAAAAGTGTCTGAACTCATTACCTCCGGTTGATCTCTTACTGCCAGATCACAACATGGTTATCGAAATTCAGGGACCGGCTCATTACGTAAGTGGTGATTTCAAAACCAGGAATGGTTCGACTCTGCTGAAAATTGCGCTGCTGCAAAAAGCAGGATTTGAGGTTATTGAAATCCCGGTTAACGAGCTTTTGGACAAAAGGTTAATAAAACGACGTATTGAACAAATAAAGTCCAGAATACACATCCCGGTACACGGGCATGACGCTGTATCACTTAAAAGAGGGTGGACAGATAACGCATACGTTGCTGCCGATAAAGATTGGCACCCCTCAGATTACTGCTACTTAACCGCCGAAGAAAATTCACAAGAGCAAAGAGACCACCCAGAAAGTAAAAAGAAAAAACAACCAGTATACCAATTCAATTAAAAAATACACGTCAGCGTCTAAAAGACCGTTAAATCGAACTGAACAAAGCCAGCTGATATGTCTGCTGAAAAATTTTACCGCAACACGGCGTTGGAGTTGGCGAAGCCTGACGACAACATTTCATTCATTGACTTCAGCAGGTGTTTTTACCCCTCATAAACCCATGGATGACCTGTTTCATCGCCTGCAAAATACATCTCCGGATAATGAAGAGGATCAATCCGTCATTGCCATGGCCGCCAGATGGCTTGGGAGACCTTGCCCGTTCGTCCTCCATTACCAGACAACCAGGTCAAAACCTCAAGCCGGGTTCCGGAATCAACTCCAATCACCCATTCCCTCTTTGAAGATTGAAGAAGGAAAGTGTCTGAATTCATTACCTCCGGTTGACCTGTTACTGCCAGATCACAACATGGTGATTGAAATTCAGGGACCGTCTCATTACGTGAGTGGTGATTACAAAACCAGGAATGGATCGACTCTGCTGAAAAAAGCAGGATTAGAGGTCATTGAAATCCCAGTCGGTACGTGGCCCGTAACCGTGACAAATCTTCATAAAAATCACGTAACCATCTTGTTTTTATTAGGAAAAATATCAAATTCTAACGGTCGTACCTTTTTCTTCAGGTCCAGCCGGTAATCCCCCAGAAGATTAATATGATGGTCACGGTACGGTGAGAGGTGGCTCAGCATTTCATCCGTGATTTCATGCCCTTCTTTTCGTAACTCAGTCAATGTGCGACTCAGAGTTTCGACTGTGTGAAGTATGACCATATTGGCAGTCAGGTGATTGTACTTGATAATTTTGTCCTGTTGGCTCCGGTCATTCTCCCTTATGACGCCTTTGTTGCCAAAGAACAGCAAGGCAGAGAAGTCATTGAACTTTTCGCTTTTGTTGGTTGCGGCGTTAATCATTCTCCGCATTCCCGTGTCCTGAATGTATTCCAGAAGGAAAAGTGTTCTTACTGCCCGACCCAGTTCTCTGAACCCATAATACACAGAGTTTTTTCGGCTTTTGCTGTTGAGCCGCTTGATGATGGTCGATGCTGAGATCTTCCCGGCTTTGATGGACATGGCAATTCGCAGCATATCCTCCCAGCAAGCCTCGATCCGTTCCCATTTCAGAGTTTCCCGGAACAAAGGACCAATATTATCAATCTTTAGCCCAGTTTCAGGGCGATAAAATATCAGCCTTTTTATGTTTTTGATGCGAGGCATCAGCTTTATACCCAGCAGATGTGCCAAACCAAATACTGCAAGGCTTTGCCCATGGGTATCGGCATGTAATGTGTCTGGTTGTATATCTGACTGGTTCTCCAAAAGGGCATCCAGTATATAAATCGCTTCATAGACTCCACAGGGGATGAAACGGCTAAACAGAGCTATGTAGGTATCAGAGACATGGTAATAGCCGATGCCGCCGTATCCCCCATAGCGAACATGGTATTCTGATAGCAGATTATTTTCATAAAGATCCCACTTTGTACCATCCGCTGAGGCACTCTTTCCTGTTCCCCAGTAACCGGGTAAAGAAAATTTGTTGTAGGCATTAATCACCTCTTTAATACATTGGCTCAGGCCTTCTTCTGAGCTGTATTTCAGGTTCATGCGGGCAATCTGTTTGCGGCTGACTCCTTTGACGGATCGTGATAATTGGGCCGATCCCAGGTTGCAGCCATAGCAGAGTAGAGCCAGTACAAAGCGTTCCTCAAGGTTGTCGATGCGGCTTTGCTGCCCTGATAGCGGTCGCCAGTGCCTACTTAAATTGAGCCACAGCTTTGTTTCGGTCAGTAAATCAAGAATATTGATTGACGGTGTTCGTTCTTGAATCAGAGTCTCAAGAACTTCCAGTTCAGCGGGTTTCTCTTCGGCACGAATAGGAGAGATGACCAGTTCGCCATCCTTTATCTTTGCCTGAGTATTACTTGGAAAAGCCATATCCGTCTTTTGACATACAGCTTTCAGGCGCTGCCTCAAATCCTGACAGAAGGCAACTTTATCAGCAGGGAAACCGACCATATCGCAGTAGTCAGCCTCGCCGTCCCGATACTCCTCATCGCTGATTAGCTGCAGACGCCGGTCACTGAATTCGGTACTGTTTTCAATAAAGAGATCAGCACATTGCAGTCCCTCAGCAACCAGAGTCAGAAGGCATAACTCAAGATAAAGCCGATGAACCTTTACGATTTGTTTTGTCTTTTTATCAGTGCCGGTCACCAGCTTCCACCACTTTCTGGCTGGTATCCAGTCCCAACTGATTTGAGTATCACTCACATCCAGCCAGGTTTTGCGTGACTTCTGGTGCTTTTTGATAAAATGCCATGCCTGTATCAGCCGATAGTCATTACAGGCCGTCCTCAAAGTGAATAACGACATTGCGGTAAGCAGACTGGACCGATGGTATCTGTAGGAAGGAATGGTGAAAGGCAGGTAATTGCCATCAGAGTATTCCAGCAGTTCATTGCAAGCTTTGATGACTTCCTGAGGTTTGTTTTTCAGGGCCTGGCCAATGGATTCAAGAGTAGGGTCTGAGCTTGTGCTTTCCTGCTGGTAAGCCTGACTGACCGACTTTAGCTGGGCAATGAGTTTTTCCTGTTGCTTCGTCTTGCCTTTCTGCCACTCCTGCAGTTTGGTCTGTGCCCTGTTATGAATACTCCGAAGCAATTTCAAAAAAATACTGGCAATGTCGTCGAGTACCTGAGCGTGTCGATAGCGCAATAACAAAGCAAGAAGTAGAGCCTGTTTCTCCGATTTTATACTTTCCATTTCGGATCGATCCTGGGCACACGCTTCAAGTTCCAGTGCCCGGCATTTTTCAGGTGTCATTTCCGGCAGGTTCGGAAGATTTTTACGAATATTTTGGTACCATTGCAACTGGTTGAGGTGCACGGAAGCATTGTTGCGACTCACTTTTTTGTTGATGGGCTTCAGTCGATCCCATGGTTCCTGCTCCAACAATTCGGATAGCTGCTTTTTACTTTCCGTTGAAAGCTTCTGCCAATAGCTTGAGTAAAGGTTACTGTTGAACTCGTGTCGGGCACTGACTGCCATTTTGTTTAAGGTTGAAAACCCTGGGAGTTCACATCGGTCTTTTAACAGAAGCTCAATGACTTCATTAATCATATCCTGTTGATAGTGGCGCGTTTCAGCCGATACTGCCATAGCTTGTTCTGCCAGATCTGTATCAAATGGCCTTACGCCCAAATGCTGCCTTATCTGCTCGATGTAAAACGACCGACGAGAGCTGTGGGCGTCGCGTCGGACGGATTCAACGGTAGATCGATGCCGCAATTTCTTACCGTAATATTGTATAAAACCGGCAGGTATATCTTTGAAGGCAACGTGATAGCCCAGGTGCTGGAACATTTTAAGATGGATCAACAATACATGTCGGTGCAGAGGCTTGGTAACGACCTGCTTAACCCATTTCAGTTCGTCCGGAGCGGGTTCCCAAATAGATCCCTCCAAGTCTTTGAAGGTCGTTCTCGAACGCAACCGGGGATAGGCGGTTTCATGAACTGCAACCATTGATACTTCGTCTTATTATTAATGCTCGGACTGAACATGTTCCCTTCAGTCAGTCAACTTTTCCAGCCATGGGGACTCCCCTGTAGCGCAGGTAGGAGTAAAGTGTTGACTTGCAAATGCCCAGATGGGAAGCAATTTCATCAACGGTTAATTGACCTTCTTTATATAAGGTCTCAGCAGCGCAGGCGATTTTCTGTGCCCGCTCGGGTAGCCCCTTAGGCCGCCCCCCTCTGCGACCGCGCAGCCTTGCAGACTCCAGGCCTATGCGGGTACGCTCCCTGATGATCTCTCGTTCAAATTCAGCCAGTGCCGCAAAGAGATTAAAGCTTAACCTTCCCTGTGGCGTTGAAGTATCCACGGGGTCATTGAGGCTAATCAGGCCGATTTTTTGCTCAATCAATTCGCTGGCCAGAGATACAAGATGTTGAAGTGATCGTCCCAAGCGATCCAGTTTGCAAATGACCAGCATGTCACCAGGTCGGATTGCTTTCATAAGATCTTCAAGACCAGGTCTGTCTGATTTTGCTCCACTGGCCACATCCTGAAAAATTTTCTGGCAACCAGCTTTTCTCAGCGCATCAATTTGTGAGTTCAGATTCTGATCTGAAGTACTAACACGAGCGTACCCAATTTTCATGTTTTCGGTCAAAGTCGTCTGCTGTTCTCAACACTACAGAAGAAAAGTAGACGATAAAAAGTTAGACGGCAAAAATGCACGATTTGGCGGGAGGTACAGAGGTTGGTCGAACCTCCGTACCGCAGTCTGAAAAAACGACCGTTAAAATGAACTAACCCATAAAGGAGATTCAAATGGTGCTTTATGGGGGTTTGCGCCCCCCTTTTAATTAGCAATTTGCAGGCCAAAACCCGATACTCCAGAATGAGTGTTCATTGTTACCAGAATACGCACGAGGTAGACCACCAATAGGCGGACGGCCGCTCCCTTCAGCGTAAAAAGCAGTGTAGCTGTTCAAAGAGTTTCTATTTCACAGGGAAGAGATGAATCCCGTTGGGAGTTTTTAGGATTTCAAGCTCCTCTGCTTGCTCAGCTAACTGCCGCTTGATTTCGGTAGCTAATGCAGACTCTCGTTCACTGACTGTCTTTTTGCGGTTGGCAGCGGTACGCCATGTATAAAGTTGAGATTCTTTCAGGCCAAGCTCTTTTGCAGCAAAGGGCGCACCTGTTTTCTCAGCCAGTTTCAATGCTTCAGCTTTGAATTCAGGAAAATGAAATTTTCTTTTTTTCTTGGTATTCATTGGTCACCTCACAGAGTGATTTTAGTCTCTTATGAAGGTGTCCATAACTACTGCTTAACATCACTATTGAGTCAACATGCATAAGTGGTCAGCGGGAATTTCAGGTGAACCATTTAAACTGATGTCCCAACAGTGCAACAGAGCACAATATCACGCCTCCCCATTGCATCCCTACGGGTAACTCGCCAAGAATAGGGATAGCCAATATTGCCGTCACCACCGGCACGAATGCCATAAACAGACTGCTTGTCATCGGCCCAAGCACTTTTATCGCATATGAAAAAAGCAGTAGCCCTCCCAAACTGACAACAACACCCTGATAAAGCATTTGAAACCCAATTTCGCCAATGCTCGCGTGAATTAATTGCGAGGGCATGAATACCCATAGCGGAATAAACAGTAGCGTGTTCGACCAAGGTACCCACACAATAATATCACTCAACGCCACTTTCCAGACTTTTACCGCCAACATATAAATTGCTAAAACCCATGCTGCACTAAACAGCAAAACAACACCACCTGCATAAAACTCAGTTTCATGTGTGTTGTACCACAGTAGAGCGTTTGCAATCGCCAGCAAGACAACTGTAACAGCCATAGCCAGCGAGGGCTTTTCTTTCAGTAATATCCAACAAAGAATGCCGCTTACAATAGGCAAAGAACCGTTAACGATCACACCTGCATAAGCTGCGGGATTCAATGCTAAGCCATAGAAGCTTAGTAAGGTATAAGGAAATCCACACCCCAAGCCCACTATTAGCACGCGGTACATTTTTACGCGTTTCCATGGGTACCTGATCGCCAGTGGCAGCGTGCACAGCGCAGCTGTTCCAAACCGCAACAGCGTCATATCGGAGGCTGTCAGCGTTGATTGCAAACCTAATCTGGAAAACACAATCCACCCCGACCAGATAAGCATTACCGCCAAACCACTTAACACTGCTAACACAGTGGTTGACGCCGCCAACCTATTCCCAAAGATCTGCGAGAGACTCATAGCTTCGATTCCGGATAGTCTGCATTAGGCCAATAGGAAAAGATTTCGTCACGTTGCTGCTCGGCGGTAAATCTTTCCCACATAATGCCATTGCAGTCGTGTGATTCTGTCAGGTTTGGCGCGTTGGGATCCTCAAAACCAAGGTGCCGTAACTGCCCCGCTATCTCAGGCTTTTCATTGATAGAGAAATTCAATTGTGCAGTCCGCCACAAGGCGTACCTTCCCGGAACAACACATACTGGCTCTACGCCTAAACGATGAGTATATTCAGCAATGGATGCATTAAGCTCGGTGACTGCCAACGCGATATGAATAGGTTTCATGCTTACTCCTTAAGACTAATAAAAACGACGAAGTCTCAGCCGACTTGTAAAGCCCGCCAACATCATTCAACGGTAATCTAGGCTGTCGCCTGACCGATGTGGCGGGGAATGCCTTTGGTATCAAACTTTTCAAGCAACTGATCCAGATATCGCTGTGAGCTGTTCATCCGAATAAGCGCGCCAAGCGCTATTTCTCTACCTAACCGCGGGTCACGGTCGATAAGTGGGGCAATAACTTTATTAAGCCAAGCTTTCGCGTGGACGGTGTCAATGCCGATATGTAACTCGTGATAGACAATACCGACTTCCGGCAAACCGTTCCGCTTCCAAGCTTTAACGACGTGCTTGAATCGACGCGGAGCAAGGTACTCTGTCACCCCAAAATAACCAATTGCTTTATAGTAGTGCCGCCGAGACAGCGCTAAGCAAGCCGATAAATTACCCGAGATTCGGGCACCTGGCAGAATATGCTCACGAACATAACTCGGTGTGATAGATAAATCGTTCAAGGCTTGCGCGAACAAGCGACTGTGGACTTCGTGAAGGTTACCATTACCCATCTCATCCCAGTAGTTTTGAGCAATTTCTAGCTTTACATCCACCTGATTTCCAATTTGCATCAACGCAAGAATGTCATCAAATCGGGGGTCTAGCGTCGTCTCTTGAGCAAAATAGTAGGCAAGCTCATCCGGTCCGGCATGGTTAGAAAGGTACTCATTGTATACTGAGTGAACACTAGAGGGATGCTGACTGATCAAACGTTGCAACCACTTTACGTATTCAGCACCGTTTTTTGGGTACGCGTTGATCAGCTCTAAATCTATCAGCGTATGCTCTGCCGAGAGCATTGCGGCTTCAAGTTGCGCTGCCAAATCACGAATTAGCGGCTGTGTATCGGTGTTCAGGTTTTCGTAGCTAGGAACGACAAAGTCTTGGTTATATATCAGCTCAAGCGTTCGGTGAATCTCGGTCAACGCTGCCTGTTTCGATTCAGCGTCGTCTGGGTTTTGAAGTTTTTGTGCAATATCACACAGTTGTTTACCATACGCATAAAGTTGATGGCGGAAGCCAAAATTGGCATGCAAGCTCTGCCATACTTGCTCAGGCTGCTTTAGCAGTTCTGCTAACCATTCATCCAGTGGGCATTTAGCCAATTGGGAGATCATGTATTCGGTCTGCGTGTACATTCTCAATTAATTCCAATTTAATTAGAGGGTTAAACAAGCTCTGTGAGTGTTTTTATAGATTGCTGTACTAAGGCTGAAAGCTGATTTTCTCTCTCAACCACTTGATTCAATATGGTGAGCAATTGCTTGTCCGAGACAGCAACACTGACATCACGGCTTTTACATTGCATCTTGAACATTCGCCAAGCTTTTACACAGATAGACAGTGCTTCGAACACCTCTTGGGAATCAGGCAACACCCGTTGCCATGGCATTGGATCATATTCCCAACTTTCCAAAATTGCCGTGTAAGCAGTTTCTATCATTAAGGCCGTTGTGTAAGAATTATGTACTTGGGCATAAGTGCGCGGCATGCCTGCTTCAAGATCGTCTGAAAACTGTGAAAAATACGTATCAAATGCATCCGCATTCGCTTTTCGATGTGTGGCCCAATGAGTAATGGCGTTTACCACTCTCGTTTGATGGTTGGATAACAGCGTCATTGCCGACGTAATACTGTCATCCGGCAGGTAATAAAATGTGTCCTCTTTCTCATAGACATGGAACAGGTTTGAACGGATACTTTCAATAAACCAGTCACGGCGAAAAGCCATGACCAAAGTTTTAATACCCAAGTTATCAATGCCGTAATAATATTCGTCGTCCCAATCGATCACTGTTACTTTGTGACCATTAGTACGGTGTTCCTTGAGGTAAAACTCATCAAAATGCTCGTGATAGTAGCTATCAACACGGCAGATACAGTATCCCTGCTCTTCTACCGTAGATCGAATTTGTTGTTCCAAATCCCCAGTGATCGGAACGAGTTGCTTAGAAAGACCCATCTGATCAAACAGCACCTCATCCCGCTTGTGCTCCGAGTCCAGAGCATTGCGACAACTTAAACCACGCCATTGAGATTCAATGAAAGGCAATGCAGTCAGAGTCAACCACGGATAGTACAGTTCTTTAGGTAATATCTGAGCCAGAGAAACGACGTGACAATCATAGTAAACGCTGTTCAACGTTTGCCAAGATTTCCCTGTGATGCGGCTTTTATGCTGTGTGATTTCTTTCGTGGCGATCATACCGTTACTTCCACTGTAAATGTAATTGTGCAGGTGAGCGGAACGCCACACCTTCGATGGCTGGTGAGTAGCCCGATGCAAATGTAAGTTGGCGCGCATCGGCCAGAACTGCCTGAAGCACCTCGATGACTTCGCGGGTAGCCAGAAGACGACCCATGCACTGATGTTTCCCGCCGCCAAAACTGAAATGTCTTTTCACATTGGCTCGTAGCGGATTGAACTCGTTTGGATTATCAAATCGACTTTCATCCCGGTTAGCCGCAGCAAAGTTGATATTCAGCAGGGCTCCTTGTTCAAGTTCTACACCGAGCACAGAAACCGATTTTTTGCAGATTCTTACACTGGAGTGGATCGGTGGCTCAAAACGCATTACTTCCTCTACAAAAGCGGGCAGTAGAGCATGTTGTTCACGCAATCGCGCTTGCCATTCGGGATTTTGGGTAAGTAAGTACAGTGCGTTACCAATCAGCCGATTCGTCGTATCTATTGCAGCGGGAATCAATAGCCCAATCTGGCGAATAATTTCATCGTCACTAATCGAGGCACCATCTCGCTGGGCCTGAATCAAACCGCCGATAACACTGTTATCGGGTTCAGAGCGCTGCTGATCACATAATGTAATGACCATTTTTTTCAAAATTGTCATTGACGCTTTAGCAGCAACAAGGGTTTCGCGGTTTGCTACGTCTAAGTATCGAATTATCGGTAAAGTGAGCTCGAAAAACTCTCGGTAATCTTGTACAGGAATACCGATGATTTGCGACATCACTTTGGTGGGAATGTGGTTAGCAAATTCTCCAATAAAATCTCCGCCATTTTTCGCCCGAAGGGGAGCCAACTGCTCCTGAATAACGGGTCTAACAATATTTTCAACATAGTCATCATAACGAGCGGGAACAAAACTGCCATTGATGATAGAACGTAATCGCGTATGCTCCTCACCATCAACATCCATGACCGTGCGCCCAAACAGGATGCGGGATGCTCGGAATGGTGTATCCACGATGAAATCACGCTTAACCATGACATGGTGTAATGCGTCAGCGCTCAATACAAAGTACTGTCTGTGCCGCGGGGACCAGAAAACCGGGTGTTCTTTGCGAGCTGCGGCATAGTATGGATACGGGTTGCACTGAAAATCCTGATCTTGGAAATCTGGCAGATCGAATAACTCAATGTCTTTTTTATTGTTGTTATACATCATGGGAAAATGTCCTTCAGAGGTAGTCTCGTGCGATTACTCCAATCAGTGTTTCTTCACTACCGCCAGCCAGCCCCAGCCCCGGGGACTCACAATACGCGCGGGCGGCTGCGTGGCTTTCCATGTAACCGCGCCCACCACTCCACTGGAGAAATCGGTCAGCCGTTTGTACTAATAATCGGCTGCCATTGAGCTTGAGCATGGCGGTTTCTCGGGTGGCTGTTTTCCCAGCTTGGAGCACTTTTGCTAACTGCTCGGCCTGCGCTTGAAAACCCGCCCACTCAGCCCAAAGATGAGCATGATCAAAAGCTGCGGCCTGACGATCAATCAACGGCTTTCCAAACGTTTTCCGTTTTTTCAGTTCAGTTAACTGTTGTTCTAGGAGAAACTTCCCGTAACCCGCAATACGTGCAGAAATCAAAAGTCGCTCAAAGTCCAAGTGCTTGAGCAGCGTGATTAACCCTTGACCGGGTAGACCAATCATTGCATCCACGGGCAACTCAACATTGTTGAGATCGAACCCACCCAAGCATCCCTCATACCCCAATAAGTCATAGTGATCATGTCGGTCTACACCTGGGCTATTTAGAGGGACTAAAAACAGCGCATAGGATAAAGGTGAGCGCCCAGCTTGAATTCGCGCCAGCACTATCGCTAAATCAGCATCTGCACCATTGGTAATACTTGCCTTGTGCCCTGTCAGACTCCACCCTGATTCCGTTTTTTGAGCAAAGGTTTCAATGCCTTGAAGATCGCTTCCAGCGTTGCGCTCAGTCATAGCGAGCGCCAGCAGACATTCGCCAGTCAATGCTTTAGGTAGCCATGCCACTTGCTGCTGATTTGTGCCATATCGCTGAAGGAGTCGCCCCCCAATATCAAGGTGAGATGCCAAACACAGACCCAATCCACCAATGGGTTGCTGTGCAATACAATAGTGAAGATACAATTGTTGGCTAATGTCGTTGTTGCCCCATGGCGCAGGCCAACCTGACGTAAGAAGTTGGTGCTCATTCAAGGAGGTAATCAATTTACGGACTTGCGGTCGCGCATATTGTTGCCAATGCTCTAACTGCGCCAGTATCTGGCGCTGAAACCAAGCATCCAGCTTCTCTTTATATTGCCTATCCACGTCAAACATCATCGCTGCTCTCCTCGTATCGTTTGCGCAAATTTTTCGCTAGCGATCAAGCTGGTCAGCATCATTTCATCAGAGCCTGTCGAAATGGAAAATAAACGAGAATCGGTATATAACTGCGCCAGTTCGGATTGCTGTTGATAATGATTAACACCACCCGCATGAAGCGCAGTTCGAGCGACACGACGAACCAAGCGCGAAGAAAGCAATTTGCTGGCTGATGAAAGGCTTTCATACGGTAAACCTTCTGCCCATGCTTCTAGCGCCTGATAGGTCAACGCCCGACATTTTGCCCAGTCACTTTCCAGGTCAGCAATTTTGTGTTGCCAGCTGTCACGATCAATCAGCCTTTGATCAGCAACCAACCGCTCTTGCGTATGCGAGATCAATCTGTCTAGCCCACGCCGGGCTGCGGCATTGGCTCGAAGGGAAGACACGATCCTCTCTTGAACAAATTGCTGTAGCTGAATTACAAAACCTAGGCCCTGTGCGCCTAGCCTACAATCGTCATCTACCCATACATTGTCTAAATGAATATCAGCAACAGGACAGCCTTTATTACCCATAGTTGCTTGCTCAGGCCCAACGGACACACCTTTCAAGCTTGACGGCACAAGCAAGATCACCATATGAAATGGTGCTTTTTTTCAGGGAGCCTTGCGAGAACAAAATGAACATCAGCGGCAGTCGCGAGCGAAATCATTGTCTTCGTACCGTTGAGCAGCCAGCCACCTTTGTGGCGCTGAGCTGTGCAGGAAATGTTACTAAAATCAGATCCCGCTGACGCTTCGGAAACGGCATGACTGAAGAGCAATTCCCCTCTAAGAGCTGGCTTTAAAAAGCGTTGCTGACAAGCGGTATTACCATGGGCCGCGATGACGGGGGCCACCATGTCATAATGAATTGTGAGCCCCATACCTACCGCTCCCGAAATGACATGACCAAGTCGCTCTGCAAACAATGCTTGAGACCAGAGCCCATCGTCTGTGCCGCCTTGTGCAACTGAGTACCTAAGCCCAGACAACCCCCTTTCATCAAGCAATCTTATGTAACCCTTAAAATCCAGGGAACCTCCTGCATTTAACGCGGCCTGACTACGTTCATTAATAAGGCTGAAGCAGTCACCCAGTTTTTTGCTAAGAGTTTTAAATCGGCTATCCAGCCAAAAAACAGGAGGGTGAATATCTTTTCCCCAGTAAACATCAGACATCACTCACCACCTCTGATGATTCGAGAGTCAAGGCATTAATATTAGTATTCTGACTTAACGTTAAAGCTTGGGAAGCGGCAATTTGACGCAAAAGCTTTGCATCCACCTTGCCCGAAGGTTTTAATGGAAACTCAGCGGCGGAAAACCAAAATTTAGGACGCATATACGGAGGCAAAAGGCTTTTGGCCGATTCAAATACCGCTGCCCATCGATCCGATGACGAATTCGTGTTCACGACAATGACTAAACACTCCCCTAATTGATCGTGTTTAATGTTGACTGCCACCGCATCACTGATCTCTTTCTGGTTTCGAAACGGTGTCGCTACATCATCAAGATGTATTCGATATCCCCTGACCTTAACTTGGTCGTCGCATCGACCAAGAAAGATAAGCTTTCCCTGATCATCACGCTCGACTAAATCACCAGTACGGTAATAGCGTGTGCCATTGACAACGACGATACGATTTTCATTAAGGTCTGGACGGTTGAGGTAGCCAGTCAAAAGCTGACTGCCTGCAATCCAAAGTTCACCTTGTTCTGATTCGCTGTCATTGCTCTCATCGATCAATACAGAGATACCCGCTAAGGGCGAGCCAATGGGGTAAGCCTCATATTTATCCACGTTTGCTGCGTTTATGGTAAACACTGTACAGACACATGTTGCTTCAGTCGGTCCATACCCATTTAAAATATGTACATTCGGTGCCACATCTATCCATTGCTGCATGGTTTTTGGATTAAGTACTTCCGCACCTGTCATGATGGTTTTTAATTGTGGCCAAGAACGCTGTTCAAAACCTGGCGTTGACGTTAAAACGGTTTGTGTCGAACCTACTCCGCAAAGATGCGTAATTTGTTCCTGCTCAATTAATTCGATTATCCGTAATGGCATGGGAAATTCGGGACTCAGCCAAACCGACGCTCCCTGATAGAGTGGAAGCAGCGTATCAACAACCGATACGTCAAAATACATCGCTGAGGTATTTAAACAACGAGAACGTTGTTCCACACCCATATAGACGTTAACCGCATTAAAGAAATCAATCATGGCACGATGACTTATTCGCACACCATTTGGGACGCCAGTAGAACCGGATGTATAAAGTACGTACGCATCATTTTCAGGACAAAAAGACCAGTCATCAACTTGATAGTTTTCCACATCCTCAACATGACACATATCTAAGATTGTATAGTTTTCGACTGTATCGCACAGCGGTTCAGCGGATGCATAAAGAATCAAGCTTGGCTTTGCATCTTTGACGATAGATAAAATGCGGTCTTTGGGAGATTTCGTATCTAAAGGGACATAAGCCGCACCTAAAGAGAGTGTCGCGAGAAGTGCAACTACGGCATCACAAGACTTTTGAATGTGAATAAGAACCCGATCACCGGGCAGTACTCCTCGAGCATTTAACGCCTTTGCCAGCGAAGATACTTTCTTGCCTAGTTCACAGTAGGAAAGCTTGCACCTACCGTCGTCAACGGCTAATCGATCACCGTGATAAGCTGCCCAATATTGAATGCGTTGGGGTAACGCTACTGCAGTAGACATCTTTATCTCCAACTACACCGTTCTGCTTTCAATAAGTTCAACAAGCGTTCCAAACGAGGCTAGTGCATCAATATCATCCATTGACTCACCAAAATTAACACCGAGCTCAGAACTGATTTGCACGGTAAGTGATACCGAATCAAGGCTATCTAAATTGTATTTAGTAATAAAATCATCACTATCACTAAGCTCTATCGTGTCAACTGGTAGTTTTTTAATATCCGCGATGATTTTCATCAAACTTTGCGCCGCAGAAGAAGTTGTAGACGTATTCATTTCAAGTCCCTCTAAAATTAAATAGATCGGTAAAAAACGGGTATTTATCAGTAGAGCGTGCTACACCAAAGGCTCTTGGCTTTCAGCAATGACTGGCAAGATCGTAGACTGCTCTAAATTCCACCCTAAACATTCGATTTCGTCGTCAGATAAGTCGGAATCTGCTTTTATCGCATCAATTGGACACTCAGGTTCACAAACACCACAATCAATACAAACTTCAGGGTTAATAACCAGAAAAGTTGGAGCTTGATGGAAAGCCTCAACAGGGCATACATCCACACAGTCAGTGAAACGACAATGAACGCAATCCTTTTTAACTACATAAGTCATCTTGCTCACTTTTTTTAAATAAACAATGAATGTGTATGACGCCTTACAGGTCTTTATACTTATAGATCTTGAAGCTACTGGATATGAGAGGTCTCATGGTTTTTCCCTGCTGGTCACACAATACCGCACTCTGGTTATCTCCCCTTCTTAGACATAAAGGTTTGATTGCATATCGATAAATAGCTATGTGCACTATACGTACATATACGTATACTTTCAAGATTAAAACATTAAATTCTTCTTGCTTTGATTTCATTTTTATGAAAATTAAAACGCATATTATTGAACTATGTAGTGCCTGTCCGGAAACCCTAACACTATGAAAACAGTGACCTGAAGCCATATATATCATTTGAAGATTTTCCAAACAGGCTATTTCTGAGCTTATGCGTCAAGCCATCAACCCACAAATGCAGTTGGGCGAGGTCGATATCTCCGCCATCACATTCAACCCCAAGTCGAGAGACGACATTCCCCGCCTGCTCCGGGCTTTGCAGCATATCTGGACCGATCTGGAGCTGCGAAATCAGGTTTTTCGGGTACTTGAAACCATGATACCCGCAAATCGGAACAATGGTCGCCCTGGCATGGACCTCTGGAAAGTACTGGTTTTCGGCACGTTGCGCCTTGTCACCAACTGCGACTACGACCGGCTGCAGGAGCTGGCCAATGAACATGGCACGTTACGGAAAATGCTCGGGCACGGGCCATATTGCACACATTCCTACCACATCCAGACACTGCAGGATAACATCAGCCTGTTCACGCCAGAGATACTGGATCAGGTCAACCAGGTCGTGGTGGCTGCCGGTCACCAGCTGGTTAAAAAAAAGATGAGCCGCTACATGGCCGTGCCGATTCGTTTGTCGTCAAGACTAACGTTCACTTCCCTACTGACATCAGCCTCCTGAGCGACGCTTGCCGTAAAATCATTGAGTTTGCATCGGCGTTAGCCTGTGACGACAAAGAGCCTTTATGGCGGCAGCATGACTACTTGAAGAGACAGCACATGAAGTGCTATCACAAAGTGCGGAACCTGAAGCACTCCACAGCGGACTGCGAGACCAAACGAAGCCTGCGCCAGCATGATATTGAGATGGCGCACGCGGAATACCTGAAGTACAGCCTCAAGATCATACGCAAGGCGGAACTCACACAGTCGGTGCTGGCAAAGCGCCACTCTGATGAGGCAAGGCTTGAGAACCTCCACTACTGGATACTTCATGCAAGGCACCAGTTTACTTGATTTATCGCCGGGTGGTTGAACATGAAGCCATTCCTCATGCCGAGAAAGTGTTTTCGCTTTTTGAGCCCCATACCGAGTGGATCAGCAAATGTAAGGCCGGGGTTCTTGTAGAGCTTGGTCTGCGTGTTTGCGTTCTGCAGGATCAGTTTGGTTTTACCCTGCATCAGCAGGTGATGGAAAAACAAACCGATGACCAGGTAGCGGCTCCCGTGGCCGAGAAGGCAAAACTTGAAAAACTGGAAACCCTTCTGGACCGGGCGGTGCTCCCCAAGAAGGGAAAACTCTCGGCAAAGGATAAGAAACGGGAGTCACACCCGGAATTTGTCCGGGCAAAACGTAAACACTCTGCTGTTGAGTCGGATATCAACGCACTGGAGGCGCATGGCCTCGACAAGTGTCCGGATAAAGGGATTGACGCCTTCAAGCGCTATGTCGCCCTCGCTGTCCTGGGCAGCAACCTGAACCGGTTGGGTAAAATCCTGCTGGAACGGGATCGGCAGTAGTTATCGACGGACCGATTGACGTCTACTCTCACAATCATGCGGAGCATGAGGCTTCTGTATACCAGCAGAATAAGGTTTTTGTGTGATTTTTAAACATACCTGTCAGATATGGCAAGAAATAATTGGCTGTACGATCAAATCTTGCTGACTGCCTGATGACCGACTGAGCTGATGACTAAAATTGATGGGTTTTCTGACAGGCACTATGTAGATATACTTCAATGGCAATGGCACTGACTTAAGCCTTCACCCCTGAAATACCAAGGCTTGCTCAAGAATAAAAACGATTATAAAAGTCATGAGTATTCAAACTCTCCTCGAGTGAGCCATGACCAAGTTTAGCCCAGAATACCTCCGCCTCGCAGACGAACTACTCCGCCAATTCGCTTTGGCGGGGTGTGACAGGTTCTCAGACGTACTAACCAAAGAGAACCTTGGGAATTTTCAGCTACAGTATACAGGCGGAAGAGTCAGGGCCTTCCCGCCATTAAAGACTCTCAGTCTGTTTATGCACCAGGTGGCCAGTTAGAATAAGTCCTTCCGTAATACCCTGATCGCTGATACACGAGATCAGATAGCCATGGGACGCGAACCCAATAAAACCGGCAGCAGTAGCTACTGCAATGCAAGGCAGCGCCTCACGGAAGAGAGTCTCATGACACTCCTGACTCAATCCGGTAATAACCTCGGTAGTGCCAGCCTGGAGTCGTGGCTCTGGTTTAATCGCAGAGTCGTCATTGTCGATGGCTCGACGCTCTCCATGCCAGACACAGCCGAGAATCAGAAAACGTACCCTCAATATGGTTCGCAAAAAAAGAGGTTGGAAATCCGCTCCTGAGAATAGAAGCTCTCACGGCAGTAGGCAGTGGTGCTCTACTGGCCTACGCGGTCGCTCCCTACAAAGGCAAACAAACTGGCGAAGTCACGCTATTCAGGCAACTGGTGGGACAGCTTAAAGCCGGTGACATCGTTCTGGGTGATACCATTTTTGAAAATTACTTTCTACTCGCGCTGCTCCAGATAGGCGACATTGATGCGGTCTGTGAGAAAAATAGAGCCCGACATGTAGACTTCAGGCAATGTGACCAGAAGCTGTAGAAGAAAGACGGGCTAATCCACCTGACCAAACCGGCACGCCCAGACTGGATGAGCCGTGAGTACTAGGATCATTGGGTGCCTGATGAACTGACAATCAGGGTGATCAAAAATAAAAAACGCATTATCGTCACTACGCCGTTGGATTCTGAACAATATCCACGGTCAGAAATTGTCAGCCTTTATCTGGCCCGGTGGCATGTTGAGCTGGATTTAAGAGCCATCAAAAGCCTGATGAAGGTGGGCGTACTACGTTGTAAAACCCCGGAGATGGTCACTACATCTATAGAGTCCAGTGCCACAAAATTCAGCTTGTTCAACGAATGGTTATCACTTGTCATCATATGGATATCAATATCGGTTTTGTTGTTGTAGATCATGTCGTACAGGGAGTGGCCTTCATACTCATTCAGGCCGATATTCTTGGCGTTAACGGCGACATGATTGGCGAGTAAGTTGTAAAGCGATATACCTCGCCCTTTGCCCAGGTACTTTTTGGAATAGCGTGACTGAATAGTGCTATCGGTGGTTGCGAATTTTGCCCGTGTGCATCTGCCAGTACCTTTTCGTTCATGAGATTCGACTGTTTGAAAATCGGCCGTGAATGAATATGGTTGCTGACAATATCATTAGCCGCACACAGAGTATCAATACGAATAAAGTCTTCCCGAATTGACCGTAACTGGCTCAGCTCGATATCTGACATATCAGCCATTTTGAGCGCGCCAAATCCAAAAGCTCCTGACAGCAGACAGGCGTTAATCACCAGTGGTAAAGGTTTTTTCCATTTGGTGTAACGATCGTTTTATCAAACTGCGATCTGGGTCTTTCGTAAGAAAATTCATTTTTCTTGATGCAATCAAATGGTTATGGAGATTCTATGAAGATTTGTCGCAGTTACGGGCCACGTACCCAGTCAACCGGTTTTGCAGCCAGTATTTAATGAAACTATGCATTAATCAAATAAAGACCAGGTTAGACATACCACCACAGGATCGTCTATAGACAATTTTAGCAAAATGAACTTCTGAACAGAACCGCAGTCTGCGTTTTATATTCTCATGAATTAATGAAATATAATTATGAATAGAAGCTCTGCTGGTATCAGTCGTAGATACGCAAGACCCGGTAATGATGACATCCAACCGGATAACCGGGCTGCTTGTTCAAGGCGCGCGCAATATAGACAGAGTACAGTCAGACTGTGGGATAATCCCCCCCGCTCTACCCCGGGGCGTAATGAATTTTACCATTCTTCTGGCGCATGCTCTCCTCAACATCTACAGCGTCGTTCAGTAAACCCCGCTCAAGATTTTATTAACCTTATCAAACAGGAAATAATGGCTGGTCTGAACAGTAGATCTGAGCGTTTCGGTCATCGCTATGATGGGAGAGATCACGGTCAATATGCCAATTCAATTAAAAGATACACGTCAGCTGCTAAAAGACCGTTAAATCGGGCTGAACAAAACCAGCTGATAGGATTACTGCAAAATTTTACAATAACACGGCGATGGGGTTGGCGAAGCCTGACGACAACAATTAATTCATTGACTTCAGCGGGTGTTTTTACCCCCCATAATCCCATGGATAAGCAGGTCACGCTTACTCAAGCTGCCTTACTGTCCAATCTGCTTGATGCAATAATATTCAAGTGCCACCAAAAATCCCAAGCCCGGGATATTGATGCCCGGGGAATCGTCAACCTTCTTTGGGCCATGGCGAAGCTGGTGGACAACGGGCAGAAGCAGACACCAGAGTTCAACGACACAGTGGCCGCGTTGTTGCCCCATATTCACGAACAGACAGACCAATTTATTCCTCAGCATATCGCCAACCTGCTGTGGGCCATGGCAAAGCTGGTGGACAACGGGCAGGAGTGGACACCGGCGCTCAACAAGGCGGTGACCACGCTGTTGCCCCACGTGAAAGCACAGAAAGCTAACTTTCAACCACAGGGTATCGCCAACCTGTTGTGGGCCATGGCAAAACTGGTGGAGAACGGGCAGGAGCAGACATCAGGGCTCAAAGAAGCCGTGGCCGCGCTGTTGTCCCTCGTGAAGGCACAGAAAGCTAACTTTAAACCACAGGGTATCACCAACCTGCTGTGGGCCATGGCGAAACTGATGGACAACGAGCATTGGACAGCAAAGCTTAAAGAAGCTGTGGCCGTACTATTACCTTACGTGAACGCACAAAAAGACCAGTTTACTCCTCAGCATATCGCCAACCTGCTGTGGGCCATGGCAAAACTGGTGGACAACGGGCAGGAGCTGATATCAGAGCTCAAAAAGGCCATGGCAGCGCTGTTGCCCCACGTAAAAGCACATAAAGACCACTTTACTCCTCAGCATATCGCCAACCTGATGTGGGCCCTGGAGAAACTGGGTGAGCTCGTTGAGCTGAATGTGGTTACATCCACGTTTGAAACGCTTGTCTGCATCAGTGAAAACTCACAGTTCTCTCAGCAAACGATAATGATGTCCCTCTGGGGAGTGATGGTATGTTGTACCAGGTTGTCTCTGGTCGCCAATGCCAATAAAAATCACGTGCTTGAAAAGCACATGGGTGACCTGTTTACTCGCGTGCAAAATACATCCCAATATAATGAAGAGGATCAACGCAGCATTGCCATGGCCGCCAATTGGCTTGGCAGAGCATGTCCGGTCGTCCCCCATTACCAGACAATCATTTCAAAACCTCAATCCGACTTCCGCAATCAACTCCAATCAGGATTCAATAAAACTATGTATTGATCAAATAAAGACCAGGCTAGGAGGCTGACCGAGAATAGCGCCCGCAGCGAGGATGCCAGAAAATGGAAAAAGGAAGCAAAATTATAAACTTTTAAGCAAAATGAACTTCTGAACAGAACCGCAGTCTGCTTTTTATATTTTCATGAATTGATGAAATATAATTATGGATAGAAGCTCTGCTGGTATCAGTGGTAAATACGCAAGACCAGGTAATGATGACATCCAGTCGGATAACCGGGCTGCTTCTTCAAGGCGCGCTCAATATAGACAGAGTACTGTCAGACAGTGGGATAATCCCCCCCGCTCTACCCCGAAGCGTAATGAATTTTACCATTCTTCTGCCGCATGCTCTTCTCAACATCTACAGCGTCGTTCAGTAAACCCTGCGCAAGATTTTAATGCCCTCATTAAACAGGAAATAATGGATGATCTGGTGAGTAAATCAGATCATTTCGGTCATCGCTATGATGGGAGAAATCACGGTCAATATGCCAGTTCAATTAAAAAATACACGTCAGCTGCTAAAAGACCGTTAAATCGAGCTGAACAAAGCCAGCTGATACGTCTGCTGCAAAATTTCACCGCAACACGGAGCTGGAATTGGCGAAGCCTGACGACCACACTTCATTCATTTACTTCAGCAGGTGTTTTTACCCTTCATAAACCCATGAATGAGCGTATTAAACTTACTCAAGCTCACTTATTGTCAACCCTGCTTAATGCAATAACATTTAAGTGCAACCAAAAACCTGAAGCCAGGAATATTGATGCCAGGGGAATCGCCAACCTGCTATGGGCCATCGCGAAACTGTTGGACAACGGGCAGGAGCTGACACCAGGGCTCAAACAGGCCGTGGCCGCGCTCTTGTCCCATGTGAGCGTACAGAAAGACCAATTTATTCCTCAGCATATCGCTAACCTGCTGTGGGCCATGGCGAAACTGGTGGACAACGGGCAAGAGTGGACACCAGAGCTCAAAGAGGCCCTGGCTGCGTTGTGGCCCCAAGTGAATGCACAGAAAGCTAACTTTAACCCACAAGAAATCGCCAACCTGCTGTGGGCTATGGCGAAACTGATAGACACCGGGCTGGAGCAGACACCAGAGCTCAACGAAGCCGTGGCCACGCTGTTGCCCCGCGTGAATGCGCAGAAAGGTAACTTTAAACCACAGCACATCGCCAACCTGCTGTGGGCCATGGCGAAACTGGTGATCAACGGTCAGGAGCAGACACCAGAGCTCAAAGAAGCAGTGGCCGCGCTGTTGCCCCATGTAAATGCACAGAAAAACCAGTTTCTTCCTCAGCATATCGCCAACCTGCTGTGGGCCATGGCGAAACTGGTGGACAACGGGGAGTGGACACCAGAGCTTCTTAAAGAAGCTCTGGCCTCACTGTTACTCCAAGTGAACGTACTACATCAAACTGACTTTAAACCACGGGAAATCGCCAGCCTGCTGTGGGCCATAGCGAAGCTAGTGGAGAATGGGCAGGCGCGGACACCAGGGCTCAAAGAGGCTGTGGCTGCTCTGTTACCGTGCATGAACGCACAGAAAGACCAATTTAATCCTCAGAATTTCACCAACCTGCTGTGGGCCTTGGCGAAACTGGTGGAAAGCGGGCAGGAGCGGATACCAGAGTTCAATGAGACCCTGGCCGCGCTGTTACCCCAGGTGAACGTACAGAAAGACCAATTTAATGCCCAGGGTATCGCCAACCTGTTGTGGGCCATGGCAAAACTGGTGGAGAACGGGCAGGAGCAGACACCAGAGCTCAAAGCAGCCGTGGGCGCGCTGTTGTCCCTCGTGAAGGCACAGAAAGCTAACTTTAAACCACAGGGTATTGCCAACCTGCTGTGGGCCATGGCGAAACTGGTGGACAACGGAGAGTGGGCACCAGAGCTTCTTAAAGAAGCTCTGGCCTCACTGTTACTCCACGTGAACGTTCAGCAAGCTGACTTTAAACCGCAGGAAATCGCCAACCTGATGTGGGCCATGGCAAAACTGGTGGACAACGGGCAGGAGCAGACAACAGGGCTCAAGCAGGCCGTGGCCGAGCTGTTGCCCCACGTAAACGCACAGAAAGACCACTTTATTCCTCAGCATATTGCCAACCTGATGTGGGCACTGGCGAAACTGGGTGAGCTCATTGAGCTGAACGTGGTTACATCCACGCTCGAAACGCTTGTCTGCAAAATCAGTGGAAACTCTCAGCTCTCTCAGCAAGCGATATTGATGTCTCTCTGGGGAGTAATGGTATGCTGTGCCAGGTTGTCTCTGGTCTCCCATGCCAATAAACATCACGTGCTTGAAAAACACATGGATGACCTGTTTACTCGCCTGCAAAATACATCCCGGGATAATGAAGAGGAACAACGCAGCATTGCCATGGCCGCAAGCTGGCTTGGCAGAGCGTGTCCGGTCGTTCCCCATTACCAGACAATCATTTCAAAAACTCAATCCGACTTCCGCAATCAACTCCAATCATGTATTCCCTCTTTGAAGATTGAAGAAGAAAAGAGTCTGAACTCATTACCTCCGGTGGACCTGCTACTGCCAGATCACAATATTGTGATTGAGATTCAGGGATCGTCCCACTACGTGGGTGGTGATTTCAAAACCAGGAATGGTTCAACTCTGCTGAAAAATGCACTGCTGCAAAAATCAGGATTTGAGGTCATTGAAATCCCGGTTAAAATGCTTGGGAATCAGGATTCAATAAAACTATGTATTGATCAAATAAAGACCAGGCTAGGAGGCTGACCGTGAATAGCGCCCGCAGCGAGGATGCCAGAAAATGGAAAAAGGAAGCAAAATTATAAACTTTTCAGCAAAATTAACTTCTGAACAGAACCGCAGTCTGCTTTTTATATTCTCATGAATTGATGAAATATAATTATGGATAGAAGCACTGCTGGTATCAGCGGTAAATACGCAAGATCAAGCAATGATCACAACCGACCGGATGATCATGCCGCTTCTTCAAGGCATGGGCAATACAGACAGGGTACAGTCAGACGACGGGATCATTCCTCCCGTACTACCCCGGGGCGCAATGAATTTTGCCACTCGTCTGGCGCACGCCCCTCTCCATATCTAATACACCGTTCAATAAACCCTGCTGAAGATTTTAGCGCCCTCACCAAACAGGAAATAATGGATGATCTGGTGAGTAAATCGAATCATTTCGGTCACCGCTATGATGGGAGAAATCATGGGCAATATGCCAGTTCAATTAAAAGATACACGTCAGCGTCAAAAAGACCGTTAAATCCAGCGGAACAAAGCCAGCTGATACGTTTGCTAAAACATTTTACAGTCACCCAGAGCTGGAATTGGCGAAGCCTGACGACAACACTTTATTCATTTACTTCAGCGGGTGTTTTTACCCCTCATAAACCCATGGGTGAGCGCGTTAAGCTTACTCAAGCTGTCTTATTGTCAACGCTACTTGATACAATCACATTCAAGTGCAACCAAAAACCTCAAGCATGGGATATTGATGCCCAGGGAATCGCCAACCTGCTGTGGGCCATGGCAAAACTGGTGGACAACGGGCAGCAATGGACACCAGGGCTCAAAGAAGCTGTGGCAGCGCTGTTACCCCTCGTGAACTCAGAGAAAAACCAGTTTATTCCTCAGCATATCGCCAACCTGCTGTGGGCCTTGGCGAAACTTGTGGGCCACGGGTAAGAGTGGACACCAGGGTTCAACGGGGCCCTGTTCGCACTGTTGCCTCACGTTAACGCACAAAAGAACCAATTTAATGCCCAGGGCATCGCCAATCTGCTCTGGGCCATGGCAAAACTGGTGGACAACGGGCAGGAGTGGGCACCAGGGCTCAAAGAAACTGTGGCCGCACTGTTGCCTCAGGTGAACATACAGAAAGACCAATTTAATGCCCAGGCTATCGCCAACCTGCTGTGGGCCATGGCGAAACTGGTGGACAACAGACAGGAGCGGACTCCAGAAATCAACGAAGCCGTGGCCTCGCTGCTGTCCCTGGTAAACGCAAAGAAAGCTGACTTTAAACCACAGGAAATCGCCAACCTGCTGTGGGCCATGGCCAAACTCGGTGAGTTCGTTGTGCTGAACATGGCTACCTCTACGTTCGAATCCCTTGTCTACCAAATCAGTTACAACCCTCAGTTCTCTCACCATGCCATATTGATGTCTCTCTGGGGAGTAATGGTATGCTGTGCCAGGTTGGCTCTGGACTCTAATACCAATAGAAATTATGTGCTTGAAAAGCATATGGATGACCTGTTTACTCGCCTGGAAAATATATCCCCGGTCAATGAAGAGGATCGATCCATCCTTGCCATGGCCGCATGTTGGCTTGGAAAACCATGTCCGGTCACCCCTCATTACCAGACAACCACTTCAAAATATCAGACCATCTTCCGCAATCAACTCCAATCTCGCATTCCCTTTTTGAAGATTGAAGAAGAAAAGAGTCTGCATTCATTACCTCCGGTTGATCTGCTACTGCCAGATCACAACATTATTATTGAAGTTCAGGGACCCTCTCATTACGTCAGCGGTGACTTCAAAACCCGGAATGGTTCAACTCTGCTTAAAATCGCACTGCTGAGAAAATCAGGATTTGAGGTCATTGAAATCCCGGTTAACGGGTTTTGGAACAAAGGTTTAATGAATAGATGTATTGATCAAATAAAGACCAGGGTAGACACCCCGGCACAAGGTCATGGCACTGTATCATTTAACATCGGGTGGACAGAAGAGGCCAACGTTGCTGCCAATAAAGGACGGCAATGCTCAGATCACTCTTACTTAAAGGCCGAAGAACATTTAGAACAGCACACACGCAAACCAAAAAGAAAAAGGAAGAGAAAAAAAAGGTAATAACCTCTTCCCTTTCATTATGGTTCCTGAACCATTTTCACATTCGAGCAAAATGAACTTCTGAACAGAATCGCAGTCTGCTTTTTATATTCTCATGAATTAATGAAATATAATTATGGATAGAAGCACTGCTGGTATCCGTGGTAAATACGCAAGGTCAGGTAATGAATATCACCAACCGGATAACCATGCCGCTTCTTCAAGGCATGGGCAATACAGACAGGGTACAGTCAGACGGCGGGTTCATTCTTCCCGCACTACCCCGGGGCGTAACGAATCTTGCCATTCTTATGACGCACGCTCTTCTCAATATTTACAGTGCCGTTCAGTACACCCTGCTCCAGATTTTAATGCCCTCATTAAACAGGAAATAATGGATGATCTGCTGAAAAAATCGGATCGTTTTGGTTATCGCTATGATGGGAGGAATCACGGGCAATATGCCAGTTCCATTAAAAAATACGCATTAGCTGTTAAACGACCGTTAAATCGAGCTGAACAAAGCCAGCTGCTACGTTTGCTGCAACGCTTTACCGCAGTACGCAGCTGGAATTGGCTAAGCCTGTCGACAACACTTCATTCATTGACTTCAGCAGGTGTTTTTACCACTTATAGACCCATGGATGAGCGCGTCAGGCTTACTCAAGCGAACATATTGTCAACGCTATTTGATGCAATAATATTCAAGTGCCATCAAACATCTGAAGCCAGGTATATTGATACTCAGGGAATTACCAACCTGCTGTGGGCCATGGCGAAAATGGTGGACTTGGGGCAGGATCAGACACCAGAGCTGAAACAGGCCGTGGCCGCGCTATTGTCCCTTGTAAACGCCCGGAAAACCAATTTTAATCCACAGGAAGTCGCCAATCTGCTGTGGGCCATGGCTAAACTGGCGGACAAAGGGCAGAAGCAGACACCAGGACTCAAAGAAGCCCTGGCTACCCTGTTGCCCCATGTAAACGCACAGAAGGCTAACTTTAAACCACAGGAAATCGCCAACATACTCTGGGCCATGGCCAAACTGGTGGACGGCGGCCAGCAGCAGACACCAGCGTTGAAACAGGCTTTAGCTGCGCTGTTACCCCACATAAATGCATCGAAAGATAACTTCAAACCACGGGATATCGCCATCCTGCTGTGGGCCATGGCGAAACTGGTGGACAACGGGCATAAGCAGACACCGGAACTCAACGAGGCCCTGGCTGCGCTGTTGCCTCATGTGAACGCACTGAAAGACCAATTTGATGCCCAGGGTATCGCCAACCTGGTGTGGGCCATGGCGAAACTGGTGGACAACGGGCAGGAATGGACACCAGAACTCGAAGAGGCTCTGGCCGCGCTATTGCCCCGCGTGAACGCGCGCAAAGCTAACTTTACTCAACAGGAAATCGCCAATCTGCTGTGGGCCATGGCAAAACTGGTGAACAACGGACTGGAGCGGACGCCAGAGTTCAAAATGACCGTGGTCGCGCTGCTGCCCCTCGTGAGCGCACATAAAGACCAATTTATTCCTCAACATATCGCCAACCTGCTGTGGGCCATAGCGAAACTGGTGGACAATGAGCAGGAGCGAACACCTGCGCTCAATAAGGCCGTGGTCGTGCTGTTCCCCCAAGTGAGCGCACAGAGAGACCAATTTATTCCTCAGCATATCGTCAATCTGCTCTGGGCCATGGCGAAACTGGTAGACAACGAACAGGAGCGTACACCGGGGCTTGGAGAGGCTGTGATCGCGCTGTTGCCCCTCGTGAACGCACAGAAAGCTAACTTTAAAACACAGGAAATGGTCAACCTGATGTGGTCCATTGCCAAACTGGTTGACAATGGGCAAAAGCGTACGCCAGAACTCAACAAGGCTGTGGCTGCGCTGCTGCCCCGCGTGAACGTACAGAAAGACTATTTTACTGCCCATAGTATCGCCAACCTGCTATGGGCCCTGGCAAAACTGATGGACAACGGGCAGGACATGACCTCAGTGCTAAAAGACGCCGTAGCCGCGCTGTTGCCCCACGTCAACGCACAGAAAGCTAACTTTAAACCACAGGGTATCGCCAACCTGCTGTGGGCCCTGGCGAAGCTGGTGGATAACGGACAGGAGCGATCATCAGAATTCAATGAGGTCGTAGCCGCGTTGTTGCCCCTCGTGAACGCACAAAAAGCTAACTTTAATCCCCAGGCTATTGCCAACCTGCTGTGGGCCATGGCAAAACTGGTGGAACACGGGCAGGAGCAGACACCAGAGTTCAACAAGGCCGTGGCCGTTCTGTTACTCCTCGTGAACACACAGAAAGACCAATTTACTCCTCAGCATATCGCCAACCTGCTGTGGGCCATGGCGAAACTGGGTGAGTTCGTTGAGCTGAACGTGGCTATGGCCACGTTTGAGCCTCTTGTCCACCGAATCAGTAAAAACCCTCATGTCTCTCTCAAGGCAATATTGATGTCTCTCTGGGGAGTAATGGTATGCTGTGCCAGGTTGTTTCTGGTCTCTAATGCCAATAAAAATAATGTGTTTGAAAAGCACATGGATGACCTGTTTACTCGCCTGAAAAATACATCCCCGGACAATGATGAGGATAAACGCGTCATTGCCATGGCCGCAAGTTGGCTCGGGAGACCCTGTCCGGTTACCCCCCATTACCGGATAGTCGTTTCACAACCTCAAACCGGCTTTCGCGAACAACTCCAATCACGCATTCCCTCTTTGAAGATTGAAGAAGAAAAGTGTCTGAACTCATTGCCTCCGGTTGACCTGCTACTGCCGGATTACAACATGGTTATTGAAATTCAGGGACCAACTCATTACGTGAGTGGTGATTTCAACACCAGGAATGGTTCGACTCTGCTTAAAATCGCCCTGCTGCAAAAATCAGGATTTGAGGTCATTGAAATCCCGGTTAACCAGCTTTGGAACCTGGATTCAATGAAACTGTGTATTGATCGCATAAAGACCAGGGTAGACATCCGGGCACAAGGGCATGGTTCTGTATCAATTACTTAACCCGGATATTTCATCAGTATGAACTTCTGAACAGAGCAGCAGTCTGCTTTTTATATTTTCATGAATTAATGAAATGAATTTCACCCTTCTTCTGCCGCATACTCTTCTCAATATCTGCTGCGCCGTTCAGTAAACCCTGCTCAAGATTTTAATGCTCTCACCAAACAGGAAATAATAGATGACCTGGTGAGTCAATCGGAGCGTGTCGGTCATCGCTATGATGGGAGAAATCACTGTCTGTATGCCAATTCAATTAAACAATACACGTCAGCTGCTAAAAGACCGTTAAACCAGGCGGAACAAAGCCTGCTGATACGTTTTCTACAAAATTTGAGGCTTATGATAACATAAGCCTATTCTCGGTCAGCCTCCTAGAGGGACATGGCTCAGTATCACTTATTTAAAAGCGGGGTAAAGATGAGCTATGTATAACTGTCGATAAAGGATGGCAACACTGTAACTTAACCGCCGAAAAACATTCAGCAGAGCAAAGAGACAAACCAAAAAGTAAAAAATGAACTTCTGAACCGAACAGCAGTCTGTTTTTTATATTTCCATGAATTAATGAAATGTAATTATGGATAGAAGCTCTGCTGGTATCAGTGGTCAACACGCAAGATCCGATAAAAATTACAATCAGTCGAATGACCATGCTGCTTCTTCAAGGCATGGGCGATATAGACATGCCACAGTCAGACAATGGGATAATCCCCCCCGGTCTACCACAGGGCGTAATGAATTTTACTGTTCTACCGGCACACGCTCTTCTCAATATCTACAGTACCGTTCAGTAAACACTGCCCAGGATTTTAATGCTCTCATCAAACAAGAAATAATGGCTGGTCTGGTGAGTACATCTGGTCGTTTCGGTCATTCCTATGATGGGAGAAATCACAGTCAATATGCCAGTTCAATTAAAAAATACACGTCAGCTGCTAAAAGACCACTAAATCAAGCGGAACAAGGCAAGCTGATAAGTTTTCTGCAAAATTTTACAGCAACACGGAGCTGGAGTTGGCGAAGCCTGTCAACAACACTTCATTCATTGACTTCAGCGGGTGTTTTTACCCCTCATAAACCCATGGATGAGCGTGTAAAGCTTACCCAAGCTGCCTTATTGTCAACGCTACTTGATGCAATAGTATTCAAGTGCCATCAAAAACCTGAAGCCAGGGATATTGATGCTCAGGGAATCGCCAACCTGCTGTGGGCCATGGCAAAACTGGTGAGCAATGGGCAAGAGTGGACATCAGGGCTCAAAAAGGCCCTGGCTGCGCTGTTGCCCCACGTGAACGCACAGAAAGACCAATTTATTCCTCAGCATATCGTCAACCTGCTGTGGGCCATGGCAAAGCTGGTGGACAACGGACAGAAGCGGACACCAGAGCTCAAAGAGGCCGTGGCCGCGCTGTTGCCCCAAGTGAACGCACAGCAGGACCACTTTAATGCTCAGGGCATTGCCAACCTGCTGTGGGCCATGGCGAAACTTGTGGGAAATGGACAGGAGCGGACACCAGGGCTCAAAGAGGGTGTGGCAGCGCTGTTGCCCCACGTGAACGCACAGAAGGACCGATTTAATGCTCAGGGCATTGTCAACCTGCTGTGGGCCATGGCGAAACTTGTGGACAACGGGCAGGAGCGGACATCAGGGCTCAACGAGGCCGTGGCCGCGCTGTTGCCCCACGTGAACACACAGAAAGCTCACTTTAAACCACAGGAAATCACCAACCTGCTATGGGCCATGGCGAAACTGGTAGACAACGGACAGGAGCGGACACCAGAGCTCAAAAAGGCCGTGTCCGCTCTGTTGCCCCAGGTGAACGTACAAACAGCTAACTTTAAACCCCAGGAAATCGCCAACCTGCTGTGGGCCATGGCGAAACTGGTCGACAACGGGCAGGAGCGAACACCAGAACTCGAAGAGGCCGTGGCCGCGCTTTTGCGCTACGTGAACGCACAGAAAGACCAATTTAATGCCCAGAGTATCGCCAACCTGCTATGGGCTATGGCGAAACTGGTGGACAACGGACAGGAGCAGACACCAGAGTTCAACGAGAACATCGCCGCGCTGTTGCCCCGCATCAACGCACAGAAAGACCAATTTATCCCTCAGCATATCGCCAACCTGCTGTGGGCCATGGCGAAACTGGTGGACAACGGGCAGGAGCGGACACCAGAGCTCAACGAGGCCGTGGCCGCGCTGTTGCCCTACGTGAACGCACACAAAGACCAATTTATTCCACAGCATATCGCCAACCTGCTGTGGGCCATGGCAAAACTGGTGAGCAATGGGCAAGAGTGGACATCAGGGCTCAAAGAGGCCCTGGCTGCGCTGTTACCCCACGTGAACGCTCAGAAAGACCAATTTATTCCTCAGCATATCGTCAACCTGCTGTGGGCTATGGCGAAACTGGTGGACAACGGACAGAAGCAGACACCAGAGTTCAGCGAGGCCGTGGCCGCACTGTTACCCCACATAAACGCACAGAAGGACCAATTTAATGCTCAGGGTATCGCCAACCTGCTGTGGGCCATGACGAAACTGGTGGACAACGGCCAGGAGTGGATACCAGGGCTCAGCGAGGCCGTAGCCGCGCTGTTGCCCCAAGTGAACGCACAGAAAGCTAACTTTAATCCACAGGAAATCGCCAACCTGCTGTGGGCCATGGCGAAACAGGTAGACAACGGGCTGGAGCAGACGCCAGAGCTCAAAGAGGCTGTGGCCGCGTTATTGCTCCTCGTGAACGTACAGAAAGCTAACTTTAAATCACAGGAAATCGCCAGCCTGCTTTGGGCCATGGCGAAACTGGTGGACAACGGCCAGGAGCAGACACCCGAGCTCAACGAGGCCGTGGCCGTACTGTTACCCCACGTGAACGCACAGAAAGACCAATTTATTCCTCAGCATATCGCCATCCTGCTATGGGCCATGGCGAAACTCGTGGACAACGGACAGGAGCGGACATCAGGGCTCAAAGAGGCTGTTGCCGCGTTGTTACCCTACGTGAACGTACAGACAGCTAACTTTAAACCACAGGAAATCGCCAACCTGCTGTGGGCCATGGCGAAACTGGTGGACAACGGTCAGGAGCGGACACCAGGGTTTAACGAGGCCGTGACCGCGCTGTTGCCCCAAGTGAACGCACAGAAAGACCAATTTACTCCTCAGCATATCGCCAACCTGCTGTGGGCCACGGCAAAACTGGGCGAGCTCGTTGAGCTGAACGTGGTTACCTCCACGTTCGAATCGCTTGTCCGCCGAATCAGTAAAAACCCTCAGCTCTCTCAGCAAGCGATATTGATGTCTATCTGGGGAGTAATGGTCTGCTGTGCCAGGTTATCTCTAGACTCCAATACCAATAATAACGTGCTTGAAAAACACATGGATGACCTGTTTAATCGCCTGGAAAATACCTTCCCAGACAATGAAGAGGATCAACGCATCATTGCCATGGCCGCAAGTTGGCTTGGCAGAGCGTACCCGATCATCCTCCACTACGAGACCATCATTTCAAAACCGCAATCCGACTTCCGCAATCAACTGCAATCAAGTATTCCTTTTTTGAAGATTGAAGAAGAAAAGAGTCTGAACTCATTACCGCCGGTTGACCTGCTACTGCCAGATCACAAGATGGTTATTGAAGTTCAGGGACCGTCCCATTACGTAAGTGGCGATTTCAACACCAGGAATGGTTCGACTCTGCTTAAAATCGCACTGCTGCAAAAAGCAGGATTTGAGGTCATTGAAATCCCGGTTAACCAGCTTTATAACCAGGATTCAATAAAACGATATATTGATCACATAAAGACCAGAGTAGACACCCCGCCGAGGGGGCATGGCTCTGGATCACTTAAAAGAGCTTGGGCAGATGAGGCATACGTGACCGCCGATAAAAGATGGCAGCCCGCAGATCACTGTGACTTGACCGCCGAAGAACATTTAGAAGAGCTAGCATGCAATCCCAAAAGTAGAAAAAGGAAGAGAACAAACAGCCAGTAATCTTCTCCCTTCATCATGACTCAAGAACCGTTTTCACATTTCAGGAAAGGAATGCCGGTGTGGAACCCATGTGTTCTAACAATCTTCCTCCGGATGATTTGAAAATAACGGATTGCTGACATCAGGAGTAGTTGTGCTCTCTCAACCGGTTACGTCTATCGCTATTTCAGCAAAATGAACTTCTGAACAGAACAGCAGTCTGTTTTTTATATTTTCATGAATTGATGAAATGTAATTATGGATAGAAGCTCTGCTGGTATCAGTGGTAAATACGCAAGATCCGATAACGATTACAACCAGCCGAATGACCATCCCGGATATTCAAGGCGTGGGCGATATAGAGATGCCACAGTCAGACGATGGCATAATCCCCCACGCACCACACCGAGGCATAATGGATTTTACCATTCTTCTGGTGCATACACTTCTCAATATCTACAGAGCCGTTCAGTAAGCCCTGCTCAAGATTTTAATGCTCTCATCAAACAGGAAATAATGGATGGTTTGCTGAGTAGATCGGCTCGTTTCGGTCATCGCTATGATGGGAGAAATCACGGTCTATATGCCAATTCAGTCAAACAATACACGTCAGCTGCTAAAAGACCGTTAAACCAGGCGGAACAAAGCCAGCTGATACGTTTTCTGGAAAATTTTACCGCAGCACGGAGCTGGAATTGGCGAAGCCTGACAACAACACTTCATGCATTTACTTCAGCGGGTGTTTTTACCCCTCATAGCCCCATGGATGAGGGTGTTAAGCATACTCAAGCTACCTTATTGTCAACGCTACTGGATGCAATAATATTTAACAGCAACCAAAGACTTAAAGACAGTAATATTGATGCTTGGGGAATCGCCAACCAGCTGTGGGCCATGGCAAAACTGGTGGACAACGGGCACGAGCAGACACCAGGGCTCAAAGAGGCCGTGACTGCGCTGTTACCCCACGTAAGCGCACAAAAATCTAACTTTACAACACAGGGAATCGCCAACGTGCTGTGGGCCTTGGCCAAACTGGTGGACAACGGCCAGGAGCAGACACCTGGGCTCAAAGAGGCCGTGGCTGCGCTGTTAACCGGCGTAAATGCACAGAAAGCTAATTTTAATCCACAGGGAATCGCCAACCTGCTGTGGGCCATGGCGAAACTGGTGGATAACGGGCATGAACAGACACCGGGGCTTAAAAAGGCTGTGGCCGCGTTGTTGCCCATCGTACGCGAACAGAAAGACCAACTTCATGCCCTGGGAATCATCAACCTGCTATGGGCCATGGCGAAACTGGTGGACAACGGGCTGGAGCAGACAACCGATCTCAGCGAGGCCGTAGCAGCGCTATTGCCCCGCGTGAGCGCACAGAAAACTGACTTTAAACCACAGGGTATTGCCAACCTGCTGTGGGCCATGGCAAAACTGGTGGACAGTGGGCAGAAGCTGACACCCGAGTTCAATGAGGCCGTGGCCGCACTGTTGCCCCATGTGAACCCACAGAAAGACCAATTTGATTCTCAGCATATCGCCAGCCTGCTGTGGGCCATGGCAAAACTGGTGGATAACGGGCATGAACAGACACCGGGGCTTAAACAGGCTGTGGCCGCGCTGTTGCCCCACGTGAACGCACATAAAAACCAATTTAATGCCCAGGGAATCGCCAACTTGCTGTGGGCCGTGGCGAAACTGGTGGACAACGGGCAGGAGCAGACACCGGGGCTCATAGAGGCCGTGGCCGCGCTGTTACCCCACGTGAACGCAAAGAAAGACCAATTTATACCTCAACATATCACCATCCTGCTGTGGGCCATGGCGAAGCTGGTGGACAACGGGCAGGAGCAGATGCCAGAGTTCAACAGTACTGTGGTCGCTCTGCTGCCTTATGTGAACGCAAGGAAAGACCAATTTATACCTCAACAAATCGTCAACCTGCTGTGGGCCATGGCGAAACTGGTGGACAACGGGCAGGAGCATACACCAGGGCTGAAAAAAGCTGTGGCCGCGCTGTTGCCCCGCGTGAACGCACAGACAGAGCAATTTAATGCCCAGGGAATCTCCAACCTGCTGTGGGCCATGGCGAAACTGGTGGACAACGGGCAGGAACGGACACCAGAGATCAAAGGGACCCTGGGAGCCCTGTTACACCACGTGAACGCACAGAAATACCAGTTTATTCCTCAGCATATCGCCATCCTGTTGTGGGCCATGGCGAAACTGGTGGACAACGGGCAGGAGCAGACACCAGAGTTCAACGTGGCTGTGGCCCAGCTGTTGTCCCACGTGAACGCAACCAGAGACCAATTTACTCCTCAGCAAATTGCCAACCTGTTGTGGGCCATGGCGAAACTGGTGGACAACGGGCAGGAACAGACACCAGGGCTTAAAACAGCTGTGGCCGTACTGTTGCCCCACGTGAACGCACAGGCAGACCAATTTAATGCCCAGGGAATCACCAACCTGCTGTGGGCCATGGCGAAACTGGTGGACAACGGCCGGGAACAGACACCAGGGCTTAAAACAGCTGTGGCCGCACTGTTGCCTCACGTGAAGGCACAGAAAAACCAATTCAATGCCCAGGATATTACCAACCTGCTCTGGGCCATAGCGAAACTGGTGGACAACGGACAGGAGCAGGCATCAGGGCTCAACGAGGCCATGGCCACGCTGTTACCCCTCGTAAAACTACTGAGAGACCAATTTATTCCTCAGCATATCTCCAACCTGCTGTGGGCCATGGCGAAACTGGTGGACAACGGCCTGGAGCCGACACCAGAGTTCATCGAGGCCGTGGCCCGCCTGTTGCCCCACGTGAACGCAATGAATGACCAATTTAATCCTCAGCAAATCGCCAACCTGCTGTGGGCCATGGCAAAACTGGTGGACAACGACCAGCAACAGACATCAGGGCTTAAAAAAGCTGTGGCCACGCTGTTACCACACGTGCACGCACATACAGCCAACTTTACACCAAAGGCAATCACCAACCTGCTGTGGGCCATGGCAAAACTGGTGGAAAACGGAGAGTGGACACCAGGGCTTAAAGAAGCTGTGGCCGCGCTGCTGCCCTGCGTAAACCCACAGAAAGCTCAATTTGATCCTCAGCAAATCGCCAACCTGCTGTGGGCCATGGCGAAGCTGGGTGAACTCGTTGAGCTGCACGTGGTTACCTCTACATTCGAATCGTTGCTCTGCCGATTCAGCGACAACCCTCAGCTCTCTCAGCAAGATATAGTGATGTCTCTCTGGGGAGTAATGGTATGTTGTGCCAGGTTGTCTCTGGCCCCCAATGCCATTAAAAATAACGTGCTTGAAAAGCACATGGATGACCTGTCCACTCGCCTGGAAAATACATCCCCGGACAATCAAAAGAATCAACAAATCATTACCATGGCTGCCATTTGGTTGGGGAGAGCGTGTCCGATCATCCCCCATTACCGGACAACTATTTCAAAACCTCAAGCCAACTTACGCAATCAACTCCAATCACGCATGCCCTCTTTGAAGATTGAACAGGAAAAGAGCCTGAACTCATTGCCTCCCGTTGACCTGCTACTGCCAGATCACAACATGGTGATTGAAATTCAGGGACCGTCTCATTACGTAAGTAATGATTTCAAAATCAGGAATGGTTCAACTCTGCTTAAAATAGCACTGCTGAAAAAATCAGGATTTGAGGTCATTGAAATCCCGGCTAACCAGCTTTGGAGACAGAATTCAATGAAACAATGCATTGATCAAATAAAGGCCAGAGTGGACATACCGCCACAGGGTCATGGCTGTGTATTACCTGACATCGGATCGATAGAGGAGACAAACGTTACCGCCGATAAAAAGTGGCAATCTTCAGGTCATTGTTACTTAGCCGTTGAAGAAAATTCAGAAAAGCAAACAGACAAACCAAAAAACAGAAAAAGGAAAAGAAAAAAAAGGCACTAACCACTTCCCTTTCATCATGACTCAAGAACCGTGTTCACATTCCGACAAAATGAACTTCTGAACAAAACAGCAGTCTGTAGTTTATATTTTCATGAATTAATGAAATATAATTATGCACAGAACCTCTGCTGGGATCAGTGGTAAATACGCAAGATCCGATAAAGATTACAACCAGCCGGATGGCCATGCTACTTCTTCAAGGCGCGTACAATATAGACAGAATACAGTCAGAAAGTGGGATAATCCCCCCCGCACTACCCCGGGGCGTAAGGAATTTTACCGTTCTTCTGGCGTATGCCCTTCTCAACATCTACAGAGCCGTTCAGTAAACCCTGCTCAAGATTTTAACGCCCTCATTAAACAGGAAATAATGGATGATCTGGTGAATAAATCGTATCGCTTCGGTCATCGCTATGATGGGAGAAATCACGGTCTGTATGCCAATTCAATTAAAAAATACACGTCAGCTGCTAAAAGACCGTTAAATCAAGCGGAACAAACCCAGCTGATACGTTTGCTGCAAAATTTTACAGTAACACGGAGTTGGAGTTGGCGAAGCCTGTCAACAACACTTCATGCATTGACTTCAGCGGGTGTTTTTACCCCTCATAGACCCATGGATGAGCGTGTTAAGCATACTCAAGCTGTCTTATTGTCAATGCTACTGGATACAATAATATTCAAGTGCAACCAAAAACCTGAAGCCAGGAATATTGGTGCCCAGGGAATCGCCAACCTGCTGTGGGCCATGGCGAAACTGGTGGACAACAGGCAGGAGCAAACACCAGAACTCAAAGAGGCCGTGGCCGTGCTGTTGCCTCACATGAATGCACAGAAAGACCACTTTATTCCTCAGCAAACCGCCAACCTGCTGTGGGCCATGGCGAAACTGGTGGACAAGGGCCTGCAACAGACACCAGGACTTAAAAAAGCTGTAGCCGCGCTGTTGCCCCACGTGCACGCAAATAAAGCCAACTTTACACCACAGGCAATTGCCAACCTGCTGTGGGCCATGGCGAAACTGGTGGAAAACGGAAAGTGGACACCAGGTCTTAAAGAAGCCGTGGCCACGCTGCTGCCCTACGTGAACCCACAGAAAGCCCAATTTGATCCTCAGCAAGTCGCCAACCTGCTGTGGGCCATGGCGAAGCTGGGGAACTCGTTGAGCTGCACGTGGTTACCTCTACGTTCGAATCGTTCCTCTGCCGATTCAGTGACAACCCTCAGCTCTCTCAACAATTTATATTGATGTTTCTCTGGGGAGTAATGGTATGTTGTGCCAGGTTGTCTCTGGCCCCCAATGCCATTAAAAAAATAACGTGCTTGAAAAGCACATGGATGACCTGTTTACTCGCCTGGAAAATACATCCCCGGACAATGAAAAGGATCAACGCACCATTGCCATGCATTGCCATGGCCGCCAGTTGGCTTGGGAGAGCGTGTCCGATCGTTCCCTATTACCAGACAACCATTTCAAAACCTCAAGCCGACTTTTGCGATCAACTCCAATCATGCATGCCCTCTTTGAAGATTGAACAAGAAAAAAGCCTGAACTCATTGCCTCCCGTTGACCTGCTACTGTCAGAACACAACATGGTTGTTGAAATTCAGGGGCCGTCTCATTACGTAAGTAATGATTTTAAAATCAGGAATGGTTCGACTTTGCTTAAAATAGCACTGCTGCAAAGATCAGGATTTGAGGTCATTGAAATCCCGGCTAACCAGCTTTGTAGCCAGAATTCAATGAAACTATGCATTGATCAAATAAAGACCAGGTTGGACATCCCGCCCCAGGGCATGGCTGTGCATCACCTGACATCGGATCGGTAGAGGAGACAAACGTTACCGCCGATAAAAAGTGGCAATCTTCAAGTCATTGTTACTTAGCCGTTGAAGAAAATTAAGAAAAGCAAACAGACAAACCAAAAAACAGAAAAGGAAAAGAAAAAAAAGGCACTAACCACTTCCCTTTCATCATGACTCCGGAACCGTGTACACATTCCGGCAAAATGAACTTCTGAACAGAACAGCAGTCTGTTTTTTATATTTTCATGAATTGATGAAATATAATTATGCATAGAACCTCTGCTGGTATCAGTGGTCAATACGCAAGATCCGATAAAAATTACAACCATCCGGATAACCATCCCAGATCTTCAAGGCATGGGCGATATAAACATGCCACAGTCAAACAATGGAATAATCCCCCACGCACTACCCAGGGGCGCAATGAATTTCACCATTCTTCTGGCGCATACACTTCTCAATATCTACAGAGCCGTTCAGTAAACCCGGCTCAAGATTTCAGTGCTCTCATCAAACAGGAAATAATGGATGGTTTGCTGAGTAAATCGGATCATTTCGGTCATCGCTATGATGGGAGAAATCACGGTCTGTATGCCAATTCAATTAAACGATACACATCAGCTGCCCAAAGACGGTTGAATCGAGCGGAACAAAGCCAGCTGATGCATTTTCTGCAAAATTTTACCGTAACACGGCGTTGGGGCTGGCGAAGCCTTACGACCACACTTCATGCATTGACTTCAGCGGGTGTTTTTACCCCTTATAAACCCGTGGATGAGCGTGTCAGGCACACTCAGGTTGCCTTATTGTCAACGCTACTTGATGCAATCATATTCAAGTGCAACCAACAACCTCAAGCCCGGGACATTGATGCCCGGGGAATCTCCAACCAGCTGTGGGCAATAGCAAAACTGGTGGACAACGGGCAGGAGCACACACCAGGGCTCAAAGAGGCCGTGGCCGCGCTGTTGCCACATGTGAATGCAAAGAAAGACCAATTTATTCCTCAGGGCATTGCCATCCTGCTGTGGGCCATGGCGAAACTGCTGGACTACGGGCAGGAGCAGACACCAGAGTTCAAAGAGGCCGTGGCCGCGCTGTTGCCCCACGTGAACGCACTGAAGGACCGATTGAAAGCTCAGGACATTGTCAACCTGCTGTGGGCCATGGCGAAACTTGTAGACCACGGGCAGGAGCGAACACCGGGGCTCAACAAGGCCGTGGCCACGTTATTGCCCCTTGTGCACGAACAGAAAGACCAACTTACTACTCAGGGAATCGCCAACCTGTTATGGGCCATGGCGAAACTGGTTGACAACGGACAGGAGCGAACACCAGGGCTCAACGAGGCCGTGGCCGCGCTGTTGCCCCACGTGATTACACAGAAAGTTCAATTTAATGCCAATGATATTGCCAGCCTGCTTTGGACCATGGCGAAACTGGTGGACAACGGGCAGGAAAAAACACCAGGGCTTAAAAAGGCTGTGGCCGCGCTGTTTCCCCAAGTGAGCACGCAGAAAAACCAATTTAATGCCCAGGGAATCGCCAATGTGCTGTGGGCCATGGCGAAACTGATGGACAACGTGCAGGAGCAAACACCAGGGCTCATAAAGGCCGTGACTGTGCTGTTGCCCCAAGTGAACGTACTGACAGCTAACTTTAACCCCCAGGAAATCACCAACCTGCTATGGGCCATGGCGAAACTGGTGGACTACGGGCAGGAGCGGACACGCGAGCTACATGGGGCCGTGGCTGCGCTGTTGCCCCGCGTGAACGCACAGAAAGCTAACTTTAAACCACAGGAAATCGCCAACCTGCTGTGGGCCATGGCGAAACTGGTGGACTACGGGCAGGAGCAGACACCAGAGTTCAAAGAGACCGTGGCCGCACTGTTGCCCCACGTGAACGCACAGAAGGACCAATTTAAAGCTCAGGGCAATGTCAACCTGCTGTGGGCCATGGCGAAACTGGTGGACAACGGAATGGAACGAACACAAGGGCTCATGGAGACCGTGGCCGAACTGCTACCCCACGTGAACAAACAGAAAGACCAATTTATTCCTCAGCATATTGCCAACCTGTTGTGGGCCATGGCAAAACTGGTGGACAACGGGCAGGAGTGGACACCAGAACTCAAAGAGGCCGTGGCCGCGCTTTTGCACCACGTGAACGCACCGAAAAACCAGTTTAATACCCAGGATATCGCCAACATGATTTGGGCCATGGCAAAACTGGTGGACAACGGAGAGTGGTTGCCAGAGCTTAGAGAAGCTATGTTCGTAGTGTTGCCCCACGTGCCCCCACAGAAACACCAATTTAATCCTCAGCATATCGCCAACATTCTGTGGGCCATGGCGAAACTGGGTGAACTCGTTGAGCTACACGTGGTTACCTCTACGTTCGAATCGCTGGTCTGCCGATTAAGTGACAACCTTCAGCTCTCTCAGCAAGATATATTTATGTCTCTCTGGGGCGTAATGGTATGCTGTGCCAGGCTGTCCCTGGACTCCAATGCTAATAAAAGTAACATGCTTGAAAAGCACATGGTTGACCTGTTTACTCGCCTGGAAAATACATCCCCGGACAATGAAAAGGATCAACGCATCATGGCCATGGCCGCCAGTTGGCTTGGGAGAGCGAGTCCGATCATCCCCCATTACCAGACAACCATTTCAAAACACCAAGCCGACTTCCGCGATCAACTCCAATCATGCATGCCCTCTTTGAAGATTGAAGAAGAAAAGTGTCTGAACTCATTGCCTCCCGTTGACCTGCTACTGCCAGATCACAACATGGTGATTGAAATTCAGGGACCGTATCATTACCTGAGTAATGATTTTAAAATCAGGAATGGTTCGACTCTGCTTAAAATTGCACTGCTGAAAAAATCAGGATTTGAGGTCATTGAAATCCCGGTTAACCAGCTCAGCAGCCTGAATTCAATAAAACTATGCATTAACCAAATAAAGGCCAGGGTGGACACCCCGCCACAGGGTCATGGCTGTGTATCACTTAACAGCGGATGGGCAGATGAGACAAACGTTACCGCCGATAAAGGGCAGCCATCCCCGGATCACTGTTATTTAACCGTCGAAGAAAATTCAGAAAAGCACACAGACAAACCAAAAAAAAGAAAAAGGAAAAGAAAAAAAAGGCACTAACCACTTCCCTTGCATCATGACTCCAGAACCGTGTTCACATTCCAGGAAAATGAACTTCTGAACAGCACAGCAGTCAGCCTTTTATATTTTCATGAATTGATGAAATATAATTATGCATAGACCCTCTGCTGGCATCAGTGGTCAATACGCAAGACCAGGTAATGATTACAGCCAACCGGAAAACCATGCCGCTTCTTCAAGGCCCGGGCGATATAGACATGCCACAGTCAGACAATGGGATAATCCTCCCCGCACGCCCTCCGGTCGTGATCAATTTTATAATTCTTCTGGCGCATGTCCTTCTCATTATCTACTATGCCGCTCAGTAAACCCTGCTCAAGAATTCAATGCCCTGATTAAACAGGAAATAATGGATGATCTGCTGAGTAAATCGAATCGTTTCGGTCACCGCTATGATGGGAGACATCACGGGAAATATGCCAGTTTAATTAAAAAATACTCGTTAGCTGCTAAAAGACCGTTAAATCAGGCTGAACAAAGCCAGCTGATTCATCTGCTGCAAAATTTTACCGCAACACGGAGTTGGAATTGGCGAAGCCTGACGACAACACTTCATTCATTGACTTCAGCGGGTGTTTTTACCCCTCATCAACCCATGGATGAGCGTGTCAAGCTTACTCAAGCAGCCTTATTATCAACGATACTTGATGCAATAATATTCAAGTGCAGCAAAAAACTTCAAGCCGGGGATATTGAAGCCCAGGAAATCACCAACATGCTCTGGGCCATGGCAAAACTGGTGGCCAACGGGCAGGAGCTAACACCAGAACTCAAAGAGGCCGTGGTTGCGCTGTTGCCCCACTTACACGCGGAGAAAGCTCACTTTATACCACAGGAAATCACCAACCTGCTGTGGGCAATGGCAAAACTGGTGGGCAGTGGGCAACAGTGGACGCCAGAGTTCAACGGGGCCGTGGCCGCGCTGTTGCCCCATGTGAACGCACAGAAAGCTAACTTTAAACCACAGGAAATCGCCAACCTGGTGTGGGCTATGGCGAAACTACTGTACAACAAGCCAGAGCAGACACCAGGGCTCAAAGAGGCCGTGGCCGCACTGTTGTCCCACGGGAACATACAGGAAGCTAACTTTAAACCACAGGAAATCGTCAATCTGCTGTGGGCCACAGCGAAACTGGTGCACAACGGGGAGTGGACACCAGAGCTTATAGAAGCGGTGGCCGCGCTGTTGCCCCACGTTAAAGCACAGAAAGACCAATTTCTTCCTCAGGGAATCGCCAACCTGCTGTGGGCCACAGCGAAACTGGTGGATAACGGGCAGAAGCAGACACCAGAGTTCAAAGAGGCTGTGGCTGTGCTGTTACCCCACGTGAGCGCACCGAAAGCTAACTTTAAACCACAGGAAATCGCCAACCTGCTGTGGGCCATGGCGAAACTGGTAAACAACGGACAGGAGCAGACACCCGAGCTCAACGAGGCCGTGACCGCGCTGTTATCCCACGTGAACATGGAGAAAGATGACTTTAAACCACAGGAAATCGCCAACCTGTTGTGGGCCATGGCGAAACTGGTGGACAACGGGCAGCAGCAGACACCAGAACTCAAAGAGGCCGTGGCCGCGCTGTTGCCCCATGTAATCGCACAGAAAGCTGACTTTAAACCACAGGAAATCACCCACCTGCTGTGGGCCATGGCGAAGCTGGTGGGCAACGGGCAGGAACGGGCACCCGGACTCAACGAGGCTGTGGCCGCGTTGTTGCCCCACGTGAAAGCACAGAAAAACCAATTTAATGCCCATAGTATCGCCAACCTGCTGTGGGCCATGGCGAAAGTGACGGACAACGGGCAGGAGCAGACACCCGAGTTCAGAGAGACTCTGGTCGCGCTGTTGCCCCACGTGCTGGCACAGAAAGCTAACTTTAAACCACTGGAAGTCGCCAACCTGCTGTGGGCCATGGCAAAACTGGTGGACAACGGACAGGAGCAGACATCAGCGTTCAAAAAGGCAGTGGCCGCCCTGTTACCCCACGTGAAAGCACAGAAATACCAATTTTTTCCTCAGCAAATCACTATCCTGCTGTGGGCCATGGCGAAACTGGTGAACAACAGGCAGAAGCAGACACCAGCGTTCAAAGAGGCCGTGGTTGCGCTGTTGCCCCTCGTGAACGCACAGAAAGGCCAATTTAATGCCCAGCATATTGCCAACCTGTTGTGGGCCATTGCGAAACTGGTGGACAACGGGCAGGAGTGGACACCAGAGTTCAAAGAGGCCGTGGCCGCGCTGTTGCCCCACGTGAACGCACAGAAAGGCCAGTTTAGTACCCAGGGTATCACCAACATGCTGTGGGCCATGGTGAAACTGATGGACAGCGGGCAGGAGCAGACACCAGAGATGAAAGAGGCCGTGGCCGCGCTGTTACCCCATGTGAACGCACAGAAAGACCAATTTAATACCCAGGGTATCGCCAACCTGTTGTGGGCCATGGCGAGCCTGGGTGAGTTCGTTGAACTGAACGTGGTTACATTTATGTTCGAATCGCTTGTCTACCGAATCAGTGAAAACCCTCAGTTTTCTCAACAAGAGATATTGATGTCTCTCTGGGGAGCAATGGTGTGCTGTGCGAGGTTGTCTCTAGACTCCAATACCAATAAAAATAACGTGCTTGAAAAACACATGGATGAACTTTTTTCTCGCCTGAAAAATACATCCCCGGACAATGAAGAGGATCAACGCATCATTGCCATGGCCGCAAGCTGGCTTGGTAAAGCCTGCCCGGTCGTCCCCCATTACCGGACAAATATTTCAAAACCTCAAGCCGACTTTCGCAATCAACTCCAATTATGCATGCCATCTTTGAAGATTGAAGAGGAAAAGAGCCTGAACTCATTATCGCCGGTTGACCTGCTACTGCCAGATCACAACATTGTTATTGAAATTCAGGGACCGACTCATTACGTGAGTAGTGATTTCAAAACCAGGAAGGGTTCGACTCTGCTTAAAATTGCACTGCTGAAAAAAGCAGGATTTGAAGTCATTGAAGTTCCGACTAACACGCTTTGTAACCGGGATTTATTAAAGCCCTGTATTGATCAAATAAAGACCAGGGTCAACATCTTGTTACAGAGGTAAGTAGTTGACCAAATAGAATCGTTACTCAATCGTCAAACAACATTCAGAAGAGCAAACAGACAAACCAGAATACAGGTAGACACTGTTTGTCTCGCTCCGAATGATTTTCAAGTAGATGGATTGAACTAATGACCAGTACTTCGATCTTAATAAGTAAGCACAGGCTCAAGCTGAATAAACTGTTTGATCTTATTGATGACTCATCAACAAGGAGAAATGTAATGATTAGAAGTATGGTCACTGATAATTTACAGGCTCCGACGACACAACAGGGATTTACCAGAGAAACTCTCCCTGACCAACCTGATCATGTCGGGCAAAAACTTAACATCGCCCCACAATTGACAACCGACGGCGATGGAATTCAGGAACAACATCCCGCCAGTCTTTCCAACCGAACCATTACTGGCTTGAACCCTCATTCTGCGTCGTCACCTGAAATTTACTGGGTAGCAGCCCACATGGATAATAATCCCCGGCGCAATTGTTGTGTGAGCTATGCCAATGTATCGGATACGGCTCAACCGAAAACTGTCCGGATTGGCAACCAGCAACTGATGACACTGGATGCTTCGCAAGCATTTGTTGATTGGGCTCTAGAGGAATACAAAAGCCATATAGAATTCCATAACTTCAGCTTCCTGGTTGATTTTTTAAGCAAAAACAGCGACATCGAATACATTGTTGATATTGGCTGTGGTTTCGGAGCAATATCCCTGTTAATGCAAAACTATCTCAAAGAGCTGTACCCCCGGATCAAAGTAGTTCCTGTAGATATCAAAAATGCTTACGCTAATTGCGATGGAACTTTTTGTGACGATCCACAGCCCATTAACATAATTCCGGCTCAGGAAATTGCTGGCGCTAATCCTGCAACCACTTTATTTACCGCGATACACGCTTTTACCGGCTTGCCTTCGGAAGAAATGCAACTTTGCAAAGAGATTGCCCAGGGGCAAACTGAGTTTTATCTCACCACACTCATAAAAAACAACCCTGGTTGTTTTGTCCTGATCACCGAAGACCCGGACGTATCCTCACCCCAGCAATATATTCCCCCGGAGCTGGTGTACACCAAACATTACCACGCGCTCGCGCAGAGCTCTACGCTGGAGGAGCTTGAGACACAACCCCTTCGCCAGGCAAAAGCCGCAGAAATGAACGCAGAAAACGCTGATATCTACCGGTTAAACCAGTTGCTGGCAAAACTTCCTGCACAGCGGGATCATTATCTATCTTTGACCTCCATAAATACAGAATATCGTCAACAGGAAATTGGTTTAGTACCTTGGCAATACACGCCGGATTATATCTTCAATTGTTCTCTTAAAAGCATGACACTGAACGAGAGGATTAAATCCTTCGATAACATCAAATATGAGGTCGAAAAACATAACCTGGAGCTAAATTGCTGGCATGTCTATCGCCACGATACGGATGGTTCAGAAGCTTCCCGGTGAATCTGGACAGCCACCAAGACACACTCGGCTGATGGTCGGACTCTGCATTACTCAAACACGCTTTTATAGATATTTCAGTAAAATGAACTTCTGAACAGAACAGCAGTCTGCTTTTTATATTTTCATGAATTGATGAAATATAATTATGTATAGAACCTCTGCTGGCATCAGTGGTCAATACGCAGGGCCGGGTAATGATTATAACCAACCGGAAAACTGTACCACTTCTTCAAGGTCCGGGCGGTATAGACATGCCACCGTCAAACAATGGCATAATTCCACCCGCACTACCCCCGGGCGTAATGAATGTTATCATTCTGCTGGCGCATCTTCTTCTCATTATCTACTGCACCGTTCAGTAAACCCTGCTCAGAATTTTAATGCCCTAATCAACCACGAAATAATGGCTGGTCTGGTGAGTAAATCGAATCGTTTCGGTGATCGCTATAATGGGAGACCTCACAGCCAATATGCCAATTCAATTAAAAAATACACGTCAGTTTCTAAAAGGCCGTTAAATCGGGCAGAACAAAGCCAGTTAATAAATTTTCTGCAAACATTTACCGCAACACGACGTTGGCATTGGCGAAGTCTGACGACAACACTTCATTCATTTACTTCAGCGGGTGTATTTACCCCTCATAGCCCCGTGGATAGGCGTGTTCAGCTCACTCAAACGACCTTATTGTCCACGCTACTGGATGCAATCATATTCAAGTGCAACCAAAAACCCGAAGTCAGGGATATAGATTCCCAGGGAATCGCTAACCTGCTGTGGGCCATGGCGAAACTGGTGGACAACGGGCCGGAGTGGACACCAGAGTTCCAAGAGGCCATGGCCGCACTGTTACCCCATGTAATCGCACAGAGAAAGCAATTTAATGCCCAGGGTATCGCCAACCTGCTGTGGGCCATGGCGAAACTGGTGGACAAAAGACATGAGCAGACACCAGAGATCGAAGCGACCGTAGCCGCGTTGTTGCCCACCGTGAACACACAGAAAGCTGACTTCAATCCACAGGAAATCGCCAACCTGCTGTGGGCCATGGCGAAACTGGTGGACAACGGGCAGAAACGGACACCCGAGCTCAAACGGACCCTGGCCGCGTTGTTGCCCCACGTGAACACACAGAAAGCTGACTTCAATCCACAGGAAATCGCCAACCTGCTGTGGGCCATGGCGAAACTGGTGGACAACGGGCAGGAGCGGACACCCGAGTTCAATGAGGCCGTGGCCGCGCTGTTGCCTCAAGTGAACCCAAAGAAAGACCAATTTGATCCTCAGCATATCGCCAGCCTGCTGTGGGCCATGGCGAAACTGGTGGATAACGGACATGAACAGACACCGGGGCTTAAAAAGGCTGTGGCCGCACTGCTGCCCCACGTGAACGCACATAAAAACCAATTTAATGACCAGGGAATCGCCAACTTGCTGTGGGCCGTGGCGAAACTGGTGGAAAACGGGCAGGAGCAGACACCGGGGCTTAAAAAAGCTGTGGCCGCGCTGCTGCCCCACGTGAACGCAAAGAAAGATCAATTTATACCTCAACATTTCACCATCCTGTTGTGGGCCATGGCGAAACTGGTGGACAACCTGCAGGAGCAGATGCCAGAGTTCAACAAGACTGTGGTCGGTCTGCTGCCTTACGTGAACGCAAGGAAAGACCAATTTATACCACAGCAAATCGTCAACCTGCTGTGGGCCGTGGCGAAACTGGTGGACAACGGACAGGAGCAGACACCGGGGCTTAAAAAAGCTGTGGCCACGCTGTTGCCCAACGTGAACGCACAGACCGACCAATTTAATGCCCAGGGAATCTCCAACCTGCTGTGGGCCATGGCAAAACTGGTGGACAACGGGCAGGAGCAGACACCAGAACTCAACCAGGCCGTGGCCGCGCTTTTGCCCTGCGTGAAAGTACAGAAAGATCAATTTATACCTCAGCAAACCACCAACCTGCTATGGGCCATGGCGAAACTGGCGGACAACGGGCACGAGCAGACACCAGAGTTCAACAAAACCCTGGCTGCGCTGTTGACCTGCGTGATCGTACAAAAAGCTAATTTCAAACCACAGGGTATCGCCAACCTGCTCTGGGCCATGGCGAAACTGGTGGACAGTGGACAAGACCGGACACCAAAGCTGAACAAGGCCGTAGCCGCGTTGTTGCTCCCCGTGAAGACACTGAAAGACCAATTTATTCCTCAACATATCGCCAACCTGCTCTGGGCCATGGCGAAACTGGTGGACAGTGGACAAAACCGGACACCAAAGCTGAACGAGGCCGTAGCCGCGCTGTTGCTCCCCGTGAAGACACTGAAAGACCAATTTATTCCTCAACATATCGCCAACCTGCTCTGGGCCATGGCGAAACTGGTGGACAAAGGCCAGAAGCGGACACCAGAGTTTGACGAGGCCGTGGCCGCGCTGTTGCACCGGGTGAACACACAGAAAGCTGACTTTAAACCACAGGAAATCGCCAACCTGTTTTGGGTCATGGCAAAACTGACGGACAGCGGACAGAGGCGAACTCCAGAGTTCAACAAGACTGTGGCCACGTTATTGCCCCATGTGAGCGCTCAGAAAGCTAACTTCAAAGCACAGGAAATCGCCAACCTGCTGTGGGCCATGGCGAAACTGGTAGACAACGGGCAGGAGCGGACACCAGCGCTCAACGGGGCCATTGCCACGCTATTGCCGCAGGTAAACGCACATAAAGACCAATTTATTCCTCAGGGTATCGCCAACCTGCTGTGGGCCATGGCGAAACTGGTGGACAACGGGCAGGAACAGACATCAGGGCTCAAAGAGGCGGTAGCCGTGCTGTTGCCCCGCGTGAGCGCACAGCAGGCTAACTTTAAACCACAAGGTATTGCCAACCTGCTGATGGCCATGGCGAAACTGGGTAATCTCGTTGAGCTGAACGTGCTTACCTCTACGTTCGAATCGCTTGTCCGCCGAATCAGTGACAACCCTCAGTTCTCACAGCAAGAGATATCGATGTCTCTCTGGGGTGTAATGGTCTGCTGTGCCCGGTTGTATCTGACCTCCAATACCTATAAAAATAACGTGCTTGAACAGCACATGGATCACCTGTTTACTCGCCTGGAAAATACACCCACAGACGATGAAGAGGATCTATCCATCATTGCCATGGCCGCAAGTTGGCTTGGGAGAGCGTGTCCGGTCACCCCTCATTACCAGACAACCATGTCAAAACCTCAAACCGACTTCCGCGATCAACTCCAATCATGCATTCCCTCTTTGAAGATTGAAGAAGAAAAGAGTCTGAACTCTTTACCGCCGGTTGACCTGATTCTGCCGGATCACAACATCGTTATTGAAGTTCAGGGACAGTTTCATTACGTGAGTGATGATTTCAAAACCAGAAATAGTGCGACTATGCTGAAAATCGCACTGCTGCAAAAGGCAGGATTTGAGGTTATTGAAATCCCGGCTAACACAATTTGGAAACCGGATTTAATGAAACCATACATTGATCAAATAAGAACCAGGGTAGACGTCCCGCTCAAGGGAGAGGGCACTGTATCACTTAACAGCGAGGGAGACAGATTGGGCTAACATGACTGCCGATAAAAGATGGCAACTCTCAGATCAAAGTTATTTAACTGCCTGAGAATATTTAGAGGAGCAAACAGACAAACCAAAATACAGGTTGTAACTGTTTCTCTCGGATGATTTGCAAGTAGATGGTTTCCCCACTCGTTTACGTTCATAGGCCATTTCAACAAAATGAACTTCTGAACAGAACAGCAGTCTGTTGTTTATATTTTCATGAATCAATGAAATATAATTATGGATAGAAGCTCTGCTGGTATCAGTGGTAAATGCGCAAGATCAGATAATGGTTATAACCGCCCGGATGACCAGGCCGCTTCTTCAAGGCGTGGGCGATATAAACATTCTGCAGTCAGACCGTGGGATAACCCCCGCCCCACTACACCGGGGAGTAATAAATTTTACCGTGCTTCTGGCGCACGCTCTTCTCAATATCTACAGAGCCGTTCAGTAAACCCTGCCCAGGATTTTAATGCCCTTATCAAACAGGAAATAATGGCTGGTCTGGTGAGTAAATCGGCTCGCTTCGGCCATCGCTATGATGGGAGAGATCATGGTTACTATGCCAGTTCAATTAAAAAATACACGTCAGCTGCTAAACGACCGTTAAATCCAGCGGAACAAAGCCAGCTGATTCGTTTGCTGCAAAATTTTACCGTAACGCGCAGCTGGAATTGGCTAAGCCTGACGACAACAATTCATTCATTGACTTCAGCGGGTGTTTTTACCCCTCATAACCCAATGAATGAGCATGTTCAGCTCACTCAAACGGCCTTATTGTCCTCTCTACTGGATGCCATAATATTCAAGTGCAATCAAATGCCTCAAGCCAGGGAAATTGATGCCCGAGGTATCGCCAACCTGTTGTGGGCCATGGCGAAACTGGTGGGCAACGGGCAGGCTTGGATACCAGAGTTCAACGAGGCCGTAGCCACACTGTTACCCTGGATGAGCGCACAGAAAGACCAATTTATTCCTCAGCATATTGCCAACCTGTTCTGGGCCCTGGCAAAACTGGTGGACAACGGGCAGGAGCAGACACCAGAGTTCAAAGCGGCCCTTGCTTCGCTGTTGCCCTGTTTGAACGCACAGAAAAACCAATTTACCGGCCAGAATATTACGAACATTCTGTGGGCCATGGCGAAACTGGTGGACAACGGACTGGAGCGAATACCAGAGCTCAACAAGGCCCTGGCCGCCCTGCTGCCCCGCGTGAACGCTCAGAAAAACCAATTTATTCCTCAACATATCGCCAACCTGCTGTGGGCCATAGCAAAACTTGTGGACAACAAGCAGGGGCTGACACCAGAGTTCAAAGAGGCCGTGGTTGCGCTGTTGCCCAATGTAAATGCACAGAAAGCCAACTTTAAACGACAGGAAATCGCCAATCTGCTGTGGGCCATGGCAAAACTGGTGGACAACGAGCTGGAGCAAACACGAGAGCTCAAAAGGGCCGTGGCTGCGGTGTTGTCTCAGGTGAACGCACAGAAAGCTAACTTCAATCTGCAGGAAATCACCAACCTTCTGTGGGCCATGGCGAAACTGGTGGACAACGGGCAGGAACGGACACCTCGACTGAAAGAGGCCATAGCTGCGCTGTTGCCCAACGTGAACAGACACAAAGACCATTTTTTTCCGCGGGGAGTCGCCAACTTGCTCTGGGCCATTGCAAAACTGGTGGACAACAGCCAGGAGCAGACACCAGCTTTCAACAAGGCCGTGTCCGCGCTGTTGCCCTGTGTGAACACGCAGAAAAGCCAATTTAATCCGCAGGATATCGCCAACCTACTGTGGGCCATGGCGAAACTGGTGGAGAAAAGGCAGGAGCAAATACCGGGGCTGAAAGAGGCTCTGGTCGCTCTGTTGCCCTGCGTAAACGCTCAGAAAGCTAACTTTAAACCACAGGGTATCGCCAACCTGCTGTGGGCCATGGCGAAACTGGTGGACAACGGGCAAGAGCAGGTACCAGGGCTCAAAGAGGCTGTAGCCACAATATTGCCACATGTGAACGCACAGAAAGCCAACCTTACCCCACAGCAAATCAGCAACCTGCTGTGGGCCATGGCGAAACTGGTGGACAACGGACAGGAGCGAACACAAGGGCTTAAAGACGCCGTGGCCACGCTGTTGCCTCATTTGAACGCACAGAAAGAACAATTTAATGCGCAAGGCATCGTCAATCTGCTGTGGGCCGTGGCGAAACTGGTTGAGCATGGACAGGAGCGAACATCCGAACTCAACGAGGGTGTGGCCGCGCTGTTTCCCCGCGTGAACGCACTGAAAGACCAATTTATTCCTCAGCATATCGCCAACCTGCTGTGGGCCATGGCAAAACTGGTGGACAACGGGCAGGAGCAGACACCAGAGTTCAAAGAGCCAGTGGTTGCCCTGTTGCTCCACGTAATTGCACAGAAAGCTGACTTTAAACCACAGGAAATCACCAACCTGCTGTGGGCCATCGTAAAACTGGTGGACAACGGGCAGGAGTGGACACCAGCGTTCAAAGAAGCTGTGGCCGCGCTGTTGCCCCTGGTAAACAGACAGAAAGCTAACTTTAAACCACCGGAAATCACCATCCTGGTGTGTGCCATGGCGAAACTGGTGGACAGCGGGCAGGGGTGGATACCAGAGCTCAACGAGTCCCTGGCGGCGCTGCTGCCCCACGTGAACGCACAGAAAGACCAGTTTAATGCCCAGAGTATTGCCAACCTGCTGTGGGCCATGGTGAAACTGGTGGATAACAGGCAGGAGCAGACGCCAGATCTTATAGAGACCGTGGCCGCACTGTTGCCCAGCGCGATTGCACAGAAAGCTAACTTTAAACCACTGGAAATCGCCAATCTGCTGTGGGCCCTGGCGAAACTGGGTGAACTGATTAACCTGAACACAGTTTCCTCTATGTTTGAATCGCTGGTCTACCGCATCAGCGACAACCCTCAACTCTCTCAGCGAGCGATATTGATGTCACTCTGGGGAGTAATGGTTTGCTGTGCCAGGTTGTCTCTGATCTCCACTGCCAATAAAAATAACGTGCTTGAACAGCACATGGATGACCTGTTTACTCGCCTGGAAAATGCCACCCCAGACAATGATGAGGATCTATCCATCATTGCCATGGCGGCAAGTTGGCTTGGGAGAGAGTGTCCGGTCGTTCCCCATTACCAGACCACCATGTCAACACCTCAAACCAACTTCTGCGGTCAGCTCCAATCACACATTCCCTCCTTGAAGATCGTACAAGAAAAGAGCCTTAACCTATTACCGCCGGTTGACCTGCTACTGCCAGATCTCAACATGGTTATTGAAATTCAGGGACCGACTCATTACGTGAATGGTGATTTCACAACCAGGAATGGTTCGACTCTGCTGAAAATCGCACTGCTGCAAAAAGCAGGATTTGAGGTCATTGAAATCCCGGTTAACCAGCTTTGGAACCGGAATTTAATCAAACTATGTGTTGATCACATAAAGACCAGGATAGACATTTTCAATAAAATGAACTTCTGAACAGCAGAGCAGTCTGTTTTTTATATTCTCATGAATTAATGAAATATATATGCATAAAATCTCTGCTGGTATCAGTGGTAAATACGCAAGACCAGGTAATGGTCACAACCAACCAGATGACCATGCCGCTTCTTCAAGGCTTGGACGATATATACATGCCACAGTCAGACAGTGGGATAATGCCCCCCGCTCTACCCCGGAGCGTAACGAGTTTTACCATTCTTCTGGCGCATGTTCTTCTCTACAGCATCGTTCAGTAAACCCTGCGCAAGATTTTAATGGCCTCATCAAACAGGAAATAATGGATGATCTGGTGAGTAAATCGGATTATTTCGGTCATCGCTATGATGGGAGACATCACGGGCAATATGCCAATTCAATTAAAAAATACACGTCAGCTGCTAAAAGACCGTTAAATCGAGCTGAACAAAGCCAGCTGATACGTTTGCTGCAAAATTTTACCGCAACACGAAGCTGGAATTGGCGAAGCCTGACGACAACATTTCATTCGTTTACTTCATCGGGCGTGTTTACCCATCATAAACCCATGGATGAGCGTATTAAACTTACTCAAGCTCACTTGTTGTCAACGCTACTTGATGCAATAACATTCAAGTGCAACCAAAAACCTCAAGCCAGGGATATTGATGACATGGGAATCGCCAACCTGCTATGGGCCATGGCAAAACTGGTGGACAACAGGCAGGCGCAAACAACAGATTTCAACGTAGCCGTTGCCGCGCTGTTGCCCCACGTAAACGCACTGAAAACTAATTTTAAACCACAGGGTATCACCAACCTGTTGTGGTCCATGGCGAAACTGGTCGACAACGGGCAAGAGCGGATACCAGGACTCAAAGAGGCCGTGGCCACGCTGTTGCACCGGGTGAACGCAAAGAAAGCTGACTTTAACCTACAGCAAATCACCAACCTGCTTTGGGCCATTGCGAAACTGGTGGACAACGGACAAGGGCAAACACAAGGGCTCAAAGAGGCTGTTGCCGTGCTGTTGCCTCTTGTGTATGCGCAGAAAGACCAGTTTAATGCCCAGCGCATCGCCAACCTGCTGTGGGCCATGGCGAAACTGGCGGACAACGGCCAGAAACGGACGCCCGAGTTCAATGCAGCCGTGAACGCGCTGTTGCCCCACGTGAACGCACAGAAAGACCAATTTAATCCCCAGGGCATCGCCAACTTGCTGTGGGCGATAGTGAAACTGGTGGACAACGGCCTGAAGCGCACACCAGAATTCAAAGAAGCCGTGGCCGTGTTGTTGCCCTGCGTGAACGCACAGAAAGCTAACTTTAAACCACAGGGGATCGCCAACCTGCTTTGGGTTATGGTGAAACTGCCGGACATCGGGCAGGAGCCGACACCCGAGCTCAACGAAGCCGTGACCGCGTTGTTGCCCTATGTGAAGGTACAGAAAGCTAACTTTAAACCACAGGGTACCACCAACCTGCTGTGGGCCATGGCGAAACTGGCGGACAACGGGCAGGAGCGGGTGCCCGAATTCAATGAAGCCATGACTGCGCTGTTGCCCTATGTGAAGGCACAGAAAGACCAATTTATTCCTCAGCATGTCGCCAACCTGCTGTGGGCCCTGGCGAAACTGTTGGACGACGGACCGGAGAAGACACAAGAGTTCAATGAGGCCGTGGCCACTCTTTTGTCCTGCGTGAACGCACAGAAAGACCAATTTATTCCCCAGCATATCGCCAATTTGATGTGGGCCATGGCGAAACTGGTGGACAATGGACAGGAGTGGACGCCAGAGTTCTACAAAGCTGTAGCCGCGCTGTTGCCCCAAGTGATCGCACAGAAAGCTGACTTTAAACCACAGGAAATCGCCAACCTGCTGTGGGCCATAGCGAAACTGGTGGACAACGGTCAGGAGCAGACAGCGCAGTTCAACGAAGCCGTGGCTGTGCTATTGCCCCTCGTGAACGCCATGAAAGCTGACTTTATCGCACAGGAAATTGCCAACCTGCTGTGGGCCACGGCGAAACTGGCGGACAACGGGCAGGAGCAGACAGCAAGGTTGAAAGAGGCCATGGCCGCGCTGCTGCCCTTCGTGAATGCACTGAAAGCCAATTTTAATCCACAGGAAATCGCCAATCTGTTGTGGGCCATGGCGAAACCGGGTGAACTCCTTGAGCTGAATATGGTGACTTCTACATTCGAATCTCTTGTCTACCGAATCAGTGAAAACCCTCAGCTCTCTCAGCAAGACATATTGATGTCTCTATGGGGAGTAATGGTATGGTGTGCCAGGTTGTCCCTGATCTCCAACGCCAATCAAAATAGCGTGATTGAAAAGTACATAGATGATCTGTTTACTCGTCTGGAAAATACCGCCCCAAACAATGAAGATGAACAATCCATCATTGCCCTGGCCGCAAGTTGGCTTGGGAGAACGTGTCCGATCGTCCCCCATTACCTGCGCACCATGTCACAACCTCAAGCCGAATTCCGCGATCAACTCAAATCATGCATTCCCTCTTTGAAGATTGAAGAAGAAAAGTGTCTGAACTCGCTGCCTCCGGTTGACCTGCTACTGCCAGATCACAACATTGTTATTGAAATTCAGGGACCGTTTCATTACGTGAGTGGTGATTTCAAAACCAGGAATGGTTCGACTCTGCTGAAAATCGCACTGCTGAAGAAAGCAGGATTTGAGGTCATTGAAATCCCTGCTAACACGGTTTGGGACCAGGATTCAATAAAACCATGTATTGATCAAATAAAGACCAGGGAGGGAGCTTCCAGACTTTAGTCCGTATCCACAGGTGATCCTTTGGCAGATTAAGCAAAATGAACTTCTGAACAGCACCGAAGTCTGCTTTTTATATTCTCATGAATTGATGAAATATAATTATGGATAAAAGCTCTGCTGGTATCAGTGGTCATTACGCAAGATCAGGTAATGGTCACAACCAACAAGATGACCGTGCCGCTTCATCAAGGCGTGGACGATACAGACACGCCACAGTCAGACAGTGGGATAATACTCAACGCACTACACCGGGGTGTAATCAATTTTACCGATCCACTGCCGTATGCCTTTCTCAACATCTACAGTGTCGTTCAGTAAACCTGGCCCAGGGTTTTTACGCCCTCATCAACCAGGAAATAATAGATAATCTGGTGCGTCAATCTGAACGTTTTGGTCATCGCTATGATGGGAGGTGTCATGGTCAATATGCCAGTTCAATTAAAAAATACACGTTAACTGTTAAAAGACCGTTAAATCGAGCAGAACAAAGCCAGCTGATACGTTTTCTGCAAAATTTTACCATAAAACGAAGCTGGAATTGGCGAAGCCTGACGACAACATTTCATTCATTGACTTCAGCAGGTATTTTTACCCCTCATAACCCTATGAATGAGTGTGTTAAGCGTACTCAAACTGCCTTATTGTCAACGCTTCTTGATGTATTAATATTCAAGTGCCATCAAAAACCTCAAGCCAGGGATATTGATGCCATCGGAATCACCAACCTGCTATGGGCCATCGCGAAACTGGTGGACAGCGGGCAGAAGCAGACACCAGAGCTCAAACAGGCCGTGGCCGCGCTGATGCCCCATCTGAGCGTAAAGAAAGACCAATTTATTCCTCAGCATCTCGCCAACCTGCTGTGGGCCATGGCAAAACTGGTGGACAACGGTCAGGAGCAGACAGCAGAGATCAAAAAGGCCGTGGCCGCGCTGTTGCCCCATGTGAATGCCCAGAAAGACCAGTTGAGTCCTCAGAATATCGCCAACCTGCTGTGGGCCGTGGCGAAACTGGTGGACAACGGCCAGGAGTGGACACCCGAGCTCAACGAGGCCGTGGCCGCTCTGCAGCCCTGTATAAACGCACAGCAAGACCATTTTATTCCTCAGCATATCGCCAACCTGCTGTGGGCCATGGCGAAACTGGTGGACAACGGGCAGCAACAGACACCATGGCTCAAACAGGCTGTGGCCGCACTGTTACCCCACGTAAACGCACAGAAAACTAACTTTAAGCCACAGGAACTCGTCAGCCTGCTGTGGGCAATGACGAAACTACTGGACAACGGTCAAGAGCAAAGACAAGGGCTCAAAGAGGCCGTGGCCGTGCTGTTGCCTCAAGTGAACGCAAAGAAAAGCCAATTTAATGCTCAGGGCATTGCCAACCTGCTGTGGGTCGTGGCGAAACTGGTGGACAACGGGCAGGAATGGACACCCGGGCTGAACGCGGTCGTTCACGCGCTGTTGCCGCACGTGAACGTACAGAAAGACCAATTTAATCCTCAGCATATCGCTAACCTGCTGTGGGCCATGGCGAAACTGGTGGGCAACGGTCAAATACTGACGCCAGAGTTCAAAGAGGCCGTCGCCGTGTTGTTGCACCTCGTGAACGCACAGAAAGCCAACTTTAAACTACAGGGTATCACCAACCTGCTGTGGGCTATGGCGAAACTGACGGACAACGGCCAGGAGCGGACACCTGAGCTCAACGAAGCAATGGCCGCGCTGTTGCCCCACGTGATCGCACGGAAAGCTGACTTTTTACCACAGGAAATCGCCAACCTGCTGTGGGCCATGGCGAAGGTTGTCAACGGCCCGGGGCAGATACCAATGCTCAACAAAGCCGTGGCCGCGCTGTTGCCCTACGTGAAAACACAGAAAGACCAACCTATTCCTCAGCAAATCGCCAACCTGCTGTGGGCTCTGGCGAAACTGGTGGATAACGGGCAGGAGCAAACACCAGAGTTTAAAGAGGCTGTCGCCGCACTGTTGCCCCACGTGATTACACAGAAAGCTGGCTTTAAACCACAGGAAATCGCCAACCTGCTTTGGGCCATGGCGAAACTGGTGGATAACGGGCAGGAGTGTACACCAGAGTTCTACGAGGCTGTGGCCGCGCTGTTGCCCCACGTGATCGCACGGAAAGCTGACTTTATACCGCAGGAAATCGCCAACCAGCTGTGGGCCATGGCGAAACTGGTGGACAACAGTCAGGAGCAGACAGCTGAGCTCAACGAAGCCGTGGCTGCGCTGTTGCCCTACGTGAATGCACAGAAAACCAACTTTAAACCACAGGAAATCGCCAACCTGCTGTGGGCCACGGCGAAGCTGGGTGAGCTCGTTGAGCTGCCCCTGTTTACCTCCACGTTCAAATCACTTGTCCACCGAATCAGTGACAACCCCCGGCTCTCTCAACAAGATATATTGATGTCACTTTGGGGAGTAATGGTATGCTGTGCCCGGTTGTCTCTGGCCTCCAATGCCAATAAAAATAACGGACTTGAAAAGCACATGGATAACCTGTTTACTCGTCTGGAAAATACCTCCACAGACAATGAAGAGGATCAATCCATCATTGCCATGGCCGCCAGTTGGCTTGGGAGACAGTGTTCGTTCGTCCCCCATTACCAGACCATCAGGTCAAGACCTCAAACCGACTTCCGCAATCAACTCCAGTCATGCATTCCCTCTTTGAAGATTGAAGAAGAAAAGAGCCTGAACTCATTGCCTCCCGTTGACCTGCTACTGCCAGATCACAACATTGTGATTGAAGTTCAGGGACTGTCCCATTACGTGCGCGGTGATTTAAAAACCAGGAAAGGTTCGACTCTGCTTAAAATCGCACTACTGCAAAAAGCAGGATTTGAGGTCGTTGAAATCCCGGCTAATACACTTTGTAACCGTTATTTAATGCAACTATATATTGAGAAAATAAAGACCAGGGTGGACCATTTCAGTAAAATGAACTTCTGCACAGAATAGCAGTCTGTTTTTTATATTTTCATGAATTGATGAAATATAAATATGCATAGAAGCTCAGCTGGAACCTTTGGTTTATACGCAAGACCAGATAATCATGCCAACCAACCGGATACCCATGACGCTTCTTCAAGGCGCGTGCAATATAGACAGGGCACAGTCGAATGGTGGGATAATCCACCCCGCACTACCCCGGGGCATAATGAATTTTATCATTTCTCTGGCGCATACCCTTCTCAAAATCTACTGTGCCGTTCAGTGATCCCCGCTCAGAATTTTAATGACCTTATCAAACAGGAAATAATGGCAGATCTGGTGAGTAAATCTAATCGTTTTGGTCATCGCTACGATGGGAGAAATCACGGGCAATATGCCAGTTCAATTAAAAAATACACGTCAGCTTCTAAAAGACCGTTAAATCGAACAGAACAAAGCCAGCTGATGCGTTTGCTGCAAAATTTCACAGCAACACGGGGCTGGAATTGGCTGAGCCTGACGACAACATTTCACTCATTGACTTCAGCGGGTGTTTTTACTCTTCATAAACCCATGGATGAGCGAGTTAAACTTGCCCAGGCTAACTTATTGTCAACGCTATTTGATTCAATAATATTTAACTGCAACCAAAAACCTCCAGCTAGGGATATTGATGCACAGGGTGTCGCCAACCTGCTGTGGGCCATGGCAAAACTGATGGACAACGGGCAGGAACGGACACCAGAGTTCAACGAGGCCGTTGTCGCGCTGTTGCCCCACGTGAACGCACAGAAAAACCAATTTAAGGCCCAGGGCATTGCCAACCTGCTGTGGGCCATGGCGAAACTGGTGGACAACGGACAGGAGTGGACAGCAGAGTTCAACAAGACCGTGGCCGCGCTGCTGCCCCACGTGAACGCACAGAAAACAAACTTTAGACCACAGGAAATCACCAACCTCCTGTGGGCCATGGCAAAACTGGTGGACAACGGGTACGAACAGACACCAGAGTTCAACGAAACGGTGGCTGCGCTGTTGCCCTGCGTGATCCAACAAAAAGCTAACTTTAACCCACAGGAAATCACCAACCTGCTGTGGTCCATGGCGAAACTGGTGGACAACGGGCTGGAGCGGACACCAGTGCTCAAAGAGGCTCTGGCTGCGCTGTTGCCCCACGTAAACGTACAGAAAGAACAATTTAATGCCCAGGATATCGCCAACCTGCTGTGGGCCATGGCGAAACTGGAGGACAGCGGGCTGGAGCGAACACCGGAGCGCAAAGATGCTATGCTCGCGCTGATGCCCCACGTGAATGCACAGAAAGACCAATTTATTCCCCAGCATATCGCCAACCTGGTGTGGGCCATGGCAAAACTGGTGGACAACGGGTACGAACAGACACCAGAGTTCAACGAAGGGGTGGCTACGCTGTTGATCTGCGTGATCGTACAAAAAGCTAACTTTAACCCACAGGAAATTGCCAACCTGCTGTGGGCCATGGCAAAACTGGTGGATAACGGGCTGGAGCAGACACCAGAGTTCAACGAAGCGGTGGCTGCGCTGTTGATCTGCGTGATCGCACAAAAAGCTAACTTTAACCCACAGGAAATCACCAACCTGCTGTGGGCCATGGCGAAACTGGTGGATAACGGGCAGGAGCAGACACCAGGGCTCAACGAGGCCGTGGCCGCGCTGTTGCCCCGCGTGAACGCACTGAAAGACCAATTTAATGCCCAGGGTATTGCCAACCTGCTGTGGGCCACGGCCAAACTGGGTGAACTCATTGAGCTGAACCTGGCTACCTCTACGTTCGAATCGCTTGTCTATCGAATCAACAAGAACCTGCAGTTTTCTCAGGAAGAGATATCGATGTCTCTCTGGGGAGTCATGGTATGCTGTGCCAGGTTGTCTCTAGACTCCAATGCCAATAAAAATAATGTGTTTGAAAAGCACATGGATGACCTGTTTACTCGCCTGAAAAATACCTCGCCAGATAATCAAGAGGATCAATCCATTATGTTCATGGCCGCAAGTTGGCTTGGCAGAGCCTGTCCGGTCGTTCGCCATTACCACACAAACATTTCAAAAACCCAGGTCGACTTCCGCGATCAACTCAAATCATCTATTCCATCTTTGAAGATCGAAGAGGAAAAAAGTCTGAACTCATTACCTCCGGTTGACCTGCTTCTGCCAGATCACAACATGGTGATTGAAGTTCAGGGCCCCTCTCATTACGTGGGTGGTGATTTCAAAACCAGGAAGGGTTCGACTCTGCTGAAAATCGCACTGCTGCAAAAAGCAGGATTTGAGGTCATTGAAATCCCGACTAACCAGCTTTTGAACAACGATTTAATGAAACCCTATATTGATCAAATAAAGATCAGGATAGGCATCCCGCCACAGGGGCATGGCTTTGTATCACTTAAAAGAGCGTGGGCAGGTGCTGCATACGTAACTACCGAAGAACATTTAGCAGAGCAAACCAGCCCGGCAAAGAGGAAGAAAACAAACAGCCAGTAATCGCCTTCCTCCCATCATGACTCAAGTAAACTTTGCCGCACAATGAACTTCTGGGCAGAACAGCAGTCTGCTTTTTATATTTTCATGAATTAATGAAATATAATTATGGATAGAAGTTCTGCTGGTATCAGTGGTCAATACACAAGATCAGATAACGGTTACAACCAACCGAATGGCCATGCCCCTTCTTCAAGGCATGGGCGATACCGACATGCCACAGTCAGACAATGGAATCATCCCACCCGCACTGCACCGGGTCGCAATGAATTTTACCATTCTTCTGACACACGCTCTTCTCAACATCTACTGCGCCGTTCAGTACACCCTGCTCAAAATTTTCATGCCCTCATCAAACAGGAAATAATGGATGATCTGGTGAGTAAATCGGATCGTTTCGGTCATCGCTATGATGGGAGAAATCACGGTCTATATGCCAGTTCAATTAAAAAATACACGTCAGCGTCTAAAAGACCGTTAAATCGAGCGGAACAAAGCCAGCTGATGCGTTTGCTGCAAAATTTCACAGCAACACGGAGCTGGAATTGGCGAAGCCTGACGACAACACTGCACTCATTGACTTCAGCGGGTGTTTTTACCCCTCATAAACCCATGGATGAGCGTGTCAGGCTCACTCAAGCTGCCTTATTGTCGACGCTACTGGATGCAATAATATTCAAGTGCAAGCAAAAACCTCAAGCCAGGGATATTGGTGCCCATGGAATCGCCAACCTGATGTGGGCCATGGCGAAACTGGTGGACAACGGGCAGAAGCCGACACCAGAGTTCAACGAGGCCGTGGCCGTGTTGTTGCCCCATGTGAACGCACAGAAAAAACAATTTATTCCTCAGGGAATCGCCAACCTGCTGTGGGCCATGGCGAAACTGGTGGACAACGGGCAGGAGCGGACACCAGAGCTCAACGAGACCGTGTCCACGCTGTTGCCCAGCGTGAACGCACAGAAAGCTGACTTTAAACCACAGGAAATCACTAGCCTGCTGTGGGCCATGGCGAAACTGATGGACAACGATCGGAAGTGGGTACCAGGGCTCAAAGAGACTGTGGCCGTGTTGTTGCCCCACGTGAACGCACAGAAAAACCAATTTAATGCCCAGGAAATCGCCAACCTGCTGTGGGCCATGGCGAAACTGGTGGACAAAGGGCAGGAGCGGACACCAGGTCTCAACGAGGCCGTGGCCGCGCTGTTGCCCCACGTGAACGTACAAAAAGCGAACTTTAAACCACAGGGTATCGTTAACCTGCTGTGGGCCATGGCGAAACTGGTGGACAACGGGCAGGAACTGACACCAGAGTTCAACGAGGCCCTGGCCGCGCTGTTGCCCCACGTGAACGCACAGAAAGACTGGTTTATTCCTCAGCATATCGCCAACCTGCTGTGGGCCATGGCAAAACTGGAGGACAACGGGCTGGAGCGGACACCAGATTTCAACAAGGCCGTGGTCACGCTGTTGCCCCACGTAAACGCACAGAAAGACCAGTTTAGTCCTCAGCATATCGCCAACCTGCTGTGGGCCATGGCAAAACTGGAGGACAAAGGGCAGGAGCAGACACCAGATCTCACCGAGACCGTAGCCACGCTGTTGCCCCACGTGAACGCACAGAGAGCTAACTTTAAACCTCAGGAAATCACCAACCTGCTGTGGGCCATGGCGAAACTGGTGGACAACTGCTACGAGCAGACACCAGAGTTCAACGAAGCTGTAGCTGCGCTGTTGCCCTGCGTGACCGTACCAAAAGCTAACTTTAAACCACAGCATATCACCAACCTGCTGTGGGCCATGGCGAAACTGGTAGATAACGGGCAGGAGCAAACACCAGGGTTCAAAAAGGCCGTGGCCGCGCTGTTGCCCCACGTGAATGCACAGAAAGACCAATTTACTGCCCAGGGCATCGCCAACCTGCTACTGGCCATGGCGAAACTGGTAGATAACGGGCAGGAGCAAACACCAGAGTTCAAAAAGGCCGTGGCCGCGCTGTTGCCCCGCGTGAACGCACAGAAAGACCAGTTTAGTCCTCAGCATATCGCCAACCTGCTGTGGGCCATGGCGAAACTGGTGGACAACGGGCAGGAGCAGACACCAGAGTCTCAACGAGGCCGTGGCGGCGCTGTTGCCCTTCGTGCACATACAAAAAGCTAACTTTAACCCACAGGAAATCGCCAACCTGCTGTGGGCCATGGCGAAACTGGTGGACAACGGGCAGGAGCAGACACCAGGGTTCAACGAGGCCGTGACCGCGCTGATGCCCCTCGTGAATGGACAAAAAGCTAACTTTAAACCGCAGGGTATCGCCAACCTGCTTTGGGCCATGGCGAAACTGGTGGACAACGGGCTGGAGCAGACACCAGGTCTCAAAGAGGCCGTGGCCGCCCTGTTGCCCCTCGTGAACGCACATAAAGCGGACTTTAAACCACAGGAAATCGCTAACCTGCTGTGGGCCATGGCGAAACTGGGTGAACTCGTTGAGCTGAACGTGGTTACCTCTACGTTCGAATCGCTTCTCTATCGAATCAGTAAGAACCTTCAGTTTTCTCAGAAAGAGATATCGATGTCTCTCTGGGCATTAATGGTATGCTGTGCCAGGTTGTTTCTGGACTCCAATGCCAATAAAAATAACCTATTTGAAAAACACATGGATGACCTGTTCATTCGTCTGGAAAATACATCGCCAGATAATGGAGAGGATCAATCCATCATTACCATGGCTGCAAGTTGGCTTGGCAGAACCTGTTCGGTCGTCCGCCATTACCAGACAATCATTTCAAAAAACCAAGTCGACTTCCGTGATCAACTCAAATCATCTATTCCAGCTTTGAAGATCGAAGAAGAAAAGAGTCTGAACTCATTACCTCCGGTTGACCTGCTACTGCCAGATCACAACATGGTGATTGAAGTTCAGGGACCCTCTCATTACGTAGGTGGTGATTTCAAAACCAGGAATGGTTCGACTCTGCTTAAAATCGCACTGTTGCAAAAAGCAGGATTTGAGGTCATTGAAATCCCGACTAACCAGCTTTTGAAGAAACGATTTAATGAAACCCTATATTGATCAAATAAAGATCAGGGTAAGCATCCCGCCACAGGGTCATGACTCTGTATCACTTAAAAGAGGGTGGACAGATGCTGCATACGTGACTGGTGAAGAACATTTAGAAGAGCAAACCAACCCGGCAAAGAGGAAGAAAACAAACAGCCAGTAATCGCCTTCCTCCCATCATGACTCAAGTAAACTTTTCCGCAAAATGAACTTCTGGGCAGAACAGCAGTCTGCTTTTTATATTTTCATGAATTAATGAAATATAATTATGGATAGAAGTTCTGCTGGTATCAGTGGTCAATACACAAGATCAGATAACGGTTACAACCAACCGAATGGCCATGCCCCTTCTTCAAGGCGTGGGCGATACAGACATGCCACAGTCAGACAGCGGGATAGTCACCCCCGCTCTACCCCGGGATGTAATGAATTTCACCATTCTTCTGGCACACGCCCTTCTCAATATTTAATTCACCGTTCAGTAAACTCTGCTCAAGATTTTAATGCCCTCATCAAACAGGAAATAATGGATGATCTGGTGAGTAAATCGGATCGTTTCGGTCATCGCTATGATGGGAGAAATCACGGGCAATATGCCAGTTCAATTAAAAAATACACATCAGCTGCTAAAAGACCGTTAAATCGAACAGAACAAAGCCAGCTGATGCGTTTGCTGCAAAATTTTACCGCAACACGGAGCTGGAATTGGCGAAGCCTGACGACAACACTTCACTCATTTACTTCAGCGGGTGTTTTTACCCCTCATAAACCCATGGATGAGCGTGTTAAGCTCACTCAAGCTGCCTTATTGTCAACGCTACTTGATGCAATAATATTTAAGTGCAACCAAAAACCTGAAGCCAGGGATATTGATGCCCAGGGAATCGCCAACCTGCTGTGGGCCATGGCGAAACTGGTGGACAACGGGCAGGAGCGGACACCAGAGCTCAAAGAGGCCGTGGCCGTGTTGTTGCCCCATGTGAACGCACAGAAAAAACAATTTATTCCTCAGGGAATCGCCAACCTGCTGTGGGCCATGGCGAAACTGGTGGACAACGGGCAGGAGCGGACGCCAGAGCTCAACGAGGCTGTGGCTTCGCTGTTGCCCCATGTGAACGCACAGAAAGACCAATTTAATACCCAGAATATTGCCAACCTGCTGTGGGCCATGGCGAAACTGTCGGACAACGGGCAGAAGTGGACACCAGAGCTCAACGAGGCCGTAGCCTTGCTGCTGCCCCACGTGAACGTACAAAAAGCTGACTTTAAACCACAGGGTATCGCCAACCTGCTGTGGGCCATAGCGAAACTGGTGGACAACGGCCAGGAGCGGACACCAGGGCTCAACGAGGCCGTGGCCGCCCTGTTGCCTCACGTGAATGCACAGAAAGACCAATTTATTCCTCAGGCTATCGCCAACCTGCTATGGGCCGTGGCAAAACTGGTGGACAACGGGCAGGAGCGGACACCAGAACTCAAAGAGTCTGTGGCTGCACTATTGCCACACGTAAACACACAAAAAGCTTGCTTTAAACCACAGGAAATCGCCAGCCTGCTATGGGCTATGGCGAAACTGATGGACAACGGGCAGGGGCCGACACCAGAGTTCAGCGAGGCCGTGGCCGTGCTGTTGCCCCAAGTGAACGCACAGAAAGACCAGTTTATTCCTCAGCATATCGCCAACCTGCTGTGGGCCATGGCGAAACTGGTGGACAACGGGCAGGAGCCGACACCAGAGCTCAACGAGGCCGTGGCTGCCCTGTTGCCCCATGTGAACGCACAGAAAGACCAATTTATTCCTCAGCACATCACCAACCTGCTGTGGGCCATGGCGAAACTGGTGGACAACGGGCTGGAGCCGACACCAGAGCTCAAAAGGGCCTTGGCCGCGCTGTTGTCCCACGTGAACGCACAGAAAAACCAACTTAATGCCCAGGGCATTGCCAACCTGTTTTGGGCCATGGCGAAACTGGTGGACAACGAACTGGAGCGGACACCGGGGCTCAAAGAGACCGTGGCCGCACTGCTGCCCCTCGTGCAAGCACAGAAAAACCAACTGAATGCCCGGAGCATTGCCAACCTGCTGTGGGCCATGGCGAAACTGGTAGACAAAGGGCAGGAGCGGACGCTGGCGCTTAAAAAGACTGTAGCCGCGCTGTTGCCCCATGTGAACGCACAGAAAGAGCAGTTTACTGCCCTGGGTATCGTCAACCTGCTGTGGGCCATGGCGAAACTGGTGGACAGCGGACTGGAGCGAACACAAGGGCTCATAGAGACCGTGGCCGAACTGTTACCCCACGTGAACGCAATGAAAGACCAATTTATTCCTCAGCATATTGCCAACCTGCTGTGGGCCATGGCAAAACTGGTGGACAACGGGCAGGAGTGGACACCAGAGCTCAAAGAGGCAGTGGCCGCGCTTTTGCACTACGTGAACGCACAGAAAAACCAATTTAATACCCAGAATGTCGCCAACCTGCTTTGGGCCATGGCAAAACTGGTGGACAACGGAGAGTGGGTACCAGAGCTTAAAGAAGCTGTGGCCGCGCTGTTGCCCTACGTGAACGCACAAAAAGCCCACTTTAGACCACAGGAAATCGCCAACCTGCTGTGGGCCATGGCGAAACTGGGTGAACTCGTTGAGCTACAAGTGGTTACCTCTACGTTTGAATCGCTTGTCTGCAGATTAAGTGACAACCTTCAGCTCTCTCAGCAAGATATATTTATGTCTCTCTGGGGCATAATGGTATGCTGTGCCAGGTTGTCTCCAGACTCCAATGCCAATAAAAATAACATGCTTGAAAAGCACATGGTTGACCTGTTTACTCGCCTGGAAAATACATCCCCGGACAATGCAAAGGATCAACGCATCATTGCCATGGCCGCCAGTTGGCTTGGGAGAGCAAGTCCGATCATCCCCCATTACCAGACAACCATTTCAAAACTTCAATCCGACTTCCGCGATCAACTCCAATCATGCATGCCCTCTTTGAAGATTGAAGAAGAAAAGTGTCTGAACTCATTGCCTCCCGTTGACCTGCTGCTGCCAGATCACAACATGGTTATTGAAATTCAGGGACCGTCTCATTACGTAAGTAATGATTTTAAAATCAGGAATGGTTCGACTCTGCTTAAAATTGCACTGTTGCAAAAATCAGGATTTGAGGTCATTGAAATCCCGGTTAACCAGCTCAGGAGCCAGGATTCAATGAAACTTTACATTAATCAAATAAAGACCAGAGTGGAAATCCCGCCACAGGGTCATGGCTGTGTATCACTTAACACCGCATGGGCAGATGCTGCATACGTGACTGCCGAAGAACATTTAGGAAGAGCAAACCAATCCAGCAAAGAGGAAGAAAACAAACAGCCAGTAATCGCCTTCTTCCCATCATGACTCAAGTAAACTTTTCCGCAAAATGAACTTCTGAACAGAACAGCAGTCTGCTTTTCATATTTTCATGAATTAATGAAATATAATTATGGATAGAAGTTCTGCTGGTATCAGTGATCAATACACAAGATCTGATAACGGTTACAACCAACCGAATGGCCATGTCGCTTCTTCAAGGCGTGGGCAATACAGACATGCCACAGTCAGAAAGCGTGATAGTCACCCCCGCTCTATCCCGGGATGTAATGAATTTCACCATTCTTCTGGCACACGCCCTTCTCAATATTTAAGGCACCGTTCAGTAAACTCTGCTCAAGATTTTAATGCCCTCATCAAACCAGAAATAATGGATGGTCTGGTGAGTAAATGGGATCGTTTCGGTCATCGCTATGATGGGAGAAATCACAGTCAATATGCCAGCTCAATTAAAAAATACACGTCAGCTGCTAAAAGACCGTTAAACCGAACAGAACAAAGCCAGCTGATGCGTTTGCTGCAAAATTTTACTGCAACACGGAGCTGGAGTTGGCGAAGCCTGACGACAATATTTCATTCATTCACTTCAGCAGGTGTTTTTACCCCTCATCAACCCATGAATGAGCATGTTAAACTCACTCAAGCTGCCTTATTGTCAACACTGCTTGATGCAATAATATTTAAGTGCAACCAAAAACCTGAAGCCAGGGATATTGATGCCCAGGGTGTCGCCAACCTGTTGTGGGCCATGGCGAAACTGATGGACAACGGGCAGGAGCGGACAGCAGAGCTCAAAGAGGCCGTGGCCGCGCTGTTACCCCACATGAACGCACAGAAAGACCAATTTAAGGCCCAGGGTATCACCAACCTGTTGTGGGCCATGGCGAAACTGGTGGACAACCGGCAGGAGCAGACACCAGGACTCAAAGAGGCCGTGGCCGCGCTGTTGCCCTACGTGAACGCACAGAAAGACCAATTTAATGCCCAGGGTATAGCCAACCTGTTGTGGGCCATGGCGAAACTGGTAGACAACGGGCAGGAGCAGACACCAGGACTCAAAGAGGCCGTGGCCGAGCTGTTGCCCCACGTAAACGCACAGAAAACTAACTTTAGACCACAGGGAATCGCCAACCTGCTGTGGGCCATAGCGAAACTGGTGGACAACGGCCAGGAACGGACACCAGGGCTCAACAAGGCCGTGGCCGCCCTGTTGCCCCACGTGAACGCACAGAAAGACCAATTTATTCCTCAGGCTATCGCCAACCTGCTGTGGGCCATGGCAAAACTGGTGGACAACGGTCAGGAGCAGACACCAGAACTCAAAGAGGCTGTGGCTGCGCTGTTGCCCCACGTAAACACACAAAAAGCTTGCTTTAAACCACAGGAAATCGCCAACCTGCTATGGGCCATGGCGAAACTGGTGGACATCGGACAGGAGCAGACAACAGATCTTAACGAGGCCGTGGCCGTGCTGTTGCCACAAGTGAACCCAGAGAAAGCTAACTTTAAACCACAGGAAATCGCCAACCTGCTGTGGGCCATGGCGAAACTGATGGAGAACGGGCAGGAGCAGACACCAGAGCTCGACGAGGCCATGGCCGCCCTATTGCTCCTCGTGAACGTACAAAAAGTTAACTTTAAACCACAGGGTATCGTCAACCTGCTGTGGGCCATGGCGAAACTGGTGGACAACGGGCTGGAGCAGACACCAGAACTTAACGAGACCGTGGCCGTGCTGTTGCCCCACGTGAACGCTCAGAAAGCTAACTTTAAATCACAGGGTATCGCCAACCTGCTGTGGGCCATGGCGAAACTGGTGGACAACGGGCTGGAGCAGACACCAGAACTTAACGAGACCGTGGCCGTGCTGTTGCCCCACGTGAACGCATACAAAGACCAATTTATTCCTCAGCATATCGCCAACCTGCTGTGGGCCATGGCGAAACTGGTGAACAGCGGGCAGGAGCGAACACCAGAGCTCAAAGAAGCAGTGACCGCGCTCTTGCGCCACGTGAACGTACAGAAAGCTCACTTTAAACCTCAGGAAATCACCAACCTGCTGTGGGCCATGGCGAAACTGGTGGACAACGGGCATGAGCAGACACCAGAGCTCAACGAGGCCGTGGCCGCGCTGTTGCCCCTCGTGAACGCACGGAAAGACCACTTTAATACCCAGGGCATTGCCAACCTGCTGTGGGCCATGGCGAAACTGGTGGACAGCGGGCAGGAGCAGGCACCAGAACTCAACGAGGCCGTGGCTACCCTGTTGCCCCTCGTGAACGCAAAGAAAGACCACTTTAATACCCAGGGCATTGCCAACCTGCTGTGGGCCATGGCGAAACTGGTGGACAACGCGCAGGAGAAGATACCAGGGCTTGTGGAGGCCACGGCCGCGCTGTTGCCCCACATGAACGCACAGAAAGCTAACTTTACACCACAGGCAATCACCAACCTGCTGTGGGCCATGGCGAAACTGGTGGACAACGCGCAGGAGCGGACACCAGAGCTCATCGAGGCTGTGGTCGCGCTGCTGCCTCTCGTGAACGCACAAAAAGCTAACTTTACACCACAGGCAATCACCAACCTGCTGTGGGCCATGGCGAAACTGGTGGACAACGGGCAGGAGCGGACACCAGAGCTCAACGAGGCTGTGGTCGTGCTGCTGCCTCTCGTGAACGCACAAAAAGCTAACTTCAAATCACAGGAAATCGCTAACCTGCTTTGGGCCATGGCGAAACTGGTGGATAACGGGCAGGAGCAGACACCAGGGCTCAACGAGGCTGTGGTCGCGCTGTTGCCCCTCGTGAACGCACAAAAATCTAACTTTAAACCACAGGAAATCGCTAACCTGCTATGGGCCACGGCCAAACTGGGTGAACTCGTTGAGCTGAACGTGGCTACCTCTGCGTTCGAATCGCTCGTCTATCGAATCAGTGAGAACCTTCAGTTTTCTCAGGAAGGGATATCGATGTCTCTCTGGGGAGTCATGGTATGCTGTGCCAGGTTGGCTCTATACTCCAATACCTATAAAAATAACGTGCTTGAAAAGCACATGGGTGACCTGTTGACTCGCCTGGAAAATACATCGCCAGATAATGAAGATGATCGATCCATCATGATCATGGCCGCAAGTTGGCTTGGCAGAGCGTGTCCGGTCGCCCCCCCTTACCAGACAATCGTTTCAAAACGTCAATCCGACTTCCGCAATCAACTCCAATCATCTATTCCATCTTTGAGGATTGAAGAAGAAAAGAGTCTGAACTCATTACCTCCGGTTGACCTGCTTCTGCCAGATCACAACATTGTGATTGAAGTTCAGGGCCCCTCTCATTACGTGAGTGGTGATTTCAATACCAGGAATGGTTCGACTCTGCTCAAAACCGCACTACTGCAAAAAGCAGGATTTGAGGTCATTGAAATCCCGGCTAACCGGCTTTTGAACAACGATTTAATGAAACCCTATATTGATCAAATAAAGACCAGGATAGGCATCCCCCCACAGGAGCATGGCTCTGTATCATTTAATAGAGGGTGGGCAGATGCTGCATACGTGACTGGCGAAGAACATTTAGAAGAGCAAACCAACCCAGCAAAGAAGAAGAAGAGAAGAAGAAAACAAACAGTCAGTAATCGCCTGCCTCCCATCATGACTCAAGTAAACTTTTCCGCAAAATGAACTTCTGAGCAGAACAGCAGTCTGCTTTTTATATTTTCATGAATTAATGAAATATAATTATGGATAGAAGTTCTGCTGGTATCAGTGGTAAATACACAAGATCAGGTAATGATTACAACCAACCGAATGACCATGCCCCTTCTGCAAGGCGTGGGCGATATAGATATGCCACAGTCAGACAGTGGGATAATCCCCGCAATGCCCCGGGGCGTAATGAATTTTACCATTCTTCTGGCACACGCTCTTCTCAACACCCACTGCGCCGTTCAGTAACCCCTGCTCAAGATTTTAATGCCCTCATCAAACAGGAAATAATGGATGATCTGGTGAGTAAATCGGATCGTTTCGGTCATCGCTATAATGGAAAAAATCACAGTCAATATGCCCTTTCAATTAGAAAATACACGTCAGTTGCTAAAAGACCGTTAAACCGGGCGGAACAAAGCCAGCTGATACGTATGCTGCAAAACTTTACCCCAACACGGAGCTGGAATTGGCGAAGCCTGACGACAACACTTCATTCATTGACTTCAGCGGGTGTTTTTACCCCTCATTACCCCATGGATGAGCGTGTTAAGCTTACTCAAGCTCACTTATTGTCAACGCTACTTGATGCAATAATATTTAACTGCAACCAAAAGCCTGAAGGCCGGGATATTGATGCCCGTGGTATCGCCAACCTGCTGTGGGCCCTGGCGAAATTGGTGGACAACGGGCAGAAGCAGACACCCGAGTTTAAAGAGGCCATGGCCACCTTGTTTCCCCTCGTGAACGCACAGAAAGACCAATTTATTCCTCAGCATATCGCCAACCTGCTGTGGGCCATGGCGAAACTGGTGGAAAACGGGCTGGAGCGAACAACAGGACTCAACGAGGCCCTGATCGTGCTGTTGCCCCAGGTCGACGCACAGAAAGGCCAATTTAATGTCCAGGGTATAGCCAACCTGCTGTGGGCCATGGCGAAACTGGTTGACAACGGGCAGGAGCGGACACCAGGGCTCAAAAAGGCCGTGGCCGCGCTGTTGCCCCAAGTGAATGCTCAGAAAGCTAACTTTACACCACAGGGTATCGCCAACCTGCTATGGGCCATAGCAAAACTGGTGGACAACGGGCTGGAGCGGACACCGCAGCTCAACGAGGCCGTGGCCGTGCTGTTGCCACAAGTGAACCCAGAGAAAGCTAACTTTAAACCACAGGAAATCACCAACCTGCTGTGGGCCATGGCGAAACTGGTGGACAACGGGCAAAAGCGAACACCAGAGCTCAACGAGGCCATGGCCGCGTTGTTGCTGCACGTGAGCGCACAGAAAGACCAATTTAAGGCCCAGGCCATTACCAACCTGCTGTGGGCAATGGCGAAACTGGTGGACAACGGGCTGGAGCGTACACCAGGGCTGAAAGAGGCCTTAGCCGCTCTGTTGCCCCTCGTGAACGCACGGAGAGCTACCTTTAAACCACAAAGTATCGCCAACCTGCTGTGGGCCATGGCAAAACTGGTGGACAACGGGCAGGATCCGACACCAGAGTTCAAAGAGGCCGTGGCTGCACTTTTGCACCACTTGAACGCACAGAAAGACCAATTTAATGCCCGGGATATCGCCAACCTGCTTTGGGCCATAGCGAAACTGGTGGACAACGGGCTGGAGTCAACACCAGAGCTCAACGAGGCCGTGGCCGCACTGTTGCCCCACGTGAATGCACAGAGAGCAACCTTTAAACCACAAGGTATCGCCAACCTGCTGTGGGCCATGGCGAAACTGGTGGACAACGGGCAGGAGTCGACACCAGAACTCAACCAGGCCGTGGCCGCACTGTTGCCCCTCGTGAACGTACAGAAATACCAGCTTAATGCCCATGGCATTGCCAACCTGCTGTGGGCCATGGCGAAACTGGTGGATAACGGGCAGGAGTGGACACCAGAGTTCAAAGCGGCCGTGGCTGCGCTGTTACCCCACGTGAGCGCACGGAAAGCTAACTTTACACCACAGGGTATCGCCAACCTGCTGTGGGCCATGGCGAAACTGGGTGAACTCGTTGAGCTGAATGTGGTTACCTCTACATTCGAATCGCTTGTCTACCGAATCAGTGAAAACCCTCAGCTCTCCAGGCAAGATATATCGATGTCTCTCTGGGGCGTAATGGTATGCTGTGCCAGGTTGTCTCTAGACTCCAATGCCAATAAAAATAACGTACTTGAAAAGCACATGGATGACCTGTTGACTCGCCTGGAAAATACATCACCAGATAATGAAGAGGATCAAACCACCATTGCCATGGCCGCCAGTTGGCTTGGCAGAGCGTGTCCGTTCACCCCCCATTACCAGACAACCATTTCAAAACATCAGGCCGACTTCCGCAATCAACTCCAATCATGCATGCCCTCTTTGAAGATTGAAGAAGAAAAGAGTCTGAACTCATTACCTCCGGTTGACCTGTTACTGCCAGATCACAACATGGTGATTGAAGTTCAGGGATCGTCTCATTACGTGAATGGTGATTTCAAAACCAGGAAGGGTTCGACTCTGCTGAAAATCGCACTGCTGCAAAAATCAGGATTTGAGGTCATTGAAATCCCGGTTAACAGGCTTTGGAACCAGGATTTAATGAAACCATTTATTGATCAAATAAAGAAGAGAACAAACAGCCAGTAATCGTCTCCCTGCCATCGTGACTCAGGAACCGTTTTCACAATTCAGAGTAGATGTTCTCCTCCAACCACTTGCGTTTATAAACCGTTCAACAAAATGAACTTCTGAACAGAACCGCAGTCTGCTTTTTATATTCTCATGAATTAATGAAATATAATTATGGATAGAAGATCTGCTGGTATCAGTGGTAAATACACAAGATCAGGTAATAATTACAACCAACCGAATAACCATGCCCCTTCTTCAGGGCGTGGGCGATATAGACATGCCACAGTCAGACCATGGGATAATTCCCCACGCACTGCACCGGGTCGCAATGAATTTTACCATTCTTCTGGCACACGCTCTTCTCAACATCTACAGTGCCGTTCAGTAAACCCTGCTCAAGATTTTAATGCCCTCATCAAACAGGAAATAATGGATGATCTGTTGAGTAAATCGGATCATTTCGGTCATCGCTATGATGGGAGAAATCACGGGCAATATGCCAGTTTAATTAAAAAATACACGTCAGCTGCTAAAAGACCGTTAAATCGAGCAGAACAAAGCCAGCTGATACGTTTGCTGCAAAATTTTACCGCAACACGGAGCTGGAATTGGCGAAGCCTGACGACAACACTTCACTCATTGACTTCAGCGGGTGTTTTTACCCTTCATAAACCCATGGATGAGCGAGTTAAACTTACTCAAGCTAACTTATTGTCAACGCTATTTGATGCAATAATATTTAACTGCAACCAAAAACCTCAAGCCAGGGATATTGATGCCCGGGGTATCGCCAACCTGCTGTGGGCCATGGCGAAACTGGTGGACAACGGGCAGGAGCAGACACCAGAGTTCAACGAGGCCGTTGTCGCGCTGTTGCCCCACGTGAACGCACAGAAAGACCAATTTAAGGCCCAGGGCATTGCCAACCTGCTGTGGGCCATGGCGAAACTGGTGGACAACGGGCTGGAGCGGACACCAGAGCTCAACGAGGCCGTGGCTTCGCTGTTGCCCCATGTGAACGCACAGAAAGACCAATTTAATACCCAGAATATTGCCAACCTGCTGTGGGCCATCGCGAAACTGTCGGACAACGGGCAGAAGCGGACACCAGAGCTCAACGAGGCCGTAGCCGTGCTGCTGCCCCACGTGAACGTACAAAAAGCTAACTTTAAACCACAGGGTATCGCCAACCTGCTGTGGGCCATGGCGAAACTGGTGGACAACGGCCAGGAGCAGACACCAGAACTCAACGAGGCCGTGGCCGCCCTGTTGCCCCACGTGAACGCACAGAAAGACCAATTTATTCCTCAGGCTATCGCCAACCTGCTGTGGGCCGTGGCAAAACTGGTGGACAACGGTCAGGAGCAGACACCAGAACTCAAAGAGGCTGTGGCTGCGCTGTTGCCACACGTAAACACACAGAAAGCTTGCTTTAAACCACAGGAAATCGCCAGCCTGCTATGGGCCATAGCGAAACTGGTGGACATTGGACAAGAGCGGACACCAGAGCTCAACGAGGCCGTGGCCGCCCTGTTGTCCCACGTAAACGCACAGAAAGCTCACTTTAAACCACAGGGTATCGCCAACCTGCTGTGGGCCATGGCGAAACTGGTGGACAACGGGCAGGAGCCGACACCAGAGCTCAAAGAGGCCGTGGCCGCGCTGTTGCCCCACGTGAACGCATACAAAGACCAATTTATTCCTCAGCATATCGCCAACCTGCTGTGGGCCATGGCGAAACTGGTGGACAACGGGCAGGAGCCGACACCAGAGCTAAAAAGGGCCTTGGCCGCGTTGTTGTCCCACGTGAACGCACAGAAAGCTCACTTTAAACCACAGGGTATTGCCAACCTGCTGTGGGCCATGGTGAAACTGATGGACAACGTCCAGGAGCGGACACCAGAACTCAAAGAGACCGTAGCCGCGCTGTTACCCCGCGTGAACGCACAGAAAAACCAGTTTAATGCCCTGGCTATTGCCAACCTGCTGTGGGCCATGGCGAAACTGGTGGACAACGGGCAGGAGCCAACACCAGAGCTCAAAAGGGCCTTGGCCGCGCTGTTGTCCCACGTGAAGGCACAGAAAGCTCACTTTAAACCACAGGGTATCGCCAACCTGCTGTGGGCCATGGCGAAACTGGTGGACAAAGGGCTGGAGCGGACACCAGGTCTTAACGAGGCCGTGGCCGTGCTGTTGCCCCAAGTGAACGCACAGAAAGACCAGTTTATTCCTCAGCATATCGCCAACCTGCTGTGGGCCATGGCGAAACTGGTGGACAAAGGGCTGGAGAAAACACCAGAGCTCAAAGATGCTGTGGCTGCGCTGTTGCCCCACGTAAATGCACAGAAAGACCAATTTAATCCCCAGCATATCACCAACCTGCTGTGGGCCATGGCAAAACTGGTGGACAACAGGTACGAGCAGACACCGGAGCTCAACGAAGCGTTGGCTACGCTGTTGACCTGCGTGA
>NZ_JBLYNQ010000002.1:0-6276 GCF_049310265.1 Endozoicomonas sp. ALB091 | reverse complement strand
GAGAGGAAACAACAGCCAGTACGCCCATTTGTCCATATCAATGCCAACCCGAACCAGTGGACCTCTTTGGCAGAAAGCGTCAAGCAAGCGATGAGCCGGGGGCAACTGATCGCCATCAGTGAGCTTAACCTGATTCCCAGCCACTATGTAGAAGGGTTGCTGAATAATGTGTTGACCGGCCATGCAGCACGGGGATTTCGCCTGTTTGCCACCATCAATCCCGGCTATTTTGCCGGACGGGAAGCGCTGAGCAAGGCCCTGACGAGCCGCTGCACCCAGGTCAGGCTGGCTGCCCTTACCCCGGAAGAACTGGAAGGGCTGGTGCAGGGTTTGCCCAAGATACCTGATGGGTTGCCCAAGTGGCTGGCGGGTCACTTCCACCAACTGGCCACAGCACTGCATCAGCAGAACCGCCCGGTGCAACTGGCACTGGACGACCTGTTCAGCAGCGCCCGGCAGCTGGCCAGTCAGCGGCCTGAACATTGGCATCAGGCCTTGCGAAAACACCTGTCACTGCCCTTTCGTGCCTTGCAGACAACGCTGCCTCCGCTGAAGGAGGATACCGCACGCCTGGAACGAATCCAGCAGGAAGAACAACGGCGCCGGGACCTTGAGACCATAGCCAATAGCATGCCCGGACTGTTGACGCCCATCACGGTAACATTCGGGCCTGAACTCCGTTGTGGTGACCGGGTAATCACGGTGACACCGGAGGCAACAGATCAGGACGTCATGACGATTGCACAAGCCATGCAGCAAGATATGGAGATCAGCGGCAATAGCGGGTCAACGGTAAACCCGCAACAAACGGGTCATTCGGCTTATCCTTGTAAATTTGGCGATATTTTGGTGCCCCCCCACTACAAGGTCACCAGGTACTTCCCCAAAAACCCTTACGATGCCCGCCAATATCGTCTCTTTTTTCGGGAGACCCGTCTGGATGAAGACGGCCGGTTGCGCAACTACCCCATCGACTGGACAAATGGCACGCTAACATCGTTGCCAGGATGGCCTGATGATAACGTCTGGCGGACCAACCTTGGAGCAGATGAACTGCCCGGCAAGTTTGTGCTGATCCTGAATAACCAGTGGCAGCCCCTGCCTGCCATGACGCCCAAAGACCAGCTCCGGGCACTGCGCTGCACCCCGGACACCCCCATTGAGCTGGCCCGAAGCGAGCTGACAGGGCAACTGTTAATCAAAAGTAAGGCAGCCTCAGCATCACCGGTTACGGTGGACTTTATCATTGCCCCCGAGCAAGCCTATTTTACCCTGCTAAGACCGGGCGAGTGGCTGACATTACCAGAGGGATTGTGCAGTCAACGGCTTGCAGATCTGTTGGAAGTGCAGATTTTTTACCCCAAAACGAACACCTGCGAAGCCTATGCAGAGCTGCGTAACATCCATGGGATCCCGGATATCCCGCAACGACTCAGGGCGTTGATGGGTTGGCTGGATACATTTTCCGATAGCAAAAATGTGACCGGGCAAGATGAACAGCTGTTGCTGAATATGCTCAGGGAGAAACAGGGGGTTTGCCGACACAAGGCGACGATTTTCCAGGTGCTCTGCCACTATTGGGGTATTCCTGCGCGGCAAGTAGCGAATGCTTCGCACCGTTTTGTTGAGATCAGCCCCGATGGCGGCCACACCTGGCGACAATACCAACTTGGTGGTGGCGGACAGGCCACTGCAGATATCACAGAACCCGACTGGGGGGATTATCATCGTCCAGACAATTCCAAGCTGAAGCTAACCGCTAAAAGGCGGGATGCCTATTCCGACCAAATTCTTGAGTCACCGGGATTTTCTTTGGGTAGTAAGATTAACTATTGTCTTGAAATTATTAAAAATGACTTACAGTCAAATACAAACAGATCAGCTTCGACTGAGTTTATGCACAGATTTAAAGATTTCTATTCTGCATTCAACAGAGGACCGGTAAAAACCAGCACATTTCCGGATTATTGGGAGATACTATTATCACCACAAATGTTTTACCGGTTTGGTGAAAACATAAAAGATTGGAAAAGTATCATAGAAGAAAGCGCTTGGCATATAGTGGATAAGCATATGGCGGATAATATGGTCAATTGCAGTGTGAAAGATTCTTTCCTTAATTCGCATCTGAAGATATTATGCTCCCTGATACATGCACAAAAGCCTGATGTGCACTATTTAAACTGGCTATGTGATCTTTACCGCTCAGTGCCTGAATTTCTGAAATATGTATTATTGGCCATCTTACAGACATTCTCCGGGTTCTGTGATTCCTGTCAGTTAAAAGGCCGGGTAAAACGAATGCTTATGTCTTATTCTCTAAGATCCATAAAAATTGACAAGCTTGATCCGGTAACAGATCGTGGTAAACGATTTTCACAGCGGTGCATAAAACTTGTCAAAACGATGACTATGAGCCGCTCACTTTTGGAGCGACTTTCGCAGCATCGCATCCATCAACAACTCCACCACCAGCCTGTCGGCAATTACATTATCGTCCCTGAAAAGCTTGTGTCCGGAGAGACTGCTTTCCTGAACATATCAAAATCTACAATCTACAAACCCATTATCTTCGATTGTACTTCTTTGCCAATTCATAAATCAGGCATGGATGATCAAATGGACAAAACGTAAGAATGAGATTATCAATTATCACTCCTTGCCAAAGTCAAACAATAACGCCACTCTTTTACCACCTCGGGTGGGAAACTTATGGGAAAATATCGGATTTTTCCGATGGACGAGGCAGTCTTCAGCGATACCCCAGCAAAGCGATCAAGATTATTGAACCTCAAAAAGTCCCAATGCCTGATTTAGGACAAAGGCCTGCCCGCTGCCTGTCAAGTTACCTCTCACTTTCAAAGCGATCACTCCACCGCCCGCTCAACGGATCAGGAAGCGGCCCATCAGAGCCTGAGCACCGGTGAGTTCTATTTTGCCAATACTCCGTTAACCCAACAGCGAATTATTGATCAATTACGCCATGAACAGCCTGCAACCTATTGCATTCGCGCGCTGGATGATCTGGAAAAACAGGGCCTGATGCAACAAACCTGGCTAGAGGGCGGCCAATTAAAAAAAGCGGAAGGCCGACTGTTTACGGATGAGCCGATGACCCTGGTGTTTGACCTGACCGCCATGACACCCGGTGATATTGCCAACTTTAATGACCTCCTTCAGGTGTGCCCAAATTGTAACGATAAACCACTGGGCGACCAAATCCGGCGGGTATTTCTGACCGACCACGGGATGCTGGACGGAAGTAAGCCCGCCAGCCCCGACCTCCTGGCGCAGATTGGGACTCATTGCGGAAAAGGCCGTACCAGAAGCCGACTGCTATATTGCTGATTCGGTGACCGATGAAACTGTACTGGCCCAAAAACCCACGGAAGACATCCCGGCCAATGCCCTCCGCGTCACCATCAACTTTGCCACCACCAACAACTGGTACCATCAACTGTTTGGTGGTATCACCCTCAATGATCAGGGTCGCCTGGTTTTTTCTGAAGGGGCTTTGGCCAACCTGAAAGAAAATACCCACCTTGTGCTTAACAATGAAAAACCTGTACCCTGGGAAGACACTGGCTTCCAGGCAGCCCAGGCAACGGCCATACGGGTTGGCAGTTCACCGCCAACAAACAATGGGTACGGCTGCCTGAGCGGATATCCCTGTCCGTAGCCCATGTCTGTGCCACCGAACTCAAAGCCCGGAAAGATCCAGTCGATCAGCGACAGCACCGTTTTTTGTTCCCAGAGCCCGTTTGTGGTGATTAACGGCAGCTCAATCGAGCGTCTCAAAGGCCATGTGATGGTAGAGGGCACTGCCGTTGTGCAAACGGATATGCTCGCTAATCTGCTGCAAGGTTGCAGGCAACTGGTGCTTACTGGCGAGCTGGATGACAAACAGTGGTTATGGTTATTGTGCCGACTGGAGGAATTACCGGAGAGTAAAAGACCACAGTTGTTTGCCAATTTGCCAACCGATTTGTTGCTCCCAGCAAGGGCTGGTGACTGTCCAACCACGGGAGCCTGCAACCCACACTGCGCCACTTTTACCTATCAGATCAACCCCGGGGATACCCTGGAATCCCTGCAACAGGTCAACCTCACCAGCCAGAGCCGTTTCACTTTTTCCCTGACCAACAGTCGACTGCTGGATGCCCTGGTCAATGGGACGCCAACGACCCTTTATGGTCTGGAGCGCAACCCGGAATTGGCTGCCAACCTGGAAACCCTGTTATTGCCCGCCCCTTACCTGTTTATTCATGGGCATAAGATGGATCTGCCAAAGGCACAGGTCACCTTCATGCCTCCCCCGGGGCAGCAAACCACCGGCTCAGCATTGATCAACGCCCTGCTCAATCCGTTCCGATAGCCAACCACCCGCACCGGAAAACCCGGTTCACTCCCCGGCGCCGATGTCTTCGCCCCAATCCTGTCAAAGGCACTATCTGGACAAGCCGCCCTGGATCGAGGACGATTTTCAGTATCGGTTTGAGCAACAGGCCGAGGCAGAACGCCTGCTGGACGGTAGCCTGTGGGTTGCCGCTCCTGCCATCAACGCCGAGCCTTGCATGTGCTGTTGGCCAAGGCGTATCGCGAAGATCCGCAGACGAGCAGTTTTACCCTGGTGAAAAGTGCTGGTTATGTTCCGGATCAACTCCGCCGAGCAACCGGGCCGACCGATCCGCCCTGGAGCAACAGTTGGCCCACCACTCCGGCCCTGGAATCGAGGGACATCAAGGCCGATCTCCTTGCGCTGGCCCGGCACTGCCCGGCCACGGCAATACACCAAGGCAGCCAAGACCCGTATCCCGTACCCCACGACGTAGTGAACCAGCTGGCCACCTATATTGTCGCCGCCGCCCCCGGGCACAGCAGCGTCTCCTGGCATGGGGATTGGGTGTTGATCTTCGGTTGGTCCGGCAAAAACGCTGGTTTGACGGGAACCTGCGCTCAACCTTAAAAGATACCCCGATTGCTCACCGGGCATCACCCAGGTAGGACACCATCATCAGCCAAACGGCCGGGACGCTGGAGAGCCAGATTGCCGCCATTCTTAAATCAGACCGACCAACAGAAATCACAACAGGGCGGGGAGTTACCGGCCACCGCTCTTTGTTGATGATCAGTTACTCCGGGCCGTGTCAGGATCTGCCTGATGCCCTTCTTGCCCGAGAAAAGCATCACTGTAACCTGCAGGAGCGGCGTCTGGCGTACGTAACCTTGGAGGGTTTGGGAACATCCCGTGGTGTTCCTGCAGGGCAGAAGTTTGAGCAGGTAAGACTTCCATGGCCGGCATTATTGCGGCTAGGACTGGTTATCCAGACTGTCAGGTGCTTCAGCATCAGCCCAACCACAAATCTGTAGTCATGTTTGGTGGACCGCAGCTGGTGAGTTATTCAGTGGGCAATGGGGCGGAGGATCATGGCACCGAATTTTGTGAAGGGCCACTGCTGCAGTGGGTATTATCGAAAGATCCGCCCCTGCTGGTGCTCGATGAAGCCAACCTGGTGCCAGAGGGTCTGCTTGCCCCCCTGGTCGGTTTAACCCGGCAGCCGCCGGTGCTCCATTATCAGGGCCGGGAGTACGAACTGAACAACCGGCACCGGATTATTCTCACCGGTAATCCGGATCATTATTCGGGACGGCACCTGGATAACACGCTGAAATCACGGATTCCCACCTTCTTTTATAACCCCTTGCCGGACACCGTGCTGGCCAACGCCATCATTCTGCCCAATCTACCGCAGGCCTGGCCTGATCACCTGAAACAACAGGCCCGTGACCGGCTATTAACCCTGTACAACCAGTTCCGGGAGCTGCAGGACCAGACCACACCCAGAGATATCACCGATGTGCTGGCCACCGTTCGCCAGATTCTCCGTCACTGTTCCGCGACCGGCGACGACACGCCAGCGCAAGTCAACGCCCTGATCAGGCGGGCATTTATGGACAGTCTGGCCGGTGCTGTAACCACGGAATACCAGCAACGGCTGAGACACCCTCAACGTCTGGTACCGGGGCCAGTTCAAGGAAGATCCGTCCCTTTTGGCGGGGGTTGACGCGAGCTTTACTGATTTTATCCAACGACTGCAGGCCGCCAACACCGATGGTGACTTCTCTGCGGAGCCTGTCCGGCAGCTGGTCTACCACTACTGGCAAAGTCTGGACAAGGATGACTCGGGACGCACCGCCATGCTGGTGGAAGGGCCGGCGGGCTGGGGCAAGGATTTTGTGCTGAACAGAACCATCCGGCTCTGGCAACAACAGCAA
>NZ_JBLYNQ010000001.1:572500-718446 GCF_049310265.1 Endozoicomonas sp. ALB091 | reverse complement strand
ACCCGGCGGTGATCGCCGGCGACGACAGCGCCACGGTGACCGAAGACAACAGCGACGTACTGAGTGCCAGCGGTACCCTGACCATCAGTGACAGCGATGCCGGTGAAGCCCAGTTTATCGCCACCACCATCACCGGCAGCTACGGTGACCTGATCCTGGATGCCAGCGGTCAGTGGACCTACAGCGCCGATAACAGCCAGTCGGCCATTCAGCAGCTAGGGGAGGGCGAAACCCTTACCGAGACATTGGATGTGCAATCACAGGATGGCACCACCCATACGCTGACCATCACTCTTAACGGCAGCAACGACGGGCCAGTGCTGGATGTTGCCCTGGCCGATCAGAACGCCGATCAGGACAACCCCTTCAGCTACCAGCTGCCAGCAGACAGCTTCAGCGACCTGGAAGGTGATGCCCTGAGCTACAGCGCCACTCTGGCCGATGGCAGTGCCCTGCCCGCCTGGCTTAACTTTGATGCGGCCAGCACCACCTTCTCGGGTACCCCCGGCAGTGGTGATACCGGCTCGCTGTCGGTTACGGTCACCGCCAGTGATGGCCTGGCCAGCGCCTCCGATACCTTTACCCTGGCGGTAGCGGCCGACCCCGCCACCCCTCCGGCGGACAATCACGATGCGCCGCCCCCTGTGGCTGCCTTTGAGTTTGATGAAGGGGCAGGCAGCACGGCTGATGATGCGTCCGACAATAATACCCCCCTGACCCTGTCGGGCAGCGCCGCATGGGGAAGCGGCCGCTCAGGCTCCGGCTCAGCCTTCGAAATGGATGGTACTGCGGGCACCGGCGAGATCAGTGGCATGCAGACGGGCGGAGCAATGACCATCGCATCCTGGGTACGCTTTGACAGTTTTGATCAAGGCTGGTCCAGGGTGGTGGATTTTGGGAATGGTGCGGGAGACCACAATATTTTCCTGTCTCATACTGACCAGACCAACGGATTGGCATTTGGTATCTGGGATGACACTGGCACTGAGCACAAACTCACCCTTGATGATTTCCTCACCACCGATCAGTGGGTGCATATCACTGCGACGGTGGATAGCTCAGGGCTGATGAGCGTTTACAAAAATGGCGAACTGGCAGGCACTCACCAGGGAGCGGTCCCATCCGTCATGGTGAGGACCAACAACTATGTGGGCAAAAGTAACTGGGATGTCAATGGTTACCTGGATGGAGCCATTGATGACCTGGCCATTTTCAATGAAGCACTGGACGCATCCCAGATTTCAACACTTTATCAGGCCAATCAGCTGTCTGACGTTATTGAAGCAGACTCTGATGTCTACCAGGACCTGCAGCTGGACACCAACCTGGTGAGCAACGGTGATTTCACTACCGATGAACACTGGGCCATGACCGGATCGGTGGAGTTCTATGAGAACCGCCTGGCGTTTAATGGTACCGGCGCAGGTGGTGCGTCAGACGGCGTCGTGGAACAGGTGATTCAGGGCCATCCGGACATCAATTACAACCTGAGCCTCGATTACGGTGCTGCCTGGTCGGATGGGCCGGTGTCCGGTCAGGTGGATGTGCTTGATGAAGCGTCCGGTGAGGTGCTGGCCACGCAGGCATTCAACAGCGACTCCATGACCCTGCAGACCCTGAACCTGGCATTCACTGCCTCGTCCGCAGGCAACCTGGTGCTGCGCATCTCCGACACCACCATCGATGTCAATAATCGCGACATGGTGGTTGACAACATCAACCTGCAGGCCCGCAGCGCCGACAACCCGGCTCTCTACCGGGACCTGCAGCTGGACACTGAGCTGGTGAGCAACGGTGATTTCACCAGTGGCGATGACTGGACCATGACCGGCACGGTGGAGTTGTATGAGAACCGCCTGGCATTTAATGGCGGTGGCGGTGCCGCCGACGGCGTGGTGGAACAGGTGATTCAGGGCCACCCGAACGTCAACTACAGCCTGAGCCTGGATTACGGTGCCGCCTGGTCCGCCGAGCAGGTATCCGGTCAGGTCGAGGTGATTGATCAGGCATCCGGTGAAGTGCTGGTTACGCAGGCATTCGACAGTGACTCCCTGACCCTGCAGACCCTGAACCTGACGTTCACTGCTTCGTCGGCTGGCAACCTGGTGCTGCGGATCTCCGACACCTCCGCAAACGGCGATCTTCGGGACCTGGTGGTCGACAATGTCAGCCTGCAGGCCCGCAGCGTTGACAACCCCGACCGGGTGGCCGATGCCAACACTCCGGTGATAGCCTCCAGCGTTGTGGCTGCTGCCTTTGAGTTTGATGAAGGGACAGGCAGCACGGCTGATGATGCGTCCGACAATAATACCCCCCTGACCCTGTCGGGCAGCGCCGCATGGGGAAGCGGCCGCTCAGGCTCCGGCTCAGCCTTCGAAATGGATGGTACTGCGGGCACCGGCGAGATCAGTGGCATGCAGACGGGCGGAGCAATGACCATCGCGTCCTGGGTACGCTTTGACAGTTTTGATCAAGGCTGGTCCAGGGTGGTGGATTTTGGTAATGGTGCGGGAGACCACAATATTTTCCTGTCTCATACTGACCAGACCAACGGATTGGCATTTGGTATCTGGGATGACACTGGCACTGAGCACAAACTCACCCTTGATGACTTCCTGACCACCGATCAGTGGGTGCATATCACTGCGACGGTGGATAGCTCAGGGCTGATGAGCGTCTACAAAAATGGCGAACTGGCAGGCACTCACCAGGGAGCGGTCCCATCCGTCATGGTGAGGACCAACAACTATGTGGGCAAAAGTAACTGGGATGTCAATGGTTACCTGGATGGAGCCATTGATGACCTGGCCATTTTCAATGAAGCACTGGACGCCTCCCAGATTTCAACACTTTATCAGGCCAATCAGCTGTCTGACTTTATTGGCAGCGTCGATAACCCGGCGGTGATCGCCGGCGACGACAGCGCCACGGTGACCGAAGACAACAGCGACGTACTGAGTGCCAGCGGTACCCTGACCATCAGTGACAGCGATGCCGGTGAAGCCCAGTTTATCGCCACCACCATCACCGGCAGCTACGGTGACCTGATCCTGGATGCCAGCGGTCAGTGGACCTACAGCGCCGATAACAGCCAGTCGGCCATTCAGCAGCTAGGGGAGGGCGAAACCCTTACCGAGACATTGGATGTGCAATCACAGGATGGCACCACCCATACGCTGACCATCACTCTTAACGGCAGCAACGACGGGCCAGTGCTGGATGTTGCCCTGGCCGATCAGAACGCCGATCAGGACAACCCCTTCAGCTACCAGCTGCCAGCAGACAGCTTCAGCGACCTGGAAGGTGATGCCCTGAGCTACAGCGCCACTCTGGCCGATGGCAGTGCCCTGCCCGCCTGGCTTAACTTTGATGCGGCCAGCACCACCTTCTCGGGTACCCCCGGCAGTGGTGATACCGGCTCGCTGTCGGTTACGGTCACCGCCAGTGATGGCCTGGCCAGCGCCTCCGATACCTTTACCCTGGCGGTAGCGGCCGACCCCGCCACCCCTCCGGCGGACAATCACGATGCGCCGCCCCCTGTGGCTGCCTTTGAGTTTGATGAAGGGGCAGGCAGCACGGCTGATGATGCGTCCGACAATAATACCCCCCTGACCCTGTCGGGCAGCGCCGCATGGGGAAGCGGCCGCTCAGGCTCCGGCTCAGCCTTCGAAATGGATGGTACTGCGGGCACCGGCGAGATCAGTGGCATGCAGACGGGCGGAGCAATGACCATCGCATCCTGGGTACGCTTTGACAGTTTTGATCAAGGCTGGTCCAGGGTGGTGGATTTTGGGAATGGTGCGGGAGACCACAATATTTTCCTGTCTCATACTGACCAGACCAACGGATTGGCATTTGGTATCTGGGATGACACTGGCACTGAGCACAAACTCACCCTTGATGATTTCCTCACCACCGATCAGTGGGTGCATATCACTGCGACGGTGGATAGCTCAGGGCTGATGAGCGTTTACAAAAATGGCGAACTGGCAGGCACTCACCAGGGAGCGGTCCCATCCGTCATGGTGAGGACCAACAACTATGTGGGCAAAAGTAACTGGGATGTCAATGGTTACCTGGATGGAGCCATTGATGACCTGGCCATTTTCAATGAAGCACTGGACGCATCCCAGATTTCAACACTTTATCAGGCCAATCAGCTGTCTGACGTTATTGAAGCAGACTCTGATGTCTACCAGGACCTGCAGCTGGACACCAACCTGGTGAGCAACGGTGATTTCACTACCGATGAACACTGGGCCATGACCGGATCGGTGGAGTTCTATGAGAACCGCCTGGCGTTTAATGGTACCGGCGCAGGTGGTGCGTCAGACGGCGTCGTGGAACAGGTGATTCAGGGCCATCCGGACATCAATTACAACCTGAGCCTCGATTACGGTGCTGCCTGGTCGGATGGGCCGGTGTCCGGTCAGGTGGATGTGCTTGATGAAGCGTCCGGTGAGGTGCTGGCCACGCAGGCATTCAACAGCGACTCCATGACCCTGCAGACCCTGAACCTGGCATTCACTGCCTCGTCCGCAGGCAACCTGGTGCTGCGCATCTCCGACACCACCATCGATGTCAATAATCGCGACATGGTGGTTGACAACATCAACCTGCAGGCCCGCAGCGCCGACAACCCGGCTCTCTACCGGGACCTGCAGCTGGACACTGAGCTGGTGAGCAACGGTGATTTCACCAGTGGCGATGACTGGACCATGACCGGCACGGTGGAGTTGTATGAGAACCGCCTGGCATTTAATGGCGGTGGCGGTGCCGCCGACGGCGTGGTGGAACAGGTGATTCAGGGCCACCCGAACGTCAACTACAGCCTGAGCCTGGATTACGGTGCCGCCTGGTCCGCCGAGCAGGTATCCGGTCAGGTCGAGGTGATTGATCAGGCATCCGGTGAAGTGCTGGTTACGCAGGCATTCGACAGTGACTCCCTGACCCTGCAGACCCTGAACCTGACGTTCACTGCTTCGTCGGCTGGCAACCTGGTGCTGCGCATCTCCGACACCTCCGCAAACGGCGATCTTCGGGACCTGGTGGTCGACAATGTCAGCCTGCAGGCCCGCAGCGTTGACAACCCCGACCGGGTGGCCGATGCCAACACTCCGGTGATAGCCTCCAGCGTTGTGGCTGCTGCCTTTGAGTTTGATGAAGGGACAGGCAGCACGGCTGATGATGCGTCCGACAATAATACCCCCCTGACCCTGTCGGGCAGCGCCGCATGGGGAAGCGGCCGCTCAGGCTCCGGCTCAGCCTTCGAAATGGATGGTACTGCGGGCACCGGCGAGATCAGTGGCATGCAGACGGGCGGAGCAATGACCATCGCGTCCTGGGTACGCTTTGACAGTTTTGATCAAGGCTGGTCCAGGGTGGTGGATTTTGGTAATGGTGCGGGAGACCACAATATTTTCCTGTCTCATACTGACCAGACCAACGGATTGGCATTTGGTATCTGGGATGACACTGGCACTGAGCACAAACTCACCCTTGATGACTTCCTGACCACCGATCAGTGGGTGCATATCACTGCGACGGTGGATAGCTCAGGGCTGATGAGCGTCTACAAAAATGGCGAACTGGCAGGCACTCACCAGGGAGCGGTCCCATCCGTCATGGTGAGGACCAACAACTATGTGGGCAAAAGTAACTGGGATGTCAATGGTTACCTGGATGGAGCCATTGATGACCTGGCCATTTTCAATGAAGCACTGGACGCCTCCCAGATTTCAACACTTTATCAGGCCAATCAGCTGTCTGACTTTATTGGCAGCGTCGATAACCCGGCGGTGATCGCCGGCGACGACAGCGCCACGGTGACCGAAGACAACAGCGACGTACTGAGTGCCAGCGGTACCCTGACCATCAGTGACAGCGATGCCGGTGAAGCCCAGTTTATCGCCACCACCATCACCGGCAGCTACGGTGACCTGATCCTGGATGCCAGCGGTCAGTGGACCTACAGCGCCGATAACAGCCAGTCGGCCATTCAGCAGCTAGGGGAGGGCGAAACCCTTACCGAGACATTGGATGTGCAATCACAGGATGGCACCACCCATACGCTGACCATCACTCTTAACGGCAGCAACGACGGGCCAGTGCTGGATGTTGCCCTGGCCGATCAGAACGCCGATCAGGACAACCCCTTCAGCTACCAGCTGCCAGCAGACAGCTTCAGCGACCTGGAAGGTGATGCCCTGAGCTACAGCGCCACTCTGGCCGATGGCAGTGCCCTGCCCGCCTGGCTTAACTTTGATGCGGCCAGCACCACCTTCTCGGGTACCCCCGGCAGTGGTGATACCGGCTCGCTGTCGGTTACGGTCACCGCCAGTGATGGCCTGGCCAGCGCCTCCGATACCTTTACCCTGGCGGTAGCGGCCGACCCCGCCACCCCTCCGGCGGACAATCACGATGCGCCGCCCCCTGTGGCTGCCTTTGAGTTTGATGAAGGGGCAGGCAGCACGGCTGATGATGCGTCCGACAATAATACCCCCCTGACCCTGTCGGGCAGCGCCGCATGGGGAAGCGGCCGCTCAGGCTCCGGCTCAGCCTTCGAAATGGATGGTACTGCGGGCACCGGCGAGATCAGTGGCATGCAGACGGGCGGAGCAATGACCATCGCATCCTGGGTACGCTTTGACAGTTTTGATCAAGGCTGGTCCAGGGTGGTGGATTTTGGTAATGGTGCGGGAGACCACAATATTTTCCTGTCTCATACTGACCAGACCAACGGATTGGCATTTGGTATCTGGGATGACAGTGGCACTGAGCACAAACTCACCCTTGATGATTTCCTGACCACCGACCAGTGGGTGCATATCACTGCGACGGTGGATAGCTCAGGGCTGATGAGCGTTTACAAAAATGGCGAACTGGCAGGCACTCACCAGGGAGTGGTCCCATCCGTCATGGTGAGGACCAACAACTATGTGGGCAAAAGTAACTGGGATGTCAATGGTTACCTGGATGGAGCCATTGATGACCTGGCCATTTTCAATGAAGCACTGGACGCATCCCAGATTTCAACACTTTATCAGGCCAATCAGCTGTCTGACGTTATTGAAGCAGACTCTGATGTCTACCAGGACCTGCAGCTGGACACCAACCTGGTGAGCAACGGTGATTTCACTACCGATGAACACTGGGCCATGACCGGATCGGTGGAGTTCTATGAGAACCGCCTGGCGTTTAATGGTACCGGCGCAGGTGGTGCGTCAGACGGCGTCGTGGAACAGGTGATTCAGGGCCACCCGGACATTAATTACAACCTGAGCCTCGATTACGGTGCTGCCTGGTCGGATGGGCCGGTGTCCGGTCAGGTGGATGTGCTTGATGAAGCGTCCGGTGAGGTGCTGGCCACGCAGGCATTCAACAGCGACTCCATGACCCTGCAGACCCTGAACCTGGCATTCACTGCCTCGTCCGCAGGCAACCTGGTGCTGCGCATCTCCGACACCACCATCGATGTCAATAATCGCGACATGGTGGTTGACAACATCAACCTGCAGGCCCGCAGCGCCGACAACCCGGCTCTCTACCGGGACCTGCAGCTGGACACTGAGCTGGTGAGCAACGGTGATTTCACCAGTGGCGATGACTGGACCATGACCGGCACGGTGGAGTTGTATGAGAACCGCCTGGCATTTAATGGCGGTGGCGGTGCCGCCGACGGCGTGGTGGAACAGGTGATTCAGGGCCACCCGAACGTCAACTACAGCCTGAGCCTGGATTACGGTGCCGCCTGGTCTGCCGAGCAGGTATCCGGTCAGGTCGAGGTGATTGATCAGGCATCCGGTGAAGTCCTGGTTACGCAGGCATTCGACAGTGACTCCCTGACCCTGCAGACCCTGAACCTGACGTTCACTGCTTCGTCGGCTGGCAACCTGGTGCTGCGGATCTCCGACACCTCCGCAAACGGCGATCTTCGGGACCTGGTGGTCGACAATGTCAGCCTGCAGGCCCGCAGCGTTGACAACCCCGACCGGGTGGCCGATGCCAACACTCCGGTGATAGCCTCCAGCGTTGTGGCTGCTGCCTTTGAGTTTGATGAAGGGACAGGCAGCACGGCTGATGATGCGTCCGACAATAATACCCCCCTGACCCTGTCGGGCAGCGCCGCATGGGGAAGCGGCCGCTCAGGCTCCGGCTCAGCCTTCGAAATGGATGGTACTGCGGGCACCGGCGAGATCAGTGGCATGCAGACGGGCGGAGCAATGACCATCGCGTCCTGGGTACGCTTTGACAGTTTTGATCAAGGCTGGTCCAGGGTGGTGGATTTTGGTAATGGTGCGGGAGACCACAATATTTTCCTGTCTCATACTGACCAGACCAACGGATTGGCATTTGGTATCTGGGATGACAGTGGCACTGAGCACAAACTCACCCTTGATGATTTCCTGACCACCGATCAGTGGGTGCATATCACTGCGACGGTGGATAGCTCAGGGCTGATGAGCGTCTACAAAAATGGCGAACTGGCAGGCACTCACCAGGGAGCGGTCCCATCCGTCATGGTGAGGACCAACAACTATGTGGGCAAAAGTAACTGGGATGTCAATGGTTACCTGGATGGAGCCATTGATGACCTGGCCATTTTCAATGAAGCACTGGACGCATCCCAGATTTCAACACTTTATCAGGCCAATCAGCTGTCTGACTTTATTGGCAGCGTCGATAACCCGGCGGTGATCGCCGGCGACGACAGCGCCACGGTGACCGAAGACAACAGCGACGTACTGAGTGCCAGCGGTACCCTGACCATCAGTGACAGCGATGCCGGTGAAGCCCAGTTTATCGCCACCACCATCACCGGCAGCTACGGTGACCTGATCCTGGATGCCAGCGGTCAGTGGACCTACAGCGCCGATAACAGCCAGTCGGCCATTCAGCAGCTAGGGGAGGGCGAAACCCTTACCGAGACATTGGATGTGCAATCACAGGATGGCACCACCCATACGCTGACCATCACTCTTAACGGCAGCAACGACGGGCCAGTGCTGGATGTTGCCCTGGCCGATCAGAACGCCGATCAGGACAACCCCTTCAGCTACCAGCTGCCAGCAGACAGCTTCAGCGACCTGGAAGGTGATGCCCTGAGCTACAGCGCCACTCTGGCCGATGGCAGTGCCCTGCCCGCCTGGCTTAACTTTGATGCGGCCAGCACCACCTTCTCGGGTACCCCCGGCAGTGGTGATACCGGCTCGCTGTCGGTTACGGTCACCGCCAGTGATGGCCTGGCCAGCGCCTCCGATACCTTTACCCTGGCGGTAGCGGCCGACCCCGCCACCCCTCCGGCGGACAATCACGATGCGCCGCCCCCTGTGGCTGCCTTTGAGTTTGATGAAGGGGCAGGCAGCACGGCTGATGATGCGTCCGACAATAATACCCCCCTGACCCTGTCGGGCAGCGCCGCATGGGGAAGCGGCCGCTCAGGCTCCGGCTCAGCCTTCGAAATGGATGGTACTGCGGGCACCGGCGAGATCAGTGGCATGCAGACGGGCGGAGCAATGACCATCGCATCCTGGGTACGCTTTGACAGTTTTGATCAAGGCTGGTCCAGGGTGGTGGATTTTGGGAATGGTGCGGGAGACCACAATATTTTCCTGTCTCATACTGACCAGACCAACGGATTGGCATTTGGTATCTGGGATGACACTGGCACTGAGCACAAACTCACCCTTGATGATTTCCTCACCACCGATCAGTGGGTGCATATCACTGCGACGGTGGATAGCTCAGGGCTGATGAGCGTTTACAAAAATGGCGAACTGGCAGGCACTCACCAGGGAGCGGTCCCATCCGTCATGGTGAGGACCAACAACTATGTGGGCAAAAGTAACTGGGATGTCAATGGTTACCTGGATGGAGCCATTGATGACCTGGCCATTTTCAATGAAGCACTGGACGCATCCCAGATTTCAACACTTTATCAGGCCAATCAGCTGTCTGACGTTATTGAAGCAGACTCTGATGTCTACCAGGACCTGCAGCTGGACACCAACCTGGTGAGCAACGGTGATTTCACTACCGATGAACACTGGGCCATGACCGGATCGGTGGAGTTCTATGAGAACCGCCTGGCGTTTAATGGTACCGGCGCAGGTGGTGCGTCAGACGGCGTCGTGGAACAGGTGATTCAGGGCCACCCGGACATTAATTACAACCTGAGCCTCGATTACGGTGCTGCCTGGTCGGATGGGCCGGTGTCCGGTCAGGTGGATGTGCTTGATGAAGCGTCCGGTGAGGTGCTGGCCACGCAGGCATTCAACAGCGACTCCATGACCCTGCAGACCCTGAACCTGGCATTCACTGCCTCGTCCGCAGGCAACCTGGTGCTGCGCATCTCCGACACCACCATCGATGTCAATAATCGCGACATGGTGGTTGACAACATCAACCTGCAGGCCCGCAGCGCCGACAACCCGGCTCTCTACCGGGACCTGCAGCTGGACACTGAGCTGGTGAGCAACGGTGATTTCACCAGTGGCGATGACTGGACCATGACCGGCACGGTGGAGTTGTATGAGAACCGCCTGGCATTTAATGGCGGTGGCGGTGCCGCCGACGGCGTGGTGGAACAGGTGATTCAGGGCCACCCGAACGTCAACTACAGCCTGAGCCTGGATTACGGTGTTGCCTGGTCCGCCGAGCAGGTATCCGGTCAGGTCGAGGTGATTGATCAGGCATCCGGTGAAGTGCTGGTTACGCAGGCATTCGACAGTGACTCCCTGACCCTGCAGACCCTGAACCTGACGTTCACTGCTTCGTCGGCTGGCAACCTGGTGCTGCGCATCTCCGACACCTCCGCAAACGGCGATCTTCGGGACCTGGTGGTCGACAATGTCAGCCTGCAGGCCCGCAGCGTTGACAACCCCGACCGGGTGGCCGATGCCAACACTCCGGTGATAGCCTCCAGCGTTGTGGCTGCTGCCTTTGAGTTTGATGAAGGGACAGGCAGCACGGCTGATGATGCGTCCGACAATAATCCCCCCTGACCCTGTCGGGCAGCGCCGCATGGGGAAGCGGCCGCTCAGGCTCCGGCTCAGCCTTCGAAATGGATGGTACTGCGGGCACCGGCGAGATCAGTGGCATGCAGACGGGCGGAGCAATGACCATCGCGTCCTGGGTACGCTTTGACAGTTTTGATCAAGGCTGGTCCAGGGTGGTGGATTTTGGTAATGGTGCAGGAGACCACAATATTTTCCTGTCTCATACTGACCAGACCAACGGATTGGCATTTGGTATCTGGGATGACACTGGCACTGAGCACAAACTCACCCTTGATGATTTCCTCACCACCGATCAGTGGGTGCATATCACTGCGACGGTGGATAGCTCAGGGCTGATGAGCGTTTACAAAAATGGCGAACTGGCAGGCACTCACCAGGGAGCGGTCCCATCCGTCATGGTGAGGACCAACAACTATGTGGGCAAAAGTAACTGGGATGTCAATGGTTACCTGGATGGAGCCATTGATGATCTGGCCATTTTCAATGAAGCACTGGACGCATCCCAGATTTCAACACTTTATCAGGCCAATCAGCTGTCTGACTTTATTGGCAGCGTCGATATCCCGGACCCGCAGGCCAATGACCCGGCGGTCGAGTCTCTTCCACCTGAATTTATTCTCGATCTTGATACCTATAATGACCTGCAACTGGACACCAACCTGGTCAGCAACAGTGATTTCACCACAGCTGATAACTGGACCATGACCGGAACGGTGGAGTTGTATGATAATCGCCTGGCGTTCAATGGCGGTGGCGGTGCCGCCGACGGCGTGGTGGAACAGGTGATTCAGGGCCACCCGAACGTCAACTACAGCCTGAGCCTGGATTACGGTGCTGCCTGGTCCGCCGAGCCGGTGTCCGGCCAGGTCGAGGTGATTGATCAAACGTCTGGTGCCGTGCTTGCCGCGCAGGCGTTCGACAGCGACTCCCTGACCCTGCAGACCCTGAACCTGGTGTTCAATGCTCCATCGGCGGGCAACCTGGTGCTGCGGATCTCCGACACCACCGTCAACGGGAATAACCGGGATCTGGTTATCGACAATGTTACCCTGCAGGCCACCAGTGGTGATAACCCGGAGTTGGCTGCCGGTAACGTCGAAACCCTCCTGACCACCCTGAATGTCAGCGATAATGCCCGGACCGGCACTGTCGTTGGTCAGGTACAGGCCAGTGATACCGACGGTGATACGCTGACCTTCAGTTTGACCGACGATGCCGATGGCCTGTTTGCCATCAACTCCAGTACCGGGGAGATCAGTGTTGCAGGTATTCTTGACTATGATACGGCCAACAGCCATCAGCTGACTGTGCGAGTCACTGATCCAAGTGGAGCGTACAGTAATCAGCAGTATGTTGTGTCCGTCACTAACGCACCGGAACTGGAGCCAGGAAGGTCTTCTCCGCTGTCAGTAGCAGCCTTTGAATTCAATAATGTCGCCGGTGTTTATGATGACCTTACCGACCATAGCCATAATGTCTCTTTTGACTCTGCTGCCAGCTTTGAAAGTGAGTCAGTTAATCTCGGGGGGGGCGGTGGTTCGCTAGGGGCGATGACCCTGGGTGGAGATTTTACCATTGCATCAACCTTTAGCTATAGTCAGTTCGGCAACTGGGCTCGGGTTATTGACTTCGGTAATGGTCCCGGTGCAGATAATATTCTGATTGCCAGTCCCTCGCCAAACCGTATTGAGGCTCATGTTTTCCAGGGCGGCAGCATGGTAGGTAGCGTGGGATTTGATAACTTCTACGATTTAAACGAAGTTTTCCATATTGCCCTGACGGTTGAAGATAATGGTCATATGCGCCTGTACAAAAACGGTGTTGAAGTGGCTGATAACCCCAATGGCCAGACACCGAATGAGATATTACGCACCAGCAACAAGATTGGCTTGAGTAACTTTTCTCAGGATGCAGCTACGGATGGTCATATCTACGATCTGGTGGTACTCAATGAATCACTGACCGCAGATGGTATCGGTGAACTCTATCACCAGACACAGGCTGACCAGTTATCAGAGTTTATCGGCAATTATCAGGCATTGGACCCCACCCTGGAACATGAGCAGGTTCTCGCGGCAGGCCACAATAAACAGTATCAGGTAGATATTGCGGCCCATCCGGAAGGAGGCTATATCGCCACGTGGAAGTCCGGCTCAGGCAACTCTGATGATCAAGTAATGGCCCAGCGGTTCGACGCAGCAGGCAATTCTGTGGGTAATGCCCATAAAGTGAATACCTGGAATCTTTCCCAGCCCTATGGTGATCTGTTTGAAAAACCTTCTGTTGCCGTACTGCCCTCAGGAGCCTATGCCGTCACTTACTTTTATGAAGATCCGGGCTTGATAACCAGCAGCCTGACGCACTTTTTCAGGGCGGATGGAAGCTGGATCACCAGACGACATACCGATCATCAACACTACGGAACGGAAGTTACGGCGCTGTCTGACAATCGTTATGCCGTTTCTACCGTGAATAGCGACTACCAGCTTAAAGTCATCATGTATGATGAGAATGCCCAGCATACAGGTGACATTTTTATTGCCAATGTGGATTCAGACTATTCCCATCCCAAGTTGGCCGCTCTGGACAATGGCAAATTCGCCGTTAACTGGCGCGCATCCAATGGCCCGGATGACGCGATAAATCTGCAAATTTTCAATGCCGACGGTAGCAGTGCTCATGGCCCGGTTGCTTTTGGAGGTCACCCGGCCTCCTGGGGTCACGATACACAAGTCATAGTGCTGGACAATGGCGGCCTGGCCACCACTTACCAGAGTGGCAACACCTGGTATATACAGATGTGGAGCTCCAATGCTACGGCCGTGGGTTCCCCAATTGCGGTCAGTGATTCTGGCGTGGTTGCCCTGAACAATATGCAGCTGACCGCCGTTGGCAATGATATCCTGGCTACCTTCCTGGCGGATGATGCGGATGGTTACGGTGTTTACAGCAGACTGTTCAGCAGCAATGGTGTGCCATTAACAGACCCCATTGCGATTAACGATACCGTAACGGGCCATCAATATGAGCCTGCGGTGACCGCCCTGGCAGATGGTACGGTACAGATTGCCTGGATGAGCAACCAGAATGATGATGCGGATATCTACACCAAAAATCTGTCCCTGGGCCAGCAGATTGGTGAAAATGCCCAGCCCGGCACAATTGTTGGGCAGGTAGGGGCCAGCGATCCCGATGGCGATGCGTTCGTTTACAACCTGACCGACAGTGCCGATGGCCGATTTGCTATTGATCCCATTACCGGGGTCATCAGCGTCGCCGGTGCCCTTGATTACGAGACAGCCGCCAGCCATCAGTTGACGGTACGGGTGACTGACCAGACCGGTGGGTTTGAGGAGCAGTTGTTTGTGGTTTCCCTGGTGAATGACCAGAATGTTGCCCCGGTATTACTGCAGCAGGATACGTACTACTCGGCAGTGGCTGCCTTTGATTTTGCCGATGGTTCAGGCCAGGTATCGGAAGACCTGACGGAGAATAATCTGGACGTGACCTTTAACAGTGGCATCACTCATTCCAACGATGGTGTCAGGCTGAACAGTGTCGGTGGCTCCCTGGGAACCATGGCACTGTCCGGTGATATGACCATCGCTTCGACATTCACCTATCACAGTCACAGTAACTGGGCAAGGATTGTTGATTTTGGTAATGGCCCCAACGCCGATAATATTGTGATTGCCAGCTCTTCAGAAGGTCGAATTGACGTGGAAGTTTTCCACGGCAATAACAAGGTCGGTTATTTGGCGTTTGATAACTTCTATACCCTTGGAGAAACCTTCCACGTGGCCGTGACGATTGATGCCGATGGCCATATGCACCTGTATAAAAATGGTGTTGAAGTGGCGGACAATCCAAATGGCCAGGGGCCTAACGGGGTGTCATTGACCAGTAACCTGGTGGGACAGAATAACTGGGGCATGGCCGCCACAGACGGTAGCGTCAAGGATCTGATCATTGTTGATCACTTTCTGGATGCCGACCACATCAGCGATCTTTACTCGCTGACAAACTCAGGACAAATAGAAGTATTTTTAAATCCTCTACACATTACTGAGGACGCTGCGATCGGTACTGAGGTAGGTCAGGTGCAGGCCGAAGATCCGGAAGGTAATACGCTGAGCTTCAGCCTGACCGATGATGCCGGTGGTCTGTTCACCATTGATGCTGGTACCGGGGTTATTCGCCTCGCCGGTGACCTGAATCACACCTTAGCCAGCAGCCACCAGGTAACCGTCCGGGTTACCGATCATCCCGATGGAGCATTCCATGAGAAGCAGTATGAGATCTCAGTTGCTGACCACAATTATGCACCGCAATTTTTGCCGGAGGGGGGCTCAGGTGCACTGGTTGCCTATGATTTTGCCCAGGGTTCGGGGGAGGTGGCTGAAGACCTCACTTACCACAATCGGGATCTGACCTTTAACAGTGGCATCAGCCGCTCTGGTGATGGTGTCGCACTCAACAGCGTTGGCGGCTCTCTGGAGGCAATGACCTTGCGGGGCGATATCACCATTGCCTCCACCTTCACCTACCACAGCCACAGCAACTGGGCACGGCTGGTTGATTTCGGTAATGGTGCCGGTACCGACAATATTCTGATCGCCAGCCCGTCAGAAGGGCGAATACAGGCGCAGATCTTCCATGGCAACCAAGTTGTGGGTTCCGTAGCTTTTGATAATTTCTACACGCTGGGGGAAACTTTCCATCTGGCCCTGACAGTTGACGACGATGGTCATATACACCTCTATAAAAACGGTGTTCAGGTAGCGGATAACCCCAATGGCCAGGGGCCATCCGGAGTAGAACTGACCAGTAACCTGGTGGGTCAAAGTAACTGGTCCCAGGATGCCGCAACGGATGGCACGGTGAAAGATCTGGTTGTGTTCGACCGGTCCCTGGACCCGGACAGTATCAGCGCCTTATACCAGCAAACGCAGATCGGTGAAGTAGAAGCATTCCTGAGCGTTCCCCTTGATACCATTGCCGAAAGCGCCCTTCCCGGTACGGTGGTCGGTCGGGCTCTGGTAAGTGACGTGGATGGTGACAACCTGACCTTCAGCCTGACTGATGATGCCGGTGGTTTGTTTGCCATTGATGCCGCTACCGGAGAGATCACAGTGGCCAACACCCTGGACTACGATTCGGCCTCCAGCCATCAGTTGACCGTTCGGGTTGCCGATCCATCCGGTGCCTTCAGCGAGCAGACCTATGTGGTCGCCCTGGCTGCTGCACCGGAGCTATTGCCGGAGCGGGGTTCTGATGCCCTGGTCGCTTTTGACTTTGCCAACGGTTCCGGCGAAGTTGCTGAAGACCTGACCGACCATAATCAGGATCTCACCTTCAACAGCGGCATTACCCGCTCTGACGATGGGGTCAGGCTCAACAGTGTCGGTGGCTCATTGGGAGACATAACGCTGAGCGGTGATATGACCATTGCGTCCACCTTTACTTACCACAGCCACTCTCCCTGGGCACGGTTGGTTGACCTGGGCAATGGCGCTGGCACCGATAATATTTTGATCGCCAGCCCATCGGAAGGACGAATAGAGGTTCAGATTTTTCACGGTAACAACATTGTCGGCTCAGTGGCTTATGATAATTTCTACACTCTGGATGAAACTTTCCATCTGGCCTTGACGGTGGATGCTGATGGCCATATGCATCTGTACAAGAATGGCGTTGAAGTGGCTGACAATCCCAATGGTCAGGGGCCTGCGGGGGTGACACTGAGCAGCAGCCTGGTGGGTCAAAGCAACTGGCCTCAGGACGCGGCTACGGACGGTACCGTGAAAGATCTGATTATCCTGGATCGGTCACTGGACCCGGGCAGCATCAGTGATCTCTACGGTCAGACGCAATCCGGTCATATTGAAGTATTTCTGGCCTCTGCGGATATTGTTGAGAGTGCCCTGCCAGGAGACGTCGTTGGCCAAATGCAGGCCAGCGACCCAGCCGGTGAGGAGCTAACCTTCAGCCTGGCCAATAATGCCGGTGGCCTATTCACCATTGATGCCGCTACCGGGGAGATCAGTCTTGCCGGAACTCTCGATTATGAGACGGCCACCAGTCACCAGTTGACCGTCAGGGCTACAAACTCATCCGGCGGATTCATTGAACAGCCTTATGTTGTGTCCGTGACAGATGCCGCAGAATTACTACCGGTGCATGAAGCAAATGATGCATTGGCCGCCTTTGACTTTACCACCGGTTCCGGTGACAAGGCGGAAAGTCTTACCAGCAATGGTCAGGTTCTGACCTTCTACAGTGCCCTTACCCATTTCAATGATAATGGCGTCAGCCTCAACGGTGCCGGTGGCTACCTGGGAACCATGGCCCCGTCCGGTGATATAACCATTGCTTCGACCTTTACCTATGACAGTCACACTAACTGGGCCAGGATCATTGATTTTGGTAATGGCCCCGGCACCGATAATATCCTGATTGCCAGCCCTACAGAAGGTCGCATCGAGGCACAAATTTTCCACGGCAACACCATGGTCGGGTCTGTGGCGTTTGATAACTTCTATACCCTTGGAGAAACTTTCCACATGGCCCTGACGGTTGATGCCGATGGCCACATGCACCTGTATAAAAATGGCGTTGAAGTGGCGGACAATCCAAATGGCCAGGGGCCTTCCGGGGTGTCCCTGACCAGTAACCTGGTGGGACAGAGTAACTGGTCCCAGGATGCTGCCACCGATGGTACCATGACAGATCTGGTGGTTCTGGACAGATCTCTGGATCCCGACAGCATCAGTGACCTCTACGATCAGGCCCAGTCCGGTGATATTGAGTCATTTTTAACCTCTCTGGAGATGATCGGTACCGAAAGTGCGGATATCATCAAAGCGGACAGTGGCAGCAACACTCTGCTGGGTGAAGCGGGTGACGACATTCTCTTTGGTGGAGCCGGTAATGACACGCTAACCGGGGGTACGGGTTCTGATACCTTTACCTGGGAAGCACCTGACCTTGGTACAGCTGCGGCACCCGCAGAAGATGTCATCACTGACTTCCATCTGGGGCAGGGGGGTGATGTTATTCACCTGGACGATATCCTGCCCAGTGATCACGGGGATCTGGATCAGTATCTGGCCCTGAATTTTGACAACGGCGATACCACGCTTGAAATAACACCACAGGTGGGCGGAGATATCACTCAGAAGATCAGGCTGGAAGGGGTTGACATGTCCGTGCTGGGCAACACCGATGCCGAGATTATCAACAATCTGATTAATAACGGTAATCTCAGCCTGGATTGAGTTTTGTCCTTTTGCTGATAGAAATATATTCAAAGGTCTCAGGCGTTTGCACCATCCCGGCTCCAGCCGGGTTCAAATCCACATACGCTACGCAGGTAAGTAGAGCAGCTTCGTTTATTCTTGCCACTAGCTTAATTTGCTTATTAACCGCTGGATACTGCCATCGGCGCTAAAATATTTTAATCTTCAGGGGCAGCTGTCAAAGCACTTTCAACATTACTAAAAGCACTTTCAACATTACTAATAGCCATAACAAATAATGAGGCATGGTTAAAATAATTATTGAACAGAGTATTTATGGATGAAACTTATATGATCAGAAAAAGTCTTAAACTGGAATTCAATAGTTTAATAATTCAATGGAACGCTCTGTTAAATTAACTCAATTCAATGTTGCTTTTGCCGGGTTTTATTCAAGCTCACAAGAACAACAGCACCAAACTATGAGAAATGAACAGCAGCCGACGTACCAAGGCATATCTGTTCAGGCACTGGACGATCCTTTTCGTATTTACCATAGTCAATCAGACAGACACAACAACAGTCCTGGTCCTTTTAGTTCATTGAATGAATACAATATTGCATCTCTGACCAGTAGCGATCAGGAAGCCCCTGATGAAATTAATATTTCTGGGATACTACTGCCAAGGCTGGATGAATATTCATCTTATCATTCTGACACTACCCTCTTGGATGATTCACTATCATCAATACCAGACATCCGCTTTCTTCAGAATGAATACCTAGTGGAGAACGAGCCTGAGGTCAACGAGCCAATACCAGAGTGGGACCCGGATTGTCTGTTGGCTAATCTTCATGCAATACTCTCTAATCAACAACATTCAAGGCCAGTTGGGGGAGCTAGCTGGCAAAACCACAACCAAACGACAAGTGATCATCAAACGCGGCAGGCAGAAGAAGTACTTAATGGCAACACTTCAGCAGTTGAGTACCAAAAGTGCTATCAGAATCATTCCGATCACCTAGAGCACCAAAGGGTATACCAAAGGAAGCGTTACCGGAATGATCCCGATTACGTAGAGCGCCACAAGACATACCAAAGGAAGCGATACCAGAATGATCCTGATTCGGCAAAGAGACGAAGGGAGCGCTATAAGAATGATCCCGCTTTCGCAGAGCGCGACGAGAGGGAGCGACAAAGGGAGCGTCTCAAAGATCCTGCCTGGCGGGAGAGCAAAAAGATACGCCAAAGGGAACTTCGCAAAAATCCTGCTTACGTAGAGCGTGAAAAACAGCGCCGAAATGAGTTGCACAAAGATCCCGCATACGCTGAACGCAGAAGAAGGCGGCTCATCGAGCGCCGCAAAGATCCCGCTTACGTTCAGCGCCAGAGAGAGTACCATAGGGAATACCGGAAGAAGCGCCGTTTGAGAGTTTTGCAAAGACAATTTCTCGGGCAAAAACTATGAGCATCGCAGGCAGTGGGTGGTTGATCGATTGAAAGCGCTTTCTGGTATTTTTGTCCTGAAAGTCTGTGCTTATGCGGTTATGTCGAATCATTATCATGTGGTGCTCCATATCAATAATCAGCAAGCCAAAGAATGTGACACCAAAGAAGTCTTACAACGCTGGACGCAGCTTTTTTCTGGCCCGCACCTGGTTCAGCGTTATCTTGCCGACGATCAGCTGGGCAAAGCAGAGCTGCTGCGTGTCGAAGAATGTGCCCAGAAGTACCGAGGTCGTTTAATGGATATCAGCTGGTTCATGCGCTGCCTTAACGAATACTTAGCCCGGCTGGCCAATAAAGAGGATGAGTGCAAAGGGCGCTTTTGGGAAGGTCGTTACAAAAGTCAGGCCCTGTTAGATGAGGCAGCATTGCTGACTTGCATGGCCTATGTCGACTTAAACCCCATCCGGGCAAAAATTGCTGCAACGCTGGAAACCTCAGAACATACCTCTATTAAAGAGCGCATTGAGACACACTGGGTATTCCGGAAGCATTCGGCCACTGATTCCGGAAACATTCGGCCACCCATTCCGGAAACATCCGGCCACTGATTCCGGAAACATCCGGCCACCCTTATCCAGCCAGCGACGCAGTCTTTTTCAATAACCGTTACCCTCGTTCTTGAGACCCTTTCAAGGATGACGGGATTGCATCATGAAGAGACTGCCCATGCGCAAAATTCGTGAAGTTTTCAGGCTCAAATTTGAGCACAACCTCAGTGAGCGAAAGATCGCCCAAAGCTGCAATATCTCCCGCTCAACCGTTAAAGATTATCTGGCCCGGCTTTCGGTTTCTGAACTGACCTGGCCACTGCCTGACTCCATTGATGAGCATACGCTGGAGCAGCAATTGTTCCCCGTCAAACCATCATCAGGCAGGAACAAGCAGGCTCAGCCTGACTGGAGTCAAATTCACCAGGAACTGCGACATCCCGGTGTGACCCTGATGCTGCTCTGGCAGAAGTATAAAGCCTGTCACCCGGATGGTTATCAGTACAGCTGGTTCAGTGATCAATATCGAGCATGGAAGAACCAGGTGGACGTGGTCATGCGGCAAAACCATATAGCCGGAGACAAGCTCTTTATTGACTACGCAGGTCAAACGATGCCTGTCGTTGACCAGTACACTGGTGAAGTACGACAAACACAGATTTTTGTCGCCACACTGGGAGCTTCCAACTACACCTATGCTGAAGCCACCTGGAGCCAATCGCTTCCGGACTGGGTCGGCTCTCATGTACGTGCCTTTGACTATTTTGGAGGCACTCCCTGCATACTGGTCCCTGATAATTTGAAATCAGGCGTAAAACAGCCCCATCGGTATGAACCGGTGATCAACCCCACCTATCAGGATCTGGCTGAGCATTATCAGGTAGCCGTTGTTCCCGCCCGGGTCAGGAAACCTCAGGATAAGGCCAAGGTTGAATCTGCCGTACAGGTGGTCGAACGCTGGATACTGGCCAGCCTGCGTAACCAGACATTCTTTACCCTGTCGGCACTGAACAAAGCGATTCGCAGCCTGCTGGATGAGCTGAATAACAAACCGTTCCAGAAAATACAAGGTAGTCGTCGTTCACTGTTTGAGGAGCTGGACAAACCGGCACTCAAGCCTTTACCTGCAGAGCGTTATCAATACGCTGAGTGGAAAGAGGCTCGGGTACACATTGACTACCATGTGTCAGTAGACGGCCATTACTACTCCGTGCCTTACCAACTGGCCAAAAAGCAACTCTCTGTTCGCTTCACCCAGAATACGGTTGAGTGCTTTTACCAGGGTAAACGGGTCGCCAGTCATCAACGGTTGTACCAGAAAGGCCGGTATAGTACTCAGCCTGAACACATGCCGGAAAAGCACAGACAACATGCCGAGTGGACACCCGAGAGACTCCAGAACTGGGCTGCCCAAACAGGGCCTGAAACAGAAGCCGTGATACGACGAATCCTCTCAGACCGTCGCTATCCGCAACAAGGCTATCGCAGCTGCCTTGGCATCATGAGGCTGGGAAAAAGTTATGGTGATGCCCGCCTTGAAAACGCCTGTCGTCGTGCACTGTATACTGATGCCTGCTCTTATCGCAGTCTCGAATCCATCCTGAAGCACAACCTGGATCAACAACCGTTGCCGCAACTGGAACCGGAACCTGCATTGCCGGATCATCACGAGAATCTTCGTGGCTCTGACTACTTCAACTAATCCAGCACGAATAATAGAGAAAGGAACCAGAACCATGTTATTGAATCCAACATTAGAAAAACTGCAAACGCTGAAACTATCCGGCATGTATGAAGCACTTAATGAGCAATTAAACAGTCCAGAAATAGAACAAATGTCGTTTGATGAACGGTTGGGTCTGATGGTTGATCGGGAAATGACTATCCGTGATAACCGGCGCTTGAAAACCCGTTTAAAAAATGCACGACTAAGGCAGCATGCCTGCATGGAAGACATTGACTTCCGCCACCCTCGCGGACTCAAGCGTGAGCAGTTTCAACAGTTACTGGGCAGTGGCTGGATAAAGGATCATCAAAACGTCATTATCACCGGACCAACCGGGGTTGGTAAAACCTGGCTGGCCTGTGCCCTGGCACAGAAAGCCTGCCGTGATGGTTATACAGTCCAGTACCAGAGGCTGCCAAGACTGCTTCAGGACCTGAGCCTTGCCCGTGCTGATGGTCGTTACCTGAAGATCATGACGACGCTGGCCAAAACCGATCTGCTCCTTCTGGATGACTGGGGGCTTGCCCCCTTAAACGAGAGTCAGAGGCGAGACTTGCTGGAGCTGTTTGAAGACCGGCACAACCTCAAGAGCACGCTGATTACCAGCCAGATGCCGGTTGATCACTGGCATGAACTGATCGGTGATCCGACACTGGCAGATGCGATTCTGGACCGGTTGATTCATAACGCCCACCGCGTCCCTCTGAAGGGTGAGTCACTGCGCAAGAAACAGGCAAAACTGGCGAAGTCCGAACCTAAGTCCTAAGCTACAAACCGATGCGTCGCTGCGCTCCGATGGGGGGTGGCCGAATGCTCCGGAATGCGCAGACACACGACAGCGCAAACAGAAAAAAACAAAAGGCGCAGTTGAAACCGTTAAAAGCTCAGGGTCAAAACCCCGGACAGGCGATTCCATACCCACTCAGTAGCTACTTTGAACTGGTTGACTGGTCTGGCCGAATTATCCGCAAAGGCAAACGTGGTCGTATAACTGGCAATGCACCACCCATCTTGGAGCGCTTGGGTATTGACCCAAATGAATGGCTGGAGACTATGCGCTGGCACAATCGTTTCCACTGCGCAGTCGGCAGGCTGGCTTCACTGAAGGCTTATGCAGAAAGCACCGGAAAATGCTGGGTTCATGGGATGTCTGTGAGCGGTGATCTCTATACTGCCTGATCAACACATTTTCATTTACTTTAATGTGGCCAGAATTTTCTGATTGCTCTTTCTTATATTTTCTCAATAGTGTCTTCTATCTGGCAGTAATTCCCGATGAATCCTGAAGCACTACAGCCACGAGAGATACAGAAGAGGTAAAAAAATCATGCCCGCACAATTCTTCGACTAAAATTGCATATTACTCAATCATTGTCGTCGAGTCAGTCATGGGTACGGCTATTCAGAAAAATGTCAGGCAATTCAGTGCTTCTTACTTGATAAAAAAGGTATCAGAATGCTTCGACAGCATTCCAGATCATCGTCCAAATAAATGCGTGATACCCTTTCCTAACTTTCTGAAATCTGCTTTTGCGATGATGCATCAAAAGTTCGATTCACTATTAGGGTTTGATGAAGAGCGGCTTGATGAAATCTGCTGTCATAATCTTGAAAAGCTCTATCACGTAAAAGATGGCAAAGTTCCCTCCGATACCAGAATGAGAGAGGTTGTTGACCCGGTTAATCCACTCGGGTTGAAGACGCCGTTTAAAGAATTGTTTTCTGTCGTTCAGCGCAATGGTGCTCTGCAAGCTTATGCATTCGAATGTGGCAAGTTGAAAGATCTTTATCTGCTTCCTATTGATGGTACGGGTCTCTTTTATTCGGGAACCTGCCGCTGTGATGACTGCTGCATTAAAAACGAGGGCAAAAAAAGTGAAACCTTTTACCACAATATTATGGGGGGCTGTATTGTCCACCCTTCCAGAAAAACCGTCATTCCTTTAGCGCCGGAAGCAATTTGCCGACAGGATGGTTCCACAAAAAATGATTGTGAAAAAGCGGCAATAAGACGTTTTCTGGCGCAGACAAAACATGACCATCCACGCCTGAAACTGGTGATTCTTCTGGATGGTCTATATGCGGACAACCCTACCATTGCTCTGATCAGAGAGCATGGCTGGCACTATATTATCGTGGCCAAAGATGGTAACCATGTGTCGCTTATTGAGGCCATGAATGCCCTTTATGACGAAGGCCAGGTTCATCACCACAAAATCGTTGATGAGAAAAATAACACGACTCATAAATTCCGCTACGCCAATAACGTCCCCCTCAATCTTCAGGATGAAACAGAGCGGGTTAATGTTCTGGATTACATTGAAATCGACAAAAAAGGGATCCAGCATGTCTGGTGCTGGGTAACTGATCTTGAATTAACCGATGATACCGTTGAATCCGTGATGCGAGGAGGCCGTTGTAGATGGCGCATTGAAAATGAAACGTTTAATACCCTGAAAAATCAAGGCTATCAACTTGAACACAATTACGGTCATGGCGAAAAACATCTGGCTACGAATTTCGCCTACCTTACTTTTCTCGCATTCCTGGTTGATCAGATTCAGGAATTTTCTTGTCCAAAATTTCAGCAGGCTTTAAATAAACCAAAGAAGCCTACACGAAAGCGATTATGGAGGAAAATCACCAGCTTCTTTCTCACGTTAATGATTGATAGCTGGGACAGTTTGTTTAAAGCCATTGCCCATGGTGCTAAAGCACAAAAGATAGCTTTTGACACATCATGATTTGGCAAGATAGCCAGAATTTTTCAGGGTGATGATAGTTATTTTTCTTAGCAGCGAAAGTTGAGGGTTCTCTTGTGTTTTCAGAAATTATGAGTATGTCAGTTTTCTGGTTGTGGCAGCTGACGTGTATTCATCGGGAGTAGCTGTCTATCTGGCCGTTGCTGAGTACTTTTTATACTCTTCTTGCTTGGTATTAATGAGAATTTCTTAAAATAATCAACACTATCATTTAAAAAATGAATAAATGATGTACTCTCTTCACTTTTTAAAAAGTGGGTGTCCTTTTTTTGTAACTGATCGAATAATAGTGCCAATAAATCAGGTAATTTATACAGCTTGACGGTAAACATACCTGCTACTACCTTCTAAATTCACTAATTTATAAAAAAGGTTGTGTGATGTCTTTTTTAAACCCGAATGACTCAGCTTTTCAGCATATTGAACATGAGTACCGCCAAATACAGCAACAATCATACACTCGATTACAAGCTGGTCGAGCTAGAATTGGGCTTATTGATAGTAAAAGTGCTGTGATTCAGAAGAGAAATATGTTGCAGATTAAATTTTCTAAAGCCAGTTCTTTGGAAGAGTTTAATGCACTTCAGTCTGATTTAAATCTATTGGATACTTATATTCAACAGACAAATGAAATTGAACAAAAAATCATGAACACTCCTGTTCATACCCCAAGAAATATTGAAGAAGAAGTGAACAGAGAAATAAAAGGATTGTTTTTAACTGGAAGGTTTGAAAAGAAAGATTTGGCGACCTTATTCCATGTTTCTGAAAGTCATGTATCCAATATAACCTAGAACTTGTGAGTTTTTATGAGCAGCTAACGCCTAAACCAGATTCGCGGTAGTGTCACCTGGATTTATTAGTTAGCTGCTGTTCGATTTTTTCAGCTGAGTTTGTAGCGATGTCGATACTATTATATAAATGAATTGGGTGAAAGTCTCATACTGAGCACAACTACAGACCCTGGAGCATAGAATTTACGTCCCAGAGCCAAAATACCCGAACAAGAAAGGCGACCAAACGCAGCTATGATTTTCATGTGACAAAAGAATCATCTGCGAGAGGCCGCCCTCCATGGAAGTATGTCACCCACTGACCATTCCCGCTAGTAATCACTGCCCTGCAATCGAGATGCTGCAACATCGGTTATCTCTTCTTCGCCAGTCATGCCATGAGCTCCACTGGGAGGATTACGAAAATGAACTGCATAACCTCATGGCTCTTGCAGAGCAGGAGATTCTCTCTGAAGACCTCCAAAAACTGGACGTCAATGAACCTTCTATTGAGGTCAAGGGCACCGTTTATCGCAGGGTGGCTCAAAATCATCAAACATACCAATCTGCTGCTGGCTCTGTCCGGGTAAAGCGAACCCTGTATCGATCCGGCTCAGGAAGCAAATGTATAGTCCCCCTGGAACTCCAGGCAGGGATTGTTGAAGGGTTCTGGTTACCCAGGGCGGCAAAGCAAGCGGCATGGATGGTGGCTCAGTTGCCACCAACCGAAGTGGCAAGCCTTCTTGAGTTGCTGGGAAATATGAAACCGTCGGCCAGTACTTTGGCTCGTCTTCCTGCAAAACTCAGTGAACGGTGGGAACAGTATCTTGAACCTTTTGAGTATATGTCTGGCAGACAACTTTCAGGTTCCAGCCAATGCTGCGACGGTAGCGGCCTCTCTTGATGGTGTAATGCTGCCTATGAAGGACGGAAAGCGTCAGGAAAAACGGGACAAGGGAGCAGCTGAAGGCAAGCGTACCAGAGGCCCTGCGGGTTGTCAGGAAGCCAGTTGTGGGACGCTGTCGTTTTATGATGATCTGGGTAATCGTCTATCCACCATAAGGATGGGGCGAATGCCCGAGAGCAAGAAGGAGACATTGAAACAGTCCATCAAAAATCACCTGAATAAGGTCCTTGAACAAAAGCCGGGTCTGACATTGGTGAAAGTCGCAGATGGAGCCAAAGACAACTGGACATATCTCTCCAGCGATTTACCTGAAGGTCATGAAATTATCGACTTTTACCATGCGGCAGAGCACCTGAAGAAAGCCTTTGATCTGTCGTACGGTGAAAATAGTCCAAAGGCTAAAGAGAAGTTCAAAACGTACCGGCATATTCTGAAAGAAGAAACTGGCGGAATTGATAAAGTCATCAAGGCCCTGGCTTACCAACACAAAAAACACCCGCGCCGATCCAAGCTTAAGACCGAACTGGAATACTTCAGAAAAAATAGCCTACGGATGAAGTACGTAGAGCATTTGTCAAAAAGTCTTCCCATCGGCTCCGGAGTGATTGAAGCAGCATGCAAAACACTGGTTACTCAGCGCATGAAATGTTCGGGAATGCGGTGGAGAAATCCGGGAGGCCAAGGGATTCTAACGCTCAGGTCTTTAATCCAGAGCGACTGGTTTGATAAGGGCTGGCGGCTTCTGTCGGTCACCTATCGAGCCAAGATCAGCGGTCATAACGGCAATGTCATCCCATTTCCTAATAAAGTAGATCCATAGTACTTGTCAGTATGAGACTTTCACCCAATGAATTGACGGTAGTATTAACAATGGGACAATCAAGGGTAATCCAACAAATGAACGCAGTATTGGTTTAGAATATTTTATATTTTCTCTTGCTATGTAGAAAATGTGAGGGCATGGTGTGCACCGGCTAGCTTTTGAAATAATTTTATAATCACTAAGATTACGGTTTGGTATATTTTTTTTGAGATCAATCTTTAACGATTCTTTTGCCTTCTGAATGTCGCCCCATATGATTAAATTGGTTCCATCACTTTTGTAAAATGTTTCATAATTATTGTATTTTGATACTTTCGGAGCTAATGCATGAAACAATATTATTGAAATAAGTGTAAATAATCCTGATATCCAATACAAATCAATTGTTATTGGTACTTGTTCGGAATCGATGAAGGTTGGTAGGTTTTTATAAAAGATACTAATTATTGAATACATAGTTACTGCAAATAATAGTAATTTATTCGTCAGGAGCGCTCTTAATGTATTCCAATTGTCTAGTGATCCATTCTCTTCTATGTAATTGAAGTATACATATCCAACTGCAAGAAGAATTATAAAAATAGCAATCTGTGTAATGTAGGATAGAGAACCTAGAGTAGTATCAGTAAAAGTAAATGCTTCCGATATAAGATTAACAAGTGTTAAAGTGGCTAGAGAAGTCATTAATGACCAAATAATTGGTGATACCTTAAATTTCAATTTTTAATCCTAGATGAGTTAATGGTATAAAGTTTTGTTTGCAGCTAACAGTCGTTTACACGAATCAGTTTCGCATAACATACTGTAAATTCGCTATACACACCAGCCGATACCCCCATACAGCGTGACTTACACAGCGTTCTTCATTTTAAAGGCTATATCTTCTGATTCGTATTTGGGTAAGCGTCCAAGCAGGGAGCAGACTCCCCCTACTTGTCGAGATCGGCTTTTAATGGATTGGCCCCGAATTTCTCTTTCCAGAGTCGCGGTATCAGTTCCCTGATATCACGGGCCGGGTGGAGGCTGATGCGTTGGAGAACATCAACCAGGTATTTGTAGGGATCGATGCCCGCCAGCTGGCAGCTGGTGATCAGCGTCTGGAACACGGCAACATTGTCTGCGCCTTCTTCCGTCCAGCAGAACATCCAGTTCTTTCTTCCCATCGGGATGCAACGAAGGCCACGTTCAAGATGATTGGTGTCTATCGCTACCGTTGGATCGTTCAGGTAAACCTGAAGCTCTTTTTCCCGCTTGTGAACATAGCCCAGTGCCTTGCTCAGAGGGTTGCTGGGAACCAGGTCAAGCCGTCTCAGCTGCTCCCGGTTCCATTCAAAGAACTGGTCAACCAGGGGTTTGGCTTTTTGTTGGCGATAATCACGCAGTACGTCGCCTTCCAACCCCTGACGACGGATGTCATCTTCAACCTTGTACAGTGCGCCGATCTGTTTCAGGGCTTCTTTGGTCGCTTCGGGTTCCGCTTTTTCTGACTTGACGAAATAACGTCGGCTGTGTGTCCAGCACTCGGCATGAGTGATCTTTGGGTATTTCGAGCAAAGGCTAGCGTAGCCGGGGTAGCCATCTGTGAGTAATACCCCTTCAAATTCTTTCAGGTAAGGCTCAACCACATCACAGGAGCGGCTGTCGGAGTAGATAAAGGCTATTTCTTCGTGGTCGCCATAAAAGCACCAGAAGTAGCCTTTTTTCATTTTACCCTTACATTTCAGCCCAGCTTTTGAGGGTGTTTCATCCAGTGCCAGGGTGTGACTTTCAAGGCAGCTGTTCAGTACTTCATGGGCGACAGGTTGTAACAACTGGCCAGCACGCTGCTCCAGATTGGTCAGCGTGCCACGACTGACGGTGATACCGCTGGCTTCCAGTCTCTGATGTTGACGGTAAAGCGGCAGGTGGTAGCGGTATTTCTCAACCAGCAGGCCAGCTATAAAGCTCACATCGGCAAAGCTGCGGTCAAACAGGCCGGAGGGGGCTGCCGCCGTGCTCAGGGTTTGGTCTGCCTTATGGCGAACGACGTCCCTCTGGTATTTCAGAATAACGTAACTGCCCGGTCGCTGCGCCAGACGATGGGTATATTTATGATCAATGATTTCATACTGGTCGGCGTCTTCACCCTGCATTTCAGGAGCCGGAATATGAATCAGCTCAACAGGTACACCTTCCGTGAAGCGCAATCCCTGATCGGTAACACAGTCATCCGGCCTGTGCTTCTTTCTGCGCTCATAGGTGATGGTTTCTGTTTCCGGAACTTCTGGAGACTCAATGTTCTTGAGGATCTCCCCGAGAGCCAGCTGGTCCGGGTTTTCTATCAGTCTCTTTTCCGATTTTTCACCAAACAGCTGTTGTTTAAACCAGGCCAGCTGATGTTTGAGGGACTCGTTTTCCTGCTTCAGGTGTTCGTTCGCAGATTTGTGTTCCTGCAACAGCACCTGCAACTGCTTGAGCAGCTGCAGGTGAGAGGGTTGATTGGCAGGAACAGGAAGATTCATAGCCCTTGAATGTAGCTGCTATTCAGAGGTTGTGCTGTTCGATGTATCAGGTTTTACATAACGTTTGTGATAGCGGATAGAACGGGTATCAATACCGTCAATGATCAGCTTCAGGTCGGTCAATGCCAGCAGTTGTTTAACCGCCTGACCGGCGTGGGAGTGAAACTGACCCTGCTCCAGTCGTTTACTCCAGATGCAGTAACCGCTACGTTCAAAGTACAGCACCTTGCACTGGTTTCGGCGACGATTGATAAAGACGAACAACTGCCCACTCAACGGGTCTTCCTCAAGGGTATTTTTCACCAGAGCAACCAGGCCGTTGTATGACTTCCTCATATCGGTGGGGCGGTTATAAAGCCAGACCCGCACCTGTGATTCAGGAAAAAACATGATCAACGCCGCATACGCAGGGTTACACCACCGGGTAATTCGAGTTCAATTTCCCATGGAGGCAGGTCTGATGGTGTGTTGTGAAAATCAGTTTTAAATTCGAACCAGTCAGGGTCTGGTTGTGCTGGTTGATCAGGCCTTTCGGTTGCCTGCCTTAGTTTGCGCTTCCACAATGTGAAGGTTGACAGGCAGATATTGCGCGAAAGGCAAAAGGCTTTCTGGCTGATGCCGCTTTCCCGCTGTTGATCGATGAGGCCTTGCCACTGTTCAGAAGTGCGGCGGTTTGGTTGTTTTTGATTCACGGCTCGCTCCTGTTTTTAAAACAGGGGTTAGCGTGGCAGACAGATGATGGGTTTTGAAGACGTCCTTAAATAAGCGCTTACGTATTTGGTAATTCGTATATTTTTCGGTCAAGCAACCCGTGTGATTACAGATTGCTTTATTTTCATTCAAAACAACAGGTTAACCATTCAGTTGATTTTCTGCATATACGAACTAGCTTTTACTGTATAAAATTACAGTATCAAGCAGGACTTATATGAGATTACAAGAACGTTTTCAAATTGCCATTCGCTCTACCGGTTATTCTCTGTCTACCGAGCGCAGCTACTGGGACTGGATTAAACGCTTTATAAAATTTCATAAAATGCGTCATCCCGATTTACTGGCTGGCGATGATGTCCGTGATTTTCTCACTTATCTGGTGATGAAAAAGCACGTTGCTGTCAGTACTCAGCAGCAGGCATTGAGTGCCCTGGTCTTTTTGTACAAACAAGTGCTGAGGCGTGACAGTTTCACGATCAATGACTGGCAAAAATCCAAACGCCCCAAAAAACTCCCTGTTGTGTTTTCGGTGACTGAAGCCAACTCTGTCTTGTCCTATCTCAAAGGTACACCATTATTAGTCGCCCAATTAATGTATGGTGCCGGTCTTCGACTGAAGGAAGCTCTGCGTCTCAGAGTTCAGGATGTTGATTTTGGGCGCATGGAAATTACCGTTTGCCATGGCAAGGGTGGTAAAGACAGAATGACTCTGTTGCCCAAGGCGTCTGTTGAAGCATTACGGACCCATGTACTCAATCGCGGTGGTAAAGCGGTTTTAAGCCCGGTTGATCGCTGATAAAAAATGATAAAACATTCCTGAACAGCACTCACGCTACCGCTCCTCTATGCCATTTCCTTGAGTATTAAGGCAGTTGTACTTTACACGACAATTTAACAATAGTTGTATAGGAGTAAAATGTTACCATCGAACTGTTTATCAAAATACCTTTTTAAATCAGGCCACCAGCGGTGACACCGAATACAATTACCGGTTATCAAACAGTAATTAAACGACGAACGGCAACTTCATCCATGGCGTCGCCGGTTCCTGCCAGGGCAACCTCGCCTTGGTCCAGTATCCGCCTGGCAAACTCAAAGAACGGCTCAACCAGCAGAATAGCCGTCTCACCACGGCCACGAACCAGACTAATAACCCTAAATTCAGCGGTTAAACCATCAGCTAAACTCTTACCCTCAGTCATACCGAGGGCTCACAGATGGTTCGTCCACCAAAACCCGCTCACCCAAAGGGTGAGCTGTCAGAAATGAAAAAAGACCCCTTGTCGGTCACGCTCGAAGTCGATTCTTTCGATGGAAAAATTCATGTTGAGTGGGAACCGGAAGCTTCGGTCACTCCAATGGGGCAATTGGCTTTTTTTATCCAATTTTTAAAAACGGGCCATCGATTTGAACCCTGGGTCAATGATTGCCCATTGACCTATAAAAGCCCCAATGCACCTCAAAAAGTTGATGTGCTCGGGTCAATAATGCTCTCCATACTTTCCGGCCATAAACGATACGCACACATTGGAACCATTATTGGCGACAACGTTAATGCACAGCTTCTTGGCATGAAAAAAATTGTCAGTGACGATTCCGCCAGACGTGGTTTGAAGAAAATTGATGAGCAGCAAGGCGTTGAATGGATGCAAAAACATCTGCACCTCTGCTTTGATCCACTGTTAACCATTCCATGGATTATGGATGTCGATGTGACTGTAAAAACCATCTATGGAAATCAGGAAGGTGCAGAGAATGGTTACAACCCATATAAAAAAGGAAGGCCATCCCACACCTACCACTCCTACATGATGGCCAACTTAAAATTGATACTCGAAGTTGAAGTCAGGCCGGGTAATGAAAGTCATAGTAAATACTCATTGCCAGGATTAATGGCGTTATTAAATCGTTTGCCAAAATGTTGCTGGCCTGAATTTGTTCGTGGCGATTGTGATTGGGGAAATGATCGAGTGATGTGTGAATTGGAAAGCGCGGGCTGTCATTATCTTTTTAAAGTTAAAAAGCATGACAACGTCAAGAAAGCCATATGCCAAGCGCACTGCAGCGGAGGCTGGACAAAATATGATAAGCACTGGGAAGGCAAGGAATCGGTTATTAAATTATCAGGATGGAAAAAAGAACGGCGTATTATTATTGTACGCAGACGTCGTCCTGAAAACGAAATGCTGGTCCTGGAAAAAGAATTAAAAGAGCGTCAAACAACACTGGCTTTAATTGAAGAACCGGACAATATAAAAGCCTATGAGTACTCAGTACTTGTCACTTCACTTGATAATGATGTTGTCTCCATTATTAACCATTATCGAAACAGGGCTGACTGTGAAAATAATTTTGATGAAATAAAAAACCAATGGGGCTGGGGCGGATACGTTACGCAAGATTTGGCAAGATGTCGCATGCTAGCGAGAATGGTAGCTTTAATATACAACTGGTGGACGCTTTATGTTCGTTTAAGTAATCCTGAATCCCACAAGGAATCTATTACCAGTCGTCCATTATTAATGAGTTCAATTGGAAAGCTCACCAGGGCTTACGCATGAAGAGAATGGTTCTCATTAACTCATTCACTCGAGCATAAAATGCACAATATTTACTATCAACATCCATGATTAACAGAAGTGAAGATGAACTGTTCAAGTAGTTCAGTCAGGTAGGAGTCATCCCAAGCGCAATCATTGCGCCTGCGTCGAATACTGCCCTTTCCCACACGATCCATCTTAAAAATATTGAGTGCCAGACGACGCAGAGTCGATAAGTTTTCAGCTCCATTTTCATGTTTGGTTTGACAGGCATCTTCATTAAAGGAGACGTCCAGCACCCAATGAAGCTTATTTTCGACTTCCCAGTGGATCCGGGTTGCATTGAGCATTTCATGCGCAGACATGGATTTACTGCTGATATAAAAGCGTAAAGCCGTTGTCACCTTGTTATTGATGGTCCTGTCTGCCTGAACAACTCCGAACTGCTTGATGCCCTGCCATTCTGCATGTGTTGATAGAAGGTTCAAATCAGTAAAGACCCAGCAGCAGCGGTACTCATGGTGCCCATGGCCTTTATTTTCCTGTTCAGCAAAGACATCTGATAGTTCATCTTTAGGGTTTAGCTCCCAATGCTTCTCAACTGCTTCCTGAATATCCTTCTGCAAGGTTTCCTGATTGCCCTTTACAGCCAGAAGATAGTCAGCCCCTTGTTCAATACACGTCGATGCAATGCTTTTTTGGCAACTCATTGCATCAGCAGTGATAAGGGCTCCTTGCATGTCAAGAGCCTCCATGAGTGTAGGAACTGCGGTAATCTCATTCGATTTGGAGTCTACTTTTTGTTGTCCTAACACTAATCCAAGCCGATGGCTCCAGGCACTAACCATATGTACAGCGCGCTTACCCTTTCCTTTGCCTCGGGAACCTTTAATCGATTTACCATCAATGGAAATAATATCGGTATATTCGCCTTCTGGTAACGCATCTGGGAATGCAGACTTTATCCAGCGTAGAAAGCATTTCTGGAATGATGCTGTGTTGAGATGAGTAAACACGCGATAAAAGGTGTCGTGCGAAGGAATACCGTTAGGTAGCGCTAAAAAAGTCTTGAGCCATCCGAACTTTTTCTTCCCATAAGACTCCATATCCTCCCAGGATTCACCATTACTCATGATGCAACAAAGAGCTATCATCAGAATGTCTATCAACTTGTGTTCACACCGGTTGGGGTTCTTGCGGGAATCTTCTACATCAACCATAAAGGTGATAAGGGGAGCAGGCTTGAGCATCAGTTGTCGTTAAATTACTGAATTCTACTACAGGTCTGCTCAATCCTTTGCATAGTACTAATAGCTAACTTTTGGTGGAAAATAGCAATCTAATTGAGAATGAGAATACAGGCGCGTAAGCCCTGGAAAGCTCACCGAATCAGGTAATCAAAAGAAAATAAAATTGACAAGCCATCATCGTTTGATGAATAAAATTGCTGAATTACAAAGCCAGCTGTGTGATTTTCTTGATTCAATTAAAAGTATTGCACCGCAGTTGAGTTCATTTCAGCCCTGGTTTCGCATTCTAACGAAAGCGACCTCAAAATTTTTGAAAAATGGTCAGGTTATTGCAGATCAACCATTAATCAGCTCGGGGTAAATGCTGGTATAGAGTTCAGTTGAGAGGTTCAAAAGCTATCCCTGCGGGCATGGCTCAGAGGTGATCAACTGCTTAATTTAGGTTGATGGACCCCATCCAATAACTGCACCTGATAAGGCACCTGCACCTCGAGTAATACCAGCAGCCCATACGCCACCAATTGCAGAACCTACAACAGCCCCCAAATTTATGTTGGTATTATTACAAGGGTCTTTATCGATATTATTTCCAATAACCTGACCTAGGAGGTTGGTTCCACCACCAATAAAAGCAGACGTACCAATACCTACTCCACCGAAGAGCCCCGTTGCTGCGCCAGCAGCAGCCCCCAAACTGCCTGCAATTAGAGCATCAGTAATACTCGATCCAGTTGCTAATGCGCCAGTGAAAGCTGAGACACCACCTATCCAGCTACTCCCGATGAATACACGTCAGCTGCCACAACCAGAAAACTGACATACTCATAATTTCTGAAAACACAAGAGAACCCTCAACTTTCGCTGCTAAGAAAAATAACTATCATCACCCTGAAAAATTCTGGCTATCTTGCCAAATCATGATGTGTCAAAAGCTATCTTTTGTGCTTTAGCACCATGGGCAATGGCTTTAAACAAACTGTCCCAGCTATCAATCATTAACGTGAGAAAGAAGCTGGTGATTTTCCTCCATAATCGCTTTCGTGTAGGCTTCTTTGGTTTATTTAAAGCCTGCTGAAATTTTGGACAAGAAAATTCCTGAATCTGATCAACCAGGAATGCGAGAAAAGTAAGGTAGGCGAAATTCGTAGCCAGATGTTTTTCGCCATGACCGTAATTGTGTTCAAGTTGATAGCCTTGATTTTTCAGGGTATTAAACGTTTCATTTTCAATGCGCCATCTACAACGGCCTCCTCGCATCACGGATTCAACGGTATCATCGGTTAATTCAAGATCAGTTACCCAGCACCAGACATGCTGGATCCCTTTTTTGTCGATTTCAATGTAATCCAGAACATTAACCCGCTCTGTTTCATCCTGAAGATTGAGGGGGACGTTATTGGCGTAGCGGAATTTATGAGTCGTGTTATTTTTCTCATCAACGATTTTGTGGTGATGAACCTGGCCTTCGTCATAAAGGGCATTCATGGCCTCAATAAGCGACACATGGTTACCATCTTTGGCCACGATAATATAGTGCCAGCCATGCTCTCTGATCAGAGCAATGGTAGGGTTGTCCGCATATAGACCATCCAGAAGAATCACCAGTTTCAGGCGTGGATGGTCATGTTTTGTCTGCGCCAGAAAACGTCTTATTGCCGCTTTTTCACAATCATTTTTTGTGGAACCATCCTGTCGGCAAATTGCTTCCGGCGCTAAAGGAATGACGGTTTTTCTGGAAGGGTGGACAATACAGCCCCCCATAATATTGTGGTAAAAGGTTTCACTTTTTTTGCCCTCGTTTTTAATGCAGCAGTCATCACAGCGGCAGGTTCCCGAATAAAAGAGACCCGTACCATCAATAGGAAGCAGATAAAGATCTTTCAACTTGCCACATTCGAATGCATAAGCTTGCAGAGCACCATTGCGCTGAACGACAGAAAACAATTCTTTAAACGGCGTCTTCAACCCGAGTGGATTAACCGGGTCAACAACCTCTCTCATTCTGGTATCGGAGGGAACTTTGCCATCTTTTACGTGATAGAGCTTTTCAAGATTATGACAGCAGATTTCATCAAGCCGCTCTTCATCAAACCCTAATAGTGAATCGAACTTTTGATGCATCATCGCAAAAGCAGATTTCAGAAAGTTAGGAAAGGGTATCACGCATTTATTTGGACGATGATCTGGAATGCTGTCGAAGCATTCTGATACCTTTTTTATCAAGTAAGAAGCACTGAATTGCCTGACATTTTTCTGAATAGCCGTACCCATGACTGACTCGACGACAATGATTGAGTAATATGCAATTTTAGTCGAAGAATTGTGCGGGCATGATTTTTTTACCTCTTCTGTATCTCTCGTGGCTGTAGTGCTTCAGGATTCATCGGGAATTACTGCCACCTATCATTCCACCAATAGCGGCACCAGGTAATCCAATTTCCCCTGTGGGATCAATATACATAACAGGGTTTCCACCTGCATACACGTATGCATTCAGCCCCCCGCGAAGCCCAATCGGATCACTCTGAAAATACCGCCCAGTTCCCGACGCATAATCCCTGAACCGGTTGTAATACAACCCACTCTCACCATCCGCATACTGCCCGGGGAAGCGAATATTAAACCCAAGGCTTTCACCTCTGGTGATATCCGCAACACCATACGGCGAGAGGTTGGTTGCCCAGACAGTGCTGCCAGCCTGATCCGCCATGGCTCTTGGCGTTGATAGCTGATCTGCATGCACATCATACACACCATTCGTTGTTTTGTACTGCAATGGTGCAAAACCAAGGGCATAACGATACTGTTTGACCAGTGCATTGTTACTGTCGTATTCGTAGCCGTAATCGATACCGTGCATATTCTGGCTAATCGTGAACGCTCATTCTGGCAAAGCGTGAACACGAATTCTGGCCAGGCGTGAACATGGATTCTGGCTGATCGTGAACATTTTTGCCCGATTTCCAGAATCGCGTTCACGACTCCAGAATTCATGTTCACGACACCAGAATCGTAACGGTAACGTAACTATTTCCCTTTCTTAAGCATTGATTTCGTTCAACTTGTGCCGCTCCCCTTAACTCTCAATCAAAAGGAGCAGCGGCCATGCCAATGGAAACGAGGTTACCAATGCGTAAAATCAGGGACATCTTGCGACTCCGGTTCGAGTGCCGGTTAACCATCCGACAGATCTCTGTCAGCCTCAGAATCAGCACGGGTGTCATCACCAAATACCTGAACCTGTTCAGTGAATCCGGGCTGAGCTGGCCACTGCCGAATGAGATGGACGATACGTCACTGATCAACCAGCTCACTCCTGAAGCCATTAACCGCCGATATCAAGGGCTGATTGATCCTGACTGGATCGATATTCACCGTTCCCTCAAACAAAAGGGAATGACCAAACAGGTGCTCTGGGAGGAATACTGTGACGTTTACCCCCACAGCCATTACAGCTATGCCCAATTCTGCCATCGCTACAATGAGTGGCGCAAAAAGCAGAAACGCTCCATGCGCCAGGAGCACCGGGGCGGCGAAAAACTGTTTATCGACTATGCGGGTCTGACCGTCCCCATTGTCAGCCGTGAAACCGGCGAAACCGCGCCAGCACAGATCTTTGTTGCCGTGCTGGGGGCATCCAGCTACACCTATGCTGAAGCCAGCTGGACCCAGGGCCTGCAGGACTTTCTCTGCTCCCAGGCCCGGGCGTTTCAGTTCTTTGGCGGCGTGACCCAGTTGCTGGTTCCGGATAACCTGCGCAGCGCAGTATCCAAAGCCTGCCGCTACGAGCCACAGATCAACCGGAGTTACCAGCACCTGGCCGAACACTTTGGCACCTCCATCATGCCTGCCAGGCCTTACAAGCCGAAAGATAAGGCAAAGGTAGAGGTCGCCGTGCAGGTCGTTGAGCGCTGGATATTAATGCGCCTGCGCCATACTACGTTCTTCTCGCTGGCGGAGCTGAACCAGGAAATACGACGCCTGCTGGAAGACCTCAACAACCGACCTTTCAAGCAGCAACCCGGTTGCCGTCGTACGCTGTATGAGCAGCTGGATCAACCGGCGCTCAGGCCCTTACCCCGGGAGGCATTTGAATACATCGAATTCAAGTATGCCCGGGTCAATATTGACTACCACGTGCAGTATGGAAACCACTCCTACTCAGTGCCCCATCAGCTGGTACGTGAGCAGGTGGAAATCCGGGCAGGACAGCAACTGGTGCAGATCTTCTACAAGGGGAAGCCGGTAGCCAGCCATCCCCGCAAATGGGGAACCGGCTTCACCACCCGCACAGAGCATATGCCAGAGCGCCACCAGAAACAGCAGCAGTGGACACCGGGACGACTCCTGAACTGGGCGAAAAAGCTGGGCCCCGACGTCCTGTGGTTTACTCAGCAACTGCTCGATAGCAAAGAGCATCCGGAACAGGCTTACCGTGCCTGTCTTGGACTGCTCAACATGGAGCGTGAATACGGCGCTGACCGATTGAATGCGGCCTGCCACCGGGCCAGAAACACCGGTGGTCGGCGAGTTGCTAATGTCCGTTCGATCCTCCAGTCCGGATTAGACAAAATCCCGCTGAACAAGGCAGAAACCAGCGACGATGATCGTGTGACCAGAAGCCATGAAAACATTCGCGGCGCCAGCTTTTACCAGTGAGGAGCGAGACCATGATCAATCAAAACCTGACTCGCCTTCGCAGCCTGCGCCTGGGAGGCATGGCGGATGCCCTGAACCTGCAGAGTGAGCAACCCGGCACCTATGAAGGGCTCAGCTTCGAAGAGCGGCTGGCCCTGCTTATTGACCAGGAGGACGCGGACCGCAGCAACAAACGACTGGCCCGGTTACTGAAAGCAGCTCGTTTCAAACTGGCAGCCACCCTGGAGGATATTGATTATGAGCAGCCCCGGGGGATTACCCGTTCCCAGATGGCCTCACTGATACCGGGTGAGTGGCTGAGCAAAAACCAGAACCTGCTGATCACCGGACCCTGTGGAACTGGCAAAAGCTGGCTTAGTTGCGCCTTTGGCCACAGTGCCTGCCTGCGCGGTTACAGTGTGCGCTACTACCGGACCTCCCGGTTGCTGGAAGCCATGACCATTGCTCACGGTGATGGCAGCTACAGCAAGCTCCTGCAGCAACTGGCGAAAGTCAATTTGCTGATACTGGACGACTGGGGGCTTGAGCCCCTGACCCAGAGCCAGCGCAATGACCTGTTGGAGATTATGGATGACAGGCATAACCAGAGTTCTACCATCGTCACTAGCCAGCTACCGGTATCGAAGTGGCATGACAGCATCGGTGACGCGACGCTGGCTGATGCCATTCTGGACCGGCTGATTCATAACGCCCACCGGTTGGAACTCAAGGGAAAGTCCATGAGAAAAAATCAGACCAAAACTGGAGGGTCGTGAACACTCAGGCTACAAATAAAGGAGGGCAGTGCTTGGGTAAGCGGAGGTGTTCACGCTTACCAGAATTAGCGTTCACGTTTACCAGAATATGCATACCGGCCACATCGGTGTAGTTCTGGCGGGTCAGCTGGCCTGCGGCATCGTAATCCCAACGGCTGGTACGACCATTGGTTTTGCTCAACGGATGACTTTACCTTGTGCATCCACCTGGAGCAGCCGTTTGGCGGTATCATGCTGGTAAGTAGTTTCAATGCCTCGCGGGTCGGAGCTGCTGGTCAGCAGGTTATTAGCCCGGTAGGGGTGCCAGGCACATTGCGAGAGTACTGAGTTCACACCCTTCGATACTTAGACAAGCTCAAAACTCAGGACGAAAAGAGTGGAACCAAAGAAAGGTTGAAGTTATTTAAGGACTATTATTTAGCGCTATTGAGGAGGAATAGGGGCTCCCATGATTAACATAGAAGCCAGCAGCGCTACACAGGCTGCTCTATTTCTTTCCACCCTGTGTCAGCAGTTGTCGGAGTACAAAATAGTTTGATCAGTTACCTTAAAGCTTGATAATTCTGGCTGTAGCCTTTTGTTTATCCGCCTTCTGTGTAAATTTCGGCCTGTTTTTTTATCAAACTATAGTGTCAACCTACAACATTACTGCCACCAAATACCCGAATTATTCAACCGTCACACTTTTGGCCAGGTTGCGCGGCTGATCAACATCGGTACCCTTGATAATCGCCACATAATAAGAGAGCAGCTGCAGGGGAATGGTGTAAAGAATCGGGGCAACCACTTCCGGCACCTCGTCCACTGGCAGAACCCGGACACCTTCGGTCTCGGTCAGGTTGGCCTGTTTATCCGCAAAGACAAACAGCTGTCCGCCTCTTGCCCGCACCTCTTCCATATTGGATTTCAGTTTTTCCAGCAGGTCGTTGTTCGGTGCCACCACAATCACCGGCATATCGTTATCGATCAGTGCCAGTGGGCCATGCTTCAGTTCACCGGCCGCGTAGGCTTCGGCATGGATATAGGAAATCTCCTTAAGCTTCAAAGCCCCTTCCATGGCGATGGGGTACTGGGTACCACGGCCCAGGAACAGACTGTGATGCTTATCGGCAAAGGCTTCCGCCATGGCTTCAATGTCATCACTCAGGGCCAGGGTACTCTTGAGGATGTGTGGCAGATTCCGTAATGCTGAAACAACATTGGATTCCTGTTCCGGAGTCATTCCCGTATGTCGGCCAATGGCCGTCACCAGCATCAGCAGTGCCGTTAACTGGGTGGTAAATGCCTTGGTGGAAGCCACGCCAATTTCTGCACCGGCCCGGGTCATCATGGCGATATCCGATTCCCGCACCATGGAAGAGCCCGGCACATTACAAATGCTCAGTGAAGCCATATAGCCCAGCTCTTTCGCCAGTTTCAATGCCGCCAGCGTATCGGCGGTCTCACCGGACTGGGAGATGGTGACAAACAGGCAATCCTCCGGCACAAAGAATTTCCGGTAGCGGAACTCAGAGGCAATCTCAACACGGCAGGGAATACCCGCCAGCTCTTCAAACCAGTAGCGAGCCACCATACCGGCATGGTAACTTGTACCGCAGGCGACGATTTGCACGGCACGGGTTTTATTGAGGATCTCCTGACCTTCTTTGCCCAGGATATCGAGATTCAGCTGATGCTCGCCCAGTCGACCTTCCAGGGTATTGGCGATGGCTTCCGGCTGCTCGTGGATCTCTTTCAGCATGTAGTGGCGATAAGGGCCTTTATCACCAGCATCATGTTCAATGTCGCTGTCCCGGGCATCTCGCTCAACAGGGTTGCCAGCAGCATCCAGAATCGTCACCCCGTTGCGGGTCACTTCCGCTACATCGCCTTCTTCCAGGAACATGAATCGGCGGGTCACCGGGAACAGTGCCAGCTGGTCGGAGGCGATAAAGTGTTCGCCAATACCGACCCCAATTACCAGTGGGCTGCCGGAGCGAGCGACCACAAGACGTTCATTGTCGTTGCAGTCCATCACCACCATGCCATAGGCACCTTCCAGCCTGGCTACCGCTTTCTGCACGGCGTCGAGCAGGGAGTCACTACCCTTGAGTTCCAGGCTGACCAGATGGGCAATAACTTCCGTATCGGTATCCGAGGTAAAGACATAGCCTTCGCCCTGCAGAAACACTCTTAATGCTTCATGGTTTTCAATAATGCCATTATGAACAACGGCAATATGATCTTCTGATACGTGAGGATGGGCGTTACGCTCACTGGGTGCACCATGGGTGGCCCAGCGGGTATGGGCAATACCGGTGCCGCCCCGAAGCGGGTTCAGGGAAACTGCTTCGGCCAGCTCAGATACCTTGCCGGTACGCCTTTCTCTGTGAAGTTCGCCATTGTCGTTAATAATAGCGACACCTGCTGAGTCATAGCCCCGGTATTCCAGACGACGAAGCCCTTCCAGCAGAATATCTGCTACATCTCTTTGCGCTACAGCACCAACAATCCCACACATAGTTGTCGATCCCCTGGGTCATCATAAAGGTTGCAAAAATCATCAGGGAGTGGATGACCTGAGAGTCATCTCCCCCTTCCTGTAAATCTCAGTCTTTCTTTACCGGGCGCTGCCAGCCTTCGATATTGCGCTGCTTGCCACGTGCCACGGCCAACTGATCATCGGGAATATCTTTGGTAATGGTGGAACCAGCACCGGCGGTTGCACCACGCCCAATGGTCACAGGAGCCACCAGCGAACTGTTGCTGCCGATAAAAGCGCCATCGCCAATCACCGTCCTGAATTTATTGACACCGTCGTAATTGCAGGTAATGGTGCCAGCACCAACATTCACCTCATCGCCAACTTCAGCGTCGCCCACATAGCTGAGGTGATTGACCTTGCTGCCTTTGCCAATCACGGTTTTCTTGATTTCCACAAAGTTGCCGACCCGGGCTTTTTCCTTAAGTTCGGTGCCTGGCCTCAATCGGGCAAACGGGCCAACCTCACACCCGGCAGCGACAACCGCATCTTCAAGAATGGAGTGTGCCTTGATAATGGCACCTTCCCCGATAACAGAGTTGCGAATCACACAACCGGGTTCGATATAAACGTTATCCGCCAGCTCAACCTTGCCTTCGAGAACCACATTGATGTCCAGGGTAATGTCATGGCCAGTCTTGACGTCGCCACGAATATCCAGACGATGTGGGTCAATGATCGTGACACCATTCACCATCAGGTTATTGGCCAGCTGCTGTTGCCGGGCACGTTCCAGCTCCATCAGCTGGACACGACTGTTAACACCTTCCACTTCAATTGGGAGCTGCGGCTGAACGTGAATGACCGGGGTATCTTCGGTCACGGCCATCGAGACAATATCGGTGAGATAGAACTCATGCTGGGCATTTTCATTTTTCAGGCCATTAACCCAGCCACTGACCTTATTGCCGGGAATGGCCATGATGCCCGTATTCACTTCATTGATGGCCAGCTGCTCCGGGCTGGCGTCCTTATCCTCAACAATGGCCTGAATATTGCCAAAACCATCGCGGATAATCCGGCCATAACCGGAAGGGTTGGCCAGGTTAATGGTCAGCAGGCCGAGGCGCTCACCGTTACTGGCCGCCAGCAGAGACTGCAGGGAAGAGGAGTGAATCAGGGGAACGTCGCCATAGAGCACCAGCACCACATCGGCACCTTTGCAGCCCGGCAGTGCCTGCTGCACAGCATGGCCGGTACCCAACTGCTCTTCCTGTACCACCCAGTTAAGATCGTAGTGGCCCAGTGCCTGTTTTACCTGCTCTGCGCCGTGACCAATCACCACATGAATCTTGCCGTCACCGACTTTTCTCTGCGTGTGCAGGGCACTGAGGATCACATGCTCCAGCATGGGCTTGCCAGCGATACGATGCAGCACCTTTGGCAGTTTGGATTTCATGCGGCTGCCCTGCCCGGCAGCAAGAATAACGATATCAGCTCTCATGGTAGCCTCGGTCGACAAAGTGCCCCAACGGGAGCAACTGCTTTATAACTGTTTCGTCTGGTAACGTAAAAACAAAAGCACTTTCAGGTATCAAGCCTGATAAATCGGAGTGTTTTTTGGGAGAAAAATACCAGAACAGAAATTATGTTTTTCTGAAATGTCAGGAATATTGAACGATTGGAGTCATTGGAATAACTGTCACAGTTATCCAACCACTGACTCCTGAATGCTCGAAAATCTACTTCACTTCAGTAGGTTAATCACAGTGCGTAAAAAGACAACCCTTTATGTCATAAAATAATTGACAACAGCGCAAGCAACAGCAGTACCGACAGCACGGTTTACCCGATGTTTGACCTGGGTATTCCGGAAACAGGATTCATACTTTGCCTGACCACTTTTTCCAGCCGGTCAAGCTCATTCACAATCACTGGTTGTCTTTTATAATAAGTCCTGCATTCAGCAATTCTGCACAGGGGATTGACGCCTGAGAACTCTTCGTCAATTGTATGCTCACCGGTCTGATCACTGATCAGGCGACCATAGTCAAACTTCAATTGCTTCACCAGATCCCTGACCTCTCGGGTGGTAAAATTCTCCGGCTTCAGGCGGGCAATGGCCGCAGAAAAACCTTCCGCTTCCCGGTAGATAACAGAAACCGGCAAATGGTCAGATAACCCGCTTTCCAGATCATCAGCAACATCCAGCCCCAGTTGCCGTATTTCGGTATGGGATGCCCATTTTTTTTCAATGTCCCTGTAGACCAGCTGGCGGTCATAAATACAGTGGCTTGCCACCTGGGGATGTGCTTTCCAGCGTTTGCTGCCCCACGGGTAACGCACTTTGTTTCCGGCTCCGAGATACCATGACCCATCCGGCTCACGACGATCTGCCGTCTTGATGGCTGCCTGGTCGCTATTGACAAAAAATGACTCGCTGCGCTCAACCAGCCGGGTATCATTTTCTTCATCATGGGTCTCGTAGTAACTGTCAGTAAATTTTTCCCCCAGTGCTTTCCTGCCCTGTTGATACTGTTCGTTTTTAATGACCCTCCCCTGCTCATCTGACCGGGCAATGTTCAGGTCTCCCATCAGGAAGATGCCATGATGGTGTCTGTTATTCCGCCTGTCGTTATCGCTATCCGCCTCAACCCACCGTCTGATCTGCCTCAACTCGCCAACGCGGATCGCATCATAGGTTTGACCGTCCTTAGCCTGAAGGTGGGTATTGTAAACCACGGCCGTTTTATCGTTACCGAGATCCAGTACGATGCGCAGCAGCCCTTTATTGGCCAGCTGGTCTTCTGCGGCCAGATCAGAGAAAGGCCGGAATGACACCTCCTGTACGGAATATTTGCTGGCAATGGCCAGGCCACTGTTCAACCCGGTTTCCCGGGGGGCAACACTGTGCACAATATGATGGTAGTGGCCACTGAGATCCTGGCAGAGTCGCTTCGCCGCCTGCTGGTCAAACATCTCCTGGAAGCAGACAACATCAGGGATAACGTCAGGATTGCAGGTTAATGCTGCGGCAATCTCCCCACTGCGCTGCTGTGATGAGCGCAGGTCGTTGAGATTACGGATAAACGACGGCATCAGACCAGTGTTGTAGGTCATCAAATGCAGACCCTGCTCAGGATAATAGACGGCAGGTGGCACAGAAGACTGAATCAGGGAAATGTCCTTCCTGAACAGGTTGCCAATCATGCGCAGGGAGAACCCCAGGATTCCCAATGCCAATGAAGGCACCAGAAATAAGGTGACGGCAGTCACCCGGGCTACTTTCCTGGCCCACAGTGGTACATTTTTCGTCTGTTTTTCACCCTCGGAAGACGGGCTGCTTTTGCCGGGTTGGTCATGGGCAAACAGCCTGGTTGCCGAATCGGCAACCAGAGAAACCGGTCGGGACAGAAACCGGCCAAGGTAATGGCAACCACGGCCAAAGCGGTTGTGAGAATAAACATAGTGATTATCTCTGGAAACATAATCGGTCTGAGCTTGCGCTGGCCGGACTTCAGGCATGAAATCTCCACGGGTTTGTCTGCTGCTTATATCAGCCATCGACAATTACGCTCGCCACTTAAAAGACTGTCGCACCGTTTTGCCTCCAAACTGCCTGCACCATCGAAAAAATACGATTCCCGGATATTTTTTCAGCAAGAAACAGTAAGAAGGCTATTCTTGCCCAAGGTCAGAAACCTTTGGCGTGCCGGGCTGGTTGCCAATCCTCCTGCCCTTGGTGAAAATGCGGGTTTTCTGACAGGCACTGTTTATGACTCCGACCACATTAACCCGATACCCGTGCTATGAATCTTGATACTCTGGAAAATCTTGGTCTTAGCCAACGGGAAGTCAGTACTTATCTGGCCCTTTTAAAACTTGGCTCAGCATCCATCCGGGATATTGCTGCGCAAACCGGCATCAATCGTGGCACCACCTACGAAACCCTGAAAGACCTCGCTGGCAAAGGTGTTGTCAGTTACTTCCCGAAAGGTAAGCGTCGTATCTTCTCGGCTGAACCTCCGGAAAAGCTGCTGGAGCTGGCGGAGGAAAAACGACAGTCTCTGGACACTACCATTGAAGAGATGAAGCTCAGGCTGATCCCGCAACTGAACCATCTCAAGCCGGATTTCAGTGCAGGGAATGTCCGCTTCTACGAAGGAGACAGTGGCATTGAGTTTGTACTCAAAGACATTCTCAATACGGTAGCCCGGCAACAAGACCGGGAATACAGTGTCTTTTCCTCCAAATTGATTCGCCAGCACCTGTACCGCCCGTTTCCCAACTACACACAGCAGCGTATCCGTAAGAATATCAAGGTGCGGGTGATTGCCATTGGTGAAGGCGGGGAAGATGCCGGACTGTCTGAGCGCAAGTGGATTGACGCCAAAGGGCGCATGGATGCCAGCTATATTGCGATATATCCGCCAAAAGTTGCGATGATTTCCCTGGGTTCCAGAAATTACCCGGTCGCTGTCGTGCTTGACTCACCGGAAATTGCCGCAGCTCAGCAAATTATCTTCGAGACACTCTGGAGTACGCTTTAATTGGCCACTCTGGATTGATCGGGCAGCTGGCAAGAATTCATCAAAATCTTTTCTATACTTGTCACACATCGGGCCTGTGTTACTAGTACATGGTTTCAATGAGTTTGAGGTGTACAATCTCCGTTCACCCTGAGCGTCCTTCGGCTCCGCTCAGGATGCACGGACGAAGGGTGCTTGGCACGATCTATCAGAGTCCTGAGTTTCCGCCTTTAGGCCCTATGGGTCCTTCGACAGGCTCAGGACGAACGGAGTGCGGTGGCACGGCAACCCGTCAAACTCGTTGAAACCATGTACCATGAGGTTTCACAGGCTTCCCTCTTCAATGTCACTGCTCACTGTTGAGTCTGAAACGGAGTCTGATTGTGAAAAGCTACTGCCTGAAATTATGGTGGCTGATCTGTGTCGCCGCTCTTGTTCCCCTGCTTACTCCCACCGCCCTGGCCACAGACCATAACGATGGAACGCCCCTCAGTAATGACTTCAAGTGGATGAATCTGAACCTGATGTATGCCTACAAAGAGCTACCTCGAAAAGAAGATGAAGCCAATGATGGGCATGACTATCTGGAGCTGGAGTTTGGTGGGCGCTCAGGCATTCTTGATCTGTATGGGTATGTGGATGTGTTTAATCTGACCAACCGGGATAACAGTGATAAGAAAGACAAACCCAAAATGTTCATGAAGTTTGCTCCACGGTTATCACTGGCAGGGTTATTTAATAACTTGCCCTGGGGGCCGGTGACAGATATTTACCTGGCTACCCTGTTTAACTGGGGTGGCGGTGGTGGCGCTAACTTCGACCCTGTCAGCAAAAAAAATATTCCGGGAGAAGATGCTAACAGCTCATTCTGGGGTATTGGCTCCGACCTACAGGTTCCCTGGTTTGGCAAGATGGGGCTCAACCTCTATGGATTTTATGATCTTAACCGAAAAGAGTGGAATGGCTACCAGGTGTCTACTAACTGGTTTACGCCATTTTATACCTTTCAGAACGGCTCATTTATCAGTTACCAGGGATACCTTGATTATCAGTTTGGAGGTAAACAGAACAAGACTCTCTATCCCAACAGTAAAAATCCTGACAAGGATCATGCAACCAGCGGTGGGGCAATGTTCAATGGTCTTTACTGGCACTATGACAAGTTTGCACTGGGTTATGGTTTAAAACTGTATTCAAATGTTTACCTGATAAAAGATGGAGGTAACGCATTTGGAGCCAAAACCAAAGCAAGCGGCACCAGCCATTTCTTTGCGATCAGCTATAAATTTTAATAACCATTGCTGATAATTCTATTCCTTTCAGTTTATCCGGCAAGGATGCCAGCCTTGTAGAATCCCTATTCAAATCGATAATTCATTGCTTACAGAATACTTGCAGGATAATTAACTCATAAAGACACAAGTACCAGAGAACAGATGTTATATTGGAGACAACTCTTCCCGGAAGTCATCTTTATGCAGTCAAAACCGGCGTGCACAGCAGTTACGCAGCATAAATCCTGGCCGAAACTGATCATCAATGCCTTATTAGCTTCTGTGCTTGTTGCATTGGCTTATTTCTGGGTCTCACAGGAAAACCAGAAACCCGGTTACATTTATGATAAGACTTACAAGCTGACCATTCTTAACACCAGTGAGCTTTCCCACGAATATGACAATGGAAAGTCAAACAGCAGTGATCAACTGATTCAGCGGCAGGCGCTGATCAATAAAATACGCAAAGAAGTAGAAGCCGATGGCGGGAAATTATTGTTACTCTCCGGAGGAGAACTCAGCACCAATGATGACATCCTGAACCTGAAACAACTGAACCAGCTGGGCTATAACGCCATGGCGGTGAGCCCATTGTTATTTGATGAGCCGCTGAACAATATTCGCAATCAGGAAGCCGCTGCTGACTTTCCTTTTTTGTCCGCCAACCTTTATGAATCTGAAACAGGCCGCCCCGTGTTTGATGCCTACGCCCTCTTTGACTTCGATGGGCTACGCATTGCCGTTATGGGGATTACCAGGCCGGGCGCTGTTAATGATGTCGTTTCAGAGTACCGCCGGGGTATTGAACTGATTGATCCGGCACTGGCAACGTCAGAGCTGATACCCTATCTGAGAAGACAGGCAGACATCGTAATTGTTGCCACTCATGCCATCCATTACCCAAAACTGATCAGATCTGGTAGCAAGCCAGTGTTTCCGGTAGCCAAAATGGAAGGTATTGACCTGCTGGTAGGTAATAGTGCCCTACCCCACCATGAGTCTTACCATAGGAATGAAACCGGTACATCTTTAAATGCATCTGAATGCTGCTCGGCCATTAAAAGAATTGATCTGGAATTTCGTAATGGGGAGTTAAAGAAAATAAACTCATTAAAAATCAATCTTATTAGCCAATTAGAATCAAGACCTGGCTATTGAGTACATCATTTAATTTAGACATGGTTATTAATGAGACCATAGTAATAAAATATTTTTTTACATTCGCTGAATCAAACACCATTATCTTATTCTATCGGTTAATTTCTCTCAGCTTCTGATAAAGCATCTATACTTGCTCTACTCAATCACAATCATTGATTAAGCAGGTATCTATTTTGACCCGTTTAAAACCCTATTTATTATCTTATGCTGTTGCACTTTTCAGTGTGCCTGTTATAGCCAGTGACAGTTATGATTCATTTATCAGTGATGCCAAAATCGATGGCAAAGTACAGAGTGTATTTTTCGATGATGAGAATACCACTGACAATATAACCAAAGGTGCATGGACAGGTGCTGTATGGCTTAATGCAGAGACCGGCTACCTTGCTGACGTTGTCAGTGTTGGAGGCTCGGCCTACCGGGTTGCCAAATTGGATATGAAGCATGGTAATGCCACCTCCAGCAACCTGCTGAATGCTGATAACGAAGGCTTTGGTAAAATCGGTCAGATATGGGTGGGTTTCAAACTGCCCGACAGCTATGAAGGCCTGTCTGCCGATGTCAAAATTGGTCGTCAGCTGCTTGAAACCGGTCTGGTCACCATCTCAGGCTCCCGTTCGGTTCCCAGTGCCTGGCAGGGAGTGGATGCCAGTGTTGCAATGGACGGTTTCAAAGGCAAGATTGCCTGGTTAAATGAAGTTTCCGGAAGAACTCAGTCAGGCTTTCACTCTATTGTGAATGAAGACGGTAATAAAATTGACTGGGTAATGGGCATGCAGCTGGGCTACACCTTTGAATTAGCCAACCAGAACAGCCTTGAACTCCAATACCGTAATGGTCTTGCAGATAACTATTTAACGGCTCATAACGGTAATGTCTGGTTAAAAATGCCCCTTTATGATGGTTCAGAGCTGACTCTTGGAGGGATGTACTTCTATGCCAAACAGGATGGAGACCTCTGGGGAGCAAGTGAGCGGGATGGCTCATTTGAAAAAAAGGCGGAATTAGGAAATCTGAATGCAACCCTCAATAGCGGTCCATGGACATTTAAAGCAGCCTTCAATTATACAAAAGCCAACACAGCATCTAACTCTAATGGTTATCACACTATAGGCCATTACAACTATAACTTCGGTGATAACACCCATGGTGTCTGGGATGTACCCACTTCCGCCAACATATCCGACTTTAATTTCAATAAAGAGAAAGTCTGGCTGATTGGGGCTGAATATGATTTCAGTGATATTGGGCTTGAAGGTTTATCACTGGGTTACAACTTCGTCTATGGATCAGGAATGAAGGCAAAAGAACTGAATGGTACTGCACATGACGTTGCCGAACACGAGCATGACCTGACCATGAAATACAATTTTTCCCAATGGGGAATGAAAGACCTGCAATTCAAACTTGAATATGGCTATTACAGGAATGATGAAGCATTCCGTAAGGCTACCGGTCAGAATGAATCAGAAAAACTGCGAGCCTGGTTAAGCTACAACTTTACTATCTGATCATTGATACTCCATCTGGTTTGTTTTATCAGGCAGCTCTGTTGAGCTGCTTTTTTATCTACTGATTTAATTCACTATTTTCGGTTTTCAGATACTCTTTTGATAGCTGACAGGCACTATAATCAGCGATAATTATCGTTATTTTTTTGTCTTAAATCGGTAGCCTGCCGGAGTTATCAATGAATTTGATGTTCCAAACCCGCCAGCTGACGCCTCCAGCAAACGATGGATACTGGACCTGGTTGTGGAGCAAGAGTGGGTTGACAATCAGTAATCCCTCATGTCCCTGCCGAGCATGGGAACGAAGGGGGAAGGCACAGCCACTGAATAAAGACTGAAGCAACCACCCTTTCACTCCGCTCAAGGTGTGCGGAGGTTTACCTATCAAACGCATTGAAATTACACCAGGGACTTCAGGGCAACTTCAATCATCTCATTGAACGTTAACTGACGGTCTTCCGGTGGCAGTGCTTCTCCGGTACGGATATGGTCACTAACGGTACAGATGGCCAAACCCTGTGCGCCAAACTCAGCACATACGCCGTACAGGCCAGCCGCTTCCATCTCGACACCCAGTACACCGTATTTCTCCATGGTATCAAACAGGGTTGCATCCGGGTTGTAGAACAGATCCGCAGAGAACAGGTTGCCCACTTTCACCGGCAGGTTCATGGCACGGGCAGCATTCACGGCATTTTCCAGCAGCCCATAATTGGCAATCGCCGAAAAGTCGTGGTCCCGAAAACGCATGCGATTCACTTTGGAATCTGTACAGGCACCCATACCGATCACAATGTCGCGAACCTGAACGTCCCTGGAAATAGCCCCACAGGAACCGACGCGGATCAGGCTCTTAACACCGTACTCGGTAATCAGCTCTTTGTAGTAAATAGACGCCGAAGGAATGCCCATACCAGACCCCATAACAGACACCCGGACACCCTGGTAGGTGCCGGTAAAGCCCAGCATGTTACGCACATCCGTTACCTGTTCGGCACTTTCCAGGAACGTTTCGGCAATATGTTTGGCACGCAAAGGATCCCCTGGCATCAGGCAGACATCAGCAAAGGCACCGGGCTTGGCATTAATATGAGGTGTCACGGTTAAATCCTCGTTCTCGATAAAACACGACGATCAAAGTGCATCAGGGATGGTTTCCTTGACGCGGATAAGGAATTGTCCCGAAATAATTTCGACATTTTGAACTCGATCTCCGTTCATCCTGAGCTTGTCGAAGGATGCTTGGCACGATCTATCAGAGTCCGGAGTTTCCGCCTTTCGACAGGCTCAGGACGAACGGAGTGCAGAGGCACGACAACCCGTCAAACTTATTGAAACCATGTACTAAGTGGCAATGGCCAAACTTAGCCCTGCCTGAAGATCTCAGGCAGAAACGATGTGCCGTGGTCCATGGGCTCCAGCTCAAAATAGCTGGCCAGTGTCTGCCCGATATCGGCAAAGGTTTCCCGCTGACCCAGGGCACATGGCATCAACTTTTTACTGTATGCCAGAACAGGAATGTGCTCACGGGTATGATCCGTTCCGGGCCAGGTTGGGTCACAACCATGGTCTGCCGCGATAATCAGAAGATCATCGTCGCCCATATAATAAAACAGGTCTGGCAGCATGGCATCCAGCTGCTCCAGCGCACCGGCATAACCGGCTACATCTCGGCGGTGCCCGAACGAAGAGTCAAAATCCACAAAATTGGTGAAGATAATGGTGCGATCACCCGCTTCAATCAATGCTTCACGGGTTGCTTCAAACAGGGCTGGAATACCCGTTGCCTTTACCTTTCTGGTAATCCCCTGGTTGGCAAAAATATCGGCAATCTTGCCAATACTGACCACTTCGCCACCACTGGCTACCAGCTTATCCAGTACCGTGGGTGCCGGGGGCAATACAGAAAAGTCCCGACGGTTGCCGGTGCGCTGAAAGTCCCCTGCATCATCACCAATGAATGGTCGGGCAATCACACGTCCGATGTTGTATGGTTCAAGAATCTCACGGGCAATCTTGCAGACGTCAAGCAGACGATCAAGGCCAAACGTTGCTTCATGGCAGGCAATCTGAAAGACGCTATCGGCCGATGTATAGACAATCGGCTTGCCGGTTTTCATGTGTTCTTCACCCAGCGCTTCCAGAATGCTGGTACCCGAAGCATGACAGTTGCCCAGAACCCCCGGAAGTTCGGCTTTGTCGATCAACTCATCCAGCAGTTCCTGCGGGAAACTGTTTTTCTCATCGCGAAAATAGCCCCAGTCAAACAGCACCGGAACACCTGCCATTTCCCAATGGCCGCTGGGTGTGTCCTTGCCACTGGAGAGTTCTTTGGCATAGCCATAAGCACCGATAATCGGCATATCATTGACCATCCCCTTGGGGAACTCACCACAGGCGTCCCTTGCCGCATGAACCAGGCCAAGACTGGACAGCTCCGGAAGGGTTAACGGGCCTTGTCGACCAATATCTGCCTCGCCATCGGCACAAGCCCGGGCAATATGTCCAATTGTATTGGAGCCAACATCGCCAAATTTATCAGCGTCTTCCGTAGCTCCAATACCGAATGAATCCATCACAAGGATAATTGCACGTTTCATTCGCTACTCCTGACCTGCAATGGTTATGACCGCTATTTGTTGATAAAAATGCACCTTCCGGCTTGTTTCCAAACCCGTGACTAGGAGCCTGTCCGAGAATAGACTGCCCTACCGGCAACTGCTCCTGCGTTGCTCTAGCTCCTGCATCCATGCAGTCGTGCGGTGGCAGCAAATTGGTCTAAAAATTCCGTTTTGTTCGGCAAATAGCCCCGCTATTCACCTCACAAAACGAAATTTTTATCCTCAATTTTCTGCCATCCTCGCTACGGGGTCGCCTAGACGGGCGCTATTCTCGGACAGGCTCCTAGGAGGTGCATTGTCAGCTTAAAGCTGTTGGTAAACCAGAGAATGGGTTGGCGGCACCTGTTCAGCAAAACTGAGTGCACCGCGAAACATATCTGCCGCCTGGTTCCATGACGCTTCTGAACTGGCATGGAGCATGGCAATGGGCTGTGAAGGATCAATCCTGTCACCCAGTCGGCAAATTTCCGTAAAGCCTACTCCATAATCAATGGTATCAGAAGCAACTTTTCGACCTCCGCCCAACTGCACCACGGCCATGCCCACTTCCCGGGTATTCATGGCGGCAAGATAACCCTCGGCCTCCATGTACACGGGCTTAACGATGGCCGCAGTGGGCAGGTAATTGTTGTACCGTTCAACGAAGTCCGACGGACCACCAAGACCGTGCACCATTCTGCCGAAGACATCAGCCGCCTGACCATTGTCCAGTACGGCCTGTAGTTTTTCCCTGGCTTGCTCAATTCCGGCAGCAAGCCCCCCGGATACCAGCAGCTCTGCGGATTGTGCCATGGTAATTTCCAGCAGGCGGTCATTGCGATATTCACCCGTAAGGAATTGCACGGCTTCACGAACCTCAACCGCATTCCCGGCAGAAGAGGCAAGGCACTGGTTCATATCCGTCAGCAATGCCGTTGTTTTCACCCCGGTCCCATTGGCTACCTGAACGATACTCTGCGCCAGTTCCACCGACTGCTCGAAGGTTGGCATAAAGGCACCGCTGCCTACCTTGACATCCATTACCAGGGCATCCAGCCCTTCTGCCAGTTTTTTCGACAAAATGGAGGCGGTAATCATGGCAATGGATTCAACCGTTGCCGTCACATCACGAACACCATAAATGCGTTTGTCCGCAGGAGCCAACTCGCCAGTCTGGCCGACAATCGCAACACCGGTCTCCCTGACCACTTTCCGGAACAGCAATTCTGAGGCACTGGTCGTATAGCCGGGAATACTGTCCAGTTTGTCCAGCGTGCCCCCGGTATGCCCAAGACCACGGCCTGAAATCATCGGCACAAAACCACCACAGGCGGCTATCATGGGGCCAAGCATCAGGCTGACCACATCGCCAACACCGCCGGTGGAGTGTTTATCCAGTATGGGGCCCGGGAGATTATCTGACGACCAGTCCATCACCTCGCCGGAATCACGCATGGCACAGGTCAGGGCAATTCGCTCATCAATATTCATCCCCTGAAAGTACACGGCCATGGCCAGCGCACCGATCTGGCCCTCCGACACCGAGTTATCCGTGACACCGGCAATGAAACTACGAATCTCCTGCTCGCTCAGTGCCTCACCTTCACGCTTACGTCGAATAACTTCCTGTGGCAGAAACATATCAGTACCCTTCTTTGCTGGCTTCACCCTGTTTCAGGCCCAGGGCAATCAACAGATTCCCCAGCAGACTGCTGGTACCAAACCGGTAGTGACGCGAGTTTACCCAGCCATCGCCCATAATTTCATCCGCCATGTCCAGGTGTAATGCTGCGTCTTCTGCGGTTCTGATACCACCGGCAGGCTTGAAACCAACCTGTGTGTTGCCACTGTCGCGGATGGCTTCCAGCATGATCCGTGCAGATTCTGGTGTCGCATTGACCGGCACCTTGCCAGTCGAGGTTTTAATAAAATCAGCACCGGCCGCAATGGCGATGTCGCTGGCCTTACGAATCAGGGCAGGGTCCTTCAGCTCACCGGTTTCAATAATCACTTTCAGCAGGACCTGTTTTTGGCCACTGTCGTCAACACTGCAAACATCTTTGCAGCGGCGAACCAGCTCCGCACCGACTTCTTCGTTGCCCGCCATCAGCGCCCGGTATGGGAATACCACGTCAACTTCATCAGCACCATAGGCAATCGCAGCCCTGGTCTCTGCAACAGCGATTTCAATATCATCATCACCGGCAGGAAAGTTGGTGACCGTGGCAATAGCAACGTCGTTCAGGCCGAGGGCGTTCAGTGTTTTACGGGCAAGAGGGATGAAACGGGGGTAGATACAGACAGCAGCCGTGTTTCCGGCTTCGGTATGAGCCTGATGGCACAGAGCAATGATTTTCTCCGGGGTATCATCGTCATTCAGGGAAGTAAGATCCATCAATTGCACAGCCTGACGGCTACGGGCATTAAGATCAGTCATGGGGCAACCCCTCTGGATAAATGGGCATTGACGGGTAGTTGAGAGTAGCAATGAACGGGAAGCCTCAGTTCCATTCATTAGCCAGTGGAGCCTGATTCAATAGTATACCAACCAGTAATCTAAACCATTTTCTTTTATGAAATTTGTAGTGAAAAAATCTGAATAGAAACAACGCCGATCAGGTATTATTGCCAGCCTTATTTACTCAACTCATTGTCGCCTTCTATGATCCCAACGGAAACGCTACAGATTGTTCGGGCAGTTGCCCATTTTCGTAACTTTACAGCTGCCGCCAGGCATCTGCATAAAGTGCCCTCGGCAATCAGCTATACCGTTCGGAAACTGGAAGACCGCCTGGGCGTACAGCTGTTTCTGCGTGATAGCAAACGCGTTGAATTGACACCCGCCGGTGTACACTTTATCGAACATACCGATAAACTGCTTGCCGACCTGGAGGAGCTTGAAAACAGTACACGACAACTGGCTACCGGATGGGAGAAGGAGCTGCGTATCGCCCTGGATAACGTGGTCAATCAGGGCAAGGTCTACGACCTGATCAATGATCTGCAGGAAGTTCGACCGGAAACCGAGCTGGTGATCAACACCGAAGTCTATAACGGTTCCTGGGACTCCCTGTTTCATGGCCGCTGTCAGATTGTGATTGGTGCCCCCCAGGATATCCCGGAAGCCATTCTCAACCAGGATCGTTTTGCCTGGCGCTCAATGGGTAATATGACCTGGGACTTTGTGGTTGCGCCAGACCACCCCCTGGCGGATCAACAAGAGCCTCTTTCCATGGCAGAGCTTCAGGGGCACCGCTCCATCTGTATCCAGGATACCTCGCGCTTTTTCCGTCATGGCTACAACCTGCTGCTGGAAAACCAGCAGGTGCTTCTGGTACCCAGTTTCAGAGCCGCTATTGAATGCCTGCTAAGAGGACTGGGGGCCACTATTCTGCCCAACCACTTTGCCAGACCCTATATCGAAGCAGGCTTGCTGGTTCGCAAAGAAGTGCCAGACCTGCATTATAATGACGGCTGTCTGCTGGCCTGGAACCAGGAAAACATGGGGCAGGGCCTGAAGTGGGTGCTTGACTGGCTGGGCTCTGAGGCATGGCTGAATAAAGTCTGGCTGCAATACGATGAACAGATGCCAATGGGCTATCACGTCCCGTGAATGGTGCCACCCGCAAAAAGTCAGTCATACTGGCGGAGTTGTTAGACAATCTGCTGCAAAATCAATGGTATAAATGACTGACATTGACTTGCAGGGGAGTACCGCCATGGAATCGATCAGGCCATTTTTCGGTCAGCAGGAGTTAACCATACAGGATCTGAGCCAGGATATGGTTGGCCTGCACAGTATGGATAGTATAGATAACCCGCTGGGCTGCCATGACAGCACACTGGTGCAGATTGAGATGTACAGCCGGATGATCTGCTACGGCTTCAATAACCCATTCCCTCATTCACGTCTGCACCTTGCTTTCGCGCTTCTCAGCATTAAAAGCCTGTTGCATCAGATCAGTCTTGCCGAGCTGGTGATGGGTTCTGCCGAGATTAAAGAGACACCGGTCAAACAGGTACGCCCGGATATCCAGCATATGGAAAAGCTTGAAAAGCTGTTGGACTGTCCGATGATTGCCGGCAGTCTGCCAACTCTGAGAGAAGCACTTCGGTTTGTCCACAGCAGGGACCAACAGGAAATTTACAACATTCTCAGGCGTAAGCTGAAAGGAGAAGGTTAAATCCAAATGGGGGCACTTGCCCCCTTGACTATCGACTTAACGTGTCGCAACCACTTTCACACCACAATCATTCTCAACGGGCAGGCTGGCGTCCATTGCCGTCAACAACGAACCCGTGCTATTCAACAGGCGGAACTGGTTAAACAGCAGATCATAACGGGCATTGATTTCACTCTGCCGGGCAGATGTGTACTCACTCTGACTGTCCAGCAGATCAATGAGCGTACGGTTACCAATCAGGAACTGCTTGTCATAAAGCTCTCTGGATTTGCTCGCCTGAACCACATGCTCTTCCAGCGGCCGCAAACGCCGGGATCCATAATCAATCGCCACCCAGGCCAGACGAATCTCTTCCTCCACCTGACGACGAGCCCGGTTGCGCACTTCCATCGCCTCATTCACCAGTTTGGTGGTCTGGCTGCGGCGAGCCTTATCACCACCGCCGTTGTAGAGGTTATACGTCATATTCAGTTTAGCTACATGACTATAGGTATCCCCTTTACCACCATTGGCATCGGTATCCCAGTTGGCCCCCACCTCCAGCTCCAGGCGGGGCATAAAGGCACTCTTACTCGCTTCATATTGAGCTTCGGCCGCTTGCACATCTGCGCTGGCCAATTTCATCACCGGATGAATTTCTGTGCCCAACTTTAACGCTGCCTCCAGAGAAACCGGTGTACCTGATGGCACTTCAGGCAACGTATAAGAAGCCGGGAGATTACCCACCAGACGCTGGTATTGTGTTTTTACATCACGAAGTACAGACTCGGCACTGATCTCATTGGCCCTGGCCAGCACCAGACGACTCTGGGCCTGAGCCACATCAGCCTCATTGCTGCGGCCTTTGCGCCCCTGTTTTTCAATCAGTTCAACGACACGTTCATGTTCAGCAGAATTGGCCTGCATCAGCTCAACAATGGACTGCTGACGCATGACATTGATATAGGCCTGGGTCACCTGCAGTGCCGTATTACCGGCTACCGAACACACCTCCTGGGCTGCGGACGCCTGCCTCGCCTTCTGACGATCCACCTCACTGCCAACCGCAAAACCATCAAACAACATTTGACGTGCAATCAGGGAGGCATCCCGGCGGGTTCTGTCCTGGTCTTTACTGTCAGCATCGCCCGCATTAAAAGCACCTATGGTTGTGCTGTTACGGCTGTTCTCATACCCAATCCCGGCCGTAAGATCCACACTGGGCAGATACCCGGCCTTAGCCTGGGTAATTTCATCCATACGGGCATCCGCTTCGGTAGTGCGGATCAGAATTTCCGGATTGGTCGCCAGCGTCTGGTTGATGGAATCCAGCAAGGTATCTGCCCGGGTATTGGCGGTTAACACTGCGGCAGACAATATCGATACTTTTAAAAACGTCGGAAACATCCTTTTTGCGCTCCTTTTCCACTTCAAATTATGGTTAGTTTTATTGCGTATTTAAACAATCAGCTGGCCGTTGTTAATCAGCTGTTGAAGTACATCATTGCCATCAATACTGCCGGACTCATTCAGGTCATTCCAGCCCGTGGTGTTGTCAAAAACAATGGTGAGTTTGTCTCCGTCAGCATCAAGGGTATCTGCTGTAAACTCGATAAATGCCTTGCCGTTTTGGTAAGTTGCAGAAATTCCCTTCGCCTGAAGAGTCTCTGGATTAACAATTTCCTTAACACCAAAATCAACAAGACCAGAAAGATCCAGAACATCCGCATCACTGTTTTCGCTCAGGGGGTCGCCCAAAACAAAATCGGTGATGGTATCCATCTGCACAGTTTCTCCATCCAGCAAGTCTGCAATTTTGAAAATAAACAGATCAGAGCCATCACCGCCAGCCAGTGTATCGTTTCCTTCACCCCCATCGATAAAGTCCTTACCTGCACCACCATTAATCGTGTCGGTCCCCTCATCACCACTGAGTATATCGTTTCCGCCCTTGCCATTTATGGTGTCATTACCAGCAACGCCATTAATGACGTCGTTGTTTTCACCACCATCCAATGTCTCAGCATTTTGAGTACCTGTTTTACGATTCTCTGGAAGAACATCCGGAAAAACAGTGTAGTTAAGATCAAGCACGCTTTCCGAACTGGTATCACCATCTTGATCCTGCGCAACCGCCGTAAAGGTCAGAGACACATTTCCAACAAAATCGGGTGCTGGTTTTAACTCCATATTGGCAAGAGTCCAGTCACTAATATCGATGGAAGTGGAATCTTCCGTAGCAGTGAACGAACGAGTCCCATCCGTTAGGGTAACGCCCACAGGAATATCTGAAACAGTAACGATTAGACTATCATTGACGTTTACCGGCATAGCGGAAACATTCAACGGGATACTGGACCTTGCTTGGTAACCGACAGTCTCAACTCGAATATTGTCGATGATAGCGCCAGTAGTATCACTAAAGTCATCATCAGCAGCTTTTAGCTCGAAACGTGTATTTTCACCGGAAGCCACAAAATAAAAGGTGTGTGTCTTAAGATCGAAGAGATTTCCCGGAGTAATAGTCGTAATCGTAGTCTGTTTAGTGACATTGCCGTTTGAATCCAGATCAGAGACCAAGACTTCTATAGCGGACTCAAAGCCACCCTGGCCCTCACGTGCTGCATGGTCGAAAGTGAACTGAAATACTTCACCAGATATAGATTCAATATCTACAAAGATATTGTTATCCCCGGGATCCGCTTTCAACTCCAAAACATGGTTTTTATCACTTTCTCCTCCATAAAAATCTTCTCTACCAATTTCCAGATCACCTCCTGCATTGTCTGTCTTAAAGCCTAAAGAGTCAGCTTCGACATCAATACGATACCCTACCTCTGGAACCGGAACCTGAAAGTCAGTGTACAGGCTGGTACCTCTGGTATTTGCATTAATACTGGGAGCGTCAGGTATCGTATCAACAGTAATCTGTACTGTAGCTCGGGATGTCTGCCCGTCGTTGTCGGTGATCTCGTAGGTGAAACTGTCGGCTAAGTTCTCACTGCCGTCATGCTGGTAACTGAAGGTGCCGTCTTCGTTCAGCACCAGGCTACCGTGCTGTACGTTCGTCACCAGGCTGACCTTCACCGGCGTGTCCGTCAGGCCTGTGTCGTTCGACTTGACGCTGGTTGCGCCCCCCACCAGGGTCGTGGCCGTGCTACCTTCAGTCACCGTGATACTGTCGGCAACCGCCTGCGGCCTTGTATCACTGACCGGCGTCACCTCGATCTGTACCGTCGCCTCGCCCGAGCTGTTGGTGCCATCGGTGATGGTGTATTTGAAGCTGTCTCCGGTGGTTTCACTGCCATCGTGACGGTACTGCGTGGTGCCGTCTTCCCTGATGAACACAACCCCGTTGGCCGTGGTGACTTTTTTGTAGCCCGCTGCGGCGGTGTAAGTAGCGTCATCACTGTCGGCCAGGTCCGCCCAGACGGTGCCATTGACACTCGCGATGGTCAGGGTGTCGGCTGGCAGGTCACTGTCCGTGTCGTTGTCACGGATGATGTTGCGGCCACTGAGCTCACCACCCTCTTCCAGCCGGTAACGGTCATTCTCCGCTTTCGGGGCGTTGTCGTTCACCGGGGTAACGTCGTAGCTGACTGTCGCCTCGCCCGAGCTGTTGGTGCCATCGGTGATGGTGTATTTGAAGCTGTCTCCGTTGGTTTCACTGCCATCGTGACGGTACTGCGTGGTGCCGTCTTCCCTGATGAACACAACCCCGTTGGCCGTGGCAACTTTTTTGTAGCCCGCTGCGGCGGTGTAAGTAGCGTCATCACTGTCGGCCAGGTCCGCCCAGACGGTGCCATTGACACTCGCGATGGTCAGGGTGTCGGCTGGCAGGTCACTGTCCGTGTCGTTGTCACGGATGATGTTGCGGCCACTGAGCTCACCACCCTCGTCCAGCCGGTAACGGTCATTCTCCGCTTTCGGGGCGTTGTCGTTCACCGGGGTAACGTCGTAGCTGACTGTCGCCTCGCCCGAGCTGTTGGTGCCATCGGTGATGGTGTATTTGAAGCTGTCTCCGTTGGTTTCACTGCCATCGTGACGGTACTGGGTGGTGCCGTCTTCCTTGATGAACACAACCCCGTTGGCCGTGGCAACTTTTTTGTAGCCCGCTGCGGCGGTGTAAGTAGCGTCATCACTGTCGGCCAGGTCCGCCCAGACGGTGCCATTGACACTCGCGATGGTCAGGGTGTCGGCTGGCAGGTCACTGTCCGTGTCGTTGTCACGGATGATGTTGCGGCCACTGAGCTCACCGCCCTCGTCCAGCCGGTAACGGTCATTCTCCGCTTTCGGGGCGTTGTCGTTCACCGGGGTAACGTCGTAGCTGACTGTCGCCTCGCCCGAGCTGTTGGTGCCATCGGTGATGGTGTATTTGAAGCTGTCTCCGGTGGTTTCACTGCCATCGTGACGGTACTGCGTGGTGCCGTCTTCCCTGATGAACACAACCCCGTTGGCCGTGGCAACTTTTTTGTAGCCCGCTGCGGCGGTGTAAGTAGCGTCATCACTGTCGGCCAGGTCCGCCCAGACGGTGCCGTTGACACTCGCGATGGTCAGGGTGTCGGCTGGCAGGTCACTGTCTGTGTCGTTGTCACGGATGATGTTGCGGCCACTGAGCTCACCACCCTCTTCCAGCCGGTAACGGTCATTCTCCGCTTTCGGGGCGTTGTCGTTCACCGGGGTAACGTCGTAGCTGACTGTCGCCTCGCCCGAGCTGTTGGTGCCATCGGTGATGGTGTATTTGAAGCTGTCTCCTGTGGTTTCACTGCCATCGTGACGGTACTGGGTGGTGCCGTCTTCCCTGATGAACACAACCCCGTTGGCCGTGGCAACTTTTTTGTAGCCCGCTGCGGCGGTGTAAGTAGCGTCATCACTGTCGGCCAGGTCCGCCCACACGGTGCCATTGACACTCGCGATGGTCAGGGTGTCGGCTGGCAGGTCACTGTCCGTGTCGTTGTCACGGATGATGTTGCGGCCACTGAGCTCACCGCCCTCGTCCAGCCGGTAACGGTCATTCTCCGCTTTCGGGGCGTTGTCGTTCACCGGGGTAACGTCGTAGCTGACTGTCGCCTCGCCCGAGCTGTTGGTGCCATCGGTGATGGTGTATTTGAAGCTGTCTCCGGTGGTTTCACTGCCATCGTGACGGTACTGGGTGGTGCCGTCTTCCTTGATGAACACAACCCCGTTGGCCGTGGCAACTTTTTTGTAGCCCGCTGCGGCGGTGTAAGTAGCGTCATCACTGTCGGCCAGGTCCGCCCAGACGGTGCCATTGACACTCGCGATGGTCAGGGTGTCGGCTGGCAGGTCACTGTCCGTGTCGTTGTCACGGATGATGTTGCGGCCACTGAGCTCACCGCCCTCGTCCAGCCGGTAACGGTCATTCTCCGCTTTCGGGGCGTTGTCGTTCACCGGGGTAACGTCGTAGCTGACTGTCGCCTCGCCCGAGCTGTTGGTGCCATCGGTGATGGTGTATTTGAAGCTGTCTCCGGTGGTTTCACTGCCATCGTGACGGTACTGCGTGGTGCCGTCTTCCTTGATGAACACAACCCCGTTGGCCGTGGCAACTTTTTTGTAGCCCGCTGCGGCGGTGTAAGTAGCGTCATCACTGTCGACCAGGTCCGCCCAGACGGTGCCATTGACACTCGCGATGGTCAGGGTGTCGGCTGGCAGGTCACTGTCTGTGTCGTTGTCACGGATGATGTTGCGGCCACTGAGCTCACCACCCTCGTCCAGCCGGTAACGGTCATTCTCCGCTTTCGGGGCGTTGTCGTTCACCGGGGTAACGTCGTAGCTGACTGTCGCCTCGCCCGAGCTGTTGGTGCCATCGGTGATGGTGTATTTGAAGCTGTCTCCGGTGGTTTCACTGCCATCGTGACGGTACTGCGTGGTGCCGTCTTCCTTGATGAACACAACCCCGTTGGCCGTGGCAACTTTTTTGTAGCCCGCTGCGGCGGTGTAAGTAGCGTCATCACTGTCGACCAGGTCCGCCCAGACGGTGCCATTGACACTCGCGATGGTCAGGGTGTCGGCTGGCAGGTCACTGTCTGTGTCGTTGTCACGGATGATGTTGCGGCCACTGAGCTCACCACCCTCTTCCAGCCGGTAACGGTCATTCTCCGCTTTCGGGGCGTTGTCGTTCACCGGGGTAACGTCGTAGCTGACTGTCGCCTCGCCCGAGCTGTTGGTGCCATCGGTGATGGTGTATTTGAAGCTGTCTCCTGTGGTTTCACTGCCATCGTGACGGTACTGGGTGGTGCCGTCTTCCTTGATGAACACAACCCCGTTGGCCGTGGCAACTTTTTTGTAGCCCGCTGCGGCGGTGTAAGTAGCGTCATCACTGTCGGCCAGGTCCGCCCACACGGTGCCATTGACACTCGCGATGGTCAGGGTGTCGGCTGGCAGGTCACTGTCCGTGTCGTTGTCACGGATGATGTTGCGGCCACTGAGCTCACCGCCCTCGTCCAGCCGGTAACGGTCATTCTCCGCTTTCGGGGCGTTGTCGTTCACCGGGGTAACGTCGTAGCTGACTGTCGCCTCGCCCGAGCTGTTGGTGCCATCGGTGATGGTGTATTTGAAGCTGTCTCCGGTGGTTTCACTGCCATCGTGACGGTACTGCGTGGTGCCGTCTTCCCTGATGAACACAACCCCGTTGGCCGTGGTGACTTTTTTGTAGCCCGCTGCGGCGGTGTAAGTAGCGTCATCACTGTCGGCCAGGTCCGCCCAGACGGTGCCATTGACACTCGCGATGGTCAGGGTGTCGGCTGGCAGGTCACTGTCCGTGTCGTTGTCACGGATGATGTTGCGGCCACTGAGCTCACCACCCTCTTCCAGCCGGTAACGGTCATTCTCCGCTTTCGGGGCGTTGTCGTTCACCGGGGTAACGTCGTAGCTGACTGTCGCCTCGCCCGAGCTGTTGGTGCCATCGGTGATGGTGTATTTGAAGCTGTCTCCGTTGGTTTCACTGCCATCGTGACGGTACTGCGTGGTGCCGTCTTCCTTGATGAACACAACCCCGTTGGCCGTGGCAACTTTTTTGTAGCCTGCTGCGGCGGTGTAAGTAGCGTCATCACTGTCGGCCAGGTCCGCCCAGACGGTGCCGTTGACACTCGCGATGGTCAGGGTGTCGGCTGGCAGGTCACTGTCTGTGTCGTTGTCACGGATGATGTTGCGGCCACTGAGCTCACCACCCTCTTCCAGCCGGTAACGGTCATTCTCCGCTTTCGGGGCGTTGTCGTTCACCGGGGTAACGTCGTAGCTGACTGTCGCCTCGCCCGAGCTGTTGGTGCCATCGGTGATGGTGTATTTGAAGCTGTCTCCGGTGGTTTCACTGCCATCGTGACGGTACTGCGTGGTGCCGTCTTCCCTGATGAACACAACCCCGTTGGCCGTGGCAACTTTTTTGTAGCCCGCTGCGGCGGTGTAAGTAGCGTCATCACTGTCGGCCAGGTCCGCCCAGACGGTGCCGTTGACACTCGCGATGGTCAGGGTGTCGGCTGGCAGGTCACTGTCCGTGTCGTTGTCACGGATGATGTTGCGGCCACTGAGCTCACCGCCCTCGTCCAGCCGGTAACGGTCATTCTCCGCTTTCGGGGCGTTGTCGTTCACCGGGGTAACGTCGTAGCTGACTGTCGCCTCGCCCGAGCTGTTGGTGCCATCGGTGATGGTGTATTTGAAGCTGTCTCCGGTGGTTTCACTGCCATCGTGACGGTACTGGGTGGTGCCGTCTTCCTTGATGAACACAACCCCGTTGGCCGTGGCAACTTTTTTGTAGCCCGCTGCGGCGGTGTAAGTAGCGTCATCACTGTCGGCCAGGTCCGCCCAGACGGTGCCGTTGACACTCGCGATGGTCAGGGTGTCGGCTGGCAGGTCACTGTCCGTGTCGTTGTCACGGATGATGTTGCGGCCACTGAGCTCACCGCCCTCGTCCAGCCGGTAACGGTCATTCTCCGCTTTCGGGGCGTTGTCGTTCACCGGGGTAACGTCGTAGCTGACTGTCGCCTCGCCCGAGCTGTTGGTGCCATCGGTGATGGTGTATTTGAAGCTGTCTCCGGTGGTTTCACTGCCATCGTGACGGTACTGCGTGGTGCCGTCTTCCTTGATGAACACAACCCCGTTGGCCGTGGCAACTTTTTTGTAGCCCGCTGCGGCGGTGTAAGTAGCGTCATCACTGTCGACCAGGTCCGCCCAGACGGTGCCATTGACACTCGCGATGGTCAGGGTGTCGGCTGGCAGGTCACTGTCTGTGTCGTTGTCACGGATGATGTTGCGGCCACTGAGCTCACCACCCTCGTCCAGCCGGTAACGGTCATTCTCCGCTTTCGGGGCGTTGTCGTTCACCGGGGTAACGTCGTAGCTGACTGTCGCCTCGCCCGAGCTGTTGGTGCCATCGGTGATGGTGTATTTGAAGCTGTCTCCTGTGGTTTCACTGCCATCGTGACGGTACTGGGTGGTGCCGTCTTCCTTGATGAACACAACCCCGTTGGCCGTGGCAACTTTTTTGTAGCCCGCTGCGGCGGTGTAAGTAGCGTCATCACTGTCGACCAGGTCCGCCCAGACGGTGCCATTGACACTCGCGATGGTCAGGGTGTCGGCTGGCAGGTCACTGTCTGTGTCGTTGTCACGGATGATGTTGCGGCCACTGAGCTCACCACCCTCGTCCAGCCGGTAACGGTCATTCTCCGCTTTCGGGGCGTTGTCGTTCACCGGGGTAACGTCGTAGCTGACTGTCGCCTCGCCCGAGCTGTTGGTGCCATCGGTGATGGTGTATTTGAAGCTGTCTCCTGTGGTTTCACTGCCATCGTGACGGTACTGGGTGGTGCCGTCTTCCTTGATGAACACAACCCCGTTGGCCGTGGCAACTTTTTTGTAGCCCGCTGCGGCGGTGTAAGTAGCGTCATCACTGTCGACCAGGTCCGCCCAGACGGTGCCATTGACACTCGCGATGGTCAGGGTGTCGGCTGGCAGGTCACTGTCTGTGTCGTTGTCACGGATGATGTTGCGGCCACTGAGCTCACCACCCTCTTCCAGCCGGTAACGGTCATTCTCCGCTTTCGGGGCGTTGTCGTTCACCGGGGTAACGTCGTAGCTGACTGTCGCCTCGCCCGAGCTGTTGGTGCCATCGGTGATGGTGTATTTGAAGCTGTCTCCGGTGGTTTCACTGCCATCGTGACGGTACTGCGTGGTGCCGTCTTCCTTGATGAACACAACCCCGTTGGCCGTGGCAACTTTTTTGTAGCCCGCTGCGGCGGTGTAAGTAGCGTCATCACTGTCGACCAGGTCCGCCCAGACGGTGCCATTGACACTCGCGATGGTCAGGGTGTCGGCTGGCAGGTCACTGTCCGTGTCGTTGTCACGGATGATGTTGCGGCCACTGAGCTCACCGCCCTCGTCCAGCCGGTAACGGTCATTCTCCGCTTTCGGGGCGTTGTCGTTCACCGGGGTAACGTCGTAGCTGACTGTCGCCTCGCCCGAGCTGTTGGTGCCATCGGTGATGGTGTATTTGAAGCTGTCTCCGGTGGTTTCACTGCCATCGTGACGGTACTGCGTGGTGCCGTCTTCCTTGATGAACACAACCCCGTTGGCCGTGGTGACTTTTTTGTAGCCCGCTGCGGCGGTGTAAGTAGCGTCATCACTGTCGGCCAGGTCCGCCCAGACGGTGCCATTGACACTCGCGATGGTCAGGGTGTCGGCTGGCAGGTCACTGTCCGTGTCGTTGTCACGGATGATGTTGCGGCCACTGAGCTCACCACCCTCTTCCAGCCGGTAACGGTCATTCTCCGCTTTCGGGGCGTTGTCGTTCACCGGGGTAACGTCGTAGCTGACTGTCGCCTCGCCCGAGCTGTTGGTGCCATCGGTGATGGTGTATTTGAAGCTGTCTCCGGTGGTTTCACTGCCATCGTGACGGTACTGCGTGGTGCCGTCTTCCTTGATGAACACAACCCCGTTGGCCGTGGCAACTTTTTTGTAGCCCGCTGCGGCGGTGTAAGTAGCGTCATCACTGTCGGCCAGGTCCGCCCAGACGGTGCCGTTGACACTCGCGATGGTCAGGGTGTCGGCTGGCAGGTCACTGTCTGTGTCGTTGTCACGGATGATGTTGCGGCCACTGAGCTCACCACCCTCTTCCAGCCGGTAACGGTCATTCTCCGCTTTCGGGGCGTTGTCGTTCACCGGGGTAACGTCGTAGCTGACTGTCGCCTCGCCCGAGCTGTTGGTGCCATCGGTGATGGTGTATTTGAAGCTGTCTCCGGTGGTTTCACTGCCATCGTGACGGTACTGCGTGGTGCCGTCTTCCCTGATGAACACAACCCCGTTGGCCGTGGCAACTTTTTTGTAGCCCGCTGCGGCGGTGTAAGTAGCGTCATCACTGTCGGCCAGGTCCGCCCAGACGGTGCCGTTGACACTCGCGATGGTCAGGGTGTCGGCTGGCAGGTCACTGTCCGTGTCGTTGTCACGGATGATGTTGCGGCCACTGAGCTCACCGCCCTCGTCCAGCCGGTAACGGTCATTCTCCGCTTTCGGGGCGTTGTCGTTCACCGGGGTAACGTCGTAGCTGACTGTCGCCTCGCCCGAGCTGTTGGTGCCATCGGTGATGGTGTATTTGAAGCTGTCTCCGGTGGTTTCACTGCCATCGTGACGGTACTGCGTGGTGCCGTCTTCCTTGATGAACACAACCCCGTTGGCCGTGGCAACTTTTTTGTAGCCCGCTGCGGCGGTGTAAGTAGCGTCATCACTGTCGACCAGGTCCGCCCAGACGGTGCCATTGACACTCGCGATGGTCAGGGTGTCGGCTGGCAGGTCACTGTCTGTGTCGTTGTCACGGATGATGTTGCGGCCACTGAGCTCACCACCCTCTTCCAGGCGGTAACGGTCATTCTCCGCCTTTGGGGAGTTGTCATTCTGCGGTGCGACATTTACAGTCAGGGCTTGAGTATCGACCCTGAATCCATCACTAACTTGAACTTCAACCTCATAGCTTATTTTACCACTTTCAAAGTCTGGCTCTGTTATGAAACTGAGAGTGCCATCAGCTTCAATCTCAAAAGAACTAGAATCTGCCCCTCCTGAAATACTGAAAATAAGATCACGACCGCTTTGATCGACATCTATCGCTGTAACTTTGGTCACTGTATTACTATTTTCCAGAACTTCGATTACAGCTTTATCGCCGCCGCCATTACTCGTAATTATTGGGGCGTCATTTTCATCAATGTCTAATAGTTCATCAGCAACAAAGCTTTCACTGTCCTCAGTCCCCCTCTGAACCCCGGAAGTATCAAAACCCGCCTCCGGTTCCACCTGAATACCGCTGAGATCGAGAATAGTCTGGCTGCCAAAACCTGAATTAACCTGACTATCCGGCTGGCCTGTTGCGGGTAGAGGAGCATCCGGGACTGGCGGAAGTTCAAACTGTTCCGCTTCTATTTCTATTTCTGCATCGTCTGGCAGGAAATTCTGATAGAAGGCGGTAAAACTGAACTCATCATTATTGCTCAGTTCAAGTACCTGGCCATCAAACAGGTCGATATGAATAAAACCGTCGGCTCCGGTTATGACTGTTTCGTTTGGGTAGACGACATCACCAGCCTGAAGTACACGACGAGTTCCGTCAGGGGTAATGGCCTCGACCTTGCCAATGGCAAAGTGAATGGATCCGGCAGATTTGCTGGCAGTAGCTTCCTGAATAGTGTCCACGACTGGCTCCTTGTTATTGTTCCCGGGCAACTCCGGCCCTGTGTCAGTTGTAATTTTCAGATCAAAATGTTTATCGTTCACTGAAGGCCAGCTGTCTGGCTCTCAACACCGGCTTTAACAGGTACTCAAGGAGTGTTTTCTTGCCGGTTAAAATATCTACTGAGGCGACCATTCCGACGATAACGGGGCGGCTGTTATCACCTTCATTGCCCAGGTGGCTCTTGTCGGTTTTGATTCTGGCCAGATAAAAGCTTTCGCCCTGTTCATCCGTGATGGTGTCGGCACTGATATGCGTCAGTTCTCCATCAAGACCGCCGTGGATAGTAAAGTCATAGGCGGTAAAGCGAACCGTGGCTTTCTGGCCCGGGTGCAGAAATGCAATATCCTGTGGCCGGATTCTGGCTTCAACCTCAAGAGTGTCGTCTACGGGGATGAGTTCCATCATCACCATACCCGGCTGGACAACACCGCCTTCGGTGTTGACAAGAATCTGCTTTACCACGCCTTTCATTGGTGCCTTGACCCGGGTACGTTCAACCTGGTCACTGACGGCGGTTTCTTTTGCGGTTAGTTCATGCAATTGGGCAAGGGTTTCGTTTAACTCTACTCGCGCTTTATTGACGAAGTTCAGCCGTGCCTCATTAATTCGTTGTTGTGTCTCTTCCTGTTGTGCAGCGATCCGCTCCAGATTTTTCTCGGCAATGATTTTTTCACCCCGGGTATCACTGACCTGTCGTTCAAGGCGGAGCACTTCGACTCTGGACACTGCGCCTTCTGCAGACAGGTCACGGGCAAGCTGGAGTTCTTCATCCAGCAACGCAAAGCGGCGAGCCAGCATCTCTCGCTGCGCTTTTGTCTCAAGTGTCTGTTTCTTCTGCTGGGTCAGCTGTTGTTGATAAACACCAATACTACTGGCCAGTTCCAGCTGGCGATGATGAAAGAGTTCCTTCTCCCGGTCGGCAAGCACCGGCACGTTTGCTGTCAGCAACTCAGGCATGACCGGCTCTCCGCCTTCCACTTCTGCCAGCAAACGAGCCCTTCTGGCCATCAATGCATGACGGTTGGCCAGCTGGCCCTGGCGGGTGGAGGTAAACCGGGTGTCGTCCATCACCATCAGCACCTGCCCCTGTTCCACCAGTTCGCCTTCAGAAACCAGAATATCATCAACAATACCACCTTCCATATTCTGGACATTCTGCACCTGGCTGGAAGGAATCACTTTTCCTTCTCCACGGGTAATTTCATCCAGCTCACACCAGCCTGCCCAGAGGATAAAAGTCAGAAGACAGAGGGCAACTGTCATGATCAGTGGACGGCTTCCCCTGGTGATTTTATTGATTTCCGCCTCGCTGGCAGCATGCCAGTCAGAGCCTTGATGGTTGGCGAGGTCACTCATTTCAAATCACAACCTCCTCTGCGGTCTTCGGTGCAGAGTGTTGAGCCTTGTTCGCCCCCCTTAACACATCATTAGTACTGCCACTGACACTGATTTTTCCCTGATCAAGCACCACAATATGGTCCATCGCATCCAGCAGATTCATTTTGTGTGTCACCAGTATGACGGTGGTCTCTTTCAGTTCCAGAAGTAGCTGGCGAAAACGCGCCTCCGCCTGTGAGTCCATGGCACTGGAAGGTTCATCCATAATAATGGCCAGCGGGTTTGTCACCAGAGCCCGTGCCAGGCCAACAGCCTGAGCCTGACCACCGGACAGATGCCGTCCGCCCTCACCCACCATAAAATCCAGGCCTGTACTGCCTGCCTGGATTATGTCCTGCAAACCGGACTGCTCCAGTGCTCGCACAATATCGCTGTCGCTGATCCCTTCACGGTGCATAGTGATGTTGTCACGTAATGAGGCGTTAAACAGTTCGGTGCGTTGCCCAACATAGCCTACGTGACGACGGAACCAGTTCGGATCAATCTGACGAAGATCCATACCATCGACACCAATCAACCCTTTGCCAGGCTCCCGGAGCCCCATCAGCAGTTGCAGGAAAGTGCTTTTTCCAGAACCCATCCGCCCGAGAACGGCCAGCCTGGTTCCCGCCGGAATCTGCAGATTTATATCACTCAGCAGGTCAGGAGCATTCGGGTAAGCAAACGACATATTATTGATATAAAAATGCCCCTGAAACCTATCAGGCCGGAGCAGTTTGCGCTCCTCTGGATACTCCTGGGGAAGGTTCATGATCTGCCCGGTATGATCCAGCGCCTGCACTGTTTTTTCATACTGGTTCAATAAACCAATCACCTGTGAGACAGGGGCAGCACAACGACCGGAAATCATCATGATGGCGATTAACCCGCCCATGGAAAGATCACCCACACTGATGAGATAAACACCGGATATAACCAGTGCAACGGTGTTCAGCTGAAGCATTAATGTGGTGACCTGGCCGGTAATGGTCTGCAGATGACGTATTTTAAGCGAGGCATCGGCAACCTCGCGGTTCATTTGGCTCCACTGCTTCTGATTCTGGCTTTCAACATTACAGCTCTTCACCGAAATCAGCCCGAGTAACAGCTCCATTAAAAAGTTCTGCCGCTGGGCTGAGGCCCCCTGCTGCCGGGCAATCACGGACTGAAGAGGCCTGTTCAGCAGCCAGGCCACAGTCAGGGCAATACCAATGCAAACAACCGGAATAATGACCAGCCAGCCGCCCAGCCAGACCACCAGCCCAAGAAACAGCACAACAAACGGCAAATCGATGAACGCCATGACCGTTGTCGAGGTAATAAAAGAGCGAACGCTGTCAAACTCGGCCAGCTGATTCATAAGATTACCCGCACTGCCGGGGCGACTGGATAGCTTCAGCCCTAACAGGCGATCCATCAGGCGGGAAGACAGGGTGAGATCAACCTGTCGTCCAGCCAGGTCAATATAGCGGGATCGGATCAGTCGAATAACGCCCTCAAAAAAGAACGCAAGGACAACGCCGGTTGCCAGCATCCACAGGGTTTCAAATGCCTGGTTAGGAACAACCCTGTCGTATACATTCATGACAAACAGAGGGGATACCAGGGCAAAGAGATTGACCAGCAAACTGGCCAGCAGCACATCTCTGTAGACACGCCAATAAGGTGCAAGGGCATGCCAGAACCATGGGTAGAGAGAAGCCTGCTTATTGTTATAAGTGGTTTCTTTGTTGGTTGTATGCACTTTAATTCTTGTCGTTAGTTGAAACGTGGCTACTGCTGGATGACGGGTAATCTACGGCTCTGGGCACGGCAAATTATCCGTTGCACGAAAAAATCCGGTTTTGGCATCATCAGTGGATCAAAGCAACCTTAGCCAATCCGTAAAAAATGTGAATTCGTGCACATTTTTACCATTTTATAAGTATTATTACCACCCGAACTCACTTAACCCGGAAAAGTCAGCCGATTGAGATCAGCAGAGTTTTTTTGTGGCGGAAGGAATAATAAAAACTTATGGATGATAAGCAAAAGACAGGCAGTAATACTTTTATGACGGGTGCGGCCAGAACTCCATGATCAGTTCGGAGGCTCGCTCTTCTTCAATCGGGCCAACAACATTGATGGCCGGGTGGCAGCCTTTAAAAATCTCATGGCAATCTATATCAATAGACTGTCCTGATAGTTGCTGGAGTGTTTTGCCACTGCAACCAAATACAACTTTAGAGATGCCTGCCCAGTAAATAGCGCCAGAACACATGGCGCAGGGCTCAGAATTTGTGAACAGTGTGCACTGTTCCAGTTCATGCTGAGAGAGTATCTGGTGAGCCCTGGAAATCAGATTCATCACTGAATGCCGGGTTACATCATTATCGGCAATGGACGTGTTTCCCGCTTCTATGACGACACGTCCTTCCTGAGCAAGCAGTGCTGAAAATGGCAGCTGGCCATGATCAGCACTTTGCCTTGCCAGTTCTATGCTGTGTAACAGCAAGGATGAATACTCATTCATACAACATGACTCATGTTTAACAGCGGCACCAGCAGTGTAGACTGTATAAAAATGTCGTGCAGGTTAATTTTCATGCATTCATGCCTGTTCACATGAGTTTGTAGGTTTTATACTGATCAATCAGATCGGGAAGAGAATAATGTTTCCAATAATCATTACCAATATGGAGTTTTGCCGACTCACATCCATAATCATCTATAAACGTAATGATCGTTTTCTCGTTTCCCTCTAACACTTCAACCTTGGCGTTCGCTGTACCGTCTAAAGACATTCCAGGATGAAAACCAATATGAGAAGCTCCTTTGGTTGTGTGAATATCGATGACGACGAGCATTAATTTTTTAAAATTCAGACGTCCGACAACAGAATAGTTAATAGAGCCTTCGAATGTCAGAGATACAGGAGGGTTAAATGGTTCCTCCAGATTAGCCACCCTGGTGTCCTGGTCCGAATTGACGGGTGTTTTTGGAGGATCATGCGTTTGAATCTCAAAGTTTGCAAGACTGGATTGCTCTTCAGGACCAACGGGGTTCTGGCGCTGGGGCCGACTTTCTTCATGAACAGAAACATCGCGACCAGCTAATGAGGCTGCTCTTTCCTTTTTATGATCTGGCGGTTGTATTGCCGAAATCAACACTATCTTTGGATTGAGCAACATTAATAGCTGTGTCCATTGATAAACTCCTTTTCGTTACTCTCTCTGATATAATTCTATGAAGTTAGAGGCTTTTTTGGCTTTTAATTTTTTTAATGCCGTATTCAAATTTAATAATAAAATTAAGTTTGCTGAATTTTGGACAAGCAAATTAACTGATAGTTCAATTTATATCCTGATCCCTTTTCCTTTCATTAAATCCGTTGGCAGGGTAGCGGCCCACTTAAATAGTTAACCAAATAAAACATATTTTCTGACCAGATGATCAGTCACTCCCGGCAACGGCTCCTGCGCTCGCTCCTGCATCCATGCAGTCGTGCGGTGTTAGAATTCTGCGGGAGGCTGACCGAGAATAGACTGCCCTACTACTTAAAGATCCTCAGCCCATGGCATTTCCGGCAGAGCATCCAGGTTCGTGTTATACCGCTGTTCATTGAACGCCGTCTGATGATTAACCACATCCAGCAGCTCAACACACAGGGCGCAGGCGATGTACTGAATGGCTTCTTCCCGCTCAACACCTTCCAGCATCAGCCTCATCAGGGTCTCTTTTACCCTTGGTGGGTTATTTTCTGCCAGCTGGTTTTCAACTATTTCGATGATGGCCTCACCACTCATCAAATCGTCACTATCGATCATTACCATATACCCTGGAATTTTATAGAAAGCCTGCATTCTATCGAGAGTGGCATTTGAATGCTCACTGTAGATAGAAAATGAACAATGTCATTTACTGTCTATGTAGCAAAAGGGAAGCTTGTCGCACCCATTCTTCTTCCACAAAATAGACTTGCACCGTCTTTGAATAAAGAGTACCAATATCGGACAAAATTTTGGCAAACAGGAGGAAGCCTGTGTACAAAGTTTACGGAGATGCCCAGTCCGGCAACTGCTACAAGATCAAGCTGCTGATGAGCCACCTGGATATTGACTGTGAGTGGGAGCACACCAATATTCTGGGTGGCGGAACGCATACCGATGAGTTTCTGGCCATGAACCCCAATGGCAAGATTCCGGTCATGGCATTACCCGACGGGAATTACCTGTGGGAGTCCAATGCCATTCTGAACTATCTGGCTGACGGCACTGACTATCTCCCTTCAGACCCTTTCCTCAGGGCAAAAGTTCTCCAGTGGCAGTTTTTTGAGCAATACAGTCACGAGCCTTATATTGCAACGGCCAGGTTTATCGTGAAATTCCTTGGCAGACCCAAAAAGCATGAGGCTGCTCTGCAGGCCAAGAAAGCCAGTGGCTACAAGGCACTACAGGTAATGGAGACGCACCTGGAGCATCATGACTGGCTGGTTGGTGACCAGATGACCATCGCTGATATCAGCCTGTATGGCTACACGCATATTGCACCGGAGGGCGGGTATGGTCTGACCGATTTTCCTTTTATCATGGCCTGGCTTAAACGGGTCAGGGAACATCCAAAGCATGTGAAAATGGGGTAATGGCTTTAACCCGGATATTTCATAAACTGCCCCGAATCTCGCGCCGGACTTTGTCGCTCTAAGGGATTTTGTGAGGGAGCGCCGTACCGCGGAGTACGGTCGACTGAGCAAAACTCCCTTAGAGCGGCAAAGGACAAGCGAGATTGGGAGCACGTTTATGAAATATCCGGGTTAAGCCCCACCAAAGCATGTATAAAGATAACGGATACTGCTAGACTCCCCGCTCAGCACTTTTTACCTAACGCTGAGGTTAACAATGGGGTTTCTTGATCGGGTTCAGGCTGCCATGGAGAACAACAACACACTGTTGTGCGTTGGCCTTGACCCTTCACCCGAGCGCTTTCCTGCCGCTATTCAGGCGATGGATAAGTCCATCTTTGCATTCAATAAAGCCATCATTGATGCAACCGCCGACCTGGTCTGCTGTTATAAGCCCCAGGCGGCCTATTATCATGCCCATGGTGCTGAAGATCAGCTGGCCATGACCATTGATTACATTCGTACTCAATATCCGGCTATCCCGGTCATTCTCGACTCCAAGCGTGGTGATATTGGCAGCACTGCCAGCCAGTACGCCATTGAAGCCTTTGAGCGTTATCAGGCCGATGCGGTGACCGTAAACCCCTATATGGGGATTGATACCATAGAGCCATTCTCAGGCTATGCAGATAAGGGAACGGTAGTTCTGTGCCGCACCTCAAACCCCGGCGCTGCTGCTATTCAGAACCTGTCGGTCCGCCAGGCCAATGGTGAGTCGGCCATGCTGTATGAAGTGATTGCCCGGATGTGTCAGGAGCAGTGGAATAAGCATAACAATATCCTGCTGGTTGTTGGTGCCACAAACCCAACGGAGCTAAAGCGTATTCGGGACATTACCGGAGATATGACGTTCCTGGTGCCGGGCCTTGGCGCTCAGGGTGGCGATGTGGAAGCAACCGTTAAAAATGGCCTGAACAGCAAAGGCCAGGGAATTATTGTGAACTCATCCCGTGGCATTATTTATGCCAGTGGTGGCGATGACTTTGCTGAAGCCGCAAGGAACGCAGCGATGGAATTACGGGATCAGGTAAACCGTTATAGATAGTCCCAGTCTGCGACTATTGACTGGTACATCATTTCAATAAGTTTGATGTGTACAATCTCCGTTCACCCTGAGCGCCCTTCGGCTCGGCTCAGGATGCACGGACGAAGGGTGATTGGCACAGTCTTTATTCAAGGCACGGTGTTTACGCCCTTCGACTCCGCTCAGGACGAACGGAGCTTGGGAGTCATTGATCGAAGGAACCCATCAATTACATTGAAACCATGTACTAGAGTCGTTAATAGCCATCGGTAATTTAGCAAAATTATTCTCACGTCGGCATGAACACCACGATCAGATTGATGTCTCTTTCATGGGTAACTTCTTTAAATTTGCCTAACAAGGTTGTTCCATGGACCGATCGTCACCAACACCCTTCTCTGTTGACCACTCAACCACTTTTCCTGATCACCGACCGTCAACAGAAAACCAATCGGAAGTACAAGCATTAAACAGGAGTTTGCGAAGAGAAGAGCCGGAAAAAATGCTCCCGGATGGTCAGACCAGGGGAGATCATGATCCATCAAAATCTTTAGCGTCTTTGCGAGCCTCCCGGCATTCAGATCCGGAAGTTTCAGTCCGTCAGAAACCATCGACAACACATCCTGCAGCGGAAGATTCAGTGGAAAGAGTCAAAGACAAAACATTATTTTTTGAAGGGAAAATAGCAGAACAACAGATCCAGACATGTCAACCCAGGCCGTATAGTTCCCCTCACTTATCAAATCAACACTGTCAACCGGCAAAAGTCAGTGCCGAAAGTCAGAGCATGCAAGACCTTCGTTATTATAGTGATCGCTCTTGTGCGCCATGGGAGCAAGAGTTCAGGGCCATTGGCCAAAACCCCACAGCATCAGCGACCACACAGCAGCCAACAGAACCATCTGCCAAAACGCCTGAAAAGGTGACGCAAGAGTTACAAAACGTGATTGATGATCTTTATGGATATCTTGTGCAATTGGGTGTCAGGCCAGAGAGTGAGTGATCAGGATATAAATCTGTGACTTGTTTTTATTTCTTCAAGTCAGATGTAAAAGACCCGGTTACCACGCTTTACGCAGGAACCGGGTCAGGGATGGAAAACTACCTGGTTATTCTTGTGATGCCTCCCGGATGCGCTCCTGCCATTGCAGATAAATGCCGGTGGCCAGGTTTTCCTTCTCGGTCATAATCACGGGTTTGTTGCTGACGGCGGTATTGGTGGCAATAACCACGTCACCGGTTGCAGCCAGACGGTCTAAGATCAGATCAGAGTCACCAACCGGGAAGTCAATGGTCAGCACCCCGCCGCTAATGCTCCAGTCCATGGCATTGTCAGTATCACCGTCCATCACCACCGTTGTATTACCAAAAGCAAATTCAACGATCATTGGATCAGCGTCATCGGTGGTACTGTCATCGTCAACGTAATACCAGGTTTTACCGGTCAGCTGCGCCGTGGTCCAGCCTGCATTGGTGAAATCAGCTTTTGACCAGGCAATCAGATCACCCGAATCAATGGGAACAGCAAAGGCATTCTCTTGAGAGACATAAAGGAACTGATCGGTTTCTGCTCCATCATTATCATTAGTAGTCAGCCGGTCACCATCCACAGAGTATGGAAAGCAAACATCAGGTCCGTTATCAGCCTTCTGGCAGGCTTGGCCCTGATAGAGAGAAGCCTCAAGAACACCTTCGTCACCAAACTCCACTTCGTTCAGACTCGCTATAAAGCGGTAGTCACTGGCAGAGCTGCCGAGCAAAAAGCTGTTCAGGTCACTGGCCGTTACTTCTGGCAGATAGTTCTGCTGGATGTTGAAGTACAGACTGCTCATCTCCGCTTCGAGGGTATCATTGGCATAGGCAATTACGCCAAGAATCTGGTCTTCTTGGGTTGAGCCTAAAATATCAAAATCGACGATACAGCTGTCTGCATCCTCAACAAAGTATTCCGTGTCAACACTCAACGGATCAGCGAAGTCACTTCGTACAATCTCAAAGCTTCTGAACAGGTTTTTGACCCGGGTTTCACAGGTGCCGCTGGTAGGCAGGCCATCAAAATACAGATCGATATCAAGATCTCCATTATCAGACCCAGGCAAGCCCAGAGTCACGGAAACCTCGCCTAATTCATAGCTGTTACCATTTTTCCGGTAGTACTGGAAATCACCATTTTCTTCCGGCATGGCGCTGGTCAGCTGGATTCTGGCTTCTGCATTGGCCTTGCTCTTAAACCAGGTCAGTGCTTCGGTTCCTTCACCAGTTTCAAAGTACTGTACCAACGTACCGTTATCGGAGGAATCAGTGAATGCAAAACTGTCATCGAGCAATGAAAGCTCAGCTGTTGAATTATCAGACCAGGTTATCTTTATCTTGCCAGACTCAACGGTGTAATTCCCGGCTGCGGTTGGCGTATCCGTACACGTCGTGCGATTGGCAGCGGTGCGAGTATTCAGGTAGGCAATGCCACCGGCAAACTGCAACGTGTCACACCATACACGAGTGTAGTCGTTTGTAATATCGCCATCACCATCATCGGAACCTCGCTCAATCTGGTACCAGACTGTGTCTTCCAGCGGGTGTGAGCCTATACCTTCTAGAATGGTCAAATTGAACTCGGCTGCAATAGTATCAGCATGTGCGCCATCACCAGCATTAACCACAAAGGACAATGGGTTATTTACAGTGTTGACTGTAGGGGTGCCGCTGAAGACCAGCTGGTTATTGTCGTAGTCAATTTCCAGTCCGGCGATATTCTCATTGACAGTAATGGTCAATTCATCGCCGTCATCATCGGTAAAAAGCCCGACAATAGAGACAGTTTGATTAACCTCGATACCTTGTTGCAGCCCAAGGTCGTTGATCACAGCCTGGATAGAATTTTTTACATCATCATCTACCATGGGCGGCGTATTGGGTGCGATAACGTTCAGGTCAAAAACGGCAGGATAGGAGCGAACGCCTTTGGCATCCCGGGCATAAACATAGATTTTGTAAGTGCCTGCGGCAGGCGGTGTTCCAGTAATAGAGCCAGAGTTTGCGTCAATTACCAGGGTAGAATCTGACTCCGAATCGATCTCCAATTCGTATGTCAAGGCATCGTTATCACCATCTTCGAACCAGTTGGCTACTGATAAAGAGAATGCATCACCCAGATTAATATTCTGGGCTGCGCTGCTCGCATTCCCGGTTACGGTTGGAAGACTGTTTGGCGTTGAAGTCACCCTACCATCATTAGCAACTGAAATAACCGGTTTGAAATCGTCAATATCGTCAGAGTCGATGGCGTCCTGCGCATCTTCCGACACCTCTTTAACAATCGCCAGCTTCTCCGTTAATGTCAGGTCAGAATCTTTGGCATCTTCCTCATACAGAATCTCAGCAATAATATTAATCGCCTTCCCTTTATCATCGCCGCTCTTCTTTGCTGCAACAAAATCCCCAAATACATCATCAGCGGTGACGCCAGTTAAACCAACAAGCTCTTCAATTACTTTATTTTTAGCTTCATCTACCGTTAAAGAATCATCCTGTTCCAGCTGCTATACCACCAGATTGGTCAACGGGCTGACAACGGTCTCACCGGCAGGTGCTTTTAATTCGAGAGGACGTTCAACAGGGCCCTGGTCTTCATCAATCGTTTTACCGACTATGGTTTTAATACAAATGGTATTGTCCTGATACTCGATGGGAATATTCACGAGACCGCCATCACCGGTTTCCAATTCCAGATCCATTTCACAACCATCATCAAGGTCGTCATTAGCATCTACCCACACCTCGGCATTTTTCAAATACCCATCCATCGCGGTAATACTGAATGTACTGCCACTGGATCCTGCGCCTGAAGAGCTGTCGCCCCCACCACAACCGGTTAATAACAGGGCCGATGCCACTGCCGTTGCCAGCGCAGCAAAATTTCTTTTTATTGTTAACAAGTCCGTTATCCTAATGGTTATTTCGTTATTATTTATTTGCCACTACATTCTCTTTTTAAATGACGAATGTCGTCAAGCGTGTTCTGTAACTTTCACAAGCCCGGCAGTGATAATAAAGTATTTATTGAATGGTTCTGAATCATTCAATCTACTTCAGGACGAACGGAGTTTGGTGGCTCCAAAATGTGGAAATGATTCAAGACTATTCCTAAGCAGCTTCATGCTGCCTGCTTTCCTGCACTTTTTTTCTGACCCTGGGTTTAACCATGGGTTCAACCTTTCTTTGCTTCTCATACAGGAATTTCAATACTTCGGAACGCAGTCGTGTATATTCCGGATCCTGTGCCAGCTCCAACCGGCCCCGGGGTCTTTCCAGGTTGATCTCGAGAATCTCGCCCACCGTTGCAGCGGGGCCATTGCTCATCATCACAATACGGTCGGATAACAGAACCGCTTCGTCTACGTCATGGGTGATCATGATGACGGTGTTATTCAGCTCCTGCTGGATTTCCATCAGAGAGTCCTGCATGTGGGCGCGTGTCAGGGCATCCAGGGCACCAAAGGGTTCGTCCATCAACAGGATGTCCGGCTGCATGGCCAGTGCCCTGGCAATACCCACCCGCTGTTTCATGCCGCCACTGATTTCATCCGGACGTTTATGCATGGCATGATCCATATGCACCAGCTGAAGGTTATGCTCAATCCACTCTTTGATCTCTGCCCTGGTTTTTGTACGACCAAACACCTGTTTCACCGCCAGCTCAACATTTTGGTAAGCGGTCAGCCAGGGCAGCAGTGAGTGGTTCTGAAAAACCACCGCCCGGTCCGGGCCGGGCTCGGACACCTCCCGGCCATTTAAAATCACACCACCACTGCTGGCCTGCAGAAGCCCCGCGACGATATTCAATACGGTTGATTTACCGCAGCCTGAATGACCAATCAGCGAGACAAACTCCCCTTTGGCGATTTTCAGGTCAACCCCTTTGAGTGCGGTAAAAGGGCCTTTCGGTGTATCAAACACCATATCGATATGACTGATATCCAGCAGTGTGCTCATGAGCAGGGTTCCCTTTATTAATGAGTGGCTTTGCTTTTATCCCAGGAGGCAAAACGCTGGATGGCCAGCATGGCACGATCAAGGCCAAAGCCAATCACACCAATGACGATCACGGCAACCATAATGCGTGCCAGCGAATTTGAGCTGCCATTTTGAAACTCATCCCAGACAAATTTGCCCAGCCCGGGGTTTTGAGCCAGCATTTCTGCCGCAATCAGCACCATCCAGGCTACTCCGAGGGAGAGGCGCATACCGGTAAAAATCATCGGTACCGATGCGGGCAGTACAATTTTCTGAACGTGTTTCAGGGCAGGCAGTCGCAATACACGACTGACGTTTATCAAGTCACGGTCCAGGGAAGAGACGCCTACCGACGTGTTAATCACCATGGGCCACAGACAGCAGAGCATCACGGTGATCATCGAATTTAAAAAAGACTTGGCTACCAGAGGATCAGGGCTGATGTAAAGTGCACTGACAACCATGGTCACCAGCGGCAGCCAGGCCAGGGGTGAAACCGGTTTGAATATCTGAATGATCGGGTTCACCGCAGCATTCAGGGTTTTATTAAGACCGATGGCGATACCCAGGGGTATGGCAACCACGGCTGCCAGCAGAAAACCACTCATTACGGTGACCAGGCTGGTAACGATCTGATCAAGAAAGGTTTCCTTGCCGGTATAGGCCCGGATTTTTGGCACATAGTCAGGGTCTTTGGCGACACGGGCAGCATTGCGTTTTTCCTGCCGCTGATAGAAGGCTTCTGCCTTTTCCCGTTCGGTGACATGCTCCTGGTAAAGAGAGCCAAACTGCTCCCACACCGCCACTGGCCCCGGAAATTTGCCCAGCGAGGTATCAATATTCCGCGCAGCGCCAGACCAGATCAGCAGAAAGACGACGATGCCAATGATGGGCATCAGTACCGTGCTGAACACTTTCCCGGGATTCACCGTAATGCCCAGCCCGGCAAGAAAAGACAACGGTGATGACTTGCTCTCATTGACTGACTGACTGACAACCGAGGCATCCGTCATAATCCACTCTCCTTCACTTCCCTTAAAAAAGGTAACAGGATCAAATCCTGTCACCCTGCTTCAGACCGATGTTGAACTGGTTGATGTAGTCGTTTGGCTTTTTGCCGTTGTAGACCAGGTTGTCGATAAAGTGTGTCTGTGGATCACGGAAGCCATCTTCTGACTCGAAGTCCGGAAAGTCCTGCAACTTAACCAGTGCTTCATCCACCAGCGACAGTGCCGCTTTTTCATAGATATCCGGGCGATAGACTTTGGCAGCCAGCTCTTTGTACCACTCATCGCTCTTGTCTTCTGCAATCTGCCCCCAGCGACGCATTTGGGTGAGATACCAGATCGCATCGGAGTAATAAGGGTAAGTGGCGTTGTAGCGGAAGAACACATTGAAATCTTCTACTGGTCGTTTGTCGCCTTTCTCGTACTCAAAGGTACCGGTCATACTGTTGGCAATGACTTCATAATCAGCGCCAACATAGTTGGATTGTGACAGGATTTTCACCGCCTCAGGCCGGTTGGCATTTTCGTTGGCATCCAGCCACTGGGCTGCGCGGATCAGGGCCCGTGTCAGACGTATGGTGGTATTGGGGTACTTGTTATAAAACGCCTCGGTAATCCCGAACACCTTCTCTGGGTTGTTTTTCCAGATCTCATAATCGGTCACCACTGGCACGCCGATATTCTTGAAGACCGCCTGCTGATTCCAGGGTTCGCCGACACAGTAACCATAGATAGTGCCAGCCTCCATGGTGGATGGCATCTGTGGTGGTGGTGTGACGGAGAGCAGGGCATCGGCATCGATCTGGCCAGAGGTATCCCCTTTATGGGGCGCATAAAATCCGGGGTGAATACCACCGGCGGCCAGCCAGTAGCGAAGTTCATAATTGTGGGTAGAGACGGGAAAAACCATCCCCATATTAAACGGCTTGCCTTCAGACTGGAATTTCTCAACCACCGGTTTCAGGGCATCCGCCTTGATCGGGTGCTGAGGTCGGCCATCGGCCATTTTGGGGATATTGGGTTTCATCTGGGCCCAGATCTCATTGGACACCGTAATCCCGTTACCATTCAGGTCCATCGAGAATGGTGTAATGATATTGGCCTTGGTACCAAAGCCCATGGTGGCCGCCAGAGGCTGCCCAGCCAGCATATGGGCACCATCCAGACGCCCGTCAATCACGCCATCAAGCAGCACCTTCCAGTTTGCCTGGGCTTCGATGGTGACATAGAGCCCTTCATCTTCAAAAAAGCCCTTCTCGTAAGCAATGGCGATGGGTGCCATATCAGTCAGCTTGATAAAGCCAATGGTCAACTCTTCCTTTTCCGGATAGCCAAGCTCAAAGTCTGCCTTGGCACTGGCTTGCCCGGTGAAAGCACTCACCCCCATGACGGCACTGATGGCAGCAACCTTACCTAACTTGGCAGCCTGCTGAACCGATGCCTTCTTAAAAGGCTTGAACCACTTCATTATTCACCTCCCCTGGATAACTGACCTCTCTGCCTTGAACTGTGGTCACCGTAATCAGGCATCACTCTTTTCCGGTATCAGTCAACGCACAGAGATCGACTGCCGGTGGTTTAGCAGAAAACATGCCAAATGCCAGAAAACCTGATAACCAGCTGAATTTACTGGTGTTAGCTTATTCTGGCGGACAAATGCCTTGCCTGTTTAAGCCCGTAAGAAAACTTCAGAGATAGCAACAACGGTGCAGCTACATCCGCTGCACCCCAGAGCTTGCACTAATCTGGAACATCGCCACCGCATGCCCCGGTTACAAACCTCTTACATTTGAGTACTGGTTTTGCCAGAGCGGAGTTGCTATAACGTTTTCCAGTTATGGAACCGAAATATGGATCAGGAAACTATGTCCAGTCTGGCAAACCTCCTTGAAAACAATAACCAATGGTCCAAGTCCATTCGTGAAGAAAAGCCCGGCTTTTTTGAACAACTCTCTGAGCAGCAGGCCCCCAAGTATCTCTGGATCGGGTGTGCCGACAGCCGGGTACCTGCCAACGAAATCGTCGGCCTCCTTCCGGGCGAACTGTTTGTGCACCGAAACGTTGCCAATGTGGTGGTTCATACCGACCTGAATTGCTTGTCAGTCCTTCAATATGCTGTGGACTACCTGAAGGTAGAGCACATTATTGTGACGGGGCACTATGGCTGTGGCGGTGTGCGCGAAGCCATGAACAACTCCAAGCTGGGACTGATCGATAACTGGCTCAGACATGTGCAGGACGTTAAGAAAAAGCACACTGAGCTGCTTGAGAATGCTGGCAGTGATGATGAACAGTTCCAGAGAATGTGTGAACTGAATGTTCTGGAGCAGGTGCTGAACGTCTGTCAGACAACCATCGTTCAGGATGCCTGGGATCGCGGCCAGAAACTGACCGTAAACAGCTGGGTTTATGGTTTGAAAGATGGTCTGGTCAGGGATCTCGGTCTGAGCGTTGGTTCCAATGAAGACATCGATGTGCAGTATCCGGCAGCGGTTGAGAGCATCGCCAGTAAGCTGGAAGGGTGATTTGCCCTTAGGAGTTGTCTGGAAATAACTTCCCTATTTTCATTGCCTGACTCCGTTCGGACTGAGCTTGTCGAAGTTCGGTGGCACGACCCTTCGACAAGCTCAGGGTGAACGGAAATCGGGAACTTATTAAAAGACAATTCCTTAACATCTGTTCTTAGGGTGGACATTAAGCTTACCCCTCCATTTTCAATGGCTTTTGAATGGAACCACGAAGGACACGAAGAGCACGAAGGAAAAGAAAATCTCTTCTTTGTGCTCTTCGTGTCCTTCGTGGTTCCATCTTTAACTTCCCGAAGAGGGGAGTAGACGCTTAATGTCTACCCTAAGAACATCTGTTGGCATCAGACGGGGGCGGGTCGCAAGGTGCATTGTGATCCGCTTTCATCGGTTCATATAATTTTCTGGCTCCTGAAATTTGCCAGCCTTCCAACGTTCATGATGATGGTATTATTAATCCCATCACATCATCGCCTCTGCCTCTTGATTATCCCTATCCTGCATCGGCCCCTCTGCTTCAACAGCTCGACTATACACGTCATCGTCATAGTAATATCCGGTATTTTTATCCACTACAGCGCCATGGTTAAAAACCCCACTGCGAATATATGGGGAGCAAGCAGCGGCAATGATGCCTATACCCGCGCCGACGGACACATCAATAACATCATGTTTGGCCGCCAGAACCCTTAGTGCCCCAGCCAGGGCTCCAAAACCCATGGCACCCGCAAAGGCAATAAGTCGCTTCCCGGCCGGTGAAGAAAGCGGCTGGTTTGAGAAGACTGCCATTTTTGACAGCAAGCGCTTGAAGGCGGGGGAAGACATCGCCGCAGTATCTATAATGTTAAGGACAACCTGCGACCAGGCAATAGCCGAAACTGACGCATGCCCCGAGGGCATGGCCTTGAAATCATCCGGATCCATACACAGATTTCCATGGATATAGTCAGGATTCAGGACATAGGGACGTTCTCTATCAATTTTCATTTTCATATAATCAACAATACCGGCGACACTTGCCACCAAGACCAGGGATTTCACCACTTCACTGGCCTCTGTACGGAACATTTTTTTCGCCAGCTCCTTGAAATTATTTTCCATACGACCCGGTTCCGGCACCTGCTCACTTGACTGTTTACCGGAATACAGCCGCGCTACGAATCTGGCAATGTGGCTGGCAAGCAGCGTCGCACAGCCACCATACAATACAACATCACTTGCCCCATCGGCCCACTCCACTTCCGGCTCAGGAAAACCCAGGTGAGGATTCGCCGACAGTGTTCCATTTCGTGAACCTGAAGGCCCCCATTCACACCCGTTAGCAGTGGGCAGGCTATTGATGATCAGTAAGGAATAAACAACAGGTACCGCAGACATCAGGCGAGTCATGAGGCGATTGCCCCCTTCCTGTGCCTGTCGGAGCCAGAGTTGGTCATCCGCCCCGGCCCGTTGCAATATAGACGTGACCCCGGATCTGAGGACAGCACCAAATCCTCTGAACTGTTTGGCATCATCAGGCTTATCAATGGACTGGTCAAAAGCGTTTTCTGAAACGTCACGACACGCTTGCAATGGTGTTGTTGAGACAATATTCATAAGCAAAGATCTAACTTTATCTGCCTACTCGTTAGTCTCGGATTGCCATCACAAAGTTCCTTGCCTGAAGCGAAAAGACTCAACCAGGATTTTTCAGCAACGGTTACGCTTTGAGACAACCTCTATGAATTCATATAGCACCAAAACACTATAATAAATTATGATATCCATTAACTAAAAAAAGCAGGGCAAACCGATGAGCAACTCTGATAAATACCCCGTACTCATGCGCCTGATGCACTGGACTGTCGGTCTTCTTATTTTGGGCATCATTGGTGCTGGCTGGTATATGGTCGGCCTGGAAGACAACGTCAGCTATAAATACGACATTTACCACTTACATAAATCCTTCGGTGTTCTGGTGATCTTCCTGTTGTTCGCCCGTCTGGTGATTCGCTGGGCCAGCAAGATTCCAAAACTACCGGACAGCATGCCGACTTATCAGAAAAAACTGGGAACACTGGTGCACTGGCTCCTCTACCTCTTTATGTTCCTGGTACCGGTGAGTGGCTACCTGATGTCTGACGCTGCCGGTCGTAAGGTGCCGCTGTTCAACCTGGTCATGCCCAGCTTCCTAGAAAAGAATCCTGAGCTGGCGGGCCGACTCCACGATATCCACGTCATTATTCCCTATGTTCTGTTGGGCATTGTGGTACTGCACATTCTGGCCACCATTAAACATCGTTACTTCGATAAGCCTGAGCATGATGTTCTGCATCGGATGCTTTAAAAGCTCCCCGGGTCAGCTCCGGTTAAGGTGCTGATCCGGGAAAACAGAAAATACGATTTCATTTGGTTAACTACTTATAATCACACCTTCTGAAACTATCGACTCTGGTATTGGTCTAAACGGTTTTAACGTGTCTAAAATTGAGGAGGATATTTTGGATACCAATGCAAAACCGCTCTCATCTGCTCCCTCTTACGAAAAGACATATCCCCCTGCCAGTGCTGCCAATAGTGGTGCAGGCAGTGCTGCCAATAGTGGTGCAGGTCTGGAAGAGCGACTGGCAAAAATTACGACATCCTGCCATCAAGTCGAGAGGAATGAATCTCACCAGCGTACTTTACCCCAAAGAGCTTTATATCCCGCTGAATGCCCACCTAAATTACCTGCAAACACTCAGTTACAGCTACTGACCTTAATTAGGGAATATCCTGATAAAGATGGGGATGCTCTTTTACACATGGCAGCGGTGCATGAAAAACTGCCAGTGGCTCAATTATGGAAAAATGCCTTACCCCAACTTTTTAACAGTGATTTAAATCAACAAAATCATTTAGGACAAACACCGTTACATGTTGCGATCTGTAATAATGACCTTCAGATGATCAGTTTTTTACTTGAAAATGGTGCCTCTGTCTTAATACATGAGGGAAGTGGTAGAACAGCCATTCATTTTGCTTGCCAGTACGGGACGATAGAAACGCTTAAACTAATACTTCAACGTATCGAACGGAGCAGCCTGCCCGCCGTTCTCAATGCAGAAACATGCAATGGGGGGTTAAATAGCCTTCTTTTTTTTGTAAGCCAACATAACCCTGTCAAGGAAGATCAGTTCCCGGTTGTTGATTTACTGATTAAATGTGGTGCAAATCCCAATCATCAGGACAAATGTTCCGGAAAAACGCTCATTCATTACCTTGCTGACCAAAATAATGTTGCACTTTATCAATACCTGCAAACCAACTACGGCTCAATAATAGACTGGCATGCTGCTCGATATGATGGAGGACGGGTTTACTTGCAGGACGGCATCTTTGTGTTTGAAAAAGAGGAGCTTTAGACGTTCAGATCAGGAACAGGCATAGAAGCCACCTCGCTTATAAGAGATGACTTCTTTACTGATTCGCCGTTTTCGCGCTGCCCGGTCAGGGATTACACTTTTGCCACTGGGCACCACGCCCTCTGCCTACTGGTTCCAGCAAGCCTTCAACGCGCATCTGCTGAACCACCTTTTTGACCAGTTCCCGACTGACCGTGGGGATTTGCAGGCAGATATCCGCAATGGAAAAAGCATGACTGGTCTGCTCAATGGCCATCTTTACCAGCTGCGATTTGGGCGCACGACTGCCCTGCCACTGCAGAGTATGAATTTTATCTTCCAGTTCATCGTAAGCCCGAATCAGGGTATTCAGGAAAAAATCGATCCATGGCATCGGATTGTGCTGCCCTTCATGCCAGCCTTTTACACTCAGCTGTAACGCCCTTTTATAGGCCTGTTCATGCTTTACCAGAACCCGCTCCAGGCTCATCAGCTGGGCCACCTGATAACCGTTAAGCGCCAGCATCATCGCCATGATCAACCAGGCGATACGGGCATTGCCATCGCTGAAAGGATGAATACAGAGAAAATCCAGGACAACCGTTGGTATCAGTAACAGCGGCTCAACCTGGTGCTGAAGCCCTTCATGGTAATAGGCAACCAGCTCTTCCATGGCCCCGGCAATGGCCCTGGCGGGCATGGTTCGATATAGAACACCGATTCTCTGCCCCTTGCTGTCCCGCTCAACAATCTCTTTATTGGTAACCCGCCAGCGTCCGCCTTCGTGGGGCACATGGGCATATAACATGGCATGCAGCTGGCGGATAAGGCTAACCGACAGGGTCATGTGTTCGCCCGGCTCAACCACCATCTCCAGGCCATCGCGGTAGCCGGCAACCTGCCTCTCAACCGGTACAGTCGGACGGTATTCCCGGTGCACCAGCTTACGAACCAGCTCTCTGGAAGCGACAATGCCATCCAACCGGCTGCTGTATTCCACAGACTCCAGTACCGCAACCTGACGGAGCGTATCCAGAACCTCCGGCTGCTGACGAATAGAGACCAGCTGGCGGCCTCTGAACTCTCCCAGTTGCCTGAACAGACCCAGCTGATAACTGCTGAAGACATAACCGGATAAATGCTGCAGTGTTTTCATACAATACGACTAAAAATATAATAGGTATTTATCGGGTACAATGCTGAGAAACAAACCGCAGCTTTAATTATTACCCATTAAATTCAGAAATTTAAGAAAAACTCATAAATAGGATATTTATTGGATAATATTTAATCAAACTCGTAAAAACACCTATCCATCAGCAGGATGGAGGTCAGACAAACACTTCAAGGGGAAATTTAAGGAAAGAGAAAGGTCGCTCGCAAAACCAACCAGATGACTTTGCGAGATCGATGGATTAAAACTTACAGACTTGAACACACATCAAATTGCACACCATGGCGTCCGGATCATTTCGACAGGATGATGCGCAAGGGTTGAATTCACCGCCCAGCTGTGTGCAGGTTTCTTCTGCCATGAACTCACACTCCTGGTGCTCTTCCAGCCAGCGGCTCCCTTCCGTAGCGATACAGGCCAGAACATTCTCAGGTCCGGTTGCGGTGATCTGGGCAGGAATAGAGCGGGTCATGCGAACATCCTTCAGGACACCTGCCTGGCTCAACGCCATCACCTGCTGCATAACGGGATCCGGGGTCATGGTGGAACCGGTAAACTGACGGGTTACGACGGCTTCCGGCTTTTCTGCATTAGCCTGCTGTGACTCCTGGGTGGATGCACAACCAGCCAGAAAAATTGCCAGCGACACCAGCATTCCAGACATGATGTTTTTCATTGGTATACCTCAATCCGACAAAAAGGGCATTTATACCGTGGGATTTGGCATTGTCCAGCCAAATCGCTGCAAAAGTTGATCAAAAACACTATCCATCGGCGCATAAAAAGCGATGGGCTTACCGGTAACCGGGTGGTTCATTGCCATGACAGAACAGTGCAACAGTAATCGGTTCGCAGCAAAGTTCTCGGCAAAATACCGATTATGGTTTCCCTTGCCGTGTTTTGCATCACCAATAACAGGATGGGCAATATGCTTCATATGCCGACGAATCTGGTGCTTGCGACCGGTTTTGGGCTTTGCCTCCACCAGCGAATAGCGGCTGCATGGGTATCGATCAATGGCTATTGGCAGCTCAACCGTCGCCAGCCGATGATATTCGGTGACCGCTTCCTGGGCAGGTTTATCCTGACGTGCCTTGCGATCGGCTATATTATCCAGTTTTTCCTTCAACGGGTGGTCAATCACACCGGACTGGGGCACATAGCCCCTGACAATGGCATGATAGATTTTACTGATCCGGCCTTCCTGAAACTGCTCACCTGCCCGTTTGGCAACTTCGGACGACAGGGCAAACACAAGCACTCCAGACGTTGGTTTATCCAGCCGGTGAAGGGGAAACACAGGTTGACCGATCTGATCCCTCAATAGCTGAATGGCAAAGCGGGTTTCATGACGATCAATCATGGAGCGGTGCACCAGCAAGCCGGAGGGTTTGTTGATAGCCACCAGCCATTGATCCTGATAGATAATATCAAGTTGTTCCGCAGGCGCTTCGATCATGCCTTTTGTCCAACAAAAAAAGTCCACAAGAATAACGGATAAATCAGAACAGTGCTGGAAAAGTGACAGTTAAAAAAAAACGATTATTTGCCGCTTATTGTCATTAACTATCCCGACACTCTTTCACTTTTCTGCTCTTTGGTCGCTATACATCTTCACTATTGCTTAACCTCTTAATAAGTAACTGGCCATATGGAATCAAATATTTCTGGCTACTTGGGCAGGTGCTATGCGAGGCACAACGGAGGAAGCATAGCCGTAGCTATGTGACCGGAGTTGTAACGAAGCACGACTGCATGGATGCAGGAGCTAGAGCAACGCAGGAGCAGTTGCCGGGAGTGCCTGAACAAGGAGTCAGAAATATTTGATTTCATATGGTTAGCTACTTAACAGGGGCTGGGAATAGGTCGTCTGCTTACTATCAACGGAGAACAACCATGAAAAAGACACTATCTGCCATCGTATCTTCTTCTGTCATTCTTTTCAGCGCCAATGCTTCAGCGGATCGGGACTATGCTGCTCAGGCCATGGAAAGACATGGCATGGAAAAACCGGTATCAATGCCTGTTATGAATATGGTGAATGCGATGAGTACCAGAGAAGCACTGGACGCTATTACGGTTCCTACAAAGCAGGAAGAGCTACAGGCCAGAATGGAAGAGCTTGCTGAAAGAAGAGAAAATTAATTTTCCTTTGACTGTATGGTTGTGGTTAATTCCTGATCACAACCATATCTCCCCATTCCAGTATCTCTCACACCATCTACCACATGCTCAGGGCTTGAACGAAGTGCTGCCGTCGCTATGCTATCAATGGTTCTGTCAGACGGAATCACGATTCTCGCCATGCCTTATTCATAGAATCACGCAAAGGTTGCGACAAATATTCAAATGCCGTTCTGGAACCTGTTGTAATCATCACATCTGCGGGCATTCCCGGCAGCAAACTCTTGTCACCCAGTCGTTCTATTTCATCTTTACCCACTTCAATATGCACCAGATAATAGGGCTCTCTGGAAACGTCATCGACCAGACTATCTGCAGAGGCATAGATGACATTGCCATTGAGGGCAGGCGTCGTTCGTTGCGGAAAAGCCGTGAGCTGAACCCGCGCAGACTGCCCCACCACGACGCGATCCACATCCAGAGTATTCATTCTGGCTTCTATGATCAGGGCATCCCTTTTTGGAACCAATTCCATTAAGACCTCACCCGCCTGCACTACGCCACCAATGGTATGAACCTGTCGATCAACAATGATACCTTCTGCCGGTGCGCGCACTTCAAGGTGCTCCAGCATATAACGGGACGCCCGGGTGCGTTCGACCAAATCGTTAATCTGGGCTCGGGTACTGTTCAGGTCATTAACCAGTCGTTCCTGCCGTTCCTGTTTCAGCTGCAGAATTTCCAGCTCTGCTTCCGTGATGGATTTTTCCGCTTCGGCAATATCTGCCAGATAATCGCTCACCTGACCATCAAGATCCGCTTCTTCTTTTAAGGATGCATTCACAACCGTTTTCTGAACAAAGCCCTGACCATAAAGTTGTTGATAACCGGACAGTTCATCCTTCACCACAGCCAGGCGACGACCTGCTGCCGATTTCATGCCCTGCATACCGGCAATCTTCTGCTGAATTTTTTCAATTCGCTGGCGCACCATCCTGATCTGACCGAAGTGAGACTCCTGACGCTCACTGAATAACCGACCCTGTAACCGTAACGTGTCTTTAAACCGGTCAGCCTGTTCAGACTGCTTAGTCAGTTCATTGGTATAAACAACAACTTTGTCGTTTACCAACTCTGCCTGAAGCCTGGTTTCTGTGGCCCTGGCATAAAATAAACTGTCTTCCAGAATGGCAAGCCCTGCTTCAGCGCGGGTTTCGTCCAACCTGACCAGCACATCCCCGGTTTGCACCAGGTCACCGTCAGTAACCAGAATCTGTTGTACCCGCCCCGGCTGCAGACTTTGTATCGCTTTGCGCTGGCTATGCACCGTTACCTTGCCACTGACCAGTACAGCGCTGTCCATCACAGCCAGAAAGCTCCATCCGAAAAAAACACCGAATGTCATTATCACGACCAATATTCCGATGCGACGATAGAATCGACTGGCTGTCTCAAGAGGATTGATATCCATCAGGCAGTTACCTCTCGCATTGCAGGTTTTATGGCACGTTTAGCATCACCAAATCGTTCAATACACCCGTGGTTCAACACCAATACCTTATCGACACAGTGCAGCAACTGGGGGCGATGGGTCACCATCACCAGGGTTACTTTTTGTTCGTGCAGTTTGCGAACTGTAGCCATTAATGCCTGCACACCATCCTGATCAAGACTGGCATCCGGCTCATCCAGAACAACCAGTGAGGGCTGCCCGTATAATGCTCTTGCAAGCCCAAGGCGTTGTCGTTGACCGCCGGATAAATGCACACCGCCTTCTGTTTCAACCCGGGTATCATAACCATCGGGCAAACTTAAAATCAGAGAGTGCATATCTGCCAGCCTGGCAGCCTTAACTACTGCCTCAGAGTCCACATTTCCAAAGCGGGCAATGTTGTCTTTTATGGTGCCCGGAAACAGTTCAACACCCTGAGGCAGGTATCCCAACCACTGCCCCACTTCAGCACGGTTCCAGCGACTGATATCCACACCGTCCAGTCTGGCTGCACCACTTGTCGGCTCCCAGACGCCAACCAGCAATCGGGCCAGGGTACTTTTACCAGAGGCACTTGGCCCAACCACTGCTAGGCTCTCACCGGCCTCCAAAGCAAAGCCAATACCTTTTATCACCGGCTTTTCACCGTCAGGCACACTGGCTACCAACTTTTCAATCTGCAGGTACCCATTCGGTCTGGGCAGGGACATGGCCTGAATGTTGTTATGCAGATTTGAGAAAAACTGATTGATACTCGTCCAGGCGGTCCGTACCTGACGAATATTTCCGGACTGACCAATGACCATTTCCAGAGGTGCCAGTGCCCGGCCTAAAAGAATTGAGCTGGCGACCATGGCACCCGCTGTCATCATTTGATTAAGGACCAGCAGTGCGCCTGTTGCCAGCATCGCAACCTGCAACAACGGTCTGAGAAATTTTCCCAACGCCTGAAAATTGCCGCCCAGATCACTGGCTCTGAAGTGTCTGACACTGCCACGCTCACGTCTGGCCAGCCAATGGCGGACCAGACCATCGCCCATACCTAATGCCCGGCATACTTCAACATTGTCCAGCGCCTGCTCAGCAAAACGGGATGATTGCTGGTGTCGAGCACTCGCTTCTGCCATAAGCCCCCGGGTCATGCGATCAGACAAGAAGGCAACCATCGCCAGAATCAACGCGCCTATCGTCGCGACAATCCCCAATGCCGGATGCAGCATGGCGATGACGATCAAATAAACCGGAATCCATGGCGCATCGCATACTGCAAGCACCCCCTGACCAGAAATAAATCCAGTTACTCTTTCAAGGTCTTTTAGTTTTTCCCGCTTTACCACGCCACTGGATTGCAATAACTGCTTTAACAACGGTGCTTCAAGAGCCTGTTCCATTAATCCGGCAAGCCGGACCAGCAAGCGTGAGCGTATCCAGTCCAGCAAGCTCGCCATCAGTATCAAACCAACAGCAACGACACTCAGCGCAATAAGCGTAGGTACACTCCCGGCGGTCAAAACCCGGTCATACACTTGCAGCATATAGAGCGGCACCGTTAACAGGAGGATATTCAGAAAAAAACTGAACCCCAGAACGGATGCCAGTTGACGCTTGATGGTAGATAGTGCTTTTTCCGGGAGCTCTTGTTTCGAAAAATCTCGTTCCGAAAGAGCAGTCGCCTGATTATTCAACAACGGTCACACCCTGTGATGTTTTTGTTTTACAGCTTTTACGACATTGTTTCAGAAATTTGTTACAGAACAATGGCACAAAAAAGCCGGTGATCAACACCGGCCTTTCAGGTTTTCTCAGCAGTGTTTACACCAGCTGATCATCCCACTGCACATTGTGATCATTCAGTTGATCCAGGCTGACACCAATCAAGGTAAGACTGCTGTTGCTGCCCAAATCCACCAGAAGATTTCTGCCCTGTTGGGTTGAGGCATCCCGAACCGCATCAAGAGAATCAAAACCCAGACCATTTAACAGGATAGTATCGCTGCCTGCTTCGAAATCCCGGATCACATCGTGACCACTATTATTTTCAAAGGCAAACTGATCACCACCAGATCCGCCCAGTAACCAGTCGTTACCAGAACCACCGGCCAGGTAATCATGACCACTGCCGCCGGATAATCGATCGGCACCATTGCCACCTTCCAGCCAGTCGTTATGACTGCCACCAAGCAGTTGGTCCTTACCGTTACCTCCCATCAGCACATCGTGACCGTGATCACCTTTCAGGTAGTCATGGCCTTTGCCGCCATACAGCTCATCATTGCCGAAACCACCGTCCAGACGGTCCTTACCAGCGCCACCAAACAGGAAGTCATTGTGCGCCCCACCCTGCAAATCATCAGCGCCCTTACCTCCATTGAGCCAGTCATTGCCATGATCGCCCTGCAGTCGGTCATGACCATCGCGACCATAAAGCTGGTCGTCACCGTAACCACCGATTAAGTGATCATTACCTGCCTGGCCATCAAGCCAGTCATCCCCCGCTGCACCATTCAGGATGTCATCCCCATTACCACCGACCAGCTCCCCATCACCATGATCGTCGATGGAATCAACAGGTTCTGTCGTCTGCTCCTGCAGTACAGAATCCTGCCGAACAGCCAGGTTTTGAATCCGCGTATCGTCAGCAGGGTTCGTTTCAGCACCCTGATAAGGGTTGTCAGAATAGTGAGCCAGCAGATACTCAGCCAGTGCATCCTGCTCGCTACCGGGAGCGGCAAAATCAGCAAGCCCTTTGTCCGTAAGCACATCTCCCAGTTGTACGACATCGGTTCCTGCCTGGAATGGATAGCCGTCGCCACCACCAGCAAGGAAGTTCAGGGTCACAATGCGAATGGCCATATCGGATGGTACGGCTAACTCACCGTTTTCCACCAGAGTCTGCAACAACTCACCATTCTCATTGACCAGTGCTGCCGAACGTATACGTTCACCGGAGGCCAGTGAGGCATCAAAACTGAAACTGATACCACTCACCTGGGCAAACTGTCCCGGGGTTGTGCCAGGCCCGGATGCTGCCACGCCATGCTCCAGAACAGCCAGCAACTGTTCTGCTGTCAGGGTCATTAACGTCAGGCCGTTGTTGAATTTCAGAGCGTTTTCAACGTCCAGCTGTGAAATTTCACCAGCCTGCTTACCCGACAATGGGTTAGCCGCTGGCGGCTGCTCGCTGTAACCACCTTCTGAATCCGGTTCAATGGCACCAATCGGAGCTCGAATACCACCGCCGTTTTTGATAGAAACCATTACACTGCTGTCGTAGCCCTGAGCGGCTGCAAGGTTGGCATCTGCAGTAAGATTCCCCATATTGGTTTCTTCAGTTCTGACGGATTCTCTTCGACCTTCAAGATACACAGCCGTTTTGCCAAGAATATTGCTGTCTTTCTCGTTGACTATGTCCTGCACGGCATAGGTCAAATCCTTAACCAGGTCACCCCGGGTACCTTCTGCAAAGGCATCCTCTTCACCCCAAAGTTGTTTTACCTGCTCATCGGTGGTTGCAAAGGCCCCACTTTCGTTGACGTCAGTTGCATCGCCATTGTCGTCCAGAATGATCTTTCCATCTGCATCAAAATCAATAACCAGTCTGCCAACATAGCTGTACTGACCGTCTGTACTGACGATGACAGCGGGATCACCGTCTTTATTGGTCGTGGTGAAGGGATAATCTTCTGCGGCGACATCGCCATCATTAAGCACATCGGTTTCATCCGCCTGCAATGTGTCGGAGCCTCCAGCGATCACAACATCTACGCCACTGAGATGCTGAACAAGTGCTTTTTCCAGGGCAATTTGCTGAAGGTGTGAAACCAGGATGATTTTATTCACGCCCTGATCCATCAACTGATCAATGACCGGTTGCAGTATATCGGCCAGAGCAGCCATATCATCTGTAGCAGCATCCCCTTTGACAGCCGTGTTTCCCGGTGAAGAGATCTGCGCCAACAATGGTGTGGTGGCACCGACCACACCAATTTTTTGGCCACCCTCTTCCAGTATGGTGGCAGGCGCAATCTTCGGAGTTGATTGCTGGCTGGCAGAGGAAACAGGACCGGTGGCAAAATTCTGTGCAGGAAGAATGTCGTCGGTGTACAGATCTGCCAGCCTGGCATCCTGGCTGAAATCGAGGTTTGCACTCAGGTAAGGAAACAGGGTACCGACCCAGCGGTCGTCACCCAGTCCATCACCTTTGTACTGAGGCACCATCAAATCACCAAGAATGGCAGTACCCATATCGAATTCATGATTACCCAATGCAGCAGCATCAAAGCCAATGGCGTTCATGATGGAAATATCAACACGTCCGCCACCTTCGCGAAGGCCTTCATACATTTCATCGCCAGTCAGCTGGAACAACTGGTTATAGAAATCGTTGAACACACCATTATCCCGAAAGACGCCACGATCTTCCGCTGCCGAAAAGAAAGGTCCGGTCAGGAAGTTATCACCGGCAGATAACGTGATGCTATTGCTGTGGGTATCTTCAAGGGCATCCACAATAGCGGCAAAGTTAGCTGCCCGGGGAATGCCTTCAACACCACCTTCAAGATCCGAAGCATGCAGAATCTGCAGGGTATAGACCTCATTTGCCGACTCACCAATGGTGACTTTGGCAAGTAACGGGTCATGGTCGCTGGCCTGATCAGCAAACTCACTATTGATGTGCACAATATCCACTTCGGCGGAATCAGCCAGGTTGTTGCTCACCAGAATTTGATCCAGAACCTGAGCGTTTCCCTGAAAGTTATAGGTATGGACAGCCCCATCATCCAACTCATCGATCAGGTTGGTCATGACATTGTCATCGCCCCGGCCTTCAATGACATCCGCCGGACCTTCCCACTGGAAAGCGTTGAAATCGCCCAGAACCATGACATTGGCATCCGGATCATTGACCATCAGGGTATCGACATAATCATTGATTGCCTGTGCCTGATCCATACGCTCCTGGTAACCTGCGTTGACAAATGGTTGCTCCACTCCATAGATGGGGGTGCTACCGTATTTAGACGACAAGTGAACATTAACCAGATCAACCGTTTCGCCATTGAATTCGAACTGGGCATGAAGCGGTTTGCGGGTTCCAGCAAACGCCGGAGCATCAAGACGATGAGCAGACTGAGCTACATAATCGACTCTGTCCGGATTATAGAGGTAACCGACTCGAATGTTGCCCCCAGGCTGACCTCCGTCAGCATTATTTTCAGGATCAACCTGCACATACTCATAAACAGGACCTCCGGCATTGGTGATGGCATCAATCAGCTTCTGCCAGGTCATATCCGCTGACGGGTCACCGCTGTCTGTAGCGCCGTCATTATCCTGGATTTCCTGCAGAGCCAGGATATCCGGTGAACTGAGGTTTTGAGTAATCTGACTGGCCAGGGTTTTAAAACGACTGATGTCGTCATTAGCGTCAAGATTCTTGACGTTGTAACTGGCAACAGTCAGTTCATTACCTTCGCCCTTCAGCTGTGTCATGTCTTTATCAAGCCCACCATCGGTGACGGTGAATATTTCCGTCGCCTTAACTTCGTAATTGCCATAGGCATAACTCATAACACCGGTCACATCACCCAGAGAATCAGCAACATTCACCCGGGCAGAAAAATCATCAGGCAGTAGATCTCTATCAAGCTGAATCTGAACCCGCTCTGGATTCAAGTCAGTCTGCCCCAGTGCAATACCACCACGATCATTCATACCGGATGCATTCTTACCCTGGTCAGCAACCGTGAAAATCTCACCGTATTTATTGGTGGGAGAAACAGCAACTGCATCTTTAACGGTAACTCTCATGCCTTCAAGGCTTTCAAAGAAGTCGATACCGTCGGTTTCAGGGTCAAAACTGGTTAAGGCATCATCGTCCACATTATCAGTAGGAAGTTGACGTCCATTTTCACCAATAACGACGGTATTGGGTAAGTCATTACCAGCACTGTTGACGGTTAATTCACTGATGTTACTTAATTGAGTGATAGAGAGGTTGCCGGAACTGCTACCTCCGCGTGTGTATTCACTGACGGTCCCCGCCAGGGAGATATCATCACCAACCGCCACTGATGGCATCGAGTCGGTAAAAACAAATAGAGCATCCGATGTTGCAATATCACCATCTTCCGGCCCCTGAAGATAAAAACCATTACTCTCTAAAGCTGTTACGATACCTGCGGTAGCGACGACCTGACCAGCGAACGCAGATGTATGACCAGCGCCCTGTATTTCATAAATGGCTTTAACCGGAACCGGACTATTCTGTTGACCATCTCCGACCACCTGATTGGGCTTATTGGGGGTATTTACAGCTTCACCATCTTCGGCATCAGGAGCACCAGAAAGAATGCCATCCCCTGAATAATCATTTCGAACGAAATCATTGGCTGAATCAGTATCCAAACCATCAGTTGCCCGTGATGCACCACCAACGGTATAGCTTATACCGTCGTATTCCGGGGCTAACACGGTGTTGCTGAATGCCGAGTCAGCAACATCATCCAACACGGCAACAGAATCCAGTTCCGCTGAATACAGACTCTCACTAAACACTTGACCGACAGAACCGGAAAAACCATCCACCAGCAATAAAGTCTGCGATCCATTCTGTAACTGGTTACTGGTTTGAATAGTCCAGAAACCACTGTCATTTGTAGTACCCAGCTGGAATGCCTGGACAACCTTGCCGTGATTAGAACTACTTACATCACCCTCTACATTAATCAGCCAGAGATTGGAATAGTCGGTTAATGGATCGCCAAGCACTTCAATAAATTCATTGGTATCCAACCCACTGTGATTAAACACAAACTCATTAATAACCGGTGACTTTGCAGGCATATCGAATGTCCTTTTCAGGTGTGTGAGCCTCTCTGTTCACAGCAGCAAGAACAACAACGAAAGGATGATTTTGAGTAAGACCCGAACAAATTGCATGAAAGATATGTCAGTGCGATGTCTTTTTTATGAAGATTTATGAAACCCCAACCATTTTGAAAACCGGTGCTTTATTCAAGCTTCGATTGTTCTGACTCTTGAAGTTTCTCTATCCGACGTTTCCAGACAAAGTAGTATTTTGACTTTTTTCCATGAAAGAGAATACTCATGCGTGAGCCCTGACCAAGCGCCTTTATTTCCCTGGTCAAAACTGTGTCTCTCAGCCAAATCATATGTAGAGCTATGTCATTGGATCAATCTCTGGTCTGTCTCCCCGCCTATGCTGACTCGTCCTGTCTGGATAAGATCACCGGTGAAAAAATCATTGCTGCACTTTTGCGGGTAACCTGCATACTTCAAGAGTATGAAGGCCAGTGGTTGTGCGGCACAGCCACCGGTCATTGCCCTGCCCTGATGTTGTTTGAAAATAGACGATATCTGCCTTCAGAGCAGATCAGCAACATCAGCCCTTAGCAGGGGCTCCTTGCCCAGATCAAAACCGGCAACCGCAATATGCAGGGTAAACAGTTGCTTCAGGGCGGCAAAGTCTCTCGGCCCGGGCCACTTGTCTTCATCCTCGGTCCACACAGAGAACTCATTTTCCAGAATGGCGTGCGCTTCTTCACTGACACCATCCAACAGACTCTCTTCAGATTCATGCTCGTCAAACAGATAAGCACCACCTTCGAAGTCCCACGTCTGAGGTAGCTCGGCATCCAGGCTTGTTACCCAATCGATGAATGCTGTTTTTGGCTTCAGGGTTATGACACAACGGTTTATAAACTTCATTTTTTACCTGTCTAATCAATCGGTAAAGTAGTGAGATCAATAGATAACTTAATATAAGTCGGCAGATTAGCACTCTTTTGGGAAAACAGGACAGGAAAGTCGACAGTGCATTCATCTATAAACGTGTTGGCCCCGTTGTCAGCGGCTAAAAACTCAGTTATTTCACGAAACCAGGACACCAGTGTTGATGCCCGTCTAAAGGGTTTTCAGGTATGGAGTGCTCCCATAAATTTTCACTAATTTTTTTTGCAAAGCTTTAATATCTTTATTCAGATGCTTTAGCTCTATGGATATTTTTTCATTCCGTGATTTAAGCCATTTTTTGGCAGGCTTCAGCAAATCGACATGAAATTCAAGTATGCCTATTTCATCTGACTTTCTTTTTCTGGAATTTCTGGCACAAATAGTATTTCTACCTCTGACTCTAATTTTTTTTGCCAACTGGGCAATCTCTTTATTACTTTCTCCTTCAATAATATTATTGAATCTTTCAGTCTTCATACCAGTAATTTTATTAACACTATAGTACTGATTGTTAATTTCTATCCCTTTTACCTGTGGCTTCATAGCTTTAGATTTTTTAGCTTTGGCTACAGTGGGTTTCTTGGACTTTAAACGAGTAGACGAACGGGTTTGACGGACAGGTTTGCTCTCCACTACAGCGTTTGTATTATTATCCATTATTGCCGGTGGCATCTGTAATGTCTTTTTAGCAGAAGATAAATCCATTGTATCTTCCGCAGAATCTGAACCATTTTCACAGTTATTCTGTCCCAGGCAGTGAGTGTTATCATCTAGCGGTATTAGAGGTGTTTCCAGGAAATGATCTGGATCAAGCAGGTTCTGCGTGCTCTTATAGGATGCGCGTAAAGCTTCATCCAATTCACCCGCCGAGTCAGGTTTAAATCCAGCAGCATCTGATGACGTTGGACTGTATGGTAATTCACTGTTATTTACTGGCAATGTCGTTGGCGTAGTCACAATTTGGATAGAATAATCAGTCAAAAACCTATCGTATGGATCGAATTGGTGACCCAAATAACCGATTTTAACAACAGGTGCTGTGACAACGTCACTTACTCCGGAATGATCCAGGGCAGTTGGAACGTTTGATAGGTGCCCCATAAATGCATCTGATACAGGTCGTAGCATTGTTAACCTCCTTGTCATTTATTATCTTGTAGTTTGTTGATAATTAAAGCAATAAACTGATTCTGTGTTGATCGCTTCACTACCAAAAATTATTACTGCTCTTAAGGCTTGTGAAGTTCACAAAACACACCACTGCTGATAGTTAGTACCTTTTTTGAGACATTAGTTCCGCAAAAAGTATACGATGCCAGATGATCAAGCATACCTGTGAAGCCGGTCCAAAGCAGAAAATTGAGTTTTCAAGGGCTTAACAATAGTCCGTGTTCAGCACTTTCGGTGACTGCCATTTCAGTAACCATCAGGTTGACCCACACTGCCTGCCCGGACTTGAACTTTTTCCAACAATCGCAGTCTAAAGTTTACAGGTAACTTAGAGGTTGGTGATAAGGTGTTAAAGGAACATGAATATAAAGACGCTTGGCTCCCTGAATCAACAACGTCCGCCAAAAGAAGATAAAGACCCACCACCTCCTGCGAAGCACAAAGTAATGGGTGAAATCAAAGCGGTTAAGAAAGAGAGTACATCCCCATATTTCACTTACAATGGCAACCAGATGGTTGAGGTGGGTGATGATTCACTATATGGGGACTTGAACCGATTATTCAGAAAACTCAGGATCAACAAGACAGTGGGAAATATAACGCTCAAAGAACCCGATAAGCGCTAAGTTGTCTGGCTGAGCAGATGACTGTTCAGAATATGGTCGATGGTCTCAAGAACGCCCTCTTCATTATTGGCCGGAGCTGAATAACGGGCAAGCTGTCGGACCGTGTCATTAGCATTATTCATGGCAAAACTGAAACCTGCCTTTTGCAGCATTTCCAGGTCATTGCCACTATCGCCAAAGGCAGCCACTTCATGGTCAGCAATGTTCCACTGTTCCTGCAACAGATGAATACCATGTGCCTTATGAACACCGGGAATGATCAGGTCAATCCACTCGTGGCCACTGGTGACTGACACCAGCACATCCCCCAGTGTCTCTTTAGCCCCAGCCAATACGGTATCGTGTCTGGCTGGAGACATTTTGATGGCAATTTTAAGAATTGTGTCGTCGATATCCTGATAGCCTTGTATCAGCTCAAGACGCTGGTAATGATTGCGGGCATTGGCTACTTCTTCAGGATCAGCCGTATGCAAAACATAGGCACTGTTGCGGCCGCAGATAATGGCAGTTACCTCTTGCAGGCTTTCCAGAAACGGGTAGACACGGACCAGGGTTTCCCTGGCAATATCCGCAACAAACAGCTCCCGCTGCCCGTCGTGTACATAGCCGCCATTTTCTGCAACATAGGCAATATCACCAGCATCAATATCCTCAAAATAGGAGCGCAACTTGTAATACTGGTTGCCACTGGCCACGACAAATCGAATGCCCCGGGCTTTCAGGGTCTTGAACTGCTCCAGAAAACGTTCACGGTTATACGTTTTGTTATCATTCAGAAACGTGCCATCCATATCGACAGCGATCAATTTAATTCCGTTGTAGCCTGTCATTGTTATCTCTGTGGGTAAAATTGGCATGATATAGCGCAAACTACAGCAGCCTGATCCGGCTTTAAATAGGGAAAATTACCGCTGATTTCAGGGCATTGCAGCATTAACACCGCAAACCTGGTGGAAACCGGTTTTGCCATCCAGATTTATCGAGCCATGGGCAGGGACTACCTGTGACTTTAGTGGCCTTTATGGGTGCAAGTACAAACACATAAGGGCTCAGTATTTATTCCAGCGCAAAAATCACGTAACCTCCTCTCCCTTTTGGCGCATGCGCCCTTAAAGACACACAACACACGGAGAAGACATTATGAAAGTGCAAGGTTTCGCACGCTCACTGATTGCCATTGCCATTGGCGCAACCCTCAGCAGTTCGGTAATTGCCAGTGACATGGCATCACAGGTGGTGGATAAAGGGCTGACATTCACTGTCGGTGGTGCCTGGAACGATCTGGACAGCAATCGCGGCCTGGATAACGCATTGGCACCGGAAATCGGTATTGGCTATCGTCTTAACGACCGCTTCAGTGTTGAAGGCATCTACTCTCAGTACTCTACAGAGCAGAAGACAGGCCCGGATGCAGATCTTAAAGAGTTCCGTCTGGACGCATTCTACGACCTGACCCCATGGGACGGTTCCCTGACCCCTTACGTGGTTGCCGGTGTTTCTGAACTGGAAGCCGATTATGAGATGGGTGCCGAACACGACGACACCCGCATGAATGCCGGTTTTGGTTTGAGAAAGGCATTTACTCCAAACCTGGCCATCCGTGGTGATGTCCGTGCCGTCCGAACTCTGGATTACGCCCAGACAGAAGCCATGGCTAATGTCGCCCTGACCTGGACTTTCGGCAGTGTCGCCAAGGCAGCAGAACCTGTTGCCTTGGTTGAGCCGGTTCAGGAAGAAGTGGTTGCCAGCGTTGAACCTGCTCCGGTTCTTGATGCTGATAACGACGGCGTACTGGACAAGGACGACCTGTGCCCGAATACCGCCGCAGGCATTGCCGTTGACCAGACGGGCTGTGAGCCAATGGCAGCCATTGACCTGCTGGTAAATTTTGATTTCGACTCCGAAACCATTAATCCGGAAGGCATTGACCAGATCGCCAAAATGGGTGAATTCCTGCAGCGTTACCCGGACGTTCGCATCCGTATTGAAGGCCATACCGACGCACAGGGCAAAGCGACTTACAATGAACAGCTGTCTGTTCGTCGTGCCGACATCATCCGTCAACAGCTGATCGACACGCACGGTGTCGATGCAGGACGTATTGATGCGGTGGGTATGGGTGAGAGTAAACCTGTTGCCAGCAACGATACCGCCGAAGGCCGTCAGCAAAACCGTCGTGTAACTGCTGAAGTGATTGGTTCTTAAGAGTATCTGAGAGGCTGTTCGGGAATAGCACCCGACAGCCTCACAAGCAATCACTGCGCACCAGGAGCGCTGGCGTTTTTGGTCTGCTTCGGCAGAAAAAGCGTAATATAAGCCTCCCTGATATGGCAGCCGCTCATAAACACCTGACAGAAATCAGTGATATCACCGATACTGGACGAACACTGGACAGATACCGATTTTCTTTTCATATTCACCAGGTACAGTTGGTCCTCATCACAGGCCAGCACCAGAATCTCATCAGATAAAGCGAATACCCAAGGTTCCAGCTGAATCTGAATATAACCTGTTGTTGCCAGTAAACTATGCATCTTTTTCACGCAATCGGCCACTTGCCGTTGCAGACGAATATTTTCTGCCTGGGTCTCTTTCCTGCCGGACATTTGCGAAAGCTTCAGCCCGGAACTGATGATTTCATCGTGCTCCAGGAAATAATCAAGGTCGTTCAGACGGGCCATCAGGTCCTCGACCGTCAGTTGAGCGTTGCGAAATTTGCCGTCAATCAGTTTATCCAGCAGCACAACCTTGCTTGCATCCTCTTTTTGAATACATTGCATGCCAAGGCTCTGGGCAGCGGCCAGAAGAATTCCCCGATAATTTTTTGACTGTCCACCGACGCCCATACCCCTGGGGGGGAAACGCTGAATAAACTCCTTGATATTGATGTTATCCAGACCGTCGGCATCCGACTCTCCTTCATTGGTCGATCGGACAAACATAACCTGGTCAGCTTCACTGGTCAGAATAAGAAACCGAAGGTATTTCACTAGCTGGGTACCGCTGGCAAAAACCCCAAAAATCAGGTGTCCATGGAGATGTTTCGCTATTGACTCATCGGTAGTAGTTAGCCATATCAGACGATTGTCAGATGGGTGACGAAAAATTTGTGACACTGGTGAGAGCTGTTGTGGCAAACCCGTTATTTTATTCTGGAATGAACAGACGAAAGTAACAAAGAGCCGATGGGACGGTGCCAGCTGATCCAGGTGATGCTGCATAGCGGTAAAAAACGCATTGGTCTCATCAGGCTGGTCAATGTTCGTCTGCTTGCCACAAAGATGGCCTTTGCTATCGCATATTTCCTGCCATTCAGGCACCACACCGGCCTCCATCATTTGTGTCAAAAAATGATACCCACTCTGCATTGCCAGAGCTTCCATCTCTTCCAGCATGAAGGGCTCGGCAAAAAGACGTGCAAAAGTACCGGCCATGCTGTACAGATCGAGGTTATTTGAGGGGAGAATGGCTGGTTTGACAGAATAATCAGCCCGCAATGACACCGCTTCCTGAGTATCCAATCGCGCTTTCTTAAACGTTTCCCGTTGGGAAACTCTTCCGGCATCAATATATTGCTGAGTGTGGGACCCTGATAGCCCGGATGGACCCGGCATCGCCACCAGTGATCCTGTTTCTTCACTGGTGCGATCGATGACAGAATCGGTCGATGCACGCTTACCAGCAGCTACTTGAGTCGCTGATTGAAAAAGACTCCAGTCGTATTTCTTTACCTCTTCGGCAAACTGCGTATCCTGGTAAAAATTGACATAAGTTGCCCGGCAGCCTGAGCACCCAAGCACATCCCTGGTCGCGAGAGAGCAGCAATTGTGGTACATGTGTTCGCAACAACGGGATACCATAAAGGGAGGAGACTCAATAAATTGTCCGCATAGTTGACAAGATCGACGCCGGACAATGGCATCGGGTGGTGGTTCCAGCTCCCTGGGTTGAGCGCTGGTACCTGGAACTGGCGTATTTACCGAATGGGCACGGCTGGCATCCACAGCTTCTCTCCTCTATTGGCTCCTATGACTTGTTTTCAAACAGGTCCCTCTGATTCACCTTTCAGTTTTAATTATCAGAAAGATCTGTCAACTCATAGCAAGGAGCGCCATGTAGCCAGATTATGTCTGTATCCTGCGCAGACTGTTATGACCTGACCTGCCATTCCTAGTCAAAAAAACCAAGGTTAATAGTGATAGGTAGTATTCTTACTGCTTGAAAGTCCGATTGTGTTAGGGCCTGTTTCTTGCAGATACCCTAAAATCAGGAGTCGTTTCCATGCCCTTACAGCGTTCCGCTTCTCTCCAAAACCTCGTACAATCCCGGCACGTTCATGAGCTGGCCAGCAGAGCAGCTCCCAAACAACCAAGCATTGCGCAAGCCGCTTTGCGTTTTGCCAATGTCCATACATCTTTAGGCTCTGGTAATATTGGGGTTGGTCATTTAAGTGCTATAAAACCCTGGACACCCAGCCTACCTGATGCAGATGAGGTCAATGACATCATCCATGCATCACGACAGAAAAGAAAAAAATACAACTTCGAAGAATATATCTCAGAAGTTAAAAAAGTTAAGGCGGGTAACTGTGGCGAAAAAAGCAATCTTGTTTGTTATTTTCTGTCACAACAACCCGGTCCACTGATTTACTACCGTGTCTCCCTCTGGCCGAATAGTCATTGCTTTGTGGTAATGGACCAGAAGCCCAGTGTAGAAGGCGTGTTCCCCGATAATTTTAACGATTGGAATGATCAAGCCGTCATTATTGATCCATGGACCGGGATCTGTGCACCCGCAAGACACTACCCCGAACTCTGGCACATGAAGCTTGATACGATGGCCGCAGTGGGCATTGAGCTGAGAACCCCTTCCCATGAAGAAGGCAATTGGCTGAAGGCTGATGTACTATATTGGAAAAACATGTTGGAAAAAAATAAAAAATATGTGACTGCCAAACGCCCTCCGCTGCCATCTTGGTGTCAGTTGGTGTAGAGCCAGCTATACCTGTCGCCTTTCAAATGGTGACAAAGTGCCCGGAAAGCACTTGTCATCTCCATATTGAATTGTTTGTGTTGGAGAGGAACTTTTAGAAGAAATAATAGTCTTGAACTTTAATTCAACAATTCAATAATTTAACAACTCAATGGATATTTTTAATAGCTCACCTTCATGCAATCTTGCTTTTACCGATATTTATTTCGGCTCATTAGATTTAATAGAACAAAGATATCAATTTGCTACCAGGGAACAACCCTCAACCTATCAGGGAAGGTCTGTTCAGCCCCTGTGCACTTCTTGCTCTTTTTACCATCTTCAGTCAGACATACACCAACAGAATCCTCACTCTTTTCATTCATTGCATGAATTTGATATTGAAACTCTAATACTTTCCTATGCAGTCGACACAGTGCTTCCTGAAATACCACAATCAGTTCTTGATGAACATATTCCCTGGCCTTCTGGCAATGACCCCGATAAATTCTCATCACCGCCAAATATTCCGTTTATTCAGCAGATACGCTTATCAGGGAGTGAATCTGAGATCAGGGAACCAACACCAGACAGCCATTCAAGTCCAGATGATCAGTTAACCAATCTTCCTGTCCTATCCCCCAGTCCACAAGATTTACCATCAATTACTGCAGCTGACCCGCTAAACCTGAATCAAACTACAAGTGATAACCAAACGAACCTGGCAAAAGAAATTGTTGATGATAAAGCTTCAAGAGTTAAGCACAAAAGGGTTTGCAAAAGGGAGTGCATGAAACAATGTCACAGAGACTCCGTTACCACTGAGCGCCGAAGGGAGTACATGAGAGAGCGTCGCAAAGATCCCGTTTTCCTGGAGCGCCACAGGAAGCGCCGAAGGGAGTACATGAGAGCGCTTCGCAAAGACCCCATGTACACCATGCGCCAAAATCAGCGCAAAAGGGAGCGTTACCGGAATGATCCCGAGTTCGCAGAACGCTTAAGGGAGGGCCAAAGGAAGCGCCGGAGGGAGAGCCGAAGAAAGCACCGCCAGAATGATCCCGCTTTTGCAGAGCGTGTAAGGAAGTGCAGCAGGGAGTACCACAGGAAGCTTCGCAAAAATTCAGCCGTTGGAAATGGCAGCACAGTCCATGTTTAGACGTTGGAATTGATAAACTCGATCTCACTGAGTTAAACGCCGCATCCTGCAAGGCTATACAATCTTGTAAAGGGATAATAAATCGTGCACACTGACGCGTTTTTTGACAATAGTTCGTGCACACTAAAAGAAAAGTTATTATAAATCAGCATATTACAGGGCGAACAAAAGAGATCTGATCAACCCCATCACTCTGAAATACAAACTATCTGGAAGGCCTGTTTTTTTACACTGCTTTAATTATCTATCTGCCTTTCACCACCCCTATCAGGAATACACCGACTCGTAAAAATTGCCCAAAATCTGCATGATCGTACATTGTCTTTCCTTCAAACCGACCACATGTTCCTCCTGATTATTGACCGTTAAGACATTTATTCCCTGGAAACAGAAAAACACCCATCTCGCCGTTGGATTCTGGCAGGGCTTCTTTTTCTGGTTTGGAAATACTCGGCTCTGTTTCTTCAGCTCGTGCCTTATTTTGTGCTGGATAGCAGCATAGACCATCAGGCACAGTGTCATCACCATTAACAGAGCTTCAATGCGCTCAGCTTTCTTCAGATAGAGTGAAGAGACCAGAAAGTCCGGGCTTTTCAGGAATCGAAAGCCGCCCTCAACCTGTTGTTGTGACTTGTAGGTAGACAATAGCTCCGTCGCACTCATGCAATTCTGATCCAATTCATTGGTGCCCAGGATAAAGCAACCCAGTGAGGCCTGTGCATTCTCCCTTTTCTGACAGGGAACAAAGCATTCAGCCTGCACAAAGTACTCGAAGTGATCAGGCTTGCTATCCGGCGATGGCCGTCCCCTGCCCGAATAACAGGGTTTACCGGTAACCTCAGGCTCCGTTGCACTCTGGCAGAGTTTCGATTGTTTCTGCCATAAGGCAAAAGCCTTCAATGCATCGTCCCGACACAGAAAGGCCTTTTTTCCCAGCTTTTCCAGATCACGGGCTTCTTTCAGTGACTGCTTCTGCACCTTTCGGGTCAGTGTTTTCTGTTCAACCAGCCTGCGCTTTTTGTTGAGAAACAAGAACCATCGTTGTTTAACATCTCCATAGCAGGAAGGCACTTCAGCAGAGTAATAATCTTCATAGCCTTCAACCGGCTCCAATGACATGGCTGGCGCTTTGCCGACCAGCTCCTTTGCACCCTTGATATTCAGGGGCACACGGGAGATAAACAGCTGCTTTTGCTCGTCAAGCAACTGAAGGGTTTCAGCAACGTACATGGCGGCATCAGCGACCAGATAGCGGCTATTCAAAGTCTCCTTGAAACACGACAGATGATTTTTGATAATTTCCTGAAAACAAGTTTTGTCGTTTACATTACCGCTCGCAGGTGCCATAAACACTGGAATACCTGCCTCATTTTCGGTCATTAACTGCAAGACCACCTGATTCAGGTCAGGTCGGTGGTCACGGCTGTAACCGCGGCAGATATGGATACAATTCAAGTCATCAGGATTTTCATGACTGTTATAGATTCCATCCACATGAAAGCTGGTGCCATCCAGATTCAATGCCTTGCAGGGCAGCTTCAGATGATTGACAACCTTAACGGCAAGGTTCAGGTACAAGTCACTGACGCCAGCGTCGTACAGGCTATCAAGGGCCCGACCAAGTACCTTGTCGTTCAAGTGTTCGGGCTGTATGCCTTCCCCGATGAGGCGATCAATCGGCTTGTCCTCAAAAAACTCAGGGAACATATACAGAGTTTGCCCTGTAAACCCCAACCCATTGATGATCATTGCGACCACCGCTTGTCCTATAGTGACATGACGCACATCGGAGTCATTAGTTATACGCGCATCGATGTATTCGGCTATCCTTAGCTCCCGACACATAGCGGCAACCAAGCCAAGGTGGTTCAGGTTCTTAAACTGGTATTGAACTGGCAACATGTCGACGTTCCTGAATATCTGATCAATCCTTTGACAACAGATTTCAGGAAAATATCAATCGGGGTGGTGAAAGGCAGATGTATTGTTGCACAGCGTGGTTATGAGATGGTAAGCGGAAGCCGATTCGCTCTGCTTGCGAATAAACGCGGAGAATTCAGATGGTGTCCTGTTTTGATTGAGCATCAGGCATATAGACTGGGTGATAGCTTGCCGATCAACTGTGCCATTACAAGCCCATGCCAGTCTATCCCGGATCATATCTACAGGGCTTAAAACCTGCAAAGTCCCTGAGCCCGTTGCTATAGTGACTGGCTTCACCGTTATATCATCAGCAACACCAAGGGGCGGAGAAGGAAATTCGACAAAAAATTGTGTCGTTGTATTGTGGTAATATCTGCCTTTACGGACAAAACCAATAGCATTCATCGCCGCATCCAGTGCTTTTTGAGTGTTCATTGAGACATTAACCATGTCAATATCAAGCGTCTGGTATCGGTTCCCGGTGTATATCTCAACGGCCAGACCACCGACCACAACACACTCTATTCCGGCTTCAGCCAGGTGGCATGCAACCCTGGTTGCGACAGATACAATGCTCAATCCAGTGAAATCTGATTTTTTCAACCGGTTTGCCTCTTTCTTAAGTACTCAGTTGGTTTGGTAGATTTTCTCGGCCGGGATCTATTCATAACCAATTTACTTCTCAGTTGCTCAGGGTACGCTTTCAAGACCGCCTTGAGCAGTTCTTTCAAGGGGGCAATAAAGGCGTAACGAGGGCTGAATTCAAAACACAGCGTCTTGCCTATTCGTTTTGACACCAGAATCCCCGCATCTTCCAGCTTTATTAGCTGCTTCTGTACCTGACTGACAGGCAGATCAAAGAATTCGGCTATTTCCCTTCCATAGCCTCGCTCTCTGACCAGGATAAAAAGCAATACGCTTTCCTGACTTTTCCCCGATAATATTCCGTTTAACATGAACATAGCTGAACTCCTTAGCGATATGCGCCAGTTATTATGACCTCTTTTATAGGTTGTATGACCTTTATAATAGTATATATGACCTATATTGTAGGTCTTTTTGTTAATGGCAGCTCTAGGAGCCTGTGATATTGCCCAGCGATAGCCTTTATGGATCAGGTGTGGATGAAGAGGGCTGGGCAGTTTGATTGATAAGTCTTAATCCCCTTAAAAGCGGGGAAGTTCTGAAACGAAAGCCGCCAAGAAGTCTGATCCCAATGTCTGCAAGGGTGTCCTTCCACAACACATTTTTCTCTGGTGGGTCCGTTCTGTGTTGTAGTATTCCACCCAAGCATCCAAGTCCTTCTGTAATTCAGTCAAATCAGTGTAGACCTTCTTTCTGATAGAACTCGTTCAGAATCGTTTTATGGAAGCGCTCGTAGATCCCATTGGTTTGTGGGTGCCTCGCTTTGGTTTTCGTGTGTTCGGGGTCTCCCCCTGCTTGAACGCTTACGCGAGAACTAACTAAACATCAAGTCCAGCAAAAAGCCTTCTAGGTCATCATTGATGTCTTTTACGCCTAGATCCGGCAAGGCGATACTAACTACTTTTCCTCTATTATTGTCATACATGTAGTAATGGCCATCACCAATTTCCGCCAGAGGGATTAGTGCTTTCGGAAACCCTGAAATACCTCGAAAGTCCTTAAGAGCAGTTACGATATTCAGATAAGAGTCCTCCTTTACACCCAACCCAAAGGTTTCATGGGACTCATAGGAGATCACCCCAAAACTTTGTAAGTACGTCTTATATTCTGGAGAGAGTACCATACCCAACTGCGCTTCTGCCTGCTCAATCTGGGATATTGCTGCCGGCAAAGTATCCGCCTGATTGGTATCTATTTTTGCTGCCAGTTTATTCATTACACAACCCTATTTTCTAGTTCGGCATTTATAGCTTCAGCACGAGCCTTCCAGTGTTCTGCCCGCTCTTTTCCAAACTCTGAACGGTCAATTTCCGACTCTTTCTGCTTATCGTGCAAAACAATGTCGTTACCATTGCTCATATGCTCTGCCTTAGTCAGTTCTGCTAAGGGAGCATCAGATGTTTGACCAATATGGTGTAGCTCATAAGGCCTACCATTACTGTCGATTGGTGCCTTGCCACTTTCCATCCTTTCCAGATTGGTTTTTCCAAAGTCATCTCTTATGTCCAGATCAATATCGCTCCGAACAAGTGCATCCTTTCCATTGACAACCTCACACCTAAGATTCGCGTCACAATAGATATCCGCTTCTTGTTTACTGCCAATAGCTTCAATGACTTTGTCGGAATATCCCCGTTCTTGTAAACCTTCAGCCTGGCTATCAGATATTGCCTCCAGCTCGCTTCTTGAGCTAATCCTATCAGTGATAGGACTATCCAAAGCCTTCATTTCTTCCTTTGAAAGATCCGACTTTTCAAAAGAACTGAAAATGGCAGGCCGCTGCTCTGATAGCACTTCTTTAAATGCTGTTATGTCCATCATCAGGCACTCTCACGGGTAATGTAGTTATTCCAGGCAACGTATAGGTGCTGATAATCTCTGCCTCTACGCGTCATACTTTTCATAAATGACTGTTCAACAGTTAACATCATGTTTGTAGAAACATTTCCTAACTGTTCTTGAACCAAATCAGTAAGAAGTGCGTGCAGCTCCTCTACATCAGCAACAGAATCTATAGCCTCTCGAATTTTCTGTTCACAGCCGAGAATGTCTACGATGGTACAAGCAAGTAACTGAAAATGACTGTCTTCGTGAATTGACAGCCGTTCAGACTTAGCTCCATCTCTAAGAGATTCATTCAGGGCCATTTTCTGATGTGCAGGCAAGCTACTTTTATCAAGACTAGTAACAAGGGCTTCCAACGGGACTTTTGAGGATTCACGGCACCTTGGAGCCAGTAACCACTGTAGTAAATGAGAACGGTATTGCTTTTCATCCCATAAATCAACCTCCTTCTTATAAAGGTAAAAGCCATCCTCAACAGCAAAGTGGTTGATCTTACACAGTACCGCTTCAAGCCAATCATTCTGGTAGATAACACCAACCCCCTTGGGCAAACGAGCCAGCTCATCAAGCTGGTCATCCGTTAGTGCTGCCGACTTTCCAGCAAGAAAACGGTCGGCCTCATCCGGAAGACGCATCAGGATTTTGGTATTGGTATTGCGAATAGCACTGAGATGCACCGCAGATGGTGATTGGTCAGCAATAATAAAACCTTCACCATAGGTTCTCATCTCTGCGATCGCATTAGAAAGCATCTCGACAGACTTTTCTGCCATATTGCTTCCTTCCGCACCTGAGCTGATATTGCTGGCTCTCAGAATATTATGAGCCTCTTCGAGAACGGTTACATGACGCAGAGGCTGGTTCATCAACGCCTGCTCAGCGCGATATTCGCTGAGTTTTATAACCAATAGCCCCATAAGCAGGGACTTGGTCTCCTGGGAACCCACCCGGCTCAAATCTACGATGACATTCCGATCAAATAGCTCTTCAGTACTGATTTCATCAGCAGAGAAAATCTGCCCACTTAACCCATTAACCATGGATCGGATGCGTGTCACCAGTGCACCCGTGTAATTGCTCTTCATCTCTTCCGAATAAGCAGATTGAGCAATAACCTGTTCTAGCTGCACAAGTAAGTCAGCAAACGTCGGAAAAAAGACTTTTGTCGTATTTTGGACTGAACTCGATAAATTCCATCCGCATTGCTCATAGCTTCGCAATACAGCATCTTTCAGAATGGCTGGCATCGCCGCATACATTGGCCAGCAAACGTTGAAGACCTCTATAAGCCGATCAACGTGTTCCAATACGTGGGTTTCTTCGGGAAATGAAAACGGATTAATCTTCAGCAATTCGGTATATTTGCCGTTGGTGCCGAGAACTCGAACATCATCCCTGTTCCCAAAAACATGCTTGTATTCACCTTTCGCCGGTTCAATGACCAGAAAAGGAATACTCTTTTCCTGCAACTGATCAAGAAGCTCATAAGCAGTATTACTTTTTCCTGATCCGGTGGAACCAGTGATAAAAACATGACCGGTCAGACAATCCAGATTCAGATTTACTTTCTGGGAAAGGTCTGTCCATAAATGCCGCACTTTGCCCAACTCGATTGTTCGCTCTTTATCGTTTTGTACTTCAGACGTATTCAGAGACTGAACCTTGCGCCCGAACGCTGCTGTTTCCTGCACAACAACTGTTGAAGTTGAACGGCGGGGAAGACTCAACTGAATTGCCATCTCCTTGCCAGAGACTAATGTTGCTGGTGTCAGGTGAGCAATTCGGGCATTCGCGGCAAAAGTAGGTCTTAGACGAGGATGCATAAGCTGTCCGAGCCACTGGGATACTTCTGCCCCTTTCTTGCCATTCCAGGTTGTTAATGCAAAATCTTCCGTAGACGACTGGGTGCCTCTGGTTAAACCCAGAAAGATACTGGCCAGAGATTCTGTGGTCGCCGGGCTGTCACCAATAAAGTATGCAGTACTTAACCAGCCACCATGACTTTTGGCTTCGTTGATACGTGCCAGATGATGATCAATTTTATCCAGCATCCCCATGATGCCTTTATCCATGGTCTCGTAGCTGATTTGTTTGGATTCTCCACGAGTTTGAGTCAAACCCTGTGTATTGGTACGACTGATTGTATCAGTCTGGGTGGTTGTTCGGCTTTTAGCAGTTGAGTAGTTGGTTGACTGCGTCTGACTTTCACCTGCCGAAGAAGAAGAGGAAGTACCCTCAGTTTTCGTTGTTTGGAATAAACTCGCAGCACCTGTCGCTCCAACTAAACTCATACCTCCAGTCACAGGAGCAAAAACCACTCCAAGCGCCAATGCGCCTAATCCCAAAGCCCTACTCGCTGAATCTGCTTCAGTTGTGCTACTGTTTGTCCCATAGGTCTGACTGCTTGTTTGGGTATTATTTCCACTGGTTCCTTTGGTTTCGGTCAGCCCTAAACTTTCACCAAGGGATTTACTTAAGCCATCACTAATGCTCTGACTTACTGCCTCACTATCCTGAATACCATAAGAAAACTGACGTTTGGCTAACGCTGAAAGCTGAGTAGCAACCTGCTCATAGCCGGTTTTGACAGTATTCAGCTCCTGCATCGACACAGGTTCAGCCAGAATCAAGCCTTCATACACCTTACTTTCTGCGGCATCGATAAATCGTTCCAGCCCCTGCATAAAGTGTTCCTGGTCTGCTGTAGACAAAGAAGGAACACTACTGACTGCCGTCACAGTTGAGCTTTGAACCGCTTCCGTCAGACTATCAAGCAAAGTATCTACATCAGGTCCGTTAAGAGAGCGAAGCAAACTGCCCGGGAAGTGCCCTTTAAACGTTGCTTCCAGCAAGTCGCCAGAGTTTTTACCCAGCATTTTGCCCGGCTCTCCGCGAGTACCTATAAAGAGCAGGGTTTCATTACCATCCGATTTCAGAAAAACAAAAACCGTATAACCCGCTGCACCCAGGGCGGTGTACGCAGCGGTAATACTTTCCAGAACAGACTGCTTGTTCTCCTGAACAAGCCGTTCAATACGAAAAATACGTACATCCGCACCACGATTGATCCGACCAATAGACTGGCTATTAATAGGCAGCACATCATAATGCTTTAACTCTGCCAGATAGCTTTTATTAATCAGGTCATGAGCCGTATTCAGTGTGCTTAGTGCTGTTTTTCTCTGGAACAGCTGCATCCGTTGTTGGGCGGTCTGGTTTTCAGGTGTGTGTGTTAGGTCGTTCATAGGAATACTCAACCAATAATCGTAGCCAGCAGTACAGCAGCCACAACAGCCAATACACCGGCAATAACAAGAATAGGTAAGATACTGTTCTTTCCAGAGTCAACACTCTCAGGCTTCTCTCGCTCTGAGCGATTAGTATTTTGACTACTTTGCTCCGGCCTGTTTGGTCGGGTTTGTGAGCTTTGCTGCACTGGAGTCTGTGAAGTGGAAACCGGGTGCTCTTTAATACTAAATACCCGCTCTCTAACAGCAAGCATATGGCTGAGACGTTTTTCTGAAAAATTGGAAGAGGCATAAACTTCCTGCAGCCCGTAGTAGTCTGCACTCCATTGGGTCATATCCGGGTTGATAGCCTGTGCGTAAGCATTTTCTTCGTATGAAACGAAGAGGTTTGGCTTTTGTTTTAACGCCCAGGCTATTGCTTGCCGAATATATGTATTGCCCAGTGTTTTGTCGTTCATCTCCATGAAAAGAGCCATCCTGATTTTGGATAAATCCCCATCATTAACACTATTGGCAAGAGGTCGGGATGGCTGAAAACCATTCAGGTTTATAGTAGTAAATTCTCCACTCATGGAATGATCCTGTGATGGTGATAATGAATGCTGAGGCTGGGATGCACTGGCTTCTGATAACGTAAACCCGGCAATTCCCTGTTCAATCAAATGACTTTTCACCTTTATAAGGTGCTCAATGCGCTTCTGACAAAAATTTTGTTTTGCCATTTGTGCCTGTTTATCGAAATAACCAGGGCGTAACCACTCTTGCGGATTTTCCGACATAGCTTCTGTCAAGCTATCAACCCGGTATTCCTCCAAGAGTGCTCGTTTGTCTTCCGGGAAAGAAGCAAACTCCTGTCGCAAAAGCTCAGGTGTTTGATTCCGATCCTGAATAAACCCTATAAATAGTGCTTTAAAATCGGCGGCTGTCAGCTCTAAAGCAGATCTTCCAATCTCACTTGCCATGCTCAAAATTCCTGGAAAATACCACCCACATAGACAGTTGGTGGCTTTTGTGTAGATCAGAACTGCAAGATTGTTGCCAGTTCCTGCTTTAGTTTACTGATTTCTTTTTGTTCCGCTTTAGCTTGAGCGATCGCTTTTTCCCGCTCATCCTTATTCGCGACTTTGCAGTTTAAGTCATCAAGCAAAGCATCAAACTTAGTCATGAATTCTTCTTCGATAAAATTCAGGTAGTTATCAATCAACTTATCTTTATCATCAATAATGCGCTGAATCGCACCATTCTTAAGATTCATAAACTCTGTTCGAATAACGATGACTCGTTCTTTCCATAGATCCTGAAGATCAACGTATTCTTCCGTACTATACACGGCAACTTCTTTAGAGCTTCCCCATGAGAAAGGGTTATACCACTTGGATGTGCTAACGGTTCTATAGCCAGTAATCACCTCTCTTGAGCGAATCTCATCTCTTTGGAGGTCAATATCAAGAGATATAGAGCTAATGGACTCCTTTAAACTCTTAAATGCGGGTAACTCCAGAGAACGACTATCAGGGAACAGGGAAGCAATGTGTTTGAGGTACTCATCATGAAGCTGAGACTTTATTAGCTCCTGAGAACCCTGAAAAGCCTGTTCGTACTCGTTAATGGTCTTATTGAAGGCAAACTCAATATCTCTGGAAGCTATCTCCAGTCTTTTTTCTGCATTACGGGCAGTTGTCTCACCAACAAAATCATCACCAAGTTCGCGAATATTGCCTAAAATTCGGCCTTCCATTTCATTTAACTGGCTCTGAATTTCAGGCGGAAGGTCATGCCCCTCATGTTTGATCCTTTCCTTGTAAGCCTGAGTATTAAAGCCTCGGTCACGACGTTCCTTCAGGCTCTCGATCTCCACCAATAACTGATGAAGTTCTTTCTCGTCGGTCTCCAACTGGCGGATCAACTCTGCTTCCTGCATACCTTGCTCTATAGCAGAAGTCAATGCCTGATGGGCGCGATTTAAACGCATAGGGAAACTGTATTTGTTGATGTATTCATCAATCACCGCTTCAATTGCGGGTAAACCACTGTTTCGTAAAGCCTGCGACGTTGATTTATCCTCCATTGCCGCAGCCACTTTTGGGCTCAACGGCATATATTGAGGAAATGCCATGGTAGGTTCTTCAAGAAGTAACTCTTCGATATTCCGTTTATCGCCACGCTCTGTCCGGGTCAGTTCACCCTGCTTGCGCAACAAATAAGCCATACGGGCAGAAACCGGATAAATATTTGGGTCATGAATCCCATTTTCCAGCAAATACTTTCTTACCCGGTCAAGTGCTTCGGCAATGTTTTCACCTTTTTCGGGGTCAAACATATCCATCTTGTTCACAACAAACAGGAAGCGATCTTTACTCTGCTTACCACCCTTACTCATGATGTCAGAAACAAGCCTGAGCAAATTTCGATCATCATTGGTACCCAGTTGCGTTGCATTGAGAACATACACAATCAATGGGTTCCGGCGGGAGTCCTGAATAAAGCCAAGAGTAGTTCTCTCATGCTCTGCATCCTGACTGTTGTTAGGTCCCGGAGTGTCAGTCAGCACCAATTGCACATTGTCATTTTTTGCGACTGAACGAATATCGCCGTGTAATGAGATTGTTTTGGTTTCTTTGTCAGCGTTCCATTGACGAAGAATATCCAGATGAACAGCCTCACAACGTTCAACCTCGTCTCCTTCTCGATTGAAACACTCTCCCCGGAATACCACTCCCTGAGCTTTGTCGTCATGAATATGAGCAATCGTCGCTGTGGTTGCTTCATTAGCCGCAGGTAGCAAATCCTGCCCTAACATTGCATTAATGAACGTTGATTTACCGGAAGACATGGTAGCGACAACATAAACGTCAAAGTTATTGTTCAGTGCTTCCAGAAAATCTCGCTGCGCATCATCCCCGCTGTTTGCCAGATATTTTTCAAACTTGGGGGTATTTTGGACCCTGGCCATCAACTGTTTGATTTTATCCAGTCGGCTCTCCGTTGGCTCTACCGGATTCCAGCTAAGTTCAATCATCATTCCGGCATTCATGGCTTTTTGAGCTGCTTCCTTCAGATCCTCGTAATCGGATTCAACGCCGGTAAACTCGATATAAAAACTGGAACTGCCATTAAAAATGTCACGCAGTTTAAAAAAGATCTGCTCTACCCATAGCTGTAAGCGTTTGGTGCTGTATCCTGCAATATCTGAACTTTCAGAAGGAGCCTGGCCATCAATCAAAAACCTGGTTTCAACCAGAAATGGATTGTGCTCGATATATATATGATTCATTAGTATGTACTGCTCTTATGCTCGTAAAGATGTTAATGAGGTATCTGGAAATGTCGTCGCTCTTCAAGCCGATTGAGTGACCAATGCTTCAATTGTGCTTAGCCCTGTGTAATCGATAAAAGCTTTAAGCTCTTTACGGCTCATCTCCTCAAACCCGCCCTTAAATGCATTATTAAGTCTCCGACGCTGATTGCGCTTGATCCTGTGGGGCATGATTGCTGCATTGCTTAGATGTAGAGCGCTGTCACGGAAACGCTCAAGCTCAGAGAAAAGCATATTTCGATCACTACGCCCTACTTCGACATTTTTCACAAACTTCTTTGCGGTCAATGCAGGAAGCGCCATAACAGGAATAATCACGGGATTTTGAAAGCCAAGCCCTGATAAATACTTCTCGGCATTACGAACATAGCGCTCTGCTGTTTCACCGAGTTCTTCATCAAGGGCATCAACTTTATTCAGGGCAAAAATCACTTGGTCTGTTGGATGGATCTCCCTGATGGTCTTGAGGACTTCCACATCATCAGTAGTTCCAAGCTGGGTAACATTGATTACGTAGAGTAATGTACTGTCCGGATATGACTTAATCGCTTCAATAAAAGTTGCCCGATGCCGCTCATCCATACTGTTATTTGCTCCGGGAGTGTCTATGAAGGTGTATCCCGAAAGCTTGGAACTCAGCAAACCGCTTGAGGCCGGAAAACGGATATCCATTGATGAAACATCATCAGATCTGTTCCACTCTTTCATCTGATCTGCAGATAATAGCCTGCTCATCTCAGCGGGCAGACCTTCACAGCAGTATGCAGTGGCTTTTGCACGCCCCTTTTTGACAATCGTGATTCGCGCGACTTTCGCAGTGGTCGCTTCATTCGCAGAGTGCAGTAAATCTTTGCCAAGCAAAGCGTTTATCAATGAAGACTTACCAGCACTCATTGTTGCCGCAACCAAAATAGTTTTAGAGGATTTGCTCATGAATAACTTAATCCGAAATATTGCCTGAACTGGCTAACCACTGGGTAAAATTCTGCTGAATATGTTGGTGCAGTTTCCTGGGTGAGATGACCTTGATATTGGGAATCCAGCTCTGAACAAGGGGAACGATCTGTGAATAACTCCAAGCGCAAGCCCGGATAATCAGCGTGCCATCCGGCTTTTTCTCAAGAATCTCCTGTCTGGGTAGGAGCGCCTTTCTCTCAAAAAAGAATGCCACATCAGGGTGAACTTCAAGCGTAACTTCAAATTCGGGTTGACCAAACCAGACAGAGTCATGCTCTTTGATCTGTTTGATAATAGCTTCATCAATAGCAAAGTGCTCATTTCCTAAAGATGCCAGCTTAATGCGCGCAAGAGAAAATGCTTTCAGAACACCTTCTGCAGTAGCAGCCAGATACCAACTTCCCCGGTAGAACACCATCATGTAAGGATTAACTTTACGAGTTTTGTTCTTGTATAGAAATTGAACTTCTCGCTTACTCTGAATGGCTTTTTCAATGAGCGTATGGAGTGACTCAATAAAATCCATTTCCAGAGGTGCTTCCTGAAAATGGTAACAACCACCGGTATTCTGGTTGACAAAATTGATCAGAAACCTTGCAGTTTTGTGAGGAAGAGCCTTTTTTAAACCAAGCCTGTCGATAAGGCTAACCAAGTCATGCTCGTTGAATACATGAGTCGATGTCGATGTAAGCCTATAAGTACCAGTGATCGGACAACGATCCAAAGCCGTGCCAAGACGATCCAAATCCCTGCGAATGGTTTTTGTGCAGACACTATACCGCTCTGCCAACTCTTGAATTTTCAAGGGTTGGCCGCTATGAGCAAGCAGAATAATGTCAGCAAGACGATTGGCAAGAAAGGTATTTCTCATCAGGTACCGATAGACCACAAACCACTAAAAGACACCTAATAATACAACAATGGATGGACAGGTTGTGTCCACACAGATCAATAAATCAGAATATATAACTTCAAATATATGATCAAAGACGTATATTTCAAGTAACTTAACCAATCTTGCTAACGGGCACGCTATTATTCAGCAATATGCCTTACCATCAGATTTCAATGTTTTTACCATTGCTCTGCAAATAGCAGCCTTTCTTTTGCAATTTGAGCCATAGCCTTGGCATTTTTGTAATAGCAACGTGTCTCATGTTCGGGGTGTTTTTTGCCACGCAGCCCCATGGCTTTTCTGGAGGTGTTGGCTTTGGCTCTTGCTTCCAGTTGCGATTTGGGGATAAACCCACACAAGTCGTGCTCAATATGAGAAAGGTAGGATTTGCGCTCTACCCACTGATCGGCAAACCAGGCCATCGGGCCTGGCTGAAACTGCTCGCCTTCACAGACTTCATTCGCGACCGTGCCTTGCCCCATATCGGTAGGGCCCTCACCACTGAACAGCAAATACATCGGTAACCCCTGTTACAGTGAGTTGATTTCATCAACCAGTCGATTCAGGTCAGTATCAATAAAAGCCTCTCCGGGTCCCATTACTGCAAGCTTTTCTTTCAGAGAGGGAATGGAGAAAAACGGGATAGCCCGGGTATACCCTTCCGCCGTTTTGTAGAGATACTGCACGCTTCTGGTTGCAATATCGTCCTCCATAAAATTGAGAATCATCGGGCTGTGAGTCGATACCAGAACCTGCTGCTCCGCCTGCACCAATGTATCAATCAAAAACTCGATAAGCTCTGGATTGATGCCGTTCTCAATCTCATCAAAGGCCATAAAACTGTGCTCGGTCATCAGCTGGGCCAGAATGGCCATAATTCGCAACATACCGTCGTTAACATGGCGAGCTTCCGTTGGCAGCTCCTGATGTTCGAAGACCTCGGCGATATTCAGTGCTTTCCAGCCGGATCGTATTGACCGGGTTTTAATCTCCTGAAGTCTTGGATAGGCCTTTTTCAAACGGTCCCGCAGTGCATTTTTATATTCCTGAGACATCTCATGGATATAGGCAGACATTCTTTGTCCACCCAACCCCATTTCTCCTTCACTGTTTCTGGCTTTTTGCCGCAAAAACTGGGGAGCCAGCAATTCCAGAGAACGAAATTGCCGGAAGAACAATTTGAACACTTTCAGCTCATCAGACAGCTCCTTGTCGAGCAACTGGGAAAGAATTGACCCCTGGTAGGAGAAACGGATGGGCTGGTGGATATTACCCAGGGTGTAAGCGCCATCAGCCACCGTAAGAAGCGTATACGTTGTGAAGTTCACACAATCCAGCACAATCTTTTCCTGGGTACAACGCTGCTGATCTGTGTTAAATACCGCTTCCCAGGTCGTCATGGACCCATCCATCAAGTGCATGCTCACGGTAAACAAGATCAGCTTCTTCCTGCTTTTGCCAAGGCGACTGGTCAGCTCAGAAGCTTTCCAGTCACGCTCTTCAAGCCATCCCTTAATATCACCTTTGACCTGTTGGGCCAGAAAATCCATAAACTGCAACACTGTGGACTTACCGGCACCATTGAGCCCTATCAGGCAGTTGAAGCTATGCAGGGATAGGTCAAACCCACCAGGGACTTGAAGTTTTCAACCCGGATATGGTCGATCCACATCGGATGTGTGTTGCCCATTATCCTTTCACTCCCGTCACGTCCTTCACATTAGCCAACAGTGTACCAAACTTGCCATAGTTCACCTTTACCCCATCATTCAGATCCAGGGCAATGCGTAGGTCGGTGAAGTGCCGCCACTGTTCGTCAAACTTACGCAATTCCAGCTGCTGGTTCTGACGCATACAGAACAATCGAAGTTTAGTGTGTACGATTCACTGTCTATGTGCATGATATATTGTTTACGTGCACGATTTATTAGGATTATACAAATTTATACGTACAGCCCGGCACAATATCCCGAAGCCCAGGCCCACTGGAAGTTGAACCCGCCGAGGTGGCCGGTGACATCCAGTACTTCACCCACAAAATAAAGACCTGGCTGGTTCTGGCTTTCGAAGGTTTTCGATGAAATATTGTTGGTAGCTACGCCGCCCAGAGTGACTTCGGCTTTTTTATAACCTTCGGTGCCCGCTGGCATAAATACCCAGGATTCCAGGTTTTCGGCCAGGCGTTGCAGCTCAGTTGCAGAAAACTGGTTCATGGGTTTACGACCACTGTCTGTCAATTTTTGCAGCTCTCCATAAGTGCATAGAGCGGTTGTCAGACGTTTGGTTAATTTATCTGAGAGTACTGAGCGAATTTCAGCCCTGGGTTTTGCTTCTCTGAGTTCATTCAACCAGTCCTCTATGGCGATACCCGGTAGCCAGTTGATGGAAACTTTATCGCCAGGCCGCCAGTAGGAGGAGATCTGCAATATGGCAGGCCCACTCAGCCCTCGGTGGGTAAAGAGGACATTCTCCCGAAAGCTCTGGCCATTGCAGCTGGCGATGACATCGGCACTCACACCGGATAACTCAATAAAGTGGGCCAGCCACTGTTTGTCCATGGTGAATGGCACCAGGCCTGGCACCCTTTCAATTAAATGATGACCGAACTGCTCGGCCAGTTCATAGCCAAGACCGGAAGCGCCCATGGTGGGGAATGACAAGCCACCGGTGGCCACTACTAACGATGTGCAGCGGATTTCTCCCAATGTCGTATCCAGCGTAAAGCCTTCTTCATCATCCAATGGTTTAACGTGATGTAATGCTGTCTTCAGGCGAGTGGCGACACCGGACTTTCTGCACTCTTCCACCAGCATCTCTACGATATCGCTGGATTGCTGGTTGCAGAACAGCTGCCCCAGGGTTTTCTCATGCCAGGGAATCTGGTGCTTATCCACCAGCGCCTGAAAATCCCACTGGGTGTAGCGGGCCAGTGCCGATTTACAGAAATGGGGATTTTGGGAGAGGTAGTTTGCCGGTTCAGCGTACATATTGGTGTAGTTGCAGCGGCCACCGCCGGAAATCAGAATTTTCTTGCCAATCTTATTGGCATGGTCGATGACCAGCACCTTTCGGCCGCGATCACCTGCCGTCAGTGCACACATCAACCCGGAAGCCCCCGCTCCAATAATAACGGCATCGTATTGCATGGATGGTAATAAGGGTTGATTTACTGGCATAGAGGTCTTGCATCTGATAATGGAAGGCGCGAACTATAGCGAATATAAGAAGAAGGTTCCAGAATCCGATTTTTTTGGCACAGAGTGCACATTCATCAAAACAAACAGCCATTTATGCATGGGAATACATCAGGGCTTTTTTTCCGGAAGCGGCTTCGGTCTCATTCAGGTGTATCATAGCGAAACCTCCTGACCAGTGACTGAGGATGATGTTTACCAGTTTTCTATGCTTATTTAAGAGAGCCTATTGCCTCTCCCATTTTAATTTTCTTACCTGTGATTAAACTCTCTTGCCAATCAACCTTATCTTTTCCAAAAAGACATATCACGGTTGAGCCAATACGAAACGCCCCCAGATCATCTCCAATACGAAAGGGTAAATCATTAAAACTCTTTTCATGAATGTGCGCACGCTTCCCACCTTTTCTATGAGGCTCAATTATCCCATTCTCCCAAACGGTTTCAATACTGGATACATTAATTGCCCCTACCATAATCATTGCCATAGGGCCCTGGGCTGTATCAAAAATACAAACTAACCGCTCATTCTTGACGAACAAATTATCAATATTTTTTGCCGATTTGGGACTAACGGAATATAGCTTACCCGGAATATGGATCGTCTTTTTCAGTTTGCCGGATATGGGCATGTGAAAACGGTGATAATCACCGGGTGATAAATAGATATTGGCAAAACTCCCCCCTTGGAAAGCATCAGAAAGCTCCTGATCTCCACCTAATAAATCTTTGATATTGTATGTATGCCCTTTGGCCTGGATAAGTTCTCCTGAATCTATTTTCCCGGCCTGGCTAATTGTTCCATCAACAGGTGAGGCAACTTCTGTCATTGAAGCAATGGGTCGTGCATCTTTTTCCAACTTTCTAGTAAAAAAGTCATTGAAACATTCAAAATCTTCAGCTCGCTTTTTAGTAGCCTCTTGAAGATTAATGTTATGCATCCAGATAAATTTGCGGATTAACCAGTTTTTTATAACCTTTGTTTTGCATTCAGCTAATTTTCCAAACAGGTTGGAGAAAGTTTTGTGTGGTAACTTCATCTGAAGCTTAATCGTCAGTTTTTCAAAAGAGTTTGCTGCCATTTTTCTTACTTTCAATCCTGCCCATTTTTTCTTTCTGCCTTTTGTCTTATGAGCATCTTCAGGACTAAAAGTAACTTGCCGAGCGGTTTTTTCAGGTATGATAGCTGATGAGTTCATAATTAATTCTTCCTTGATTTATTGAGTACTTCAACAAATTAATCAGGTTGATGTGAAGTAATTATCCACTATTGAGTTATTACTCAAATGCTTGGTATAGGTTTGCCCATAAGAAGTGTCTTGATACGATAAGGTAAGCTCACTAAATACTATTTACTATTAAACTTTAGTCTCCATAAAGTAGCGTTATTTGTTAACTCAATGATTAATAAGATAAAAATCAAGATATGATTTCATCATAAAAAAACCCTGCAAAAGCAGGGCTCTTTGACAGCACAAGAACTGAACTTATTTGCCCAGTTTCTTGCGAACCGCCTGAAGGGTTCTGAGCTGGGCAGCCGCTTCAGCCAGTTGGGTGGCTGCCCTGGAGTAGTCGAATTCGCCACTTTGGTGTTCCAGGGCTTTTTCTGCCTGACGCTTGGCTTCTTCAGCCGCCGCTTCATTCATGTCGTCGGCTCGCAGTGCCGTATCCGCCAGGATCTTGACCTGGTTTGGCTGGACTTCCAGGAAGCCACCGGACACGTAGAAAACCTCTTCTTCACCATTTTGGGTAATGAGTCGGATCGGTCCGGGTCTCAGTTCGGTCAGCAGCGGAGTATGCCCTGGGGTAATGCCCAGGTCTCCCATGGAGCCGGTAGCAATCAACATCTCTACCTGACCTTTGAAGATCTCCTGCTCGGCACTAACGATGTCACAATCTACGGTTGATGCCATTGGGTGCTATCTCCTCAGAATTGCCCACTGCCCGCCTCCCGTAGGAACATGCGTCTTTTCGGGCAGCGGTCTTATTTACATAGACTTGGCTTTTTCAACCGCTTCGTCAATGGAACCGACCATATAGAAAGCCTGTTCTGGCAGCGCATCAAACTCACCTTCCAGAATGCCCTTGAAGGCACGAATGGTGTCTTTCAATGGCACATATTTACCCGGAGAGCCGGTGAATACTTCTGCTACGAAGAAGGGCTGAGACAGGAATCGCTCAATCTTACGGGCGCGGGATACGGTCTGCTTGTCTTCTTCAGACAGTTCGTCCATACCCAGAATGGCAATGATGTCTTTCAGCTCTTTATAGCGCTGCAGTACTGTCTGCACACCACGGGCAACGTCGTAGTGCTCCTGGCCAATGACCAGAGGGTCCAGCTGACGGGAGGTGGAGTCCAGTGGGTCAATCGCCGGGTAGATACCCTTGGAAGCGATATCACGGCTCAGTACTACGGTGGCATCCAGGTGGGAGAATGTCGTTGCAGGGGATGGGTCAGTCAAGTCATCCGCCGGTACGTATACCGCCTGAATAGATGTGATGGAACCGGTCTTGGTGGAGGTAATACGTTCCTGCAGTACGCCCATCTCTTCCGCCAGGGTTGGCTGGTAACCTACCGCAGACGGCATACGGCCCAGCAGTGCCGATACTTCGGTGCCCGCCAGGGTGTAACGGTAGATGTTATCAATGAACAGCAGTACGTCACGGCCTTCATCACGGAATTTTTCCGCCATGGTCAGACCGGTCAGGGCGACACGCAGACGGTTTCCGGGTGGCTCGTTCATCTGGCCGTACACCAGCGATACTTTGTCGATAACGTTGGAGTCGGTCATTTCATGGTAGAAGTCGTTACCTTCCCGGGTACGCTCACCGACACCGGCAAATACCGAGTAACCGGAGTGCTCGATGGCGATGTTGCGGATCAGCTCCATCATGTTGACGGTTTTACCCACACCGGCACCACCGAACAGACCCACCTTACCACCTTTGGCAAATGGGCAAACCAGGTCGATGACCTTGATCCCGGTTTCCAGCAGCTCGTTGGTGGCGGCCTGGTCCGCGTAACTGGGTGCCTTACGGTGAATGGCCGCTCTCTCTTCTTCCCCGATAGGGCCTTTTTCATCAATAGGATTACCCAGGACGTCCATGATACGTCCCAGGGTTTTGGTACCCACTGGCACCTGAATCGGTGCTCCCGTGTTGGCAACGTTCAAACCACGGGCAACCCCTTCGGTAGAACCCATGGCAATGGAACGAACGACACCATCACCCAGCTGCTGCTGAACTTCCAGTACCAGATCCTTTCCATCAACATTCAGTGCGTCATACACTTTGGGCACGCTGTCCCGTGGGAATTCGACGTCGATGACGGCACCGATAATTTGTACGATACGACCGCTACTCATAGTCTTTCCTCACCCCTTAATCTTTTAAACGGCCACGCTTTTAAACAGCCGCAGCACCGCTGACAATTTCAGACAATTCCTGTGTGATCGCAGCCTGACGGGCCTTGTTGTAGACCAACTGCAGGTCATCAATCAGGTTTCCGGCGTTATCGGTGGCACTCTTCATGGCCACCATTCGAGCCGCCTGTTCACAGGCATTATTTTCAACCACCGCCTGGAACACCTGAGACTCGATATAACGTACCAGCAGACCATCCAGCAGCTCTTTGGCATCAGGCTCATACAGGTAGTCCCAGGGTCTCTTCAGGGACGCGTCATCATCCGGTACCAATGGCAGCAGTTGCTGCACTTGCGGCGTTTGGGTCATGGTGTTGACGAAGTCGTTGTGCACCACAAACAGACGGTCAATTTGCCCCTCGTCGTAACGGTCCAGCATCACTTTGACCCCGCCAATCAGGTCGGCAATGTTGGGTGAGTCCCCAATATGCGCCATGGCTGCCACGACGTTACCACCATAGCTGCGAAAAAAGGCGGCAGCCTTGCTGCCAATCAGACAGAGGTCGATGCCGACACCCTGGTCAGTCCACGCCTTCATGCTTTCTACGGTCTTCTTGAACAGGTTAATGTTCAAGCCACCGCAGAGACCACGGTCAGTAGAGACGATAATGAAGCCAACCCGTTTGACGTCACGCTCAACCATAAAGCTGTGTTCGTACTCTGCATTCGCGTTGGCGATGTGTCCTACCACCTGACGAATACGCTCAGCATAGGGGCGGCTGGTTTCCATCCGCTCCTGGGCCTTACGCATCTTGCTGGCAGCCACCATTTCCATGGCGCTGGTAATTTTCTGTGTGCTTTTAATGGACGATATCTGCGTCCGTATCTCTTTTGCCCCGGCCATAATCAGTTTCCAGTTGTCAGTGATCAGTGGTCAGTTATGGGTGGCCAGTTGCCAGTCAGGCTGTTCACTGCCCACTGACAACTGCCCACTGACAACTGATCACCATGTCTGGGTGGCCTTGAACTTCTCAATGACTTCTTTAAGGCCTGCTTCAATCTCGCCGTTGTAGTCCCCGGACTCATTGATGGTCGCCATCAGCGCACTGTGCTCAGCGTTGGCATAGCTGATCAGGGCGGCTTCAAAGTCACCAATCTTGTTCAGGGCCACATCTGCCAGGAACCCTTTCTCAGCGGCAAAGATAACCAGTCCCATTTCCGCTACCGACATGGGGGCGTACTGGGTCTGTTTCATCAGCTCAGTAACCCGCTGACCATGCTCCAGCTGCTTACGGGTGGCTTCATCCAGGTCAGAAGCAAACTGGGCAAACGCCTGCAGTTCACGGTACTGGGCCAGGGCCAGACGGATACCACCGCCGAGCTTCTTGATGATCTTGGTCTGGGCTGCACCACCTACCCGCGATACCGAGACACCGGCGTTCATGGCAGGACGGATACCGGCGTTGAACAGGTCGGTTTCAAGGAAGATCTGACCATCGGTAATGGAGATAACGTTGGTGGGTACGAAGGCCGATACGTCACCCGCCTGGGTTTCGATGATGGGCAGTGCGGTCAGGGAACCGGTCTTGCCTTTTACTTCACCGTTGGTGAACTTCTCAACGTAATCCGCGTTCACCCGTGCCGCACGCTCCAGCAGACGGGAGTGCAGGTAGAAGACATCGCCAGGATAAGCTTCACGGCCCGGTGGACGACGGAGCAGCAGGGAAATCTGACGATAAGCCCAGGCCTGTTTGGTCAGGTCATCGTAGACGATCAGGGCATCTTCACCACGGTCACGGAAGTATTCCCCCATGGAGCAGCCGGCAAACGGTGCCAGGAACTGCATGGCCGCCGGATCAGCCGCACCGGCTGCCACCACAATGGTGTGGTCCATGGCACCGTGCTCTTCCAGCTTGCGCACCACGTTGGCAATGGTGGACTGCTTCTGACCCACAGCAACATAGACACACTTAACGCCGGTGCCTTTCTGGTTAATGATGGCGTCGATCGCCAGGGCGGTTTTACCGGTCTGACGGTCACCGATGATCAGCTCACGCTGGCCACGGCCGATGGGCACCATGGAGTCAACGGCCTTGTAGCCGGTCTGCACCGGCTCATCCACCGACTGACGGGCAATAACGCCGGGTGCTACTTTTTCCAGGGGAGAGGTTTGCCCGGTTTGCAAGGCACCTTTACCATCAATGGGGTTACCCAGGGCATCAACCACACGCCCGAGCAGTTCATTGCCCACGGGTACTTCAAGAATTCGACCGGTGCACTGAACGGTCTGGCCTTCCGCCAGATCGCCGTAGTCACCCAGGACCACTGCACCGACAGAGTCACGCTCAAGGTTCAGTGCCATACCGTAGACATTGCCCGGGAACTTGATCATCTCCCCGTACATGGCATCCGCCAGACCATGAATACGTACAATACCGTCAGTTACGCTGACAATCGTGCCCTCATTCTGGGCTTCACTGGACACATCAAGCTGCTCGATTCTGCTCTTGATGATGTCACTGATCTCGGAAGGATTCAGTTGCTGCATAGCTTACCTGCCCCACTTAACCACAAACGTACAGTTTTATTGATTCTCAACCCGATGGCTTATTCCGCCCTGGGCACTATTGCTGTTGGCACCTGACAGAAGCCTGAGTGAAAAACTGCACCTTTGGGCTCATGAGCGCCGCGGCCTCCTACTCTCTATTGTTGAGCTCAAGGCTGTATTGATTACTCAGGAAATCATCGCATCGGCGAGCTTGCCCAGCCGGGCACGGAGACTGCCATCAATGACCAGGTCACCCGCTTTGACGATAACGCCACCTAAAATGCTACTGTCGATCTCTGTCACCAGTTGCACAGAACGTCCAAGTCTGGCCGCCATTTTTTCTGCCAGTTTATCTTGCTGCTCCTGACTCAGGGGATACGCTGACGTCACCTGCACCTGCTGGGAACGTTCTTCTTCCGCTCTCAACCGGGCAAACAGGACAGCGATTTCAGGCAGCAGTTGCAGACGACGATGTTCTGACAATACCCGAAGATAATTCTCAAACGGCTGATCCAGTGAACCGTCGCCCTGACACAGTCCGATAATGGTTTCTGCCTGTTGCGCACCACTCAGTTGCGGATTGCCCAGCAGCTCAACCACTTTCTGGTATGCACTCACACTGGCACAGAGCGACAGCATGTCAGACCATTCGCTCAAACGTGATGCATCACGGGCATATTCAAATGCCGCTTTGGCGTAGGGACGGGCACAGGTTGTTAATTCCATGATCTCCAGCCCTCTTAAAGTTCCGCCGCCAGATCATCAACCAGCTTGCTGTTCGCTGCCTCGTCCAGACGTTCACCCAGAATCCGTTCAGCACCGGCAATAGCGAGGCTTGCCACCTGCGTACGCAATGCTTCACGAGCCCGGTTAGCGTCCTGCTCAATTTCAGCAGCAGCAGCGGCCTTCAGGCGGTCACCTTCAGCCCGGGCCTGTTCTTTGGCTTCATCGACAATCTGGTTTGCGCGCTTGTTGGCTGACTCAATGATGCCCTGGGCTTCAGCTCTTGCTTCTTTCAGCAGGTCAGCAACCTTGTCATTGGCCTGAGCCAGGTCTTTTTCTGCTTTATCAGCAGCAGCCAGACCATCGGCTATTTTTTGCTGTCGGTCACTCAGCGCTTTGGTCAGAGGTGGCCACACATATTTCATGCAGAACCACACAAAGAACATAAAAGCGATGGATTGGCCGATCAGAGTTGCATTTAAATTCACGCCAACACCTCTTTTAGTTAATGTCGTTGGCTCCTTTCAGAGCCTGGCCTTTTCTCAACGCAGGTCGGCTCCCAGGGGAACCGACCTGCGTGGCTTGGCACCTGGTCGGGCATTAACGTCTTTGCTTAGAGCAGTCCAACGAACGGGTTAGCAAAGGTGAAGAACAGGGCAATACCAACGGCAATCATTGGGATCGCATCCAGCAGACCCGCAACGATGAACATTTTGGTTTGCAGCATAGGCGCAGTTTCCGGCTGACGGGCAACCCCTTCCAGGAATTTGCCGCCCAGCAGGGCAAAGCCAATACCCGTTGCCAGCGCCGCTACACCCAGCATGATGGCAACACTGATTACTGTCAGACCAACTACCAGTTCCATATTTCCTCCCGACTTTTCAGGTCGTGTGTTGTGAGATTCAGTGGTTAGTTAAAGTTAATTTATCCAGTGGGCAGCGCTCCTGACAGGATATGCTGCCCGGTTACCTTTCACTCAGTGATCTTCATGAACGCTGCTCAGATAAACAATGGTCAGGGTCATGAAGATGTAAGCCTGAAGGGTAATAACCAGAATGTGCAGAACAGCCCAGCCAAAATGCAGTGGCAGCTGTGCCCAGCCAATCATGGCAATCAGGATAAATATCAGTTCACCGGCATACATATTGCCGAACAGTCGCAGCCCGAGGGAAACGGGTTTGGCTAACAGGGACACCGTTTCCAGCAGCAGGTTGACAGGAATCAGAATAACCTTCGCCAGCGGATTCTTGCTGGAGAATGGGTGCAGCGCCAGATCAGAAAACAGGCCAGACACACCTTTCACCTTGATCCAGAAGAAGAGCATCAGGAAGAAGACACTGATCGACATCGACATGGTGATGTTCGGATCCGTCGATGGCACGATCTTCATGTAGGGAATGCCTGCCAGTGTTGCCAGACCGGGAATCCAGTCCACAGGAATCAGGTCCATCAGGTTCATGAAGAAGATCCAGACAAAAATGGTCAGGGCCAGGGGGGCAATCAGTGGGTTTTTGCCATGGAAGGATTCGCGAACGCTGGTGTCCACAAATTCGACAATGGATTCAATGGCATTTTGCAGCTTACCGGGAACACCGGCAGTCGCATTTTTGGCCACAAAGCGGAACAGGAGAACAAACACAAAGCCGAGGAATACCGACCAGAGCATGCTGTCTACATGAATTGCCCAGAACCCCATTTCTTTGGCTTCAGCGGGGGTCAGGGCAAAAGTCCAGGTTGGCTCGGTCAGAACCCCCTGAGGATGCCCATAAGCATCAATTCGCTGATAACCAGCAGGCAGCTGACCATACGTCAAATTCTGCAAGTGGTGCTGTATGTATTCAGTAGCAGTATTTGCCATGGCTAATCCTGTTAATCATCCATTACATTGTCAATATCAAAGCTGCCAGGAGCCTGATCTGAAATCAGACAAAGCCGTAAGCAGCTTTTCCACTTAAACACTTTTCAGCAATCAACCGCCATGGGCGGGGCGTTGTTTACCAACCATTACTTGACTGGCTTTTGCCGACGAACCACCAGCAATGGAGCAAACCAGCTGACTGCCTGAACCATGATAAAGGTTCCAAACAGTGCCAGGGGTTCCAGTGGTTTAACCAGGGTAAACACCAGAATAAAACCCGCTGTGGTCAGTACCAGTTTGCCAGCTTCTCCACGGTAAAATGAGCTGACAATCAGTTTTGCCGAGCGTGCGCCGCGATAGCGGAACGCTCGCCATACAAAATACGCATTGGGCAGTGAGCAACAGAGTCCTCCCAGAAACGAAGACAATGTAAAAGTGATTCCCAGAGGAAGCAGTGCCAGGGCCAGCACCGCAGATACCACCAACTGGGCGACAATAACACGATGCACTGGTGGCTGTTGGAGCCACATGTATTGACGATGATCAGAACGACCGGACTTGCGGCTGGCAAATCCAGACCAGTCATCACGACCCATTGCTATCTGCTGCTTCCAGGCTTTTGCTTCTGACATACTTCCGTTAACTACTGCTCAGTTATCTTTCCCCGCTTTCATCAGGAAAAGGGGGAGCAAAAGATTATTGCATGCACACCGCGTAAAATTTTGTTGGATTATGTCATCACCTGTTATTTGATTGATGATTTCTGACATCCCAGCGGCCGCAGTATATGGGTAATAGTACCTATATTCAACCGAAACCATACCTGCCAATTAATATTTCACAAAGTCATAAAACATAGAATTCGGTAGAACAGCCGGTCAGCACGCGCCGTATAAGGGAAAGGGGAATATGCCCTGACATTTAGCCGGTAAAAGCAGCGTCTGAGAAATCAAATGCCCTGTGTATAAAAATCAAACGTTTTCAAAGGGCTTGCTTGCAAGGATGAATTGGCACAGCTGAGTAAAAACTGCACTTTTGTACTTTCTCTTATGGGTCAATAGATAAAAATGACGCTTCAGGTTCAGCCCTGTCACCCCAATCGTTGCCATATGCCCGGTATCCAGAGTGGACTTTGCCGCCAGACTTGAAATACAGGCGATACCAACACCGTCACTGACCGCCTGTTTCACCGCTTCTGAACGGTTCAGCACCATGGCAACCTTAGGCGACGGCAGCTGAGTAGCAATCATCTCATCAAACAGTTCCCGCGTACCCGAGCCCGGTTCTCTTAATACCCACAGCTCATTGGCCAGTGAAGAGAGTGGAATATTGCCCTTATTGGCCAATGGATGATCCGGGCTGCAAATAACCACCAGCTCATCTTCCAGCCATGTGGTTACCTCGATATCCGGATGCAGGCAGACACCCTCGACGACCGCAAGATCTGTCTTGAAATCCAGCAGCTGCTGCTCAATGACGCGGGTATTATCAATTTCCAGATCAATTCTGATACCTGGATAACTTTCCCGGAATCGGGCAAGCATTTTGGGCAACAGGTTATTGCCTATGGTGGAGCTGGCATTCAAAACCAGAGAACCCGACTCATAGGATCCATCCCCGGCAAACTGGTTTTCCAGCTCCTTTGCGCGATCAATCAATTCGGATGCCTTTGGCAACAGGGCACGACCGGAATCATTCATCTTCAGACCTGCGCCCTGATTACGGTCAAACAGTGTCCCCAGGTGCTTTTCCAGTTCCGATAACGCCATGCTGGCCGCCGGTTGGGAAATATGCAAACTCTCAGCAGCACCAGTCACCCTTCCGTACTGAGCCACCGCCCGAAATATTTCCAACTGACGAAGCGTAATATGCATTTAATGTACAGCCTATCCATCAACAGAATCAAGGCATAAGAATACTTGATAGGCTCACAAAGTATTATTGATTTTTATAATAATTTCACCGACATATACTGAAATTATCGTTATCCCATCACTGAATTTATTCAGTTAATTCGAGTTGTATCATGAAGAACAGTGGTATCAGCGGCTGGGTTGAGCTGAAGAAACAGACCCCCTATTTTGAAACGATAGTAACTTGCAGACGCATTCTCAGAAAGACAACGCCGTGGAATGATATGGCACTCTTCTTTAAAGAAGCTGACAAGCATATTAAATAGAGCTCAATTGATATCCAGGCAAAGTTATGAATATCAGCCACTTTTCTGTGGCTTTTTTGTCATCATCACAACAAAACGCATAATGCATCAAGCTAGAACAACCGCTATCAATGTTAATCTGATAATTCTAAAAAAACATTAAAAACAAATATTATTGAACAACAATAAAGTTACATAACTGTTTTAGTGACATATTTTAATATTCAAAATATATTCAAGACATCTACCTTAGCAATCAAATTCAAAAGAAAAATTTTACCTGTTTCTTAATTTACACTCCCCGTGTTTATGCTTTAGAACCAACCACCCTTAATAAAAATTGTTCTTTAGTACACCAAATGAAAATGGCAGAAACCAAATTTGTGTTCTATATAAACTCACTGATTAATAACGAAACGCTGTTTTTAATATTTACTCTGAGTTCAAACTTTAAGGTGTCCTATCTTATTTACTCAGAAATTAAACTATTTTAGCAACGCTTCCTTATTTCGAGCCTGATCTATTGCACATAGATAAGGCTTGTAATTTCTTGTACACACATTTGATATGGAATAACCATGAAAAAGATAACGTCACTATTAACCGCGCTTGCGGTTTCTGCAGTTTCTTCATTTGCCCTGGCTACCGGGTGGGATGATGGCTGGTCGGAGAATGATATTTTTGTTGGCCTTGAAGGAGGCTATGCCAAGACCAAAGTGAAGCTTGACGGTTCCGGCACATCGGTTGATGACAGTGACAATACTGGCTTTTTCGGGCTTCGCCTTGGCGGCTTTATGGATGACGAGGCCAGAGTCTATTTCACTGCTGGTTATCTTAAGCCGAAAGACGCTCAATGGGGCTCTAACGGTGTCGATTTTAAAGTTCACGACATTAAGCAGCTTAACCTTCTGGTTTCTGCCGATTATCTATTTATGCCTGAATGGGATGTTCAGCCGTTTGTTGGTTTAACCCTTGGTGCCACAGAAACAAAAGCCAGTGGTTCCTTTACTACTCCCGACGACAAGACAGTTGAAGACAGTTTTAAAAAGAAATGGGGTTTTGCCTACGGAGCCCAGGCAGGTGTAATTTATCAGATTGACAATATCGATCTGGAAGCTGGCGTAAAATACCTGACCAACGGCATTTCTAACCATTTCCAGGGGCTTGAGGATACCAAACTGAAAGTAAACGACTCTTGCCAAGCTTACGTTGCCGCATCCATCCACTTTTAAATGACTCACCAAAGGCCCTGCTCCGTTATGAAGTCAGGGTCTTTTTTTAACTACTCCCTGATCACATGCGGCACAAACCTTGAGCTGTCCCTGGTTATCACCGAGTTATCTTCCCTTATACCAATGCCTGCCGGACGATCAGCAATAACCCAGCTGCCGATCAGCGTGTGGTTTCCGGCAAATACCGGCAGAGGCTGATATTTCTGTAGAACATAGCCACTATCGACATAGGGCCCATCAACGGTCACCGTCGTCTTACCATTGTCCATCACCGCGATGTTTGCACCTTCTCTGGAAAAAACCGGTTTCTTAACGTAATGACTTCCCAGGTCATCTCCCGGTTTTTCATCCTCGAAATAGCAGGGTAAAAGATTAGGGTGTCCTTTGAATTCCTGCCACAGAAGGGGAAGGATTGCCTTATTTGACAGAATGGCCTTCCACGGAGGTTCAAAAAATAATGTATCGCTGCCCGGAAGGTAACTCCCGAACGCTTCTTCAAACATAAACTCCCAAGGGTAGAGTTTAAACATTCCGGGAATGGTTCTATCTTCCAGGTCGGTAAACTGGCCCTCCGGACTGATACCGATGTCCTCAGTGTAAATAAACTGTGTACCAAGTCCTGCCTGAACAGCACAGTCACGGAAGTATTCAACCGTTCCATAGTCTTCTTCGGAGTCTTGACTGCAAGAGAAGTAAAGTGGCTCACCGGCCATCTTCTGCTTTTTCAGTAACACCAGTGCTTCAATCAGCATTTCCTGAATGATATTGAACTGATCGATCTCTGGCGGAAGCTTCTTCTCTTCCACCATCTGCTCCAGCCAGAGCCATTGAAAAAAAGCAGACTCATATAATGACGTAGGCGTGTCTGCGTTATATTCATAGAACTTTGCAGGTGATTGACCATCGTAGGAGAAATCCATTCGTCCATACAGATGGGAATCCCTTCTCAACCAGGACTCACGCACATAGTCCCAGAAAAATCGGGGAATTCGCAGACGCTCCATCAGTTGTTCTGAATTCACAGCTTTATCCACAAGGTGCAGGCACATCTGGTGGATCTCTGCGGTAGGATCTTCAATATCCTGCTCGACCTGCTTTATAGTGAACTGATAATAAGCAGTCTCATCCCAATAGGCTTCCCCACCAATGGTGTGGAACTTAAACCCAAGGGACTCCGCCAGTCTGGTCCAATCTTTTCTTGGCGCAGAGGTAATACGCAGCATTATCCCCCCCAGCTTCCTCTTGCGGCAGAACGGCTGCCAAAACCACCACGCTTCATAGTAGTACTTTTTATTGAAGGCTTGGTCAAAGAAGGCTTGGCCGTTGCTTTTTTATCAACGATGACCTTTCCCTGCTGATAACTGCTGCCAACCCTATCGTAGTTACCCGTCCGGAAAAAACCGCCGCTCCCAAGATAGAGAGGAATAACCGTAAAAGAGCTTCTGCTCGAGCCAGGCTCTGCGGCAAGCATAAAGCCTTCCATGGTTGGAATATACTCTCCGGAAGCCAGTTGCTGGCATGTCGTGCCGAAGTCCTGCTGGCAGTCTGAGGCGGCATTATATTTGGGTGCCATCATTAAATGGTTCTGCCAGGCCTTGTTGTGTTCATACCGGCAAACTGAATCGGATATCACGCCATCACTGATGCAACTGGCTACGTCTTTATAAACCAGCGCTTCTCTGGCGGAATCTGTGCAGCCACTGAGCACAAACGGAGCGGTTCCCATAATGGCAAGCTGCAACTTCTTTGAACGCTTCATTATTCCCTTAACTCCGGTACTAATAGGTCAAACAGGCAGCGTTCAATAAACCGGCTGCGATTGATACTCCCCCCAGCCAGATACCAGAAGCCAGCTTATTGTCTGCAATATGCTCTGAGATTTGCGGAATAAACAGTCTTAGTCCAAAAAATGTAGCCAACTGAACAATCAGGGCAACACCGCCCCAGAGCGCCATATCCACCAGGTCAATCGAGTTTTCAATGACACTGGCCAGGGGCAGAACAAAGCCGATTAAACTGCCAGCAAAAGCAATGGCAGCAGCCGGCACATCCGCCCTGATCAATTTCATCTCTTCATGGGGAGTACACCAAGTGTAAACCAGGACATAAATCCCCGTTAATACCAGCGCAACGGCAAAATAGGCAAGAAAAAGAGGAACTCCGGCTAAATAGTCGGTAATGGCGATCATATTGTTACATCCTGAACATTATTGGAACTGACTGACAAGGATACCCTTGCCAGACCGGAAATTCATTCATGCCGTATTGGTCAAGTGATCGTCATGGCTGAAAGATCAAGATCAAACCCTAAACTTACGACAGCTGTTGCTTCATCCTCACCACTGAACTCAAGGGACGCCAGAAGATACTCATAACGCTCACTGCCACTGATTTGTCGCTGATAGAGCATGGCCAGATGGTCTACATCATAAGCCGTTACCGACTCATCACGACTGTGAACCGTTTCCGTGAAATTGACCGGTTCAATCCGACCGGGAACCGCCTCATCCCAGACCCGGCGGTAATCTGTTTCATTCAGCTCAAAGTGCTTATCACCAATCAAACCGGAGTCACTGACCCAAAGGCTCGCACCGCTCTCACTGGCAATATTATGGGTTTGTGCAAAGACAAAGAATTTTATGTCATCAATGTTCTGCGTTTCATAACCGCCACTGGTTGATATCTGAATAAAGCCATCATCCGACGTATAAAAGCGGCACAGCGAAGCACCGGCCCCTAAATCAATGAAGCCTGCTGCCTCAATCGTCTGAATCCCTTCTGGCAAGGTGAATCCCAACTGCTCACGGATCATCTGGAAAGGTAACAAATCCAATTCAACCGCAGTTCCCAACCGCAAATTAAGCGGCGATGGTAAAACAACACTCTTGCTTTCGTCTTCTTTCTTACGCTTAAACCAGTCAAAGATCATAAAAACAAACCACCCTTTGAAACGCTTGATAGAGAAATCGGGACTATACTCTTAAACCCCTGACAGATGGCTACGAATAGAAAGAGAACGTGTTATGTCTGAGTCATCACTGGCGCTATTTCTGATAGCGACCCTGATCCTTTCCCTGGCTCCGGGTCCGGATTTACTGTATATCACCACCCGTGGGCTTTCCCAGGGAGCCATGGCTGGATTCATTTCTGCACTGGGTGTGCATACCGGTGTGCTTATCCATACTATCATTGCATCTCTCGGGCTATCTGCCCTGATAGCCTCATCCACCATGGGCTTTTCGCTGATTAAATATGCCGGGGCGGCTTATCTCTGTTACCTGGGAATCGGAACGCTCTTTTTTTCGAAAGGTGAGCATAGCAATGAACAGTGTATTTCCAACGCCGCCCTGAAAAAGATTTTTTATCAGGGTGTGATTACAGATGTGCTGAATCCGAAAGTCATTCTTTTTTTTCTGGCTTTTTTTCCACAATTCATTGATCCGTCGAGCCCCTCGGCTCACATTGATATCTTAATGCTTGGCCTGACGTTTGTGCTGGTAGCCTTTCCGATTGATGCAGCTGTTGGGCTGTTTGCTGGCAGTGTTGGCAAACAAATACTCCACTGCAAGCAACGCATGCAGTGGGGCAAATGGATGACTGGCTCAGCGTTCATTCTTCTCGGCATCGGGACCGCGTTTACCTCACCCCCATCATGACTAACCCTGACGAGCCTTCAGACGTTCCAATACGCTGGAGGCATCAGCATCACCCTTGGTGATACCCGCCGCCTTGAGTTTGGCCTGCAGATCATTCTCAGCAGTATCACCGGAAAGTTCACTGGCCGCTTCCATCTGGGCAGCCCTCTCTGCCTGCCGTTGTTTGATTCGTTCCAGAGAATCCGTTGCCGTCGCCATTTTTGAGTTAACACCGCTGTGTTTGGCGGCACAGGCAGCCTGTGCTTTTTGTACGGACTCTGTCGCTTTAACCGTATCAACCTGCTGCTTGAGACGACGAAGGTTGGCTTCTGCATCCGTAATGGCCTTTTTCAGGCTGACGATGCTGCCCGCAAAGCTCTTTTCCATTTCCAGTTCTGAATGAAGCTGCGCCTCATACTCGGCAATCTTGCTGGCAACGTCTGTGGCCAGCGATTCATCGCCCTGATCCAGGGCTTTTATGGCGTAGCCTTCATATTCAGCCACTTTTTCCTTCAGCTCGGCACACTTTTGTGAGGAGAGTTTTTGCTTGGCCATGATGCCAGCCAACTGAGTCTTGGACTGCTGCAGCTGATCACTCGCCTCACGAATTTCCTGATCCAGAATACGCAAAGCATTGCTGTCTGCAATCGCTTCACCGACTTCGTTGGTCGCCCCTTTCAGGGCCGTCATCACTTTACTCCAAATGCTCATGGTATTTACCTGTTTTAATGCTTGATGGTATTAAGCCACTGACTCAGAAGTCAGGTGATTCCCATAGGCTTCTGTCGCCTTGATGGCATTGGCTGCCAGTGTTTCTATTTCCTGCACGATATTCTGCAGTGAAGACGATGAACTCAGTGCACCAAAAATGGTGTAGTACTCATTGCCATCCGGAAAGCGATCCAGACTGATCGTCGACAGCGGAAATAATTTGTGAGTACGCAAAACCTCATCATTTAACGCAACCGGGTCCTTGACCAGTGAAAAAGGCCAGAGCACCGCATCGGCAATGATCTGCTCCCCGGAAACCGTCAGGTAGATAGGCAGATCACCAAACTCAACCATACTGATTTCCAGACAGGGCTCAGTCCCATCCACCAGATTCAACACCGCATTACCACTGGTACTCAGTGGGTCATTAGCCAACGCTTCGTATAAGCTTTGAATCGTCCAAACACTTGATGACTGGGTCATGATGGTAGGTCCTGGTGGTTGATAGGAATCGATTTGCCGTAGTTGCTGCTCAATGTCCCGCAGCAGGCTGGCGTTTTCTGGCATAATCCAGATTTCTTTTTTTACCAGCCCCTGCTCTCTCATCCTGGAGCGAAACTGTCGCTGATAATGTGCAGCGTTTTTCCGCAAGGCCATGAATGAACTCTCTGTATTAGTGGATTGCCTGACCAGTTCAGTGATCAGGCAATCCATTACATGTAACAAATATTACATGTAATATAAAGGTCGTATTGTTTTTTTCAACTGCCTGCTATGTAAACTTTTTATCACGCTTGCGAAAAGATAGCGTCTTATCGTCGCCAATACGCCGACGTAAACATCACCAGAACGGTAATGACCTCCAATCGTCCCATCAGCATGCCCGCTGCCAATACCCACTTGGCCATATCAGGCAGTGGTGCAAAGTTACCGGAAGGACCAATAATGTCTCCAAGCCCCGGCCCAACGTTGGCAATGGCTGTGACCGCTCCTGTCAGGCTGGTAATAAAGTCCAGCCCCATCAAACTGAGTAGCAGTGTGATGATGCCTGTCAGCATCAGAAAGAAAAAAGTAAACCCGACAAATGAGCGAATAATATCAGAGGTCAGTGGCTGACCATTGTATTTCATGCTGAAGCAGGCCCGGGGGTGGCTCAACAGCTTCAGCTGCACATTAAGCAGCCTCAGCCCCAGCTGAAAGCGAAAGATCTTTACACCGCCAGTGGTAGAGCCTGAGCAACCGCCAATAAAACTCAGGAAGAAAAACGAAGCTCCGGCAAAGCCTCCCCACATTGAGTAGTCGGTAAGGGCAAAGCCAGTGGTACTTATGACAGATGTCGTATTGAAGGCAACCAGATTCAGTGCAGCAAAAACGCCGTAGTCAGAGTTCAGCACTAACCAGGCTGTCATGGTGACCCAGAGAATCCCAATCAGCTTAAGAAAGCCCCGAACCTGACAATCTTTCCATAACGGCTCGGCATTACCCGACAGAAATCTTACTAACAGAACAAAGGGAAGACTGCCCAGCAACATAAAAATGATGCCAGCCCAGTGGATGACAGGGGTGTCAAAATGTGCCATTGATGCATCGGAGGTGGAGAAACCACCGGTTGAGAGCGTTGCCATTGCGTGGTTGATGGCTTCAAAAGCCGTCATTCCTCCCATGTAATAGGCCATGGCACACAATGCGCTCAACCCCAGGTATATCTGAACGATCCGCTTGGCAATCACACCGGATCGGGGCATTACTTTTTCCGACCAGTCGGAAGACTCACTCTGAAACAGACGCATACCACCCACCTTAAGAAAAGGCAGAACCGCAACCGCCATGACAATAAAGCCAATCCCCCCCAACCATTGAAGGACTGAGCGCCACATCAAAATACCCGGATTCATATTATCCAGACCGACCAGCACCGTAGAGCCCGTGGTGGTAATGCCTGACATGGTTTCAAAGAATGCATCAGTAAAGCTGATTTCTGTTTCAAAAATAAAAGGCAGCGCACCAAACACACAGACCAATATCCAGCTTGAGTTGGTCAGCAGGAAAACCTCCCTGGACCGGAATCCAAAGACTTCTGTTTTGCACGACCAGCATAAGATACCACCCACGACAAACGTCAGCAGTGGCGACAGTGTGAAAGCCAGGTAGTGAGCAGGCGTATTAAAAAAAATATTGGTAAACAGCGGGATGCACATCAGTGCCGCCAGCGTCATCAATAAAAGTCCAATGACGTATAGTACAGGTTTGTAATGCATGGTCTTAAAGAAACTTGAGAGCTTTTGCGTTTTGTTCTCGAAAAATAATGATCTGGCTCATCAGGCCTATGGTCTGAAACTTTTTTTGGTTCAGCAGGTCTGAATGACGGGAAAACAGCCAACGGCCAATTATCAGAAAACATTATTATCAGTATGCGCAGGTGTGTCTGTAAAAGCTTACACCTAGCCATTCTGTATATTCCCATACCAATCCATGAGCTAGGAGGCTGTCCGAGAATAGACTGCCCTACTGCGGTGGCAGCAAATTGGTCTAAAAGGTCGGAAATTTTTAGCAAATAGAACCACTATTCACTAAAAATTTCCGACTTTTTATCCTCAATTTTCTGCCATCCTCGCTACGGGCGCTATTCTCGGACAGCCTCCTAGATGATGGGGGAGAAGTCATTGTATCAACCGTCTTAACACAACGGCTGACTATGAAAAACTGAGGTAAATCACCACAGAGGTTGAATAGTTATGGGTACAGACATACATGCATACGCTGAGTTCAGAAATAATTTTGGGCAATGGGAAGAAATCCCGGACTATAAACCTTTAAGCGATCGCGATTATGGTGTTTTTTCATTTGTTGCCGGTGTTCGTTTCAGAAACGACTTCCTATAACTATGACAAGCCCTTGCGAGACAGAAACATTGAAGCGGCTCATGTTCCAGAAGAGTTCGTTACTCATACTGTCAGAGAGGCTCTGGGTGAAGGTTATTTTCAGGACCTGGCCCAACTACAAAAGAGTAAAGCAGAGCGCATCGTCTTTTGGTTTGATTCATGACCCTGCAGATCTGCAAGCCCATGGGAACAGTAGTATCTGAACTCTTACCCTACTCCTTCGTGACTAAACAACAACCTGACTGCATACTTGCCAACAAAAAAATCCCGATAAATTGCTTTATCGGGATTTTCAGCCTTGAGCGTACTCAAGGTAAATAATGGTGCCTGGCGATGACCTACTCTCACATGGGGAGACCCCACACTACCATCGGCGATCGGTCATTTCACTGCTGAGTTCGGGATGGGATCAGGTGGTTCTAACCTTCTATGGTCGCCAGGCTAATTAGATACTAGAGACTAGAAACCAGTCTCTAGATGGAATCCTTTAATTAAGCTGCTTTCTTGCTTCACACTCTATGCGTATGGCTCCAACTGACAACTGGCCACTGACCACTGTCAACTGATTCGCAAATCGCTTTGGCGTTATATGGTCAAGCCGCACGAGTCATTAGTATTGGTTAGCTCAATGCCTCACAGCACTTACACACCCAACCTATCAACGTCATAGTCTTTAACGGCTCTTCAGGACTCTCTAGGAGTCAGGGAAGTCTCATCTTGAAGGGGGCTTCCCGCTTAGATGCTTTCAGCGGTTATCCCGTCCGAACATAGCTACCGGGCAATGCGTCTGGCGACACAACCCGAACACCAGTGGTCCGTCCACTCCGGTCCTCTCGTACTAGGAGCAGCTCTTCTCAAACTTCCAACGTCCACGGCAGATAGGGACCGAACTGTCTCACGACGTTCTAAACCCAGCTCGCGTACCACTTTAAATGGCGAACAGCCATACCCTTGGGACCGGCTTCAGCCCCAGGATGTGATGAGCCGACATCGAGGTGCCAAACACCGCCGTCGATGTGAACTCTTGGGCGGTATCAGCCTGTTATCCCCGGAGTACCTTTTATCCGTTGAGCGATGGCCCTTCCATGCAGAACCACCGGATCACTAAGACCTGCTTTCGCACCTGCTCGAGATGTACCTCTCGCAGTCAAGCGTGCTTGTGCCTTTACACTAACCGTACGATGTCCGACCGTACTTAGCACACCTTCGTGCTCCTCCGTTACTCTTTGGGAGGAGACCGCCCCAGTCAAACTACCCACCACACAATGTCCCCGATCCCGTTTCGGGACCCGGGTTAGAACCTCAATATTGCCAGGGTGGTATTTCAAGGATGGCTCCACGATGACTGGCGTCACCGCTTCAAAGCCTCCCACCTATCCTACACAAGCAACATCAAGATCCACTGTGAAGCTGTAGTAAAGGTTCACGGGGTCTTTCCGTCTAGCCGCGGATACGCTGCATCTTAACAGCGATTTCAATTTCACTGAGTCTCGGGTGGAGACAGCGTGGCCATCGTTACGCCATTCGTGCAGGTCGGAACTTACCCGACAAGGAATTTCGCTACCTTAGGACCGTTATAGTTACGGCCGCCGTTTACCGGGGCTTCGATCAAGAGCTTCTCCGAAGATAACCCCATCAATTAACCTTCCGGCACCGGGCAGGCGTCACACCGTATACGTCCACTTTCGTGTTTGCACAGTGCTGTGTTTTTAATAAACAGTCGCAGCCACCTGGTATCTTCGACCAGCCTCAGCTTACGGAGCAAGTCCGATCACCAAAGCCGGCGCACCTTCTCCCGAAGTTACGGTGCCATTTTGCCTAGTTCCTTCACCCGAGTTCTCTCAAGCGCCTTGGTATTCTCTACCTGACCACCTGTGTCGGTTTGGGGTACGGTCCCTTCTGACCTGAAGCTTAGAAGTTTTTCCTGGAAGCATGGCATCAATCACTTCAGTTCCGTAGAACCTCGTCATCAATTCTCGGCCTTGAGGATCCGGATTTGCCTGGATCCCCGGCCTACGATCTTAAACGCAGACAACCAACGCTGCGCTGACCTAGCCTTCTCCGTCACTCCATCGCAGTCAGAAGGGGTACAGGAATATTGACCTGTTTCCCATCGATTACGTCTTTCGACCTCACCTTAGGGGCCGACTCACCCTGCGCCGATTAGCGTTGCGCAGGAACCCTTGGTCTTCCGGCGGGGGAGCTTCTCACTCCCCTTGTCGTTACTCATGTCAGCATTCGCACTTCTGATACGTCCAGCATGCTTCTCAACACACCTTCAACC
>NZ_JBLYNQ010000001.1:287500-570000 GCF_049310265.1 Endozoicomonas sp. ALB091 | reverse complement strand
GTATTACCGCGGCTGCTGGCACGGAGTTAGCCGGTGCTTCTTCTGTGGGTAACGTCACAGCTGAAGGGTATTAACCTTCAACCTTTCCTCCCCACTGAAAGTGCTTTACAACCCTAGGGCCTTCTTCACACACGCGGCATGGCTGCATCAGGCTTTCGCCCATTGTGCAATATTCCCCACTGCTGCCTCCCGTAGGAGTCTGGGCCGTGTCTCAGTCCCAGTGTGGCTGATCATCCTCTCAGACCAGCTACGGATCGTCGCCTTGGTAGGCCTTTACCCCACCAACAAGCTAATCCGACGCAGGCTCATCTGATAGCGAAAGGCTCCGAAGAGTCCCCTCCTTTCCCCCGTAGGGCGTATGCGGTATTAATCCGGATTTCTCCGGGCTATCCCCCACTACCAGGCAGATTCCTACGTGTTACGCACCCGTCCGCCGCTCGTCGGCAAAGAGCAAGCTCTTCCCGCTACCGCTCGACTTGCATGTGTTAGGCCTGCCGCCAGCGTTCAATCTGAGCCATGATCAAACTCTTCAGTTTAAATCGTTTTGTCATTTTATTCCGGAGAACAAAACAACGGCTCAATGTCACAATTAAACGTACATGAATTTACAGGTATGTTCGCTTGATCAATTAAGCATCTTAAAGTGTTCAAAGCCGAAGCTTTGTTACCGATGCAATCGCACAAGCGCCCACACGAATTGTCTGATATCTTGTTAAAGAACTGATTAAATCGTGGTGATTTAATCGCTGATTCAGCAGTCAGTGCCGATCAGCAAGGCCGCCTATCTTACCGTGGCGACTTTCGTTGTCAAGCGATCATTTTTCAGAAGAAGAAAGAAGCTTTCCAACTCGCTAACGTTGCTCTCAAGCCCTGTCAGCGGAGGCGCATCTTACCGCACCAGTTTGATTTGTCAACCGATTGTTTTTCATTCAATCCAAACAACCCATTTTCAAACCGCACTTCCCGGTCAGCGATGATGATTCATTCTGCTGATCCGTGGATGACCGTTTGGGTCAGTCCGTGGAAGAGAGGTGCATGATAGAGAAATTTTGACTTTAATCAATAAGCGACAGTCGTTTTACGTACAATCACCTAGAACAACCGATTTGATAAAATATTAGGTAGTATTTATGAGCCAGTCTATGAACACACCGCCCGTTTGATTGGCTGCGCCGGACTCAGGAATTTTTCACGACAAAAACATTACTGCCTGAAACTTTTCATCCTGTTTCATGATCCAAGGGGCTTGAACGTGATAACAGGAAATTCAAATGCAAGCCGCCCAGCCATTTCCGTCATTTACTGCGATGCTTTCTGGTAGAGCCCTCCCTGACAATCCAGCGACAAATAATTCCTCTGGGCTTCCTCCAGATCTCATCAACACTTTTTTCCACCGTGGTGTCAGGATGATCACTGAGCTGCCCCCATCGTACCTAAATGTAGAACGTTGTAGCAGGGATCACATCCTCGGAGACATAGTCCAATGCTATCAAGGGCATTTGCTGTGTCGTCATTGCGTACACCATGAGCAGTATAAACAACCAAACTTCCCCCCGGGTGATTTATCTGACTACCGTTGCCCTATAGATAAAGACTCCCTTTTTCCGGACACCAATTCAACCCGGGAAATAAAATTTGTTTATCAAAGTCAATGCCCTTCAAACACCACCTATGGAAACACTGGTTGTACATGGCGCGGGTCTTATAACGATATCAAGGGTCATCTCGACAAATGTAAAAATATTCCCCTGAAAGACAGGATAAGAATGCTTCAACACGATCGTTCAGAGGATGCCCGAAGGATAGATCAGCTTGTTGATGAGATAAAAAAGCTGGAATGGCTACTCACAAAGCCACAACCATCTATCCAAAACAGGATGGCATCACTGGATAAAGATATGGAATTAATGAAACAGCAAATGCAACAAATTACCCGGGAATTTAACGCAAAACTTCAGGCGCTGAGAACGTCTCCCAGTACCTCGTTACCGCCTGACTTTAAGCAACTCTACAATAATATAGAATCTCAGACTGAAGAAAATCGTCTCGCTATTGCTGATATCAAAAACGACATTACCAATGCACTTCAATTGATGAGTCAACTCAGGGATGTTGATCCCGCTACTTTGCCTCAGGTGGCTGGAACCCTTAAAGTCAATGCCTTACAGGACAAAACAGCATCCTGGAACGGTACCCTGGTATGGAAGATTGATGGATTTGCAGCCAAACGGATGGAGGCTATCAATCGCAACCGGGAGTCCATCTATTCACAGCCATTCTGTACCAGCGAATTCGGGTATAAAATGCGAGCAAGGGTCTACCTGAATGGTGAGGGATCAGGAAAAGGCACTCATATCAGCTTGTTTCTGGCTTTAATGAAAGGTGACTATGATGCTATTCAGCGTTGGCCGTTTCAACACAAAATTACTTTTATGATCCTCGATCAGTATGGTGTAGATGACAAGTTTGACGCTTTCTCCCCCGACCCGAATTCCTCATCTTTTCAACGACCAATAAAGCCAAGTAACATTCCCTGTGGCAACCCTCAGCTCCTGGCACTCTCCAGGCTGGAACATGGATACGTTAAAGATGACACCATGTTTATAAAGATTGTTGTAGATACCAGTCAGAATTGACACTCTGACGATTAATGAAGGATTGAATGAACAGTCAGAGAGATATTAGAAAGCTCCCATTGTTGCTCAGAAGGGTTCTGTAACACTCGTTGCCATTATGCAATCAGGAACACCACCAGAGGTTCATAATGCGTATTTATCATCCGGGCTCATCCACTGAACCCGTTTCACCAAGTAATCTCTTAAGCAGCTGTTCATTTTCAACCGATAACTCGCAAGCCAGCTCCTGTTGATGTTTGCAGATCGTTTTATGAAGTTCTTTGTGTGACAGCAGCAGTTGCCGCAATGATCTAAGCCGATGTTCTAAAAGCCAGTCGTACAATCGAATATCTGAATAGTTAATTGAGAGATTGTCTTGAGAATCTTCATCTTCATCCTCATCACTGTCTTCAATATCAGAGTCTATCCCCTCGTCACTATCAGTTCTTGCAAAACGACGTCTGTCAGGCTCCAACCTTACCCTGATAAAATCACTGGTTGGTGCGAAGAACATAGTTTCCATACGTTTCATGAAAGCATCGGTGCACGATTGCATAACACGCTCACAGGGCAGGTAGATGAAAGGCCGAAGACTCATCCCTGCGGGGTGCTCAGCCCTGGCTTGTGCCAGCAAGTCGCCAAGCTTCACTCTATTGTGTTCACTCAAATAGCTGGCAATCATTTCGACCGTATCATCAATAAGATAGAAAACATCCGGATAGCCTTTTAGCAGTCTACCGATATCCTCTGCCCGGGTTTCCACCAATGTGTCCGAAATAACGCCTTTCAGAGCGTCAATGTTTTCTGGAAAATGGTATTTGTAGGCAACTTTCAGGACGTAACTGCACAATTCCAGCTTCAGGCTAAACCCGCTATCTTCTTCATCTTCTTCTTCGCTATCTTCATATTCTTCGAAGGTACTGAAACACACCCCAAGCAATGACTGGCCGTCACCATCAACACCATTCAGGGCCAACCCTTCTTTTATCCAGTAGAGAAGTACTTCGATATCACGACGGAAGGATTTGATAGTCATTTTACGGACAAAAAGCGATGCTTCACTGGTAAATTTACTGATATCTAATCCATGAATGGCAAGCAACCCCAGTTTTTCGCTATCAAGCCTGCGATCTTTGATCATTGTCGTCATCGGAATGTATTGGGCACAATTGTCGACGTCACCGGTACTGGCTCCTGCCCGCAATAAAAGCACGGCCATAGCATTCCAGGAAGTTGAGCTCAACGCATCAGACAGGGCTGTTTCGTCGTTGTTGTTCAATGCATCAAGGATTTCGGGATTTTCCCTGACTTTCTTCAGCAATATGGCCATAAGCTCCCGGGTAGCACCAGAGGAGCAGGCAGTGTGTAATGGCGTATTGCCCAATCGATCCGTCGTCAGCGAAGCCCCATGACTCAAAAGCCAGGTAACTACGGTATCTGGATGAACCGGGTACCGAGGCCGATTCAGACTATTCCTCCGAAGGATACAGCTCGCTTTACAAAACTGGTGCACCAGGGTTTCCCCTGCAAAGTCAATGGGCTGATTGATATCAACCCCATCCTGACTCAAATACCATTGCAGTTTCTTCAGAATATTTGGGTCATGCACGGACAGTGGCGAATACCAGTACACCGTATCATGGGGCCCATATACAGATGTTTGGCATATATCGCGGACTTGTTTGGCGTAAATATCAATGACCCTGTTCTGTAACAGCGTATCTAATTCCTGAATGTCGGCATTGTCGCGAAACAGCATATCGCACTGGCATAGTGGGGAGCGGATCAATTGTGTTGTGGGGTTTTGGCACACGACCGACTGACCATTGAATTCCCCTGCATTGCCAGACTGCATTGACAGGTGGTCGCAAACCACAACGGGAAAGGGAAGAACCGATTTGAAGGGCGTAAGATCCTCAGGAGAGACGGTATTCATAATAAATCTTCCAAAGTGCGTTTTTTGTGAATTTCAATCAACAGTAATCCATTTGAAAAAGCGCAGGTCGATCATTGAAGATAACCAGATAGCCAGTCTGGTATAAGCTGGGAGATAATCAAGTATTATGCTTGGGATGCGCCCCGGGAAAGAGCGCAGAGGAGATAAAAAAGCGGTATTTACTGGATATGGGCCAACACGCCATCCAGCTCATCCAGTGAATTGTAGGAAATGACCAGCTTGCCTTTTCCTTTGGCACTGCACTGAATGGCGACCCTGGCCCCTACCTTTTCAGACAGCTCATCTTCAAGCTGCTTTATATTAGGGTCAAGCCGCTTAACGGTTTTTCCGCCTTTTTCCTTTTCCTGCTGGATTCGGCGAACCAGTGCTTCCGTCTGACGCACAGACAATCCTTTTGCGGTAACAGTTCGGGCTACTTCTAACTGATCCAGTTCGCCCAGGGAAAGCAACGCTCTGGCATGGCCCATTTCCAGGTCGCCATATTCCAGCATTTTCTTTACTTCAGGGTTCAGGGCCATCAGTCGCAAGATATTAGCAACGGCAGCCCTGGACTTACCGACGGCCTGGGCCACTTCCTGCTGGGTCAGTTCGAACTCTTTTTGCAGTCTGGAAAGTGCAATCGCTTCTTCAATTGGGTTCAGGTCTTCCCGCTGGATGTTTTCGATCAGTGCCATGGCAATGGCAGCTTCATCGGGAACATCACGAATCAGGGCAGGAACGTCCGCAAGGCCTGCCAGCTGTGCTGCACGCCAGCGACGCTCACCGGCAATGATTTCATAGCGATTCTGCCCGGCCGGACGAACCACGATAGGCTGCATGATGCCCTGTTCTTTAATACTTTCAGCCAGCTCTTCCAGGGCATCAGGGTGCATGTCTCGGCGGGGCTGGTACTTGCCACGCACCAGAAACTCAACGGGCAGGTCTTTCATTGTCCCATCCAGTGACTCTTTGACCGGTGATGGCCCGGCAAGATCATTGGACAGGGATGCCGGTAGCCTGGCGCTTCCCAGCAGTGCATTCAAGTTAGTACCGAGACGTTGTTTCGCCATGGGTCAGTGAGTTCCTGTTTTCCTTGTCGACTTGCCGTTAAGCCCCTTGATGTCATGCTTGCGTACCAGCTCGCCGGCCAGGGCCAGATAAGCCACCGCACCACGGGAGTTCCGGTCATAGGCCAGTACCGGCTTACCATGACTCGGTGCCTCGGCAAGTCGAACATTACGGGGAATCACGGTTCGATAGACCTGATCACCAAAATGGTTGATGAGCTGTCTCGATACTTCTGTGGTCAGCGTCATCCTCGGGTCATACATGGTGCGCAGCAAACCTTCGATGTGCAAGTCGGGATTGATGGTTTCCCTCAGGCCCGCAATGGTTTCCATCAGGGCAGTCAGACCTTCCAGTGCATAGTATTCGCACTGCATCGGAATAATCACCCCACGGGCAGCCACCATGGCATTGATGGTCAGCATGTTCAGAGAGGGAGGGCAGTCGATCATGATAAAGTCGTACTGATCTTCAACCCTGGCAAGCGCCTCATGGAGTCTGGATTCCTTGCGGTCCATCTCCATCAACTCAACCTCTGCTGCCGTCAGGTCGGCGTTTGCCCCCAGAACATCATAACCGCCATCCCGGGATGGCAGGATTGCCTGTTCGATATCACAGCGCCCGGTCAGTACATGGTAAACGGACCATTGCTGAGCATGTTTGTCGATTCCGCTGCCCATGGTGGCATTCCCCTGGGGGTCAACATCAATAAGCAGTACCCGCTGCTTACTGGCCGCCAGGGAAGCCGATAGGTTAACGCAGGAAGTGGTTTTGCCAACCCCCCCCTTCTGATTGGTTACCGCCAGAATTTTAGCCACAGCCGTTTAATACCATTCAATGCCTGTTACGCAAAATGACAAGATGACGATCGCCGTCTGTACCCGGTACCTTTAAAGGCTCACAGCCAACCAGCTCAATTTCGTGACGATCCATCAATTCCTTCAATTCTTCTTCAGGATATAGCCCTTTCATGGCCAGATAAACACCTGAAGGCGATAATAAGTGTTTTGTACCATCTACCATATTAACCAATGAGCTGAATGCCCGTGAAGTAATGGCGTCAAAAGGCACATCCACCTGAAAAGACTCTACGCGGGAATTAGCAACTGCCAGGTTATTGAGCTGAAGGTCCAGTTTTGCCTGAAGCATGAAGCGGGTCTTCTTGCCATTGCTGTCCAGTGTCGTGAATTGTTTATCGGGGTACATAATCGCCAGCACCACGCCAGGCAGCCCGGGGCCTGAGCCTACATCCAGAATCGCCTCACCGGAAATATGGGGAACAATACTCAGACTATCCACAATATGCCTGAAGACCATCTCTCTGGGATCACGAATGGCGGTAAGATTGTAGGCTTTATTCCACTTGTTCAGCAGCAGAACATAGCGGGTCAGCAAATCCGCCTGAACCGGGGACAAATCAAGATTGAGTGATTTGGCACCCCGGCCAATGTCGTTCTGTAAGGTCTGAGCCAGGGAGTGGTCGGTTAATGATGATTGGGAAGCGTTCATGGATTCCTTCAGCCAGCGGGTGGTAAGCCTTGCAGTAACGATAAGCTATCTGGATGCCGTCTGGCTCTACTGATGAGAATAGATAACTGATCAGTCTATTTCATAACTTTGATAAAATCGACGCAATCATTCATTCATCGCCTGCAGGGATGCCTGTAAGCCGGCCAACTGTCCTTTTACTTTTTGATAGGCTTCATAGGTTTTGATGGTTTCTGCCAGCCTGGCATCTCTCTCAAGTGGCTCTTTGTCCGGATCATAAACAGCGGTTACATTTTTCGCTAACTCCAATGCCTTCATTGCTTCCACGCAAATACTGACGTTATTGGGTAATCTCGTTGCAGGTTGAGCCACAGGCTGCTGACCATTAGCATGTCTGCCATGATCCTTTGCCACCTGTGCATTAACAACCTCCGCCTGTACATTAACAATCTCCACCTGTTTTCCCAGTTGTGCCGCATAGTATCCAACAAGTGACCTTTTCAATGCACCGCAGCGCATGGCCGTGGCGTAGCAAACCACATCCTGGGCCTCTTTTGAATCGATATCCACCCGGGGGACACAGGTTGCCCATGTACGCTCCATTTTCGAACACTCAAGTCGTAATTCGAGAATAGCGTCGGTCAGCTGTGTTTTTTTCTTCCGTCGTGCAGCAAGCTCATCCGGCGGATTACATTCTGTTGAACTCTCAGGGGCCTCTGCCCCTGCTGGCTTTTCATTTTGCTCCTGAACACAAGCCTGAGGGGGAGAATCATCAGGCACGTCAGGCAAGGTAATGCTGAACTCCTCCAGTTTTTTGGGTGCAGCATTTTGGTGTCTGGCGGAAGGAATATAGGGGACAACATGTTGCGGCACGGCAGGAAGCATATCGATTATGTCATCATCATCTGGATCACGATTCATAACATCATGAGCCACAGCCATCAGATCCTGCATGACAGCCTCAAAGCCAGGAATAGCCAAAGCGGGAAATTCGGGTGCCATGGAACTACCTCATTCACAAACTGAAAATTATTTTCTCTCTGCGCGCAGACATTCACTTTTTAGAAAAGTTTCAACAGCAGTAATAAGGGGGATTGTGTGGTTGCCACAGATTACCCGCTGACTGATTAAATTAAGACAGGAGTCTATCAGGCAGGAAATAAAATAAGGTTAGATTAAAACTGGTGCCGATCTGATCAGAAAACGGTTCAGGCCAGAGTTGACCCAGGCTCCAGGCTGCATAAATCCTGACAACTTTTTGCTGGAAGTGATCCAAGACTATTAATGGACATTAGCTTGTCGGAGCAGGAGAGCAGCGCCGGATGTGAGCCGGGAAGCCCTTCCGGGATCTTCTGGCCAATGGCTTGATAATGGTCAATCCAGAACGGCATCAGCTCTCCGGTTGCCATATCCCGGAAACTCATGGGTGTTTCTTCAAACAGGAAAATGCCTTTATTGGCATGGCGAAACGCATGGACAATTAATTCACTGCAATACCAGCTTTTCTGGTGCTCTTCCTGATTCTGACGGTAGTGTGGATCATAGGGTACCGAAAGCTGCTGCTCTGCAAACGCCAGGGCATCCGGTACCAGTGCCGAGAAACTCGATGCCAGCCGACAGACTAGGACACACGGTCGGCCATGGTTGTCTAAAACTGAGCTGCTGACAAAGTCATCCAAAGCGGTTTTCTGCACCCGGGGCATTACAGCTTCTATAACCATACCATCACCGTCGTAGAGTGCGACATGATTAATGGCTGCACCATCCCGACCCGCAAAGAGTCGGCTGATAACCCATTCGGCTTCACCACCTGAGCGCAGTTGAAAAAGCAGGTCACCCGGCAAGAGGTCTTTGGCGATCACATTGGCTGGCATCACTGTGACTGGTAGCGCTTTATCCATAACGTATCCAATACCTGAAAATCATCCCATATAGCAGAACAGGCAATATAAAGAATCATGTTCAGGAGTATAGAACCTGTCAGGCCATTTCATTCCGCAACAGGTCAAGTACCTGACGGGTATCAGGACGGACACCACGCCAAATGGCAAACTGCTCGGCCGCCTGTTCAACCAGCATACCAAGCCCGTCAATGGTTTTACCTGCCCCCTGCTCACGACACCAGCGATTGAAAACGGTTTCGTCGGCACCGTACATCATGTCATAACAGCAGGTGTTCTGATCAATAATATGGCCGGGTATGGGCGGTATCTCTCCCTGCAGGCTGGCAGCGGTGCCATTGATCACCAGGTCAAAACGGCCCTCTATATCGTCGAATCCACAGGCAGAAATGGCTTTATCCGTAAAGAGTTCAACCAGCGTATCAGCCTTGCTACGGGTTCGATTGGCAATCACAACCTCAACAGGTTGCTCGGCCAGCAGGGGCTCAAGCCCCCCTCTCACGGCACCACCGGCCCCCAGAATAAGTACCCGAGCGCCTTTAATGGTTACACCGTTATTTGCCTGGAGATCTGCCACCAGGCCAAGCCCATCGGTGTTGTCCCCATGCAGCTGGCCATGTTCCTGCCACAAGGTGTTTACCGCCCCAGCTTTTTCTGCTCGTGACGTTTTCTTCTGCGCTAACTGCCACGCCTCTTCCTTAAAGGGTAAGGTGATACTTAACCCCAGATCACCGTTTTCAAAGAATTCATCAATCGCTTTTTTAAAGCCGCCAACGTCAACCAACAGGGCGGTGTAACGCAGACTTTGGTCAGTCTGATCAGCAAACAGTGTGTGAATGACCGGTGATTTGCTGTGGGCAATAGGGTTCCCCATTACTGCATACGTGTCTACTGGCCCAGCCATGATTCAGACCCTCTTGATTTATGCCCATTCTCTTGGTTTTAAAAATTCGTCATACAGTCGTGCCTCTTCACTGCCAGGCTCTGGACTCCAGTTGTAATCCCAGCGTACATGAGGCGGCAATGACATAAGGATAGACTCTGTACGCCCACCGGACTGCAGCCCAAACAAAGTACCCCTGTCGTATACCAGGTTGAATTCTACATAACGGCCACGGCGGTACTCCTGAAAACGCTTGTGCGGCTCAGAGTAAGGCAGGGATTTACGGCGCTGTACGATGGGCAGATAGGCATCAATAAAGCTGTCGCCAACCGACTGCATAAATTCAAAACTGCGCTCAAATGGCCACTCATTCAGGTCATCGTAGAACAGTCCGCCAATCCCCCGGGGTTCATTGCGGTGTTTAAGGAAGAAGTATTCATCACACCACTTTTTATAGCGGGGGTAGACATCATCACCAAAAGGATCACAGGCCTGTTTGGCCACCTGATGCCAGTGCTGACAATCTTCTTCAAAGCCGTAGTAAGGCGTCAGGTCATAGCCGCCACCAAACCACCAGATCGGCGCTTCTCCTTCTTTATGGGCGATCAGCATCCGGACATTGGCATGGGATGTTGGCACAAATGGGTTATCCGGATGGATCACCAGGGAAACCCCCATGGCCTGAAAACTTCTGCCAGCCATGTGGGGTCGATGGGCCGTGGCGCTGGCAGGGAGCTGATCCCCGGTTACATGGGAAAAATTCACACCGGCTTTTTCAAACACCGTGCCCCCTTCAAGCACTCTGGCTTTACCGCCACCATCCCCCTTGTTGCCGGAGCCAAGGTAGTCCCACTGGTCTTCCCTGAAGGAGCCTCTGGTTTCTTCTGCTTCAATCGCGGTGCAGATGCGATTCTGCAAATCCAGGAGGTATTGCTTTACGAGATCTACAGACGGTTCTGACATTCCGGGACAATTCCTGAGTTTTAGTAATATTAGCCAGCCCTTACCAGCTGCCCCGAACGCAGGTCCTGAATCTTTGAGGGTGTTTTCTGTTCTCCGGTTTCGCCGGGAACAATGCCATCCAGCAGTGAGCCAAACACTTCCTCTACACCTGAAAACGTTAACAGCGGGTCCTTACCGGCAAGGTTTGCTGACGTAGACACTATCGGGTGCCCTGTTGCTTCACACAGTGTTTTCACCAGTGGATGCGCAGTGATACGAACAGCAACCGTATCAAACTGCCCTCTGACCCAGTCGGGTGCCCAGCCAGCAGGGTCTGGAATAAGCCAGGTATAAGGACCTGGCCAGGTAGACTTCAGCCGGGCTCTTTCTTCACAAGAGAGGGGATTAAGTAGCGGGGCAAACTGATCCTCTGAAGCACCAATCAGAATGACCCCTTTTGCAACCGGCCGCTGTTTGATGTCAAGAATCCGATAAACAGCCTGCTGGTTCCAGGGGTCACATCCCAACCCCCATACGGCTTCTGTGGGGTAAGCGATGACACCGCCGTTTCTGATTATTCTGGCTGCCTGATCTACATCCATCATGAAACATCTCTCAGAGATAACTCTCAGCTAGTTAACGGCTGTCGGAGAACAGCGTCTACTGCTTCAGCATTCGCCAGATAGTCAGCCCGAAATCGTAACACACGGGCTCCTGATAGTTTCCGAAGCATCACCAGTAAGGTTCGCTAGTCTAGCAAGAGAAGTTCAGAAGCAACACCCGGAAATGTAAAGCACGATCCTTTCCGCTGATTCACAAATCAGCCAAGACGAATAAAACCACCGGATGTGGACTCTATTACGCCATCAAGCTCCATTTCGGTCAGCACTACAGAAAGCTCCGCAAAAGGAATCCCGGACAGTGTGCTGATTTGATCTGCACTGACAACGTCAAACCCCATCACCTCAATAACTTTAAGCCGCAGTGGGTCTGTCTCTTTGCGACTGGGAGTGGATGGAGAGAATTCATTCATAACACCATGGAGCTGTGGTGCGAGTTCAATTAACACGTCATCAGGACTTTCTACCAGCACCGCACCTTCTCGGATCAGCTTATGACACCCTCGACTTAACGGGTTCAGCACCGACCCCGGTATGGCAAAAACCTCACGCCCCTGCTCCGCAGCCAACCTTGCCGAGATTAACGAGCCGCTTTCCAGTGCGGCTTCAACCACCAGAACTCCCAGGGATAAACCGGACAGAATACGATTGCGACGGGGAAAGTTACCGGCAAAGGGTTTCGTTCCCAGTGGATATTCACTGACGATGGCCCCCTGACTGGCAATCAACTGATAAAGGTCCTCATGCCTTGCCGGATAAACCTGATCCACACCGGTACCCAACACGGCAACTGTCGCACCATAACAACCCAGTGCGCCCTGGTGGGCAGCTGCATCGATACCCAGTGCCATACCACTGGTAATCACCAGGCCACTTCTTGATAAGTGTTCACAAAATTCCCGGGCCACCCGGCGACCATTGGGTGTCGGCCTCCGGCTACCGACAACGCCCAGCTGTGGCTCACTGATTAGCTGACTGTTACCAATGACGTAGAGCACAACCGGTGCATCAGGCAGCTCTTTCAGCGCTTTGGGATAGAGATGGGAATCCGGTGTCACAATGGCATGGGCCTGACTGGCTTCCAGCCATGTCTGTGTCAGGTGCAACTGTTTCTGAATAGATGGGTCTCTGTGGGCATTGACCAGCAAACTGGCCAGTTTCTCCGGAATAATACCCTTCAGTTGGTTAAATGATGCGGAAAAAAGCTGGCTGGGATGTTGAAATTTGTCGATAAGCTGGCTGGATTTGATGGGTCCCAGCCCCGGAATCAGGGAAAGGGTTAGCCAAGGGAGCAGCTGTAACCAGTCCTTCTGGTCGGTATCAGTGTATATCATTGAATTCTCTTTCCGGGAGTTGTGTGGCTTATTCTGGTTATTAACAGCTCTGTCCGAATAAGCCACACATCCAATGAAGCACCCGGTAAACATTCGGGCTGTTGTTTGAATAAATGGTTACTTATGGTTGTGGGCTCCGGAGGATATAGCCAACTTCAATATCCTCTTTAGCTGATAGCACAATACCATAGCTCATTTTTTCAAAAGGTCGATAAACCATCACCAAACCGATTCTCTCGGATGGCAGAGTAACCTGTTCATTGGTAAATGGGTCCAGGGCTTCCTGTGTCTTTCGATAGACGGCCAGGACATCCCCCTGCCTGAGACGTTCCCGTTCTCCTTTGTTGATGACCACCGTATCAAACTTGGAAACCTTTTTGGTGTTGTTCAGGCTGGCGGTGACAATGCCTTCTAAAGGCGCAGTCGGCGCTCTTGGAAAAAACGTCGTGACCAGTCCGCTGGCATCCTGGCTGACCACCCGGTCACCGGGTTTCATCTCCATTCTGCTGTCCTGCACGACCATGGAGGCAACCCCTTCCCTGACACGACTCAAGTTGATGGTTCCCACATCAATACCAATAAGCCCCAGCAATTCATCGGTTTCCGGGTCAACAATCTGCTGACCACGGCGGACGACATCAAATCGCAGGTTGTGCCCGGCAAAATCCCCCCGTGCGTATATTTTATCCCCGGCCCCTGAAGCCAATTTGCCATCTTTCGCAGCAAATACATAAGGTGCGTTGTTCAGCTGCTCCTCGCTGGAAAAAACATGACCGCCCTTTAAATAACTTTGCACAGCACTCAAAGGAATCGCCGGGATTGCTGACTCTCCGGGCTTTACCCGAATTTTTGGTGTTAATTTAATCGTTCGACCTGGCTTCCCGCGACTGGAAATCATCAGCCTGGGCTGGCCATTGATATAAACCAGACTGACCACATCGCCAGGGTAAATCAGGTGGGGATTCGCTATCTGGGGGTTAGCGTGCCAGATTTCCGGCCATAACCAGGGGCTGTCCAGAAACGTAGTGGATATATCCCAGAGGGTATCGCCTTTCTCAACGGTGTACCTGCTGGGGGAGTCTGCCTTTACCGGGCTATCGAATGCCAGTCCCAGTGAAGACATGCAAAGCAGGATTCCTGCCAGAGCAAAGCGTCTCATTGTCGTCCCGATCCCTTGAATAGTTTTTAGTTTAAGTTAGGGCCTGTTGAGTGTATGTTGCCACACCAGATTTCTTCGTTTAATCAGTGTATCAACCGCTTCAGCCTGTGGGCAATCGGCTCTCTGTTAGTTCTCGGCTTTAGTACCTGATTCTCAAGATCAGGTCACATAAATAGCCCTGCATTCTCAGCGCTGGATCAGAAAGAATAAGGCTACTATTAATTGTTGTTGTAGTTTCCTGAGCCAGTATCCCGGTGTGGCTTGGATAAAGGAGCGACTTTGAAACAGAAAAGCCTGATGCTTCTGGCAGCGTTAGCCTCTGTTGTCAGTTTGCTGGTGATAGCAGAAACGCCCATCCTGCATAAGTCACACGGACTCTCACGATTTGACGATCTTAAATACCCGGAAGGCTTCAGGCACTTCGATTACGTCAATCCTCACGCCCCGAAAAAAGGCAAACTGAATATTGCCGCCATTGGTGTCTTTGATACGTTAAATCCATATTCCCAAACCGGAACCCACATCTCCCAAATCTCACCGCTGCGATTTTTTACCTTGGGCTTTCTGGGGTTGAACGAACCCCTGATGGTGGGTACGGGCGCTTACAGCCCGACCGGCGATGAAGCCCGCTCTGCTTATGGCCTGATTGCCCAATCAGTGGAGTACCCTGACAACAGCCAATGGATAACCTTTAACCTCCACCCCAACGCCCGCTTTCATGATGGCCATTCGATTACGGCAGAGGACGTTGCGTTCTCTTTTGAGTACCTGCGCGCCAAAGGCCCGGTCAAATATCAGATTCAGCTTAAGCCTATTGCGCGTGTTGAGGTTCTTGATCAACACCGGGTTCGCTTTCACTTCAAGAGGTCTGGCAACCGGGATCAACTGTTCTGTGCTGCCGAGCTGCCGGTTCTGCCTGCGCACTACTGGCAAGACGGGCTTAACGGAAAATCCAGACTGACGCCGCCACTGGGCAGCGGCCCCTACAAAATCACCCATGTGGAAGGAGGGTCATCGGTTACCTTTACCCGGGTTAAGGATTACTGGGGGAAGGATCTGCCGGTAAACCGGGGCAAATACAACTTCGATCAGATCACGCTCTATTTCTATCGGGATCTGACCACCGCCTTTGAAGCTTTTAAATCCGGGGCGCTTAGTCTCTATTTTGAACCCATGGCCAAAAACTGGACCAGGGCCTACAACTTTCCCGATATCATCTCTGGCAAAGTGATAAAGGCTGAAATTCCAACCAAAATGATTATTGGCAGCCCAATGGTTGTGTTCAACACCCGCCGGGCTCCCTTTAATGATATTCGGGTAAGAAAAGCGCTTGGCTATCTGCTGGATTTCGAGTGGAGCAACCGGACACTGTTTGAAAACGCCTATGTCCGGGCCAACAGTTACTTTCCAAACTCCATATACGCCGCTTCAGGTCTGCCCTCTGCCCATGAACAGACGCTGTTAGCCCCATTTCGCACGCAACTGCCCGATGCCCTGTTCCATCAGCCATTTTTATCCCCCAAAACCCGGGGCGATGGTTCGATCAGAGCCCAACAGCAACAGGCACTGGCTCTACTGAATGAAGCAGGGTGGCAGTTCAAGGGGGGCAAACTGGTCAACCAACAGCAAGAACCGCTGACGTTTGAGCTGATCACTTCCAGTCATCTGGCGGACAGGCTTGTTTTGCCATTTAAAAAGAACCTGGCCAGCATCGGTATTGAGCTGAAATACCGGGTCCTCGACATCAGCAACTATTTACAGCGAGTGAGAAAGCTGGATTTTGATACCATGGGTAATGCCTATTCCCTGGGACTCTCGCTGGGCAGTGAGCTATTCAGGTACTTTCACTCCAGTAATGCGGATATACCCGATACCCAGAATCTGGCCGGTATCAAAAACCCGGTGATTGATGCGCTGCTGGAGAAAATACCAGGAGCCGAGAGCCAGAAAGAGCTGGAAACCATTATTCACAGCCTTGACCGGGTGCTGCTCTGGAATCACTACGGCATTCCACTCTGGTACTTTGGCAAAGTCAGACTTGCTCTCCAGAGCAATATCAAGCGACCGGCAGTAACCACGGATTACCCCATGATCATCAATACCTGGTGGCAGGCGGAATAAGTCCGGCTAGGTACAGACTGAATTTGCAGATATACTGAAAGGTCAACAAACTTCATTATCGACTGCCTCACCTGAGATCACTGATGGCTCTACTGGAAATACTTGAATACCCTGACCAAAGACTTCGTACGGTTGCCAAACCTGTAGCGGAGGTCAATGACGACATTCGACGTATCGTTGATGACATGCTGGAGACCATGTACGACGCCAAGGGCGTGGGTCTGGCGGCAACCCAGGTGGATATTCATCAGCGCATCGTGGTTATGGATCTTTCTGAAGAAGGTAACGAGCCCCAGGTGCTTATCAACCCCGGCTATGAGCCCATCGGCGATGAAAAGTCCGACTTTCAGGAAGGCTGTCTGTCAGTCCCCGGATTTTATGAACTGCTGGACCGCTACGCTCAAGTGAGACTCACCGCTTTAGATCGCGATGGCAATGAGTACACACGGGATTATGACGGACTGGCGGCGGTCTGTGTCCAGCACGAGCTGGATCACCTGGAAGGAAAACTGTTTATCGACACGCTGTCCCGCCTGAAACAGGATCGTATCAGGAAAAAGCTTGGCAAAAGAAAACACTGATGAAAAGCCTTCGAATTATCTTTGCCGGAACCCCTGAGTTTGCCAGCGCACACCTTCAGGCCATTCTGGATAGCCAACACCAGGTGATCGCCGTCTATAGCCAGCCGGACAGACCTGCAGGGCGTGGTCAGAAACTCATGCCCTCACCGGTCAAATCCCTGGCTGTTGCCCACAATATTCCCGTTTTTCAGCCAAAGTCCCTGAGAAATGCAGACGCTCAGCAGGAACTTGCCGCTCTGGATGCTGATCTGATGGTGGTGGTTGCCTATGGGTTGATTCTGCCACAGGCGGTGCTCGACACTCCAAAGCTGGGCTGTATTAATGTGCATGGCTCCATTTTGCCAAGATGGCGCGGAGCAGCGCCGATTCAGCGGGCTATTGAAGCCGGTGACACTGAGTCCGGTGTCACCATTATGCAGATGGACGCCGGACTGGATACCGGCGACATGTTGCTGAAAGCTTTTTGCCCCATCCACCCAACCGATACCGCATCGGACCTTCATGACCGTCTGATTGAAGTGGGTCAGCCTGCTCTTGTTCAGTCGCTTGATGACATTACCGCTGGCCATATTCATCCGGAAAAACAGGATGACAACCTGGCAAACTACGCCCATAAGATGAGTAAAGAAGAAGCACGGCTGGACTGGCAAACATCCGCACAGGCCCTGGACCGGCAGATTCGGGCATTCAATCCCTGGCCTGTGGCGATCACCGCGTTGGATGACACGAACATCCGTGTCTGGGAAGCAATAGCCCTGGAAGAAGGTACAACCGAAGCGCCGGGAACCCTGATCAAGGCTGATAAAGATGGTCTGGATATTGCCTGCCATGAAGGCACCCTGCGCATTAAACGGCTGCAGTTGGCTGGAAGCCGTGCAATGACGGTGCAGGAGCTGCTGAACAGCAAAAAAGCGATGTTCAGCACCGGAAAACAATTCAGTTAGGCGCTTTTTTACCTGATATGGCTAAACAATCTTCTGTTCGACAGCTGGCAGCACGGGCGATCACCCGGGTAACTCTGGGCGAATCACTGAGCAGTGTATTGCCGCAGTTGCAGGAAAAACTGTCGAAAAAAGACCAGCCATTATTGGCTGAGCTTTCCTATGGCACACTCCGTTACTACCACCGGCTGGATGCCTGGCTTAAGTTTCTCACCGAGAAACCCCTGAAAGAAAAAGAGCAGGACATTCATAACCTGATTCTGGTTGGTCTGTATCAACTGTTCTTTACCCGCATTCCTCCCCATGCCGCCATTGGTGAGACGGTACAGGCAACCCGGACCATGGGTAAGGCCTGGGCCAGGGGCCTGGTCAATGGCATTCTCAGAAATGCCCAGCGCCGGGTTGAAGAGTTGCATGACCTGGAAGAGCGCAGCCCGGTGTGCGGCTGGTCACACCCGAAATGGCTGATCAATACCATTAAACGGGCCTGGCCAGAGGATTATCAAGCCATTCTTACGGGTAACAATCAGCCTCCTCCCATGACCCTCCGGGTTAATGAACAGAAGATCAAGCCCGCCAGATACCTGAAAAAGCTGCTGGATGACTGTATCGCGGCGAAACAGTCCAAAATTGCCCCGCAGGCCATCACCCTGGGCAGGCCCAGTGCCGTTGATAAACTGCCACTGTTCCATGAGGGGGCTGCCAGTGTTCAGGACGAATCAGCCCAGCTGGCAGCGACCTTGATATCGGCGAAACCCGGTGATCATATTCTCGATGCCTGCTGTGCGCCGGGGGGCAAGACCTGTCACTTGCTGGAACTGAACCCGGATATTACGGTGGATGCACTGGATGCCGACAGCGTCCGCCTGGAAAGAGTGGCTGAAAATCTGCAAAGACTGGGTTTGACGGCGAATGTTCTGTGCGGTGACGCGACGGATCCCGACAGCTGGTTCCCGGGCAAGGCATACGACCACATTCTTCTGGATGCCCCTTGCTCAGCAACCGGCGTTATTCGTCGCCACCCGGATATCAAACTGCTGAGAAAGGCAGAAGATATTGATGCACTGGCTCAGCTGCAACAGAAAATCCTCAAGGCTATCTGGCCCCTGTTGAAACCCGGCGGCACGTTAGTCTACGCCACCTGTTCCATCATGCCTCAGGAAAACCATCTGCAGATTGAGCAGTTCCTGTCAGAAACTCCGGATGCCAGATTGCAGTCCATTGACGGTCCATGGGGTCACGATACCGGGTTTGGCAAGCAGCTTTTTCCCGGCTCTGGCAGCTCTGTGAACAGCGGCGACGGATTTTTTTACAGCCTGATGGTAAAGATGGATTCCTAAATGAAAATTATCATTCTCGGTGCCGGTCAGGTGGGTGGCACACTGGCAGAAAACCTGGCCAGTGAGGAAAATGACATTACCGTGGTCGATACCGATACCACGCGACTTCGTGAGCTGCAGGATAAAATCGATATACGAACCATCCAGGGCAAGGCATCGTTTCCCGGGGTGCTGAAACAGGCCGGGGCCGATGAAGCCGATATGCTGGTGGCGGTCACCAACAGTGATGAAGTGAATATGGTGGCCTGCCAGATTGCCTACACACTGTTCCACACGCCGTCCAAAATTGCCCGTATCCGTCAGGCCGCTTACCTGAAAAATGAGAGCCTGTTTGCCAATGCCGCACTGCCGATTGATGTACTTATCAGCCCGGAGCAAGTGGTTACTAACTACATCAACCGACTGCTGGAGCGTCCCGGAGCCCTTCAGGTTCTCGATTTTGCCGAGGGTCGTGTCCAGCTGGTGGCCATGAAGGCTTATTATGGCGGCCCGCTGGTGGGTCACGAGCTTCGTTATATCCGTGAACACATGCCCAATGTGGATACCCGGGTTGCCGCCATTTTCCGCCGTGGCAATGCCATCATGCCCAAGGGGAACACCGTGATCGAGGTGGATGATGAAGTCTTCTTTATTGCTGCCCGTGAAGATATCCGGGCCGTGATGGGCGAGCTGCAGCGGCTGGATGATGACTACAAGCGCATCATTATTGCCGGTGGTGGCAATATCGGCCTGCGCCTGGCCCAGGCCGTGGAAGACCAATACAAGGTCAAGATCATTGAGCACAATATGGAACGTTGCCAGTTCCTGTCTGAAACGCTCACCAAAGCCATGGTTTTCTGCGGCAACGCCTCCGATAAAGAGCTGCTGATCAGTGAAAATATCGAAGATACCGATATCTTCTGTGCGCTGACCAATGACGATGAAGCCAATGTCATGTCCTCCATGCTGGCGAAACGCCTGGGGGCCCGTAAGGTCATGGCACTGATCAATAACCCCGCCTATGTGGACCTGGTACAGGGCGGTGAAATTGATATTGCGATTTCTCCACAACTGGCCACGATTGGCAGCCTGCTCAAGCACGTCAGACGCGGCGATATAGTAAACGTTCACTCACTGCGCAGAGGCGCTGCTGAAGCGATCGAGGCAATAGCCCATGGCGATGAACACAGTTCCAAAGTGGTGGGTAAAACCATTCAGGAAGTGGAGTTACCCCAGGGCGCGACCATTGGTGCGATTGTTCGTAATGATCAGGTGCTGATTGCTCACGATACCACCCGAATTGAGTCCGGCGATCATGTGATTCTCTTCCTGACCAATAAGCGCAAAATCCGTGAAGTTGAGCAACTCTTCCAGGTTGGTCTTGGGTTCTTTTAAACCATTGCTTTGTGGCGATCCATCACAGGAAACTATTCCTGACAACTGATGTCTGAGGAGCTAGATACCATAGCATCGATAGGTAACAACCTTGGACACAAGCAATCAACTGACCGCCAGCAGAACGGCCACGCCGCCTGATCCTGCCAGTATCGGAACTGACCAGCAAAGCACTGGCCTCAATAACAGAGGCTCCGCCGCTGGTCGGCCTGTAGAAACAGTAAGCCCACAAGCTTCCGTCAAAGCAGATACACCTGTTCAGGAAATTACCGTAACCACAACAGCACAAGATGTCACTCACGCCATCAACCCAGACCGGGCCTTACTTCACCGGCCAGCACAAGATGACATCATCGACCAAGAAACGGCCTACTGTTACGTGCTAGTGGCACACCGGAGGTATCAACAACAGGAAACAGGTCATAATGGCAGCTCAGCCCCCTCAGCAAACGGTGGAGAACCGCTGATGAGCAACCCTGCTTCCACCAATGATACTGAACAGCCCGAGCTTGAACTGTCTGACTTGCTGGAAACGTTGATGAGCAATATGGCTGCCATCAATGAAACTGAAAAGGCCAGGCGTGAATTGTATGACTTGTCGGTAAATTTCTATCGTGATCCTTCAGAAGCTAAATTTCGCCAGTTTGAAAAGCTTACAGACCTCCATTTTGATCATCTCGACACGGGTGAAGGATGCCTGAAGCATAAGCTTCCTTTTGTAATTGCCCTGATATCTGAAAAAAACAACTGGCCAATTCAATCAGCTAAATGTGGTGCGCTGGCCTCTGAGATTATCGAAGGCAGTTCTGAACTGGCCAAATGGATTAACAGTAACAGAGTGTGCCCCGAAAAGCTTGATTTTTGGTGGTCAGGTTTCTTTGCAACCGGAGAAGAGAAATATCTTGAGAAAATACTAAAGGTTATTGGACCAACAACAAGCCAGACAAAAAACGTAATCAAGGCAACGAAAGGGGCTGCAGAATGGTCTCTCAAAACATATTGTGAGGACCATCAGGCAGTACAGGATTTTGCTCGTCGAATGAGAGACGATAGCTCACTTTCAGACTATCAAAGAGAATATTTGCGCTTTATCACTGGAAGAGGATATTTGCAATCTATCACTGATTTACTACCCAGGTGTAATATCCTCTAGGAGGCTGACCGAGAATAGCGGGTCTTGGGTTCTTTTAAACCATTGCTTTGTGGTTATCCATCACAGGAAACTATTTCTGACAACTGATGTCCAAGGGAGCTAAATACGATAGCATCGATAGGAAACAACCTTGGACACAAGACTGACCGCCAGCAGAACGGCCACGCCGCCTGATCCTGCCAGTATCGGAACTGACCAGCAAAGCACCGACCTCATTAAAAGATGGTCCACTGCTGGCCGACCTGTAGCAATAGTGCGCCCACTCGTTTCTGTCAAAGCAGATACACCCGTTCATGCAATGACCGGAACCACAACAGCACTAGATGTCACCATCGACCACGAAACGGCCTACCGTTGGGTGCTAACGGCACTCCGGATGAGTGAACAACGGGCAACAGGTTATAATGGAAGCTCAGCCCCCTCAGCAAGCGGTGGAGAACCGCTGATGAGCAACCCGGCTGCCATCAATGATACCGAACGGTCTGACTTGTTGGTAACGTCGGTGATTGATTTACCCCCCAGGTGTAATATCCTTTAGTCCCCTTTTTTATCTGACAAAAGTCGTTCAGGCTTTATTTTTCCCATGGATTGGGAGTAACCTGCTACAGCATAAAATTAGAATTTCTTATAGCCATTATAAGAACACAACATGGCAGGTTGTTTGAGCGCCCGGCAATTCCTTACTTCCATATCGCCGGGTGCTTGCACTGGATGAAGCAGGAGCACCATGCAGTTTCAGGTTATTCTTCCCATTTTGGGCATTTTGTTAATTTTGTTCAGTACGTCCAGCCTTCCTCCGATTGTCGTGGCACTGCTTTATCAAGAGCAGGAAATGTCCATTTTCATCTATACCTTCCTATTGACACTAATGCTGGGCGTTCTCCTCTGGTTCCCTTTCCGGCATATCAAGGATGAGTTGCGCACTCGTGAAGGGTTTCTGGTCACGGCGCTGCTCTGGATTGTTCTGGGTGCAGTGGGCTCACTGCCATTTCTATTGATGGAAAGCCCGGCACTCAGTATCACTGACGCACTGTTTGAGTCCATGTCCGGCTTAACAACCACGGGAGCCACTATTCTGACCGGCATTGAGCATCTGCCCCGCTCTATTCTGTTTTACCGCCAGCAGCTGCAATGGCTTGGTGGCATGGGGATTATTGTGCTGGCAGTGGCCATTCTGCCGATGCTGGGGATCGGCGGTATGCAGCTGTATCGAACAGAGACTCCCGGACCGGTTAAAGATTCAAAACTAACGCCCAGAATTACCGAGACCGCCAAAGCACTCTGGTTTCTTTACCTTTTTCTAACGGCCGCCTGTGCCCTGGCGTACTGGTTAGCGGGGATGAACCTGTTTGACGCGATCTGCCACAGTTTCACCACCATCGCCATCGGCGGTTTTTCTACTTACGACGCCAGCATGGGCCACTTCAACTCCCCCATGATTATCTCTGTGGCCATCTTTTTCATGCTGATTGCCGGGATCAATTTCGCCCTGCATTTTACCGCCTGGCGCAATAAGTTATTGACCCACTATATTCAGGATCCGGAAGTTAAGTGGTTTCTGGCCATTTTGGGTGTTGTTGGCGCAATCACCGTTACCACGCTCTATCTTTCTGATACTTATCCCCTTGCCAAGTCCTTCCGCTATGGTCTGTTTGAAGTGGTATCCGTAGCCACAACCACTGGCTACACCTCATCCTCCAGCTTTTCTGCCTGGCCAACGTTTCTGCCCCTGCTGTTGTTTTTTACCAGTTTTATGGGGGGGTGTGCAGGCTCTACCGCAGGTGGAATGAAAGTCATCAGGGTTGTTCTGATTGCCAAACAGGGAATGAGAGAACTTCGTCGTTTAGTTCACCCTAATGCGGTCTTAACCATCAAGATTGGTGGCAAACCCGTGAGCCCAAGGGTGGGTGAAGCGGTATGGGGGTTCTTTGCCACTTATATTTTGATGTTTGTTCTTCTCTTTCTGGCTTTACTGGCAGCGGGTTTAGACTTTACTACGGCATTTTCAACCATTGCTTCCTGCCTGAATAATCTCGGACCCGCGCTCGGCGAAGCAGCGTTCAGTTACCAGGGCCTGCCCGATGCCGCAAAGTGGATTCTTGCGTTTGCCATGCTACTGGGACGCCTGGAAATTTTTACACTTCTGGTGTTGTTTACTCCAACCTTCTGGCGTTATTAATGCCATTACAGCGGCCGGAACAAAGGTAACATATTCTAAATAAAGCAGCGGTTAAGGAGTTGTCCCGAAATAATTTCGACATTTTGAGCTCGATCTCCGTTCATCCTGAGTGCTGAGCTTGTCGAAGTATCGAAGGGTGATAGGCACAATACATGAGGCCGGAGTTCACGCCCTTCGACAGGCTCAGGACGAACGGAGTTTTGAACTCAGAAATGTGCAAATTATTCTGGGGCAATTCCTAACCGAAGGCAGCATCAATAAGAACCATGAAGAAGAGTTTCCGGTTGGAATGCAGAGGATTATAGTCCTTCCATCAGGCTCTCACCCCCCAGAACCCTGAGCCATTGAGATTCATCCAATGGATTCAAAAAATCAGCAATCTCAGACTCGTTAAACCTTACCACGCCTGATTTGAGCTTATTATCGTCTCCCTTATTTGAATAAATAAGACTGATATCTGTTTGACAGGAAACATCCCTGAAGACCAAATCCTGACGCAAGGGAGCGACATTATTGTTGTCAGGTGTCTGGGTACTATGATCTGTTAAGCCCGAAGGGCTCAATACTTTATGCGTTACCTGGTTTGGCTTAACACGGGTATGAGCAACGCTTGACGCCTTTTGCGCGATCACGGATTTCTTGTCCGATTGCCGTACGTCAGAAACAGGATTATTACCAGAACGCTGCCTTTTGGGATGGGCTACTTTCCGACTTGTTACAGTTTTGCCTTTTAACTCGCTTTCAGCATTGGATTTTTTGCGCTTTCTGGGGTGATACTTGTAATCAGGATACTTTTTTTTGTGTTCATCCTTTTCTAATGTGGCTTCCTTAACAAAACGCTCCTTCTCCTTCTCTGACATTTTTTTCCAATCTTCGGCCACCAGTTTGGAGAATTCACTTTGATGGCATAATGGCTTTACTTCCTTTGCCCTCATGCTGCGAAAAATAAAAAATGCATTCCTGGGCCTGGGTACGTGATTGTGCTTTGATTTTACAGAGGCAGTTATTTCCACCTTTTTTCTATTATTAGTTTCAGGCTCCCTCGCAGGATAAGAAAACGGCGCACCAACTGGACCAGAATTCGTTACATGCACTGTTAAAAAACCTCTTTCTTTAAAATCGGCTTGGACAACTTTTTGAGCTATTAAGTTCCCAATAGACACCCTTAATGTTTACCCACATTGTTCACAACTTATCCACAGCTTAAACTTAATCGCACAAACCGGTATACTCCCTCTCTATTTTTACAGTCGAATCCTGCGAGTGATCACTCATAGGGAAACCTGCGCCAGGTGAATAAACCGGTCATCGATAATTGCTCGCAACACAACGCTCAATGTTCAAAAAACGACCCGTTTACATTTGAGCCTCCAAGAGGTAGAAAAGTGACTTCCCAGAGCACACCAGATATCTATACATTCCAGGGGCTGATCCTCGCCCTGCAACAATTCTGGGCCCAACAGGGCTGCGTTATCATGCAACCACTGGATATGGAAGTGGGTGCGGGTACTTTCCATCCAGCCACTTTTCTGCGAGCCATCGGCCCGGAAAACTGGAACTCGGCTTATGTTCAGCCCAGCCGTCGCCCAACCGATGGCCGTTATGGTGAAAACCCCAACCGCCTGCAACATTATTACCAGTTCCAGGTGGTGATGAAGCCATCCCCCGATAATATTCAGGAGCTGTACCTGGAATCTCTCCGGCAACTGGGCATTGATCCACTGGTTCATGACATTCGTTTTGTCGAAGATAACTGGGAGTCGCCCACACTGGGTGCCTGGGGTCTTGGCTGGGAAGTCTGGATGAACGGTATGGAAGTCACCCAGTTCACCTATTTCCAGCAGGTTGGCGGTATTGAGTGTTACCCGGTTACCGGCGAGATCACCTACGGTCTTGAGCGCCTGGCCATGTATATCCAGAATGTCGATAACGTGTATGACCTGGTCTGGACGGTGGGTCCACAGGGTCCGGTCACTTATGGCGATGTGTTCCATCAGCAGGAAGTTGAAATGTCCACCTTCAACTTTGAGCACGCTGACACGGAAGAGCTGTTCAAACAGTTCGATTTCTTTGAACGCGAATCCCGGAAGCTGGTTGATACCGGCCTGCCTCTGCCAGCTTATGAGTACGTTCTGAAAGCTTCACACACCTTTAACCTGCTGGATGCCCGCCACGCGATTTCGGTGACGGAACGCCAGCGTTTTATCCTGCGCGTCAGAACGCTGGCCAGGGCGGTCGCCAAAGCATACTTCGATAAGCGTCGTGAGCTTGGTTTCCCCCTTGCGAATGACAGCATTCGTGATGAAGTTCTGGCATCTCTTGCCAAAGAAACCGCGCAGGAGGAAAAATAATGAGCACTTCCCTGAATAAAGCACATAAAGAAGACTTCCTGATTGAGCTGGGCACGGAAGAGCTGCCACCAAAGGCATTAAAAAGCCTGTCTGACGCGTTTACCCGGGGCATCCTTTCCGGTCTTGAGCAGGCCCAGATCACATTTACCGATTATGAGTCGTTTGCCGCCCCCCGTCGTCTGGCTCTGCTGATCAAAGGTCTGGATACCGCACAGCCTGATCAACAGCTTGAGCGCAAGGGGCCTGCAGTCAAAGCCGCCTATGATGCCGAAGGCAACCCAAGCAAGGCAGCCCTTGGTTTTGCCCGTTCTAACGGTGTTAATTTTGAAGACCTGGAACAGGAAGAAACACCGAAAGGTGCATGGCTGGTCTACCGTTCGATCAAACCGGGTCAGGCCAGCAAAGATTTGCTGCCGGAAATTATTACCCAGTCTCTGAATAACCTGCCCATTCCCAAACGTATGCGCTGGGGTGCCAGTCGTACCGAGTTTGTCCGTCCCGTTCACTGGCTGCTGATGCTGCTGGGCGATCAGATTATTGACGGTGAAATTCTCGGCCTGAAAGCCGGTAACACAACCCGTGGTCACCGCTTCCACGGGAACCGGGAAATCACCATCAACAACCCGGCTGACTATGCACAGGTTCTCCATGAGCAGGGCAAAGTGATTGCCAACTTTGCAACCCGTCGCGACATTATCCGTGAGCAGGTTGAACAGATGGCTGCCACGATTCATGGTCATTCGGTGATTGATCCGGACCTTCTGGATGAAGTCACCGCGCTCAATGAATGGCCAGTCGCTCTCTGTGGCCGTTTTGATGATGACTTCCTGGCCGTTCCATCGGAAGCACTGATCTCTTCCATGAAAGGCCATCAGAAATATTTCCATGTGGAAAACAGTGCAGGGAAACTCCTGCCGCACTTTATTACCGTGGCCAATATTGACAGTGCCGAACCTCACCTTGTTGTGGCAGGTAATGAGAAAGTCATTCGTCCGCGTCTTGCCGATGCCAAGTTCTTCTACGACACTGACCGTAAACACACACAAGACGATCGTCGTGAAAAACTGAAACCCATTGTCTTCCAGGCACAACTGGGTTCAGTGTTTGCCAAAACAGAACGTATCGCACGACTTGCGTCTTACATTGCGCAAACGGAAGGTGGTGATGCCTGGCTGGCTGAACGTGCCGGTCAACTGTGCAAGTCTGACCTGGTGTCTGAAATGGTGCTGGAGTTTCCCGAGCTGCAGGGCATCATGGGTCAGTACTATGCCGACAACGACGGTGAAAATCCCGAAGTCAGCAAAACGCTGTATGAACAGTACATGCCCCGCTTTGCCGGTGACCAGCTACCTTCAACACTGATTGGCTGTGCCGTTGCCATTGCCGATAAGGTTGACACCATTACCGGTATTTTCGGTATCAATCAGCTGCCAACCGGCAGTAAAGACCCTTTCGCACTGCGTCGTGCCAGCATCGGTGTGCTGCGAATCATTGTTGAGAAGAAACTCAATCTTGATCTGGAAGCATTGATCGATCAGGCAATTCTCGGCTATCAGGAGCAAGGTGTTTCTCTGCCCGCACTGGGTAACCTTAATACGACAGTCGTCAATTACATGCTGGAGCGTTTTGATGCCGCTTACCAGGAAGAAGGCATTGCGGTTGAGGTCATTAACTCCGTCAAGGCATTGCGCCCTACCCGGCCACTGGACTTTGATCGTCGTATAAAAGCCATTACCCGCTTCAATGCCATGGATGAAGCGGATGCCCTGGCTTCTGCCAACAAGCGGGTATCCAATATTCTGGCGAAAGCCGGGGATATCATTATTCCTGACGCACTGGATGAGACACTGCTCAGCGAAGTTTCTGAACGTGAGCTTGCCAACATTGTGTTTGCCAAGAAAGAGGAAATCGCCCCCGCTCTGGCAGAAGGTCGTTACGCGCTGGCCATGGAGAGTCTGGCGGCACTGAAGCAACCGGTTGACCTGTTCTTTGACCAGGTGCTGGTCAATGCTGAAGATGAAGCTATCCGCCTGAACCGCTATGCCCTGCTGAAGCAATTGCGCAGCCTGTTCCTGCAGGTAGCGGATATCTCTTTGTTACAGAAAAGCTAAGCACAACCTGATAAAGTGCGGCACTAGTACATGGTTTCAATGTGAGTGATGGGTGCCTTTATTGACCTCCAAACTCCGCTCGTCTTGAGCGGAGTCGAAAGGCGCAAACTCCATACCCTGAATACTGTGCCAATCACCCATCGTCCGTGCCTCCTGAGCGGAGCCGAAGGACGCTCAGGGTGAGCGGAGATTGTACACATCAAACTCATCGAAATGATGTACTAGCCGCACTTTTTTTATGTGTTTCAGGAGCACTATGACCAGGCTTGTTATTCTGGATCGGGATGGCGTTATCAATGAAGATTCAGACCAGTACATACGGTCTGAACATGAATGGCTTCCTATTCCGGGAAGTATTGAAGCCATTGCCCGTTTGTCATCTGCGGGCTATCGCGTCGTCGTAGCGACCAACCAGTCCGGGTTAGCCCGTGGCTACTTCACTGGCAAAGCGCTCAATGCCATGCACGACAAGCTAATCAGGCTAGTCAAAGAGCAGGGAGGTCATATTGATGGCATCTATTACTGCCCACACGGCCCGGATGACCACTGTCAATGCAGAAAGCCGGCAACAGGGCTTATTGACCAGATTTTTACCGACTACGATGCCAGCCCGGCAGAAACCTGGGTGGTGGGCGATTCACTGCGTGATCTTCAGGCAGGGGTCAGCAGTGGCTGTAAAGTTGCCCTGGTACTGACGGGTAAAGGCGTTAAAACCCACACTAAACTCATCGAACACCCGGAAGCGATTTCTGGTAGCCTATCTGGTAGCAGGGATGTAGCTGTTTATAACAATCTGAACAGCTTTGTAGAAGAACTACTTTCAGAGGGATTTTAATGTCATCAGCTGTCGGTTCTGCAACTACCCGGGCAGTGACCCGGTCAATGGCCACTACCTTTTCTGTTTTAAGGACAACTGTCTTTTATTTGTCGCTGGCAGTCTGGACCGTGTTCTGGGCAATGCTGATGATTCTGTTTATCTACCCTTTCAGGTTTAATCTCCGTCATCGCATTTTTGTCAAAACATGGGCTGTTGTATCAGTATACCTTTGTCGTTTAATTTGCGGAATTCGATGGCGTGTAACCGGAGCAGAGAATATTCCTGATTCTCCCTGTGTCATTATCAGTAACCATCAAAGCACCTGGGAAACGTTTTTCCTGCAAACCTTATTAACTCCCCAGACTCAGGTGATCAAACAGGAGCTACTGAAAATCCCCTTCTTTGGCTGGGCTTTTCAAAAAATCAGGCCCATCGCCATTAATCGTAAGGATGCCCGGCAGGCACTTCAGCAGGTCAGAGAGCAGGGTAAAGCGGCACTTGCCCATAACGTCTGGGTCCTTATTTTTCCGGAAGGAACACGCGCATCTCCCGGTGAACCGGGCAAGTTTTCCCGTGGTGGCGCAGGGCTGGCGAAAGCGGCGGCAGTGGATATTCTTCCCATAGCCCATAACGCCGGGGTTTTCTGGCCGAACAGCTCCTGGATAAAACGCCCCGGAACGATTCAGGTAGAGATCGGGCCCGTCATCAAAACAAAATCCCTTTCGGTGGCAGAAGTAAATGATACCACCCGTGACTGGATTACACGTGCGCTGCAAACGATGCAATAACCGACTGCTATTTATCACTCAGTACCTTGGAGCCTGGTTGTAATACCAATCGAACTTTTTAACTCCCGTGATGAGTATGAATATTTGATACGTGCGTTCATTTTGCGATTTCAGAAAAATCCGAAGAAGCTGGTTTTGCCCTGCTATACTCAGCCGGTATCAAGTCTGATGCCATGACAATAATTATAAAATACATGTGCCTGAATTGAGTTTTTCTTTCGCGGTGGCAAACAATGTATGGGACTCACGATCTGTTATTACCACCGAGGATAAATGCTTCACCCCATACTAACGCATCCTGCGTTGCACTGAATGTGCTGAAAGCAGGAAAAAGTGTTCAAAGAATTAATACATGGATAATAATAACGCGCATCTAAAAGTTCATAACCCTTTTTTGGCCCGCCGTCATCAGGCTAATAAATACCACAGAAATAAGACAGCCCCCTATGAGAGGCCAGGCTTTAACAGATCCATAAGATACATACAAAAGCCACAAGGGGCATCCAATGCCACGTCTTATATACCCAGAAGCAAGGGTACCTCAGAAAACAGGAAGGAATTTCAACGTTTTCATCATCGTCCCCCATCCCACTCTCAACCGGGTGCAGGCTATCATCGACAGGGGGAAATTCCCGGTATTAATGAAGGGTTCAGCTCTTTAAGCGCAGGTGATAATGATCATGCCCTCAAATTAGCAGAAGATATATTAAGGAATAATACCAGCTTGAGTCGACGTAACTATCTGCGTGCAAACCTGCTTAAAGCCAGAGCCCTGTTGAATTCAGGGCTGATTAATGATTGCCTGCGATCAATAGAACAGGTAAAACCTCCCCTTAACAAATGGTTACTGATGACAAAAGGCAAAGCACTGCAAGGCAAAAAACTCATGTTTGAAGCGCTGCTTGTTTTTAAGGACATTTATAAAAATCACTCAATTAAGGACAACGATAAAAGAAATAATTATCTTACCCTTGGCATACATTACCAGCGCATGGGAGAGCATCAGGAAGCACTGACAATCTTTATCAAGCTGCGCACTGACCTCTCCGGACATGAAGCCACTCCCTGCAACGACAAGCAAGTAGAACTGGCCCTTGGCTGGCTATACCAGGACATGGGTCTGTATCAGAAGGCGCTGACAATCTTCTGCAAGCTACGTGCCGACCTCTCCGGACATGAAGCCACTCCCTGCAACGACAAAAAAGTAGAACTGGCCCTTGGCCGACTATACCAGAGCATGGGACTACAGCAGAAAGCGCTGACGATCTTTATCAAGCTGCGTACCGACCTCTCCGGGCATGAAGCCACACCTTGCAACGACAAGAAAATCGAACTGACCCTGGGTCGGCAATTCCAGTACATGGGACGATATCAGGAGGCGCTGACGATCTTTATCAAGCTGCGCACTGACCGCTCCGGGAGTGAAGACACACCCTGCAACGACAAAGAAGTTGAACTGGCCCTTGGTCGGCAATTCCAGCTCATGGGACGGTATCAGGAGGCGCTGACGGTCTTTAAGACGCTTCGCACCGATCGTTCCGGACATGAAGACAACCCCTGCCACGACAAGGACGTAGAGTTAGCCCTTGGTCGGCTTTACCAGGACATGGGACTGCATCAGAAGGCACTGGCGATCTTTAAGAAGCTGTACTCCGCCCACGCCGGGCATCCAGGGACTCCCTGCAAAGACAAGGAAGTTGCTCTGGCCCTTGGTCGGCTATACCAGGACATGGGACGGCATCAGGAGGCGCTAATGATGTTTTTGAAGCTGCGTACTGACCGTTCCGGGCATGAAGGCACACCTTGCAACGACAAGGAAGTTGAACTGGCCCTTGCCGTGCAATACGACTGCATGGGATGGTATCAGAAGGCACTGACGATCTTTTACCAGTTGCGCAGCGACCGCTCCGGGCATGAAGACACTCCTTGCAATGACAAGGACATTGAACTGTCCCTTGGTCGGCTATACCAGTACATGGGACGGTATCAGGAGGCACTGACGATCTTTATCAAGCTGCGCACCGACCGCTCCGGACATGAAGGCACGCCTTGCAACGACATGGACATTGAACTGGCCCTTGGTCGGCTATACCACGATATGGGACAGTATCAGAAGGCGCTGAAGACCTTTATCAAACTGCGCATCGCCCGCTCTGGTCATGAAGGCACTCCCTGTAACGACAAGGACATAGAGTTAAGCATTGGCCGACAATACGAGTACATGGGACGGTATCAGGAGGCGCTGACGATCTTTACCACGTTGCGCACCAACTGCGCCGGGCATGAAGACACTCCTTGCAATGACAAGGAAATTGAACTGGCCCTTGGTCGTCTATACCAGCACATGGAACTGCATCAGAAGGCGCTGGAGATCTTTAACCAACTGCGCACCACCCGCTCCGGGCATGAAGGTACTCCCTGCAACGATAAGGACATAGAGCTAACCCTTGGCCGACAATACCAGTACATGGAACGTCATCAGGAGGCATTGACAGTCTATAAGAATCTGCGCACCGACCTCTCCGGACATGAAAGCACTCCCTGCAATGACAAGGACATTGAACTGGCCCTTGGTCGGCAATACCAGAGCATGGGACGATATCAGGAAGCACTGGCGATCTTTATCAAGCTGCGCAACGACCGCTCCGGGCATGAAGGCACACCCTGCAACGACAAGGAAATCGAACTGGCCCTTGGCGACATTCATGTCGATTTAATGAACTGGCGTCAGTTTGACCAAATGCAACTTGATAAAAATGGTTTTGCCGGGCCTGAAGTGGACTTGTGTACCAGCATCCGTTACTTCAGAGAGTGCATTTATTCTGGTCAAAGCAAGGAAATTCCAGGGCTTTTGGCTAAAGCCATTGAGCATGGATGTAATGCAATAGAAAAAAGTCAGTATCTCGATGCATCATCTTTTAGTCAGTTAGGGCACTGCCTTCGTATCGCAGCATTATTACCTGTTGAGAAAACACAGGATTTCTTTTCAAAAGATGAATTGAAAAACCTGGTTTATGAATATTTTACCGAAGCTAACAAACTGCACCCTTACCGACAGGACCGGCTAAAAACTGAAGACTGGAGGAAAATAGAGCGTACTTTTTTAGCAAGGCTTCCTGTCGGACTTAAGACTGTCCGAGAATAACCTGGGTTCCCAAAAAATTCAGCCATAGTATTGGGTGAAAGTCTCATACTGATGCGTAGCTTCAGTGGTAATCAGGCCTAATGATAAAAGAGTCATGGAGACCTGTGAGTCACTCAGTAACTATGGGGGCCATTGCGGCATGAAAGCATCCGAAGTTCGTTACATGGATAATAATGCTTATCCTGACGCTCGTAACTCTTTTCTGGCTGGTCATCAGGCTAACAAATACCATAGAGATAAGGCAGCTCCTTATAAGAGGCCATGTTTTAATAGATCCGTAAGATACATACAACAGTCACAAGGGGCATCCAATGCAACGCCTGTTTATATACCCAGGAGCCTGGGTACCCCTGAAAACAGGAAGGAATTTCAAGGTTTTCATCATCGCCCCCCACCCCATTCTCAACCGGGTGCAGGCTATCATCGACAGGGTAAAATGCCCTGTATCAATGAAGGGTTCAGCTCTTTAAGAGCAGGTGATAATGATAATGCACTCAAAATAGCAAAAGAGATATTAGAGACTTATTCCAACTTGAGTCGGCTTCTCTATCTACGTGCACACCAACTTAAAGCAAGAGCCCTGTTCAATTCAGGAAGAACTGATGATTGCCTGAAATCAATAGAACAAGTAAAGACTCCCCTTGACAAAAAGTTACTGATGACAAAGGGCAGGGCACTTCAAGACAAAAACCGCCTGTGTGAAGCACTGCTTATTTTTAAAGACCTTTATAAAAATCACTCAGGAAAGGACCAGGATAAAAAACTTAATTCTCTTGCCCTTGGCTTACTTTACCAGCGCATGGGAGAGTATCAGAAAGCACTGACTATCATTAAGAAGCTGCGCACTGACCTCTCCGGGCATGAAGACAATCCCTGCGACGACAAGGAAATTGAACTGGCCATTGGTCGGCTATACCACGACATGGGACTGCATCAGAAGGCACTGACAACCTTTAACAAGCTGCGCACCACCCGCTCGGGGCATGAAGATACTCCCTGCAACGACAAGGACATAGAGTTAACCCTTGGCCGACAATACGAGCTCATGGGACGGTATCAGGAGGCCCTGACGATCTCTATCAAGCTGCGCAGCGACCGCTCCGGGCATGAAGGCACTCCCTGCAATGACAAGGGTATAGAGTTAACCCTTGGCCGACAATACCAGCTCATGGGACGGTATCAGGAGGCCATGACGATCTTTATCAAGCTGCGCAGCGACCGCTCCGGACATGAAGGCACTCCCTGCAATGACAAGGATATAGAGTTAACCCTTGGCCGACAATACCAGCTCATGGGACGGTATCAGGAGGCCCTGACGACCTTTATCAGGCTGCGCACCGACCGCTCCGGGCATGAAGGTACTCCTTGCAATGACAAGGAAATTGAACTGGCTCTTGGCCGACAATACCAGCTCATGGGATGGTATCAGGAGGCGCTGACGATCTATATCAGGCTGCGCACTGACCGCTCCGGGCATGAAGATACTCCTTGCAATGACAAGGAAATTGAACTGGCTCTTGGCCGACTATACCAGCTCATGGGACGGTATCAGGAAGCGCTGACGATCTTTATCAAACTGCGCACTGACCTCTCCGGCTATGAAGGTACTCCTTGTAATGACAAGGACATAGAGTTGACCCTTGGTCGGTTATACCAGGACATGGGACGACATCAGGAGGCGCTAATAATCTTTGTGAAGCTGCGCACCACCCGCTCGGGGCATGAAGATACTCCCTGCAACGACAAGGACATAGAGTTAACCCTTGGCCGACAATACGAGCTCATGGGACGATATCAGGAGGCCCTGACGATCTATATCAAGCTGCGCACTGACCGCTCCGGGCATGAAGGCACTCCTTGCTTTGACAAGGAAATTGAACTGGCCCTTGGTCGGCTATACGAGAACATGGGACGGTATCAGGAGGCATTGACGATCTCTATCAAACTGCGCACTGACCTCTCCGGCTATGAAGGTACTCCTTGCAATGACAAAGACATAGAGTTAACCCTTGGCCGACAATACCAGCTCATGGAGCGGTATCAGGAGGCCCTGACGATCTTTATCAAGCTGCGCAGCGAACGCTCCGGGCATGAAGGCACTCCTTGCAATGACAAGGAAATTGAACTCGCTCTTGCCAACATTCATCTCAATTTAATGGACTGGCGTCAGTTTGACCAAATGCAACTTGATGACCTTGGCTTTGCCGGGCCTGAAGTGGATTTGTGTATCAGCATCCGTTACTTCACAGAGTGCATTTATTCTGGTCAAGATAAGGAAATTTCAAGGCTTTTGACTAAAGCCATTGAGCATTCATGTAATGCAATAGAAAAAAGCCAGTATCTCGACGCATCATCTTTCAGTCAGTTAGGACACTGCCTTCGTATTGCAGCACTATTACCTGTTGGGAGAGCACCGGATCTCTTTTCAAAGGATGGATTGAATAGCCTTGTTTCTGACTATTTTACCGAAGCCAACAAACTGGACCCTTACCGACAGGACCAGCTGAAAACTGAAGACTGGAGGAAAGCAGAGCAGGCTTTTTTAGCAAAGCTATCGCCGGGATAACCTATGCAAAACAGCAACCCGGTGGCAGAAGTCAATGATACCGCCCGTGGCTGGATTGCACGTACACTGCAAACGATGCCATAACCTGCGGCTTGTGCTTGAAGTATTTGATACGTGTGGTCATGTCAGAAAAAATCCGAAGCAGCTGGTTACGCCCTGCTACACTCATCCGGTACTGTGTCTGATGCTAAAACAATGATTGTTACAAGGCGCGGTTTTAAACTGAGTTTTTCTTTCGCGATTGCGGCATGAAAGCATCCGAAGTTCGATACATGGATAATAATGCTTATCTTAACGCTCGTAACCCTTTTCAGGCTGGTCATCAGGCTAACAAATACCATAGAGACAAGGCAGCCCCTTATAAAAGACCATGTTTTAATAGATCCGTAAGATACATACAACAGTCACAAGGGGCATCCAATGCAACGCCTGTTTATATACCCAGGAGCCTGGGTACCCCTGAAAACAGGAAGGAATTTCAAGGTTTTCATCATCGCCCCCCACCCCATTCTCAACCGGGTGCAGGCTATCATCGACAGGGTAAAATGCCCTGTATCAATGAAGGGTTCAGCTCTTTAAGAGCAGGTGATAATGATAATGCACTCAAAATAGCAAAAGAGATATTAGAGACTTATTCCAACTTGAGTCGGCTTCTCTATCTACGTGCACACCAACTTAAAGCAAGAGCCCTGTTCAATTCAGGAAGAACTGATGATTGCCTGAAATCAATAGAACAAGTAAAGACTCCCCTTGACAAAAAGTTACTGATGACAAAGGGCAGGGCACTTCAAGACAAAAACCGCCTGTGTGAAGCACTGCTTATTTTTAAAGACCTTTATAAAAATCACTCAGGAAAGGACCAGGATAAAAAACTTAATTCTCTTGCCCTTGGCTTACTTTACCAGCGCATGGGAGAGTATCAGGAAGCACTGACTATCTTTAAGAAGCTGCGCACTGACCTCTTTGGGCATGAAGACACCCCCTGCGACGACAAGGAGATTGAACTGGCCATTGGTCGGCTATACCAGGACATGGGACGGTATCAGGAGGCACTGACCATCTTTAACAAGCTGCGCACTGACCTCTCCGGGCATGAAGACACTCCCTGTAACGACAAGGAAGTTGAACTGGCCCTTGGTCGGCTATACGAGGACATGGGACGGTATCAGGCGGCACTGACCATCTTTAACAAGCTGCGCACTGACCTCTCCGGGTATGAAGACACTCCTTGCAATGACAAGGAAATTGAACTGACCCTTGGTCGGCTACACCAGGACATGGGACTGTATCAGAAGGCACTGACCATCTTTATCAAGCTGCGCACTGACCTCTCCGGCTATGAATGCACTCCTTGCAATGACAAGGAAATTGAACTGGCCCTTGGTCGGCTATACGAGAACATGGGACGGTATCAGGAGGCGCTGACGATCTTTATCAAGCTGCGCACCGACCGCTCCGGGCATGAAGGCACTCCCTGCAATGACAAGGACATAGAGTTAACCCTTGGTCGGCTATACGAGGACATGGGACGGTATCAGGAGGCGCTGACGATCTTTATCAAGCTGCGCACCGACCGCTCCGGGCATGAGGGCACGCCCTGCAACGACAATGAGATTGAACTGGCCCTTGGCCGACAATACCAGATCATGGGACGGTATCAGGAAGCCCTGACGATCTTTATCAAGCTGCGCACCGACCGCTCTGGGCATGAAGGCACTCCTTGCAATGACAAGGAAATTGAACTGGCCCTTGGCCGACTATACCAGCTCATGGGACGGTATCAGGAAGCCCTGACGATCTTTATCAAGCTGCGCACCGACCGCTCCGGGCATGAAGGCACTCCCTGCAATGTCAAGGAAATTGAACTGGCCCTTGGTCGGCTATACGAGGACATGGGACTCCATCAGGAGGCGCTGACAATCTTTATCAAGCTGCGCACCGATCGCTCCGGGCATGAAGGCACTCCCTGCAATGACAAGGACATTGAACTGGCCCTTGGCCGACTATACCAGGTCATGGAACAGTATCAGGAGGCGCTGACGATCTTTATCAAGCTGCGCAGCGACTGTTCCGGGCATGAAGTCACCCCCTGCAACGACAAGGAAATTGAACTGGCCCTTGGCGACATTCACATCAATTTAATGAACTGGCGTCAGTTTGACCAAATGCAACTTGATGACCAGGGTTTTGCCGGGCCTGAAGTGGACTTGTGTATCAGCATCCGTTACTTCACAGAGTGCATTTATTCTGGTCAAAGCAAGGAAATTCCAGGGCTTTTGGCTAAAGCCATTGAGCATGGATGTAATGCAATAGAAAAAAGTCAGGATCTCGACGCATCATCTTTCAGTCAGTTAGGGCACTGCCTTCGTATCGTAGCATTATTACCTGTTGAGAAAACACAGGATTTCTTTTCAAAAGATGAATTGAAAAACCTGGTTTATGAATATTTTACCGAAGCTAACAAACTGCACCCTTACCGACAGGACCGGCTAAAAACTGAAGACTGGAGGAAAATAGAGCGTACTTTTTTAGCAAGGCTTCCTGTCGGACTTAAGACTGTCCGAGAATAACCTGGGTTCCCAAAAAATTCAGCCATAGGGAACCAGAGCCAAATAAAGATGTCCTAAGGTTTTCAAAGCAGTAAAAACAAGAGATGTTATGAACGTCACTAACGGTGTTTCATGCTCTATATGTCATGACGCAGAAAACTGTGAAATCATCCAACTGAACTGCGGGCATACGTTTGGCCGATCATGTATGCGACTATGGTTATATACTTCTGACCAAAGGCACTGTCTGCTGTGTGAACAACCATTAACTGATTATGATTTGCAGCGGATAAATTATATTCCGTTGTCTGAACGTGTGGTTGCTGTTTCGACCGCAGCCACTAGCATTTTTAAACAACATTGCCCACAAGCTATTATGCGTGGCTTACATATACTCACGTCTGCAACACGTGTGGCTTGTGCCGGGCTTCTTATAGGTTATATTTCCACTGCTGATAAAGATCGCCAGGCTGAGCTCTTAGACGCTTTGCCGAATGCCATTGGTCATACTTTGGCTACTTATGTGACTGTCTGCACTATCCTGGCTCTCGGTTCTGCTGTTGGTTCTTTCGGATCTGCGGGGGGAGTTTCTAAAGTTTTCGGAACTGCTGTCGGGATGACTTCCGGAGCTTTAACATCGGCTTGTGCCTGTGACATATATAGCGATACCAATGGCATCCGGTTCCCCACCACACTTCGCAACGCCATTATAGCTTTAGGGGGGCTCATTGCAGGTACCAGTGCTTTTACCGCCTATGGTATAAAACCGATCAACCGATAAACAGGCCTGACCACAAGGCAAACCACTACCTTCCCGCAGCTACCAGTCCCCCCAAAACTGGTATGACAGTGATTTTTTTATTCCATATATTTTTCAACAAGCTGAATCATAATATGGATTGCCTTGATATGGACCTCCTGAATCCGATCCGCATAACCAAAGTGAGGCACACGAATTTCAACATCCGCCATCCCCGCCATCTGGCCGCCATCTTTGCCTGACAGCAGAATAACCTTCATCCCTTTTGCCCTGGCCGCTGCTACCGCCTTGATAATATTCCCGGAATTACCACTGGTGCTGATGCCAAGCAGTACGTCCCCTTCCCTGCCTACCGCTTCAACGTAACGTGAGAAGACATACTCATAACCAAAGTCGTTGGATACACAGGAGATATGACTGGGATCGGAAATGGCAATAGCCGCATAGCCAGGGCGATTATCGCGGAAACGTCCGGTCAACTCCTCAGCAAAGTGCATGGCGTCACAGTGGGAACCGCCATTGCCACAGGACAGTACCTTGCCACCAGCTTTAAAGCTCTCAGACAATAACCGGGCAGCAAGATCAATGGATTCAAGATTGGCGTCATCATCCAGGAATCGGCTCAGTACAACCCTCGCCTCTTCCAACTCCTGTCGAATCATTGCTTTACATTCTGGAGACATTAGCAGAGCACCTGAGAATCAAAAAAGTAAAAAAAGTGCCGGTTAAAACCGGCACGACTGAACTGGATTAAATATCGAGATTGGCAACATTCAATGCATTGCTTTCGATAAACTCTCTGCGGGGTTCGACATGATCCCCCATCAGCGTATTGAAGATCTGGTCTGCGGCAATCGCGTCTTCAATGGTGACCTTCAGCATTCTGCGGACATCCGGATCCATGGTGGTCTCCCACAGCTGATCCGGGTTCATCTCACCCAGTCCCTTATAACGCTGGATGTAATGGCGTTTGGTGGATTCACTCATCAGCCACTCAAGGGCTTCCTCAAAGGAAGCGACATCCCTCTTTCGCTCCCCTTTCTGGACAAAGGCACCCTCCTCGATCAATCCCTGCAATTTATGACCGAGGGAAACGATCTTGCCATAGTTGGCAGATGAGAAGAAATCCGCATTCCAGCGATAGTGGCTATCGACACCGTGGGCAATAATCGTCACCTTGGGCAACCAGACATTGAGCTCCCGATCTTCCTCTACCGAGAAGGTCATGGTACTGCCGGCGTCTTTCAGGTTCTCAATTCTCTCGCTCAGTTGGGCAACCCAGGACTCCATTATGCTCTTATCAGCCAGGCTCTCCGCCGTCACTTCGGGCATGTAAATCATTTCACGGAGCACCGAGACGGGGTAAATACGGGACAGCTTATCGGCCACTTTATGGACATCTCTGAACTCTTTCACCAGTTCTTCAAGGGGCTGATCGCTGATCCCGGGAGCATTTTCGTTAACATGCAGGCTGGCATTTTCCAGTGCTGACTGGGTCAGGTAACCATCCAGCGCACCATCATCTTTCAGGTACTGCTCCTGCTTGCCACGCTTAACCTTATAAAGTGGCGGCTGAGCAATATAGATGTAGCCATTTTCAATCAGCTCAGGCATCTGCCGGAAGAAGAAGGTCAATAGCAGTGTACGGATGTGCGATCCATCCACATCCGCATCGGTCATGATAATGATGTTATGGTAGCGGAGCTTGTCAATATTGAACTCCGTACGACCAATACCACACCCCAGGGCTGTAATCAGGGTTCCGACTTCCTGGGAGGAGAGCATCTTGTCAAAGCGGGCTTTCTCAACGTTCAGGATTTTACCCTTGAGAGGCAGGATCGCCTGAGTCTTCCGGTTGCGGCCCTGCTTGGCGGATCCGCCCGCCGAGTCACCCTCTACTATATAGAGTTCAGAAAGTGCCGGGTCTTTCTCCTGGCAGTCCGCCAGTTTGCCTGGCAAGCCGGCAATGTCCAGGGCACCTTTACGGCGGGTCATTTCACGGGCCTTACGGGCGGCTTCACGGGCCCTGGCAGCGTCCAGCATCTTACCGACAACCGCTTTGGCTTCCTGGGGGTTTTCTACCAGGTAGTCCGCCAGGTATTTGCCCATTTCTTGCTCTACTGCGGTTTTTACCTCGGAGGACACCAGCTTGTCTTTGGTCTGGGAGGAGAATTTAGGGTCCGGCACTTTGACAGAGATGATTGCCGTCAAACCTTCACGGGCATCATCACCAGACGTAGCCACCTTGGCCGTCTTCTGGAAACCTTCCCGTTCGATATAGCCATTCAGGCTTCGGGTCAGCGCCGCACGGAAGCCCGCCAGGTGCGTTCCACCATCGCGCTGAGGGATATTGTTGGTAAAGCAGAATACCCCTTCCTGGAAGCTGTCATTCCACTGCATGGCCACTTCTACACCAATACCGTCATCCCGGGTGATTTCAAAGTGGAAGACTTTATTGATGGTGCTTTTATTCTGGTTCAGGTGCTCAACAAAGGCCTTCAGACCACCATCGTATTTGAAGTCATCAACCTTGCCGGTGCGCTCATCCGTCAGCTGGATATAGACACCCGAATTCAGGAACGAGAGTTCACGCAGGCGCTTGGCCAGAATGTCGTAACTGAACTGAATATTTGAGAAGGTCTCCGGGGAAGGAATAAAGTGCAGTTCCGTACCGGTGACATCCGTTTCACCAATAATCGTTAATGGCTCTTCCGGAACCCCTTGATGGTACACCTGCTGATGAACCTTGCCATGTCGGCGGATGGTCAGTTTCAGCTGACTGGACAAGGCATTAACCACTGACACACCCACACCGTGCAAACCGCCGGAGACCTTATAGGTGTTGTCATCAAATTTACCACCGGCATGAAGCACCGTCATGATTACTTCAGCGGCAGAAACGCCCTCTTCCTCATGAATATCCACAGGGATACCACGGCCATTATCCTTAACCGTGATGGACTCATCCGGGTGGATAATGACCGAAATCTTGTCACAGTGCCCCGCCAGCGCCTCATCGATGGAGTTATCAACCACCTCAAACACCATATGGTGCAGACCGGTACCATCATCGGTATCACCAATGTACATCCCCGGGCGCTTGCGGACAGCATCCAGGCCCTTGAGGACCTTAATATTGGATGCGTCGTAGTTTTGTTCACTCATGCTCTATCTCCAAAGACTCAGCCCGGCGAATACTTTGCTGACCAGGGTTCTCATGTGATGTAACAGTAACCTGCCCATGTTTCACGTGAAACATTTTCAATTCCGTTTCAGGCAACCAGCAATGTTCCAGTGCCTCCTTCTCAACACAGGTGATGAAGGTCTGGCAGTCCATTTTTTGAAACAATCGACAAAGCTTTTGTCGATTAGGGGTATCCAGTTCTGATGGCAGGTCATCGACCAGGAAGATGCACTGTTTGTCTTGCAGCGCTTTGTATAGAAAGCCCTGAGCGAGTTTCAGTGCACAGACCACCAGTTTTAATTGACCTCGTGAGAGGATATCAACCGCACTGCCTTTGCCAATCCGAATCCTTAAATCTGCCCGTTGCGGCCCGGCATGGGTATAGCCCGATTGGACATCCCGTGCCAGTCCGCTACTGAGTACTTCATGCAGCTCTCTCTCCCTATCCCAGCCTCGGTAATATTGGATAGAAAGATTATCCAGATCGGCCAATTCCGAAAGCACCTCATTGAAGACGGGCGTCAGTCTCTGGATATAATCGCCGCGTAACACGTCGATGGCATTGGCTGCTTTGGCAAACTCTATGTTCCACGAACTCAATTCAGAACCGTTTATTCTACCATGACGGAGCAGACTGTTCCGCTGTTTCAGCGCCTTCTGCATGCGTTTCCATAGCGGGAAAAAGTCATGATGTTTCACGTGAAACACGCCCCAATCGATAAAATTCCTTCTCAGCTTTGGGGAGCCTTCAAGCAAACGGAAGGTGTCCGGATTAATCACCTGTAAGGGCAGTAACCTGGCCAGCTCAGAGGTGGACTTCAGGTTCTCTCCGGACACCCGTATCTGCAGTGTTTCATCCCGAAGGTTTCTGGAAACACCAATCGGTATGGATCCCGATGGCACACCGATTCGACCAAACACCGTGCAGACCTCGGCATCACGATTGATCACCGGTTTAATTCGGGAGGTCCGAAATGATCGGGCGACCCCGAGAAGATGTATGGCCTCAAGCACGCTGGTTTTACCACTGCCATTGAGCCCGTAGAGCACGTTTACAGAAGGGGAAGGGGTAAGCGAAACAGAGGAGAGGTTTCTGATATCGGTTATGGAGAGCTGTTGAATCATATTCTGTTTATTTCCGAACCTGAGTAGCCCGGAAGCCGGATCAGGGCGAGTGTCTGATGCCACAACATCAGACACTGACTACTTCTGCCGACAGGCTGTTACAGCCTCATAGGCATAACAACATAGGTGGAGTCACCAGACTCAGACTCCTCAAGCAGCGCACTGCTGTTCGGGTCGGAGAGGGTCATCTTGATGGCCTCACCAGAAAGCACAGAAAGCACATCCAACAGGTAGCTGACGTTAAACCCGATCTCCATGGAGTCACCATGATAAGCCAGGCTCAACTCTTCTTCGGCTTCCTCCTGCTCCGGGTTGTTAGCCATTACCTTAAGCTGACCATCGGAAAGAATCAGGCGGATACCCCGGTATTTCTCATTGGACAGAATAGACGCACGCTGGAATGCCTGACGCAGTTCCTGGCGATCACCAATAATGATTTTATTGCCGCCTTTGGGAATTACCCGCTCATAGTCAGGGAACTTACCGTCCACCAGTTTGGAGGTGAACATAAAGTCGCCGGTTTTGGCTCTGATATGATTCGCACCCAGGGTAATATGAACACTCTCTTCCCCTTCGGTGAGCAGACGCGCCATCTCAAGAATACCTTTACGGGGCACGATGACCTGATGCTTGTCCTGCTGGTTGATATCGGCATCCACGCTGCACATGGCCAGACGATGACCATCGGTAGCCACCGCACGGAGACAGTTCTGGCTGACTTCGAGCAGCATGCCGTTCAGGTAGTAACGAACATCCTGCTGGGCCATGGCAAAGCCGGTACGATCAATCAGGCGACGAAGACGTGACTGGCCAATGGTAAAGGATACCGATCCGGCCTCCTCTTCAATACTGGGAAACTCATTGGCCGGTAGCGTGGAGAGGGTAAACCGGGACCGGCCAGCCTTTACCTTGACCTTCAGATCATCCTGATGCACTTCAATCAGGGTGTTTTCAGGCAGGGACTTACAGATATCCATCAGTTTTCTGGCCGGTACCGTAATCTCTCCGGCCTCCGCAACATCTTCCAGGGCGACACGGCCAACCAGTTCGACTTCCAGGTCAGTACCGGTTAACGAGAGCTGGTTTCCATCGACTACCATCAACACATTGGACAATACCGGCAGCGTCTGTCTGCGCTCAACCACACCGGCAACCAGCTGAAGTGGCTTAAGCAATGCTTCCCGATTAATGGTAAATTTCATCGCTTTCCTTTCTCTTGATATAAAAAGGTATTCACCTTTTTATGAGGTTGAATAAGGTGGAATTAACTTGTCAGTGAGCGCAACAGGTTTTTGTAATCGCTTTTGATCTCGTTATCCACTTCGACCAGTTCTTTTACTTTACGGCAAGCGTGAAGAACGGTGGTATGATCACGTCCGCCATAGGCATCACCAATCTCGGGTAAACTATGACTGGTCAACTCTTTGGAGAGTGCCATGGCGATTTGCCTTGGCCTTGCCACAGAACGACTGCGACGCTTGGAAAGAATATCCGCCACTTTGATCTTGTAGTACTCAGCAACCGTCCTCTGGATATTATCTATACTGACCTGTTTGTCCTGTAAAGCCAACAGGTCTTTCAGGGACTCGCGGATCAGATCAATATCAATACGGCGTCCCATAAAGTGCGCACTGGCGATCACCCGCTTCAGGGCACCTTCGAGTTCACGCACATTGGAACGGATTCTCTGGGCAATAAAGAAGGCGGCTTCATGGGGCAGTTCCACTTTCTGCTGTTCTGCCTTTTTCATCAGAATGGCGACACGGGTTTCCAGTTCGGGCGGCTCCACGGCTACCGTTAAACCCCAGCCAAATCGGGACTTCAGCCGCTCTTCAACGCCGCTGATCTCCTTTGGGTAACGGTCACAGGTCAGAATCATCTGCTGACCACCTTCCAGCAACGCATTGAAGGTGTGGAAAAACTCTTCCTGTGAACGCTCTTTACCGGCAAAAAACTGGATATCATCAATCAGTAGCGCATCAACAGAACGATAGTACTTTTTAAAGTCATTAATGGCATTCAGCTGCAGTGCTTTCACCATATCCGCAACAAAGCGCTCGGAGTGTAAATAAACAACTCTGGCATTACGGTTCTGCTTGACCAGGAAGTTACCCACCGCATGCATCAAGTGAGTTTTACCCAGACCAACACCGCCGTACAAGAACAGCGGATTGTAGGAAGCACCGGGGTTTTCTGCTACCTGCCGAGCAGCCGCCAGGGCCAGCTGGTTTGATTTACCCTCAACAAAGGTTTCAAAAGTGAACCCAGTGTTCAGCGAACTGTGATGCTTGATAGACCCTTCAACTTCAACCTGTCGCACCGGGACAGGCTCTTCAGGCGTAGCACTCACCGACTCTTTCAGCGGGTTTACCTTGATCTGGGCGGGCTCTTCTGTCTGCCTGCTGTCATCTTCCTGAAAACCGGAGTCTGATACCAGATCCGGCTCAGGGGTATTGTCCTGCGCGACCGTTAAAGCCGACACCAGCTCATGGGTGACCACAGAACGCTCAATAGCGGCATGTTTCAGCGGGTTCTCAATGGGTTTCTCAGAAACGGTCACCGTTGCCGCAGGCTGAATCTCTCTGGGTGGCACTTCCCTGAGCTGAGGCTCTCTTGGCCGTGCAGATCGCTTGCTCAGTGAGGGGGGCCGACGATTGGACACCGCCAACGCGACGGCTGGAGAGTCCCCATCGGACAGTTCATCCAGAATCTCTTCGATTCTTGGCAAAAACTTCTCTTTCACCCAGTCGGCAACAAACCGGTTGGGAGCCAGTAAACACAAATCGTGTTCGTCCCCCATCACTTTCAAAGGGCGAATCCAGGTATTGAATTGCTGAGAAGACAGCTCATCCTGCAGGATATCGATACATTTTTGCCACAGCTCAAGGGGCACAGGCACTCTCCTACTCTCCTACTCTCCCGCTCTCCCACCCATCTCCGGATATAGATAAGGATCAGAATCAGGATCAGGATCAGGATTTAATACGGGTATCACTGAAGCCGGTCAGACAGCCTGCTGAAGACCTTCAGGTATGAAATAACGATTGGATAGACAAAAGGGAATTGTATCCTTTCTGGCAAAAGTTATCCACACCTGCAAAACAGGACAACAGATCATCCGCCAGGAATAATATCCTTATAATTCAATAAGTTGAAAATAAAACAGCCATAATGCGGAGGAAAATATTGCTTGCTACTCCCTGTGGGTAGGTCCGTTTATGAATGGCAATAAACCTTATGATTTTCCTGTGGGTAAATTGAATAACAAGCGAGCTGTGGATAACAGTCATAATTATCCACAAGCCATCAAGACCAAAACAACAACATACCTCCGGGATTTCTACAAAAAAGCACACATCCTCAAAGGCAGACGATAACTGGCATAAACGGAGTTATCCACAGAAAAAACCTCCCTAAATAATTACATTAAAATCAAAAACACATCACATAAGAGATAACTTATCTATTTATATATCTGTGAATCGCTGCCTGGTGATTAACATTATTTGATCTTTTGTACTAACTTGAACAGGGTGTTCCAAAGCCATACCAACAAAATAAAATTCATTCATTATGTTAGATCCGCTATCAAGGCTAACGGCTGTGCTGGATGCACAAATGCCCATGGCTAACAATGAGGTCACAGGGCACTTGGCTAGCCAGGGTGCTTTCGGGCGATGTGTGAAGGATGCCAGTCAAACAGAAAAGAAACTGCCCGAGCAGTCCGTGGCCAATATAAACTCGACTGCCCGGGAAGGTAGAAATGGATTCAGGCAGATCTCAAAGGGAACCGTTTTTCAGCTGAACCGGTACAAGATAAATCCTTTGTTAGAAATGGAATTTATGCCGACATACGGGGGATTTAAGGCAATCGGGTACTATTGTTGCCTGGATAGGAATCAATTGCAGAGTAAAATCAGTCTGTTCCGTAAAATGATTCCAAAGTTGACCCTGGAAATCGGTCAAATTGCCAGGAACAAAAACTTGTCAATGTTGTCTGAGAGGATTCAGCGTTTGTGTTTTAACTGCATATTCGTGCAGGATGCGTTGAGTTTGGATCCATCGATGAGGAACAACTGCAAGCTCCACAGATTGGAACAGCAGATGTGCCATTATGACGATCAGCTTGTGGAGTGTTTGCTCAGTTACCAGCCAGATACTCCTGATGAACAGCAAGAGCTGTTTATTATGTGTATCTGGTATCTGAGCCTGCTGGTAATTTCTGATAGAGGTCGAAGTGCTAACACTCTGGTTATCAACCGCAAGGTGGTCGCTCTTTTGGACGATGGCCTAATTCGGGAGATTGATAAAGAGAGAGCCCGGCTGCGTATGTCCTGCCTCTATTCGGCCGATGATCCCACCATGGACGATCAGAGATTGTCGAAGATTCTGTTTGGCCAAATCATGACTTCGTTGGGGAACATCCGCTGTTACAGTCTTGATATTGCCAAATGTGAAAAGCTGTATGACATTGTTGAACAACTGGTTACCTCAGACCCGATATTCCGCCTGGAACAGGATGCTGAGGATTTGCCCACTCAATGGCAGCAGATAAAAGCGCATTTGCTTGAATTAACCACCACCACGATCCAGAACGTCAAGGGCATAAGAAAGGATTTTATGGGCGTTGGCGAATTCGATGAGACCTGTACGCTCGAGTATGCGTTCTACTGTCTTGGTTTTTGGCAAAGCGGATTCTGCTCGCCGGACATTGGCCTGATCGCTTTGCAGACTCTGTACCAGAACCGCTCGCTGTCATCCGTCAAAGAACTATTGGTAAATTCGCAGAAAGCGGCCTGTAACGATGGCCAGGATAATCCGGCGTTGTATGCCCTTATGGAGTTTCTGATCAATTATGCCTGTGAGGATAGTGTTGCCAGAGTCGAGAATGATGACCTGAGATATTACCTGAAAAGCCTGATCTCTTATCTGGATGGACAGCTCGACAAGGCCATTGCTCAGGCCCGGTTATCCCGTTTGCCAGAGGCTTTCTGGCTGCTTGGCTCACTCCAGATGAGTAAAGAAAATGCGAATACTGAAGAAGCCATTGCCAGTATTGAATCAGCCATTATGCGTGGTGTGGAAGCGGGCAAGCTGAAGCTGGCTCTGCTGTTGTTAAAATCCAGGGAACCGGACCTGTTGAAAATTTCCGGTTTACTCAATGATGTGCTGGAACACTATGGCAGTTTAGGTGCAGTCAAGCTGCAGAGTGAGCTGGCCGAGGTCCGCGACAGCCTGGAGTTAAGTGCTGAAGCCAGTTCAGTGGTGAATTCCCCTGCATTGAACGATGACTGGCTGCTGAGTGATGACATGCCAAAACGGTCATCGGCTGTAGCCCCCAGAAATAAAAACAAAGGCAAGCGGTCCAAATATAAAAGAGCGGGCTCCAGGGGCGGCAAAGAGCGTTCAGCAGCCGACAGCCACAAAACAGGCAGGGCAAATAAAGCAGCTGGTGCTGAAAACCGGCCGGCAGTGGATATTGCCCAGGCCGTTGTTCCGCAACGTCAAACCCAATGGCTTACCCAATACGATATGGCGATCCTGAGTCTGTCGGTTACCCATGCCATATCCTGCCGGGGGTACGACCAGGCCTATGAGTTGCTCCTGGCAGCCAATGAAAAGGTCAACTGGGATTTTCAGCAAGCCACCATCGCCCGGCTGGATTTGTGGCGCCTGCGGGAGCTGGCCAATAACCGCCAGTATTTGCAGTTGTTAAGTCAATCAGTGCAGGCAGGGGAGCAGATCATTGAATTCTCGGTAATCCCCCAGCAAAGCCCCCTGCTTGGCCAGTTCGGGCTGGCCCGGAGTGAGTGCATTCCCCTGACCGCCGACATCAGAGTAGCCCGTGATGCACTGCGTCATCTGGTGATCGATAAATCCTTAAACTGGCTCTGTTTTCTCCATGCAGAACCGTTGGCTCTGGAGAATCACAAACGGCGATGGCAAGATCATCCGCTGGAGACGGCCAAACAGCAGTTAACAGATTTTGAGCACAGTCTGTCCATGGCATTTACCACCGCTTCCTATCTGTCGATGCTTGGGCATCTCTACGGAGATATTGCCCGGGACCGGGACCCTGCTGATGGTACCGAAGAGATCCGGCGGATCAGGGCATTGTCGGCCGCGTTTTACGAGGCTGCCAACAAGTTCAATGAATGGCGCAACCGCCTGAAAAATGATGGTGTATTAAACAGCCGGATCGCTAAGGCCACCCCTTTGGGCAACCTGCAGAAAATTCGTGCAATGCAGGGCAGAACCTGCCGGGAAAAAATTGAAAACCAGCTTTACGGCGATGATCATCAACCCGGGACGGAAAGAGCGAAGGAAGTGTAGGGAGAAACAACGGGTAGTAATGCGGTGCTTCTTGACAAATGCAAATTGACGCTAACCCTGCAATTACTTAGAATGCCCGTCTTTTGTAAGTCCATTAAGACGAGTAACCACGATGAAAAGAACTTTCCAGCCAAGCAACCTGAAGCGCAAGCGTAACCACGGCTTCCGTGCGCGCATGGCTACCAAGAACGGCCGTGCGGTAATCAACCGTCGTCGAGCTAAGGGACGCAAGCGTCTGTCAGCCTGATCAACCGCCTGTGGCTAAGAGAGCATCAGTGTGAGCTTATCTTTTAGCCGTGCATCACGGCTACGCTCCTCGGCTGATTTCAAACAGGTATTTGATACAACGGATATCAAGGTATCCAGCAGACAGCTTCTGATACTGGCAAAAGCCAATGAGCTTGGCCGGGCAAGACTGGGACTGGTGGTTGCCAAAAAAAATATTCGTACTGCCGTTGGCCGAAACCGGGCCAAACGTCATATCCGGGAAACCTTTCGTCTGCAACAGGATGAAGTTGGTAACCTGGATATTGTCGTTCTGGTCCGGAAAGGTTTCAGTGATCTGAATGACAGTGACCTGAACCTGCTACTCAACCAGCAGTGGCAAAGGTTGAAACGAAGGCTGCACGAATGGGAAGCGTCGGCATCACGTTGATATCCAACCTGAAGAAAATGCCAGAGTTAACAGGAAGCCCCGGGGTTTTTCCTGTTCGGCTCGACCAGGCTCAGAAAGCTTTCTTATAAAACAGCCGCAGTTGAGTGTCGACTGTCTGAGGCTGTTGCCCGCACAGGGCATGTTAATAAGCAATAAGGCTTTGATCTGGCTAAAGGCTTGCTATAGAGCCAAGGGTTTTCTATAGGACTAAGGGCGCCGACAAAATGAAGGCATTTATGGGCAGATTAGCAACTATCCCCCGATCATTGCTGACCGGACTGATCAGGATATACCGCTATGCGCTAAGTCCTCTGATGCCCAGCCGGTGCCGCTTTTACCCCTCTTGCTCTGCCTACGGCCTGGAAGCCTTAAATCGTCATGGTTTTCTGACTGGTAGCAAGCTTATCTTGCTCCGACTACTGAGGTGCCACCCCTGGCATCCAGGAGGATTTGACCCGGTACCGGAAAAAGATTCTGGTGATCATCGGACACAATCAGACAATCATATTCATTCACCTGAATGTGTGGCCCGGAACTCATGGATTTCCAAAGAACACTCCTGATCGGCGCTATTGCTGTAGTTGGTGTTTTAACACTGCAGCAATGGAATGAAGACTATCCCGGTACGCCGAAGTCGGCATCCGTCGCTCACTCCGTATCCAGCAGTCAAGCTGGTTCCGATCTGCCGTCGCTGACTGATGGCAACACTATTCCCGCCACCGACGATGGTGCGGTAAAACCTTCTGCCCAGCTTATCAGCGTCAAGACCAATACCATTGATGCGCTGATTGACCCTGCCGGTGGCGATATCATCAGCCTGACCCTGCCGCAATACCCGGCATGGTTGCCGGAAGAAGGTGAGCCAACGGTGCCTTTCCAGCTTCTGGTGAACAGCCCGGACTGTCAGGGAGAAACCACCTGTGTCTTCACTGCACAGAGTGCGCTGGCAAAAACCGATGGCCCGGACGCGAACAACCTTCGCGGGGTTTACCAGGTAACGCAGGCCAATTACACGCTTGAGGATGGTGAGAACACGTTGACCGTTGATCTCCATAAAACCATGGATGGCGTCGACATTACCAAAACCTTCACCTTCTATCGTGACCGCTACGATGTTGCTGTTCATTACCAGGTGATCAATAACAGCAATAAGGTGTGGCGTGATCAGTTTTATGCCCAGCTGAAGCGGGATAATTCAGAAGATCCAAGTCAGCTTAACTCCAAAGCGCCAATGAATACTTACCTGGGCGCAGCGGTTCGTTCGAATGATGAGCCGTACACCAAGCTGCCATTTGATGATTTTTCTGATAAGGCATTTGCAGAGCGGGTTCAGGGTGGTTATGCCGCCATGCTCCAGCACTACTTTGTCAGTGCCTGGGTTCCTGATCAACAGAAAGCCCATCAGTATTACACCAAGCAGAACAAAGATGGCTACAACTTCGTCGGCTTCTATGACGATGCCATGGTGGCTCAGCCCGGTGAAACCATTGAGACCGGTGCCACTTTGTATGTTGGTCCAAAGAACCAGGAAAACCTGAAGTCTTTGTCCGATGGTCTTGAGCTGACCGTTGACTACGGCATGCTCTGGTTCCTGGCGCAGCCACTGTTTACCATCCTGAAGTGGATTCACTCGCTGGTTGGTAACTGGGGCTGGTCCATCATTCTGCTGACGGTACTGGTCAAGGCGGTATTCTATCCATTGAATGCCACCAGCTTCCGCTCCATGGCGAAAATGCGCAAACTGGGGCCCAAGCTTCAGGAGATGAAAGAGAAGTATGGCGATGATCGCCAGAAAATGTCTCAGGCCATGATGGAGCTGTACAAGAAGGAGAAGGTCAACCCGATGGGGGGCTGTCTGCCGATTCTGGTCCAGATGCCGGTGTTCATTGCCCTGTACTGGACTCTGCTGGAGTCGGTGGAGTTGCGTCAGGCTCCATGGCTGGGCTGGATTCACGACCTGTCCCAGATGGATCCGTACTTTATCCTGCCGCTGATCATGGGGGCTTCGATGTTCATTCAGCAGATGCTGAACCCGACACCGCCAGATCCTGTGCAGGCTAAAGTGATGAAGATGATGCCGGTGATCTTCACCTTCTTCTTCCTGTTCTTCCCGGCGGGTCTGGTTCTGTACTGGGTGACCAACAACGTGCTGTCGATTATCCAGCAGTACATTATTACCCGCAAAATCGAACAAGAAGGCTAAGCCTTTTGCCAAGCAGCTTTCCCGGTTAAAGCTGCTTCGCTCCCCTCTCTTCTCCTCACCTTCGCTTTGATAAAACCCTCTTCTGAAAAGTGCCTGCCCACAGGCATGCTGATGCGGTAAAAAATAGCGCCTGAATTTTCTACAGTTGCCGGGGGCTGAACCGATAAACAGTTAGTAACTTGGCCTTCCCACGTTGGGCTAACTGGATAAGATCAGCAACATGATTAAAAAACTGATAAGCACAGCCATAGTAAGCAGTGTTATCGGGAGCGCATCAGCCAATCCTGAGCTGGGGTATATGACCATTGGTACTGATCAGTACCAACTACTCAATGCGACCATTGCCATTGATGCTCTGCCGTCAGAACTTACCAATAAGAAGCTGAAGGTAAAGCTTGGCTCTATTACCGAATTTTCCCGGCATAATATTGAGTATGACAAGCAGGTCTCCAGTCTGCGCTTTAAAGTGGCCAAAGATAGTGATGGCAAGCCGCTGATCAAGGTTCGCTCTGTTCGGGAAATTACCACCAACAAACTGAAGGCTGTGATCAAGTTGACGGTGGGAAGTCAGAAAATATATGGCATCTATGATTTCAAGTTAACGCCCGGTAACAAACAGCAAGTTACCTTAAATCTGCTTAACGCTGACCATAAGCCTGAACAGCCGATTACCACCGCCAAAGCCCGACAGCCCTACACTTCGGTTCAGCCATTACCCTCTGAGACCAGTATTACCGCGTCAGACGCCGATGTTTTTACGATGTCTTCCGGCGGGCATTACCGGGTCAAGGCGGGGCAAAGCATCAGTGGCATTGCCATGGAGTTGCTGCCCCGGTATCCGGAAGTGGCCAACTGGCGAACCCTGATGAACCAGCTGGCCTCTCTGAATCCAGAGGCCTTCATTAATGGTGATATCAATAAACTGCGGGTTAATACGCGGTTGCAACTGCCAGGAACGCTCCAGGGAAACAATCAGGTATCATGGGCTTCGGTAAAAACATCTGATACAGCCAAGCCTTCGGGCAAAACCAACGTTGCCCACAGTCAACACGGGCAAGCACCTTCGACGGTCAGCCACTCGTTAAACTCAACCATTATCATCAAAGACCTGCCAGAAGGCCTTGCCGGCAAAGACAACCTCAAGGTTCAGTTGGGCTCAATTACCGACTATTACCGACAAGGCATCGATTATAATCAGCAGGTTGCGGGTCTTCAGTTTGATATAACGGCGAATAGCAACAGAGAAACGGTGCTCAGGGCTCGCTCGACCCGTAACATCAATGCCAGGCAACTGACGGCTGTGGTCAGGTTTTCGGCGGGAAGAAAAAAGGCCTATGGCATTTATGAAATTCGTCCCGGCAACAACGGGCGACACATTGCTTTTAACCTGTTAGATATCAAGGGCGGGAAAAAGCCACAAGTTGTCAAGAATAGCGCCCCGGCAAAAACACCCGATGACACCGCTAAAAAGCAGGCGTTGGCGGCATTAAGCAGCAAACTGAAGTCCTACGAACAGGAACCGAACCACTCTTCCGACCAATCGTTTCATCAGGATACCTCACCGTCAAAGACCTCCGGTGATGTTGCCAAAACGCAGGCATTGGCAGCATTGCGTAAGAAACTGGATGGATACAGGCAGGCCAGGGAAAACCGTCCATCCGGGACAGCAGATAACGTATTGACCGGAAGAATCAACCGTAACGATGCTCAACCCTCTTCAATGGCAGGGCAGAAAACGTACCGCGTTGCCAAAGGTGAAAGTCTAAGCTCCATCGCCATGAAGCTAAGCAACGCTTATCCGGGCAGCTGGCGAGAGGTCATGAAAGGTCTGGTGAGCAGTAACCCTGGCGCATTTATCGGCGGTGATATTAACAAGCTACGTGTGGGAACCTTGTTAAACCTCCCTGACGCCGGTCATCCTGATCGTCTTGATAAAGCCATGCCCCGTGGCAATTTGATGGCAGGACAGAAAACGTATCGGGTTGCCAAAGGTGACACGCTAAGCACTATCGCCATGAGGCTGAGCAAGGCTGACCGGAGCTCAATGGGCTGGCGCTGGGTAATGAAAGGTCTGGTGAGAAATAACCTTGATGCATTTATCGGCGGTGATATCAACAAGATACCCGCTGGAACCCTGTTAAACCTCCCTGATGCCCGTCAAAATGATCATCTTTACAGAGTTGCGGCTGGCGACAATGTCAGTACGATTGCCTGGAGAATGAAGTATAAATATCCCCATCCCACTGGATGGCGAGGGGTGATGCAACAGATCGTTTATATGAACCCCGGGGCTTTCACTGACGGTAATCCAAACAGGCTTCGGGCGAATGAAATACTGATCATGCCTGATGCCGGTGTGGTTGAGATTGAGGCGGAAAATCAGGAGTTGGCTGAACAGCAGCCAGAAATAAAGAGATCCAACGCTGATAATCACCGTAAGCGGCAGGAATTACGGCAGAAGTTGGCCGAAATAGCCAAAAAGAGGGCCGCTGCCGCTCAGCAGTCATCAGCAGCACAGGCAACCGATACGAAAAGCAGTCAGCCGAAAAAAGCACATCAGGCGTTAGCAAAGCAAGAGCGGAGGTTCTCTCCCACTTCGGAGCAAGCAGAAGCGCAGACAACAAATACCGATATTCACCGTAAGCCGGAAAAAACACATCAGACGTTGGCAAAGCTGAACCGAAAAATGCCATCGACGTTTGCAGAGCAGCCGGTGCAGCAGAAGACAGAAACTATTTATAAGGTCACTGCAAGTCAAAGTCTTGCTGCCATTGCCCATGAGCTGATCCCCGATTATCCACAGTTCGACAGCTGGTATGACTTACTCCAGGAACTGGCAAAGCTAAACCCCTCACTGTTTGTAAATAATGATATTGGTGCGATCAAAAAAGGGACTGTGTTGCAGCTACCAGAGAAACAATCCCCCAAACACACTATGGATCGCACATCCACATCATCCAAACCGGTGGAACGTATGAAAGGGGAACCCCTCAGCGTAAGACAGCCTGAGGAAACCACAGGGAATGTGACCGCCCCTTCATACAATAAAATCAGTAACTCACTGCTATCCAGAACCGGTAAGGCTCCGGTATACAAGGTTCCTGAAGGCTATACCATCAGCATGGTGGCGATTAAACTCTTGCCTCTGTATCCGGACTATGACAACTGGACATCCTTGATGGAGGACCTCTATAAACTCAACCCGGATGCTTTTATCAACAGAGATATCAACAAGCTCCGTGACAACAGCCAGTTGAAATTGCCCCGCAAGATCAGCTCATGATCCTGTACTAAAACAGGCACCGGGCATAGACTATGCCATCGTTTTAGCAGTTACCGATGGCTCGTTATGTCTGATTTCAGCAACCTTCACCAGGATACCATTGTCGCCCAGGCCACAGCCCCCGGTCGGGGAGGCGTGGGTATTATTCGGGTGTCGGGTCCTGATGCCCTGCGTGTGGCAAGAGAAGTACTGACGCTGGAGCCTAAACCGCGCTTTGCCCACTACACCCCATTTCATGATGCCTGTGGCCAGATTCTGGATGAAGGCATCGCGCTTTATTTTCCCAACCCCAACTCCTTTACCGGTGAGGATGTGCTTGAGCTTCAGGGCCATGGTGGCCCCATCATCCTTGATATGCTGCTGAAACGCATTCTTGCCCTGGGCGTCCGTCAGGCAAACCCCGGAGAGTTCTCCGAGCGGGCTTTTCTGAATGACAAACTGGATCTTGCCCAGGCTGAGGCCATTGCTGACCTGATCGACAGCACTTCAGAGCAGGCGGCACGTTCCGCCTTACGCTCACTGCAAGGCGCTTTCTCACAACGGGTCAATGCACTGGTGGAGTCGTTGATCGAACTGAGAATCTATGTTGAGGCCGCTATTGATTTCCCGGAAGAGGAAATTGACTTCCTGAACGATGGCAAAGTCACCGGTGAGCTGGCCAGTATCACGCAACAGCTTGGTGAGGTTATCCGTGAAGCGGGCCAGGGCGCGATTCTCAGGGATGGCATGACCGTAGTGATTGCCGGTCGGCCCAATGCCGGAAAATCCAGCCTGATGAATGTTCTGGCCGGCCGGGACACGGCTATTGTCACCGATATTGCCGGCACTACCCGGGATGTATTGAAAGAGCATATCAATATCGATGGCATGCCACTGCATGTGATTGATACCGCCGGTCTGCGTGAAACCGAAGACCGGGTGGAACAGATTGGTGTCGAGCGGGCTTTTAAAGCCATTGAAGAAGCTGACCGGGTGTTGCTGATGGTGGATGGATCATCAACCGAGGCAACCCATGCTCATGATATCTGGCCAGAGTTTGCCGACCGTTTGCCCGTTCAGGAGAAACTGACCATCATTCGCAATAAAATCGACCTTACCGGTGAACAGCCCGGGTTTTCAGAAGTGGATGGTGTTCCGGTTATACGACTTTGTGCCTGTAATGACCAGAAAAGCGAGCACGGGGTTGATGCTCTCAGGGAGCACCTGAAAGCCTGCATGGGATTTGAAGGGGCGATGGAAGGTAGCTTTTCTGCCCGGCGTCGTCACCTGGAGGCATTGCGACAGGCGGGAGAGTACATTGAGAACGGTCGACAGCAACTGGAGCACCTTGGAGCCGGTGAGCTGCTCGCTGAAGACCTTCGCCTTGCTCAGAAATCCCTGGGAGAAATTACCGGAACCTTTTCCAGTGATGATCTGCTGGGGCGCATCTTTTCGTCCTTTTGTATCGGGAAATAACCTATAAATACCGGGGTTGGCAAACTGAATGATCCACATTTTTCATAATGTGGATTCAGCAAGCGGCTAAATCGGATTTATTGTCTTTGCAGGAAAGAATTTTAAACTGTTTACCGGTCAGAGGATGTGAAAAGAAATATCGCTGATATTGATACCATGTACCCTGACCACTGCCAGGCAACAAGCCCGTCTGGTAACCAGGCAGGAGAAACAACGACAGAGGGGGTTTCGGTTGTTCCTCCGGAACAGGTGTCGCCTTTACTGGCATTGCCAAATGAGCTCCTGATTAAAATTTCTGACTACCTGTCTTTCGTTGATGTTAGCCACCTGGCTACAACCAGCAAGCGTTTAATTACACTTTTCAACACAGCAGAAAAACTGAAAAAACTGGCCGCTCAATATTATGGCTCTGCCTCTGATGCCTATAGAAAAATGATTGAAAACAGGGATATACCTGCTGTTCCGGGCAATGAAATTTATGACCCTTTATTACGGCTTGCTTATCATCGATACGTAAGCAATAAATACCTGGCTTCTCTGGAAAGTAATACCCTGCAAACCTCCGTGGCGACGCTGAATGGGCATACCTCCGGGGTGATCTCAGTCACGTTATTGTCTGATGGGCGGTTGGCTTCCTGTGCTGGCCAGACCATAAAGGTATGGGATCCAGGCAAGCCCCACGGGCAGCAATGCGTCATGACGCTCCATGGGCATACCTCCCTGCTGAGCTCTGTCATAGCATTGGCCGATGGGCGGCTGGCTTCCTGCTCTGAAGACACAACCGTAAAGGTGTGGGATCTGAGCAAACCCGACGACCAGCAATGCGTGGCGACGCTCAACGGGCATACCAGGGAGGTAGATTCAGTTACGCAATTGCCCGATGGGCGACTGGTTTCCTGTTCTCATGATGGGACTATTAAGGTGTGGGACCTGAGCAAACCCAACGGCCAGGAATGTGTGACGACGCTGAATGGGCATACCGATTGGGTAACCTGTGTTACGACATTGCCCGATGGGCGGCTGGCTTCCTGCTCTCTTGACGAGACCATTAAGTTGTGGGACCTGGGCAAGCCCGCCGGTGAGGCATGTGTGGCAACGCTGAATGCGCTCCGCTGGATGTTCATAATCACGCCATTGCCCGATGGGCGGCTGGCTTTCTGTTCTCATGAGGGGCCTATTAAGGTGAGGGACCTGAGCAAGCCCAACGGCCAGGAATGTGTGGTGACGCTGAATGGGCATACCGATTGGGTGAAGTCAATTGCGCTATTGCCCGATGGACGGCTGGCTTCCTGTGGTGATGATCAGACTATTAAGGTGTGGGATCTGAGCAAGCCCAACGGCCAGCAATGTGTGGCGACACTGAAAGAGCATAGCAAAGACGTGTTCTTTGTTACGCCATTGCCCGGTGGGCGACTGGCTTCCTGCTCTCTTGACGAGACCATAAAGTTGTGGGACCTGGGCAAACCAGACGAGCTGCAATGCATGGTAACGCTGAATGGGCAGCCGACTTCCTGCTCCCCCCCGCGAAAAAGAAGAAAAATCGTTTAATGATGTAAAAATTACCGGTGGTATCTGAAGTGAAAGTTGCCGCGCAATGGCCTGCCTTGAGTCCTGATCATGCTTTCGGGACCGGATTCCTGCATTCACTAATTCATTTATTTATTGAGTTAACGACGTTTTTATCGTCGGGTAGGGAAGTGGATAGAGATTTACTTTTTATCAGGGCCCAGTGATATTACCTGAATTCAGGCTGCTGATTTTTGCATTTCGAGAAAGAACTTTAGAACTGTTCACCGGTCAGAAATGGTGTGAAAAGAAATATCGCTAATATTGATAATATTCCACCTAACCACTATCAGGGAAGCAACCCGTCTGATAACCAGTCAATAGAAAAAACTACGAAGGGGGTTTCGGTTGTTCCTCCGGAACAGGTGTCGCCTTTACTGGCATTGCCAAATGAGCTCCTGATTAAAATTTCCGACTACCTGTCTTTCGTTGATGTTAGCCACCTGGCTACAACCAGCAAGCGTTTGATTACACTTTTCAACACAGAAGAAAAACTGAAAAAACTGGCCCTTCAATATTATGGCTCTGACCTTGAAGCCTATAGAAACCTGATTGAAGACAGGGATATACATATACCTGCTGTTCCGAACAATGAAATTTATGACCCGGTATTACGGCTTGCTTATCATCGATGCTTAAGCAATCAATACCTGGCTTCTCTGGAAAATAATACCTGGCAAGCCTGGGTGGCGTCGAAAAGGTATACCGTCGAAATGAACTCATGCACCGCATTGGCCGATCAACGACCGGCTTCCTGCCTACGGCTTGCTGATCATCGAAACACAAGTAATAAATACCTGAAGTCTCTGGGAATTAATACCCAAAAAACCTGCGTGGCGACACTTAAGGGGCACACTGACAGGGTGAGCTCAGTCACGGCATTGGCCGATGGGCGGCTGGTTTCCTGCTCTTTTGACAAGACCCTGAAGCTGTGGGATCTGAACCAGCCCGACGGGCAGCAATGCGTGGTGACACTCAATGGACATAGTGACAGGGTGAACTCAGTCACGACATTGCACGACGGTCGGCTGGTTTCCTGCTCTGATGACAAGACCCTGAAGGTGTGGGATCTGAACCAGCCCGACGGGCTGCAATGCGTGGCGACGCTGAATGGGCATACTGGCAGGGTGAAATCAATCACGACACTGGCCGATGGGCGATTGGCTTCCTGTGCTACTGACAGGAGCGTAAAGATCTGGGATCTGAACAAGCCCGACGGGCAACAATGCGTGGCGACGCTGGAAAGTCATAAGTCATGGGTATATTCAGTGACGCAATTGCCTGATGGGCTGCTGGTTTCCTCCTCTGAGGACAATACCGTAAAAGTGTGGGATCTGAGCAATTTCCGGGGGCCTCCATGCGTGGCAACGTTGAATGGGCATACTAACAGGGTGAATTCAGTCGCGCCACTGGCCGGTAAGCAGCTGGTTTCCTGCTCTTCTGACCAGACCGTCAAGGTATGGGATCTGAGCAATCTTTACGGGCAACCCTGCGTGGCGACGCTGCGTGAGCATAACGGTGTGGTGGACTCAGTCACGTTATTGCCCGATGGGCGGCTGGCTTCCTGCTCTTTTGACAATACCGTAAGGGTATGGGATCTGAGCTTGCCCGACGGAGAGCCGTGCGTGGCGACGCTGCATGGACATACCGACTGGGTGGTCTTTGTTACGTCATTGCCCGGTGAGCGGCTGGCTTCCTGCTCTGCTGACAATACCGTAAAGGTATGGGATCTGAGAGAGTCCAACGGGTAGTACATGGTTTCAATGAGTTTGACGGGTTGTCGTGCCTCCGCACACCCTTCGTCCCAAGCCTGTCGAAGGACCCATAGGGCCTAAAGGCGGAAACTCCGGTCTCTGATAGATCGTGCCAAGCACCCTTCGACTCCGCTCAGGGTGAACGGAGATTGTACACGTCAAACTCATTGAAACCATGTAATAGGGTAGCCATGCGTGGCGGCGTAGAATGTGCACATCGACAGGATGAACAAAGTCATGGATGGCTGGCTCCTTGTTCCTCCTCATACAAAGAAGAAAAATCGTTTAATGATGTAAAAAATAGCAGTGGTATCTTAATGAAAGTTGCCACGCAATGGCCTGCCTCGAGCCCTTATTTTGTCTTCAGAACCAGATTCATGCACTCATTAATTCATTTATTTATTAATTAACGATTTTTTTATAGTCGGGTCAGGAGGTGAATAGGGCTTTACTCTTTATCAGGGCGGAGTGATATAACCTGAATTCACGCAGACTGATTATTATATTTCCGGGAAAAGAACTTTAGAGCTATTCACTGGTCAGAGACTGCATGGCTAATAATATCGCTGATAGTGCTAACGGTTCTTCCCCTCATTATCCCCGGGAAACATATCCATCGGGCAACCAGACAGGGGAAAAAACCACTGCGGGGATTTCGGTTGTTCATCCAGAACAGGTGTCTTCTTTAATGGTATTGCCAAATGAACTCCTGGTTAAAATTTCTAACGACCTGTCTTTCGTTGATGTTAGAAGCCTGGCTTTAACAAATAAGCGTTTAATGACACTGTTCAACACAGAAGAAAAACTGAAAAAACTGGCCATTCAATATTATGGCTCTGCCTTTGAAGGCTATAGAAAAATAATTGGAAACAGGCATATACCCGCTGTTCCAGGCAATAAAATTCATGACCGTTTATTACGGCTTGCCTATTACCGATTCGTCAGCAATCAATACTTTGCTGATCTGGGAAGCAAAGCCTGGAGAGCCTGTGTGGCCGTTCTGAGAGGGCATAACAGGAGTGTGAACTCAGTTACGGCATTGGCCAATGGTTTGGTGGCTTCCGGTGCTGATGACCGGGCCGTGAAGTTGTGGGATCTGGGCAGGTCAGGTCGGCGGAAATGCGTGGTGACGCTAATTGGGCATACTCAAAGGGTGAACTCAGTCACGTTATTGCCTGATGGACGGCTGGCTTCCTGTTCTGATGACGGGACTGTAAAGGTGTGGGATCTAAGCAAGCCAGACGGCCAGCAATGTGTGGCGACGCTGTATGGGCATAGCGGTTGGGTGCAGTCAGTCACGGTATTGCCTGATGGGCGGCTGGCTTCCTGCTCTGTTGATCAAACCATAAAGGTGTGGGATCTCGGCCAGCGATGCGTGGTGACGCTGTATGGGCATACCGGCTGGGTGAGGTCAGTCACGGTATTGCCCGGTGGGCGGCTGGCTTCCTGCGCTCATGACGGGACCGTAAAGGTGTGGGATCTGGGCAAGCTCGACGGTCAGCAATGCGTAGCGACGTTGATAGGGCATTCTGGCTGGGTGGTGTCAGTCACGGTATTGGCCGATGGGCGGCTGGCCTCCTGTTCATCTTTTGACAATACCGTAAAGGTGTGGGATCTGGGCAAGCCCGACGGCCAGCAATGCGTGGCGACGCTGAATGGGCATACCGGCATAGTGTTGTCAGTCACGCAATTGCCCGATGGGCGTCTGGCTTCCTGCTCGGGTCCTGGTGATCTGAGCGTAAGAGTGTGGGATCTGAGCAAGCCAGACGATCAGCAATGCGTGGCAATACTGAAGGGGCATACCGCGTGTGTGACATCCGTCACAGCATTGCCTGATGGGGGGCTGGCTTCCTGTTCTCTTGACGGGACCATAAGGGTGTGGCGTCTTAACAAACCCGAAGAGAAGCGACGGAGGGTGACACCCCATGGAAAACACAACCGGTTGAACTCAGCCCAGACCGGTGGGCGGCTGGATTCCTGCTCACCTCCCACGAAAAAGAAGAGAATTCGTTGATTGATAATGTAAAAACAAGCTGTCGTATATCAGCAACCTGACAAACTGAGCCCGCAACGAAATGTCAACAGGCTCTTGATGCCTTATCAGTACTCGACCCGGTAGCTCAGGTTATAGGCTCGACCTTCAGCCTTGTGTGCACTGATACCATTGTAGGTTGTCCTGGCCCACTGGCTGTATACGGTTTCGTAGTCCTTATTCAACAGGTTGGTTATTCCTGCTTTAAGGGTGCCCATGGGAAGGTCGTAGGAAACCAGAAGGTCAACGGTTGTGTATCCATCAATTTCACGGTCTGTCACCGTCTGGCTGGAAGAGCTGTAACTTTTCCCCTTGTCATAATCCAGGAAGGTCATGGATTGCAGGCGGACATTAAGATCTCCCTGATCATAAGCGACAAATGTTGTAAATTTCTCCGGTGAGACATCCGCTGCTTGCAGGTCCAGCCACTCCCCTATTTCCTTGTAATAGCTGCGTCCTTCAGTAAAGGCGTAAGTACCCCCGACGTACCAGTAATCATTCAGGAAATATTCAATAGCACCCTCAATACCGTAGACTTTTCTTTTTTGATCCAGCAGGTCTACATTGTAATCTTCATTAAAGGCAATGGTTTTGTCCGATTCGTTGTAGAAGACGGAGACATTGGCAAAGATATTGTCAAAGCTGCCCCGCCATCCAAGCTCGAAACTATCCGTCTTGATGGCATCGAGGTTTGCTTCAGAAATATTGGTTCGCGGGAGCGGCAGGCTATTAGGAAGACGACTAACCGGGGAGACCGTATCACGCAGAATTCTCGACGCATCGGGTACATCAAAACCCTGTGAGTAATTAGCGAACAGCTCATTACTTTGATTCAGATGGAAGACGAAGCCAAGATTAAACAGCGTATCGTCGTATTTTCTAACGGCACCTTCCAGTGGAGTTTTTGTTATCCCTAATTGTTGTGCAATCCAAGTTTCAGCGAGAGGCATATGATCACTGATATCCAGCCTTGCACGCTCATACCTGATACCGCCATTCAGCGTCAGCTGTGAGGTTAAATCATAGGAGGTTTGCAAATAAAGCCCAAGGGTTTTGGTTTCAACATCAGGACCATATTCATACTCTGGGCCTGTGGGCTCAATAACTCTGCCACCACTGGCTATATATTTTGCTAAATCATGCAGCTGCCCTCTTTGCTCGCCATCGTCCACATCATAATCAAGGCCGTAGGAAAGCTTGAGCTGATTATTCAGCGAACGGTCAAGGTTCAGTTTTACTCCAAAAACCTCAGCGGTAGACGTCGATTGGTTTATAAATGTACCTACTCCTCGAATGACGTTGGGATAGGGAAAGAATCGGGCTTCACGCCCACGATAGTAGGTCTGTGCCTGAAGGTTATTGCCCAGAAAATCGTCGTCTTTATAAACAAGGTCAATAGACTGTCGCTGACTGTAAGGCTGTTTTTCCAGCTCAAGTCCTTTCAGGGCTGCGGGTGAGTCGGCAATATTGCCACCAGGTACGGATGAAATATCGGGTGCAAAATCAGAATCCATCTGGTCATCAAAGAATTGCAGCGTTGCCTCCAGTCGCTGCTGGTCGGTCAGGTCATACCCAAGTTTAATCAGCGCATCTTTGCTATCGGTATCCATGCGGCTGACCTGGGATGGATCAGGGTTAACCCGGTTACCGTCTGCATCAAAAATACCACCACGACTTTCATAGGTGCCACTGAACAGATAGTCAAAGGCACCGGAGCGGCCACTGATATTCTGGTTAAGTGTCCAGGTGGTCAGTTCATCACCGGATACTTTGAATCCTGCTTCCGAAGCAAACTGCAGCTCATCGGTTTCAGGCTTACGGGTAATGACATTGATAATCCCGCCAGTAGCGCCACCACCATAAATTGCACTGGCACCGGAGATAACCTCGATGCGTTCAATATTTTCTGGCCGGATAGAGTTCAGTTGTCGGCTGATCTGACGGTTCTCCGCTTGGGATATGCCATCGATCAGGACCAATACTTTCCGGCCACGGAGGCTTTGGGTTCTGTCTGTCACCGTTTGCGTGCTGGGTCCAAACCCTGGAATCACCTGTTCAAGAACATCCGCCAGCTTCTGTCCCGGCTGGGACTGCTGAATAATCTCCTGCTGGCCGATTACCTGAACCGTACCAGAAATATTGGAAATGCTGGATTCTGACCGGGAGGCGGTAACCACTATCTGGTCCACGGTGGTCACCGCTGTCTCTGAAGCTGCGGTCGCCTGAGCGGCGGTAACCAGAGAAATCGCCGCCATGAGTGGCAGAGGTATTTTTTTACACGTCATTTTTCGACTTTTCCATGAGTAATGATTGTCATTCTTATTAAGTCCTTGTAGTTATGCAGGACCTGCTTCCTGCAGGCCTCTTTACTTCTTTTATTAAATTAACGTTGCTGGATGTATTTTCCGCTGAGCAGCAGAAGAATGAAGTAAATACCACCGGCACCGGAAACCAGAAGGCCTGAGGGTATTTCAAAGGGAGCGATAACGGTTCGTGATAACCAGTCACTGCTGACCAGTAACAATGCCCCGGTAATGGCCGCGGCAGGAATAAGATGGCGGTGACTGGACATACCGGTCACTCTGCAGATATGGGGAGCCATCAGTCCGACAAAGGACACCCCGCCTACGGCAGCCACACTGAAAGCACTGAGCAACGCGACGATTACCAGCAGCAGCGCAATGGTTACGGATACACGAATACCGAGCAGTGTGGGCAGATAAGCACCAAGCTGAAGAATATCGAGCCTGCGCCACATCATCCACAAAATGGGAAGCAGGATGATAACGGCTGAAAACAGGGGATAGGTGCGTTCATCCGTCACGGCATAGGTGCTGCCGGACAGCCAGATCAGCACTTCACTGGACTGGTTGCTGCCCAGAACCAGCACCATACTGATCAGGGTGGTGGCAACCGCCGAAAGGCACAGACCGCCCAGGGCAAATAATAGTGGATTGAAACCGGTCAGACGGCTCAGGGTCAGCAACAGGATCAACGCAATACCACTGCCGGATATGGCTAACAGCATTAAACCAAAACTGTCTATTCCCGGGTAGAGGACGGCACCCAGAACAATAAATAAAACAGCGGTTGTCGTTAATCCCGATACGTCCGGGCTGGTCAGTGGGTTTCGGGTTAATGTTTGTAACACGAGACCGGAAACCCCAAGTGCCGCACCCGCAAACGCAGCGCTCATGACCCTGGGCCAGCGCAGATGCATAAACGTCATCTCTATCTGGCTGAACAGGCTCAATCCCATCAATATCAGACACAGTAAGGACAGAACTGCCAGAGTGCGGTTCGGATTCATAGAGAACAGTGCGCGTATACCTGTTTCTCCCGGCGTTGTCCCCAGTGCACCGACCCGGTTTCTCCGCGTCAGTAGAAAAATCATAAACGGGGCTCCAACAATGGTGGTCATGACGCCAGCGGGAAAGCTGTAATGGGAGTCCGAGACCATTATCGGGATCAATCGTGCGGCGATATCAGCACTGAGCAGCAACAATGCCCCCACCACCGAAGCCAGCAGCAGTCGCGACCATACCGGCTGACAGCCCAGGCCCCGGGCAATATGAGGTGCGATCAGGCCAACAAAACTGATCATCCCTACCTGACTGACAACGGTAGAAGACAGGATCACGGCAATCAGCAACGAAAAGCCAACGGTATGTCGTACATTTACCCCAAGGGTTTGGGCCTGTTCTGCCCCCAGGGTAATCAGGTCAAGTTGCCGGGCAAAGAATAACGCGATAAGGGTGAACAGCAGGATTATTGGCCAGCTGTGCTGAACCGCCTGAAAATCGAACTGGGAGAGATTACCGGCCCCCCAGGTATACAACCCATCCAGACGGTTTTCGAAAAACATCAGCATGCCAGCACTGATAGCACCAAAAGAGAGGGTGATTGCCATCCCCACCAGCACCAGGTTAACCGGTGAATTGCTGATGGCACTGGCCAGACGGAAGACCAGTAATGTGGTGATTATTGCGCCGGTAAATGCCACCACGACCGGGTATTGCCCGGTAATATCCGGCAGCAATACCGATCCCATCACAATCGCAACCATGGCCCCGGCATTAACGCCCAGGGTTGCAGGGCTGGCAAAGGGATTCCTGGTTGCGCCCTGAATCAGTACTCCGGCCGCGCCCAGGGCTGCACCACAGAGTAAAGCCATCAGGGTTCTGGGCAGTAACAACCAGGTAACAATGGTTGCATTGAGGGGCTGATGCTCGCGGATACTTCCGCCCGGTACTGACGATGGAAAAAATGGCATATCGACCAGCAAACTGGCGTCAATGCCTGATGGGCCGGTCATTAATGATATTGCCACGGCCACCACATACAGCAGAAATACCGACAGGAAGACGCTGGTTGCTTTAAAGGGTACGGAGTAATTCATCATGCCTCCGGTGCCAGTTGTGACACGATTGCCGTTGCCATGCGGGTTGCGGACAACGGTCCTCCGAAGGACCACAGTGCTGGCAAATAGTGAACCCGCCCTTCCCTGACCGCCGGGATAGCCTGCCATACCGGAGAACGGGTCATGACCGGAAGGTCATCAGGCTGACTACCGATAATAAGCAGGCTGGCATCACCAATGGTGGTCAGCTTTAACAGGTCAACATGGGTAAAGTCCCGCCCTGGCAGAGCGCTGTGCCAGCTATTCACCAGACCCAGCTCATTAACGATGGCCCCCGCCATGGACGCATCGGCATAGACCCTGAGCCCAAGGCCCATTCCCACAAATTTGCCAACCACTACTGACTGTCCAGTCATACCGGCTTGCTGGATACGACGCCGTGCCTGACCCATTAGCTGCTCCATTTCCCGCAGCTTTTCCTCAGCCAGAGTCGTCTGATCGGTCAGCCGGGCGACAGAGCGAAAGACACTCTGCATCCTGTGGTAGTAGTTTGAAGGGTTGTCTGTTGTGGGATACTGGGTAAACAGCACCGTGGGAGCAATGGCTTCCAGCTCTGCAATAATTCGATTGTGTCGCCATTGGTAGCCCAGTATTAAATCCGGCTTGAGCGCCGCAATGGCCTCAAGTGATGGTTCGGATCTTAAGCCCAGCTCCTGAACCCCGTCTGGCATTATCGGACTATTGGATTGCCACTCCTTATACCCTTTGATTGACGTGACCCCCGCAGGTGTAATGCCCAGGGTCAGCAACATTTCCGCCTGGGTCCAATTAAGGGCGGCAATCTTATCGGGTCTTTTTTCGCCTGAATCGAAAGATGATGCCCCGGCTGACTGAGCCGCAGTGGTGAGTAGCAAGAGTAAGGTAAAAGCAGCGTGTAGCCTGGCATTGAAAGATACTGACATTCAGGCAACTTCCTTGTCGGATACACTCGGCAACGGCTCTGGTGAACTGTTCGCTGATGGCAAAAACAGGTGGTGATCATAACCTTCTGGCTGAACCCTGGTGGTTTTAACACCAAACACATCAGCAATAACGTCCGTGTCGATTACCCGGTCCGCCCTGCCCTGTCGTACCAGCTCTCCCTGGTTCATCAACACCACATCATCACTGAATTGCAGCGCCTGATTAAGGTCGTGAAGAACCCAGACGACTGTCGTATTTTGCTCAAGGTTCAACGTCCGGACGATATCGAGCAGCTGGAGTTGATGGGCAATATCAAGCCATGAGGTGGGCTCATCCAGCAATAAAATGCCGGTCTCCTGGGCCAGTACCATTGCCAGCCATACCCGCTGCATTTCTCCCCCGGACAGGTGATCGACCCGTTCCTTGGCGAAGTCCACCATATCTACCCGAGCCAGCGCTGTGTTGATTGCCCGACGATCACTGGACTTCATCCGGCCAAAGGGGCCTGCATGGGGGTAACGGCCACAGGCGACCAGTTCAGAAACTGACATTCCCAAGGGCACGGGTGAGTGCTGAGGTAACAGTGCCAGCTTCCGGGCCAGTGCTTTTCTGTGCCATTGCACCAGCGGTTTTCCAGCGTGTAACGCTGCTCCGCTATCGGGCGTGATCAAACCGGAAAGCATCTTTAACAGCGTGCTTTTGCCCGAACCATTAGGTCCGAGAATGGCGGTTATTCTGCCGGGAGCCAACTCAAGGCTGATCGGCTTGATCACCTGCTTGCCATTAACACGGTAACTTGCCTGATTAAGGCAGAGTGTATGATTAGACATCCATTTTTCTTTTTTGATGAACTGTTTCGTTTGTCTCAGGCTGATCCGTTTTCTGCTGGTTTATTGATCAGTTGTTTTGAGATGGTTGCGAATGATATTGATTATCATTTGATCCTTCAAGTAATTTTCTTGTTATCCTGTATTCGATCCATTGCCCAATCCCTTGCTTCGCTCCAATCCAGGCACGCCTTCATGGGAAACGGCATGGCATTTTGCATGTTTTTACTGACCACACGGTCGCCCTCTTGTTCCGAGCCAACCAGTCTGGCGACACCGGAACAATATAAGCCCAGCAACTGCCGTTTCTCCTTAAACCAGACTCCAAGCAATTTACGGGCTACAGGTGAAAATTCACTATTAGGCTGTGCATGTATTACCATGCTGAAGGGCTCTTTTCTGTCCAGAAGCCCGGATAACTCATGTAACCAATCCTGTGCATCCTGATCCGTTGCCGGAGCATTAAAGCGGATGGTAACCATGGGCCAACCCATCATTTGAATCGCAGACATAATGACTTCCCGTGTTTATGATCAACCCATAAAAAAGTGATCATCAGTGATACGCTGGCAACCAGCACCCCGACCAACTCCTGCTGCCAGCCATTACTGTTCATCGTGCCGGCCAGCAAAGCACCCAGCGTATAGCCAATGGTATGAATCATAGTGAGCATGCCGGTAAGAGCACCCTGCTGACTGCTGGCCTGAGCAGATGCCAATGCCGTATAGGCGGGGGTTAATAAAGCAACCGAAGCGGCGCTGATGGTCAGTCCGCTGGCCAGCCAGAACAGGCGCTCACCGGTCACCATGAACATACTGCCGATCAGCAACAACACACTCCCACACTTCAATGCCATGACCAGATTTCGCTGAACCCACCGGGCAGCGACCAGATGGGCAATAATGGTCGACAGTGCTGCCAGCATCATCAGGATTGACAGTAATCGGGTGGTGGTGACTCCGTCATGAACAATAAGATGAAGTCGGGGACCGGCCAGGTATTGCAGAAAACCAAACAACGTGGTGACTGAGCACGCCAGTAACAGCAACGGCCAGGTCTCTGTCATTAATCCCAATAAGCGCACATTGCCATTACTGGCTGCTGACATCTTGTCATGCCTGACTGATACAACGGATAAAATGACTAGCAGAATGAAGAGAACCATAGCCAGCAGCGATACGACACCGATGGGAAAAGCACTTCCCCAGCTGATGAATATGGCTGGCACCAGGGGGCCTGATAGCCGACCTACATTAATACTGGCGGTGATGCGACTGAGCATTCTGGCTCGATTTGACGGACTACTGTCGTCAATTACCCATGCCTGAACTGCCGGGTACAAGCCAGATGCAAGCAGCCCATAGACGATGCGGGCAGAGAACATTAAGAAAATTGCCTGCTGTTGATTCAGCACGTCAGACACTACTCCCTGAATAGACAGGGTCAGCATCAAAAAGCTCAGGGCTATGCCGACGGTACCCGAGATGATTACAGGTATACGACCATATCTGTCTGATATCCGTCCCCAGATGGGGGCCGATACGATAAACAATCCGGTACCGAGAGCAACCATGGTGCTGAGCACACCATAGCCAATTCCGGTCTCTTCCAGAATGGCTGGCAGGCTGATCAGCAGCGTTGTCTGGCCAGTTCCCAGCAGGAATACCGCGATCAAACGACAGAAGTTATTCCGGGCAGGGTTTTGTCCGAAAGAGCGTTGTCCGAAAGAGCGCTGCCCGGAATGGGTGTCTGTTGAAACGTGATATAACGCATTTTCCGGCATGTTCAATTCTCAATGCTGCACATTTATTATTCAATTTGTTGCAAATGATAATTGTTATCATATAGGATGACAACCCAATCCAGAACGGGATCGATTTTAAAAAGTGAAAATAACAGACCGTTGAAAAGGAAAATGGGTTGGTGAATAAGTTAAGAATTGATGACCAACCCCTATTAAAACTTTTAATAACTAACTCTCAACAACGTTGTTGATGAGAGCGTAATTCGTTGAACCATAAAAACTGAAATAATAATGATGTCCTCAGATTCAATACTGAAATCGTCGGCTGATAAAATAATGTCCGGCATATCCCCCGATAGCGTGGATGCTCAACGGCGAAGTGATGCGGCTATTGTCAGAAACCAGGCTGAAGTGCTGAGCGCTAACTGTTTTTTTAATGCGCTCCTGCGAGAATGGCAAGGCTGGACATTACATAAAGTTAATGAGTTTAAAGTGATAGAGCGTTATCGATCACAATTGAACTCTGCCATCGGGAAGAACATTGATCATGTGATCAATATCCCTGTTCATGATGTATCGCTATTGGTATGTATCAGTCACTTTTCAATAACCGGGCGTCACCAGTTTTTAATGCCAGTCATTTTATCGAGCCCGGCAAAAGCAACGGCTACTCCCATCACTTTTATAGAGGCCGTTCAGTTGCTGGTCAGTGGGGATATTCTCTGGCAGAGCGATCCACAGAGCCGGAGAAACTTCCTGGAACGGGTTCATCACAGTGTTAACAATATTGAAACCAATCTGAGAGCCCGTCAGCCATCATTAGACGCTATTTTTAATGCTCCCGGGGATTTTCAGACTTCAGAACAGTCACTGCTGGCAGGGCACTCTGTCCATCCCTGCCCGAAAAGTTATGATCAATTCAGTCGGGATGATGCCGCCCGGTATATGCCTGAGTTTGGTAGCAGCTTCAAGCTACATTGGTTTGCCATAGACTCCGACCTGCTCGATGCCGACAGTGTTCATACACTGTCGTTCAGTGAACTGACCAGACAACTGGCAGAAGAAGACCAGAACTTTCCAGCTGCATTACTCCATGGAACCCCGGAGCATCAAACGCTCTTGCCTGCCCATCCATGGCAGGCTGAACAGTGGCTGAAAAGTAACTATATACGTCAGTTGATTCAGGAAAAAAAACTGGTTGATTATGGATTAAAGGGCAGTGACTGGAGAGCAACATCATCCGTGCGTTCCCTGCATGCCAGCCACGCGTCTTTCATGTTGAAGTATTCACTCAGCGTAAAACTGACCAACTCTGTGCGCCACCTGTTACCTAAAGAGGTGATTCGCGGCAAAGAGATCCATCAGGTGAAATATCATACGTCCATTGGCACGGAAATGAAGCAGCGCTACCCGGACTTTGAGGTGATCACCGAGCCTGCCCATGGGGCGATCAGGGGACCGGATGGACAGATATTGCCAGAGACCATGATGGTTCTGCGGGAAAATCCATTCAATAACGTTCAAACATTGAGGTCAACCGAGTTACTGGCGAGCCTGACCCAGGATAATCCTGACGGTGCATCAAGGCTGGTTTCACTGATCCGGAAACTGGCTGACAAAGAGCAGCTTCCACCAGAAAGAATAGCTGTTCGCTGGTTTAACCAATACCTGTCAACCGTCGTAGAACCGCTAATGATCGGGCAGTCAGACTTTGGTCTTTTATTTGGTGCCCATCAGCAGAACCTGTTGATCACTCTGAAACAGGGTTATCCCCGGAAAGTCTATTTCCGTGATTGCCAGGGAACGGGCTACAGCCATACCGCCCGTGAACTTCTGGCGGAGACGATCTCAGCAGAAACCAGACAGCAGGAGCATCATGTGGATGGTGAACTGGGCAACTGGTTATTTACCTATTATCTGATCATCAATTCCACCTTTGGTGTCATCAGTGCCCTTGGGGCCGGGCAAGTCACTTCAGAATCTTCACTGCTGATGGCTCTGAGAGAGTTTCTGATGAAACTCAGAGCGTCTGATCCCAGAGATACAGGTTGTCTGGACTACATTCTCAATAGCCCTGAACTCTGGTCAAAAGGCAACTTTTATTGCTCTTACTGCGATATGAATGAGAACACCCTGGAAAATCCTCTGGCAGTGTATCACCCGCTATTAAACCCACTCGTGGGGTTGTCACAGGACGAACTTCTACCTTAATCGCCAAAAATCCGTAAACAGGGACAGCAATGACAACAACAATGAAACTTCCAGAAAAAACACTGCCGGGTATTCTGCATCCGGAGATAATACTGAAGCCTCTCAGCACCAACACACTGTTGATCAATGATGCTACCACTTCACTGCATTTGAGCATCTCTGGCACCGACAGGCTGGTTATTTCTCCGGCCAATAGCTCCGACCTGCAGGACAGGATTCCCGATCATCTTATGGCGGCAGGCCTGGATTATCTGTATGCAAACCATCCAACGCTGGAACAAATTCACTTGTCTCCCCTGATATCTGAACAGCTGGAGTCAGGGTCATGGCGACATGATATCGATCAGACCTCCGGGGAGAGCATCAACGTCAGAACCGGTTTTTACCAGAATCGTACGCTTTGGCATTGGCAAAACAACAATGTACTGACACCAGAAATCTGGACGGAAAACAGTAATGGCATTTCCCACCCGCTGCGACCGTTACAACCTTCCGGTGTCGTTTATCAGCGTTATGATTATCAGAATGATCTCACTATTTCGTTCCGCTCCATTGATCCGGAGGAAGACCTGGCCACTTTTCATCAGTGGATGAATCAGCCGCGAGTTGCTGAGTTCTGGGAACTGGCAAAGAGCAGGGAAGAGCTGCGCAACTACCTGCAAACGCTGCTCAAAGACAGAAAAACCTGGCCCCTGGTAGGCAGCATTAACGGTGAACCTTTTGGTTACTTTGAGCTTTACTGGGCGATGGAAGATCGCATTGCTCCCTATTATGACTGCCAGCCATGGGACCGTGGTTTTCATCTGCTGGTGGGAAACCCGGACTTCTTGGGAAAACGGTTTTCCAACAGCTGGACCAAATCCATAACCCACTTCCTCTATCTGGACGATCCGAGAACCGGCCGATTGGTTGGTGAGCCAAGGGCCGACAATCGGCGTTTATTGAAGTTACTGGCACCTGCCGGTTGGTCGTTTGTCAAAACATTTGATTTCCCCCATAAACGGGCAGCCCTGGTAAACGGTTATCGACGTACGTTTTTCAGGGAGGTACAGCTATGAATCAGGCGGTCACACAGTCTCTACTAAAGAGTCTACTGAAGAGTCCACTGAAGACCAAACCCTCCTCTTTCTGGTTACAGGCTAATCAACGTTTGCTGGCAAAAAGTCTCAGTGAACTGAGCTGGGAAGAAGCAATTTCACCACTGGAGCTTGATAACGGTGATTTCACCCTGGAGCTGCAAAGTGGCACCCGCTATCAGTTTGCAGCCTGGCGAACCGTCTGGGATCAATTGATCATTGACCCGGCCTCCATTATTCGTACCGGATCTGATGGTCAGTGCTCGTCATTTTCGGATGTCAGTCAGTTATTTATTGATGCCCGGACAGAGCTTCATCTCACGTCGGTAATATTGGCAAATTTTCTGGAAGAGCTGGCCAACACCCTGATGGCCGAAGTTCGGGTACAGCAGAACTACCATCAAAAAACTGCCGCTGAGTTGATTGACCTGACCGATGATGAACTCCAATGTTATCTGGATGGTCACCCGAAAGTGACCGTCAGCAAAGGCCGTATCGGTTGGGGGGGCAATGACTATGAGGCCTATGCCACCGAATTTCTGCCGGAGATTCAACTGGAATGGCTGGCCGTCAGCCGAGAGCATTGTCAGCTATCCAAAATAGATGACCTTTCTGAGCAGGCATTATTGTCTGCAGTGCTTGATACGCAGGCTCAGGCTAAGCTTTTAGACGTCTTTCATGGAATGAATTTAACAGCAGACGCGTATTTCCTGCTGCCGGTTCACCCATGGCAATGGCAAAACAAGCTGGTGAATTTATTTGCTGGCGAGATTGCTGCGGATCGTATCGTTCATCTGGGGGCTTTTGGTGACCCGATGTTGCCGCAACAGTCTCTGCGTACGCTATCAAACCGGCAGAGACCCAAACAGTTGAACATTAAGCTGCCGCTCTCGATTTTAAACACCTCCTGCTATCGGGGTATTCCCGGTCAATACATCAAGGCCGGGCCGATGATATCCAGGTGGCTGGCCAATATTGTGAATACTGACCCAACGCTGGCAAACCGGGGCGTCATCATCCTTGAAGAGCCCGCAGGTGCCTTCTACCCCAACCCGATATTTACCCAGGTTGAGGATGCTCCCTATCGTTATCATGAGATGCTGGGCTGCATCTGGCGACAGAGTGTACACGACAAAATCAAGACATCTGAACGTGCTGTCCTGATCTCCACCCTGTTTCAACGGGATGGTTTCAATGAACCGCTCATCCATGAGTACATTCGCCGTTCAGGGCTGTCAGCCAGACAATGGTTGACCCGACTGTTCAATTCGGTGGTCATCCCACTCTACCATTTGCTCTGTAAATACGGTGTTGGCCTGGTGGCCCATGGCCAGAATGTCACGGTGGTTCTTGAGCATCATCAGCCTGTCCGTGTTGCTCTTAAAGATTTTCAGGGGGACTTGCGTCTTATTGATCAGGACTTTCCTGAGCTGGAAAGCTTGAGTGACTATGCCCGCTCAGTGACTACGAGACTGCCCGCTGAATACCTTATTCATGACTTGCAGACTGGGCACTTTGTCAGCGTTCTGCGCTTTATTTCCGCTTGCCTGGCAGAAAAAGGCCTGGCGGAAAAAGGATTTTCTGAGGTGGACTTTTACGGACTCCTTGGTAAACAACTGCAGTTGTATATGAAAGCACATCCGGAACTGAACGGGCGCTTTAAACTGTTTGACCTGTTCCAACCGGAAATGGCCCGTGTTTGCCTGAACAGAGTCCGATTCAAACAGGGTTATGGTGACGCCAGTGAACGTCCACTGCCGGAACTGGGTACACCGCTTAACAACCCATTAGCAACGACATTCAGGGAAGTACGATGAGATTGCAAAAAATCACGGATTGCGAAACCGATATTCTGGAACTGGCCGGACTGGGTGCCGGGCCATTCAATTTGAGCCTGGCCGCCCTGCTGGATAGTCAACCCACCATTTCAACCCGGTTTTTTGACAAAAAAGCAACCTTTGGCTGGCATCCGGGCCTAATGCTTCCGGGGGCTCATATGCAAACTTCCTGTCTGAAAGACCTGGTTACTGCTGTTCAGCCAACAAGCCCATGGTCGTTTATTTCATTTCTGGTCAATAAAGGGCGTTTTTACTCATTTCTCTCCACCGAAAAAATGGTCATCAGTCGTACAGAGTTTGTTGAATACCTGAGCTGGGTGGCAAATAACCTGAGTTCGGTCACGTTTGATACTGAAATTCGGGAAGTCAGCTTTACCGATCATCACTTTGTGCTGAAGTCTGACCATCAATCCTTTAAAGCCAGGAATCTCTGTCTGGGCACCGGCAAATCACCCTATACCCCGGAGTGTACCCGGCGATGGCTCGGCCCGGACTGCTTCCATGCCGGTAGCCTGATGACGCAGGATGTAGATTTAGCCAATAAACGGGTGGCGGTTATTGGTGGCGGACAGACCGGGGCCGAAGTCTTCCTGAACTGTCTGCGAGGCCAATGGGGAAAGGTTGCTCAGGTGAACTGGGTATCCCGGCGAGCGGGCTTTGAACCCCTGGATGAAAGTCCCTTTACCAATGAGTATTTCACCCCGGGCTATGTGGGCCAGTTTCTGTCACTGCCCAGTGATAAAAAACAGAACATCGTCAATTATCAAAAGCTGGCAAGTGATGGAATTACCCCGGCCTATCTGCTGGAACTCTACCGGGAGCTTTATGACCGAACCTATCTTGGCAACGGTGATGTGAGCTGGCAATTGCTGCCGGACCGAACGTTAGCAGATATGTCCTTAACGTCCACAGGCTTTTATGATCTGCGTTTATTCAATGCATTGTCAGAATGCGATGAACAGCTGGCCGCTGACGTGGTTATTCTATGTACTGGCTTTCAGAATGCACTGCCCGAGTATCTGGAACCGATTCGGGAACAGTTAACGATGGATCAGCAAAATCGATTCAAGCTATCCCCAAGTTTTAAAGTGGCCTGGGATGGCCCGGAAGACCGACGGATTTATGCGGTGAATGCCGGTTTACACAGTCACGGCATTGTTGAGCCGCAGTTAAGTCTCACGGCCTGGCGCTCAGCAACCATCATTAATGACTTGATGCACGAAGACGTCTTTCCGGTCAATCAACCACCCGGTTTTATCCACTGGCTGAGTAATACGGATTTTCTGCCCAATGGCAAAGAAGAAAATGGGTAGTCTTTTTTCCACCGGCCTCTATCTACAAGGTTGGTAGAATAGTCCTTGAAATTCAGATTAAAGAAGGGCATGCAGTCTGGTGTAAGAGGCTACCTGAGAATGGACTGCCCTATCGGGCAGCTGCTGCTACATTCATACGGTGGCTATTCTTGGTCAACCTCCCGGGATCTCGGTAAATGCATTCTTTGTTGCCTGTCAGGTTCCCGCTCGATCTGCCAAAAAGACAGGATTTTCCGGTCGCCATCCATAGAGCTGACCTGTATGGAGTGACCGCAAGGACTGAATTTGAAGCTGTCAATGCAACCCTCCGCTTGCAGGCGGCCCTTTTCCTGCCAGATACCCTTTGGAGTTATGCCCAGTACAACCAGATAAGATTTGTCGTTAACATCAAGGCCGGCAAAAAGGGACCCACCGTGATTAAAATCAGGTTCACAGAGTCGTAAATCAGAGTCCGGGGTTTGCCGGACCCATTCACCGTATTTCTTTTGCACCTGGATATCCAGCCTCCCCCGATCGTCAGTACAAATAATCGAGTGTCCGTCCGGGCTGAGCTTCTGGGCAGTAGGAACAGCGGAGTTTGCATACCTGCGAGGATATCCCCTGTCACAAATATAAGTAAACATGTGCTGGCAGTGCCACATTCCGGCCCCGTCCAATTGCCAGATCATTGCAGATCCCTCCTGAAACAGCACAAATACCGAGGAGTCCACATTGAATGTCACCATTGAATTAGGCAAAACCCAGCGGGACTTCTGGAAATAGTCATGATCTTTTATTTCCGCTACCCAACCGTTGTTATCCGTTAAATGCCAGATATCAAAATTATCTTCGCCATGAACAACCAGATACCGGCTATCGGGACTGAAGGTTACGTCCAGCGATATAATATCAACGGGTTGCGGCTGATGTTTGGTGATTCTTAACGCTTCAGACCATCGACCGTTATCACCAAGACTAAAAACAACCACGAAAAAATCCTCTACATTTATATCCATGTCGTCGGAATCTTCCCCGGCATCATTGAAGCATGCAGCAAAATGTTGACTGTCCGGACTGAATTGAATGGTGTCAAAACCACAATAATCCTCTACTCTTTTTCTCGCTTCTGTCAGAGCCATGGTAGGCATGCTAAATTCCAGTTTCCCGTTGGCTAACCAACGGCCATCCTTTCTTTTTCCATAGAAATCGATATATCTTCCACAATTTATGGCAATATGATTACTGTCCGGGCTGAAAATACTGCGACGTCCGATGCAAACACCGTTGTTTTGCCATTGACCATTCAATTGCTGGCCTAAAATCAGGCTCATCCGGTAAGATTCAGAATAAATCAGAGATTTCCCATCAGGTGAAATCTGAAAAGATAAAAAGCTGAAATCAAGGCTTTTTATTCCATAAGGATCGGGAAAAAGCTCAGCGACAGTCATTCGCTTTGTTTCAGTCCATAAGCCTTTCCCATCCCGCTGAATAATCGACAGTAAAGCGTCTTTAGCACCATAGGTTTTAAAAGCAGATCTATCAGAGGGGGGAGGATCAACAGGTATAAAAACAGTATTGCCATGGTATCGATCAATGCTGTTAAAGCATTCGAAGAAACTGCGAGCTTTAATGGTGAATTCCCTGCTCCAGCAACCATCACTTCCCGCCGTCCAGATAGAACACTGAGAGCTGTGACTATCATTAATGAGCAGCCGACTGTGATTCTCATTGAGATAGTATTCACTAATGTTATCTTCCCTGCCAAACGAGTTTTGCAGCACAAATTTAAGTGAGGTGGCATTAATGGTTTCATTGCGTAAATGATCAGCGTGATATGCGCAGATTGCCGGAAAATTTTCAGTACAATACGATTGCCCGGCAATGACTTGTATTTTTGATGTCCGCAGATGATGAATCAGTGGTTGATTGGTAATACTCAGACCCCGGTAAAACAGCTGTTCATTCTTACTCAGATTCCCGTAGCACCGAACAACTTCAAATAATCCATATTCATTCAGGACAGTGTGCATTCTTCTGGAAACAAGTGCCAAATTACACGCGTCCTTAAGCGGTAAATAACCGGTAATTTTCAACAATAATTCCACCGGTAGCGAGGTAATACTCCACCTGTGAAAATGAGCTGATTGTTCAGGAATAACCGGATTCGTTTCACTCAGACAAGGTTCATCTGGTTTTTCCTGTGCAGGAGGCAATGGCAAGATAGACTCTCTCATCAGATCACTCCGGAAAAATCTGATAGAGGTTAGTCCAGAGAAGTCATATCTGAAATAATTCTCAGGACTTTGTCGCTCTAAGGGATTTTGTGAGGGAGCGCCGTACCGGGGAGTACGGTCGACTGAGCAAAACTCACTTAGAGCGGCAAAGGACAAACGGGAGCAAGTTTCTGAAATATCCGGGTTAGCCTGACATCAGTTATGTCTGGGCATCATGGTGCGGTTCCTCTTTTTCGCCGTGCGTTCAGGCCATCAGCATCAAACAACACCAGATCATGGGGAATAATGTTCAGTTGAACGTTGGCATTCCCGGCTACCGGGTTTGAATGCTCTGCCACCAGCTGATAACTCCCCTGGCAACAGTCCAGATGAATCTCGCTGCGTATACTTTTGCCCATAAACTGCTGCCGGGTAATCGTTGCCTGTGGAAAAGTATCGGCAGAGGTCTGAGACAGTAAGCCTTCAGATTTATCCACAGCCGAGAGGGCCACCATCTGTGGCCGGATAAACAACTCCAGGCTTGTGCCTGCCTTTTCCACAGAGAGCGGTTGGGTGGATGCCACAACGCCCAGCGGGGTGCTCACATGAAACTCATCTTCAATGGTGGCCGGCAGAACATTTCCGGCCCCCATAAAGTCGGCAATAAAACGGTTATCAGGGTAGTGATAGATATCGAAGGCCGTCCCCTGCTGCATGATTCTGCCCTGCCCCATGACGGCGATGGTATCCGCAAAAGCAAAACCTTCTTCACGACTGTGGGTCACAAACAGTCCGGCGACTTTTTGCTGCTTCAGAATATCCCGTATTTCCCTGACCAGATGCTGACGGACCTGGCTGTCGATATTGGAAAACGGTTCATCCAGCAACAGAATGGAAGGCTCGTTGGCCAGTGCCCTGGCGATGGCCACCCGTTGTTGCTGCCCTCCGGACAGTTCATGTGGATAGCGCTGGTCAAGACCATAAAGATTCACCAGCTGCAGCATATCCTGAACCCGTTGCCTGACCTGTTCGGAGGTCTGTTGGTTCTGGCCGAAGGCACCCTTAAGTCCAAAACTGTTAAGTCCAAAACTGATGTTGTCAAACACCGTCAGGTGGGGAAACAGGGCATAATCCTGAAAGATCATGCCGATGCCCCGCTGCTCTGGCGGTGTTACCCGGGCAGCTGAGCTGACTTCCCGGCCATGCAGTTCAATGGTGCCGGATACCGGTTGAATCAAACCGGCGATCGCTTTTAATAAGGTCGACTTACCACAGCCACTGCGACCCAGCAGGCAGACAATTTCACCATCCTCTATGGCCAGGTTTACCCCGGACAGGACCAGAGGATCGCCAGTGGCGCTGCTTTTTCTGGCTGACCGATCATAAGCACAGGCAAGTTCAGTGATGTTCAGGGCACTCATTGCTGTTCCTGCCTTTCCAGAGAGCGATTAAGCATAATAAGGGGCACCAATCCTACCAGAACCAGCACCAATGCGGCAGGTGCCGCATATTCCAGCTGCTCATCAGACACATATTGGAAGACCCGGGTGGCCAGTGTTTCAAAATTAAAGGGGCGCAGTAGCAGTGTGGCAGGCAGCTCTTTCATACCCTCAATAAATACCAGCAGCAGCCCTGCCAGCATGCCTTTACGGATCAACGGCAGATGCACACGCTTGACCATTTCCCCGGGGTTACACCCCAGGGTTCGGCTGGCCATATCCAGTGAAGGAGACACTCGCCCAAGACTGGACTCAACGCTGCCAACGGCGACAGCGGAGAAACGTACCACGTAGGCAAACACCAGGGTAATGGCAGAACCACTGAGAATAAGCCCAACCGGCGACTGGTGCCAGTGAATCAGCAGTTCGTTGAGCACATTATCCGAGAGCGTCAGAGGGATCAGTACCCCAATGGCCAGAACATTGCCCGGCAGGGCGTAACCGGTGGAGGCCAGGCGAGCAGGGATACGGGACAAGCTCGTGCGCTGTAAACGCTGATAAACGCCCAGGAACAAGGCAATAAAGCAGGCAACAGCAGCTGCGGAACCGGAAACCATCAGACTGTTGATACCATATTCAAACAGAGCACTGCTCCATGAATCATCGAAATAGACAATCAGGTACTCCACCAGCACCAGAGAAGGCAGCAAAAAGCCCAGGGTGACCAGCAGCCAGCACCAGCCGATAGCCAGCCATTTTGACCAGCCAGAAAGCTCGATCAACTCCCGCTGCTCCTGCCCGGTATTTTTCTGGTACAGCTGCTGTTTACGACGGCTGTATTTTTCCATGCTGATCAACAACATGACCACCAGCAACATCATGGCCGAGATTTTTGCCGCCGCATTCAGGCTGCCATAACCTAGCCAGGTGTCGTATACCGCCGTGGTTAATGTGGGCACGGAAAAATAGCTTACTGTGGCAAAATCACCCAGGGCTTCCATGCCCATAAGCGCCAGACCGGTAATGATGGCGGGACGGGCCATGGGCAGGGTTACCCGGAAAAAACTGTGCAGAGGTGAGCAACCTAACAGTCGGCTGGCCAGGGTCTGGCTTTTCGATTGCTCAAGAAACGCGGTTCTTGCCAGCAGATACAGATAGGGATAAAGCACCAGGGCAAGCACTATAATGGCACCGCCCAGGCTGCGTATCTCCGGGAAGGAATAGTCTGCGGCTGACGTCCAACCCGTGAGCGCTCTGAGAAAACGCTGCACTGGTCCGGCAAATTCCAGCAGGTCGGTATAGATATAGGCAATAACGTAGGATGGCATGGCCAGTGGTAATACCAGTAACCACTGGAGCTGATCTCTTGCCGGAATCCGGGCATTGGCCATCACCCAGGCGGCAGGGATCGCCAGAACAGCCCCAAGTCCCCCTACCCCGAGAATCAGAAGAACACTGTTCACGATGTAGGTGGTCAGGACGGTATCCCAAAGATGATCAAATAACTCACCGGCAGGGGTGAAAGCCTCCAGGATCAGGGCGATAACAGGGGAAAAAAGTAAAAGGGCCAGCAGCCAGCTGCCAGCCCTCCAGTAGGTTGGTAAGTTGTGATTCATGCACTAATGAGATCTATAGATCAAATTTTACTTCGTCCAGAAGACGTTGAGCCTTGGTTCGGTTGGCGGCAATGTCTGAAATAGGCAGTGGATCCGCCTTGAATTCTCCCCATGCAGCCACGGTGTCAGACACTGGAACGTTCGGGTTGACCGGGTATTCCATATTGTCCCGGGCATAAATGGACTGAGCCTCTTCACTGGCCAGGTACTCCATCAGCCTGAGGGCATTATCCTTGTTCGGTGCGTACTTTGCCATCACCATGCCACTGATGTTGACATGGGAACCCACCGTCTTCTGGTTCGGGAAGTTAATATAAACGGCATCAGCCCAGGCTTTCTGATCATCATTCTTCATCATCTTGCCAAAGTAGTAGCTGTTGCCCAGAGAGACATCACAAACCCCCTCTTTGATCGCTTTGACCTGGGCCCGGTCATTCCCCTGGGGACGACGGGCCAGGTTGGCTTTTACCCCTTCCAGCCACTGTTTGGTTTGTGCTTCACCGTTATGGGCGATCATCGAGGCGACCAGACCAATGTTGTAGGGGTGCTTGCCGCTGCGGGTACAGATCTTGCCTTTGAACTTGCTGCTGGCCAGGTCTTCGTAGTTGATATCAACGGGCTTGTCGCTGCGTTTGGAGCTGTAAATATTCCGCACCCGCATGGTTAATGAGTACCACTGGTTGTCCGGATCCCTTAAGTGCACAGGGATGTTCTCATTAATGGTTTTACTGTTCACGGGTTGCACCAGTTGGCGATCAACCAGATCAAAAAGACTGATCATGTCGGAAGTCAGTACGACATCTGCCGGGCTGAATTTGCCTTCCCGCTCAATACGCTCCTCCAGTCCTTTCTTGGCAAACACCACGTTCACCTTTACGCCCGTTTCCTGTTCAAAGTCTTTCAGCATGGGCTCTATCAGAAAAGGCTGACGATAAGAGTAGATATTGACCTCTTCAGCAGCCTGGGCCAGCAAAGAAGAACAGGAAATAGCAATAGCGGAAGTAATAGAGAGGAGTTTTTTCATAGCAGTCTGCAAACAAGAATTATTATCGTTTGCGAATTGTACTTATTTTCCCTGACTTCGCAACTGCTTTATTGCGCTGTGGATAAATTCAATGGCGATAAATCCACCGATTACCCGGCAGATCCCATCACAGCGGGTTGTCGGGCAAAGTACCCGGGCGTTATGGAAATGTGGAAATATACACAGATAAGCTATGAACAACGCAGGGAATAACCTTTTTATAAAATTGCCCTGTGGATAAGGTCGTTTTTTTCCACAGTTTAATGACAGGTTAACTAAACCTTGTGACCAGCAACATAACAGGGTTGTTCAATTTATAATGTGTTGAAAATAAAGAGTTTTATACGTTTATCCACAGATTTTATCAACACTAATATCAATAAAAAAAATAAGATAACACTAAAAAACAGCTATTCGCTGTTATTACTGTTGTTTAACTGGAAGAACTTCGTCGTTTGATAAGAAAAAACCAAACTTTTTGGGCAGATCTACGGGCTGTGAGTAAAATTACGTGACCGGTTGCCACTCACGCCCGTTATGCAAGCCTGGTTATCGGGCGGGCACTGTGAAGTCTTCAGGTCACGCTTATCCAATGATGGGTCACAGCACTGGCTAACCGGTGTATAATTGCTAGCCTTATCTTCTCTTGATAACAGGTGACAGACGTTGGCAGTGGATTTCCCAAAACAATTTGATGTGATTGTGATCGGTGGTGGTCATGCCGGTACGGAGGCCGCCCTGGCGGCAGCTCGTATGGGCGTTAAAACGTTGTTGTTGACCCATAACATCGAAACTCTGGGGATGATGTCCTGTAATCCGGCCATTGGCGGGATTGGTAAAAGTCATCTGGTCAAAGAGGTGGATGCCCTTGGCGGTGCCATGGCAACAGCGACGGATCTTGCCGGTATCCAGTTTCGGGTGCTCAATGGCAGAAAAGGACCGGCGGTCAGGGCTACCCGGGCACAGGCTGACCGGGCACTTTACAAGGCCGCCATTCGTTCGATTCTGGAAAACCAGGAGAACCTGTGGATATTTCAGCAGTCTGCGGATGATCTGGTGGTTGATGACAACACCAGCCAGGTGCGTGGTGTCGTGACCAACATGGGCGTTCGTTTTCTTGCCGCAAACGTTGTTCTGACCGCAGGGACTTTTCTGGGGGGGCGAATTCATATTGGTCTGGAAAACCACAGCGGTGGCCGGGCCGGTGATCCGCCCTCCATTGCCCTGGCCAACCGGCTGAGAGAACTGCCCCTGGATGTTCGACGCCTGAAAACAGGGACGCCTGCACGTATTGATGCCCGAAGTGTGGATTTTTCCGTGATGGAAGCGCAACCGGGGGATACGCCGATGCCGGTGATGTCTTACCTTGGCACGGTTGAGCAACACCCTGAACAGGTGTCCTGCTATATCACCCATACCAATGAGCGTACCCACGAGATCATCCGTGGAGGACTGGACCGTTCACCCATGTTTACCGGGGTAATTGAAGGGATAGGTCCGAGGTATTGCCCATCCATTGAGGATAAAATTACCCGGTTTGCGGATAAAACCTCCCATCAAGTCTTTCTGGAGCCGGAAGGGTTGTCCACCAATGAGCTTTATCCCAATGGCATCTCCACCAGTTTGCCCTTTGATGTGCAGATCAACCTGATCCAATCCATTCGTGGCCTGGAAAATGCCCATATTACCCGTCCCGGTTACGCCATCGAGTACGATTACTTTGATCCGAGAGGACTTAAGTACTCCCTGGAAACCAAAGCCATTGGAGGCCTGTTCTTTGCCGGTCAAATCAACGGTACCACTGGCTATGAAGAAGCGGCCGCACAGGGACTGTTGGCGGGTATGAATGCGGCGCTCAGGGCACAGGATAAAGAGTCCTGGTGCCCACGTCGTGATGAAGCGTACATCGGTGTGCTGGTGGATGACCTGATTACCAATGGCACCAGTGAGCCTTACCGCATGTTTACCAGCCGGGCAGAATATCGGTTGATCCTGCGGGAAGATAACGCCGACCTGCGCCTGACGGAGAAAGGCCGGGCACTGGGGCTGGTGGATGATCAAAGGTGGATGGCCTTCAGTGACAAGAAGGAGCGTATTGAGAAGGAGTCTGAGCGCCTCAGGGCAGCGTTTGTTCATCCCGGTAGTGATGCTGCCCGTACCCTGGAAAATAAGCTCAGCAAACCTTTAAGCCGTGAATACAGCCTACTGGAACTGCTGCGTCGTCCGGAACTGACCTATAACGATGTGGCCGGACTGGTGGGAGACGCGGAAACCCATGATCAGGTCGCTGAACAGGTGGAGATACAGACCAAGTATCAGGGTTATATTGACCGTCAGACCGAAGAGATAGACCGTATGCGACGTTATGAGAACACCCGCATACCACAGGCGCTGGACTACACATTGATCGAAGGGCTTTCCAACGAGCTGAAGCAGAAGCTGACGGATGCCCGTCCGGAGACACTGGGCCGTGCTTCCCGTATCCAGGGGATGACGCCTGCTGCCGTATCTCTATTGCTGGTTTATATGAAAAAGCGCTCTATGGCTGCTTAATTGATCCGGTTACCAGTTCCTGATGGATCAGGCACTGGTAACCTACCCCGCCTGATTACGTTGACTCGTCCGCACAACACTCCTCGCTGAGAAACCCCATGACCTCATTGAAGGTGGCGAACTGGGGAATGCAATACAGTGTCCTGCCATCCCGCTTCTGCTTAACCAGCCCCACAGAGACCAGGGCTGAAATATGATGGGAAAGGGTTGAACCCGGAATGTCCAGCTCTTTTTGCAGGGCTCCCACCGGCACACCCTGATGGGGTATTGCGCCCATTCCCTCGAAAAGTTCACTGTACATAAAACGCACTATCCTTTGAGTGCAATTTCCTCATGTTTCTGAAATTTATTCCCCTGCTGAATTTACGACATTTTTATAGTGAAGGTCTCTGTACACGACAAAAAAAGTGAGCTGACAGAATTTTTGCTATGAAACTTAGAGACAAAACCAACGTTTCAAGCAGTCATGAATCTTATGGGTGAAAGTCTCATACTGAGCACAACTACAGACCCTGGAGCATAGAATTTACGTCCCAGAGCCAAAATACCCGAACAAGAAAGGCGACCAAACGCAGCTATGATTTTCATGTGACAAAAGAATCATCTGCGAGAGGCCGCCCTCCATGGAAGTATGTCACCCACTGACCATTCCCGCTAGTAATCACTGCCCTGCAATCGAGATGCTGCAACATCGGTTATCTCTTCTTCGCCAGTCACGCCATGAGCTCCACTGGGAGGATTACGAAAATGAACTGCATAACCTCATGGCTCTTGCAGAACAGGAGATTCTCTCTGAAGACCTCCAAAAACTGGACGTCAATGAACCATTTGTGTCTAAAAAATCAATAAAACAATTAAGGGAAAATCTTCATTTTTCTATTTTTTGCGGGAATTGCTGCAGGCTGTTTTTGGCATAATTACACAGATTCTGCTTTATATTTATTGTTTTTGCTGGCTGAGGCCCCAGTTGTGGAGCACATTCCTGAACCCTACGGTAGGGAGTGGTATGATCAATATCCACGCCACGTTCCTCCAATATCTCCTCTAAGTCCCGGTAACTCAGGTTATAACGCAGGTACCAGCGGACAGCATGGAGAATGAGATCTTTGGGATAGTGACGACCGGAAAAATTCATGGTGGAAGACCCAACTAAACTACTATGACTGAATACAAAATAGCAGGTTCTGAGATCACTATCAGTTTGCAACGGAACCGCCTCTTACGACTCTATGGCCAAACCCCAAGAACTGGATATTTGGGTAGTTGCACAAAATATATTTATGTACATATAATAAAAATTAAATACTAAGGCCTGAGTTATGGCAAGATCTTCACGCAATCGTCAGCCCTACGGTGGGATTGAGCCCTGCTTTAATCTGCGCTTACGTCAGGCCAACAGGGTTCTTACCAGTCATTATGATGACTACCTGCGTGATCTGGGCCTGACTATTGCCCAGTTCTCTATCCTTCGTTCGCTCTGGTATATGAAGAGCACTGCCCAGAAAGATCTGCAGGCGGTTCTGGTTTTGCAGCAAACTACCCTCACCCGTAATCTCAAACTGCTGCAGAAAGCCGGTTATATTCAAACGACCCAGGGCGAGGCCGATCGTCGCATCTCCATGGTCTCCCTGACCGAAGAAGGCAAAAACATCTTTAAGCAAGCACGAACCCGTTGGAAGGAAGCACAGCAGGATGTGTCCAGGCGACTGGGCGACAAAAACAGCCAGCAACTGATCCAGGTCGCTGAAGCGATTATGGCCATGTAAAAAAATTTCATAAAATACATGTATATACATACATATGAGAATAAGAAAACATCAAGGAGTGAGGCATGAAACGACCGTTGAGGGGATCGCTTAAATTGTTGGGGGTTCACCACCCCTGGAAGATACTGATACTGGGATTGCTGCTGATGGCGGCCCTGGCCAGTGGTCTGAAACAGCTCTACAAGGATACCCGTGCAGACGCTTTCCTAGCGGCGGATAACCCGGCACTGGTTTACAAAAACAAGGTACGGGAGATCTTCGGCCTCAGTGATCCCCTGGTGATAGCCATTCAGGATAACTCGTCCCGGGGTGTTTACCGGCCCGAGACGCTCACACTGGTTGAAACCTTAACCACACAGATCGACAGCCTGGACAATATCAATGCCGATCGCACTATCAGCCTGGCGACGGAAAATAATATTGTCGGGACGGACGATGGGATGGATGTATCTCCCTTCTATGATCTGGTGCAGACTCCCGAAGCCATCCGCGCAGCGATTAACGACTTCCCACTCTACGACGGCATGCTGGTATCAGACGACCAGGCGATGACGGTGATTGTGGCGGAGCTGATCAGCGATGACCTGGCGGAACAGACCTACGACCAGATAACGGCCATCACCGGCAGCGCTGTCCTGGATGAACACCAAACACTGCATATTGCCGGCGAAGGCGCGGTGCTGGGGTTTCTCGGCCATTATATTGATCGCGATGCCAGCCGTCTCAATCCCCTGGCAGGCCTGATCATCACCATTATGCTGGCAGTGGCTTTCCACCGGTTTATGCCTGCCCTGCTGGGCAATCTGGTGATCGGGGCCTCGGTGCTGATGACGCTTGGTTTTATGGCCTACAACGGTGTGCCGTTTTATGTGATCACCAATGCCATGCCAGTCATCCTGATCGGCATGGCGGTGGCGGACTCGATACATATCTTCAGCCATTACTACGAATGCCAGGCCCGCAACCCGGAGATGAGCCCCCGGGATTGTATCGAAGCGGCAGTCAAGGAGATGTATCGCCCGGTCACCTTGACCACCCTGACGACCATGGCTGGCTTTCTTGGCCTGTACGCCGCTGCCTATATGCCACCGTTTGAAGCCTTTGGCCTGTTCACCGCTTTCGGTGTCTTTATCGCCTGGGTGTATTCCGTGTATGTGCTGCCCGCCTTGATCACCCTGCTCAAGCCCAAAGTCAGCAAGCGCTGGGTGACACTGGCAAGCCGTGGTCACAGTGATCTGTTCTCCCGAGGTATGGCGGCCCTGGGTCATCTCGCCACCCTGCGCCCTGGGGCAACGTTGGTGGTCTTTGCCGGTCTGGCCATTGTCGGCGTCGGGCTGGCCAGTAAGGTGCAGGTGAATGAAAATCGCATTCACACTTTCCACCCCGAGGAAGAGATTTATCAGGCTGACCAGGCCATCAACAGCCATCTGCAGGGGACCAACACCATCGATATTGTGGTGGAAACCCCGCGCGAAGAAGGCGTGTTCAACTTGGAAGTCCTGACACGAATTGAGCAATTACAGGCCTATGCCGAGAGCCTGCCCCATGTGAATGGTTCAACCTCCGTGGTGGATTATCTCAAGCAGATGAACAAGTCCCTGAACGAAGGCCGGGACGCGTTCTACACCCTGCCGACAGACGAAGCGCTGATTGCCCAGTATTTCCTGCTTTACTCTGCCAGTGGCGACCCCACCGATTTTGAAGAAGAGGTGGATTACGACTACCGTCTGGCCAATATCAGGCTGCGGCTTGACACTGCTGAGTTTGTGGTTACCCGTCCGGTCATTGAACAGCTGCAGTCGTATATTGAGCAGCACTTCAATAGTGAAGAGGCCACGGCCAATCTCAGTGGCCGGGTGAATGTGAACTACCACTGGATCAAGGATCTTGGCCCGAGCCATGTGTTGAGTGTGGTGCTGGCGCTGTTGTGTGTCTGCGCTGTCTCCGCCCTGCTGTTTCGCTCCTTGGTCGCTGGTCTGCTGGCCACGGTGCCGGTGATCAGCTCTATCCTGATGGTGTACGCCGCCATGGCCCTGCTGGGCATTGACCTGGGTATCGGCACATCGATGTTTGCTTCTGTGGCGATTGGTCTGGGTGTCGACTTCTCTATCCATACCCTGGATCGGATTCGGGTGCTGATGAAAGCCCATCCCAAGTCCGGTCTGCGGGATCATCTCCAAGCCATCTATGGCTCAACAGGACGGGCATTGTTGTTTAATTATCTGGCCATTGCCTTTGGTTTTGGTGTGCTGATCAGCTCGAAAGTGGTCCCCCTCACCTACTTTGGCACCATTGTTGCTCTCTCTGTGACCATGAGCTTCCTGGCCGCAATGACCTTACTGCCTGCCCTGGTGATGGTGATTCAACCCCGGTTTATTTTTGGGCAACAGGCACACATTCCGGCACACAAACCGGTGAGTGCGCTGTTCAGCGTAATGGTGCTGACCGGTTCTGTGGTGCTGGCCAGTCTGCTGTTTGCTCCTCAGAGTTCAAAAGCGGTGGAACGGGAACAAGCCGAAGGGCGGGTGATGGCTGAACAGATCGTGGCCAGCGTCAATGCCGTGGATGACGGCCAGCAGGCCACCAGTGATCTGACAATGATCCTCACTGATCGTCGTGGCAAACAGCGCACCCGCGAGACCAAAAGCTATCGCAAGTATTTTCCTGCCAGCGAGGCTGCCGGGCAGGAAAAGAGGACAGTGTTCTTTTATCAGTCGCCAAAAAATGTCAAAGGTACCGGTTTTCTCACCTATGACTATCCCCAGGCCCACAGGGACGATGACCAGTGGCTGTATCTGCCCGCCCTGCGCAAGGTGCGCCGGATATCGGCATCCGACCGGGGTGATTACTTTATGGGCACAGACTTCAGCTATGAAGACATCAAGCTGGCCGGCCGGGTGGATGAGCAGGATTTTACCTTCACAACCTCAGGCCGGGAGAATATCACCGTCGATGGCGAAGCCATCAGTGCCTGGGTGGTTGAAGGCACACCCCGGTCGCCAGAGATTGCTAAAGAGCTGGGTTATGGCAAAACCCGTTATCTGGTTCACCCCGGCAACTGGATTATTGTCAAAACCGACTACTGGGACGAAAAAGGCAAACACCTGAAAACCTATGTGGCCGAAGATATCCGCCAGATTGATGGTATCTGGACCCGCCATCAGCAGACTGTCACCAACCATAAAACCGGTCATGTGTCCCGGTTTCTGTTCAACAATGTCAATTACCAGGTGCAGCTGGATGATGCCCTGTTCACCCGGCGCATTCTGAAAAAAGGCGGGATGTAATGAAACGCTTCAAGGGCTTCGTCGGTGTCTGGTCCGGTGTGTGGCTGGCGGTTGGTCTGCTGTCTCCAGGGTCGGTGCTGGCGTCCGACACTTTTGCGGATATCAGCCTCGATACCACCCTGCGCTCGGAACTGGCTTACGGGCTGAACCGGCATGGGGTCAGCAAGGTCCGCACCACTCTTGAGCCGGAGCTCAGTGGTGTGCTGGGCATCAGTCTTGCCGGGGAACAGCCGGATTTTCTGATCAAACCCCGGTTCAGTCTCGATCTGGCCGATGACCTGACCACCCGCACCGACCGACCTGAAAGCTACTCGTCCCTGAACGGACCTACCTGGGAAACCCGTCATGGTCGCGCAGAACTGGTAGAGGCCTGGCTGGAGGCGGAGTGGGACACAGTGGCGGGCCCAACGGCGGTGCGCTTGGGGAAGCAGCAGGTGGTCTGGGGCCAGGCAGACAGTCTGCGAGTGCTGGATGTCGTTAACCCGCTGAATTACCGGGAATGGACCCTGTCAGACTATGAAGATATCCGCATACCGACCTGGATGGCCAATATCGAGATTGCCGATATTGGCGGGCCTGGGGAAGACGCCAGCCTGCAGTGGCTGATCATTCCGGATATGACCTTCAATGAGCTGGCCGATGCCGGTTCTCCGTTTGCGGTGACCAGCCCGGAGCTGGTGCCCCGGCCACAGCCGGGTGTGCCTGTCGTGGTGCACGACACCCAACGTCCAGGACGTGGTCATCTGGAAACTGGCCTGCGCTGGAGCAGTTTTGTACAGGGCTGGGATCTGGCGGCATTGATGTTTTATCACTATCAGGACAACCCGGTGTTGTATCGCTCTTTCGATGAGGGGCGTATTGCCGTGTCACCGGAATACCAGCGCACGCTTTTGTATGGCCTGAGCGCCAGTAATGCTTTCGCTGACTGGGTAGTGCGGCTGGAGCTGGCTTATAGCACCCGTAATGCGGTACTGCGGGAAGACTTGGTCGACCAGGGCATTTACACCACCGGCGAGATGACCTCCGTGCTGGGACTAGATTATCAGGGGCTGGATAACTGGTTTCTCAGTTATCAGTTCTACCAAAGCACGCTGAACAACAGACCTGCTGCGGTGATACGCAAACAGACCACCGTCCGACACACCCTGCTGGGGCGGCGTGACTTCTGGAACGACACTCTGGAGTTGGAGCTGAAAGGGCTGCATAACCAGGATTACAACGATGGCATGCTGCGTGCGAAGCTGAGCTGGGATGTGGACGACAGCTGGCGACTGTGGACTGGAGCCGATCTGTTCTACGGCGATGACGACGGGCCGTTTGGCCAGTTCCGGGAGCAGGACCGGCTGGTGCTGGGGGCGGAGATCACTTTTTAGTGCGCTTGAATGTCAGTCTGCGTACACCAGCCGGATCAGGATGCGGGTTGTTCTTCCCGCTCCATCAGACCATCCATGGTCTGGGTCGCTCTCAGGCCATCCTGGCTTTTGGAATAGCAACCCGAACCCTGCCCCTGTTGTATGAGGACTCATGCTTGGCGGAGCCAGTCATAACAATAAACATAAGTAAGGAAGGTGATAACCATGAATATGATGACCCTGTTACGGATCAAGAACCGGTTTCTGGGCACGCTTCTGCCCGGTAAAGTGGCCAGGGATCATGTAACGCTGTTTCTTTCCCCTCGTCGGTTTCCCTTGAAAGACTGGGAAGAGAAAGCGGAGCTGAATGGGCAACGGATAAGTTTCGGGGCAGAGTTTGATAACAGCCTCAGTGCTCTGCGCTGGGGGGAAGGTGGTGAAGATAAAAAGCGGGTTTTGATTATGCATGGCTGGGAAAGTCGCGCTACGCAGATGCAGGCTCTGGCTCAGCCTTTGATTGAGGAGGGGTATGAAGTGATCGCTATTGATGCCCCTCGCCACGGTTTGTCCAAAGGGAAACAGGCTAATCCAGTGCAGTTTGCTCTGGCGGTGATTGCTGCGTGTCACGAGCTGGGGCCGTTTGATGCTGCTATCGGCCACTCTATGGGCTGTGCCGGTCTGGCTATTGCACGGGAACAGGGGGCCGCTATTAACCGTTATGTTTTAATGGCGTCGCCCGCGAATATGCTAGATACCCTGCGTGCCTTTGCCGATTTTATGGGGTTACCCAAAACCTGTACCGAAAAATTTATTGTGGGTGTTGGCCATGCAGTTGGCCGTCCGGCTGAAGAGCTGGATATTGGGACGATGCTCGCGGACGGTCAGCCTGATGTGCTACTGGTACACGCTCGTAACGATATTGAAGTACCGTTCGCTGCCATGACATGTATTCATGACAAGCTGGGTAATGCCCAGACTTGGACGTCGCCGTCGCTCGGTCATAGGAAACTGGTGCGTGATCCGGATATTGCATCCATGATTGGCCGGTTTATCAGTACCGGACATGTAGTGGAGGAAAAGCTACCTGGTCATGCTTGAGCCACAGGTAAAGGCGGATGCGTTTCTTGATGCCAGGTATTATCTGAACCGTCAGCACCGGACTCTTGCTGAGGGCGTTGAGGGGTGGCTGGTCAATATGGAGGAGCTGCTTGCCTGTTGGCCGCCGTGGCACGATTTTTCAGGCCTGCTCACGAAACGAGAACGACAGCGATGGTGCGATTATCAAACTATTGTTGATGATGGTCTGCGAGCCCGCAGTTTCCTCTTTGGACGCAGTGTTCTGCGCTTACTGCTCGCAGATCGCCTGGAAGTCAGCCCTGATCAGGTGCCTCTCACCCGGGACGCTCATGGCAAGCCTCAGCTAGAGAACAGCTGTTTGCACTTTAACCTCAGCCATAGTGGTGAGTGGTTGTGGTTGGTGATCAGCAGCCTTGGTCCGGTCGGTGCCGATGTTGAGTGTTTGCTGACCTGCGAGCCGGTGACTGAGCCACTTATCGAAATGGTTGCATCCCCGGAAGAACAACGTACCCTTCGGCAAGCACCGGCCTCAAAGCGTGACATTGTGTTTCTGCGCTTGTGGGTGTTAAAAGAAACGTACTTAAAAGCAATCGGTTCGGGCCTTCTCCAAGATCCGCGTTTGCTGAAGATAAACGACGACAATACAATTTCTCATATCTATAAATTCAATAATCCTCTCTGCTCCCAGATCGCTTTCATCCAGACAGACAGCTGTATAGTTGCATGGGCACAGCTCTAACTCTTCTATATCTGCCTTAGATATTGTATCGCCCTCTATCAGAAACTTTGGCATTTTCTTTGCTGTATTCTAGAAAACTGCAAAAAACATAGATTAGTAGTAACTTTTGAGTAGTTTTGGTGCGTTGCTTGTAAAAGTGTTCAAAGTGCAGACAGAATTGCATATCCGATGCACTGCGAATACTTGTCATGGAAATGCAATGTTTGATCAGTATTTTACTGGCAGAAATGCATGTATATACATTCTAAGACATGTATATACATGACAAGTGACAGCTACCTGCTTCATGGAAAATCAGAAAACAGTTGATCAGTTCGTCAAGGGGTTTCGGAGGATAAGGATGATCAAAATGGATACTGCTCGGAAAGACGCCGCCATGGGAGCCGTTGAACGCCAGTCATTTAAAACTGACTTTGGTGTCGTCTATGAGTCCAGGCCAGTGCCAGCACTTGAGTTTATTGCGGATATCGTGGCCTGACGTGCTGACCATGAGCCTGAGAAGGAGGCATTCACCTATCTTGTGGATGGCGATGAGGATGCGATTACTTGGACGTATCAGGATTTGAAAAATGCCGTGGCTTACACGGCTAACCATATCAACCCCAGCATTCAGCACCACGATCGTGTGGTGCTGTTGTTTGAACCCGGTCTGGCCTTTCTGGCCTCGTATCTGGCCACTGTTGGCAGTGGTGCGATTGCTGTGCCCTGCCATCCGCCTATGGGCACCCGTCAGGTGCAGCGCTTTCTGAGCATGCTGCAGGACTGCAAACCGAAGATCATCCTCTACAGCCGGTTTATCCGTGAGAGCAATGCCCAGCTGGCTCAGTTCACGGCTATGGCGGCGCAGATGGGTATCAAGCTGGTTGAAGTGGATGTACCTGATCAGCCAGAAGAGCAAAACTGGGACAGGCCACAGCAGGCCTTGAATGACACGGCCATGCTGCAGTACACCTCTGCCTCGACCGGTAAGCCCAAAGGCGTCATGGTCTCCCAGCATAATCTGGTGAAGAACTGTGAGGCGATCTACAAGTGGCTCGCGCCCCACCCACCGCGTAAAGGATGCATCTGGCTGCCGCCTTACCATGATATGGGGCTACTCGGTGGCATTATGCAGCCGCTCTATGCTGGCTTCCCGCTGGTGTTTATGTCGCCGATGCATTTTATTCAGCGCCCGTTGCGCTGGTTGAAGGCGATTTCCGACCACCGGCTGACGACGACAGGTGCGCCTAACTTTGCATTTCAGTTATGCGTCGATGGTATTACCGATGAAGAGCTGAAAGAGGCCAATCTGGACCTGTCCTGTGCCCGGGAAATTTTCAGTGGTTCAGAGCCTATTAACCCCAACACAATTTCTGCGTTCTATCAGCGGTTCCGTGAACATGGTCTGCCTTCTACCTCGCTAAATCCCTGTTACGGTCTGGCTGAAGCGACATTGTTTGTCTCCGGCAAAAAGGCTGACACCGTTGTGGCTTCCCAGCCGTTTGCACGTGACGACCTGGATCGGTGGCAGGTCACGCCCAGTCTGGAAGGCCGGACGCTGGTCAGCTGTGGTGAAGCTGGCAATGAACTGGATATTCGTATTGTTGACCCGGATACAGCACAGCCCGCTGCCATCGATGATGTCGGTGAAATCTGGATCGCAGGGCCCAGCATTGCCCAGGGCTACTGGCGCAACGATCAGCTAACCGAAACCGCCTTCCACAACCGGCTGCCAGGCTCTGAGGCAAGCTATTACCGGACCGGCGATCTGGGTTTTATGCTCGATGGTGAACTATACGTCACCAGTCGTCTGAAAGAAGTCATTATTGTCCGTGGCCGTAATCTCTATCCCCAGGATATTGAACGTTGCGTGCTGGCCTCTTCGTCCCTGCTGGATGGTAGGAGTCTGGCTGCGGCCTTTGCTATTTCCGGTGATGACACAGAAGAGCTGGGTGTACTGGTTGAAGTGCGACAGCCGGTGACGCCAGAGCAGGTTGAGGAAATACAGACTGTTACCAGCGCCGCTATTCGGGCCGAATTCCAGGTCGAACCCGTAGTGGTGCACGTCGGCCCTCGCAAAACTGTGCTGCGCACGACCAGCGGCAAGATCCAGCGTCTGGCTTGTGCCCACGCTTACCACAAAGGCAAACTGCCGGATTTCCCCCAGAACTCACCTGTGCATAAAGCGAAGGCTGGTGAGAGGGTTCCCGCATGAAAAGCACAAACGATACCGCAACCACCCACGCCCCTGTGGTGCCTGAGAAAGTCAGCGGCGTGACCAGCCTGCAGCTGTTTGCCGCCCTGACAGTGGGGTTGACCACCGCCGGTGCCGGGGTGGCCGTGTGGCAGCTGGTTACTGGTCAGGTGGGCACGTTGGAGCTGGTATTGTTGGCGGTGTTTTACTTTACCACGGCCCTGGGAATCGAAGTCGGTTTCCACCGCTTTTTTTCCCATACAGCATTTAAAGGCCCGCTGGCCACCACCTGGCTGCTGGGCATTCTGGGGTCCATGGCGGCCCAGGGGCCTTTACTGTTCTGGGCAGCGACGCATCGCAAGCATCACGCTCATACCGACAAACCCGGTGATCCCCACTCGCCCTATTACCAGAGCACTGGCAAAAAGGCTTCCGGACGCATAGCGGGTCTGTTTCACGCTCATATGGGCTGGTTGTTTGCCCGGGAGCAGGCCAGCTGGGCCCGTTATGCCCCCGATCTGCTGCGCCGTCGGGAGCTGATCACCATCAACAGTCAGTATCTGCTGTGGGTGATGGTGGGGTTGCTTCTGCCGGCTGCGATTGGCGGTGTGCTGTCCAGCGCCTGGGAGGGGGTCTGGCGCGGGCTGATATGGGGCGGTTTGCTGCGCATCTTCCTGCTCGACCATGTGACCTGGTCGGTGAACTCCCTGTGCCACACCCTGGGCAGCCAGCCCCACAAGGTGACAGATAACAGCCGTAATGTGTTCCTGCTGTGCATTCCTTCGGTGGGTGGCTCCTTCCACAACAATCACCATGCGTTCCCTTCGGGGGCACGCAACGATCACCAGTCCCGCTGGCAGCTGGATCTGTCGGGGATATTTATCGAGTCGATGGGACGACTCGGTCTGGCCCGGAATATTCGCCGCTATCAGGCGGACACCGGAAAAATTATCACGGAGAGGAAATAAAATGAGCGCAGACAGCCTATCACTGGCCGACCTGCAGACGTCTGTGCCCGGTGTCGCCTATCTCGAAGGCCGGGCCGCGCAGATGCAGCGTATCTTTGCCCTCGGGGTTATGGTGATTCCTGCTATCGGGATGATCGAAGCTGTCAGACTGATATGGCAGGGCTCGGTGCCTGCCTGGGCCTGGGTAATGTTAGGGGTGATGTACTTCGTCCATATGTTCGGGGTGACCGCCGGGCTGCACCGGATGGCCGCCCACCGAGGCCTTGATGCCGGTCCGAAAATGAAAGCCCTGCTCACCATCATGGGTTCCATGGCGGCTCAGGGGCCACTGCTGTATTGGGTGGCTACCCACCGTCGTCATCACATTTACAGTGATAAACCCGGTGACCCCCATTCGCCGAACCTGCACCAGAACAAACTGGTCGGGCTCTGGTATAGCCATATGCCCTGGATGCTGGAGCGCAGTATCTCGGTCTGGTCCCATTACGCCAAGGATGTACTGCGGGACCGCACCTACTTCTTTGTCAATCAGTACTACCTGGTGTGGGTGGTGCTCGGGTTTGCCATTCCGGCGGTGCTGGGCGGCCTGATCACCGGCACTCTGGAGGGTGCCTGGCTGGGCTTTATCTTCGGTGGACTGGCGCGCATGTTCTGCGCCAATCAGTCTGCCTGGATGGTGGGTTCCATTTCCCATCGTTACGGTGGCAAGCAGTTCCGTACCGACGATCACAGTCGTAACAACTGGTTGGTGGCCGTACTGGCCTTCGGTGAGGGCCTGCAGAATAACCATCACGCTTTCCCTATTAATTACCGTCACAGCATTTACTGGTATGAGCCGGATCTCACCGGCTGGGTGCTGGCACTGATGGCGAAGCTCGGACTGGTGCACGACCTGAAGTTCCCCAGCCAGAAGCGCATTCATGAATTAACGCTGCCTGAGTCAGAAAAGATCTGATCGGCCATAAAAAACAACAACCACAAGTACAAAGACAAAGGACTGAACCCATGGGAATTCTCTCTTCACTGAAAAATGCTTTCTCTGACAGCGACGTCGCCACGATTGATGGTGATGATGAAGCCGCCGTGCGGGAATGGTTGTGCCAGCGTTTGGCCAGGCAGTTAAAAACCGATGTCAGCGCCATCGACAGTGCCAAACCCTTCGAGCAGTACGGGCTGGATTCCATGTTCGCGGTCAAGGTCACCGGCGAGCTGGAGAAGGTGGTTGAGCAGCGGTTGTCTCCGGCACTGCTGTTCGAAAACACCTGCATCGATGATGTCGCCCGTGTCATTGCAACTTCCACCTAGGCGGCGTGAGCAGGAGAAAGACAATGACTACTTCATCCATACCCGTACACGCGGATGATAACTACCGGGAATACATCCAGCGTATTGAAGATCTGAAGACTGCGCAGATTGGTCAGACGATTCCCAAAGAGCTGTTCAAGAAAAATGTGGTGCGTTCGATGGCCGGGTTTCTGGTCAGCTATGGCCTGTACCTGGGCAGCATTGTCGGGATTGCCTACTCTCCCCACTGGCTGCTGACCATTGGCCTGCTGATTACTGCCGGTCTGGGCGGCTGGGGTCTGCACTGTATTGCCCATGACTGTGGTCACGGATCGTTTTCAAACTCAAAGCTGCTCAATATGGTTGTCGGTCACCTGTCGTTGATTCCGCTGTTGTATCCATTCCATGCCTGGCGCCATGTGCACAACATGCACCACGGCTCAACCAACCACCTGGAGATGGACACCGACTGGCGGCCCGTGTCCCGGGAAGTTTACGACCGTATGCCCCGCCGGGAACAGCTGGTCTATCTGTTTACCCGTTCTGTGGGCTTCTGGGCGGGTACTGTGCATTACTGGTGGGTGTCTGCTTTCAGGCCGTCTTTCTACCCGCGTAAGAACCAGCGGGAGGATGTACGTCGCTCGATGGTATTTATTGCCCTGGTCAGTGCCGTGCTGTTCCCGGCCCTTTGGTATTTCACAGGCTTCACCGGCGTCGTGCTGTACTTCCTGCTGCCGCTGTTGTTCACCCACGCCTGGTTCAGCATCACCACGCTGATGCACCACACGGCGGTGGATGTTCCGTTTCTGGAGAAAGAAAACTGGTCTTTGAACGGCAGCCGTATTCTGCTGACGACGGACTATCTCTACCCCCGTTGGTTGCTGTGGCTGACCCACAACATCTCGGTTCATGCGGCTCACCATGCGGCACCCACTGTGCCTTTCCATAACCTTCCCAAGGCACAAAAAGCCTTGAAAGAGGCGTTCCCTGGGATGATTCGTGAGCAGCCGTTCCGGTTCAGCACCCTCTGGCAGATCGTGACCCAGTGTCATTTCTACGATCCGGAGACGGGTTACTACGTCAGTGCCCGTAACAGCCAGAACAAGCAGCACCCGGACAGTCATCACTCTAACGCCAGCCAGGCCTGAGGGGGAATTATGGCTAAAGAAGACTGGAACAGGTTTCAACTGCGCTTGTTGTCCTATCTGGCACCGCCCCTGGCCGGGCGCCTAGCGACCCGGCTGTTCGCCCAGTCCAGAAATGAAGCGAACCCTCACAGTAAGGCGTTAACACCCAGAGGTGCAAAAGCCATCGCTCTGAACAAGGAGCAGGTGCGGGTAAAAGAGATTTACCTCTGGGAGGGGCCTGACCAGTCCAATAAAGAGGGTGACATCATCCTCCTGGTTCATGGCTGGGGTGCCAACTGCGCCAGCATGTTTGGTTTTGTCGAGCCCTTGCTGGCGCAGGGGTACCGGGTGGCGGCCTTTGATGCCCCCGCCCACGGCGGTACCGAGGGGGATTACACAACCATGGCCGAGTGTGTGGCCGCTACCACAGCGGTGATCGACAGACTGTCTGACATCGGCCCAGTGCGGCAGGTCGTGGCCCACTCGCTGGGGGGGATTATCGCCATGGCCGCCTGTGCGCCCAGAGATGACATCCGCCAGATGGTGCTGATTGCCACACCCTTCTCTCTGCTGGATGTGCTGGATATCTGGTCCCAGGGTTTTATGCAACTGCGACCCGGCATTCGCCAGCGCATTCTCAATCAGCTGCTGGCGGATAATGGGGTACCGGTGAGCCACTGGGATATTGGCCTGCACGGGGCCGATTACCCTTGGCCGGTCAAAGTGATACACGACAAGGACGACAAAATTGTCAGTCACTCCCATGCCCATAGGATTGCGAAAGCACTGGGTGATACAGACGTGCATACCACAGAGGGACTGGATCATTTCCGGCCACTGATCAACCGCGATGTACACCAGCAGGTCGTGGACTTTTTTCAACCGGCACTGGCCAGATAAAGATACATAAATATGTATACATTCAAAGAACTAAAACAAGTGAGAGCACTAGCAGTACTGTGCCTATTACCGCTCACTGCCAGCGCCTCCTTGAGCACGCTGGAAACTAGCCATTTTTTCGAGGAAAACCGGCAGAAGCCACTAATCACTCAGCCAGTTTTCAATTGCCATGCTCGGGTGAGCAGTGACAACTACGTTAATTTTGAGCGTGATCCGGTGCGACCACTGGCCCGTTCGGCCGATGGTCGTTATCTGTTCGTGGCCAACACCCCGGCCAACTGCCTGGAGATCTACCGGGCTAGGCATGACCAGCTGACCCGCATCAGTGCCGTTCCTGTGGGTATGGACCCGGTGGCTGTAGCGGTACGTAACGATCATGAGGTATGGGTGGTTAACCATATGTCTGACAGTGTCAGCATCGTCGATATCAAGGGCCGCCCCCGGGTGACGCAGACCCTGATGGTGGGGGATGAGCCCCGCGATATTGTCTTTGCCGGGCCACAACAACAGCGGGGGTTTATCACCACGGCCCGGCGCGGTCAGCATCGTCCTGACTTCTCCATCGATGATCTGCGGACACCCGGTATTGGTCGCGCAGATGTCTGGGTGTTTGATGGCGCAGCGCCCAGTGCACCCCAGACCATACTCTCTCTATTCACCGACACTCCCAGCGCCCTGGCCGTGAGCCCGGACGGGCAGACAGTGTATGCGGCGGTTTTTTTAACCGGCAACAAAACCACCGCCATTTTCCCCCAGGCTATGGAGCAGGGAAAGGTCGGCCCACATGCCAGTGTGGATGGTGCTGAGGCGCCAGAGACTGGAGTCATCGTGCGCTACAACGGTGAAAGTTGGGTGGATGGGGATGGTATTATGCGTGATGGCAAGGTTCGTTTCAGTTTACCGGATAAGGATGTGTTCGCCATTGATGCTGGAGCCAACCCAGCAGAGGTGACGGGGAGCTGGTCGGGAGTTGGCTCTGTAATCCTCAATATGGCGGTTAACCCGGCGACGGGTGCTGTGTATGCCAGTAATACCGAAGCCCTGAACGATATCCGTTTCGAAGGGCCTGGCGAAAGAAGCACAACCGTGCGTGGGCGTTTTGTAAAAAATCAAGTGACAGTGATTCAGGATGACTCTGTGTCTTCAGTACACCTGAACGAACATATAGACTTCAGTTTGCCGATGGGGCAGTCCGTCTCAGCTTCGGACAAAGAAAGGAGTTTGGCCCAGCCCATGAGCATGGCTGTAACCGGCAGTGGTGAAACCATGTACCTCGCGACATTCAGCTCGGGAAAAATTGCTCAGATACAAACCTCCTCCATGGAGTCCGGCGATTACGACCCTTACAGCACCCGCTTCATCAAAGTGCCAGGAGGGCCTGTCGGCCTGGTTCTCGGGGTGAATGAGCAATATCTGTATGTCTACTCACGTTTTGACAACCAGCTGTCGGTGGTGGAAACAGCCAGTCAGGAAGTGGTTAATCAGAAGGACCTCTATAACCCCGAACCCATCTATGTGCGAGAGGGGCGCCCATTCATGCACGACGCCATGCAAACATCAAGCAATGGTACTGTCAGCTGTGGTTCCTGCCACATCTTTGGTGATAATGATGGGCTGGCCTGGGATCTCGGGAATCCCGATGAGCATGTTGTTGAAAACCCACTGGAAGAGTCTCCCGGGAACTTGGCTCCACTGAAATCCAGAACCTTTCACCCGATGAAAGGTCCGATGACTACACAGACATTCCGCGGCATCAGTTTGAGTGGTCCCATGCACTGGCGGGGAGACCGGACTGGCGTCAACCGCGAAATTGTGAATGGGGTGGAAGAGAGTGTGGAGGCGGCTGTTTTTAAAGAATTCCGGGTGGCGTTCCCTGGCTTGTTGGGTCGCGATGGTATGTTACCGGAGTGGCAGCTACAGAAGTTGACGGACTTTGCTCTGGGTATTCAGTCCCGTCCGAACCCGGTCCGCAATCTGGATAACACTCTCACTCCCCGGCAGGCTCAAGGACAGAGTGATTACTACAATGCGGCCCTTGACCGTGGCGTAGCCAGTTGTAACAGCTGCCACAAACTGGATGCTGAGAATGGACTGTTTGGTACCGATAAGAAAATTACCAGCGAAGGTCCTTTAGTTTCCCAAGACTTCAAGATTCCCCACCTGCGCAATATGTACCAGAAAGTTGGAATGTTTGGCACCAGTTATCTGGGTTCAGAGCACATGGGGGATCAGGTGCGAGGATTTGGTTATGGCCATGACGGCACATTTGCTTCTCTTGATGACTTCCTTTTAAAACTGGGCGGTTTTGTTTTTGACAGTCAGGATCAGGCTTTGCGAATTTCTGAGTTTGTCTGGGCGTTTGATGCTGAACAAGCCCCGGCTGTCGGATAACAGGTCACTTTGAACAAGAGTAATTTCTACGAGAAAGAAGGCCAAATCACACTGCTTGTCCAGTAAGCGAGCAGTGGTGTGTGTGACCTTATTGTGCAAGGAGATCTCGCGTGGCTGCCTTTCTCAGGTGTTTTACAGGCCAATGGCAAAATAAAGTCCAATTGGTGGCCAGCCATCACAGAAGCAAGCTTGCGAGAGTTAGCTCAATTCACCGGTCAGGCGCTTACCTATGCCTGTGTGCCTTCCGGAACAGGTGAGCTAAACGCACTGAGAGGAGAGAATTAACAATGAAAAAGTATCTTTGTGAAGTCTGTGGGTGGATCTACGATGAGGCGAAGGGATGGCCAGAGGAAAACATTCCTCCAGGTACTCGTTTTGAGGACATCCCAGACGATTGGCATTGCCCAGAGTGCGGAGTATCAAAGTTGGACTTTATCGAGGTGACCTAAATCGGGTAAGGGCTGGTCTTTCTCCAACCCTCCCCACAGCACCCGGCATGCGGGTCCGCACCGGGCGGTTCAACGATGATGGTGAAACCTGATCCATAAGTCTTTCAATGAAACAAGCCCAATTTTCGCGAGGTAATTGTTATTCAGTGCCTGTTGTACCGCATAAGTTTTACTCAGACGGTAATACCCTTTGCTGCTGGCTGCGATCTTGGCGGCGTTCACTTTATCAACGCCTAACCTGACCAGATTCTTAAAACGGGTTTTCGGCTTGCGCCATTGCTTCAGAAAGCAGCAACGGATTCGCCGACGTATCCATTGATCCAGCAGGGGAATTGGTCGGTAATATTCCGATAACCGGAAATACCCCATCCAACCCCGGATATATTGCGCCAGTTTGCGTAACCGATGTTGCATTGAGACACCCCAGCGACGACTGGTCAACTTGAGTATCCTGTATTTGAATCGGTCCAGACACTTCTGGGCCCAGCGAACTTTCTTCCCTGTGAAGGTGAAACTCAGGAATTCGCTTTCTGTTGCTTTCACAACTTTACTTTTCCGGGAGTTAATCTTCAGTTTCAATTTGCGTTCAATGAATTGGGTAATGCTGTGCATCACCCGATCCCCTGCACGCTGACTTTTGACGAGAATCACAAAGTCATCACAGTATCTTGCAAAGCAATGACCCCGATATTCAAGCTCCTTGTCGAGTTCGTCGAGGACCACATTAGACAGTAAGGGTGATAAAGGCCCACCCTGTGGCATGCCAACCCTGGTCGGGTAGACATTGCCCTCAATCATGACACCGGAGCGCAGGTAGCGACCAATCAGTTTCAGAAGGCGTTTGTCGTGGACCTTACGGGAGACCCTCAACATCAAAACGTCGTGATTAACCGTATCAAAGAATTTACTCAGATCAACGTCAACGGCGTAATGTAGCCCCCCGTTGATCAACTGCTTAACCTGACGGACTCCGTCGTGTGCTGACCGTCCCGGTCGGTAGCCAAAGCTGTTTGGGGAAAATCCCGGGTCAAAGACAGGCGTCAGCACCTGCACAATGGCCTGCTGTATGACCCTGTCGATCACGGTTGGGATTCCCAGCAAGCGTTCACCGCCGTCCGGCTTTTCTATCACATGCCGGCGCACGGGTGACGGCTGGTAGGTTCCGTCCAATAAGGCTTGACGCACTGAAGGCCAATGCTGTTTGGCAAAGTCTGGATAAGCTTCAATGGTGACTCCATCGATACCCGGAGCACCCTTGTTGCTTCTGACCTGTTTCCCGGCTCTGGCTCCTGCTTCGCACTACCTCCTGCATCCATGCAGTCGCATGCGCTTGCCAGATTAGCCGGTTCAAGTACGCAATTTAGTAGATCATGGTTCAAAGCTGGTTAAAGATTCTGTCGCCAGGTACGGTGAGTCGCCGGACGGCTGCATCGCCCTGAGGGAATCAGTCTCCTCTTTGTCATCGATGTTCGGCCCTTCGCTGACGACTTCCCGTCCATTAATGACTTTTGTCGTACAGCTACTATGGCCTCTGCTGATAAGGCCATGGATGGCCTGTATGCTGAAAATGCAGGAGCAATTTTCGGTCTTCTGTCCAATCACCATGCGGAGTTGCCTCTGCTGGCGCTATTGGTTGCCATCGGGTTTGCTCGAACAGGATGATGAGTCACTGTTCGCCGAGCCTGTTGTAACCAGTGGCTGAGAACTGGGAACTTACCAATCGCATGTTGAACAGATCTCCCCGGATAAGGACATGGACTTTCAGTGCACAACCGCCGCATTTACCGTGTCTCACGAACCAGAGGGCTTTGTGATCCTTGGCTCACTCGCCCAGAGACTCAGCCTTATATGCGATTTCTGGGGGACGCCGAGTCTACGTCGGCTCGCACCTTTGCACTCAGACTGCCTCCGCACAGCCCCTCGCGGGACTGCACTTGCCTTAAGCTAGTGGTTGTCATCAGCAGGCGTCTTTACCGCCAGTCAGATGTAGGTTCTCCCACAGGGGACTTTCACCCCATCAGTTCATGCCCATGCCGGGCGTACCAAGGGGTCGAGACTGTGAATAAAACTGTGTCTCTGCCTATCTTATAATCAGTTTTGATTGAGGATAGGCACCATGAACAAGCAACAGCTTGAAGCCTTCGCCCGTGAAGCCGCAAAATCCATTAAGACAGAAAGTGATTTAAGCGACTTCACCCAAATGCTTTCCAAAGTCGCCATCGAAACAGCGCTGAACGCCGAGCTGGATGAGCACTTGGTGTCCGGCCTGCAAAAGCAATGAATATAAAGCAAAAACCGTATACTTATGCTGAAATCTGCCTGCATGTCACGGTTATGAAGACTTCCGGAAGTACATAACAAATTACACAGAGGATTTGAAAGGTGTACTTTTGGTTGATCAACCGAAGCCTATGTTAATCAAGGTACTCATCGAGAACCGTCGCAAAACTAACGGCTTCCATGCAGTCAAAGTACACAAAACATGGTGCTTTATATTTAGCAATTTTGCAGGCCGAGGCCCTATGCAAGAGGTCAGTAATGCCTCTACGTAGCCTCTACAGCCCTTGATAACAATGAGGTTTTGCTTAATGTCTACCCTAAGTGCTGGCTTTAGGGAAGCGGCAAAGCAGAAACTTGCCACTTCAATGATTATTGGTCAGCTTGACAGGTCTTTCTTCTCTTTTCACCAGCAAGCTATCTATCTATGCGTTCTGCCAAGGCGAGAATGTTATCAATACCATTTTCAGTGTCTAAGCCGCAAGATCCTGATCGTCAGGCTCATAGTTTGCCAGAGGGTCAACACTCTCCAGCATACTGTAGAGGTTCAACAAACCATCACGGTTGCCAAAGACATAGTTTCCTGCAAGCTGTATGTGGCTCCAGGCAACAGGTGAGAATCTTGCAATCATATCGACGACTCTTTGGTTGCCGTCTTTCTGGAATTTTTCAATCAGAGCCGACAGTAGAGCCGAGTTGTAGTAAATGATGCTGTTGGCGATCAGCCTGGCACAGTCATTCCATTGGTCGATCTGGTAATCATTACCTCCCCGGAACAGGTTGCCATTAACAGAAGCGATGGCTTTTCGGAGCTGGTGATAAGCCTCACCCCGGTTTAGTGCCTGCTGCACGAACTGCCTCAGAGTTTTGTTATCGACGTAATCAAGCAGGTAAAGGCATTTGATCAGCCGGTCATATTCATGCAGGGCTGACAGGATTCTGCTGTTTCGTTTATTGTTGGAAAGCTTTCTGATCACAGTGCCCTGCTGAGTAGACTTGCGGCTCAGCGAGCAGACAATATGCTGAATCTGATCCCACTCCTGCTCAATCAGCCTGCGGTTTATAGGCTTTTTCAGCCTGATTTTCACATCACCTTTCTCAACAACTACCTCAAACTGATCATTGAAAGCTCGCTTGAACCGCGCATAACGGGGAGAAAACTGATAGCCAAACATATCCAGTATGGCGAAATTGACATTGTTGATGCCGTGGGTGTCTGTTGCCAGAGACTTGGGCTGGATGTCACTGCTGTTGTTGTAGAGCAGGTCAAAAGCAAAGTGACCTTCGTACTCATTTGGGGAAATGACAGCGGTATTAACCGGCACATGGTTAGAGACCAGCGTCATTGCAGACACGCCTTTCCCTTTCCGGAAATATTTGGCGGAATAGCGGGCCTTGAAGGTATTGATACGGCAAGCATATTTTTGCCCGTCAATGCTACCGAAAGGAGCTGACTCGTTGATGGTATAGTGCTTGAATATCGGCAGTCTGGCGATTCCGTTGGAGATCAAGTCATTCGCTGCACTGATCGTTTCAGGTCGGACAAACGCATCATTAACACCACGCAAAACTCCGACACTGCGGTCTGAAATCGCCGCGATCCGTTGAAGCCCGTAATTGGTGCCATTACCAAAAATGCAGGCAATCAGATCATCCTCCTCAGCCTTGGTATTACGTTTCCTTGTAGAGATTCCTTCAAATGCATCCAGAAAGCCGGTTTTTCGGTTAACGTAATTCATGATTTCGATAATCCCCATATGCTTTATCTGGCTGTAAATGGGGTTATCAATGTCATCACGCTGGCGATGGTTTCGCCTACCTGAGTCATGCGTTCATTGAGTAGCCCCTCAAGTTCATCCAGAGTTTGAGTAACCGGTGTCAATAGGCGTTGCAGGCCGGTCTTGGCAATGATGAATTCTTTGTGTTTTTCCCAATCCCTGACAGGAATCAGGTCATCCTCCAGCCGTTTATTTTTCTCGCTTTCAGTAATATATGCCTTGCCACTGTCCAGATGTTTGCTGATTCGGTAATACAGGTAAAACTCAAAGCGTTTTGCATGAAGCGTTCCATCATCGATCAGGTATGGTCGCTCGCTTTTCTTGATGAAACTCTGATTAAAAGTGGTGAGCTTGCGCTTCTCAGCCAGCTCCGTTCTGGAGTGTTCGAGCTGTTCAGATAGAGTGATCTGGTTGCTATCACACTCCACATCAATAGCGAGGAACAATTTACGCAGAGTGTTGGCCACCTTCCTGGACTGCTTATCAATATATTCCCAACGGTATCCGGCCAGGTCGAAGTCACTTTTGTTCAGGTGTTTACTTATCGCTCCCAGTTCTTCTTTGGAGACCAGAGAAAAAGCCTGCTTGCGGACTTCACCGAAAGTCAGGCTGTCACTGACGTTTTCATCCACAAAATAATGCAGAATATTCCCGGCAAACTTCAGTTTTTCGCGGACGGCCTCCAGTTCCTCTCCGACTTTCTGCTGGGCATAGGCTTTAGACGCGTCTCGGTATTTCCGAACCAGATAACAGAATGAAGTGACCAGCTTGTCATTAGTTTCCCGGTAGCGGAAATACAGATAACAGGCCAGATATAAGAGTCCCTGCCAGTGAGGATACCGACGAACCTTATAAACAGAAGTGTGCCGGACGATGGAGGCATAGTAAGCCATATTGCCTTGCGACAAACCCAAAGAGGAAATCAGTGACTTTAATTCAGGATAGATTTCCTTGATGGTCTTATGGGTTTCCAGCTCCCGGTCAAGTTCAGAGGGTGAGAAGTCACGGGCTGATCCTTTGTATACTGACAGGCTGTTCAGTGCGCCTTTGTTCGTGAGTATCTTGTTCAGCTTGTGTTGTGTGGTTTCTGACATCTGCTCTGAGAGGACAGCCTCGATGCGCTGCTGCTCCCCCACAAGAGCCTCTGTCACCAGATTTTGTAAACTGGTGTAACCTGGCAGTGCTATCCGCTGCTGACCAAGAAAGGCGAGTCCTTCATCAAAAATATATCTCGGATCGGTACAGATGGTGGCAACATCCTTCATCCGTGTTATCAGGTGTGTCTGGTGAGCTTTCGACAAACGAGCAAAACCCAATGTTTCAAGCATCTTGCCAACCAGTTTAGAGCGGGTACTCTTGGGCAGCTGATCCAGAGCAATGTTTTCATTAGGGAAATAGGTTTTTCGAATATACTCTGCATCTCTGGCCACATCGTCCAGGGTGAATTTTGGAATTACTGGCTTGGCTCGAAAGTAGCCAACCAAAAGGATGAAATAGATTCTGGTTTCCAGTTTTTCCAAACCATCAATGATTTTCTGCATATGAGGATCAAGGGAAAAATAGTCCTCCCGATCAGCCTGATTAAATACTGGCCGTTCGTAGAGTTCCCTGACTTCATTTGGGCTTAGAATGTGAATCCGCTTCTCGTTCTTCTGAGACATATGTCGCTTATACTTTTTCAGGTATCAAAATTTAGAAAATCTGATACTGTACAGAAGCGTGAGAAAAAAGGTATCAAAAATCTTGTTTTTCTAGTTCTGAGACCTGATAGTATCAATTTCGATATTTGATACTGAGATCGATCAAAATGGCACTTCTGGGCTACGCAAGAGTTTCAACGATTCAACAAAAACTGGATATTCAGATTTCAGCCCTGAAAAAAGCCGGAGTTCGTGAAGACCGGATATTCACCGACAAAATGACCGGCAAAACAGACGACAGAAATGGACTGCAACGACTGCTGACCAGAGCCGAAAGAGATGACACCATCATTTGTACCAAGATGGATCGTTTAGGCCGTAACACGGCAGACATGATCAAGATCGTTGATAGCTGCTACAAAAAAGGAATTTCCATTCGTTTCCTGGACAACAGCCTCAGCACTGAAGGGGCGATGGGAAAAATGATTATCCAGATATTGGCGGCTGTTGCTGAAGCAGAGCGAGAGCGCACTCTTGAACGTACCAACGAAGGTCGTTTAGCTGCCAAAGAGTCTGGCGTTAAGTTTGGCAGGAAGCCCCACAAAAGCACCGATCAAGCCAAAGCCATGATTAGTGAAGGAGTACCCATGAAAGACGTAATGGAGAGGTCTGGTGTATCCAGGGCAACTTATTTCAGGTTAAAAAAAGTGGTCTAGTTTTTGTACAGTGAACTTTTCGAGGGAATGGGCACAACCCCCCTTGATGCCCAGACCTGACCAGGCGTTTGTAGATTCCAAGTCGTGAAGGGTGACCCAACTCTTTCAGAGCCTTGGCGCAGGTATCTAGATCCATGGTAGAAAACTTAGGCGGCAAATAGTTCGATGATAGTGGAAATATGGTGGGCTTGTACAGGGACTGCTTCCGGTTTGTTGATTGTTTTCAGGAAGCAGTCAGTAAGTATTTACTATGCCGAATAGTGAGCAATACCATCCATAAACATCTGCACCGAGAGCATCACCAGGATCATCCCCATCAGCCGCTCAATGGCAAATATGCCCCGACTACCCAGTAATTTCATAATTTTACCCGACATCATCAGAATGGCAGCGCTCAATGCCCAGGAGATAAAAACGGCCATGGCCAGTGGCCACTGATTTCCCGGATGCTGGCTGGAGACCAGCATCAGCGTTGCCAGAATGGATGGGCCGGCAATCAGGGGAATCGCCAGGGGAACAATAAATGGTTCACCGTCTGGGGTACTGCCCATGATGCCACCACCCCGGCTGGATGGGAAAATCATGCGAATGGCGATAATAAACAGGATAATTGCACCGGCAATACTCACCGATTCCTGCTTCAAATGCAGTGATAGCAGCAGGTATTTTCCGGCAAAAAGGAAGATCAGAAGAATAACCAGGGCAATCAGCAGCTCTCTGATAAGCACCTTGCTACGCCTCTGTTCAGGAACTCCTTTCAGAACTGAGATAAAGACAGGCATATTGCCCAAAGGATCCATGATCAGGAAAAGCAGTATAACGGTTGAGTAAATGTCCATGTTTGAAAAAGCCAGCTGTGTTTATCAGGGAGCGCTTATAACATATTCACCAGAGGCATAGAAAGGCCTCCGGTGGGATATTCAGTGCATTAAATCAGCCTAAGACTCTTTGGCGGGCAAGGATAGACAGCAAGCGGGAATCGTTGCTCCTGCCGTCACCATTGCCGTCAAGATCAATGGTATCTTCCAACTGGAGCCTGGTGTGGTACTCCAGGGCTGCTTCCCTGGATTTTTCTATATCAGCTCTGTCTTTGGCCGCATCGGCTAACTCGGCTTGTCTATAGATAGGGTTGTTTTCCTGGTTCACATTGTAAAGTTGACTCATATTAAATTCCTTGTCTCAGTGCTTGAAAACAGTCATAGCTTGTATTGATAAATTCAGATTAGTTATGACCAGTCTGTGAGTCATTACTACTTAAGTCACAAGGATGATTAAAAAATGCAGGGGGAGTAATTAACGTTATGATTTTTAAGTGGTACTAAGGACTTGATCAAGGGCTGGATGCAGCCCTTCTACTATTTATCAAGAGCCTGACTATCAAGAGCCTGATTTTCAAGATAGTTATCTTTCAGTTTGACATAGTTTCCAGCGGTGTATTGGAAGAAACTACGCTCTGTTTCCGATAGTTCCCGTGTTTTTTTGGCCGGGTTTCCCTTGTAGACAAAACCACTCTCAAGATGCTTGCCCGGGGGAACCAGACAACCGGCTGCGACAATCACCTCTTCTTCCACCACGGCACCATCCAGAATAATGGCACCAATACCAATCAGACACCGGTTATGGATAGTACAACCATGCAAAACCGCTTTATGCCCTACCGTTACATCATCACCAATGGTCAACGGATGGCCAGCGGGGTTGTAATCACTTGCATGGGTAATGTGCAGAACTGAACCATCCTGTATGCTGGTTCTGTCGCCAATACGGATGGAATGCATATCGCCACGAATAACCGCCGTTGGCCATACCGAGCTATCGTTCCCGATCGTGACATCGCCAAGCACAACCGCACTGTCGTCGATATAGACCCTTTCGCCAAGAACTGGCATTTTATGATTGAAGCTTCGGATGGCTTGACTCATTGAGCGGGGCTCCTGTGGTGTTTCTGCCTCAGTGGATGCAAATAATGGCTAGGAGGCTGTCCGAGAATAGACTGCCCTACTGCGGTGGCAGCAAATTGGTCTAAGAAGTCGGAATTTTTTAGTAAATAGAACCACTATTGACTAAAAAATTCCGACTTTTTATCCTCAATTTTCTGCCATCCTCGCTACGGGCGCTATTCTCGGACAGCCTCCTGGTGCATTGACCGGATTCTGCTTGAATTCACCGGATGACGCACCCATCTATTACCAATAATTACCATGAAATTTAAAAAGTATAGAGAGCTGTCTTATGATTAACCCGCTACTGGAATCCAGTGAACTTCCCCCATTTTCCAAAATTCTGCCGGAACATGTAAAACCCGCCATTGAATCCATTATTGCTGATAATGAAAAGGCGCTTGCCGCGTTACTGGCTTCCGGTGCCGCTCTTGGAGGTGCCGCTTTCGGATGGCACTCTTTGCAGGAGCCCCTGGATCAGCTGGATGACCGGTTGGGGCAAGCATGGTCACCGGTTGGTCATATGAACGCGGTCGTCAACAGTGAAGCACTGCGGGAAGCGTACAATGGCTGTTTGCCGCTGCTATCTGAATACTCTACCCGTCTTGGCCAGAACCGTCAGTTGTTTGAGGCTTACCAGTCTCTGGCAGATTCTGAAGCGTTTAAGCAGCTGGACAGCGCTCAGCAGAAAGTGATTAACGATAACCTCAGGGATTTCCGTTTAGCCGGTGTTGCCCTGGAAGATGAGCAGAAATCCCGTTACGGCGAGATCAAAAAACAGCTGTCGGAACTGACCAGCAAATTCTCTGACAATGTTCTGGACGCCACCATGGCCTGGAGCAAGCTGATTACCGATGAATCGGAGCTGGCCGGATTACCCGAGTCTGCCCTGGCCGGGGCAAGGCAGCTGGCCGAGTCAAAAGAGAAGGCGGGCTGGTTGTTGAATCTGGATTTTCCAAGCTACTTTCCGGTGATGACCTATTGCGATAACCGGGAGCTCAGGAAAGAGGTTTACACCGCCTTCTCTACCCGCGCGTCTGACCAGGGGCCAAATGCCGGGGAGTTTGATAACACGGACAACATGAGGCAGATCCTGCAGCTTCGCCATGAACTGGCCCGGTTACTGGGTTTTGAGAACTACGCTGAATACTCCCTGGCCACCAAGATGGCGGAGTCCCCGGATAAAGTCATTGAATTTCTGCAAGACCTGGCCGCCAAAAGCAAGCCTCAGGCGGAGCAGGAGCTGGCGGAACTGAAAGCGTTTGCCAAAGCAGAGTACGGCGTTGAAGATCTTGCAGCCTGGGATGTTGGCTATTATGGCGAGAAACTCCGGCAGCAGCGGTACGCCATTTCCCAGGAAGAACTGCGCCCATGGTTCCCGGCGGAAAAAGCCATTGCCGGAATGTTTGACGTGGTCAATCGACTCTATGGCGTTGAGTTTGCCACCGTGGATAACGTGGATACCTGGCATAAAGATGTGCGCTTTTTCAACATCACCAGAGAAGGAGAGGTGATCGGTCGCTTTTACCTGGACCTTTATGCCAGGGAACATAAGCGTGGTGGTGCCTGGATGGATGTCTGCCGTTCCCGCTGGCAACAGGATGGCAAGTTACAACTGCCGGTGGCCTACCTGACCTGTAACTTCACACCGCCGGTGGGCGATAAACCGGCGCTGTTAACCCACGACGAAGTGGTAACCCTGTTCCATGAGTTTGGTCACGGTCTGCACCACATGCTGACCAAAGTGGATTATGCGGCGATTTCTGGCATCAGTGGCGTTGCCTGGGATGCTGTCGAACTGCCCAGTCAGTTTATGGAGAACTGGTGCTGGGAGAAGGAAGGGCTGGCCATTATCTCCGGTCATTTTGAAACCGGCGAGCCGCTGCCGGAAGCGATGCTGAATAAATTGCTGGCGGCAAAAAACTTCCAGTCTGCCATGATGATGGTCCGGCAGTTGGAGTTTTCACTTTTTGACTTCAAACTGCACAAGGAATATCGCGATAACATTGATGTTCAGTCCGTGCTGGATCAGGTGCGCCAGCAAGTGGCAGTGGTGATGCCGCCATCTTTCAACCGTTTTCAGAACAGTTTCAGCCATATCTTTGCCGGTGGTTATGCTGCGGGCTATTACAGCTATAAATGGGCTGAGGTGTTATCCGCTGACGCGTTTTCACGCTTTGAGGAAGAAGGGATTTTTAACCGGAAAACCGGTGAGTCCTTCCTCCATGAGGTGCTTGAAAAAGGCGGTTCTGCTGAACCTATGGAGCTGTTTGTCAACTTCCGCGGCCGAGCGCCAGAGATTGATGCGTTGCTGCGACACAGCGGTATTCAAACGGCTTAATGGCTTGGGCTTTGCAGTTTTTTGCCCCAACCATGATAAGTTTTGCCGTTAAATGACGGCTATTTGAAATAAATACGCAGCAGAGCGCTTGAGGTGCTTTCTGTTGCGTATAACTGTCACATCAGTCAGGGATTAAGAGCCATGAAAACCAAGCGCTTTATTGCAGGAGCGGTATGCCCTTCCTGCGGCACAATGGATTCAGTTCGAATGTTCCGCAGTGAGACTGAGCGGGATTACCGGGAATGCGTGGAATGCGGCTTCAGCGATGAGATGGAAGTCAATCCGAGGCTGGAGGGGAATTTGCCAGAGGCCCGTATTGCCCGGGAAGAGAGTATTCTGGATGATCATACCGACATTATTCGATTTGTTGATGATCCACCGGTAAAAAAGCCGTGAGGGTGCATTGATGATGGTCTACCTTACTGCGTGAAATAATTGGATTTTGACAACCAACCAGAGCTGCCCGGCAACAACCGGGGGCAAGTTCAGTTTGTATGTTACCACCAGCACCGGTATCCGTGACTCCTGAAGAAGCGCTGTGTTTACAGGCCTCCCGGCAGTGTTTCAATCTTGAGAAGCAATGTTGCACGTTTAGAGGACTTCAGGTCACAAGGTTAGATGTGTTCAGAAGCTTGATGCTGGTATTAGAAGATGCCTCAGTGGGTGCGACTGTAGGAGGAGCTATAGGCTGTGTTACTGGTGGTATTGCCGGGGCTATAGCAGGTGGTATGGCAGGAGCTGTAGTAGGCGGTATGGCTGGTGGTGCAACAAGTGCAGTGGTTGTTCATCCGGGTAATGGAAATACTGCATTAATGCGTGCCATTAACGGTGTTCTGGGAGGTGGCATCGGAGGTGGCGTGGGTTTTTTCCTGGAAAATGACCTGGGAACAGAGCTAGCTGCAAAAGGTGCGATAGATGGTGCCATAGTCGGAGGTCTGGTTGGTTCAACCTTAGGCTTAACTACAGGCATCATAATTGTAAAAAACAATTTTTTTATCAGGAATAGAGTCGTAGAGAGATCAGACCCTGTAGTTCGGCTATCCAGCACTGAAGAGCTTGATCAAATACAGGCGCCTTACGGAGTTAAAACCCCCATTCACGGTGAATCAGTCCGATTGACAATGATTGTTATGGAGAACGAGGAAATCACTGGAAAAAAGGTATAACGAAAAATACAGATCACATCGCAGAAGTGGTTGCTCAGTTTGTTGATGAACAGTTTCACCATCCCCTATTCTTACCGCTTGTTAGTACTGCGATTACGGATCACCTCTATTATCTTTTATCAAATGTTGTCAGGGTACCGGAACCGTAGACTGGTTATCATTAAGACACTGAAATAAAATTAAAGTTCATCAGGCTGGCTGGTTCAGGCCGAGGCTGTAAATTTAAGCTCAATACCCAGGTTGTTGGAAAGGCAGTTCCAGCGTGACCAGATCCTGATCCACTCCTCAGCACTGCGATCATGGATAAACTCCCGGAATTTCTCTTCATGATAAATCGCTTGCGAGCGCATCATCTGATCCACCGTTTTATCCACAATCACATCCAGGGCATTGGCAAACTTTTCCCCCAATATTGAATGAACAATCAGGTTCGCCCAGGTCATATTCATGGGGATGAGCGTTGATCCGGTTTTTACAAGATATTGGTCGTTTACTTCTTCAATAAGCCGATGGGCAAAATAGGCTTTATCAAGCAATAAATCGAGCCCGGAAACGGGTTGATCCCGGGTTATGGCCGCCATAAAGTTTTCTTCAGCAATATCCAGAAATGGTGAGATAAACCGATGAATACCCACTTGCCGGGAGGCTTCATTAAGCGCTTCCAGAAAATCCGGCACATGGTCAATATAATCCATCGTAAAGATCAGCAATGTCTCACAGGCATTATCATCAGGCAGCTCAATTGTGCGATGTAATTGTTCAATCCGATCACTGATAAGCGTTTGCAGATGTCTGCTTTGCGCTTCCAGCTCTTTGACCTGAAGGATTAACTGTCGGATTGCCTGTACATCCATATTGACCCCCTGTGTTCATCCATTCGTGCCAGCAGGAATGACTGGCAATGGCTGTCTGGTAGATGTTTAAAAAACCATAGTACCAACTATAAAACAAGAGACGGTAAATATTCATTTTTCATATATTTCAATATTTTTATAAATAAAAAATAATATAAAAAACACTGCAAAATAAGGGTTTTTCTAAATTTTGGAATCTGTTGTGCAGTCAAAAAAATGGCACACAATATATGCTATGCCAGCTTTTTCCAGAGGCATCTCAGGGGTGCCTGGAATGATAGAAATTTTTTTCAACAGACCGGAACTATCTGTTGTTCAATTGGATCTAATGACCGCGAAATAGTAAGCGATGGAAGTCGTCAATTTTGTCTGACTGAAATCTATGGCCTCAAATTAACTAAAGGGTCTGTAGAGCTATGCCTCCGTTAGCAAATTCCGATGCTCAGCCAATACCTTTACCACCATCTGAACCAGAGGTCAGCGAAGCTGCTATCGCAACTGCATTCAATAGCAACGTTCAGATAACACCCTCCTGTTCACGCCAGCTACCTGATTCCGGGGAGCGTTCAGAGCTCTCACTGGATGAACAACAAATTACTGCTGTTAAGCCTGGTGTCGTAAAAACAGAGCTTGGCAAATCACCGACGAAGTTTCAGGAAAATGATATATTGCTGATTTACCCACAAGATTTTTCTGACCACTCCAGTGTGGATTTGCACGTAAATCCGGGAAAACTGAAAGATGCCCTTAGATGGCATATTCATGGCATATTGGATGATCGTTATGAAATGTTTCAGATCGAAGATGAACCCACCCGGGAAGAAGAACAGTCATTAGCAGATTCAATAATAACAAGGTTGCCGGCAGCGTTATATGAGTTCCTTAACAAAGACTGGTCTGGTAGAGACTGGTTTGTCCCCGAGGAGTATCAAGCTCTGGCGAAGTTCCATTTTGCATTTATTTTTTTCAATGAAGACGATCTTATGGATTACGAGATATGTGAAGAACAAGGTTGGGAATACCCAAGTTACGGGTACGAAAAGTGCGGTGAATTTAAAAAATTTTTGATAAAGGAGTGCTTACCTCTGCTCAAAGGCTGGAGCGAAGACGAAGTGCGGTATATTAAGGAGTGGCTGAACTACGAATTGAAACGTTGTCAGAAATATCCTGACCATGATCGCCTGAAGAGCTACGTCGATTATTGTCATTATGGCCCATTAAAAGCTGATTGTGTGTCAATCTGCGACCGTAGTTACCGCATACATGAAAGCCGGGCTGCATATAATCGCATTAAAAACCTTGAGAGCCAGTTGGAAAAATTGTCATAAGACTGCCACTGGTTTGCCGAAAATGATGTCTTTGAGCAAACTAAAGGAAATAAATACTTATGTATTCATCAGTAAATTCCCCTGTTCAGCCACCTCTACCTCTGTCCAAATCAGACAGCCCTCAAGCTATTGCATCTGCTGAGTCGAATGGTAAAGTTCAGGAGATTCCTGCCTCTTTACGCCATCTTCCTGATTCCACTGAGAGCCCAGGGTACCCACTGGATAAACGTCAAATAACTACTCAAACGTCTTGTGTCGTTAAAGCAGGGCCTGAACAATCACCGACAAAGTTTCAGGAAAATGATTTATTACTTGTTTATCCCTCTAATTCTGTGAGAAGAGTCACAACACCCACTCTTGATTTGAAGATCAATCCAGAAGAACTTAAAAACAGGCTTGATTATCACATAACTGGATTTTTGAGAGAACGTTGGATAAGTGGACATAGAAAAGGTCCTGCTACTCAGGAGGAAAAAAAATCACTGGCTGATTCAATATTAGCAAGGTTGCCTGCAGAACTAACTGAGTTCCTGAACAAAGACTGGTCCGATAAAGAGTGGTTTGCTCCCGATGAGTATCAAGCCCTGGCGAGGTTCCACAGCGCAATTATTTTGCTTGAAGATGAAGATTTGGACTACCGGAGTGAAAAAGAGGAAGATGAATTTAACGAATTTTTTAGAAAGGAGTGTTTACCCTTGCGTGCTGGCTGGAGCGAAGACGAAGAAGACGAAATAGAACTAGAACTCATTCAGTATTGGTTGAATGAGGAACTGCAGCGGTGTCAGGATTATCCTGAAGCTGAACGGATGAACGAATACATTAAAACGTGCCATTATGGTATATTCAAAGCCGACTGTGTGACGGTTTGTGATGAATGCATTTACCGTATTACTGAAAACTGGAAACCATACGGACACATTAAAATGCTGATGAGTCAGGGTAAGGGATCGCCGTAACACAGTAAATATCTCAGGTGGTTTATCGATTGAATTTTCATAAGACTCCTTGTCTTATCAAGTAAGGAATTGTCCGAGGGCAAAAAGGCCATCGGTCCTTGCCTCTGGCAATGGTCGGCGATTGCTGGAACTGATGATTAAAGATGGCAAGTCTCTGCTTACTGTTGGATCGACAGAAATAAATTAATTCACCCGTTCGGATAAATCGATAGAATCCGATTATCAAATTAAAGGATATGAATTAGCTATGCATCCGTTAGCAAGTTCCACTATTCAGACCCCTGTACTTATGCCCGAATCAGACAATTGTCCACTTATTGCCACTGGAGGATCCAATGGGTCAGTTTATGAGGCTCCTGCCTGTGCACGCTATATTCCCAATCAACAGGTCTGCGCAGGGAGTCCAGAGCAGTCGGTGGATGAACATCTGATCACTGCTCTAACGTCTTGTACCGTAAAAATAAAGCCAGAACAACCTAAGGTAAAGTTTCAGGAAAATGATTTATTACTTGTTTATCCCTCTAATTCTCACCTCGGGCGCGCTCCCGGTCTCGATCTGGAGATCAACCCGGAAAAACTTAAAAACAGGCTTGAATATCAGATAACTGAATTTTTGAGGAATCGGTGGATAGACGGAAAGAGAGAAGATGGCCCTACTAAGGATGAAACAAAGTCACTGGCTGATTCAATATTAGCAAAGTTGCCTGCAGAGCTGACTGAGTTCCTGAACAAAGACTGGTCTGGTAAAGAGTTGTTCGCTCCCGAAGAGTATCAGGCACTGGCCCGGTTCCACAGTGCCATGATCCTGGCTAAACATGAGCGTATTAATTATTTGTGGGAATTCGTGAATGACGAAGAGTGTGAAGACGTTAACGACTTTATTGTTAAAAATAATATTCCCCTGAGCATTCTCTGGAGCAAAGACGATGAAGAATTTCACGAATTTTTTAACAAGGAGTGCATGCCTCTGCGTGATGGCTGGAGCCTGGATGAAATAAAAATTATAAGGTATTGGCTGAAAAGGGAGCTGAGTAAACCCGTTAAAACGTGCCACTATGGCATATTAAAAGCCGGTTGTGTAACGGTCTGCGACAACTGTCAATACAGTGTTACTGAAAACTGGGAAATGTATGAGCGCTTCAAAATGTTTATGAGACAGAAGCAGAAATTGTCGTAACACAGCCATTTTTGCAGGTGGCTTAACGTTTGATTCCATAAGATCCCAAAGAGGCAACGGCGAACCCTGTTTATAAAGGGTGATAGAGCCTGGTTAGACTTATTGCTTCTCTGATTTTTGCAGAGGGAATTGTCTTTAGTTACAACAGAATATCTTGGTCATAAATTTTTGTACCATAGAACCTGAATAAAATATTGTTTAATTACAGCCCTTTACAGGCGTGATATAGGAAATATCAGGAATCCATTAAACGACATTTACAGTATTTTAAAATTGGCGATTTCATTTTCTTTCAGCATGTTGTTTAATGGTTTTTTAGAACTATACTCTATAACGATTATTGTCAGACTTAGAGTGTTCTGCTTTGAATGATTTGCCATAGTATTTTTATGGCATGAGGTGTTGGATTTGCAGTTATGTGTTTGCTAAGCAGTTTGTTTTGGTCTCAATACTGATTGCATATCTGCTCTTGAATAGATGTAGTGGGGTTTTTCAGATCAGATAATTATAAATAATCTCGCTTCCTCTCAATAATCCATCTGTGGTTTACCTGCGTAAATGTCACAAACGGGCTTTATCATGGGGTGGAGACGATGAACGTTGGTAACAACACAAGACCATTGGAAAGGTCAGTATCGTGACACAGGCAACCGGACGAAAAACTGCTCCGTTGGCAGTCGCACCTCTGAGAAGTAAAGCAGCGCAACAAATCTGCACAATAATAATAAGAAGTTTCCGCTGCGATCAGCGGATAGTCAGGGGATGTAAGGGAATAATGATGCAGCAGGCGAAATCTCTCTTTCTTCTTCTTGCGGGACTGGCTGTAACGGGTAGTAGCCGTGCTGCATGGGAAGTCAATATGACCGAAGGTGTGACGGCGGTCAGCCGGAATATCTACGGACTCCACATGACCATATTGATGATCTGTGTCGTGATCGGCCTGATTGTCTTTGGTGTCATGTTTTATTCCATTTTCAAGCACCGTAAATCCAAAGGCGCAGTAGCACACCAGTTTCATGAAAGCACACTGGTTGAGATTGTATGGACATCCATTCCTTTTCTGATCCTGGTGCTGATGGCCATTCCGGCGACCAAAACGCTGGTGGAAATCTACAATACTGACGAGGCCGATATTGATATCAAAATTACCGGCTATCAATGGAAGTGGCAGTATGAATACGTCGGAGAAGATGTCTCTTTTTTCAGTAACCTCAGTACACCCCGGGAACAGATCAGAAATGTTCGGGACAAGAACCCCAACTATCTTCTGGAAGTGGATGAGCCGCTAGTGATTCCTGTGGATAAAAAGGTTCGCTTTCTGGTGACCGCTGCTGACGTGATTCACTCCTGGTGGGTGCCTGCCCTGGCAGTCAAGCGTGACGCTATTCCCGGATTTATCAACGAAGCCTGGACCAATATTGAAGTACCCGGTACTTACCGTGGGCAGTGTGCCGAACTGTGTGGTAAGGATCATGGCTATATGCCCATTGTGGTTGAAGCCAAGTCACAGGAAGACTATGACGCCTGGCTTCTTGCGAAAAAAACCGCAGCGGGCAAAGAGCGTGAGCTGACCGATAAAACATGGACCATGGCGGAATTGATGGAAAGAGGTGAGCAGGCCTACACCAAGGCTTGCGCTGTATGCCACCAGCCCAATGGTGCCGGCATGCCGCCGATCTTCCCGGCGCTGAAAGGCAGCCCGATGGCCACTGAAGCGGATCAGATCGGGGCGCATGTCGATATTGTTATGAACGGTAAGAAGGGCTCGGCAATGCAGGCCTTTGCCGGCCAGCTGAGTGAGGTGGACCTTGCTGCCGTGATCACCTATGAGCGGAATGCCTGGGGCAATGACACCGGTGAAATGGTGACCCCTCAAGAGATTGTGGAGTACAAGAAAACTGGCGAATACGTAGAAGATCCGGCCAAGCAGACCATGCCAGATAACCAGCAGGCGAGCCTGTAAGGAGAGTAGATATGACTTCGGTAACAGATACTGCTTCTTCCCTGGATCAGGAGCATCATCACGGGCCTGCCAAAGGATTGATGCGTTGGGTTCTGACCACCAACCACAAAGACATTGGCTCCATGTACCTGTGGTTCAGCTTCATTATGTTTCTGACCGGTGGGGCCATGGCCATGATCATCCGGGCTGAACTGTTCCAGCCCGGACTGCAGATTGTCGAACCGGCTTTTTTCAACCAGATGACCACCATGCACGGTTTGATCATGGTATTCGGTGCCGTTATGCCGGCATTTGTCGGGTTGGCTAACTGGATGATTCCCATGATGATCGGGGCTCCGGATATGGCCATGCCGCGGATGAACAACTGGAGCTTCTGGATTCTGCCCTTTGCTGCCGTGATGCTGGTGAGCACCTTGTTTATGGAAGGTGGTGGCCCCAACTTCGGCTGGACCTTTTATGCGCCACTATCAACAGACTATTCACCGCCTTCAACAACATTTTTCATCTTTGCCATCCACATGCTCGGGATCTCTTCCATCATGGGGGCGATTAATATCATCGCGACCATCCTGAACCTCAGGGCTCCGGGGATGACCATGATGAAAATGCCCATGTTTGTCTGGACCTGGCTGATCACGGCTTATCTGCTGATTGCGGTAATGCCGGTGCTGGCGGGTGCAGTGACCATGATGTTGATGGATATTCATTTCGGTACCAGTTTCTTCAATGCCGGTGGTGGTGGTGATCCGGTACTGTTCCAGCATATTTTCTGGTTTTTCGGGCATCCGGAAGTGTACATCATGATTCTCCCCTCCTTCGGGATTGTCTCTGCCATTATTCCAGCATTTGCCCGTAAGCCCCTGTTTGGCTATACCTCCATGGTGTACGCAACCGCCAGTATCGCCTTTCTGTCGTTTATTGTCTGGGCGCATCACATGTTCACAGTGGGCATCCCGCTGATTGGCGAGCTGTTTTTTATGTACGCCACCATGCTGATTGCGGTACCCACCGGGGTGAAGATATTCAACTGGGTGACCACCATGTTCCGTGGTTCCATGACCTTTGAAACCCCGATGCTCTTCTCCACCGCCTTTGTGGTGCTCTTTACCATTGGTGGTTTCTCAGGACTGATGCTGTCAATTGCCCCTGCTGACTTCCAATATCACGACACCTATTTCGTGGTGGCTCATTTCCACTATGTACTGGTGCCGGGGGCAATTTTTGCCATCTATGCTGCCTGCTACTACTGGCTGCCAAAATGGACTGGCTATATGTATGACGAGACGCTGGCCAAAGTGCACTTCTGGATGTCCTTTATCGGGATGAACCTGACGTTCTTCCCAATGCACTTTGTCGGGCTGGCGGGCATGCCACGCAGGATACCGGACTACGCACTGCAGTTTGCCAACTTCAATGAAATGGCCAGTATTGGTGGTTTTATGTTTGGAACCACGCAGCTCCTGTTCCTGTTTATCGTGATTAAATGCATCAGGGGGGGAGCAAAAGCCGAGGCCAAGCCCTGGGAAGGTTCTGAAGGGTTAGAGTGGAGTGTGCCATCACCAGCCCCCTATCACACCTTCACCACACCACCGGATGTAAAGTAAACGACAGGAGTCTGTATGAGTGAACAGGATAGAGAGCAGCCTGAAGCCATCGAGCATTCAACTCGCCGTACTGTCATTCGCTCCATACTCGTAGCTTGTGGCATGTTCGGTTTTGGTTTTGCCATGGTGCCACTGTACAACGTGTTCTGTCAGGTGACTGGCCTGAACGGCAAGACGGATCCTGACCCATACATGTACAAGGCGGCAGAAGCCAAAGTGGATACCAGCCGCGATATCAAGGTGCAGTTTGTGGCCACGAAGAATGCGGGCATGAGCTGGGACTTTTACCCCAGCACTCCCCAGGTCACGGTGCATCCCGGCGAACCGGGCCTGCTAAACTTTGTTGCGAAAAACCCCACGGGTAAAACAATAGTGGGCCAGGCCATTCCCAGTGTGACGCCGTTTGAAGCCACCAACTTTCTGCATAAGGTCGAGTGTTTTTGTTTTACCACACAGACGTTGCAGCCATGGGAAGAAAAGGTGATGCCACTGCGGATTATCGTCGATCAGGACCTGCCGAAGCATATAAAAAAGCTAACCTTGTCTTATACGCTGTTTGATGTAACCCATTTGAACTGAGTGTTTTGAGCTTTATTTTCTAAAGAAGATTGTTCGGGAGAAAAGGCGTACTCCCTGTCAGATCAGGAGAGGTGAAAGAAAGTACTATGGCTACCGAAGGTACCTACTACGTTCCGGCCCAGAGTAAATGGCCAATCATTGCGTCTATTGGACTTTTTCTGACCCTTCTTGGGGCCGGCATGATGATGAATGACATGAGCGCCGGTGTTAAGGACTCTAGTGCACACTATGTGTTTTACGCCGGTGGCCTGATTATGGCCTGGATGCTGTTTGGCTGGTTCGGCAATGTCATCCAGGAGTCCCGGGCCGGGCTTTACAGTCCACAGATGGACCGGACATTCCGCTGGGGAATGTTCTGGTTTATTTTTTCCGAAGTGATGTTTTTTGCCGCACTGTTTGGCACCCTGTTCTATGTTCGGGTTCTGGCCGTCCCCTGGCTTGCCGGTGAGGGTGAAGGGGCGATGACCCACGAGATGCTCTGGCCAGATTTTACTGCGAGCTGGCCACTGATGGTAAATCCGGACAATGATCTTTTTGTTGGCGCTGCTGATGTTGTGGATCCCTTTCACCTGCCGCTGTTGAACACGCTTCTGTTGGTTGCTTCCAGTATCACACTGACACTGGCCCACCACGCACTGCGCGCTAATGACCGCTACAAGATAAAACTGTGGTTGATCCTGACGCTGGTGCTCGGCACCGCATTCCTGTTTTTCCAGGTTGAAGAGTACATCGAGGCCTATAACGAACTGGGGTTGACCCTCAGTGCTGGTATTTATGGCTCAACCTTCTTCTTGTTGACCGGTTTTCACGGTGCACATGTAACACTGGGAGCCATTATGCTGGCGGTGATGCTTGTGCGGGTTTTTCAGGGACATTTTGAGGCAGATAACCATTTTGCCTTTGAAGCCGCCAGCTGGTACTGGCACTTTGTAGATGTGGTATGGGTTGGACTGTTTATTTTCGTTTATCTGATTTAACGGTTATCGATACAACCAGGGTGCCTGGCTGTGGATATCTCCATGAAGCCAGGCGGCAACAATAACCACCATAATCAAAACAGTGAGACCGATACGAACTTTCAGGGAGTTCAGCAGTTTGGGCGAACTCTTCTTCTCAGTCAGCAGAAAATAAAAGCCGGTACCCAGACTGATAACCACGGCAATAAAAAGAACAATAACGACGAATTTTATCCACATATTCCTGGCTCAAGAAAGTTATCCACAAGGCAAACTCCTGAGATGAACTCAGTATTTTCCGCACTTTCTGGGACACAATAGCATAGAAAGACCGTTCACTTGATGTTTGGATTCAGATTGAAGTTGACCCTGTTAGTGATTGCCACCCTGCCGGTACTGGTGAGTCTGGGCTTCTGGCAGCTATCACGTTACGAGCAAAAGTTGATGCTGGAGCAGGCTTATGAGTCTCGCCATGCTCTTGAGCCGTTGTCACTTTCCCAGGCTCAACGTCACGAAGATCCGTTGTATCTCCCTTTTACGGTGAGCGGCCGGTTTGACCCGGATCGCTACTTTCTTTTGGATAATCAGGTTTTCCAGGGTGAGGCCGGGTATGAGCTGTTCATGCCGTTTCTGACCGATGACGGAGCATGGTTGCTGATTGACCGGGGTTGGATTGTCGCTGGTGATCGGGAACGACTGCCGGAGGTGATGACAGATCCGGAGCATCTGATACTGACCGGCTTTGCGTATAAGCCCTTGGGCAAACCCTTTATGCTGGCGGAAGACATCTGGGAAGAAGGCTGGCCGAAACGCATCCAGGCGTTTGACTCACTGAAAATATCGGAAGCCATGGAGAGCACGACGCCGGATTTTTACATGGTGCTCAGAGCGGGTCAGCCGGGTGCTGAACAGATGCGCCCAATGGTGATTAATCTGAAATCAGAGAAGCACCTGGGCTACGCCTTTCAATGGTTTGCCATGGCACTGGTCCTGCTCTTGCTGTATGGGTTCCAGATGATCCGCTCAGGTAAGAACCATAAGTAGTTAACCAAATGAAATCATATTTTCTGACTAAGTGGACAGTCACTCTGCGGCGTTACAACTACGGTCACATAGCTACGGCTATGCTCCCTACGTTGTGCCTTGCATAGTAACTGCCCACTTAGCCAGAAAATAAGATTCCATTCGGCCAACTACTTAAGAACAAGCATGACGTGTGAGGTGATCATGACCAAGACAACCACGAATAAGAATCGGCTGCAGCTTGCCCTTGTCATTTTGATCCCATCCATGGCCATGGGGTTGGCCTGGATTATGTACTTTACCGGGGCATGGATACCAGAAGGAAGAAGCAATAAAGGCGAGCTTTTACTACCACCCGCCCAGTTTGCCGCACTGCATCTTCAGGACGGTGAAAAGCGTGTAGATGCCGCAGAAACAGAGGGCCTCTGGCGAGTGGTGGTGTTTGGCAGTGCCCGTTGTGAAGAGTCTGATTGTGTCGCCAGCCTGTATAAAACCCGTCAGGTGCATATTGCCCTGGGAAAAGAGTCTGAACGGGTGACCCGGTTTTACATTGCTCCGGAAAAACCGGTGCCCTCCTCAGAACTTGAAACGGAACATCCGGGCATTTACTGGCTGAACGCGGACAAAAACCATGTGCAAACAGCGCTCGGCCTTAAGCACTGGCCAGAGAACCGTATTTTTATCATTGATCCGCTGGGTAATCTGATCATGGGATACCGGGTTGATCAGCCCGGTGGTGATGTGCTGAAAGATCTGCAAAAGCTGCTGAAAGCGTCCAATATCGGTTAATGGGTACTAAATGATTATTGAGTCATTGGTTTTTGTTTAATGTGGTATTTTTTGGTTAAAAAAAGGGTTGGTAATGGGTAGTCAACTCACTGGAGTGGCAATGAAGAAAAAAGGATTTTATCTGGCGCTGATCGCAACGCTGCTGGCAAGCATTGTGGTTGGTGTGGGTGCCTATACCAGGCTGGTGCATGCCGGGCTGGGCTGTCCTGACTGGCCCGGCTGTTATGGTTTTCTGACTGTGCCGGATACTCAGCAGGAGATTGCCCATGCCGAGTCACTCTTTCCGGAGGCCCCGGTTGAAGTTGATAAGGGGTGGGCAGAGATGATCCACCGTTATGTGGCTGGCTCCCTGATGCTCCTGGTGTTGATGATTGTTATTCAGGCATTCAGATACCGGCGTGAGCCGGGCCAGCCGTTCAAGCTGCCCATTCTGATCCTTGCACTGATTACCCTGCAGGCCGCTTTTGGTATGTGGACCGTCACACTAAAACTGTGGCCCCAGGTTGTAACTGCCCATTTGCTGGGCGGTTTTGCCACCTTCAGTCTGTTGTTTCTCTTAACGTTGAGGTTGTCTGGCGTGCATCGAGAAAAGGTGCCGCATAAGCCTTTCCTGTTTCTGAAGTGGCTGGCGGTATTCAGCCTGGTGCTGGTGGTTGGTCAGGTCAGTCTGGGTGGTTGGACCAGCTCTAACTATGCAGCCCTTGCCTGCCCTGATCTGCCAATGTGTCAGGGGCAGTGGCTCCCACCCATGAATTTTGCAGAGGGATTTGATGTCGGGCAGGACATTGGTCCGAATTATCTGGGTGGGCAGCTGCATGCTGAGGCCAGAACCGCCATACATTTTGCCCACAGAGTGGGGGCAATACTGATAGTAACATTACTGACGTTGCAAATGCTTATTGCGCTCAAGGTGTCTTTCAGGGTTGGCGGTTCTGTAGGGTCAACAGTTCGAAAACTGATGCTGCTGGTTATGGTTATGTTGACGGTCCAGGTGGCTCTTGGCCTGAGCAATATCATCTGGAGCCTGCCGTTGAGCATTGCCGTAGCCCATAACCTGGGGGGGGCCTTGTTGTTGTTATCACTGGTGGCCTATAACTACTTCTTATTCGGTGGTGCTCTTAAGAAAAGTGGTTTGAACAACAGTTTGCAGGATTTGCAGGAAAGAGAGGGCTGAGCATGAGTCAAAGTAATGTATTACCGGCAGGGAGTGCCCACTGGAAGGATTATCTTGAGCTGACCAAGCCTAAGGTGGTCGCGCTGATGATCTTAACGTCGGTTATTGGTATGTACCTGGCAACACCCGGTTGGGTACCGCTGGATATTCTGTTCTTTGGTAACCTGGGGATTGCTCTGTGTGCCGGTGCCGCAGCGGTGATTAATCATGTCGTTGACCGACAGATCGATACGGTGATGGCGAGAACCCATAATCGTCCAGTGGCCACTGGTCGGGTTGAGCCGCTCCAGGCGGTCATTTTTGCCTTTATTATTGGTTCGCTGGGAATGGCCATGCTGTTTGTGCTGGTTAATCCTCTGACCGCCTGGTTAACATTTGCCTCCCTGATGGGCTATGCGGTGGTGTATACGCTGATTCTGAAACGGGCAACACCACAGAACATTGTTATTGGTGGGTTGGCCGGGGCGGCTCCTCCCCTGCTCGGCTGGACTGCCGTGGCCGGACAGTTTGAAGGCCATGGCCTTTTGCTGGTACTGATTATTTTTGCCTGGACGCCCCCTCACTTCTGGGCCCTGGCGATCCATCGCAAGGAGGAGTACGCCAAAGCGGATGTTCCCATGTTGCCAGTCACCCATGGTGAGGCTTACACCAAACTTCATATTCTGCTCTATACCATCATCATGTTTATGGTCACCCTGTTGCCATTCCTGACGGGTATGAGTGGGGTGATCTATCTGGTGGGTGCAACCATTCTGGGAGCACGCTTTTTATACTGGTCCATTGTTCTGCTCCGTGACAGCAGACCTCACGCCGCCATCAAGACCTTCAGGTTTTCAATTACCTATTTGATGCTGCTATTTGTGGTGTTACTGGTGGACCACTATTCATTTTATCTCTGGGTGTAAGGAGTCCCTGTGGACACAGAAAGGAGTAAAGGGGTGAAAAAGACGGTCACTATTTTATTGGCAGCCGTCGCTGTTGTGCTCGGGGTGACGGCGAATAAATTTATCAACAAGCCAGCGTTATCCAAAGAGCAGCTCCAACAAATGGGAGCGGTGGTGTTTGAAACACCCAGGGCTTTCACCATGGAAGGGCTGGTTGACCATAACGGCCAGCCATTTGTCGCAGAAAATCTTAAGGGGCGCTGGAGCCTGGTCTATTTCGGTTTTACCTTCTGCCCTGATATCTGCCCGGCCACGCTTAGTCAGTTAAATAAGCTGGACGCATTGCTCAAGGAGAAGTCACCGAGCCTGGCGAAAGAGATGCAGTACCTGATGGTGACGGTGGACCCACGAAGAGACACCCCTGACAAACTGAAAGGCTATGTGCCCTACTTTAATAAGGACTTCACCGGCATTACCGGAGAAATAGCGGGTGTTTATAACCTGGCGGTTCAGATGAATGTCCCGTTCACCCCGGTGGTTGATCCTGAGGATGAGTTTTATCTGGTGGATCACGGTGCCAATCTGGCCCTGGTTAATCCGCAAGGACACTATCACGGGTTTATACGGCCACCGTTGGAACCCGGTAAGCTCAGGACTGTGTTGTTAAGTATTGACAAGAGTCATTGAGTCTTGACTTTTTTACAATCTTTTTGATGTTAAAGCCAGCGGATGCTGGCTTTGCAAATTAATAGAGAGTTCCAACCAAAAGTTTTTACGTGGCAGCGGTCTGATCGAAAGTACGATGGGTCAAGAATCGGTCGGAATCATTTCAAGCTCGATAAATTTACTGATTTCATAAACCAGATCAATGGCTAAATTCGCCAATTGTGTGAAGTTTTCACCTTCCTCAGGCGTTCGTATTTTATGTTTGAAATTATTTTTTTTATTCATATTCATTAAAGGTGTCTTGAAGAAGGCGTGAATATCAAGAAAGGTTTCAATACCGTGTGGCTTTAACAATTCCTCATCAAGCTGGGCCAGGTCGAGAACAGGAATGGTGGTTCTTCTTTGATAATAATCAATCGCTTCCTGGAGATCTTCTTCTGGTGTGTGCGCTTCAATAAAACGCAGATGATAATGTTCCTTTAGCAAATTGATTAATGGTTGTTTGATTTTTTTGATGTAATTAATAATTGCTTTTTTTTGTTGATTGGTTTTACTGTTTGTTTCATCATCCAACGGTTTATAATCAGGAATTTTAGTGGTTAAAGCTTCCAACTGTTTCATGTAGACTACTAATGGGTGATTTGGCAGCCATCGGGCCAGTTCCTTTCTGTACGCAACAGCGTCATGATATTTTGTGATGATGACATCGATAGCAATGTCCGCTAATGTACGCTTGAGAGGAGCATTCAAAGTAGTTATTTTATCTGTTGTCGTACTGCCCTTTAAAATGGTTACCTCAGAATACCGAGTATAAAGTTGATTAGTAATCACTTTGGCAGCCATCGCAAGTGATCCATCCGTTGTTTCTGTAAGCACTTTTGTATTTCTGGCAAATCTTGGTAATTTTTTTTCATCACTGATCATTCCTAAATATACTGCCAATTCCCCTACTTTAGGTTTCACTTGAAATGGTTCTTCGATGACCAGAATTTTTCTGGTTAAAAGTTTCCCTGCCATTTCTTTAATAAACCATGGAGTTAACTCTTCATCTTCTTCTGGCGAAGGTGTTTTTGCAGGACGTTGTTCCCCGGAAACACTGGGCTGCTGCGAAGCTGGTTCGGCTTTTTTCAGTGCTTTTTGAGAAGCTACCCCTGAAGTACTAATATCAAGATCTCTTTTTAGTAATATTTGGATATCCGCAGGCAGTATGCCAATTTTTCTAAAGCCGTGCTCAACGCAGACCAGATAATGTTTTCCTTCATCAATATCAACGGATTCAACTGGATCCTGTTCAGTTGAGACAAAATTTTTGGGTGAAATCTGTAACCGGGCAAACGATTGAGCATATTCGCTGTGTTCAGAAATATTTGGAAAATTTATTTTCATAACTTCTCTCGTTACTTCCTGCCTAAATTTTGGTCAGGGTGAAATTCTCATAAAGCTTTAACTCAGTTTACCAGTGCGTAATGTAATTGGCCTGGGGCTTTCACGGTCTTTATTGCTCCAATACAACATAGAGTTTTCAACAGTCTGGATGGCAATGGAACCTGTGCCAAATTTACCAATGCAGAAACCGGAGCCTATGTAGGTCATGGAATGGATCCATTCTTGTGTGAATGTATCCGACAAATTCAGATAGCTAAATGGCTCAACTATTTTTATATCAGTGACTACTGTTGAGGGATAATAGTTCATAGGGATTTTGATATTGTATTTTTCTGATCCACAGTGTAAAAAACGTTCAAACTGATGGCATGTTGGAATCAAATACTCGCTATCTTCGGAAGTCGTACAGTAACGAGCCCCTTGTGAAATCCACTTTACAAATCTTTTTCCCCAGGTGACTGGAGGCTGATATTCACACTCTGTTTCATCCTGATCTTTGACAACAAAAGAAATCTTGTCGTCTTTGTCTTGAAAAAGTGACATTAAGTATTCATCAGCACCGTCACCACAAATTGAGACATCAGTTTTATCCCCAATTTGAAAGATTTGGAGTGTTATTTTGTTGGAAATAGCCGGATTTATTAATGACTGACGTGTCAGAGTAAACGGTTCCTTTATATAAAGCTTGATCGTCTTTGCATGATTTGTTTCCCTGCCTGCAAATGAGCCGCTGCTGTTTTTCTCCATACTGTTGTTCGCTGTTCGTGCAGGGAGAGACATAGTGTTAGCTGTAGAGGATATATTCATCAGGTTTGCCTGACTTTGCCGTGAATTTACACGAAAAGCCTTGAGCAGCAGGCTTTTCGAACAGATTTCTGTATTGTGAACTTGCGGACTCAGGTTTTATTATTACTTTCTTTTTATCAACCGGGTGATTAAAAAAAGTAAAAAGCTGGCCACAACCACTGAAGGGGCAGCAGGCGTGTCCAGAAACCATGAAGCCGCCAGGCCTCCGGACACACCAAGGATGCCAAGCAGCACTGAAACAATCACCATCTGCTCTGGTGTGCGCGCCAGCCGCTGGGCGGTCGCTGCCGGAATAATCATCAGGGAGGTAATCAGCAGAACACCGACTATCTTCATGGCTACGGCGATCACCAGGGCCATTAGCAGGGTTAGTGTCATTCTGAGTTTCCTGACCGGAATGCCCTCCACCTGGGCCAGCTCGGCATGAACAGACATGGACAACAACGGTTTCCAGAGCCATGCCAGCGTCGCCAGAACCAGGGCACCTCCTCCGTAAATCCAGTAAAGGTCCGAGGGGCCGGTTGCCAGCAGGTCACCGAACAGATAGGACATCATATCTACCCGAACATTATCCGCAAAGCTGACGGTGACCAGACCAATGGATAGCGAACTGTGGGCAAGGATTCCCAGCAGGGTGTCGGATGCCACTTGTTGTTTTTCCTGGAAGCTGACCAGGATAGCGGCGATCATCAGTGAACTGGCGATAACGGCCAGGTTGATATTGATATCCAGCATCAGCCCCAGTGAAACCCCCAGCAGAGCAGAGTGAGAGAGGGTATCGCCGAAATAGGCCATGCGCCGCCAGACCACAAAGCAGCCCAGTGGTGCTGCCAGCAGAGCCACGCCATAGCCTGCCAGTAAGGCAGATAAGAGAATATCCGGCATCATTGCTTTCCTTCAGATACAGGGCTTTGTGGCTCAAGAATATGCCCGTCAACGCCATGATGGTGGTCGTGATGGTGAGTATATACCGCCAGTTCGTCTGACGCTCCACCAAACAGGCGAAGGTACGCCGGGTGTTGCTTAACCTGGTGAGGATGGCCGGAGCAGCAGACGTGTTGATTGATGCAAATGACTTTATCGGTGGATGCCATAACCAGATGGAGGTCGTGGGACACCATCAGCACGGCACAGTGCTCCCGGTCTCTGGACGCGTTGCGAATCTCCGTGATCAGCTGGTAAAGCTCCTTTTGTCCGGTGACATCAACCCCCTGCACAGGTTCATCCAGCACCAGAAGGTGTGGTTTATGCAGCAGTGCCCGGGCCAGCAGAACCCTTTGCAGCTCACCACCCGACAGCGATTGCAGGGGAGACTGGAGCACATGGCTGACGCCGGTTCGCCCAAGGGCGTCGTGAACGGCGGTTAAACGACAACCGGTCAGCCTCAGGAACCGGTTGACTGTCAGTGGCATGGAGTCATCAATATGAAGTTTTTGCGGCATGTAGCCAATGCGCAGCCCTTTTCTGACGGAGCGCTGGCCGGATGTGGGTTCCTGTAATCCAAGGGCTACCCGTACAAGGGTGGTTTTTCCTGCACCGTTCGGGCCTATCAGGGTAACGATTTCACCGGGATTCACCTGCAGGTTGATCCCGGTCAGTACCTCTCTGTTCTGGAACTTCATCCAGATATTGCTCAACTCTATTAATGGTTGATTCATAATATGTGATTATTCAATTCGTTTTGCAGTTGGTGCATAAACCAGCCAGCTCTATTGAGGCATCCGCAATGATAAAGCCGTGTTCACTGGCACAGTCTTCCAGGGAATGTTCAATGGTCGGGTGTTCAATTTCAATGGTGGTCCGGCATTGGGTACAGATCAGAAAGCAGCTGTTATGTGGCGTATTGGGTCGGCTGCAACCAAGGTAAGCATTAATGGATGTCAGGCGATGTACCAGTCCCTGTTCCTGAAGGAAGTCCAGGGCTCTGTATACGGTAGGGGGCTGAGCCGGTTTTGATTCCCCCTGAGTTAGCTCTGCCAGTATTTCATAGGCTCCGACCGGGCAATGGCTCTGCCAAACCAGTTCCAGCACCCTTTCTCTGAGGGGGGTCAGACGGACACCACGATTATGGCAAATGACACGAGCTTCCGTTAAAGCCTGCTGAATACAGGCTTTATGGTTGTGTTGAATATAAGGTGTATTCGTTTTGCGCATAACAGATGCCATTAATATTTGTTACAATATAACAGTTTTGCGTGAATATTGATATTTGGCTCGGACAGCCTCCTAGGGAGCTAATGATAGAGCATCGGGCCGTGGCAAGCTTCAAACATCATGTTATGCGCGTTATGTCTCAGAAAACTCAATGAATGGTATCATTTTATGATACCATACTTTTAGTGTCCTCTATGAATGCCAAACACCGAAAAATGCTTATTGCGATTTACCAGGAATCAAACCCCAGGCAGTTAGAGTGGAGAGCCATTGAATCTCTCTTCATAGCTGTTGGGGCTGAAGTTATTCAAGGTCGTGGTTCTCGCGTAAGATTTCATAAAGATGGGGAAATTGGAACCTTCCATAGGCCTCACCCTAAAAAAGAGGCAAAGCCTTATCAAGTGAAAGATGCACGGGACTTTCTAAGCAGAATTGGAGTTAAGCCATGAATACAATGACACACAAAGGATATTCAGCCATCCTGGAATATAGTGATGATGACGAATGTTTTGTTGGTCATATTGCGGGCATAAAAGACCGGGTTGGGTTTCATGGTGAGTCAGTAACAGAGCTTAAAAATGCTTTTCAGGAAGCGGTCGAAGATTATCTTGAAACTTGTAACGCTGTTGGCAAAGAACCTCAACAGCCATACTCTGGAAAATTAACGCTTCGTATTCCCCCGGAACTCCATGCCTCGATTGCCACAGCAGCCCAGGTGAGTGGTCAAAGCATTAATCAATGGATTTCAAGTGCACTCAGCCAAGCATCTCGCATGTAAATCTGCACGTTAGAGCATTCAATCACTCGTGCTTAGAAGATAAACCATATAAGACTCACTGGGTATATCTGTAGAAGTGATTTTGGCTAATAGCACCTGCATTTTTTAATCAAAAACGGCACCACTCTGTTTTCAGGGTGGTGTTATTTTAATTCATCCAGGCATATTTAACAGGTCATCTGCGTGTTTGATCCTTAATCGAAGCATTTCCTTAAATTCATTTGGATCAAGAAATTGTCGAATCAGGCTGCCCTGGTGTTGTTGATCCATCATTGATTCCGGATAAATAAACGTAACCAGTCGGGATATCCAGAACCTGAAGGCTGCCAGTTGCAATATTAATGGCCAGGCTTTTTTCTCATCCTCAGTAAAAGGGCGAACCTGTGCATAGGCATCCATCAATACTTTAGTACGCTGATCATCCAGTTCAAGGCTATCGGTAATACACCAGTCGTTTATTGTGACGGCCAAATCATAGATCAGCCAGTCATTACAGGCCTGATAGAAGTCGATTACGGCTGAGATTCTGCCCTGATCAAACAGTACATTATTATGAAACAGGTCGCCATGAATCAGCCCGGTTGGCAGATTGTCAAATGCTTGCAAAGCGTCAGAGATATTTTGCCATTGCTCAGCCATAAAGTGGGCATCATCCTGGCCAAGTAATGGAATGAGTCTTTTCTGCTGGGCATCAAGCCAGGAAAGCCCCCGCTGGTTCTCCTGATAAAGGGAGGAACCTTGTCCTGCCTTATGGATTTTTGCCAGCATCGTACCAATCTGCTGGCATTGGTCCAGAGAGAGGTTTCCGGCGTCAGGGTGCTGCCCGGCAAAGCATTGCACGATCAGCGCCGGTTTGCCTTTTACCGACTGGAGAGCAACGCCACTCTTATCCCGAATCGGGTTGGGCACCGGCAGGCCGAAGGCTTTAAGCTCATCCGTATACTGGATAAAAAATGGCAGCGTGTCGGCGGGCAGATACTCAAAGAGGGTTAATACATAGCGCTGGTGATTGCCCTTGTCATCAATATCCAGAAAGTAGTTGGTATTCTCAACGCCACTTTCAATGCCCTGGAAGGACGTTAAGTTACCCAGGTCATAACGAGTTAGAAGTTGCTCGATATCCTGTTGTGTCAAATGGGTATAAACAGACATGAAGTCCCTGTTCCTGGATGGTTATATCTATGGTTCTGTCGGTACTCAGTGCCACTCAAAAATGGTCCATGAAGGCACTAACAGGATACGTTTTGTTGGATCAATGGGGTTGCCTTCATTATCTGAGGCAATCAGGTAGTAGGGCTTACCTGCCTTGGGAATTACCTGAATGGCATAAAGCTGGCCACCGACCCGGTACTCTTTATAAGTTCTGGAATCACCGGCACGAATCACTACCGATGTGTCATCCCTGTTCTCCAGCGCTTCAGGGCGCAGGTGTCTGGGAATCTTCTTAATGGCTTCATCAGTAAACACAACCGCTCTCTGGCCCCTATCCGTTCGGGCTGTTGGCTGCTCCGGCTTTGAACCTTCCGGACTTTGTGCCGCACAGCCAAAAAGAAACAAAGGTAAGAAAACCAGACCCAACTGCGCTCTTTTTATCAAGGGTTTCATCAGGAGCCTCATGATAATTGCGGTGGAAACCATTAAACTGCTGGGGAGCATTCTATACCCAGTTACCCAGAATCGTAAGTGAGTCCGTAATCCATGTCAGAACAAGCCAGTACGCCGCCACTCATACTCGTCGACGGCTCATCTTACCTTTATCGTGCCTTTCATGCTTCTGAGCGGGCCAATCTGCGCACGGCTGATGGTCGACCAACGGGCGCTATCCGGGTCATGACAAACATGTTGCGCAGTCTGATGCGTCAATATCAGGATAGCCATGTTGCAGTCATTTTTGACGCCAGGGGGAAAAACTTCCGCCATGACCTGTACAGCGAGTACAAAGCCACCCGGAAACCAATGCCGGACGACTTGCGCTCACAAATAGAACCCATACATCACATTGTTCGTGCGCTTGGCCTGCCTCTGTTAATGATTGAAGGCGTTGAGGCGGATGATGTGATTGGAACGCTGGCCAGACAGGCAACCGAGAAAAAGATCAACACCATCATTTCCACGGGCGATAAGGATATTGCCCAGCTGGTGACTGAGCATGTGTCGCTGATTGATACCATGAATGATGCGTATACCGATCAACAGGGTGTTGAAAGTAAGTTTGGTATTCCTGCCAGCCTGATTATTGACTATTTGGCATTGATGGGCGATAGCAGCGATAACATCCCGGGTATGCCGGGTGTTGGTCAGAAAACAGCATTGGCTCTGCTTAATGGCATCGGCAGTATCGATGAGATTGCCGGGCGGTTGGATGAAGTGGCTGCGCTTGGTTTTCGGGGGAGCAAAAACTTTGCTGAGAAGTTCACCGAGCACAAGGATATTGTGTTGTTATCCCGGCAGCTAGCCACCATCAAGACCGATGTAGAGCTGCCGGTTTCCATTGAAAGTCTGGAAATGCAGCCCCTTGATAAAGAGCAACTGTTAGCGCTGTTTAAAGAGTACGAATTCAGGACGTTGATTGCCGAGCTGGAGAAAGAAGGCTCTGTTTCCAATGGCAATGAATCTGACGAACAAACATCAGGTGCTACCGGTGAGTATTCAGTGGTGACTGAGGAGACCGAGTTTCTTAACTGGATAGCACAGCTGGAATCGGCAGAACTGTTTGCGTTTGATACCGAAACCACCAGCCTGGATTACATGGTGGCTGAACTGGTGGGTGTTTCATTTGCCATTGAACCCGGCAAGGCGGCTTATGTGCCGGTTGCCCATGATTATCTGGGAGCACCAGCCCAGCTGGAGAGAAACTGGGTACTGGAAAAACTCAAGCCTTTGCTGGAAGACCCGGCAAAACAGAAAGTAGGTCAGAACTTTAAGTACGACCAGAGCGTGCTGGCCCGATATGACATTCAAATCAAGGGGGCCGCTTTTGATACCATGCTTGAGTCCTACTGTTTGAACTCCATCGCCACCCGGCACAATATGGATGCCCTGGCTGAGCATTACCTGAATCATAAAACCATCAAATATGAGGATATTGCCGGCAAAGGTGCTAAACAACTGACGTTTAACCAGATTGAGCTTGAGAAAGCAGGCCCCTATGCGGCAGAAGATGCGGATATTACGTTACGTCTCCATCTTGCCATCTGGGAGCAGTTGCAGGCTGAGCCTTCGTTGACGGCGGTGTTCCGGGAAGTAGAAATGCCGCTGGTGGATATTCTTTCACGTATTGAGCGCCATGGTGCCCTGGTGGATGGTGTCCTGCTTAAACAACAGAGTCTGGAGATTGGCCAGCGTCTCAAGGAACTGGAGCAAGCAGCCCACGATGTGGCAGGACAGGCATTTAACTTATCATCACCCAAACAGTTGCAGGAGCTTCTGTTTGATAAGCTGCAACTGCCGGTTATCAAGAAAACGCCCAAGGGTCAGCCATCAACTGCTGAAGAGGTCTTGCAGGAGCTTGCCCTGGACTATGAATTACCCAAGCTGATTCTTGAGCATCGTAGCTTAAGCAAGCTCAAGTCCACCTATACCGAGAAACTTCCGCAGATGATTAATGGGGCGACGGGTCGTATCCATACCTCTTATCATCAGGCAGTCACCGCCACTGGACGACTATCCTCCTCGGATCCTAACCTGCAGAATATTCCCATTCGAACCCCGGAAGGTCGTCGGGTGCGACAGGCATTTATTGCACCGGAAGGTTACCAGCTGGTGGCGGCAGATTACTCCCAGATTGAGCTGCGAATCATGGCACATCTCTCTGGGGATAAAGGCCTGCTGGATGCTTTTGCCCATGGGCTGGATATCCATAAGGCGACGGCGGCTGAAGTCTTTGGCGTGGCGCTTGATGAGGTAACGGGTGATCAGCGACGAAGTGCCAAAGCCATTAACTTTGGTTTGATCTACGGCATGTCTTCCTTCGGACTCGCGAAACAGCTGGGGGTATCCAGGAAATCGGCACAGGAATATATCGACCTTTACTTTGCACGTTATCCGGGTGTTTTAAGGTACATGGAAACAACCAAAAACTTCGCCCGGGAAAAGGGGTATGTGGAGACAATATTGGGTCGTCGTCTGTATCTGCCGGAAATCAATGCCAGAAACGGTATGCGCCGTCAGGGTGCTGAGCGAACAGCGATCAATGCACCTATGCAGGGCACTGCCGCAGATATTATCAAGAAGGCAATGATCAGGGTTGATGAGTGGCTGCAAGCGTCGGGGCTTGATGCCCGTGTCATTATGCAGGTCCACGACGAACTGGTGCTTGAAGTTGCCAATGAGAGTGTTGAGGCCGTTGTTGAAGGGATAAAAGTGCAGATGTCCAGTGCTGCCGAGCTCAGTGTTCCACTCTTGGTTGAAGCCGGTATTGGGGATAACTGGGATGAAGCCCATTAGTACACGGTTTCAATGTATTTGATGGGTTCCTTCTATTTGTAAGTTTTTTGTAAACGGTGGAACTTTATTACCATATTGCTTGTCTCATATAGTGAGTCTCAAATGAGTTGCTCCTTGTGTGTTAAGTGTTGTTGATGTTGAAGCGGTATATGTTTCCCCGCATCTATCGTGTAAAGCCAGTGTCCTTTTTCAGGATGCTGGTTTTTTTTAAATTTTTTTTATTTTTCAGGGAACTTTTTGGAATTTTGCTTGTCTGAGTATATGAGGATGAGAAAAAGGCAGTAGTTCGATTCTGATTTCTCGTTGCTCACTGTGTGTTTTGTGTTGACATTAACTTGAGTGGTAGGCTGCTCCCCTGTAGCCGAAGCTATATAGCCAGTATCCTTCCCCCGGATGCTGGCTTTTTTTCTGCCAAATTTTTTATCCAACCGAGTCTAAAGAATGGCCTTTGTTGACCGTTAAATAACCTGTGAGGTGGGCTTGGTTGATTACTTCCATGGGATGCTGAGTCACCCGGATCGCGATAAACCCTTAGCTGTGTACTTTGTCGATGTTGCTGTAACAATAGAGACGTCATGAAACGGTCATCTTCCCCTGATGACCGTTTTTTTTTGCGCCTGTATTTTTCATTTCTTTATCTCTGTCTCAGGTGTCTGCCCCGTTGTTTGGGCGCTTAAACCACAACCTGATTTTGCCGGTGTTTCAGGCAGCAATTTATACTCTGCAAGACACTTGATAACACTTTTCCGATAACGAGGGGCCCTTCCCCCACAACAAACACTTGATTTTTTATCCAGTGGGCAGCGGCGCTCAACTTTCCATACACCATAATTTTGTGGTCCGGGAAGGGGTGATTTTTGTCCGTTACTGTCACTTTGGGTTGTATTGGAGGAACTGACTGTCACCTGGCTTGCGCAACCACCGTCCAGCACCTTTGTTGTTGCTTGCATGATAATCTCTCTATTGACCAGTTACTCCACGAGGCATTCAGCAAATTGGACAAGCCCCTTAGCTTGAAGCAATAAGCGACAGTTCCTGTACCGCTACTGACAGCATGGCAAGGTTTTGCTCTCTGGCGGATTGTATTTCCCGGATTGTCGCTTTCCAGCGATCAATCAGCTCAGCATTTTTTTCCAGCCACCGCTTAAGGCGCTCTTCCGGCTTTCCCTGTGAATGGGTCAGAACATGAATACAATTATCATTGAGGGTTTGATCCAGCTGATCTTTCAGGGAAGATTGTGCCTTGCGTTGCCAGAGGTCGTTAACCGGCAGTTGACGAATACGTTCTCTTAACCAGGGCAGGCACAGATAATCTTCAAGGGCAAAAAAGACAGAGGCCACATCAATAACGGTAAATTGATATTCATTCGCCACACTGACCATAAACAGTACGTAATAAAGATATCGAAGGCTCGCACAGGTTTCCGCCAGCGTTTGCGGCAGCTGTGCTTCCTGAAGCCGGGTAACCCTGCCACCCAGCCAGGCACAATCTTCCTCTCCCAGCAGCTCCGCCAGTTGTCCGCTGACGGCACAGACGCCCGGTTTATAGTTACTGATGAGCGACTCTATATCCATAGGGCAGCCATGATTCTTCAGCAACCAGATGCAGGCTTTTTCGATATGCTGCTGTATTCGAAACAGTTCAACTCTCTGGATATCATCTTTGACATCAAAACCCAGGCTTTCAAATTGATCCCAGATGGATGGTATGGAAAAGATCTCTTTTATCGCCATAAATGCCCGGACACAATTAAGCTCCGACTGTCGGGTTTCCTGATGGATATACTCAATAAACGTTGCTCCCATCCGGTTGCCGACCTCATTGCTGAGATGGGTCGCCAGTATTTCAGTTTTTAATGGGTGATGTCTGATCTGATCAGGGAACTGGTTGCGCAGCGGTGATGGAAAATAGTCCAGCAGTTTTGCCGCCAGTATCGGGTCATCAGCCACATTGGCTGAGACCAGGGATTCAAACAGCTCCAGCTTGGTATGGGACAAAAGAATGGCTATTTCTGGCCGGGTAAGGCCTTCGCCGGCTTTCACCCTGGCTTTAATTTCTGTATCCGATGGCAGGCCGTCCTGAGCCCGGTTAAGACGCCCTTTTTGTTCGAGATTTCTGATCAGGAAGCGGTGGTCATTAAACAGCAGAACATTCTGTTGCAGGCTCAGGCTTAGCCTCTGGCTCTGTAAAAAATTATGCCTGAGAACCAGCCTGGCAATCTCATCGGTCATACTTGCCAGCAGACTATTACGCTGCTTTATGGTTATGTCACCATCATCCACCATCTGATTGAGCAGAATCTTGATGTTGACTTCATGGTCTGAGCTGTTGACCCCCCCTGAGTTGTCTATGGCGTCGGTGTTGATCAGGCCGCCCCTGCTGGAGAATTCAATTCTTGCCAACTGAGTCAGGCCCAGGTTTCCGCCCTCCCCTACCGCACTGGTATTCAGTTCACTGGCACTGATCCTGACATTATCATTGGACCGGTCCCCGACATCGGCATTGCTTTCACTGCAGGCTCTTATGTAAGTGCCAATCCCGCCATTCCACAACAGATCCGCTGGTGCTTTCAGAATTGTCTGGATAAGTTCCGCAGGCGACAGAATGGTTTTATCCGTTGCCAGTGCGGTTCTGGCCTGCTTGCTCAAAAGAATGCTTTTCAGCTGGCGACTGAATACGCCACCACCTTCTGATAGTTTGCTGCGGTCGTAATCGTCCCAGGAGGACCGGGGTAAATTAAACAGGCGCTGACGCTCATTGAAACTGACTGAAATATCCGGATCAGGATCAATAAAGATATGCTGGTGGTTAAAGGCGGCGATCAGACGAATATGGTTGGAAAGTAGCATGCCATTGCCAAATACATCACCGGACATATCACCAATACCGATGACCGTAAAATCCCGGGTCTGAGTATCGATTTCACGCTCTTTGAAGATCCTTTTTACCGACTCCCAGGCACCCCGGGCAGTGATCCCCATTTTTTTATGGTCATAGCCCTGGCTGCCACCAGAGGCAAACGCATCCCGCAGCCAGAACCCATAGGATTGGGATACATCGTTGGCGATATCGGAAAAGCTGGCGGTGCCTTTGTCCGCTGCCACCACAAGGTAAGGGTCGTCATCATCGTAGCGTATGACGTTTTCAGGAGGGATGATGTTTCCGCCCTGCAGGTTATCGGTCAGATCCAGAAGTCCGGAGATAAATGCTCGATAACATGCAATCCCTTCCGCCTGTATTTCTTCCCTGGAGCCATTGGCCGGGAGATTTTTGGTGACAAAGCCCCCCTTGGCCCCGTGGGGAACAATAATGGCATTTTTGATCATCTGGGCTTTGACCAGCCCCAGAATCTCGGTGCGGAAATCCTCCATCCGGTCTGACCATCGTAATCCTCCCCTGGCAATCTTCCCACAGCGCATATGGATGCCTTCAAAGCGAGGCGAGTAGACAAATATTTCAAACATGGGCCTTGGCTGAGGTGAGGTTGGAATCTTTTCCGGTTGCAGTTTGAACGACAGATAACCTTTTGGCTCCCCCTGTTTCTGATAGGCGCTGGTTCTCAACATGGCCTCGATAACACTGAGAAAGTGACGCAGGATCCGGTCTTCATCAAGGTTGGCGACACTGTCCAGCAATTGGTAAATCCTGTTAGAGCAGGCATTGGCCATGTTAAGGCGATCACCACGGAAATCCGGATAAAAACGGATGCTGAACAGGTCTACGATTTCACGCACCACCGATGGGTTACTGTTCAGCACTTTCTGCATATAGCTCTGGCTGAAGGGCACTGGCAGTTGCATCAGGTATTTGGACAGAGCCCTGATGAGCACAACCTGCTCACAGTTCAAACCGGCTGAAACCACCAGGCCGTTGAAACCGTCATTCTCCATATCCCCCTTCCAGGTGCGATTAAACACCTCCCGGAACTGCTCCCGCAGATGGGTATCTTCAAGGTTGGTCTGGTTTGAGTTGTCAACGTCCGGCGGGTTTATTTTGGCTGTCAGAGCGTTATCATGGCCATCAGGCTCGATACTGAAATCAAGCACCCAGGCATTTTCCTGACGGTAGGGGCTGATGGCGTAAGGCCTTGCGCTGCGAACCCGGACGCCCATTTGCTCAAGAATGGGAAGTACATCTGAGAGTGCCAGGAGAGGCCCTTTACCCAGCACCCGGAAGTGCCACCGATAATGGTCGGTAACCGGACGGTAGAGACTGGTTTTTATCTGATGACTGTCTTTTATCGATTCCAGACGTTGAATGTCTGCTACTGCCTGTCGGGGGGTAACATCCTCCCGGTACGCGGCGGGAAATGCCTGCAGATAACATTGTGCCAGCCGGTTACCCGAAGCCTCGCCAAATGCCTCTTTTAACGCCTGTTGCAGGTAATCTGTCCAGTTCAGCATCGCTTCGTGAATCATGGCTTCCAGCCGTTCAACATCGATATCCTGCTGGCTGGCATGACGACAATGCACGGTAAATTGCAATTGCGCCATTGGGTTTTCCGATAGCTGAACATTGAAATCAATACTGTTGCCACTCAACTCACTGAGCAGGATCTGTTGCATCTGTAAGCGAAGTTCTGTGTTGAAATTATCTCTGGATACGTAAATAAGCACCGTAATAAAGCGGTCATAGGGGTCGGGACGAAGGAATACTTTCAACTGCCGCAATTCATGGCAGTCAAGAATCCCGTTAATGACGGTCTTAAGTTGTTTAAAACTTGCCTGCAGGAGCTCGTCCCTTGGATAGTTATGAATAATGTGGCGAAGGGCATTACCCCGATGGCTGTTTATCGGGCAACTGTTGCTTTTTAAAAGCCTGGCCACTTTCTTTCGTATCAGCGGGATGTCATCCAGCGGGACGTTGTAGGCGGTTGACGAAAACAGTCCGAAAAAACGCCATTCCCCGGTGACTACACCGGCATCGTTAAATTGTTTTATCCCGATATAGTCCAGGTGTGCGGGTCGATGAACCGTTGAGCGGCTGATGGATTTGGTGATAACCAGTAACTCAGGTGCCTGAATTTGTGAGGCAATATAGGGGGACAGCTCTTGCTCTACCGGATGCTGATGGGGGCCCTCCCGAAATGTCCCCAGACCGGTTTTGCTGTTGGCGCGTAGTCTTAGTGTGTTTGACCCATGGATGATCTCGTAATAGCGAAAGCCGATGAACAGAAAATTGTCTTTTTTCAGCCACTTCATAAAAGCAAGCGCTTCTTTCTGTTCAACATCCGGTAATGGCACAGGGTGGCTTTGACACCATTGAATGGCGTCATCCAGCCTGGTTTGCATTGCCTCCCAGTCAGAAACCACTTTATGAACATCCGCAACGATATCCCGGATACCGGCAGCGACTTTTTCTAAATCCAGTTGTTCCGGTTGGCGGTCTATTTCAACCCGAATAACGGCCTCGGTTATTTCTGCCTGTAGCGTGCTGATGCCTTGCAGCTGACCTGTGCTGTCTCTTTCTAATCGAAGGGTGGGGTGATTCAGGCTGTAAACTTTTATTTTCTGACGATCAAGCTCCATCAACACAGAAGACACCAGAAAGGGCATATCATCCGTGATAATTTCAACAATGCTGTGTGTGGAGTGCCAGTGGTGGGTTTCCGGTTCCGGGTTGTAGACGCGGATCTTGATTTGTTCCGGCTGCCGGGCCTGTAGAAACTGCCACAGGCAGAGGAGTGCGCCATAGCAGTCATCGGTATTGATCCGGGTCAGGTCTTTGCTGGCAACTCCCCGGTAATAGGCATCAGCAAGCGCCTGTATTTGCTCATATTCTTTGGTTGACATGCGCTTTGCCAGAAGCGATTGAACCTGATTAACGATGATGGCTCGAAAATCGGTAAAGCGGTCCATGATATTCCTCTGTCACTGGAATTGAGTACGGCAAACTGTCCCACCTGATTTGCCGGGTTATAAGTAGTTAACCAAATGAAATCATATATTTCTGACTAAGTTGTCAGTCACTCTGCGCCGTTGCAACTCCGGTCACATAGCTACGGCTATGCTCCCTACGTTGCGCCTTGCATAGCAACTGCCCACTTAGCCAGAAATATACGATTCAATTTGGCCAACTACTTACCATAACTGTCAATGCTTATGGGCCAGAATAAATTGATCACAACGATCTACTATCATTGGTTTTCCGCAGTGACAACTTTTGGGTGACATCGATCAATACCGCTGTATAAAGTTGCGTTTGCTCTATTGGCAATGAGCCGATTAAACAGTGTCTGGTTGCGTTAACAATGTCAGCCTGGCTTTGCTGACAGCCTTCTTGTTGAGCTTTTCTGTCAAGCTGCTCGTCAAGCCTCTCGTCAAGATAGTCGAGAAATAGCTAAAATGCCTTGGGATTGCTGATTTTGCGGGGGCTAAGCATAATCCGTAGTCCTGATGGAATTTGCAAGCGGCGTCCAATTCTGGTATAAAGCCCGATCTTTGTATGAGGGTAGCTGCTGATGAGTCTTGAAGGTCTCTTGACTCTGTAACCATGGGCAGATCTGCCCGAAGCAGACACTGGAATTCAGTTAAGTTTTCCGGCCTCATGGCTGGTGATTTTGGTTTAAGAGACGGTTTGAGAGGCCATCCACATGTCCAAGGTTTGTCAGGTTACCGGCAAGCGCCCGGTTACCGGGAACAATGTTTCCCACGCTCAGAATAAAACCCGTCGTCGCTTCGTGCCTAACCTGCACCACAAGCGCTTCTGGGTTGAAAGTGAAAAGCGCTTTGTGCGCCTGCGTGTTTCTGCAAAAGGCATGCGTATTATCGACAAGAAAGGCATTGATGCCGTTCTGGCTGATCTGCGCGCCAGCGGTCAATCTTTTTAAGTCGAGATAGCTAACTTAGCAGGAGCATAAATCATGGCTAAAGGTATTCGTGAGAAAATCAAGCTGGTTTCCAGCGCAGGCACTGGTCATTACTACACCACCACCAAGAACAAGCGTAATACGCCTGACAAGCTGGTGTTCAAGAAGTATGACCCGGTTGTTCGCAAGCACGTTGAGTACAAGGAATACAAGATCAAGTAAATCTTGTTTGCTTTGCTCTGGTCCGTATCAGGCAAACTGATACGGACCGCCACTCACTTCTGTTGCGCTTTCCCCCCTCTGTTAATATTCCTGCTCAGGATCAAAACCTGCCATCCCCTGCTTTGCACTTAGTAACTGTGTGCTCTCACTACTGTTGCATTGTGGTTGCACTGTTATAATGCGCGCCATTCAAGAACATCAGCTGTAGGTCATGATGAAACCGGAACTCCTTTCGCCAGCCGGAACACTGAAGAATATGCACTTTGCTTTTGCTTATGGTGCAGATGCTGTTTATGCTGGCCAGCCCCGCTATAGTCTGAGAGTCCGCAATAACGACTTTAAACTGGATAATCTGAAAAAAGGCATCGATGAGGCTCACGCCCTGGGCAAAAAACTGTATCTGGCCAGTAATATTGCGGCCCATAACAGTAAGGTGAAAACCTATCTCCGGGATATGGAGCCGGTTATTGCCATGGGGCCTGATGCACTGATCATGTCCGATCCGGGTTTGATTATGATGGTGCGTGAAACCTGGCCGGATATGCCAGTCCACCTCTCGGTTCAGGCGAACGCAGTGAACTTTGCCACGGTAAAATTCTGGGCCAGGCAGGGGGTTGAGCGGATTATTCTGTCCCGTGAGTTATCCCTGGAGGAGATTCAGGAGATCCGGGAAGAGTGCCCTGATACCGAGATTGAGGTCTTTGTTCATGGTTCGCTCTGTATCGCTTACTCGGGCCGCTGTCTGCTCTCCGGTTATATCAACAAAAGAGACCCAAACCAGGGAACCTGCACCAATGCCTGTCGCTGGCAGTATCAGGCCCATGAGGCGAAAGAGACTGAGAGCGGTGATGTGATTCCGGTCAGTAGCAGCCCGGAAATGGTTACTCCAACCCTGGGGACTGGCGAAACATCTGACTCTATTTTCCTGTTGCAGGAAAGGGGGCGTCCGGACCAGTATATGCCTGCTTTTGAAGATGAGCATGGCACTTATATTATGAACTCCCGGGATCTCAGGGCTGTCCAGCATGTTCGTCGCTTGACGGAGATGGGCATTCACTCCCTCAAGATCGAAGGGCGCACCAAGTCTTTTTATTATGTTGCCAGAACCGCCCAGGTATACCGTCAAGCCATTGATGATGCCGTAGCGGGGAATCCATTTGATATGGGCATGATGGACACTCTGGAAAATCTGGCCAACAGAGGTTATACCGAAGGCTTTTATCGTCGCCATGTGCACGATGAGTATCAGAATTATGAAACCGGTAACTCACGGGAAAGCAAGCAGCAGTTTGTCGGTGAAATTGTTGAGTTTGACGATCAGCAGCTGACGGTGGATGTGAAAAACCGCTTTGAGTTGGGGGATACCCTGGAGCTGATGACCCCCAAAGGCAACTATGTGTTTAATCTGGAGCATTTGGAAAATCGCCGTGGTGAACGTATTGATGTAGCTCCCGGATCGGGCCACCTGGTAAAAATACCAAAGCCTGACGGTGTGTTGCCAAATGCCCACTCACTGCTGGTGCGTAATCTGCCCTAATCCGGTGATACTCTGAGTCGATAAGATCGTTATGGATCTTACGACCTTTACCAGTATTTTTTCCAGCTCTGCCTATAAGCCGTTAAGCCAGCATCGACAGGTGATCCTGGATGCCCTGGTGCTATTGAACAGGCAGTTGCAGAGCCGGTTAACTGCCGATGACCAGTGGCATGAACGGGCGAAATGGCTTGTTGATTTTCTGCCCGCCGTGGAAAAACTGGAGCAGGAAATTCTGGCCAGGCTCAACCAGCCAACATTGACCGCGCAGCCCAAGGGGCTGGTGCTCTCCCTCTTACAGACTCAGAATAACCTGGCACACCTGATCTGCCGACTGGCTGAGCGATTAACGTACCGACCTCCCAGGCTTACCGAAGACTTGCAGCGTTCTGTTGAACAGTTGAATCAACACTTTGCCAGCGTTGTTTATAGCTTGAAGTCGGGCGTTGCAAAACAGGACCGCCTGGGCATCGCAGGATTTAGAAAACAACAATCCCGGGCTTTGCTGGAGGTTAATCAGGAAGTAAAGATGGCTGTGGATGAACTGCGGAATATGATTTCAGCCTGCAAAGGTGAAGTCTTCCAACATGAAGGCGAGTTGGACCCACTTGATATGGCCCTTTTACTACTGTCCCTTGAAGATATGGATGACCTGACGCTCTGGATTCGCTCAATGGTCATCCACATGCAACAGCTGTAACTGATCAATGTCGGTGAGATGAGAAGCGGGATTTTTACAGAATCCTGACTTTACTTGATAATGCACTCTGCCCGCTTTTTCTGAGTTTTTTCCAGGTACTCCTGAAAGTCTTTTGGTAGTCTTCCAGTGGTTGAGCCTTCCCAGTACACAGTTTGTCCGGCTGGATTTTCATATTGAAAGGTATGCTTTGCGACAGTTCGTCGGCGTTTGCCCGTTTTGCCCGGGTCGTTAATGTTGTCCAGATCTGAGAGCGTAATACCAAGTTCCGCCATTTCTTTGTGTATAGCGACAATGTCTTTCATCTTTTTCTGTCGTTTTGCATCCTCTTTAACCCTGGATTGCAATTTTTCCTTATGTACCCCTTTCAGGCGGTCCAGAATTTTTTCCAGCTCCTGAACACTGACATCTTTGAATAGCGAGCGAATCCGGGATTTACTACCTAGCCGATGATGTAACTCATCCAGTAATTTCATTGTATACCCTCAATCTACTGGAGCCTTTGACCGTATGAGGCAATAAATAATGCATCAACACGGACATTAAGAAAGTCGACAAATATCTGTAACGCAAGACTGGAACGGTTACCTGTCAGTTACGCAGGTATGGGGTAATTCACAGAATGGTTCTGCTTATTACTCGTTCGATATGAATAAAAGTAATGTATTTTGTTTGATTGGCAAGAAAATGGTGAGTTTGACCCTTATAAAATGCTGCTCTTCATTTTACTGGTTACCCCTGTTAACAGTCGGTTACTGCCCTCTATTTATCAAGTTATAAGGCACATGTTTTATTCAGATACTTTGCTGGATTGTATTGCGTAAGTCAGGGCCGTAGCCCTTGCTCAATGCGGCTTTTTGTTGTCATCCATGTTGCAATATTTGACCAGACCCTTGCTTGCGCCCCGTCGTTTTTCAGCCAGGGCTGAACCGTCTTCCCGATGGTGATTAATTGAAGAACAGATACATTGGAGGGATCCTGTTTACCCGTCGATAACAGACGCTATAGCCCCGTATTTTCTGCTCATGGCGATTGGGGGTTACCGGTTGGCCTGGATAAGTGACTAAATATGCTCGGACGCGTAGTTCTTCCAACAGCACTGCTGCTATTGACTTACGGCTTTTGGGTTAGCTCAGAGCTTCAGGTGATCACGGCAGGTGTGGTTATTTTTCTGCTGGGCATGGTTTATCTGGAAAAAGGGTTTAAGGTCTTTACGGGGGGGCTGCTTGAGGCGTTCCTGCAGAAAACCACTGACAGTCTCTGGAAAAGTCTGGCCTTTGGTATCACCACGACCGCAGTCCTGCAGTCCAGTTCGCTGGTTTCCGTCATTGTTATTTCATTTCTCAGTGCCGGCCTGATTGGCCTGGCTGCCGGCGTTGGCATCATTTTTGGGGCAAATTTGGGCAGTACTGTCGGTGCATGGTTAGTTGCCTTGTATGGTATGAAGTTAAAGCTGATTTCCTATGCCATGCCATTACTCGTTTTCGGTTTGATTTTGAGGAGCCAGCGGGAGAAAACATTCAGCGGCTTCGGCTGTATTTTGCTGGGTATAGGCTTTCTCTTTCTTGGTATTCATTACATGAAAGAGGGTTTTGAAGCATTCCAGACTGTGATTGATTTCAGCAGCTTCTCAATGGAAGGAATGCAGGGCATTCTGGTCTTCACACTCTTTGGTGTTCTGGCCACCATCATCATGCAGTCCACCAATGCGGTATTGGTGCTCACCTTTTCAGCCCTGGCAGCGGGGCAGTTGACTTACGATAATGCGTTAGCACTGGCTATCGGTTCAAATATCGGTACAACCATAACGGCAGTGCTGGGAGCGATGGGGGCAAATGCAGCAGGGAAGCGATTGGCTGTGGCACATATTACGTTTAATGTGGCCACCGCTGCTCTGGCTATCCTTTTGTTGCCCCAGTTAAAAGTGCTTGTGGATTTTACTGCCGGACTCTTTCCAATCGGGGCAGACGACTACACTCTGAAGCTTGCGCTGTTCCACAGTCTCTTTAATGTCATGGGAATAGTGGTTCAACTTCCTTTTTTCCAGCTGCTTATCCGTTGGCTGGAGACGCTCTTTGTCGATCCTGACAGGCAGTCTCATCTGAATCTTGCCACTGAGGATAATCCTGCCATTCACCGGGCGCGCTACTTAACCCCGGCAACACTGAATTATCCGGATACGGCGCTAAGAGCCCTGACCCGGGAGTGCGACCATTTATACAGAAATACACTCGAACTGATCTGTTATGGAATATATCTTACCGGCGACAAGCTGAGGGAGTCGGACAGTCTGACGGATCTGGTGAACAGCTGGATGCGCGATGATCAGCCATGGACCATAAAAGAGCTGTATATCCGACATATCAAAGGTATCTATGCGGACATTATTCACTATTCAGGAGCCATAGAAGGGAATCTTCCCAGAGCGCAGGTGCAGGAGTTATTTGCACTTAAAGTTGCCTGTCGTGATTTTGTCCAGGCCATCAAACATGTCAAGCATATCTATAAAAATATGGGGCATTACCTGCATTCGGATAATGAGCAGATACGCCACCAATACAACCAGCTCAGACTGTGCCTTGCCTCTGTCCTGAAGCTTATTGATGTATTGGGAGTCCGACGCAATTATGATCATATTCGTCAGCATGCGGAACAGTTAAAGCAGGAGCTGAGCGAGCAGGATGAGCAGATGCACAGAAAACTGAATGAACTCATTCGCTCCAATCAGGTTGACTCATTTATGGCCAGTTCTTTGATGAATGACAGTGCTCATGTACATGATGCCTGCACCAGTCTTATTGATGGAGCCGTGATTATGTTGACCAGGGATCGCGAAGAATATCGAGAGATCGATCTTAATTTTGAGGCTCGTTCTACTCCCCCAAAAAACGTTGCTGGTTCTTTTGAAAAATGAGTGGGCTATGAATTACTCACTGACCGACCTCGTTCAGGTTTCCAGACTCGGGAGAAGTGGCAACTATTATGTATGCAGTGACTCCAAGGGAATTTTCACACCCAGAAGTTCATAAGCGAAGCGGATAACTGCTACCTCTGCTGCCCTGATGTCGTCATTAGCAAGTTGGGTTTTGCTGGCAGCCCCGGCGAAATTCAACACGAGATTTGCGTCGGCAAAACGGCCCAGATCTATTGAAAAAATACCAATTTCTTCCGTCAATCTCTCAATTTCTCCTTCTTCTGCCAATCTCTCAGCACCCGAATGATTCTCACTGACTGCCAGTGATAACATCAAGGCTGCTTCATTGCTCAGGGTGGCCGGATTGTCGCTTTCCTTCGCCAGCAGTGTTACCAGTTCCCCCTTCTGGTTGTCCTTCAGCAGCTGGATCAAATCTGACTCCGGATTGAACAACGCCTCCTGAAGTCCCATGTATATCTGAGCCAGCTTTTCGGCACATTCAGGCTGCCTGGGGTAGCTCAGACAGGCAGAGAGGCGGGCGACGGTTTCCCGGTTAAAGTTGCCATAGGGTACTGGCTCATCCAGACATCCGAAGCCCCAATTGCCGGTAATCTGCCTGCCTGCCAGGGTTAATGCATCTTTCAGCTGCGTCTGCTGTTGCAAAGTAAATTCTGGCTCCGGGAATGCGCAGACAATAAAGTGCTCCAATAATGGTTGTCGATAGTTGAATGTCGTTGGTTGACCCTGATGTACCTCGGGCTGGGTAATTACCAGCTGATTGTCTTCCGCCGCTTTGTTTCTTAAAGTCGCGCTGGGATCGGAGTCTGGAATGTCATGGAATTTCTTGGCAAATAACTCAATTGATTCCTGATCCATGCAGTTGTTAGCGGCCAGCAGGATTTTTATGGCGTTCAACTGGCTGGATTCTGCAATCAGGATTGAATGCAGATTAAAGGCAGTGGTGAAGTTATGGCAGATGTGCGCGAGTACATGTGCAGGAACCTGTTTCAGGTTTTCACCCAATTGATTAAGCCGGTTGGCCAGGACCTCCGCCCCCGGCTGATTACCAAAACTTTCAGTCGTGTACTGGTTTGTTGACTGCGTTGTCAGAAGCTGATGGACAGGATGAGCCAAAATGGCCCGGGTTGTGTGGGTAGCTGGAAGAATCATAGAAACACCTGTTAGTTAATAGGGACAACCAGTTTCCATAAGCTACACGCAAGCTAGAAAAGCCAGTGATATCCTGAATTTATATCAAGCAGGCTGAGTGAACAGCACTGATCGTATGTAGACCTGTCAGGTCAAAGACCCGAACAGTTCGTCCGTACTGTTTTTGACACTGTGCGGTCAGATTAGTTCCTCACCACGTTGTTATGTACGTTGTTGAACCAAGCCGCTAACGCGGCAAAAAATACCGTTCATTCCAACCTGTGAGAAATATTCCGGCCCTGCTTCTTGACCAGAAACTGCATGCCGAGACCAGATACAACCCGAATCAACATGCCGTTCTTTCAACCAATTTTCGTCCTGCCAAAGACCTGAAGCTGTTTGGCTGGTAGCTGTGCTCTTGCCAGAAGACGACAACAGATAGTCTGAGTAAAGTAGCAATTCCCGCAAAAAATAGAAAAATGAAGATTTTCCCTTAATTGTTTTATTGATTTTTTAGACACAATTAGACACAAATAGAACCATCAGAAAAAAAACTGATCAATAGGTTAACTTAAATACACTGAAGAAAATGGTTTTTTATTGGTAACTATGCCGTATCAGGGAATAAACTCCGGATGCTGATCATTTTTCGTTTTGGCTGTTCACCAGGTTTAACTCGCTTGCCTTTTGCTTTTGGTTCAGGTGCTCCCTGCAATATCAGCCCCTTCATGAATAACGCCCAAGAACTAACCACGAAAATCTCAAAGAAATTTCTCTGTTTCTCCCAAAGCGTCTTTTTCCGTTTGTTAGCCGTCAGCGCTTCATTAAACAAGGGGCAGGAAAGTTCGACAATTTGATCAATCAGAAAGGCAAGAAACATCAGACAGGCAAGATTGCTTGACAGATTATCTTCACCATGACCAAAGTTGTGTTCCAGACTGTAACCCAAATTCTTCAGTGTATTAAACGTTTCATTTTCAATTAACCACCTTGCGCGTCCTCCTCGCATGATTTTCATGCAACACATATGGTTGTGAATTGGCAGATTGGTTACCCAGCTATTGAAGTATTTTACTTTCCCATCCGGATCCGTTTCCACATAGTCCACGTAATTGACTATAAATTCAGGGTGTGACTTATTTAGTGGAGCACCATTTACGTAGCGAAACGAGTGCCGATGCCCCCGTTTGTCCGTATAAGTGAATCGCCGAACTTGGCCTTTCCGGTCCAGATCATCAATGCTTTCCAGCAATGCCTTATGATCTGTGTCCTTGGCGACAGCGATAAAATGGTGGCCATAAGACCGGATGAGTTTAAGGGTTGGTCCCTTTTGGAATAGAGACCATCTAAACCCAGCACCAGTTTAAGGTGATAGTGTTCCCTGGCAAGGTCTTCCAGGATGCGTTCAAGGGCACGCACTTCGCAGTCATTTTTGGAAGCATCTTTTTGTTGGGTAATCGGTTCAGGCATTAATGGAATAACCGTTTTCAATCCTGGCTTTACAAGACAGATTGCTGATAACTGATGATAGTAAATGGTTGTTTTTTTTGGGTTGTCAGCGTTTTTTGTGCAACAGTTTTTACAGCTGATGGACTTTGACGTAAAGGTTTGTGTTCCATCAATGGGAGCCAGGTAGCCCTCTTTAAAATACTGGAACTGTTTCAATTTCCCACGCCGCTGACAATAAGCAAGACAGGCGAGAAACAGTGGACGAATATGTTTTGTCTGAACGAGGTCAATAGTTGATCTCAGGTAGGTATCACAAGGTATGTGTTCAACGTGATACAAACTCTTGGCATTTTCTTTAATTGTTGGCTGGTCTCGTTTGTCATCGCAGGTCAGTAATGATGCATTTTTATTATGAAAAACACCAAGGCCATACATAAAAAAATCGGCAATGGAAATATTTGATGAACGCCCTTTTTGTGAGCGAGGGTCAGGAATCTCTTGAACTTTTTCAAAAACAATATCAATGAGGTCAGAGGTAACCGAATGATTATGAGAGGAAGGCATATGACACTGTGTTAGTATTTTGACAAAAATATCCTCTATTTTAGACTGCGTAGCTGAAATTGTCCCACAAGCTTCCAGCCCTTGGTAGCAAAGGGATTTTAGTTATTGCGGGAATTACTGCCCGGTGGCGGCATCAATACCCGACGATTAGAGTGGCGCAATCTATCCTTATTCGTTTATGCACGTTGCTATGCCACCAGTAACTTGAAGCTTATTTTTGCCAGATAGCTTCGTTCTGAGTCAAAGTATGCTTCGGTCAGAGGGTGTTGTTCTAACCAGTCTTCCGGGAAAAACAGGGATATGGTAGAGCCGGATAAGCTGATGGAATATTCCGGTAAGGTATCGTCGCGACCATGACTCAGCACATTGGCAATGCGCAGCAGGATAATCAGCCGCATCAGCTTGCGTGATACAGCCTTGGGCCAGGCGGAAAGGAGTGATTTGGATATGGAACGTCTGTGGCCCCTGACGAGCAGCGCAAGTTGCTGCTGTTCTCTCTTGCTGAACCCCATCAGGTCAGAGTTATCGATCAGGTAAGCACCATGTCGATGGTACTGTGTATGGGAGATATCAAGCCCTATCTGGCACACACGCGCAGCCCAGGACAGCAGCTCAAGATCACAGTCGCCCAGTTCCCAGATATCAGCCGTCATGGCAAAGCAGTTTCGGGCATGATTCATGACCCTGAAGGCCTGTTGCTCATCAACATGATAGCGGCTCATCAGGGCATTTATGGTTCGCTCCCGAACGTCTTCATGGCGGTCCCGCCCGAGCATGTCGTGCAGAACACCCTCCCGAAGTGCACCGTCAGAGTAATGCATGCGTTCGATGCCAAGGGCATCGAAGCCTGCCATGAGAATGGCCAGGCCTGCTGGAAAAATCGCCTGACGATCAGGCTTCAGCCCGGGAAAACGAACACGGCCGATCTGGTTAAACTTCAGGACTTTGAGCTTGAGCATCTCCAGATTTTCCCGGGTGATGGTATCACTCTCTCCCATGGCCTGAAGAATGCTGCTGACCGCACGAATTGAACCTGATGACCCTACGGCATCAACCCAGCCCAAATGGGTAAATGATTGTTCAATATTGAGTAATTCCAGTCGTGCAGCGTAATAAGCGGACTGGAATCGTTGTGGTGTGAGTTCTCCGGTGCCAAAAAAACGGTCGGTAAATACCACGCAGCCCATGTGCAGGCTTTCCATCAACTTTGGCTCAAAACGTTCGCCAATAACGAACTCGGTACTCCCGCCACCGATGTCCATCACCAGACGGCGCTCATTATCATCGGACTGGGTTTGGGCAACACCAAGGTAAATGAGACGAGCTTCTTCCCTGCCCGCGATAATTTCAACCGGGTAGCCCAGGATAGACTGGGCCTGGTCAACAAAAGCATCGCTGTTCCGCGCCTTACGCAGGGCATTGGTACCCACGACTCTGACCGCTTGAAAGGTATTGCCAGCGAGGTACTGGGCAAACTGTTCCAGACAACTGAAGCCCCGCTTCATTGCTTCAGCCGTTAGCTCGTCGTGCTGGTTAAGGCCTGCAGCTAACTGAACCTTTTTGCCCAGCCTTTCTACTGGTCGGATTTCACCCTGATCCACCCTGGCTACGATCATGTGAAAGCTGTTTGAGCCCAGGTCTATGGCGGCTACGAGAGGTAGGCTGCCGGACTGTTTACGCCCTTGTTTTGTCATGGTATTTCATAGCTAATATATTGAAAATATTATGTTTTTCAGTGCTTTCAATGCTCGTTTTAACAACCTGACAATACCGGGTTGCAGACCGGAGCATAACCGATGTTAAAAGGTTAACTTTAATCGAGTTATGCACACAAATCCTACTGGCTGTATTGCCAGGGGCAAAGCTACACTGATGACTGAAAAACAGGCCTGTGTCATATGGCAATCTTATAAGCCTCCATGCTCAATGGCATTTTTATAGAAAAAAAAGCCACAAAATTCCATGAATCAGGCATAATAGGTCAGTTCTGGGCCGGTGATATCTTTTGGCAGCCTGTTTGGCTTGCCCTCGGTCAAGGCTCCTGAGTTTACTTTAAACACTTTTAAGTACTAATTAAGTACCCTGGTTAGGAGATCCATTCCATGAGCGAAATTGTCAAAGTGACAGATGACTCCTTCGAAGAAGTGGTTCTGAAGGCGGAAGGTCCGGTACTGGTTGACTATTGGGCTGAATGGTGTGGTCCTTGCAAAATGATTGCCCCCGTTCTTGATGAAATTGCCCAGGACTACGACGGCAAGCTGACCGTCTGCAAGCTGAATATTGATGAGAATGAGGCAACCCCGCCAAAATACGGTGTGCGTGGTATTCCTACGCTGATGCTGTTTAAGGGCGGCAACGTAGAAGCTACGAAAGTGGGTGCGCTGTCCAAATCACAGCTGACCGCATTTTTGGATAGCAATCTGTAATTGCTGGTCATTGGTGGTTGTGACAGACCGTTACAGCCACTTGACTGGCCTCAATTTTATAGCCATTTGATTAAATTTTTGAATCAATTCAGTTGACGAAGTCTTAATTCTTGATTATTTTCCAGAAATGGATATAGACTGTAATTACACAGGGCTGTCAGGAATCTTCTGACCTCAGGGATATGGCCCAGACAGGGCAGCCGTTATAAACACTCGCAGGCATCAATCAACACTTAGCTGTCCTTTATCATAATAAGTCAAATACTTTCTGATCTTCCTGCAAAGACAACGGCCACTTACCTTTCAATTTAACATTCGCACACTACTGGTTATGCATCTTACCGAACTGAAGAAAAAGTCTGTTCCTGAACTTCTGGCGATAGCGAATGAAATGGGTCTCGAAAACCTTGCCCGTTCCAGGAAGCAGGATGTAATTTTCACCATACTCAAACGCCATGCACGCAGTGGTGAAGACATCTATGGTGACGGTGTTCTGGAAATTCTCCAGGATGGTTTTGGATTTCTCCGTTCCGCTGATAGTTCCTATCTGGCGGGACCGGACGATATTTATGTTTCCCCAAGTCAGATTCGCCGATTTAATCTGAGAACGGGCGATACGATTTCCGGGAAAATCCGTCCACCCAAGGAGGGAGAAAGATATTTTGCCCTCCTCAAGGTGAATGAAATCAATTTTGACCAACCAGAAAATGCCCGCAATAAAATCCTGTTTGAAAACCTTACGCCATTGTTTCCCCAGGACCGTCTCACTATGGAGATGGGAAATGGTGCAACAGAGGATTTAACCGCTCGAATTATCGACCTGGTAGCTCCCATTGGCAAAGGTCAGCGTGGCCTGATTGTCTCTCCTCCTAAAGCGGGTAAAACACTGATGCTGCAAAATATTGCGGCAAACATTACCCGTAATAATCCGGAGTGCTACCTGATTGTTCTGCTGATTGATGAGCGTCCGGAAGAAGTTACCGAAATGTCCCGTTCCGTGCGCGGTGAAGTGGTCGCCTCTACCTTCGATGAGCCTCCTTCACGTCATGTGCAGGTTGCCGAGATGGTGCTGGAAAAAGCCAAGCGTCTGGTAGAGCACAAGAAAGACGTTGTTATTCTGCTGGATTCCATTACCCGTCTGGCCCGTGCTTACAACACCGTGATTCCCTCTTCCGGCAAGGTGCTTACGGGTGGTGTGGATGCTCATGCCCTTGAGCGTCCGAAGCGTTTCTTTGGTGCTGCCCGTAACATTGAAGAGGGTGGCAGCCTGACCATTCTGGCAACCGCACTGGTTGATACCGGCTCCAAGATGGATGAGGTTATCTTTGAGGAATTCAAGGGTACCGGTAACATGGAACTCCACCTTGACCGTCGGGCGGCTGAAAAGCGGGTCTTCCCTGCTATTGGTATCAACAAGTCAGGCACTCGCCGTGAAGATCTGCTGACCACGGAAGAAGAGCTTCAGCGTATGTGGATTCTGCGTAAAATCCTGCACCCAATGGATGAAATTCAGGCCATTGAATTCCTGCTGGACCGTATGAAGCACACCAAGACGAATGAAGAATTCTTCCAGTCCATGAAACGGAAGTAATTTTTATTCCCACAGGAAGGACTGTGAGAAGGATGTCGATCACGATCACAGTCTCTGCCGGGTGATAAGGCCAAAGCACCCTGCAAGCCTGTTTCTACCAATGAGCCATTGCGCAACTACCTGGTCAGACTTTGATCTTTCAGTCCGTTCATTTTGCGGGCCGAAAAGACCGTGAAAGGCAAGCTTCGGTTATTCGATCCTCATAATCAGACAGCAATAACCTCTTTATCATCTGTTTCAACTGACGTGGTTTTCACGGTTCAGGAGAAAACTGCCAAAGCCTGAAAAAGTCAGAGCCAAAGAAGAAATATTCATGAAATACAAGGATCTCCGGGATTTCATTGATCAGCTGGAAAAACAGGGGGAACTCAGGCGAATCACGTTTGAAGTTGACCCGGTTCTGGAAATGACTGAAATCTGTGATCGAACCCTGAAAAAAGGTGGTCCCGCCCTGTTGTTTGAAAACCCCAAAGGCTTCGATATGCCCGTGTTGGCGAACCTGTTTGGCACGCAGAAGCGGGTTGCCCTGGGGATGGGGCAGAAGGATATCGGTGCACTGAGAGAAGTGGGTGAGCTGTTGGCCTACCTGAAAGAGCCGGATCCTCCCAAAGGTTTGAGAGATGCCATTGAAAAGCTGCCGCTGTTCAGACAGGTGCTGAACATGGGACCAAAGGTGGTTAAATCGGCACCTTGTCAGGAAGTGGTACTGCAAGGTGATGATATTGATTTAACCCGGCTACCAATTCAGACTTGCTGGCCAGGGGATGCCGCACCATTGATCACCTGGCCCCTGGTCATTACCCGTGGCCCGGAAAAAGAGCGCCAGAACCTGGGCATTTATCGTCAGCAGCTGCTTGGCAAGAATAAATTAATCATGCGCTGGCTGTCCCATCGGGGTGGGGCGCTTGATTTCAGGGACTGGCAGAAAAAACACCCGGATACCCCTTTTCCGATATCGGTGGCTTTAGGCGCTGACCCCGCGACCATTCTTGGTGCTGTGACACCGGTCCCTGACTCATTATCAGAATATGCGTTTGCCGGTCTGTTGAGGGGCAGAAAAACCGAGTTAACCAAAAGTCGCACAAATGATCTGCAGGTTCCTGCCAGTGCCGAGATTGTCCTTGAAGGTTTTATCTATCCCGGGGAGATGGCGGATGAGGGCCCATACGGCGATCATACCGGCTATTACAACGAGGTTGAGTCATTCCCGGTGTTTACGGTTGAATGTGTGACACACCGGCGCAACCCCATTTATCACAGCACCTATACAGGGCGCCCGCCGGATGAGCCGGCAATACTGGGATTGGCTTTTAACGAAATATTCGTCCCTATTCTCAAGAAGCAGTTTCCTGAAATTGTTGATTTTTATTTACCGCCAGAGGGTTGCTCTTATCGGCTGGCAGTCGTTACCATGCGTAAGGAGTATCCGGGGCATGCCAAGCGGGTTATGCTGGGTGTCTGGTCATTCCTGCGACAGTTTATGTACACCAAGTTTGTGATTGTGACCGATGATGATGTCAATGCCAGGGACTGGAATGATGTGATATGGGCGATGACTACCCGTATGGACCCGAAAAGAGACTCAGTCTTCATCGACAACACGCCCATTGATTACCTGGATTTTGCTTCTCCCGTTGCCGGACTGGGATCAAAGGTCGGCTTTGATGCCACCAACAAGTGGGAAGGTGAAACCAGCCGGGAGTGGGGAACAGCCATTTCGATGACAGATACCATTAAACATCGGGTTGATGCTATTTGGGATCAGCTTGGCATCGATAATTAATACTTATGTAGCATATGGCTTCAGGAAGCCCGGGGTTCCTGAAGTTTTAAGCGTTAGAGGTAGCGGTATTCGTGCAGAACAACCCAGTTTCCACCCAGTCTTGCCAGGTTGCCAATCTTCAGTTGTTATCGGAAGGTATTTACCGTGTCATCCTCACGCCTCATGAGGGCTATTTCCCGGACTACCGGGCAGGGCAGTACCTTGAGATGCTCCTGGCAGGTGGTGAAGCCTGCGCGTTCTCTATAGCCAGCCCCCCGGTTCCCGGTCAAAAGGAGCTGGAATTACATATTCAAAAGTTATCTTCCAGCGCTAATTCCATTGAACTATTCAATGAGCTTGAGCAGGGGAGCATTTCAATCCGAATGCCAAAAGGTCAGTGCTTTCTTGCAAGTGTTCCGGATAAACCACTGGTGTTTATCGCTGCGGGTACCGGATTTGCCCAGATGAAAAGCATGATTGAGTTCTCACTGAACAAGCCAGGGCATCAAGATATCTACCTGTACTGGGGGGCTCGTTCGCCAGAAGGGTTTTATATGCCTAATCTTCCTATTCACTGGGCTTCTTCTCAATTTCACTACCACCCGGTGGTCAGTGACGCGCTTGGAGAAGCGGGCTGGCAAGGGCGTCATGGGCTTTTGTTTGAGGCGGTCATAGACGACAAAAACCTGCTCCTTGGCAGTGAAGTCTTTATCAGCGGATCTCCACAGATGGTTTATGCAACATTTGATGCACTGGTAGCAGAAAATTTCCAGGCGAAAAATATTCACTCTGATGTCTTTGCATACGCACCGAGATCTTGATAAGGCTTAATCACATCGACAGTAGAAAATTCATATAGTTTAATAAAAACGACAGTATTTTTTATTTGAAAACTGTCGTTTTTTTATTAAGCCGTGGAAAAAGCCCGTCCCTTGTCTATATTCAAATCGAGTATAATCAATGCAAGGTACGGTATTCAGTATGCAACCATCACCCTCAAAAACAGATCAGGCAGGATTAAAAAATAGTCGGGTCCGGCAGAAAAACATTCAAATTATTCTTCAAGCCGCAGAAGATGAGTTTGTCGCCAGCGGATTTAAGGGAGCGTCTATTCGCGATATTGCCCACCGGGCTGGCTTGCCAAAAGCGAATGTGCACTACTATTTCAATAGTAAGGTTGAGCTATACGGTGCGGTGCTCAATCACATCATGGAGCTATGGCAGTCTGTTTTCAGTGGCCTCAACCCAGATGATGATCCTGAAACGTCATTAAGACAATTTATCCGGGCCAAAATGAAATATGTGCTGGCTCATTCAAATGCATCCCGCATATTCAGTAGTGAAATACTGCATGGAGGGCAGCATATTAAAGAGCATTTGCAGCCTTTTAATGACTGGATTCAGGAAAAATCCGAGGTTATTAATGGTTGGATTGCCCAGGGTAAGATGAGACCGGTTGATCCTGTTCATCTGTTATTTACCATCTGGGCAACGACTCAATACTACGTCGACTATGGTCCCCAGGTTGCTTCCGTTCTGGGTAAAGAGGACCTGGATGCCGAGGACGTGGAAGCCTATACCGAAAGTGTCTGCCAGATGATACTGGGTGGCTGTGGAATCAATAACTAAAACAAACTTTTATAATGCTCTTTTAGTCATCACATTTGTCCATGGGGGAAGTTCATCGGAATAAGCCTTGAAAGGCTTATCCGAAAAGACGCTTAATCATTCTGCAGGTTACCCTGCAGAAATCACTTCAACCTTATCCACTTTCTGAAAGCCCCTGGGAAGCTTGTTGCCACGTCTTCCCCGCTCACCACGATAATGCTCAAGGTCTGTGGCTTTCAGAGTCACATGGCGTTTGCCTGCGAAGAGTGTCAGCGCATCACCGTCATTGATGATGGCAAGCTGAGTCATCAGCTCACTTCTTTCGGCTGCACGGGCAGAGGCAATATTAATAATTTTGTTGCCTTTCCCCCTGCCAAGCTTGGGAAGGTCCTGCAATGGGAATACCAACATTCGCCCTTCATTGGTGATGGCGGCCAGCATCGGGTTGTTGCCGCTTACGGGCATTGGTGTTAGTACCTGGGCATTTTTGGGCAGCGTCAGCAGGGTTTTTCCGGCCTTGTTTTTACTGACCATATCGGAGAATTGTGCAATAAAACCATAACCCGCATCACTGGCCAGCAGATAACAATCACTGGCGTCACCAACACACAAACCTTCAAAGGTTGCGCCGGAGGGAGGGTTGACTCGTCCGGTTAATGGTTCACCCTGCCCTCTTGCCGAAGGCAGCGTATGGGTCAGAACGGAGTAGGCTCGCCCGGTAGAATCGAGAAACACTGAAGTCTGATTGCTCCGCCCTTTTGCAGATAAACGATAGCCGTCGCCAGATTTGTAATTAAGCGTCAACGGATCAACATCATGGCCTTTGGCGCAACGTACCCAGCCTTTATTGGACAGTACGACGGTGACAGACTCAGAAATCATCAAATCTGATTGTGATAATGCCTGGGCTTCAGATCTTACGACGATGGGAGAACGACGATCGTCGCCAAAACTTTCAGCATCCGCTTTGAGCTCTTTTTTTATAAGCGTCTTAAGACGTCTTTCTGATCCCAAGGTCAACTCAAGTGAATTGCGCTCCCGCTCCAGGTCGTCCTGCTCTGCACGAATCTTTACTTCTTCAAGTTTGGCCAGATGTCGCAATTTCAGGTCAAGGATGGCTTCGGCCTGAATATCAGAAAGCCCAAAGCGCTCCATAAGAATGGCTTTGGGTTTATCTTCTGTACGGATGATTTCGATAATTTCATCAATATTCAAAAAGGCGATCATCAAACCTTCAAGAATATGAAGTCTGCTGAGCACTTTATCCAGCCGGTGTTGTAAACGGCGACGTACCGTTTCACTGCGCCAGGTAAGCCACTCGCCCAGCATTTTGTTGAGCGCCTTAACCTGGGGGCGTCCATCAACACCGATCATGTTCATATTAACCCGGTAGGTTTTTTCCAGGTCAGTGGTGGCGAACAGGTGGTTCATCAGGCTGTCGGTATCTACCCGGTTAGACTTGGGAACGATCACCAGACGAGTCGGATTTTCATGGTCGGATTCATCCCGCAGGTCAGCGACCATTGGCAGCTTCTTGGCTTGCATCTGCGCTGCGATTTGCTCCAGAACCTTCGCCCCGGATGCCTGGTGTGGCAGGGCCGTCACCACAATATCACCACTTTCCTGCTGGTAGACCGCGCGCATTCGTAAAGAGCCCCTGCCCGACTCATACATTTTGATCAGGTCTGACCGAGGGGTTATCAGCTCAGCTTCCGTTGGAAAATCAGGCCCCTGAATATGTTCACAAAGCTCGGCAACCGCTGCCTTTGGGTTCTCCAGCAGGTGAATACAGGCGTTGGCCACTTCACGCAGATTGTGCGGTGGAATGTCGGTTGCCATACCAACAGCAATACCGGTGGTGCCATTCAGTAAAAGATTGGGTAAGCGCGCTGGCAGTATGGATGGTTCTTCCAGTGTTCCGTCAAAGTTTGGCACCCAGTCCACCGTGCCCTGGCCAAGCTCTCCCAGCAATGAGTCCGCATATTTAGTGAGGCGGGACTCGGTATAACGCATGGCGGCAAAGGATTTAGGGTCATCAGGCGAGCCCCAGTTGCCCTGTCCATCCACCAGTGGGTAGCGATAGGAAAAAGGTTGTGCCATCAACACCATGGCTTCGTAGCAGGCGCTGTCTCCGTGGGGATGAAACTTACCGAGCACATCACCCACGGTACGGGCAGACTTCTTGAACTTGGCGGTATTTTTCAAGCCAAGCTCACTCATTGCGTAGATAATGCGTCTCTGGACAGGTTTGAGGCCATCCCCTATATGGGGCAGGGCACGATCCAGGATGACGTACATGGAGTAATTCAGGTACGCGTTTTCGGTATACGCTCTCAGGGACTGACGCTCAACTCCATCGTCGCCAATAATGATCTGCTCCGCCATGCTTAAACCTGTTTCAGGACTCTGATAATAAATCCGTCATGATAACAAGTATCTTTCTTGTTCTAAAAGTTATGGTGGTATCACAATAAGATTTTTTAACCACATTGGCAGAAATCAAAGCGATTCGATAAAAGCCACCAGGGCCTTTCGCTCACGGACATTCATCTTTAACACATTGCCCCGGGACTGTTTGGCTTCACCGCCATGCCAGAGGATCGCTTCCATTAAACTTCTGGCACGACCGTCGTGCAGGAAGCCGGTTCTTCGATCCAAAAGCTGGGTATGACCAATACCCCAGAGTGCCGGTGTGCGCCATTCTCTCCCAGAGGCCAGAAACTCCGGGCGGCCATCCGCAAGCCCCTTCCCCATATCATGCAGAAGAAAATCACTGTAAGGCCAGATCAGTTGATTCGCCTGCTCCTCCTCAATAACGGTCATGGCGGTTTCCGATTGAACATCCATGGACGCCGTTCGGAAACTGGGTTGATGACAGCCCGCGCAACCCGCTTCATTGAATAATTTCTTGCCCTTTAGCACCTCTGGCTTTTTGGCATTGGTGCGAACAGGCACCCCCACATTACGGCTGTAAAATACCACTTTATCCAGAACAAAGTCAGATACATCCGGTGCCGCACCGCTGGGAGCCGCCAGGCAATCCTTTTGCCACTCAGTACAGGATTCATCTGGAAACAGGCTGGTGGTCAGCCCCATATCTCCGTTGAATGCTGCAGCCGACTGCTGTCGCAGAGTTGGCACCCCGGCTTTCCAACCGAACCGGCCAATGGAGGTTCTCTGCTTCTGGATATCCCAGACCCGGTTGGCCCTGCCTGAAATACCGTCACCATCCTGATCTTCAGGGTCTTCATTCGCCAGCAGGCTGTTCTCGGAAATGGCTTCCAGCAGGCCGATGCCGATCATTGATGGCGTAATCCGCATGGATATCATGGTGTTTTCAGCCAGGGGCCCATAGCCAAGGTTTTCCATGGTGAATATCGGTTTTCGAAGCTCAACCTGATGACCATCGGCAAAGGCTACCTTGAAATATTCAAAGGTAACCCTGACCTTCCCTTCAGGCTTCACACCCTCAAGGGCATTAACCTGCAGCTGTCCACCGTAGGTAGGTTCAGGAATCACGCCTGATTTTTTCAAGCGTTTCTTCTGCTCATCCGTGATTGCGGGGATGCTGAGCCGAACCAGAACCGAGGCATCGGTCACCTCCCCATCTTCTGGTGCATGGCCTCTTCGATCATGAATATGGCAACCGCTGCAGCTGGCGGTATGAAACAGAGGCCCTAACCCATCCGAAGCCAGATCATCCCCGGATTCCGGTTGCCAGTCCTGGCGGAACAGCGCATTGCCTTTATGGAAGTTTAAGCGGTTAAATACCGGCATATTGGCGGAAGGCTTGGCAATGGTATTAAACCCGGAAACCCAAACAGAAGCAGTGCCACCAGGCATATCTTCCCCCGGTTGGAACTGTTCATAAGCTGGCCGCTTCTTATAGTTTTCGGAAAAATCACAGCCAGCGAGCAAAAACAGCAGACTTAAGACGATGAAAAAGGGGTTATTAGTCATGATCATCCTTGAAATCAATCCTTCATAACAGTTGCTGCCAGAAGCTTGAAGGCAGAAGCACGATGAGCGTGCTTTAAATTGAGGCTGTCTTCATGTGTTATTTTTGTTTATTTGTACTGCTGTTAATCGGCAAAAGTCCGACAATAATCAATTGCCCGGGCTAACGGTGATATGCAAATGAGCCGTCAGCACAGCGAGTCAGAAATCATGGCGTTGAACACACCGCAGGCCATAACCACAAGACCAATGTTGGATTTATCGTTTTTTTCCGGTTGCCAGCCTGGGCTGTTTGCCAGAAAGCCCCATGGCGTACTTCATCACCTGGTTGATCGCAGGTGACAGCTTGCCAGCCAGAGTCAGACCGAGATTTCGCAGAAGCTGCAGCGGCTTACTCTGATTACTGAAGGTATGGTAAAAAGCATCCATGGTGTTCATCATCAAGGCATTATCGCTTCGCCTTACCTGTTCATAACGGGCAAGAACCTCCGGGCTGCCGGGGTTTTCACCGGCCCTCAAGGCATCCACCAGAATTTCAATCAGCCAGGCGGCATCCTGCAAACCGAGGTTTACCCCCTGTCCTGCCAGAGGGTTTATCGTGTGGGCTGCATCGCCGGCAAGAACGACACTCTGGCAAAAATACTCAGTTACATGGCGGCGGGCAATAGGGAAAGCACCACGCTCATGGAGCTGAATAACATCAGGCAGTTCAGCAGGAAATGTGGTTACCAGCGCTTCAATGAAGTCCTCTTCGGACAGTGCCAGCAGTTCCCGAACTTTCTCCGGATGGTTATACCAGACAATCGATCCGTAACTTCTGCCGTTAATATCCGGCAGTGGCAAAAAGGCCTCCGGGCCTGTCGGGGTAAAGGCCTGCCAGGTAATATCCTGGCAACCGCCGGCAATTTCGACCGTTGCTACCAGGCATTGCTGCTCATAGTCCCGTTGCTTCATGGCCAGCCCGGCAGCCTGGCGAACCCGTGAGTTAGCACCGTCTGCCCCCACTAAAAGATCACCGGAAAAGCGACGACCATCGGACAACTCAATCACCGAGGGCGTCGAAGAGGTATGAATGTTTTGAATACTGACCGGACAGAAAAAAGAGACGGATGGGTAGGATTTGATGGCTTCTAACAGACCTGACTGAGTCACCCGGTTTTCAACAATAAAACCCAGCTGCGAGTGATGAATCTGCCTGGCGTCAAACATCACCCGGTTGGCTCTTGAATCTATCTCTTTGCCAAAGGGGGAATACAGTTTTTCCCACACCGCCATACGACGATACGGCGTCATGCGCATGGACTGTATATGTGGCCATGCGCCCAGTTGGCGAAGAATTTCCTCCGATGCTGTGCTGAGCGCAGATACTCGCAGTTCAGGTAGTGCGTCCACTGGTAATGGCGATGGCGCACAGTGGTCGAATAAGGCAACCTTTATTCCCTGCTGGCCGAGGCCACAGGCAATCGTGGCACCCACCATACCTCCGCCGACAATAAGTACATCGTAGTGTTGCTGGTCATCACTTTGTCCGGAAGCGTCTGTTCTTTTCATAAGCAAGCATTGTATGTAAGCGTCATAAATCCGTGCAGCAGCGCACACCATCTATCTTCCCGATCAGGATCTTTTCACCGGGAATGGAATTAGTCAAATGAAGTGTCCGGGGTTGCCCTTCGGGGCGAAGATGCTATTGGCTGAGAAAGGATTATTGAGAAAGAACGTTAACGGCAGTCTGGTGATGGCCTTCACTCATCGGTCTGGCCATCATTAAACTCTTTGGTATTTCTCTCAGAGATTTTTTTCTTTTTGCGCCGGTTTTTTTTCCGGGCTTTACGCATTTCCAGAGATTTATCCCGCCCCTTTCTTGAGCCTGAGCGGTCAATGTAAGACTTGTGGTCTGTAGAGGAAGCATTGGCACTGCTGTCATTGTGACCCGTACTGTCGCCATTGCCCTGGCCGTAGTCAAGATGGGGAGAGGATGCTGAATCAATTCTGTAACCGGAACTCACAATCTGGCCTCCTTGCTCAATGAGTTCCTATAAGTTTATACAACGAAATAGCGTAATTCTGTTCCTGCATGACTAATGATTGAATCTGCCATGGCCCTATGAGAGATCGAGGCCTGGTTTTCAACCATAACCGCGTCAATAATCTTACCCGGTGCCTTGGTCAGGCTGGATAGGCGGAGATTAACCAGGGTGGCCTCTACGGCAGTCATTCCCGGGTTGAAAGCTACGTTTTCAGCATATCTACCAGAAATTATATCTCCATTATCTATAAGAAGAGCAACACCTGAATGACAGCCAGAATAAGGCGCATAACTCCGGCGGGCCGCTTCTGTTGCTGCATTGACCAGCTTATCAGCAGGGGCCGGGCTCTCGAAGGAGAGCAGCGACGGGCTCATCAGTCGAGTGCCTTGTTTCAGGTCGCCGGGGCCAAAGGCGTCTGGTAGCAGGGTTGAGATCCTATAGTGGCGCTGCTGGTCACTATTGAGCTGACTGACCAGAATATCCACCTGGTCGATCCCGTTCAGTTCGTTCATAAACTGTCGGCAGTGCCCACAGGGGGCTTCATTGACCATCAGGCGGCGCAGCCGGGTTTCTCCCTGGTGCCAGGCGTTGCAGATCGCTGCCTGCTCGGCGTGAATGGCCATTTTCAGAGGCTGCCCGGCTATTTCAAGGTTTGCACCCAGATAGACCGGCCCTTGTCCTTCCGGTCGAAAGCCTTCAACAATCGCCCCTACGGAAAAATTTGAGATCGGGCAGGTGCTCATGGCAGCAGCGAGAGGCAGCAGTGCTTTGAGAAGATGCTCTGATGGCACCTCCATTAAGCCCTGAAGCTCATTCACCTGTTCTGGCTCAAGGCGGCCCTGCTGGTGAATCAACTGTTGCAGGATATCCGCAGCATTAGCCGGGAACTGAGCCAGTTGATCCTGAAAAGCTCTGTGATTCATAGCGCTACTCCGGTGACAGGATTCAAGGCTGCTTATGTACTACGGAAAAGAGAGAATTTCCATTGCTCTTTTTCAATGGTTTGCAGGGCTCGAAGAGCTATGGATTTACCAGTAACAGAAACGGAAACACACCTTAGCTAAAGTTAATCGAGGATTGATTAAAAAAGGATTTAATTATGACCTTCCATACCAATGGACTATACAAACCCGGGAATGCCCCAACAAAAATCCCTGGAAATGAAGGCGAATTTCCGGAAAAATCCGGCAAAATCGGTAAAGAGGGCAGTTGGAATGGGAGAACAATAAGTGCGACCCCCAGTCAACAGCAGGTTCCGAGAGTCGGTCCAGAGGTGCACAGTGATAAAAGCAACTGGACAATTACCAAAGCCATCTCAGGGATCGCCAGCAGCATCAATAACAGGATGTGCGGTCAGTCCGCCAGGGCGGCAGAGGTCTCCAAGGTATTGAAGGAAAATAATGTCCGGATGTTTACCAAACATCTCAAGGCGATGAGGAATGAAGTAATAGCACATAACAAAAGGTGTGTGGAAAATAATCGGCAATCAGAATTAAAGTTGTTGCAGGAACCTATACAGCAACTGTCAGTCAACAATAAGCCCCTGCTTTATGCCTTGGCAGAATCCGGCAGTCCTGAGATGATTGCAGCACTGTGCACCGCCGATAAAATCGCTCCCAGAAGTTTCTATACAGTCCCGGTATTTCAGGATGCTGCTATGAGCGACTATGTCGAAGACAGTCTCCACAAGGGCGAGTTAAATGAGGCCAGTTGGTGGTGTCATCCAGGCACACCCGTTCATTATGCGTTAAGCTCCGGCAACTATGAGGCGGCAAAAGCCTTTTTGCAACACGGCGGCAGTCTCATTGGTTGCGAAGAAATCCTCAGCAAGATACCCCAGGATGTCAGGGATCAATTAGGGGAGGCTCTTTTGGCTCAACAGGGCGAGCTTGAGTCAAAACTCTTTGATATGAGACCGGTTATAAACCGTCTGGAGGGTGAGCAAAAAGCGGAAAAAATGGGTGATGGTATCGAGAATCCTGACCCGGTCTTCAGCCAGGATAGACTTGACATCACCACACTCGGAGCAATGGCAGGACAAATTGATAAAGATCTTCAACTGCTTCAGTCTCTGGCTGAATGACCGACGTTAGTGATTGCGTCTTAAGCCTCTTTGGGGGCTTCCCCTGCCCCCATCCTTCTTGCTTTTCTCCCTCCCACACCCGCAGAGTTGTCCAGATGCAGGCGGGTTGCAGGGCGGCATGTGACCAAAGATAATGCATTCCTTCAGATTACCGTCTAACCGACTCACTGTATTTAATGGGGAACAACGCTTATTGCGTCATCAATGGCGGTTGGAGAAACTTCATGACTCTGTTGGTGGTCAAAAGCTAAACAAACCATTTTTTTGGAAACATCTTGTGAAAACAGCCGTGAATACAAAGGTAAAGCCGATCGTTATTTTCGATTCCGGTGTCGGCGGCCTCAGTATCTATCAGGAAATAAAGCAGGCTTTACCTTATGCTCCGGTGGTTTACTGTTCCGATACTCAGGGGTTTCCCTACGGCCCAAAGCCCGAGCAGGAAGTGATTGAGCGTACCAGCCTCTGCCTGAGTGCGTTAGCCGGGCAGTTTGATCCCTCGCTCGCGGTCATTGCCTGCAATACCGCCAGTACCATCTCACTGCCCAGGGTACGCGAAGAGCTGGATTTCCCCGTTGTTGGCGTGGTGCCAGCCATCAAGACGGCCAGTGAGTACTCAAAAAAACGCTGCATCGGGCTTCTGGCGACACCGGGCACGATTGCCCGCAGCTATACCGACCAGCTGATTGATGATTTTGCCGGGGACTGTCAGGTGATTCGAGTGGGTTCCAGCGAATTGGTACAGATGGCTGAACGGCACCTTCGGGGTGAGCTGGTTTCAGAGCACGATCTGCACCGGATTCTTGGCCCTTTTTTTGCCGAAGAAGAGGTACCGGATGTGGTAGTTCTTGGCTGTACCCACTTCCCTTTGCTGAGAACAGCGTTGCAGCAGGTATCTGCCGACATTCACTGGATCGACTCAGGCTCTGCTATTGCCCGCAGGGTTGTCAGCCTGTTGGACCCGGCTGGGTTTGATGCAGAGTCAGCACCGCACGATCTCTTTATGCACACAGGGCTGGATGATCAGGTAAGTGCTCTGGTTCCAGCGTTGGAGAAAATGGGATTTGTTGCCCTGAGACATTTACCCGTCGGGTCAGAGGTGATGACGCCACCATCACAGGGTGACGGTGGCGTCCATTGCGGCGAGAACGTTGTCAATTACTCAAAAGAGCGGGCTTCATAAAAAGCGACTTCTGAAATACTGTGGTAAGCCTTGGACTGCTCGCGGAACTCACTGAACGATTGATAAACCCGTCCAGCCACATCGCTGGTGGCCGCAACTTCCTCGGTAATCTCATCAGCCACCTTTTTCAGTTCAGCAAGTACGTCATCCGGCAAACGTTTTACGGTTACCCCGTGCTCATTCACCAGCTGTTGCAACGCCGCATTATTCCGTGCGGTGTACTCATCAATCATGTCCTGGTTTGCTGCGCGGGCTGCCGTTTTGACAATGGCCTGCAGGTCTTCTGGCAGTTTATTCCATGCATCCAGATTGATGGTGAATTCCATCATGCTGCCTGGCTCATGCCAGCCCGGATAGTAGTAGTAAGAAGCGGCCTTATAGAAACCAAAAGCCAGGTCATTGTATGGGCCGACCCACTCAGTCGCATCAATAGCACCGGTCTGAAGCGCCGTAAATAGCTCGCCACCGGGGATATTTACAGGTACCCCGCCAAGGCGCTGCAGTACTTCACCGCCCATACCCGGGATGCGCATTTTCAGACCTTTCAGATCATCCAGGCTGTTGATCTCCTTGTTGAACCAGCCCGCCATCTGAACCCCGGTGTTGCCACCGGCCATCGGTTTCACATTGAATGGTTTATACACTTCGTCCCAGAGTGCCTGCCCGCCACCATAGTGAATCCAGCTGCTGATTTCCTGGGCGTTCAAGCCAAAGGGAACGGCAGTAAAAAACTGGGTGGCCGGGTCTTTACCCTTCCAGTAATAAGCGCCACTGTGCCCCATATCCGCCGTGCCGCTGGATACGGCATCAAAGACTTCCAGAGGTGGTACCAGTTCACCGCCGCCATACACTTTGACGGTCAGTCGGCCATTACTCATTTTATTAACGGACTCGGCAAAGCGCTCAGGCGCGATACCCAGACCCGGGAAATTTTTGGGCCAGGAGGTCACCAGCTTCCACTCGATGGCTGTTTGAGCTTCTGGTGCTACTGATTCGGTGTTGGTGGTTTGCTGCGGTTGTTCACCCTGGCCACAGCCTGCCAGTGCTGCAACTGCGGCAACGACCCCGAAAGAGGACAATAAATGACGACGTTTCATGAAAAGACCCTGTTTTCTTAATCTTATTTATAGGGAACACGACAGAAGCATAGTAATTGGATAGGTGGAAGCTGACAAGCTGCCATTAACAGGGAGGCTTTGAAGCAGGAGCCTCAGGGCCTGTTGAGGTTTTGTTACGAGCAGGAAAAAAATGGAAGTTACTCAGGATAAGGAACTTCCTCTGCCGCTTATTGTCTCATGCCAGTTAATAGTCATGAATACAGGTGCAAACATGGATAGTGTCAGGGTTAATACTAGCGATCAGTTGTTTAAATGCAGTATCTGTCAGGAGCAGGATGGCGGCGCCACAAACGAATTTGCTGGCCGGTTGCAAGTCAAGGCATCGTGTCAGTACGGATGCCAGCTTCACCTTGGTTGTATTCCCCTGACTGATCAGCAGCAACTCAAACTGGGCCAACGCCGCTGTTCCGAATGTCAGACACTTCCCGTGCTGCCATTGCTTTGCGAATCCAAATTGCTAGAGGAGTACGCCTGCCGCTCCGGAAATTGGCAAGCACTGGCACTGATTCTGAAGATTAAAGCCGATCATGGTGCCAGCATACCTGTGGATAAACGTCTGTTGTTAATTACTTTGCAGGAAAAGAATAGCAAATGCCTGGAGCTTTTGTGTATGGCGGGCGCGAATGTCAACGCTACCTTAAGCGATGGATCCACCCTTTTACACATGGTCGCCTTTTGTGGTGACACCGATTCCCTCAAGGTGCTGCTCAAGACCCCGGGAGTGAATGTCAGTGCCCTCGAAGACGATGGTTTCACTCCTTTACACTGGGCTGCCACAAATGGTAATCCCTGTCACACTGATTGCCTGAAATTGCTGATTGCTCACCCCGGGGTGGATATCAATGCCAAGGATGTCTATGGTCTCACTCCTTTACACTGGGCCGCCGCAAAGGGTAACACCGATAGCCTGAAGTTGCTGCTCGACACCCCGGGGATAGATATCCACGTTACCTGTACATTTGGCCTCACTCCTCTGCACCACGCAGCCAATTGGGAAAGAGTCGATTGCGTGGAAGCGCTGCTCTTCAAGGGAGCGAATGTCAATGCCGTCGCTACTGCTACTGATCGCCCTGGCATCACACCACTGGACCTCGCCAAACACAGGAGCGACCCAGCGTGTGCAGAACGCCTGATTGCCAAAGGGGCAAAAACGTCGCTGGAGCTGAAAGTACTACAGCAGAAATAGGCAAGAAAAGAGCAGGAATGCCGTCTGATATGAGGAAGAAAAATCGGGCATGAAATAACCAGATGGGTTATCACTGCCCCGGGCTGGCAGGAACCTTCCAGAGTAATGCAGTACCGCCTTTTAAAAAGCCAGCAATGGGAAACATACCATCGTTACAGTAAATCAATAAATGATCGCCATCAGGGCTAAATTTGGCCGATTTAACGGGATGATCCAGTGTTATCTGCTCTTTTTTTGACCATTTGCCATCATCACCAATACCCCAGAGTTGCACAAGGCCATTTATCTGCTCTTTTTCTGTCCAACATTTGCGGTCGAGTTGCACAAGGCCAGCAATATCATCCCAGAGTTGCACAAGGCCTGGCTGGTGTTTGTCCTTCTGGTTCATTTTGTTGCCATAGGTTAGAAAATGGTTTTCCAATTCATTAAAACTAGCGCCCCCGATGAAGTCGGCATCAGAGTCCGTCACCGCCAGTTTCACCCACTGGCCATTATCGTTGCGCCCCAGGATACAAGCGGTGTCGTCCAGGCTAATGGTATAGGCAAGCCGCCCTGAACGGGAAAACCGAGCATCCATAATACTGTTGCGATGTTGAACCACCAATTGTTCCTGCCATTTGCCCTGGCTGTCGAGAGCCTGAATTTTTACCGTCCGGTCACGACTGCGGGTCAGCACACAGTCCTCCTGAGCGTTGAAGGCAGCATAGTCAATCCCCCCCTGATGATATATCCTCGTTTTCTCAGCCAGATCACCTTCCTCGTAATTCCCCCAAATACAGGCGTAATTTGTTTCATTGCCATAGCTCAGAAGAAGGTTCTCTGAGGGACTGAAGATAGCTTTGTGACTGCCACTGTGGTAAATGGTCTGGCCATTAACCAGCCGACGGTCAGCACTGTTGTAGTCCCAGAGTTTAAAGATGCCAATACCGGAGTTGGCCAATAATTTACGCCCGGAGGCGCTGAATTTGGCCTCTGCACAACTGTGAATTTTCGCTTTTACTACCCAGGGATTGTCGTTAGCGTCACCGTTGGCGTCATAACCAGAAATAATAAATGTATTGTCGGTATCACGGGTCAGCGCAAGGTGCCCAGAGGCGTTGAAGGCGGCTTCGCAAATAGGTTTGGCGCAAGGTTGGCAGTCTTCATTCATACTCCATTCAGGATGACAGATCTCCCCGATCTGTGACCAATTGCCATCGACATTACAACCCAGAAAGATGGCCTGGCCACTTTCGGTGAAGATCACGGCATGCTGCTCATCATGACTGAGTTGAGCACCGGCAATTTGCCTGTTGCACTCAATGACCTTTTGCTCCTCCAGGCAGTGAGTCTCATCACTACAGCCCCAAATGGTCGCTGTTGTACCCTGGTAAGTCAGTAAATAATGGTTCGTGGCCTCGAAAGGCACTTGATGTGTCACAGTTTGCTGACAGTGACTGATCTCTTTAGCCTGGGTTAGCGGGGTCCACCGACCGTTGCTATCCTCGCGCAATACGTTGATTTTGCCGGTCTGTGGATCGTAGGACATTATTTTGTCCTGCAAGGGGCTGAAGTCTGCCTTAACCCTCGGACACTTTTCATCAGTGGTGGTGTGTTCAAGCACCACCGCCTCCTGCCAACGGCCATCGCTGTTCAGCGTACTCATCAAGATATTGCCATCATAGCTGATGCTCAGGAGTGTATTTTCCGACTGGTTAAGCTGGTAACGAAAGATTGCATCAGAACTCTTGACCTGCCCTTTTGGCAACCAGTTGCCATCCGCGCCCTGTCGCCAGATGCTCAGACTAAACTCGTTCTCATCATCGCGACCATTGATAATCAGGTTCTTACTCGTTGGGCTGAAGCTGACATCGCGAATATAACAACCGACGCCGGTCGCCAGTCGGAGTTCCAGATAATTGGCCTGGCATTGGATAATACGAGCCTTGATTGGGTCAATAGCTTTGGTGCCTGAAATGATGTCAGTTGATGATTCGGTGTCTGAGGTGTCAGTTGATGATTCGATATATGAGTCGTCAGTTGATGGTCTTCGTTGCGATGCATCGGCCAAACCAATGCCTGGCGACTGCGGCACCATGGAAACGTTCAGTCCGATAATTTCCAGCTTACGCTTACCGATAGCGGTGATGAACGTCAATTCGGGTGGTGAATCCAGCCTCAACCGTTCAAGCGATTTGAACTGGTCCGGTCCAGAAATTTCTGAGACCTGTTTGTTATAGGCAGCCACTGATTTATTCAGCGTTTTCAGGTCATTAAATAACTGCCGTTCATTGGTTTCTATTCTGCTTGCGGCTGCACTGCCTTGCGCAATTGGTTGCATGATAACTCCGGTCAAATTGACACAGGAATGGAATTTATACGGGCATGGTAGATTAGTATTCCAAGGTTGTTGGAATCATCATCTATTACCTGCCTGATCATTTATTCAGTTCCTGAGCATTAAGATCTGGCAATTTAACAAAAGTTCCTGCTCCGGGGTTTTACGAGGCTGCCTGCGTCGGCGGCGAAAACAGGCAAGAGGCAATGCACCATCAGCAATGCCCTTAGATTGGAGACAGGTTAGCGTAAGCCATCATCAACCATTTAGCGCCTTCAGAATCAAAATTGACCTGCACCCGGGCCTGGTTGCCATCACCTTCGTAATTAATCACGATTCCCTCACCAAACACGTTGTGATGGACGCGCTGGCCCAGTGACAGACCGTGGTCAGGGGATGCCGGTGCCATGCGAGTCGCTACCGGTCGGGTAATGGTGCCACCAAGGCGCACTTCCTGGAGCAGTTCGCCGGGGATCTCCCGAATAAAACGGGAAGGGCGGTTCATGGTTTCACTGCCGTACAGGCGTCGGCTTTCGGCATAGGTCAGATACAGGGTTTTCATGGCTCGGGTAATACCCACATAACAAAGTCGACGCTCTTCCTCAAGGTTGCCTTCATCCAACGACATTTTATGGGGGAATAACCCCTCCTCCATACCGGCCAGAAAGACCAGCGGGAACTCCAGCCCCTTGGCAGAGTGAAGCGTCATCATCTGCACGCTGTCCTGGAACTGATCGGCCTGACTGGTGCCCGCTTCCAGTGCGGCATTGGCCAGAAAGGCATCCAGGGGCGTCATGGTTTCGATTTCTTCGCCCTGCTCGTCATCAAGGAACAGTTCGTCCATATCAAACTGACGACAGGCATTCACCAGTTCCTCCAGGTTTTCCACCCGGGCCTGACCTTTCTCGCCCTTCTCTTTGCTGTGGTGGTCAATCAGGCCGCTCATGGTGACCACATGGTCGGACAGCTCACCCAGATCCAGTGTTTCACCGGCATGGCTCAGGGACTCGATCAGTTCCACAAAAGCGGCCATGGATTTACCCGCCTTACCGCCAACCGCCGAGGCTGCCACCAGGTTTTTCAGCGCCTGCCACAGTGAAATACCCTGACTCCGGGCCGCCTCTCTGAGCTTTTCTACGGTTTTCTCACCGATACCCCGGGTGGGAATATTGATCACCCGCTCCAGAGAGGTGTCGTCATCCGGCGAGCGGACAAGCCGGAGATAGGCCAGAGCGTTTTTGATCTCTGCCCGTTCAAAGAAGCGCTGCCCACCGTAGATTCGATAGGGTATCGCAGCCCGGAGCATCGCCTCTTCAAGAATACGGGACTGCGCATTGGACCGGTAAAGGATGGCAATATCGCTGCGGGCCGTGCCTTTGGTGATGGCATCTTTAATCCGGTCAGTAATAAATCGGGCTTCGTCCATCTCGTTAAAGCCAGCGTACAGGTGCACTGGCTCGCCTTTATCACCATCGGTACGAAGCTCTTTTCCCAGACGATCCGGGTTATTGGCAATAACGGCATTGGCGGCCTGCAGGATATTGCCGGTAGAGCGGTAATTCTGTTCCAGTTTGATGGTCTGGGCATTGGGGAAGTCATGGGTGAACTGACGTATATTCTCAATTCTGGCACCCCGCCAGCCATAAATGGACTGGTCATCATCACCCACCACCATCAGCTTGTCCTGGTCTCCCGCCAGTAATCGCAGCCAGGCATACTGCACGGCGTTGGTATCCTGAAACTCATCCACCAGAATGTATCGGAAACGTTCACGGTAATGCTGGAGAATATCGGCCCGCTTCAGCAGCAGTTCGTGTGCCCGCAGCAGCAGCTCCCCGAAGTCCACCACTCCCATCTGTTCGCAGTACTCATGGTAGCGTCGATAAACATCAACCATGGTGCGTTCGAATGGGTCGTAACCGGGATCGATGTAATCGGGACGAAGCCCTTCATCTTTTTTGCTGTTGATAAACCACTGGGCCTGACGTGGCGGCCACTTCTGTTCATCCAGCTGCATGGCTTTCATGATCCGCTTGAGCACGCGCAGCTGATCGTCACTGTCCAGAATCTGAAAGTTTTCGGGCAGCCCTGTTTCCTTCCAGTGTGCCCTGAGCAGACGGTGGGAAAGACCATGAAACGTACCCACCCACATTCCCCTGGGGGCGATGCCCAGCAGTTCCTCAATACGTGAGCGCATCTCTGCCGCGGCCTTGTTGGTGAAGGTTACCGCCATCACCGAATAAGGGGACATGGCTTCAGCCTGCACCAGCCAGGCGATCCGGTGGACAAGTACACGGGTTTTACCACTACCGGCACCGGCCAGAACCAGCATAGAGCTGACGGGAGCTGCAACAGCACTGCGCTGTGCATCATTCAGTGAATCAAGTATTGAGGTTACGTCCATAAGAATCTTTCAGTCAGAAGTCGATGCCCCCTGGTGATGGGGAGAGTATTTTTCAGAACAGTGAGAGTTTAGCGAAACTGCGCCATGAGGTCTTGTAATGGTTGATTTGTGCGATTTATCGCACATTTTTATACGACATGAGTAGTTGTCGTATGATCATTAATTTAATATTTTGGTAATCGTAATCAGGCATCATTTAATAACAAATACAAGAAGAGGATGCTGTTATGGGAAAAGGTAAAAAAGCCGAGAAAGAGTTCATTCTGGATGAGCACCTGATCCGTCCTGAACTTGAGCAGAAAGGTTCCAAGCGTTCCCTGCAAATCCGCAGAGCACTTGAGGATCGGGAAGAAGACAAACGGCTCAGCGCCATCTTTGGGGAAGATTACTGGGAAGGCATCTAACCACTTCAAAAACTGCGAACCTTTGCTTACTCCTCGGTGAGGGTTCGTATTCAAAAATATGCTACCCTGCCATAGATTTAATGAACGTTAGTACCATAATATCCCCGCCGGATTGTTCATTTGATTTCCTGCTTGCCACTTTCACTCACTATTCCTTTTTATGTTTCTGTAAGTATTACTACGGTTCAGAAAAAGCTAACTGAGATCTTGGTTCTGAACTATGAATGTAGGGATCCTTTTTTAGATTGAAGTGTTATATTATAACGCTTTCCAAAAGAAGCGGTTTTCGTATGCAGTTTGTCCCCATTAAACAGTTGCTGATATCAGTGTTGCTAATGACTGCCAGCTTTTGTGCGCGTGCAGAATCACCAAAAGTTCTGGCCAGCATCAAGCCATTGCAGCTGATTGCCCAGGCGGTGACGGAGGGGGTGACTCATACTGAGGTATTGTTGCCTCCGGGAAGTTCGCCCCATAGCCATAGCCTCAAGCCCTCTGATGCCCGCAAGTTAAGAAATGCGGATGTCATTTTCTGGGTAGGCCCTTCAATGGAGACTTTCCTGCCCAAAATGCTGGCCTCGGCAAAGGGGGTAAAAGCCGTATCTGCGATGGACATGCACGGTATTCGCCTGCGCAGCAGTGAAGAGCATGAGCACCATATTCACGAGCATGGAGAGCATCACGATCATGGTGACTATGACCCTCATATCTGGTTGAGCACCGATAACGCCAGGGTTATTGCCAGAGAGATGGCCCGGGTGTTGATGTCTGTGGACAAGGTTAACCAGTCTCGCTATCAGCGTAATCTTGCTCTGTTTCTGAACAGCATGGACCAGACGGACGTGCGCAACGGTCAAAAAGTGCAACAATCAGGCAGGCAGCCATTTTTCGTTTTTCATAATGCCTACGGTTATTTACAAGAGCAGTATGGTTTGGAAGTCGCCGGCTATTTCACCCTGAATCCTGAGCAGCAACCCGGGGCTCGGCATCTGGTAAGCCTGAAAGGGCAGTTGAACAAAGCGGGGTCAGCTTGCATTTTCCGGGAGCCACAGTTCCAGCCTGCTTATATTGAGCGGCTGACAGAAGGGCTTTCCGTCCAGGTTGGTGTGCTTGACCCACTAGCAGAAAATATTCAATCCGGACCTGAAAGCTATGCAACGTTTATCAACCAGCTTGTGGACAACATCACCAGTTGTATTCAGGGTACGGTGAAGAAGAGTGATAAACTCAGCTGATCAGGCTGATACCCATCAGGTTGCCAAGCAGCAGACTGATGATGATCGACGCTGGCAGCAGGGCTGCCAGCAATGTTACCCACATTTTCAGGTTTGCGTACTCCTGGCGAAGATTCCAGCGTTTTGCCACATATCTTTTATCTTCATCCATTTCTGTGGATAAACCACAGCCACTGCAGCTGACCTGCCACATTTTCACCCGTTGACTGCCTTTGCCGATAATCAGGTCGGCAAATATGGCTTTACCCCGGCAACAGGGGCAGGACTGTAGTTTCATGACTCTTCCCTGAGCGATATCTGCGTCATGGATTAGTTATACCCTGTGTATTCATAGCTTATGCACAGACTTTCACAGCTTATCCACAGGATGGTGGCAATCGTATAGCACTATCCTAAAATAATGGTCTTGCTGCCATCAACAATAACCCGGTCTTCGATGTGATATCTCAATCCCCGCGCCAGTACACTTTTCTCGACATCCTTTCCTAAACGCACCATATCTTCTGGCAGGTGGTGATGCCCAACCCGGATGACGTCCTGCTCGATGATCGGGCCCGCATCAAGGATTTCCGTCACGTAGTGGCAGGTGGCACCCACCAGCTTAACGCCTCGCTCGTAGGCCTGATGGTAGGGCTTGGCACCCACAAAGGAAGGCAGAAAGCTGTGATGGATATTAATGACACGGTCGGCATACTGCTCACACAGTTGCGGGGGCAAAATTTGCATATAGCGTGCAAGTACAATTGTATCAACACTGTACTGTTCCAGCAGTGATGTCATTGCCTCAAAGGCCGATGCCTTATCCCCTTTACCCACAGGTACATGGTGATAGGGAATACCGTGCCACTCCACATAGCTGCGCAAATCTTCATGATTGGAGATGACACAGGGTATTTCCATGTTCAGGTCGCCACTTCGCCAGCGGTAAAGCAGGTCAGACAGGCAGTGGGCCTCTTTGCTGGCCAGAAGGGCAACACGCTGGGGAACTCCTGAGTCATTGATGCGCCAGTCCAGACTGAGTTTTTCAGCAACAGGGGTGAAATGATGTTTAAATTCATCCAGAGAAAAAGGCAGACTGTCCGCTTTGATTTCGTTGCGCATGTAAAAGCGCCCGGTCACTGGATCAGAGTGATGATTGGCTTCAACAATCCAGCCGCCGTGTCTGGCGATAAAGTCACTGACGGTGGCTACGATGCCTGTAGCGTCCGGGCAGGAAACAAGTAAGCGATAAGTTCTGTTCATGGTGCTTAATAAACGTAAATTGAGCAGCAATTATAAGTAGAAGTCGCTATGAAATCATATTTTGCCTGATGCTGATCAGTGCTTCAGTGGAATTTTCACCGTTCTGCGGGTTCATTAAGTTACACTGATTGATCGTAACCAGATGTGGAGTGGTTCTTGTCATGATGCGTTTGCCTGATAGCCCGGATCTGGTCATCATGGGTGACCCCCTGCTTTTTCAGCAACATCAACAGGTGTGTGTTGATGATATATTGACCGATGATTTCCAGCACAATCTCCAGACTCTGCGTAACAGGCAAATTGAGGCAAACGGTATTGGTATTGCCGCGCCTCAGATTGGCTGGGGAGCAAGGGTATTGTGCATAGGCGTGACTGAAGAGACGAAATCACGTTATCCCGCCGTGCCCGATATTCCGCTTTCATTCTGGATGGGTTTGCCGCCAGAGTTATGCTGCATGAAATTGATCACCTGGACGGGATCTTGTTTCCGGAACGGATTGATGAAACAACGCTGATGGTGCCCAATATATCAATGGAAACCCAGAGCCGCTGGCCGGAAAACTGGCCAACCATCAATGCCCGAATGACTCCACCGGGGATGATTTCGGCGGAAAGATAGCCTGCTGACCAGGCATTAAGAATTCATATGAAAGCCATCTGACTCTGACGATCGCCGATTTTCAATTAAAAGATGCTGTCATCACCGTCTTCCAGAAGCTGCGTAGTATCCGCATTACTCCTGAGACTTTCACGATATCTGCGACGATGGAGCAGTTTTGCCTGAACGACATCCGGAAACTCAGTGAACTGGATGATCTGCTTATCAATTAATAGATCAATCACATCCTCAAGTACCCGGATAAAATCGGCATCGGAAGACACCATGATGCCGGAGCTGATTTCCGGATTATTGTGCAGAAAGAGCATCAGGCTTTCGTCGTCCATCCCGGCCTGTTGCCACTCATTGGACAGCGGTTTCTCTGAAACGGCACACACCTGATTGTTATCATCCCTGAGTACGTAGAGCATGTCCTTTTCTCTCGTTTTTGATTAATTGGTATCCGTTTTCCGGTGCCGCTGTACTTATTGAAGCGGCATGGCAGCCACCAGGTCAGCAATCAGTTTGCGGCTCACATCGTAGGCCGCTTCACCAGGTCGCCCTTCTCCCAGGCCATCTATGCTCCAAACCAGGTCTCCCGATGATAAATCATTAACTTTCAAACTCAGAGCTGTGGAAAAACGGTTCTGCTGGTCATAGTGCCATTCAAGAATTTCAGCAGATATGGAGTACTTGATGTGTTGACTGATGGCCCACACGCGCGCTTGCTCAACCTGGAAGACCTCGGAAAGGTAATCTGGAACCGAGAAAGTTTTAGGTAAGTGATAAATTGCAGGGTTTTTTATACCTTTCGAGGGCAGTTGGACCAACAACATACGTTCAAGCTGAATAAGATCCTCGTATGGCACTTTAGCGTGGCTGATAAAGGGTAATACGGTCCAATTATTATCCTTTGTGAGCTTTTCCTGCTTAAGCTCAGGGAACATCTTGCCGTTCGTCTGGCATCCAGCGAGCGTCACCGCAAAAAAGCTGACAATAAAGATAAAGGCATACCGTTGCCGGAGCCAGGTTGGGAAGACGTTATTTTTCATGTTGGCATAACTCATGGTGATGCAGCTTAAGCCATTGCAGTGCAATGACCGCTGGAGCATTGGCAATCCTTCCGTCTTCCACCATATCATAAGCTTCCTGGAAGGGAAGAACATGAACCTTGATATCCTCCCCTTCATCGGCAACACCAAAAATGCCGCCAGCAGCCGTGGCATCTACCAGACCACAGAACAGCTTGAGTTTTTCGTTACTGGCACCGGGGCTGACATAGAAATCCGAGACCGGCATTAACGAGGTAATCTGATAACCGGTTTCTTCCTCTACTTCGCGCAGGGCAACTTCTTCCAGGGTTTCGCCAGGCTCACTGATACCGGCAACCACCTCCAGCAACCAGGGGTCATCGTCGCTCAAAAAAGGCCCCATGCGGAATTGCTCCACCAGAACCACCTGGTCATGCACCGGATCAAACAATATAACGCCCACAGAGGGTGGCCTGACGGTGGCTTCACGGATCAGGGGACGGCTGATTCCCCCGTTAAAGAGCCGATGCGTAATCGTGTATTTAAAGAGCTTCAGAAAGCCTGAATAAACCTTTGCCTCTTCCTGAACCTGTACATCGCGGGCATCAAGACCTGAAAGCTTCATGGGTTCCCTGTCTGGTATAAGTTGTTATTGATAATAAACGCCTGAACAGAAGGTAGCAGCATATTCAACCCCTGCTGAAGATCATCGGCTATTTTTGCGGATTCAAGAATATTGCGGACATTACTGCTGCGGATGGCCACCCGTTCAGTGGCGGTAAAGATCGGCCACGTTTCCTCAATTTCCTGCGATTTATAAAATCGGTTCCAGGTTTCAGGCCTGGCATTATCCGGCCCTCTGATGAAGGACAGTGTGGCTTTATCCCGGTACTGACTGGTCAAGGCTGCCATCAGGTCATAGGTGTATACCGGCCTGCCGGGATTCTGTTCCAGCAGTTCTGCCTCCAGGTCACATACCTCCAGGGGGCAGCCAGCCTCTGCTTCATCAATAAAGCATTGCAGCATCTGCAGACGGAGGCCGAATGGCAGAGGGTTTTTGTCAAAAGCATGAAAGGCACTGGGAACCAGCAGGATGCAGTCATGGCAGGTGGCTGCCTGTTGTAACACATCCAGATGCCCAAGTGTTGGTGGGTCAAATGCTGAGCCAAAAACACCCAGCTTGATAGGGCTCATCATTGAGTCTCCGTGTTTGATGGTATCCGCGCTGACAAAAGCGTGGCCTCATTATATCGATTTTACAGGGTCTACCGAAGGCAACCAGACAGTGGGTTTATTCCGAAGCGGTTAAAGATTCATTACGTACCCGGTGCGGGTTTTTTACTGATAGGCAAATAATGTGTGTCAGGTAAGATGCACCTTCTGGAATGACTCCCCTTCACTGAAACAGTGATGGCTTTTTTTTCGAGGCCCGATATCTCCCTCCTTACTTCCCCCTTGATATCGGGCCTTTTTTATTTTTTCCTGCCTTGTGGTAGTCGACCAGCATTGTTCATATACCCTGCCAACAGAGCCTGAGAAGGTTCAGCCCTATTTCGATGAATCACACTTTGCTCAATACGGAGTCAGGCACCCGGATTTCCACAGATACCGGCAAATGGTCCGTGATAGGCATATCGATAACGCCAAATCGATTAACAATCAGGGATGGGCTGATCAGAATATGATCCAGAGAACGCTTGGGTTGCCAGCTGGGAAAGGTATTTTGCCCCCAGTGTGCCGCATGAAGGGAGGTATTTTTCAGCGGTGAGTCATTGAGTAATTGATCCGCGTGGGTGTTCATATCCCCCATCAGCACCACATGCTGATTGTGCTGCACAACATCACGGATATAGGAAAGCTGGATATTTCGGGTCCTTTTGCTCAGGGCCAGATGCATCATCACCACCGTAAGAGGCTCCTCAGGGTTGCCAAAGCGGGCGACAATGGCACCCCGGCCGGGAATCAGACCGGGCAGTTTATGGTCTTCCAGCGATAGAGGCTCAAACCGGCTAAGAAAGCCATTACTGTGTTGTGCCAGCTTGCCAAGGTTGCGGTTGATCTGGTGATACCAGTAAGGGAAGTGTCCTTTGAGAGCCAGATATTCAGTCTGGTTAATAAAGCTGCTGCGAATACTGCCACCGTCAGCTTCCTGCAAGGCAACAAGGTCAAAGTCAGGAAGAACACTGGCAATCCGGTCAAGGGTCGCCTGGCGTTTGGCGTGAGGCAGAATATGCTGCCAGCTGCGGGTCAGATAATGGCGGTATTGCTGAGTATTGATGCCCACCTGAATATTAAAGCTGAGCAGCTTGAGGGTCTTTTTGTTGAGCCGACGCGGGGGCCCGCCCGGTGCCGAGTGATGAATATGCCCGGAACGGTACTGACAACGCTGCCGGTGTAAACGTCGTCGAATGGCACCTGTGAGGGTTCGAATGGGCATAGTGCTTTACCGCCAGAAATGGACAAGGGAAACTGATAGACAGATATTACAGGCCTTTTATCCGACTTCCTGCAAAGAATGATCGATGATTTACCAAATGAAAGTGGTTAAAAGCCAAAATGTATGACATTTAACCACTGCTGCAATGTCTCTAGCACATGGTTTCTGAACAATCTCCGTTCACCCTGAGCGGAGTCGAAGGGTGCTTGGCACGATCTATCAGAGTCCGGAGTTTCCGCCTTTAGGCCCTATGGGTCCTTCGACAGGCTCAGGACGAACGGAGTGCGGAGGCACGACAACCCGTCAAACTCATTGAAACCATGCACTAGGAGCCTCCTAGCCTTTTCGATCCTGTTTAACTTTCCGGATCAGGTAGTCGGCAATCACCGGCATATTAGCCAGTGATCCAGCCAGCCCGGGCTCAACCACATAGCGCCCATCAATCACGATGGCGGGTACACCAGACAACCTGTAGCCTTTCAGTTTGGAGAAGGCTTTTTGCAGCTGATTATTAACACCGAAACCCTTGAACGCTTTATTAAACGCTTCAGGTTCAACACCAAACTCCCGATTCAGGAACTCGGCCATTTGTTCACTGTCCTTGAGCTGATTTCGGCGGTTCTGTATTTCACTGAAGATACCGGCATGAACCTGCTCTTCCAGTCCCAAATTGCGCACAGTATAGTAAAGCCGGGCGTGGGTCTGCCAAAGGTTAGGGCCGAAGAAACCGGGCGTTCGAATAAACTCAACATCGCCAGGCAAGGTCTGTTGCCACTGTTCAATCCTGGGCTCAAGTGCGTAACAGTGGGGGCATCCGTACCAGAATATGGAGACCACCTCCACTTTCTCCGGTATGGCGTCCGTGGTAACCGGATTGGATAAAACCCGATAGTGCTGGCCTGGCTGAAATAATTGCGGTGTACCGGATTGAGTGATGACTGACGCTGATGAGGTATCACCGGCTGCTGAGTGCGTGGTCGTGCTGGCCTGAGCTACCGGGGTATTTTGAGTAACGATCACTTCCTGACTGTGTTGGGTATCACTGAACAGATAACCCGCTGCGACCGTGGCGATGCCCAGGAATGCAGCGATACCTAATATACCCTTCGTTTTTTTTATCATACGAGAGTCCTCTATTTTTCATTGTTATTCAGGGATATGGCGCTTTATAGACGACACATTACGCCAGCATCTGACGAAAAGGAAGTCTGATCAAGCAGGCAGGTTTGTATGAGAGGAAAATGACAGAAGCCGGTAAAGCTCAGGCTTCTGTCATTAATCAGGGATAAAAAACGATCAACGAAGACCGCTGATGTAGTGAGAAACCGCTTCGATCTCTTTATTGCTCATCTTCTCGGCAATGGTTCTCATGATTTTGGTGTCACCATCGTTGGTTCGATCACCTTCACGAAGGTCACGCAGCTGCTTGGCGGTGTACTCTGCATTCTGGCCCGCCAGTAAGGGGAAGCCCGCCAGGAAGTTACCCTTACCCGTGGGAGAGTGACAGCTGGAGCAGGCCGGAATACCTTTCTTGGCATCCCCACCACGGTAAAGTGCTTGACCCAATGTGACATACTTGGTGTCAGTTGCTCCCTGAGGGGCTGGCTGACTGGCAAAGTAAGCCGCCAGGTCAGCAATATCCTGCGTGGTCAGAGCGCTGACGAAGGGCATCATCTCTGGCACAGAGCGTGTGCCGTCCTTGATTTCAGTGATCTGTTTGATCAGGTAACGCTCCCCCTGACCGGCGAGATTTGGCCAGTTTGGAGCAAGACTGATCCCTGTGGCACCATGGCAGGCGGCGCAGGTCGTTGCTTTGCTCTTGCCTGCTGCTGCATCGCCTTTGGCAAAGGCGATGCCCGTTATCCCCAAAGAAATTACCAGAGTGAGAATGACTTTTTTCATTACCTGACCCAGTTACGGCGTTTGCCTTAAATGGCTGTTATTATTCATCAGACCTGACAGCTTTTATTGTTTAGCGAAACAAGACCCATACAGAGATTCGCATCTGCTTTCTGTCTGTTTCAGCATCAGGTGACATGACGGCATGTACCTTGAACGACGATAGTATAAACTACTCAACCGGCGACCGGTACAGGCAGAGCGATATCGATCCGTTGGAAGTGATACCCGGGAGTCGGACAGGCTCCCGTTGCCCGTTTGCTGATCTCTTTTACGTGATTTATTGAGTCCCGTGCTTATTTATCACCGGCTTAAGTAGTTGGCCAAATGGAATCGTATATTTCTGGCTAAGTGGGCAGTTGCTATGCAAGGCGCAACGTAGGGAGCATAGCCGTAGCTATGTGACCGGAGTTGCAACGCCGCAGAGTGACTGACAACTTAGTCAGAAATATATGATTTCATTTGGTTAACTACTTATTGGCAATCAGCAAAGATTACTGGAATAGATGAAACCCCATGAGTGATACCAGATCTTCATTAAATTACCGCCAGGCCTCTTTTTACAAGAGCGCGGCCAGGCTGAGCCAGTGTCCGGAGAATGAAGGTCGTGAAGTGGCCTTTGCAGGTCGCTCTAATGCAGGAAAGTCCAGCGCCCTGAATGCGCTGACGGGTTCCAACAAACTGGCTCGTACCAGTAAGACGCCGGGAAGAACCCAGCTCATCAACTTCTTTGACGTGCAGGATGGTGTCTTTCTGGTGGATCTTCCGGGCTATGGTTATGCCAAAGTGCCTGAAGCCATGAAGCAGGAGTGGCAGCATCACATGACCGATTATCTGGAGCGTCGCGAGGCGCTGGTTGGCCTGGTGCTGTTGATGGATATTCGTCATCCGATGAAAGAGTTCGATCAGATGATGCTTAACTGGAGTGTAAGTGCAAACTTACCGCTGCACATACTGCTCACCAAGGCGGACAAACTGAAACAGGGGGCCGCCAAACAGGTTCTGAACAGCCTCAAAAAGGATCTGTCCCGATTCCCACAGGTGAGTGTTCAGTTATTCTCTTCCCTCAAGAAAACCGGTGTTGATCAGCTCTCTATGAAACTGGATGAGTGGTTTCTTGCACCTGAGCCCGATGACATTTATGACGGTGACGAGCACCTGGAGTCTGATGATTAGGTTTCACTGCTGAGCATGGAAAGCTAAACCAGCCCTCGTTCCGCCATGGATAGTATCTTTCCCTGTCCCACAATCATATGATCCAGCACCTGAATATCCACCAGTTGCAACGCCTCTTTCAACCGCTGGGTAATGCGAATGTCAGCCTGACTGGGCTCAGGATCGCCCGATGGGTGGTTGTGACAGAGAATCAGTGATGCCGCATTCAACGCCAGCGCCTGTTTCACCACCTCCCTGGGATGAACGGTGGCTGTGTTCAAGGTGCCCTGAAAGAGTGTTTCCAGCGTAATAACCCGGTGCCGGGTGTCCAGAAAAAGACAGGCAAACTGCTCTCGCTGAAGACCCTGGAAGTGCAGCTGCAGGTACTCCCGGGTTGACTCCGGGCTGGAGATAACATCGGAGTTGGCTACCTTTTCACGCAGTACCCTTCGGCAAAGCTCCAGGGTAGCGCTGAGCTGCGTAGCTTTGGCAGGCCCAAGGCCTTTAACGGACATAAGATGCTGATGGCGGGTGGTCAGCAGTTTTTCCAGGCCACCAAACTGTTCCAGCAGATGGCTGGCCAGTTCCATCACGTTCATACCCTGGCAACCCGTTCTTAACAGCAGTGCCAATAGCTCCGCTTCAGTGAGGGCTGAAGGGCCCATGGCCAGTATCTTTTCTCTTGGTAGCAAATGATGACTCCGGGCTTTTATGGTGGTTATACCGTCAGCTATTCACTGCTATGATGGAGCGGATTTATGGTGAGTAGCCCATGGCGTTCTGTGCGGTTCCTGACTACTCAGACAAAAAATTGCCGGTTTAATTCCCTGAGGAAATTTGCAAAAAATGCAACAGCTAAGTAACAAACGCATTGTTCTTGGTGTTACCGGTGGCATTGCTGCTTATAAGAGTGCAGAGCTGATTCGTCTGCTGACCAAACTGGGGGCTGATGTCCGTGTGGTCATGACCAGTGCCGCCTGTGAGTTTATTACCCCGTTAACCCTGCAGGCACTGTCTCACAACCCGGTGCATCTGGATCTGCTCGACACCGGGGCGGAAGCGGCCATGGGGCATATCGAACTGGCCCGCTGGGCGGATGTGGTTCTGATTGCCCCTGCCACGGCTGACTTTATTGCACGACTGGCCGGTGGCCATGCGGATGATCTGTTAACCACTTTGTGCCTGGCCACCAGTGCACCTATCTGCCTGGCACCGGCCATGAACCAGGGGATGTGGCGTGATAGTGTGACCCAGCGAAATTGCGAAGAGCTGCTGGAGCGGAATATCCATTTGTTTGGCCCGGGCGATGGCAGCCAGGCCTGTGGTGATATCGGCCCGGGCAGGATGCTAGACCCTGAGCTGATTGTGGAAAAAACATCGGGGCTGTTCAGCCATGATATTCTCACCGGGGTGAATATCATGATCACCGCTGGCGGCACCCGCGAAGATATTGATCCGGTTCGGTATATTTCCAACCACAGTTCCGGAAAAATGGGCTTTGCCATTGCCGAAGCGGCTGTTGCATCCGGGGCAACGGTTACCCTGATCAGTGGCCCGGTGAATCTGGACACACCGGATCGGGTCCGGCGGGTGGATGTGGTCAGTGCCAGGGATATGCATCAGGCGGTTCATGACCGGATAGCCGATGTGGATATCTTTATCGGTTGTGCTGCTGTCAGTGACTATCGCCCTGCCGAGGTTGCCCGGGAAAAGATCAAGAAAGACCCTGACAATGGCAGTGAAACCCTGGAGATTAAACTGGTACGGAACCCCGATATTATTGCTTCGGTCTCCGCTCTGGACACACCGCCCTTTGTGGTGGGTTTTGCCGCAGAGACGCACAATGTACTGGGCTACGCTGCGGATAAGCTGCGCCGCAAGAAGATGAATCTGGTGGTGGCCAATGATGTGGGTGACCGGGAGATTGGCTTCAGCAGCGACAGCAATGAAGTCACTGTCATCGGCGAAGCGCTGGAAGAGCCATTACCAAGAGCATCGAAAAAAGTGGTGTCCCGCAAGCTGCTGCAAATTGTTGCCCGCCGTTTCAGAAAGTGGAAAAGCCAACAGCCCAAAACTGAGACAGTTGAACAGCCTTGAAAGGCATTTCACGGTAAATACACAGGGAATTAAACGACATGAGAACACTGAAAACCCGTATTCTGGATCCACGGCTGGGCACAGAGTTTCCATTGCCGGAATATGCCACAGAAGGCTCAGCAGGTATTGATCTGCGAGCCTGTCTTGATCAACCTATGAGCCTGGAGCCGGGTCAAACCCAGTTGCTGCCTACCGGTATGGCCATCCACATTGAAGACCCGTCCCTGGCGGCGATGATCCTTCCCCGCTCCGGACTGGGTCATAAGCATGGCATCGTTCTGGGTAATCTTGTGGGACTGATTGACTCTGACTACCAGGGGCAGCTGATGGTCTCCTGCTGGAACCGGGGAAATACCACGTTCACGATTCAGCCGGGGGAGCGTATTGCCCAGTTAATACTGGTTCCCGTGGTTCAGGCCCGACTGGAGATTGTGGCAAGCTTTGACGAGAGTGACCGCGGTGCCGGAGGCTTTGGGCACTCCGGAACCCACTGATTACGGCTTTTTGTCACCAGGGCGTGGCTGATTGTGCCAGGCCGCCACCAATAAAAAATAACCAGGGCCTGTTGATGTTACGTTGCCAGTTCAAATTGAGCCTGCAGTCAACAGGCCCGGACACCATGCTCAATCAGTAAGAGCAACGCAGGAGGAGTCATGGATAAGCCTGCTTTATCCTCTCAGGAAATCGCCACGGTTCTGACCGAGGCACTGCCCTATTTGCAACGCTATGCCGGTAAGACCGTCGTCGTTAAATACGGTGGCAATGCCATGGAAAACGACGAACTGAAAAACAGCTTTGCCCAGGGCGTGGTCTTGCTGAAGGCGGTGGGTATTAATCCTGTGGTGGTTCACGGTGGCGGTCCACAGATAGGCGACATGCTGAAACGGCTGAACATCGAAAGCCGGTTTGTGCAGGGCATGCGAGTTACCGACTCCAATACCATGGATGTGGTACAGATGGTATTGGGCGGACTGGTGAACAAGGAGATAGTGACACTTATCAATAACAATGGCGGGCGGGCCGTTGGTGTTACCGGCAAGGATGGTCGATTTATTCGTGCCAAACGGTTGCTGGTGACCGAGATGACCCCGGAAATAACCGCACGGGAGATTATTGATATTGGTCAGGTGGGCGAAGTGGAATCCATCGACACCGACATTATCACCATGCTGCAAAACTCCGATTTTATTCCGGTGGTTGCGCCTATCGGGGTGGATGATGCCGGTGCCTCCTACAATATCAACGCTGACCTGGTTGCTGGACGCCTGGCCGAAGAGCTGGTGGCAGAAAAACTGTTGTTACTGACCAATACGGCAGGCCTGCTGGATAAGGATGACAACCTGCTGACCGGACTGAACTCAGAGCAGGTCGAAGCATTAATTGCTGACGGAACTATTTATGGCGGTATGCTTCCCAAGATACAATGCGCGCTTAATGCCGTGAAGTGCGGTGTAAAAACAGCGCACATCATTGACGGCCGGGTGCCACATGCCGTTCTGCTTGAACTGTTAACTGACCGGGGAGTGGGCACCCTGATAACCGGAGATAGTGCTTAGTACTCATAATGGATATGTCTCAGAAAATTTCTCGCAAGCAGCAGATTCTGGAAGCCCTGGCTCATATGCTGGAGACGGCTCCGGGTAACCGGATTACCACCTCGGCCCTGGCCAGAGCGGTGGGTGTTTCCGAAGCGGCCCTGTACCGTCACTTCCCGAGCAAGGCAAAAATGTTTGAAGGGCTGATCGAGTTTATTGAGGAGACGCTGTTTTCCCGAATCTCGCTGATTCTTTCTGAAGAGCCCCATGTGACTGCACGGTGTGAAAAGATCCTGCTGTTGCTGATTGGCTTCTGTGAGAAAAACCCCGGCTTGACCCGTATCCTGACCGGGGATGCATTGGCTGGTGAGACCGAGCGGTTGCGCCAGCGTGTGACTCAGCTGTTTGACCGTCTGGAGACACAACTCAAGCAGACGTTACGTGAAGCGGAAATCAAGGAAGGTGTGCGACCCCGCCTGACCGTCAGCGTAACTGCAAATCTGATGCTGGCTGCTGCCGAAGGCCGGATTGCCCAGTATGTTCGCAGTGAATTCAAGCGCAAGCCCACGGAAAACTGGGCGGATCAATGGCTAATTCTTTCTGCGGCGGCGTTCAGATAAGTTCTGGTTTTCCTGGTGTCTGGCCATGGTCAGGCACCGGATACCTGACCAACTATTTCGTTATGACCGGTATAGTAATCAATATCCTTGATCACGCCTTCGTCAGATGTTTCCAGCAAAATCGGCTGGTGGATCTTAAGAATAGATTTAGCACCTGCATCACCACTGAGTAACTTCAAATCTGCCTGAAGAGATGCGGGAAATAACACGGGGTGAGCCGGAATCGGATCTTCAGATTGATAGATCGGCCTGATGATTTTATTGAATTTATGTTTTCTAAAACCTGCAATAAGGCGCTGGTAAGTATCAGGTTCGATGTGGGGCATGTCTCCCAGGCAGAGAAGGATATGTTGATCGTCAGGAATATGGTCAATGGCTTGCACAATGGATGAACTCATACCTTGTTCAAAATCAGGGTTGTCCGTGTAGGCAAGCCGGTATTTATCCAGTGCACGTTTAAGGCGGTGATCCTGCGGTCTGACGATAACTAAAACGTGATGAACATGGTGCTGAGCATTCAATGCACTGCGGATGGCCATAGGGATGCCGTTAATATCATGCATCATTTTATGGCCGTTAAATCGCGTACCTTTACCGGCGGCTAAAATAACCGCCGTTATTTTCTCGCCAGGGTTCGATGCTGAAATGCTAACGGATGTCACAGGCGGCCGTCTGACTGATTTGATCTTCTTTCTTTTCCAATGCCTTACCGGGCTGTATGCCATTTTTAATGGCTGTGATTTCAGCAAGAATAGACAGCGCAATTTCAGCCGGGGATTTACTGCCGATATTTAATCCCACTGGGCCATGGAGTTGGTTAACTTCAGCTTCAGTGAAATCAAAGTGTTCCCTGAGGCGTGCGCGGCGTTCCTGGTTGTTGAGTTTCGAGCCAAGGGCACCAACATAGAAGGCATCGCTTTTTAAGGCGGTGAGTAACGCCATGTCGTCTACTTTCGGGTCATGGGCGACGGCGACAATGGCTGTACGAACATCCACGTTTAAATCCTGAATGATATCGTCAGGAAAACCTTGTAACAGCGGTAAGTCTTTTAAGGGCCAGTTGCTCCGATAATCAGGCCTGGGATCACTAACCAACACTTCAAACCCAAGGCCCTGGGCAAATTCGGCCAGATATCGGCCAGTTTCACCGGCACCAATCACCATTAATCGCCAGGTTGGGCCAAATACGTTTTGCCAGTGGGTTGGTGACAGCTCGGGTGCCTGTTGCTGCCAGGTAAGATAAGTCACCTGACCCGTTTCCAGGCTTACCTTTCTTAAGCAGGTTTTTCTGGTTGCAATATGATCAATCAGACATTCAACGTCTTTAATGTCATTGAGAGGTTCCGCCATCAGTTCTAAAGCACCGCCACAAGGCAATCCAAAACGGTGACGCTCTTCGGCCGTTTCTCCGTACATGATTTTTTGTACAAATCTGACCGGGTGTTGGGCTAGCTGTTCGATCAAATCTTCTTCAACACAACCGCCACTGACACTGCCAAAAAAACGACCAGAAGAACTTACCGCTAAAAGGGAGCCTACCGGGCGGGGGGAGGTACCCCAGGTTTTAGCCACACTGACGAGGGTAATGTTCTCGCCTTGCTCAAGGCAGGATAAACAACCATTTAATACTTCTAATTGTGAATCTTGCATATTGTTTTAATTAAACCTTTGCGCATAACTGGTCCTCGTCCCTCAGAGAGCAAGGGACGAAGCACCACACTCAAATTAACTCAGTTTAAGAGGCAAGCTTCTTAAACGCTTACCCGTTGCGGCAAAGATGGCATTGCCCACGGCACCGGCAATGGGCGGTAAACCGGGTTCACCGACACCCGTTGGTGCTTCATCACTTTCTACAATGACTACCTCAATGTCTGGTGATTCATTCATTCGCAGTATCGGGTAATCATGGAAGTTACTTTGCACCACTGCACCGTCTTTAACGGTGATCTCACCGTAAAGGGCAGCGGTTAAGCCAAACAGGATGCCACTTTCCATTTGCTGGATAACGATTTCAGGGTTAACCGCCAAGCCGCAATCCAGCACACAGGTCACTTTGTGAACTTTAATTTGACCGTTGTTCACCGACACCTCTGCGATTTGAGTCACGTAAGACAGGAACGAAGCATGAACGGCTACGCCGTGATAGTGACCTTCAGGCAAGGATTTTCCCCATCCCGCTTTTTCGGCTGCCAGCTTCAGCGTGTTCGCCAGTCGAGGATTACTTTTTAAGTGTTTCAGGCGATAGGCGACAGGGTCTTGTTGTTGCGAAATGGCCACTTCATCCATCATGCTTTCTTTAAAGAAGCCACTGAATGAGTGACCAACACTGCGCCAGAAACCTACCGGTAGCCCCGGATCAACCGTCACGTGGTCAACGGATTTATGGTTGGCATCATAATCTTCGAATAAGCCTTCGACGGAAGTAGGATCGACCGTCCAGCCGTCAAACAGGCCATAACCCGCTTTACTGATCCAATCAACCATGCCATCCGGCAGGAATCCCGGCATCATGGCATCGGTCACTTCGTCGATGGTATAGGGCAGGATGTTTGGACCGGAGCGCTTAACGTTCCAGCTGTCAATATTACCGTCTTTATCCAGGCCAACCTGAAATTCAGCCATGGATGCAGGACGATAATAATCGCGTTTTGTATCGTCTTCACGGCTCCAGATCAGTTGCACCGGAAAACCCGATGCTTTGGCTATGGAAACGGCTTCTGCAACATAATCGCTTGAGATACGACGTCCGAACCCTCCTCCCAGGAACGTACTGTGAACAGTTACATCGTCTTTTGCTACATCACCGTAAAAGGCGGCTAATTTGGCAGCAACACCCGGGTTTTGGCAGCCTGTCCAGATTTCTAATTTATTACCGGTGAATTTCGCCGTGCAATTCATCGGCTCCATTGTGGCGTGGGCCAGGTAGGGGGCCCAATACTCTCCGGACACAACCGTATCAGAGGTTTTTAATGCATCACGACCGTTGCCTTCTTTGTGTGCATTATCGGATTCATCGCTATCCAATGCAGCTTTAAATAATTGTTTGCCGTTGCCTGCTTCAGTGGAGTCACTGGAAAAGTCAGACAGGGTCTCCGGTAATTCCCATTGTACGTCCAGCACAGGCAAGGCGGCTTTTGCCTGATAGTAATGATCCGCTACCACGGCCACACCGTTAAAGATGCTGACCACGGCTTTGACGCCGGGCAGGCTTTTCACTTTGCTATCATCAAAGTTTTTCACGGTGCCACCCGATACGGGGCAGCGTTTTAATGCCGCCCGGTGCAGGCCAGCAAACTCCACGTCCAGACCAAATTCCGCTGAGCCTGTGCTTTTCGCTACGGCGTCCAAACGTTTTGAGTGTTTACCAATGTATTTGAAGTCTGCTTTTTTCTTGAGCGGTGTCTCTTCAGGAAGACTCAAATGAGCAGCCACTTTGGTAAAGTCACCGTAAGGCAGCTTTTTACCATTGGCGACAATCATGCCGTTATCCGTTTGAATTTGATCCAGCGGCAGTTGAAGTACTTGTGCGGCCGCCTGTCGAATAACCATACGGACATTTGCAGCCATTTGCCGCAGCGGAATAAAATGCACACGAATGCTGTTGCTACCACCGGTCAGTTGCAGTCCATATTCCGGGTTTGCATATTCTTCGTGAGCGCCAACATTTTTAACCTGGATTTTACCCGGATGAACGTCGAGTTCTTCCGCCAGCATGGTGGTCAGGCCCGTGTATACGCCCTGGCCCATTTCGGAACGGGGAAGATAAAAATAAATGTCATTATTGGCGGTAATTTGCAGCAATGCATTGGGTTGCAAATCACCATCCATGGCATTGGGAAATTTAACACTGGCACAGCCCGTCAGTGGAATTCCCACCACTAAACCACCACCGACAATGCCCATTTTTTTGAGAAAGCTACGGCGGGAGCTGTTTTCTAATGTCTGTTTGTTTTGCGTTAGTGGTTGTTCAATGACACTCATGACTGCACCTCCTGTGTCTCCGGTGATGCAGTTGCCGTTGGATCAAATACCTGAACCGCTTGCAAACGGCCTTTGCCATTTCTTAAATCTGCCGCTGCATTTTTGATGGCTTTTTTTACATTGGGATAGGTGCCGCATCGGCAGATATTGCCGCTCATGGCGATGTCGATATCGCTGTCACTGGGGTTGTTGTTCTGGCTCAGCAATGCGGTAGCACTGATGATTTGCCCACTTTGGCAATAGCCACACTGGGGAACGTCGGCTTCAACCCAAGCGTTCTGCAAAGTGGACATCATTTGTGGGTTACCAAGGCCTTCAATGGTGGTGATATGTCGATTGGCCACGGCTTGAACCGGCATGATGCAGGTTCGGGTACTCACACCATCGATTAGCATGCTACAGGCACCACATAAGCCCATACCGCAACCGAATTTTGTGCCTTTCATGGTCAAATGTTCACGAACCACCCAGAGCAACGGTGTATCTCCCGGTGCGTCGACATTTACCGTTTGTCCATTTAACTTAAAGCTAATCACGTGTGCCTCCCCCGGCCGTGTCAGTTTCTTATTAGCTAAAATACTTTTTTTATCAGCAGACGCTTGTCGTCAATATTTCTATATTTTTATAGATCCTGCGCCGCAGCCAGATTGGCTACGGTCGCACTTTAACAAACAGTATAATGACGACCTCATACTCCATAGGCATCTCTATAGGCTTTAATTTCCGGTGCGTATCGGCGGATCTCCGGATGATGTTCACTATACTCAAGCAAGTCAGACAGGGAAACAATACTCAACACCGGAATATTGAAATCACGCTCTACTTCCTGGATGGCAGAAAGCTCTTTTAGCGTTGCGGACTCTCCTGGCGTTGAAGACTCCCCTTGCCCTTTTTCCTGACGATCCATGGCGACCACAACGGCTGCGGGCGTCGCGTCTGTTTGCTCAATAATGGTCATCACTTCACGAATCGCTGTGCCTGCCGTGATAACATCATCAACAATCACGACTCGCCCTTCCAGGGGCGCACCGACAATATTCCCTCCTTCGCCGTGATCTTTGGCCTCCTTGCGATTGAAGCACCACGGCACATTCCGGTTATGCTTTTCAAACAATGCGACGGCGGTCGCAGTGGCCAATGGGATGCCTTTGTAGGCGGGCCCAAACAGCAGGTCAAATTCAAGCCCGGCATTGACCATGGCTGAGGCATAAAACTGACCGAGTTTGCTGATGGCTTCACCGCTATGGAATAACCCGGCATTAAAGAAGTAGGGAGATTTTCTTCCGGACTTCAGGGTGAACTCTCCAAAACGGAGTACTTGCTGCTCAATGGCGAAATCCAGAAATTCTTTTTGGTACTGATGCATCGGGAGGGTCCTGTTCGCTATATGCCCGTAGTGCCGGACTCAAGGGCTGATCTTATACCAATATACGACCCTAAATCCCCTGTGTGAGGTGTTATTTCAGAGATATTGTGCAATTTATAATATTGGTTGCATCCCGGTCAGCAGGTGTGAAATTACGGAAACCGTCAGGTGTCACTTCGTCAGAACTGCAGGCTGCTGCAGAAGAGACCGGATTTATGCGGATAAACATACGGGAGGCGACCCGTTATCATTTGTCCGATATAATCCAGAAATTTCTGTGTTCAACCGTACCATAAGAATGTTAATCATGCCTTATAATAGGGGTGAGGGCTCTTACCAACTCTGTCGTACAGTTGATGCAGGGTTAATCCCGGTTGAGTAACTGTATCCTTGAAAAGCTTAGACTTTAGCCGTCGTTCATCCTGATCAAAGCAACTGCTGCTCAGGCTGAGATTTGCTCAAATGGTTTTGCAGGTCTTCAGTTTCTGTTTTTCCGGTTACTGTCTTGCCGAGGTAACAAGCTTACTTAATGCCAGAGCATGTAAACGGCCTGGTAAGGTGTATTCGATGAGAGTTATCAGTTTAAATTGCGAAGGCATTAAAAGCGCACGGGAAAAAGGCCTGTTTGACTGGCTCCTGGAGCAGGATGCTGACCTTATCTGTCTGCAGGATACTCGTGAAGACGAGCAGGTGATTGAGGATCAGTATTTTCTTGATGGCTACTTTGGTTATGCTTTCAGTGGTTACAACAGGGTTGAGCGAGGCGGTGTAGCCATCTATACCCGTCATGCTCCCAAGGCTATTATCAGTGGCCTTGGTATTCCTGAGGTTGATGAAACCGGCCGTTACCTTCAGGCAGACTTTGACAAGATCAGTCTTGTCAGCCTGTACGTACCGGAAGGTGACACTGAAGAAAACCTGAATTTCAAGTACCGTTTCCTGGACGGCTATTCCCACCACTTAAGCAAACAACGTCGTAAGCGTCGTGAGTTCCTTATGTGTGGCACCTGGAACATTGCACACCGCAAGATTGATGTGGCTAACTGGCGTGATGCCCAGGAGGTTTCAGGTTTCAATCAGGCGGAACGTGGCTGGATGGAAGGTCTGCTGGGTGATATGGGGTTCTTTGATGCTTACCGTGAGGTTGACCGGGAGGCGGGCAAGTACAGCTGGTGGCAAGATGAGTATCTGCGCCATGACAATGTTGGCATGCGCATTGATTACCAGATTATCACTCCGGGCATGCGTCACCGCGTGCTGAATGGCGGTATCTACAAGGGTCAGGCCTTCTCATCCCATGCACCGGTCATCATTGATTATGACTGGGAGCTGGGGTTCTGACTATTTTCTGAACCTGATTCATCATTTTGTTGTTCCCGGATAAATGGGAACATTGCTGAAAAAGGAGAGAGTCAACGACGTTGGCAATCTCCTTTTTTTATTGTTAGTGAATAAAAAAGAATAAAGTATCTGGTTTGACCGATCACTCTGTAATATGTCGATTTGCAGCCCGTTGTGTATGGAACTTTTTAAATAGACACACAGTCAATATCACAGTTAAAAAATGCTGGCAGGTTAATTCAGGAGTGCTGGTTGCCATGAATATTCAACCCAAACCCGCTCAGTCATTCTGTCCTGTCGTTCAGACTCGGGATGTAGCCACGCAAACAGAAACAAGTGCTATCAATCACCTTGGAAAGGAGGTGAAACTTATTGCTCCCCGTTATTTATATAACACCTGTTTTCCTCACCAAAGAACGAAAGTATGCCAGGAGGAGTTGTCCCGAAAAATCAAAATTATCAGAACAAATGCGTCATTGATTAATTTTCCATTGATTGAGACTACCTTGCTGGCTAAATTTGGCTTGTCCAAATGCATTGCCAAAGAGCAGGGCAAAAGATTTATTGCCGAATGTGCCATCGCCACGGCCATTAATGTGCAAATGCCTATCGGTAAAACGGAGGGCAGGCTGGAAGGAGGAGGCCTTCAATATTTGGGTGAGTGCATTAACAGCCTGGAAACTCTGATGGTAGAGGGATGGAATATTGAAGCATCGAAACGTCTGAAGAAAAACCTGGTTTATGAAACAACGCGAATCACCATCCCGTACGAAAACCTGAACAGTGACCGGAAAGCTGCGGTCAAGAACTATATTCTGAAAAACCAGACCCTCTTTGATAACGCTGCTGCAGTGGAAAAAACAACTCAAGCCCTCAACCTGTTCAGACATCAGTTAGCCTATCAGAATGCTCTGGGTCTATACCCCCCGGCACCCCAACTATTCGACTTGAGTTCCCCACAAACAATTATCGATATTGAGGCTAACAGAGTGTTTCCGGGGGATGAATCCGGCGTACAGGAAATCCGTGGTGTCCTGCAGGCAAAAATGACCCGGGTACTGGCACAAATGACCGACCCTGACTCAGAGCTGGTCAGTATGATGCTGGACGATAAACGCGCTGCTGGCATGCTGGCCGCTGGTGACAAACAAACCCTTAGAACAGCATTGACCCATCGCCACGCCCAAATGCCCATACCTGGCCCTGAGGCATGTCTGTTTTATTTGCAGTTCGCATTTGAATTCAGGGCGAGCCTGATGTCTTCAGGCCTGGATCCAGAAGCGCTGTCTTCTGTAATTGTTGGCTGCCTGAATATGCATCAACTTGCAAAACGGGATCAGAAAATCCACCAGGTGGAGATCTCTTCGGAAAGTTTATTGCGTGCCTGGTCGCAAAGCAGCAGGATCTTATCGGTTTTATCGTACATAAAAACATCAAACAACATGGAAGCATTGGTCAAAGAGTGCGGTAAACAACTGACGTATGTACCGGATACCAACTTTTTCAGGATGATTAATAACCCATGGGTTTGTGAGAAATTCAAGCTTACCCCTCAATACTCCCCGGAGTATCACCAGAATAACCAAGCTGGCAGCAGTTCAGGCCCGGGCTTTATAGCTAACTCAGGCAACGATACTCGAAAACGACCAGCAAATAGCGATGATACTCTTCCGCACGCCAGTAAAATGGCCCGCCCGACAGAGTAAACAGGACATTGGGTACTTTGTCGTAAAATGAGTGTTCGTGAAGTTGATACGGGCGTTAGTACATGGTTTCAATGGGTTTGAAGTGTACAATCTCCGTTCACCCTGAGCGGAGTCGAAGGGGGCTTGGTACGATCTATCAGAGTCCGGAGGCACGACAACCCGTCAAACTCATTGAAACCAAGCACTAGTCGGGATATTTCATCAATTAATTAAGAAAAGATTAATGTACTGTTATTTTCTGATGAAGCTTTGGATCATCTGGATACATTCATCGGTTCTTTCTTCAATATCAGTACTTTCTATCATCAGGATCTTTTTTTCAGATATTCCGGGATCGACGGTGTTGCACAGTACCCACTGATCAATATCTTTCTGGAAGATGATATCGTCACTGCGAATGCCGTCACTCTCCAGTGCAAATTTTCCTGTTGGCAGATAGCAGTAAGCATCAATTTTCTGGCTAATGGCGTTGGCCAGCTTGAGCATATAAGGGCTGATAGGAGTCTCGCATATTTTCAGCCAATATCGATGGTAGGCAAGTAATGACGGAGGGCCTGTATCGATAATGCCATGACCTTGCAGATTGTCTGTCCACTCAAGCATGGCACCCAGTGCCGATCCCGCCATGGCCGTGGAAGTCACCTGACGGATTGCCTGATCTTCAACTATTGCATCGCGGGGCGTCTTATACTTCAGATGTTTTGCGATTTTCCGGTAATAGTCGCTGAACAGCGACCATTCACTCCCAAGCTCTTTCACCAGAGCGTTGCAGAGCGTTGTTTTACCCGTTCCATGGGAACCAATGAGTGCAATAATCATACTGCTGACCTGTTACAGAGTAAGAACCCGGCATATAGCCGGGTTCTATTAAAAATAGCTCAAGCAAAAGGGCAGGCAGTAAAGTGTCATTCTGCTAACGCTTTTTTCTGTAACTCGATAATTTCCTCAATACCGGATCGTGCCAAGGCCATCATCGCCAGCATTTCATTCTGGCTGAAAGGGGCTGCTTCTGCCGTTCCCTGGACCTCGATAAAGCCGCCAGCATCGGTCATCACAACGTTCATGTCCGTTTCGGCACTGGAGTCCTCAGGATAATCAAGGTCAAGAACCGGGCTGCCTTTGTAGATTCCCACGGAAACGGCGGCAATCATGTGCAGGAAAGGATCACTTTTGACCATCTTCTTCTCCTGCATATAGCGCAGTGCATCCACTAGTGCCACACAGGCTCCGGTAATTGAGGCTGTGCGTGTGCCACCGTCGGCCTGAATCACATCACAGTCAATATTAATGGTGTTTTCACCGAGCTTTTTCATGTCTACCGCCGCACGCAAGGCACGGCCGATCAGGCGTTGAATCTCCAGCGTCCTGCCGCCCTGCTTGCCTCTGGAGGCTTCCCTCCCCATCCGTTCCGTGGTGGACCGAGGTAGCATGCCGTACTCGGCGGTGATCCAGCCCTGGCCGGTTCCTTTGAGAAACCGGGGTACACCGCGTTCGACCGACGCGGTACAGATGACTTTGGTATCGCCAAACTCAACGAGCACAGATCCTTCTGCGTGTTTGGTATAGTTGCGGGTGATGTTTACATCACGTAATTGGTCTGCCGTTCTTCCGCTAGGGCGCATTTGGGTTACCTTGGTATGTCTGAAAAAACGTGAGCACTGCAAAATTTGCGGAATTATAACTGTTCAGTGGGTTTTCGGGAAAATAGAGTTTGAATAATCAGCTCTCTTTGTTGATGCTGCGTTATTAAATCAATGACATACGCCCAAGTGGTCAGTATTTTTAGAACTATAGTTTTTCCAAAATCTTATCTCATCGGTTTATTTTGTGGATAAACTTCTGAAATAATGAGTGTTTATTAGCCCACCGATTAAAGAGTATTTCATGACTTCCAGCATGACTGCATTCGCCCGTGTCCAGATACAGGAGGATTGGGGAAGCCTGGTATGGGAGATTCGATCCGTTAATCACCGTTACCTTGAACCCCACTTCCGTCTCATGGAACAGGCACGGGAGATCGAGCCTGCGTTGAGAGAACTGATTCGCAAGCAGCTGAAACGAGGCAAGGTTGAATGCAGCCTGAAATTTCAGCTGGTTGAGAAAGAACAGGTGCTTGACCTGAATCGTGTCCTGCTGGAAAAGCTGCAACTGGCAGTGCGTGAGGTTGAGGCCCATTTTTCCCGGGTTGCACCGGTCAATCCTCTTGAGGTTCTGCAGTGGCCCGGCGTGCAGAGCAATGAAGAGACGGAAATGGCCGTTGTTCATCGGGCTGCCATAAAAGGGTTCAACACAGCGCTTATTCAACTGAATGAGATGAGACAGCGGGAAGGACAGGAACTGCAGTCTTTCATTGAGGCCCGTTTGGATAAAATGGGGGATGAGGTGCAGCGGCTTCGTGGGTTGCTGCCAGACATTCTGCAAAGCCAGCGTGAGAAAATCCTTGATCGACTGGCTGAAGCCAGACAGGAGTTAAATCCGGAGAGGCTGGAGCAGGAAATGGTGATGCTGGCTCAGAAGATGGATGTCGATGAAGAGCTGGATCGTCTGGAAACGCATATAGCGGAAGTGCGCCGAACACTGAAAAGCCCCGGGCAGGGAGCGGTTGGACGGCGATTGGATTTTCTGATGCAGGAACTCAACCGGGAGGCAAATACCCTGTCGTCCAAGTCCATTCATGCTGGACTTACCCAGACCGCTGTTAATCTTAAGGTCCTGATCGAGCAAATGCGTGAGCAGGTTCAGAATATTGAATAGGAAACCTTATATAATCAACAAGTTATTTTTGTCTTGTGGTAAATAACAGGGCTTATTTCTTAGTCTGACTTATCCTGAAGTACATAGGTTTAAAACAGGGAGGCTTCCCTGGAGTGTTCATGAATATTGGCAAACTTTATATAATCGCTGCCCCTTCCGGCGCTGGCAAGACAAGCCTGGTAAAGGCCATGGTGGAATCTACGCCCCATGTGCGCGTGTCGGTCTCTCATACTACCCGGGGTATCCGGCCTGGTGAGCAGGATGGCGTAAACTATCACTTTACCTCTGTCGAAGGCTTCCGGGACATGTTGAGCAAAGGTATGTTTCTTGAGCATGCTGAAGTCTTTGGTAATTATTATGGAACCTCGGCACACTGGGTTCGTGAACAGCTGAACAAAGGTGAAGATGTTATTCTGGAGATTGACTGGCAGGGGGCGCAGCAGGTTCGCCGTTTGTTGCCTGATGCCGTATCAATCTTTATCCTGCCGCCTTCTCTTGAGGCCCTGAGGGAACGGTTGATCGGGCGGGCTACCGATGACCTTTCGATCATTGAAAGACGTATGTCTCAGGCGGTCAGTGAAATGTCCCATTATGGTGAGTTTGACTACCTGGTAATCAATGATGAGTTTGATCTTGCCTTGCGGGATCTGCAAACCATTATTCGCAGCCAGCGCCTGTCAATTAATTGGATGCAGCACTATAAAGAAGATCTGATTAAAGGTCTCATAAACTGAGTGATTAAGGGTAAGTAGTTGATCAAAAAAGGTCATATTTTCTGATCAGGTGTATGTCACTCCGTGGCGTTACAACTTGGGTCATGTAACGGCTATGCTCCCTGTGTTGTCCTTGCATAGTGACTGTTCATTCAGGTAGAAATATATGATCCCATTTGGCCAGCTACTTATCAGCTTTAAGCAACAAGCTATATTTAAATCCATAGAATTAAAAGGAAGTAATGCTATGGGTGTGAACAGAGTACCTGGTGGAAACGTTCCAAGGTATGATCAGAAACATCAGAAGTCTGACAAAGGTCAGAATTCCGCACAGGATAATCATCATAAAGTTGGTAGTGTCTCCTGTGACAGTCAAATTAGAAAAACGAATACTGAACATTACCAGGTTGATCATGCAGCAATAAAGCCAAAACAGGTCGATGCTCTGGATCATCTTTCTGACACTTTTATGAAGCGTAATGGTGAGAAAAGTCATCAGTCTGATCGAGATAAACCACCAAAATTCCTTTCCAAAGTGGCTAACAAAGGGATCAAGGCTAAATCTGCAGAAGAGGCAAGAGGTGCAATCCAAAAGTATTTCCAGCTGCTGAGGAGATCTTACTCCAGAGAGGCTCCTCCTTCACCAGAAATAAGAGAGCAGTTATATAACGACGTTGTAAAACTGTCTGCCAAGGTAATGAGCTTTGAATTTACCGCTGGTCGGGATAAGGATAAGGAAAAAACGCTTGGTTTAACAGCAGAGCTTCTTCAACAAATGCTGAGTGGCCTGAAAACCTCTTCTGCTGAGTTTGTAAACAGCCAGGTGACAGCCGTTCTTTCCCTTGGAATGATGACCCCAGAGGATAAAGCGTTTCTTTTTGGCTCCTGCCTGAATACTCAAATTATTTCTGTGGATAAATACACTGCTGACATAAGAAATTTAGACAATAAAATTTCTAGTCTGAAGACGAAGTTAGCTGGTTCAAAAAAAGGTGAGGCGGAAGGCCTGAAACACAGAATCAAATCTGCGGGTATTGAACGGGCTGATTTAGAGAGAAAGCATCAACTGCTGGTGTCTAAAGAAGTAGGGGGGATGCATGGCCAAAAAGAGTTTTTCCAAAGCTGCTATGAAATTATGATGAAGCAAGTCAGGTCTGAAATCAGGGTTGGCTTAAAGAAACAATTAAAGCAAAAAAATAAAGCAAATTTTGATGAAGGAGAGAAGTTGGTTAACCAAATAATGGGGAAGATGGATTCAACCCTTCGTAGTAAAGCTGAGTCTATAGCTAAAAATGCAGCCAACCAGAAAAAGGGTATTCAAGCGGAAGATGTTTATCTGAAAAAAAGAACCGACCTTTTTTTACTTCTGAATGAAGAGGTTTCAGGGCTTCTTGGGGGTATAAAAGAATCTTCTGACTTAAAACCTTTACCTGTGCATAAAAATGATGCAGTGCCAACTCATAAAGTTGATGATAAAACAAGTTTTGATAGAAACAGTGGGTCACGTAAGCCTGTGCACAGGAAAAAGAGCCCTGAAGCTAATAAACGGTCGACCTCAGTCACGGAAGTATTAAAAGAAGCTGTTGATAAGGAGGATCACAATCCAGAAGCTCCTGCAGCTATTCAGCACAAGCCTTCTGATGTTAAGAACCAGGCCGCTGTTAAGGATCTGATCAAGTTTTTTGAAGACGTTGCTGAGAAGCACAGAATTGAGGATAAGTAGTAAACCCAATGAAATAATATTGGGTTCCATTTGCCCAGCTACAGAATATGGGAGTCTCCGGGCTTTAATCAATCTGGCTATAAACTACGCACTAGTACATGGTTTCAATGAGTTTGACGGGTTGTTGTGCCTCCGCACTCCGTTAGTCCTGAGCCTGTCGAAGGACCCATAGGGCCTAAAGGCGGAAACTCCGGACTCTGATAGATTGTGCCAAGCACCCTTCGACTCCGCTCAGGGTGAACGGAGATTGTACACGTCAAAAACCATGCACTAGCCTTTTGTTATGCCAGCGAGCGGTATAGTGTTGTTTCCTTATTTTACAAAGCCTTGGTCGCTTCCCTCAGCCATTCAAAATCTTGCCCCTGAAGTTCAGGTGAAAGCGCCTCCCTGACCATTTCGTGGTACCCATTCAGCCAGTTAATTTCTGTATCCGTCATCAAATCTTTCAGCAGCGGGCGAGTGTCAAAGGGCGCAAGGGTCATCGGGATGAGTTTATAGAACTTGCCAAACTCATTCTCAATGTCCTCCGCGATCAGCATAATATTCTCAAGCCTGACACCATGTTTGTTATCACGGTAAATGCCGGGCTCGTTGGTCACCAGCATGCCGGGCTTCAGGGCAACGTCAAACCATCTCGGGCTGATGCTCTGGGGGCCTTCATGCACATTCAGGAAATAGCCCACTCCGTGGCCGGTGCCGTGATTAAAGTCGATACCTTCACTCCACAAAGGCTGCCGGGTAATGGCATCCAGCTGTATTCCCCGTGTTCCCTCCTTGAACCTGGCCGTTGCCAGGGCGATATGGCTTTTCATCACCAGGGTATAGTCTCTCTTCTCCTCATCCGTCATCTCACCGCAGGCAAATGTGCGGGTGATATCCGTTGTTCCATCCGGGTATTGAGCGCCTGAGTCGATTAACAGCAACCCTTTGGTTTGAATGGAGTAAGCAGACTCTTCATCCGCCCGATAGTGACAGATAGCACCATGGGCGGCATAACCGACAATCGAGGGAAAGCTGACCCCCCGGAAATGCTCTGACTCTGAGCGGAACTGCAGCAGCTGTTCATCAATATTGACTTCATTCAGCTGCCCTGTGGGAATATTGGTTTCCAGCCAACGGATAAAGCGAACCATGGCAGCGCCATCACGACGATGGCACTCCTTCATCCGCTCTATCTCAGTGCTGTTTTTGATGGACTTCAGGTCGGTGGTGGGCAATCTGTCTTCGATCAGGTGAATCGATGCAGGAATCGCGGAGGCCAGCTGGTAACCCGTGGTGGCCGGGTTGATCATCAGGCGGGTGCTATCCGCAAGCGTTGACAACCTATCCAGGACGTCATCATAGGCCGCCAGCTCTACACCAGCCTTGGCCAGGGCTGACAGCGCATCCGCTGCTATTCGCTCTTTGTTGGTAAACAGCGTGATGCTGTCCGGTGAAATCAGTGCATAGGCAAGAAATACCGGGTTACAGTCAATATCAGACCCCCTCAGATTAAACAGCCAGGCAATATCATCCAGTGTGGTGATAAGAAGCTCTGTTGCTTTTCGCTCCTTGAGAATCTCTCGAACCTCTGTAACCTTCTCTGTGAGGGTTTTACCGGCATAGGTATCCTGGTGAATAAAGACGGGCTCAGCAGGCCGTGCTGGCCTGTCGGTCCAGATACCATTCAGCAGATCGTGATCAAATTTCAACGTAACGGATTTAGCCGCCAGTTTCTTTTCGAGATTTCTGACGTGGCTCAGACTCAGAGTGGCACCATCGAAGCCAATGCAACCCTGCTCAGAGACTGCTTCTGTCACCCAGTCAACCATTGATGGGACGCCGGGCTGACCATCTTTCATCAGGGTGATTTCTGAGCCTGCCAGCTGTTCTGAGGCCTGAATAAAGTAGCGCCCGTCTGTCCACAGGGCTGCTTTATCCTGTGTTACTACCATCGTACCAGCAGAGCCAGTAAAGCCAGAGAGCCAGGCCCTCCCTTCCCAGTGGGGGGCTACATACTCACTGTTATGGGCGTCGGAAGACGGAATAATCCAGACGTCAATGCTATATTCAGCCATTGCGCCACGCAGATCTTGCAGCTTTTTGGTGCTCTTTGGGCTCTTGGTTGAGTCAGAGCGGTTCGGGGTATTCACCATGTATCTATTCCAGGCTTTTGGCCATTCGGCGAGTTAGTGTTGGGCAGGGTTTTTTTCTGCTTAGATGATGCTTACGAATACTATAATCCGCACCCTTTATGGAGCAAACACTAACCCTGCTAAAGCTTGTCTGGCTACAGGTCGTAAAGTACACTAAAGGGTCAGGCAAACCGGCATTAAGGTTCTGTTTCTGAACCTGATTCTAATTGATGGAGTAAAACGTGGCTCGAGTAACTGTAGAAGACTGTCTGGATAACGTAGATAACCGCTTTGAACTGGTGATGGTCGCCTCCAAGCGTGCCCGCCAGCTGACCATTGGTGGCAAGGACCCCAAGGTAGACTGGGAAAATGATAAGGCAACCGTGGTGGCTCTGCGTGAAATCGCCGAAGGCCTGGTAACCCCTCTTTCCGTTGATGACCGCACGGTTGATGACGACGAAGCAGCAATGTTTCTCGCTGGTGTAGAACAATAAGCGTTTTACCTTCGTACTATCTTTGGATCACAAGCTTTAGAAGATAAGAAGGTGCAATGGATGATCTGCGCTTAAGGAGCGGACTTTGCTGACCATCGATGAGTTTGCCGGCCGCTTGAAGTCCTATCTGAATCCCGAGCAGGTCAACCTGGTTCGTCGGGCCTACTATTATGCGGAGCAGGCCCATGACGGACAAACCCGCCGCAGCGGCGATCCGTACATTATTCATCCCCTGGAAGTAGCCTCCATTCTTGCTGATATGCACATGGACCATCAGAGCCTGATGGCCGCCATGTTGCACGATGTCATTGAAGACACCGGTATCGAAAAGCAGGACATTGCCGGGCAGTTCGGTGATGTGATTGCGGACCTTGTGGATGGGGTCAGTAAGCTGACCCACATGAACTTTGAAAACAAGACGCTGGCCCAGGCAGAAAACTTCCAGAAAATGGCGCTGGCCATGGCCAAGGATATCCGCGTCATTCTGGTTAAGCTGTCAGACCGCCTCCATAATATGCGCACGCTGGGTGTGCTGAGGCCTGACAAGCGCCGTCGTATAGCCAAAGAAACGCTGGATATCTATGTGCCAATTGCCAACCGTCTTGGCATGCACACGCTCCGAATAGAGCTGGAGGATTTGGGCTTCTTTGCCATGTACCCCATGCGGGCCCGGCTGATTCGACAGGCGGTGCGTAATGCCCGTGGCAACCGTAAAGACCTGGTCAGCCAGGTTCAGCAGGCGATTGCTGCCCGTCTGGAAGAAGAAGGCCTGAAAGGCCGGGTAGTGGGTCGTGAAAAGCATCTGTACAGCATCTACAGCAAGATGAAGAACCAGAGTAAGTCCTTTGACGACATCATGGACATGTTTGCGTTCCGAATCATTGTGGACAAGGTGGACAGCTGCTACCGGGCGCTGGGCATTGTTCATAACTTCTATAAGCCCATTCCCGGGCGGTTCAAAGATTACATTGCCATCCCGAAAGCCAATGGCTACCAGTCGCTTCATACCACCCTGTTTGGTATGCACGGTGTGCCCATAGAAATCCAGATCCGGACCCAGGAAATGGAAGACATGGCCAATAACGGCATTGCTGCCCACTGGCTTTACAAGTCCGGAGAAGAAGCGCTGTCCGGCAGTCATGCCAGAACCCGGCAGTGGCTCAAAGGCGTACTGGAACTGCAGAAAAATGCCGGAGACTCTCTGGAGTTTATCGAGAACGTGAAAATCGATCTCTTCCCGGATGAGGTGTATGTCTTTACCCCCAAAGGGCATATTTTAGAGCTGCCCAAAGGTGCGACAGCGGTTGACTATGCTTATGCCGTCCATACCGATGTGGGGAATACCTGTGTAGCCTGTCGTATCAATAAACGTCTGGCGTCACTCAGTCAGCCGTTGCAGAGTGGCCAAACGGTTGAAGTGGTTACCGCACCGGGCGCACGACCCAATGCGGCCTGGTTGAATTTTGTTGTCACGGGTAAAGCGCGGTCCAATATTCGCCACTTCCTCAAGCATCAGCGCAGAAATGAGTCAATTGCCCTGGGCCGACGCTTGCTGAGCAAAGCACTGGTCAGTTTTGACAGCAGCCTTGAGCAAATCAGTGAACAGGTCATTCGCCAGCAACTGTCCGTGTTTGAACTGGATGACCTTGATGGGCTGCTGGAAGATATTGGTCTCGGTAACCGTATGGCCTATATCGTTGCCAAGATACTGGTTGAGCCCGGCAGCCTGCCTGAGAACAAGAGTCAGCTGGACCTGTCCAACAGTGAGAAACCGCTCTCCATTCGTGGCTCTGAAGGCATGGTCATCAGCTTTGGCAAGTGCTGCTATCCAATACCGGGAGACCCGGTGGTTGGCCATGTCAGCTCGGGCCGTGGCATTGTTATTCATACGGATACCTGCCCGAATGTCTCTGAAATTCGACATAACCCGGAGAAGGTTCTGGAAGTTGAGTGGGATAAGGACGTCTCCGGTGAGTTTACCGTAGAACTCAGCGTAGAGCTGGAGCATCACCGTGGTATGATTGCCTCCCTGGCTACCGCCATTACCGCAGTGGAAGGCAATATTGAGAAGATCAGTATGGTCGAGCAGGACTCCCGTTGCAGCATTGTTCAGTTGTTGCTCAGTGTTCGTGACCGGGTGCATCTGGCCAAAATTATTAAACGACTTCGGGTTATTAAAGGGGTTTACTCGATTATTCGACGACGCCGGGATTCATAAACGTCTGTGAATTAAAGCATTACAAGAAAAAACCGGATGCTGCACCGCAAAAACACAGTATCCCGTAAATATCGCTCTAAATCCTTGAAAAATAATGTTTACACCCTAGTATCGGGTGTCTTCTTTTTCTTTTTTTCCATGGGCTTCTGATTCCCAAGCTTAAGAGAGTAGATCGATGAGTAACCGACAGACGATTAATACTGATAAGGCACCCAAAGCTATTGGTACCTATTCTCAGGCGGTAAAAGCAGGAACCACTGTTTATATCTCGGGCCAGATTCCACTGGTTGCAGACACCATGGAATTACTGGAGGGAAGCTTTAAGGAGAAGACCCGCCTCTGCTTTGAAAACCTGAAAGCCATTGCCATGGCGGCTGGCGGAACCCTTGGCGATGCTGCCAAGGTGACAATTTACCTGACCGATATGGCGAACTTTGCTGAAGTCAATGAGGTCATGGCTGAGTTTTTTAAACAGCCTTATCCTGCCCGTGCCGCTATTGGTGTCAAAGAGTTGCCAAAAGGTGTACCGGTTGAGGTAGAGGCTATTCTGGAACTGAAATAAGTTTTTGCAGTGATAGCAGCTCCTGGTCATCTTGAGTCAGGGGCTTTACGAATATTCTGCGGCGAACATTGCTTTTTGGTTTGATTCTTTGGCAGCTTTCTGATGTATCAATAATCACAATGGGTCGAGTTGCGTTGTCGATACTGGGCTTAGTCTGAAGTCTCAGGCAGTGTGAGCACTCAGAATAGAACTGGCAGTGGCTCTGCCATTGCATATCAAAAATTTCTGAGTGATGTTTGCCGGATTCATTCTTGATACAGCCTTGCCCTGCCGGTAATGAGTGCATTGCTATATCACCCTGCCCTCCGGCAATTTCATTAACAGATCGTCCTGAGTGGCAATGCGCTGACAAAGTGCTCTTGGTGTTTTCTGCATTGAGGCTCTGCACCCTGTTGTGTATTGGTGCGACAGAAGTTGATGGGGCGGCGCTCACAATCTTGTGCTCTTTCCAGTGGTTAATAACCATTAGAAAGATTTTTAAAGCGATAGTTCAAAAATAATAAAGCGAATTGTGGTTCGACATGCCCATCAACCTGTCTTGTGGATAACTCTGTGAATTATATCTTGGTAAGCCGTTAATAAGCCTGTATTAACGGTCGTTCAGGTTTTTTTAGCCTGTGGATGATCAGGCTCTGCTGGCTGTCAGTCTGCCCGCAGAACCTGCCTGATTTAATCCCTGTTATGGAGAAGGCTGGTATAACCACTTTTGTAATCAGGAAAGTAAAATTTATAACCTGTCTCAATAATCCGCTGGTTAGAGCACCGTCGATTACCCCTTTGTGGCGATGGATAATGGCTATTGTCTAATGCCACATTCAACTGCTCACCAAGCCATTGCAGCACATCAAACGTGGTCGCCGGGGTACTGTCAACGCCGAGATATAAGTTATCCACCGGCAGATGGTCCATATCGCGCCGAATAAGGTGGGCGATGATGCCGGCACAGTCTTTCTGGTGAATTCGGTTACTGTATACGGCGGGCTTTATCGGGCAGCCTTCACCTTTCAACACCCGGCTGATCAGCCGGTTTCGGCCAGGCCCATAAATCCCGCCAAAACGTATGGCCGTGCCAGGGAAGGGAGCATGCTGTAACTGTTTTTCTGCGGCCAGCATGATTCGACCATTGAACTTCACCGGCTGGGTGGCCGACGTTTCGTTCACCCATTCGCCATTACTCTGGTGGAAAGTGCTGGTACTGGAGGTGAAAAAAATACGTTTTGGCTGGTATTGCTCGTTCACCAGACGGTTAAGAATATTTTGCAGCCCATCAATGTAAGCCTGTTGATAATGCGCTTCTGTTCGTCCATTAGAGGCGGCGGCATAGACCACGTAGTCAATCTGTTCAGGCCAGTCACCGAGCATTTTGGCATTAAACAGGTCACCCCGGATGGGGTTAACGTCAGCAGGTAACCTGGCAATATTTCGCCGTAACCCCCAGACATTAAAGCATTTCATGGCGGTTAACTGCCGGGCGAGTTCACAGCCAACATCGCCACAACCCGCAATCAGTATATTGAGCTTATTCATAGCTATAGTCTATTGGTTGATATAACTTAGATGTGTAACCGTATGATTCTGAAGGTATTAAATTTTTCATTGTCTAAAATATCCGCCAAATTATCCGCCGTTTTTTTTAGCCGCCAAAAAAGAAAATCAAACATGGGTTTCCATACCCATTTTACGTTTTCAGGTATGCACAGACCAGCTCGGTTCACTCTCCGATCCGTGATTAAACAGAATGCCATTCGTCACAAATCTCCCTCCTACCTGCCAGTCATGCTGTGGTGCTCCGTACCTGTCGCAGTGACAGTGATACCAGACAAAACCGATTTCTCTTGCTATCCCGGTTTCCTTGCTTATATCGTTCTTGCACACGAATAGCTCCACTTTTAGCAAGTAACTACTTTCGGGTGCCAGGTCAGTCTCAAACTGCCATTTATCCAGCGGCAACGAATCCCTATCTGTCTCAGGCGTGAGACAGTTAGAAGGGAAAGCGTTACTTGCTAACCAGCTTTCTAACTGTTTTGCTACGTACTGATTTTGTTTTTGTCTGATCGTTTGAGCTACAGACATTTGTGAGAATGAATCCCGGAACGTGATCATTATTTAATACTCCGATCATTTTTAATTGATTTGTTTTAAAATCGTATTCGTTAATTAATTTCATAGCTATTAATTGAATTAAGCCGTCCCTGGCTATTTAATTACAGTTGATGATAAAAAGTTTCAGACCAGTCTTTATCAAAAAGCATCGTTGTTTTAGAAAAGAATCCGGTTTCAGAAATTTCACCGATTTCATTTTTCTGAATTGTTATTCTGATGGTGTCATCGTGAATTGATCTGGCTTTGTTTTCATCTAAAAGTGATTTGCTAATCTCTATCGCTTTTTCATGGCTGGGTTTTTCCTCTAAGTCTTCTGTTTTTAATAATTGGCTTTGAACCTTTCTTTGTCTGCCAATTAAACCCTGAAAGCTAACAACAATGTCGTAAACAGTTTTTTTATTCTCGCTCATTTGAATTACTCCTGAATTAATCAATCAATTTAAAAATAATATCGTTTTCCGGGTGGGCTGCATTATCATCAAAAGCTAAATCACGGCAATTGCCATAAAGCTCTGTTAAATAATCTGAGTAACGTTCCGGTGAACTCTGATAGTTGCTAAAAACTATTATTGAGAGAGCTAGGCCGAAAGCATCCGATGTTATTTCATGCTCAGATTGATATGCCATGCTTGTTACATTCCATTTTTGATTAGCAACGGGACGAAAATAAAAGCCGCCCCTTTTTATCTCGACAATCTCCCAGCTCCCGCCAGTGTATTGTCCGTCCGTTATCTGAGTTGCGTAGTTATACAGAAAGTTCTCAAACAGTAGTGGTTCCGGGACAGTTGTATATATCTGATCCCAGATTTTCTTATTGTATCGCTGCCAATCTTGGCTCCCGTACTCCCTTTCTATTATCAAATCCGTATGTTGTATCGTCATAATAATACCTCGTTATTTATTTGAACGATGAGTCAATAACTATAGATCAAAGTTCACAATGTGAACTGTAAATTTTTAAAAAAACTGCCGATTTACACTAGAATTAGAGTCCGGGAGGGTGCAATGTGAGCATATTTAATGAATTAGAAATGGCATTAAGAACTGATCAGTCCGACACTGCTAAAGTGCTCGGGATCGGAAAATCGAGTTACAGCATGTATAAGACTGGCAGCAAAAAAACACCGCTTTATATTCGATACAGTATTGAAGTAATTTTGATGCTGAGTGAAGAAAAAAAGAAAGAGCTAAGAAATAAAAGGCTGGCAAAATAAAAAAAGGGGCCGTAAAGCCCCGGTTTGCATTATGTCATCAAAGAATTAAAGCTATGACGTCAGTTCCTCCACCGCCATATCCCATTGTATTGTTAGAATGCAATTCGATAGCATTCACGCCGTTTTTTACAAAACACCATCCGACTTTTAGTCTTAAATCGCAATCAGTGTCACATTCAAGAGCTTCTTGCAACTCTGCTATGTTTTTTTCTGTGACATCTAGACTGAAATCGTAATCCCGACCAAATCGTTCGTTTGCTATTAATCTAATTTCGTAATCTGCGTAAATTTTCATTTAAAAACCCTCTCGAGATTCATTTCTGAATCTGTATTTCTGGCAAAAACTGAGCGTATGAGAAAAATTTCATTATCCAATCTACAGCGACACTATCCCAGCCTGCATTTTCTAACAGCCAGCAATAGTTCTCGTCATAAAAATCAGTGTCAACTATGTTATTTTTTCCTAGTATTTCTCCCGCTAATTTGAGCATCGGAATGGAGTTTTCGGCCCATTCCAATAGCATAATTAGCTCGCTGTTTTGTATACGCTGACCGTCTGTAGTTGCATACGAACAATTTTTAACCAAATCTGGCAGATCGGAAAACAGTACGCCCGTGCTTAGTGGCGTATCCGCGATGCGCGTCGCCGGTTTGAATTTTTGTTTCATGATTTGAACTCTTGTACGTTGCTGAAAATCGAGATTTTAAACTGAAATTGTGCGACGTGCAGCAAAATAGGCTGCGATCATAGCAGCCGTTGATTTCCCTCTGTCACTTTTTACCCTGTATAGACAATACTAACTCCAGCTCTGTCTGTACTCTCTCATACTCGGCTCTGTAACTGTCATCCGGGAACCCTTCCCAGTCGTCAGGCTTATACTCTGCTAACAATGCTTGACAGTCAGCTAATAGTCGCTGCATTTGTCTAAGTAGCTCTAAGTCTGGATTAGTCATTGCTAGATTCCTCTCTCCAAAATATTACTAACAAAGTGCTATCTTTCTTCAGTCTCTGACTGATGCTGAACTGATAGTGAAGAGTATCGAATTGCGTTTGTGTCAGATCAGCGCAATCTATGATGATTGATAGTTCTGTGTAGTCAGTAGCGTCTTTAGAGTACGCTGGGTAATCTAGCGCAACGTCAACTACTGTCTGTCTCGATTGAACTCTCAGTATGTGAGTTGTGTATGTTTGTAGTTTCATAAATATCTCTGTGTTTAGTGATCTAAATAGCTCCTTTGCTTGTCCTGTCCATCTTGCATACAAACAAAATCCGTTTTCTATGCGCTATTAGATCTGTGCGCAGTCTCATATCAATCTGAGTTGCAATTCATCAGCAAAACGTATCATGTGCTCAGATGTGATATCGTCGAAATCTCGCGCAAATTTGATATTTCTACGACAGCTGATTGCTATATCAGTCAATATATTTATATCAAATGAATCTGTAGATCGTATGCAGAGCTGATAATGAATCGCATCAAGCAAAAGTGAATTATCTATATATACGTATTCGCTGTCGCACAAACGTTTATCTGTTACGTATGTTTTGAACGATTGACTCAAATTCAGAAGCGCACTGTCACTCAATGAAAACATATAACGATGAAACTCGATAAAAGCGGTTCGCTGTCCTCTTAACGACAATTCTCTTTGAACGTCAAGCGGAAGTTGATTATTTTCTGTTCGTTCGCAACTGTTTTTGATTTCGTCTGCATCTCGTGCAGCGTATTTTGACGTAACGTTAGCTATATCTGTTATACGTGCGCATTGAGTTATATTTTTCAATCTATTAATTACATTATTTGAGATCATGCTATTCACTATTGTCTGTATGTGTATCTGTCGCGAGCTCAAATTATAAAATATAAAACAGACTCGCGGCTTCGGGTCAGTACATAATTATTTATGCACTGACTATATAGACAATTAATTTCGTTAGTAGTTCACAATATGAACTAACAACAAATGGCTGGGTAAATTGTCGGGCCGGATCTGATACGATCCTGCACACACAGACGAAGCAAGGGAATCAGCGGAACGTGGGAACCAGGTTGGATGGCATCGGGCGAGCCTGGGAGCATGATCGAAAGGGGGGGAGGTGCCCGCACGGCTGGACATGGTGCCATGGCGGGGGGGTTGAATGCGTTGGGGGCATCACACACACAATAGGCAGATCCAACAATCCAAAAAAAAATTAAGCGTGTGATTTTTGAAACCGTGATTAGGCGATGGTATAAATACATCAGGTTGGGATTAGTCTGATCCTGATCTGCGTCCATTTACACATCTCTGTGTACTCATTAGCCGCTTCTCAAATCGAGAGGCGGTTTTTTTTGGAATTTAATTATGCAAGTGGACTACAAATCTGAGATTTCGCTCGGTCAGATTCTGTATTTCATTGGCATTATCGGCAGCGGGGTTGCGTTGTACTACGGGCTGGTGAATCGAGCCAATGAAAACCAGCAGGGTATTGTGCATAACCGTAGCCAGATCATTCAAAACCAGAAATCCATTTCGGAGTTAAAAGACTTGAATCGGGAAACCGGCAAGGAATTAACCCGGCAACTGGAAAAGGTTGAAGTTCGGTTACAGGGCAACCTGAACAAAATGGAAACTGACCTGGACTGGTTGGTAAAACAAAAGATCAACGAAAAAAAAACGGACTGAGTATGAAACCGGATGAACTGAAACAGTGGGTGATTAAACCTACGCTGTTGCATCTGGGTATGCACTCAGAGTCTGCGGTCAATTTGTTGTTGGGCACCGTGGCCCATGAATCAAAAATGGGGGCGTTTTTGAAGCAAGTGGGTGGTCCTGCCCTGGGTATCTACCAGATTGAGCCCGCTACGCTGGAAGACGTTTACAAGAATTACCTCTCCTATCGCCCCTCTTTGCTAAAAGACATTGAGGCGCTGCGGGCAGAGGGTATGACCCGTGATCAATCGTTGATCAACAATCTTGCCTACGCTACCGCCATTGCCCGTCTGGTGTACCGCAGGGTACCGGAGCCGTTACCGGCCCATGATGACATTGCCGGTCTCGCGGCTTACTGGAAGAAGCATTACAACACCTACCTGGGCAAAGGCAACCGTCAGCAGTTTATGGATGCCTTTCCTGCTGAGGTGTTGCAGTGATCCCGTTGGTCTCAGCGGGGGTTGGTCTGTTGACCCAGTGGCTTAAGGGTCGTTCTGACCTGAAGAAGCTGGAACAGGAACAGAAGGCATCGGAAGTACGACAACGTACTGCCCTTATCCAGAGTCAGACCAATCATAACCATGCGTGGGAGTTGGCGGCCTTGTCGGCGGACCGGCTCAGCTCGCTGCGGCTCGCATCGTTCTGGCTCTATACCGGGCTGTTGCTGCTGGCGATCGTCGCTCCTGATTATGCGGCTACGGTCTGGTTTGCGCTGGACCGGGTGCCTGACTGGATTATCGGCGTGCAGATGACCATGGTGGGGTATATCTGGGCGGCGAAACCCATTGCCAACCTCGGGGCTGGCATCGTGCAGAAGGCAAAAGGACAACAATAATGCTCAACCTTCGTGAATACGCGCAACTGTCGCTGCTGGTGTACAACCACAATGCGGCTATCTGCATCGACCAGGCGTTCCCCGGTGTGTTTGATGATGTACTGGAGTACGAGGTGGGCCACCTGAAAGCGGTGTGCTGTGTGGATGCCAGGAACCAGCAGGGGTATGTGGTGTTCAAGGGGTTTGAGTGGTATCCGGGCAGTCTGTTCAAGATGCTGTCGTTCAAGCCGGGGCAAAAGCAGATTCACCCTGCCCTGCTGAAAGATTTTGAGATGATTTATGAGCACCTGAGCGAAGCCCTGTATTCCATGCGGGAGGAATGCACCGAGATTCATGCCTGCGGCCACAGTTGGGGTGGGGCGCTGGCGGCGGTGCTGGCCACCACGGAGACCCTGGGGTCGGTGACCACCTTTGGTCAACCCCGTATCGGGTCGTCGGATAACGTGTGGCGCTCCATGCGTTGTCACACTTATACCCGTGTGGTCAATGCCGGTGATCTGCTGTGTGAGGTACCGTTCGGGTTTGGCTACGGCCATCACGGCGCAGAGATTTTGATGAGCAGCAATCCTGACCACAGCTTTGAGAACGCCAACGTGATCCGGCGGTGGGTCGAGCACGGTATTGCCCTGCTTAAAGCCAGTTTTGCTCAGTACCACCGGATGAGTCGGTATCTGGAGCGGATGAAATCGCTATGAGCGAAATCGACAAGGAAGTGGAGGCGGCACTCAAGCCGTTGACTGACAGGGAACGTCAGTTTTGCATTGAGTACGCCGCCATGCCCAATCCCCACCATGCCGCGTTGCAGGCGGGGTACAGTGACAAGAGTGCCCGCTCCCAGGGTCACCAGTTGCTGAAAAAGCCCAAGATACGCTCGGCGGTGAACCTGTGCCGGGAGCGCAATGAGCTGAAAGCGGGTATCTCCCAGGAAGATACGTTGCGCAAGCTGCGCACCATCATCGACCGCTGTATGCAGACGGAACCGGTGCTGGATTTTCAGGGCAACCCCACCGGGGAATACCGCTTTGATGCCAAGAACGCCCTTCAGGCCATTGATATTGCCAATAAGATGGGCGGGCATTACGCGCCGAAGAAGCTGGATGTGGATTCCACCATTAACTTTATCCAGATTTTCGGGGATGAGGACGACTGATGCCCCGTGATATTCGCTACCGGGCAGAGAAGACCGCCCGGCAATTTCACAAGGATGAGTCGTTTGTCCGTGGGTTGATGGGGCCGATTGGCTCCGGCAAGTCGGTGTGCTGCACCGAAGAGATCAAACGGATCAGTTTCCAGGTGCAGGAACCGGACGATACCAACACCCGCCGGTCCCGCTGGGCGATTATCCGAAATACCTACCCGGAGCTGAAAAGCACCACTATACGTACATTTCAGGACTGGTTCCCCGAGAATGTCTGTAGCTTTAAGCTCGATGTGCCTATCACCGCCAAGGTGAAGACGCAGCTACCGGACGGGACCAAGGCGGAGATGGAAGTCCTGTTTTTAGCGTTGGATAAGCCTGCTGATGTTAAGAAGCTACTCTCCCTCGAACTTACGGGGGTATGGATTAATGAAGCCCGTGAAGTCCCGAAAAGCATTGTGGATGCTGCTACCGGTCGTGTTGGCCGCTATCCGTCCAAGCGTGACGGAGGCCCAACCTGGACAGGGATCATTATGGATACCAACCCACCGGACGATGATCACTGGTGGTATCGACTCGCGGAAGAAGAAACGCCGGAGAACTGGGCGTTCTTCCAGCAGCCACCGGGGCTGATCGAGAAGGACGGGAAGTACATCGACAACCCGGAAGCGGAGAACATCAACAATCTGGCCAATGGCCACGGCTATTACCGGAACCAGGTGGGCGGCAAGACCAAGGAGTGGATCAAGGTCTACATTCAGGGCCAGTACGGCACGGTGCAGGACGGGAAGCCGGTCTACCCCGAGTACAAGGACGAGTTGCACTATCCCGGTAAACCGATCCGGGGCAATGCGGCTTACCCGTTGATTCTCGGGTGGGACTTCGGGCTGACACCGGCCTGTGTCATCTGTCAGGTGACGCCTCGGGGGCGCTTTGTTGCCCTGGCGGAACTGGTGGCGGAACGGATGGGCCTGCAACAGTTTATTGATCTGGTGGTGAAGCCCTATCTGGCGGTGCGCTACAAGAATTATCGCATTGGCCTGTCGGTGGGCGACCCCGCCGGGAACAGTTCCGCCGATACTGATGAACGCTCCTGTATGGATATTCTCAATGACCGGGGGATTCCTACTCAGGCGGCCCCCAGTAATGCGCCGGTGCAACGGCTTGGGGCGGTGCGGGAGTTTCTGACCCAACTGATCGACGGGGAGCCTGCCTTTTTGCTGTCACCGGACTGTCGGGTGCTGCGTAAGGGCTTTAACGGTGGTTACAAGTACGAACGGCTTCAGGTCAGTGGCGATGAACGCTATCGGGATGCGCCCGCCAAGAACCGCTTCAGTCACCCCCACGATGCCCTGCAATACGCCTGTATGGGGGCCAAGTTAAGCCTTGAGGATTATCAGGCCAATGTGGCCGAGGCGAATCACGTACCCTACCAGCCTGCATCGGTCGCAGGGTATTAAACAGTACATTTCTACCAACCGCCTCACGGCGGTTTTTTTTTGGCCTGAACAAAGGGTTTTCATGGAAGATACTCAGCATATTCTGAGCCTGTCCGGTGGCAAGGACTCCACCGCTCTGGCGTTGCTTGGCCGGGAAGAACTGGAAGCCAATGAAATTGCCAACCTGATGTTGGTCTTTGCGGATACCGGCAATGAGCATCAGGATACCTATGACTATGTGGACTACCTGCAAAATAAGGTGTTCAAGTCCGTGCCCTTTAAAACGGTCAAGGCGGATTTCAGTGTTCAGATGGGCAAAAAAAGAGCCTTTATCCAGGAGCACTGGAAGGAGGATCTGGTGGCGGCGGGGCTGTCTGAAGCTGAAGCAGAGGACCGGGTTGCCAAAGCCTTAAACATCTTGCGGCCAACCGGCAATCCGTTTCTGGATTTGTGTCTGTGGAAAGGGCGGTTTCCTTCTACCCGTCGCCGGTTTTGTTCTGAGGAACTGAAGCATAAGCCCATTGATAAACAGGTCATTGAGCCCGCCCTGGAAGAATACGACGATGTGTTCAGTTGGCAGGGGGTTCGTGCCGATGAGTCGCCCAGTCGTGCCAAGCTGGCGGAGTTTGAGGAGCACCCGACCCGTTGGGGGCTGACCACTTTTCGTCCGATTCTCTCCTGGAATGTGGACCGGGTGTTTGATATGCACCGCAAGCACGGGGTCAAGCCAAATCCGCTGTATAAGCAGGGGATGAAACGGGTAGGGTGTATGCCCTGTATCCATTGCGGGAAAAAGGAGATGCGGGAGATCGCCCGCCGTTTTCCCGAGGAAGTGAAGCGGATCAGTGAGTGGGAGGCGATGGTGTCCGATGCCGCCAAACGGGGAGTCTCCACGTTCATGGATGCCAGGGTGACGGCCAAACTGTTGAACACCGGCACCAGCGTTGATGAGATTCACCATACGACCCACGGCATTCATGCCTATGTGGACTGGGCCAAGACCAGTCATGGCGGCAAGCAGATTGATTTGATTGCCGTGGCCGAGCAGGACGATATACCACTGTGCAGCAGCCTTTACGGCTTGTGCGAATAAGGACAATTCATGGACAAACGGGAAGCCTACAGCGAGTCGCTGAAAGCGAAGCTGTCAGCTATGGGGACGTTTCTGCGTGCCCAGTTTGACGATGTGAGCCGGAAGCGGTCGGCCACTGAGGATCGCTTTCTGAAGGATTTGCGCCAGTACCGGGGGATTTATGACCCGGAGGTGGAGAAGAAGCTCAGTAAGAACCGTTCCCGTCTGTTCAGTCGCATTACCCGCACCAAGGTGAAAGCCTTTGATGCCCGCATGACGGAGATGTTGTTCCCGGCCAACAATGACAAGAACTGGGAGATTTCCCCGACACCACGGCCCAATGTGGCTGAAACCCCCCTGTTTCAGCAGATGAAGCAGGCGGCCTTGAGTCAGAAGCTGATGGCCATGGTGGAGCAGGTGGCGCAACAGCAGCAGATCGACCCGGAGCAGGCGCAAAGGCTGCTGGCCGAGCAGATGCAACAGGGCATGATCCCCCCGCCACAACTGGCGCGGGAGGAGCAGGTCAAGCTGGCCGAGGTGGCCGCTGATCAGTCCTGTGCCAATATGCGTTCGGTTATTGCCGATCAGTTGGCCGAGATCAAGTACCGCAAGCTGTGTAGCCGGGTGATTCATTCCGGCAATCTGTTTGGTACGGGCATTCTCAAGGGGCCGCTGGTGCAGTTGCATTCGGACCAGCAGTGGCAGATGGCCGAGGGCGGTGAAGGTTGGGAACTGGGTTCCGCCAATTCGCTGTTGCCCTATCTGGAGTTTGTGCCGGTGTGGGATTTTTACCCGGACCCGGACGCCCGTTCGCTGCCTGAGTGCGAGTTTATGTACCAGCGCCACGTCAAGACACGGGATAAGGTGGTGGAGCTGGCCCATCTGCCGGAGTTTGATAAAGAGACCATTGTTCAGTATCTACAGGATGTCCGGGGCGGGGATTGCGAGGTGCGGGACTGGGAGAATCTGATCGACGGGACCAATGAGCACAACGATACCCATGACCGCCGCCCCCATAACCGCTATGAGGTGCTGGAGTTCTGGGGTGCCCTGAATGGCTCGCAGATGGCCGAGCTTGGGCTGGACGTGGACGATGTTGATCCGGGGGATACCCGTTGGGTCAATCTGTGGGTGTTGGGTGAGTTTATTATCAAGGCCACGGTGACGCCCATTGATGGGATGGACCATATTTACCACTGCTATTACTTCGACAAGGACGAGACCAGTTTCTGGGCGGAGGGGCTGGCGGCCCTGATGCGGGATGACCAGAGCGGGGTCAATGCCTCCATTCGGGCGATGATGGATAACGCCGCCCGTACCGTGGGACCAATGTGGGAGGTCAATGTTGATCTGTTGCCCCCCGGTGAACGGACTCGGGATATTTACCCTGACCGGATGATTTTCCGCCGGGGTGCGCCCCAGTCCCCGGCTTTGCGGGCGATTCAGACGGAATCGCGGATCAAGGAGTTTATGGCGATCCGGGATACCTTTGAGAACAATATCCATGAGAATACCGTGCCCAGTTATATGCACGGCAACCAGGACGGCGGGGTTGGCCGTACTGTGGGTGGCCTGTCGATGTTGATGGGCGCGGCCAATGTCAATATCAAGGAGCAGATCGGCCATTTTGACGAGGGGATCACTAAGACGGTGATTGCCGGGTTCTACCACTGGAATATGCTGTTTAACCCGGACCCAATGGTGAAGGGGGATTACTCCGTGGTGGCCCGTGGCTCGACTTCCCTGGTGGCCAAGGAGTTGCGGGCGCAGCAACTGGATCAACTGCTGCCGGTGATTTCGGCACCGCAGTTTCTGCCCTTTATCAACAGCCGGGTGCTGTTGGGGGAGATTTTCAAGGCCCGTGACCTGGACGATACGGAGATTCTGCTGGACGAGCAGCAGGTCAATGACCGCTCGGTGTTGCAGCAGCAGATCAGTGAGTTGGGCGAGCAACTGGCCTGGTACAAGGCGTATATGCAGAACCTGCACAAGACCGCCCCTTCCCTTGCCCGTGAGCTGACCGATTCGGTGAAGCCGGGGGATGTGCAGAATTTCCTGCAAGGCGGGATGGGGCAACCGATGGTCAATAAACCGGGTACTTAAATGGACGATTTGGACAACAACATTCTGGAACTGGTGGCAGAACTGCAAAAGCATCAGCAGGATTTTCTTTACAGCCGGTTTATGCTGCTGTTCAAGCTGCTCTATGAGCGCAGCAAGGAAGGCTGCCTGATGAACGACGGTAACCAGATGTACCGCCAGCAGGGGTCGGCACTGGCCATGCGGGAGTTGATGGAGTCGTTGAATCAGCCAGCCTTGCCTGACCACGAATATGACCACGAATAAGGGGGTATTGTCAGGGACGCTCAATTTTGAGATATTCAGAAAAAGAAGGACCATCCTATTATGGGTTACTCACCTACGCCTTCCGCTTCTGACCCGGCAACTTCCCCCTGTTTTATCTGCGGTACCTGCGTCAATCAGCTCTCCCTGAAAGTTCAGCCTTTGACCATGGCTCAGTTCCACCGCTGTGGTGCCTGCCATGAGGTGGCCACCGTCAGTTACTGGCTCAATGACCCGGAGCAACTGGTGTCGTTCAAACGCTGGCTGGAATTTCACGATACGGATAGCAGTAATACCACGTATTCGACGCCACGCTTTTCCCCGGTGGTGCGGCCATGAGCCCGGTGTATCCGAATCAATTCTTTGGCTGGATGCCCGCCACAAAGGTGTTCTGGATAAATCTCGGTGATATGGAAACCGTGTACGAATACAAGGGTCGGCGGCGGGTCAATCTAAAACGGAACGCAACGTGCCGGGCAGCGGTGGATGCCAATGAGATTATTTACCGGCTTGTTCACAATATAAAACAATAACCACGGAGCCTTGTGCCATGGACGATAAAGACAACACGATTCACGTCAAACTCACCATGAAGGTCAGCCAATTTGAAGATGAGGCAGGCACTGAGGGTGTTGAGTACAAGATGCTGTGCAAGGTGGGTGATGCACCGGAGAACCCCCTGTTTGAGGTGATAGCCGATGCCTCCATGTACCAATACAACGAGTTGTTTCGCGAACACCTGGGAAATCTGGCGCAGTCACTGGTGGAACAGAATATGGCCGACGGCATTGAAAAAGTTGAGAAACAGCAGGCCGCCGAAGAACGGGTACGGCTGGAATTGGAGTTGCACTGATGGGGGCGCTTAAGAACCTGACCCGCCAGCAACGCAAGCGGCTGGAAACCGAGAACCGCAAGCGGCCTGTGACGCTGCAACCGGTGGCCAGGGATCAGTGGCCAGGGTCACGCCCGGACAATCTGATTGAGGTGTGGCAGTCCCGTGATTATCTGGTGCAGGTGTATCAGGAACAGAAACACCTGCGGTTGAGCGTTTGCCGGACCACCGTGGACCCCAACCATCAACGCTGGAATGACGGGGTGAGTTGGGATGATCTTCAGAGCCTTAAGCGTCAATGCGGTCTGGGTGGTTATTGGGCTGTTGAGGTGTACCCGGACGATACGCATATCGTTAATGTGGCCAATATGCGACACTTGTGGCTGCTGGAAACGGCACCCGAGTTCGCATGGAGAAAATAATGATAACCGACGACTTAGAGTACTTTTTAGCCAAGCCAGACGAAAGCCATGTTGAGGCTTTTGTCAGGCGGGCTTCTTGTCAGCAGTTTATTGAAACTATAACGGCTATTCGGGCAAGAAGTCGTCTTCACCTTTCCATAGAGGAACCGTGTGATAGACTTTGTATCTCCGTTATTACCCCGTTCACTACAGAGCACGAAGGTTTGTGTGAGCCAATTACGTTCAATATGAAAGAGGCGGTCGATAACTGGATTGAGTGCAATACTGATGTTTATATGCACCTGCCTGATAGTGATGGTTATAAAGATGGGATGGAAATAGTGGAGAAGCTGGAAAACCTGGCAGAGATGCTAAGAAGTAAATTAGACGATGCCAAAGCAAAATCAGCCGAATATTGGAAGAATAAATAACCATTTTCGTGGCCCCACGAAAAAGCTAAGGGATTAGCCGTTGGCCTAAAGGACGGGCCACCCACCAAAAACCCCGGCAATGATACCCGAAAGGGCCATGACCGGGGTTTTTTTATGGCCATGGAAGGCCAGTATGCCAGAAATGCAGGAGCAATTTCTGGTGAATGTCCACCCAACAGCAGTACCCACGGATACGCACCCAGTGCGCCCACAGGAGACACCATGAGCGACGCTCCCAAGGAAGAGAACGGTAACCAGGATGATTTTGACGCAGCTTATGAGGAATTTATCGACGCTGATGAGTCGGTTGACGACGGCCTTGATAACACCGATGAAGCGGCTGAAGACACCCAGGAGCCCGAAGACAACGACACCCCCGACGACACCACCCCGGAACCGGACAGTGGATCAGAAGGCGGTGCGACTGAGGCAGAAGGTGAAGCAGGCGAGGAAGCGCAAGCAGACTCAGACGACCAGCCCGAGCCGGAAGAGGAAGACCTTGAAAAACTCAAACAGAAGCTGAAGTCCGCCGAGGGCCGGTTAAGCAAGTTTGAGGAATCCGTGGCTGAAATGCGGGAACGGCTGGAAAAGTCTCAACCCCAACCCGAGCCAGAGAAGAACCAGCAGGCCGAGGATGTTAATTCCCAGGACAACGACAGTGAGTTCGTACCTCCCGGTATGGATAAGGACGACTGGCTGGACTTGCAGGAGGATTACCCCGATACCGCCAAGCTGCTCAGGGAGAAGTTGACCCAGGAGCAGGCAGCAGACCGGCAGATCAAGGAACAGCAGGCGAAAGAAGCCGACGAGCTAAAAGCCCGTGAGGCGTTCCGTCAGCATATCCTGAACGATCACCCGGATTATGACACCGAAATCTTGCCCAGGATGGACGATGTGAAGGCATTTATTGCTGAACAGTCCGGGGCCGTGAAGACGGTGTACCAACGCATTTTTGACGCCGGTACGGCGGCAGAAGTGAGTTCCCTTGTAACGGACTATAAGGCGGCCAGAAGCCAGTCCAAAGCGACCAACGCCACTTCCAAAGAACGCATTAACAGCGCCCTGGCAGTGCCTGGCAAGGGGGGGAGCAGTCCCAACCTGAGCAAAGGCAAGCTGGATATGGACGATTACGATGCGGCCTATGAGGAAGCCCTGAACGCGGATCTGGATTGATCAGCAGGGCAGTGGTGGACGGTCATAACTGTTAAAGAAGGTAGGAAACCATGACCACGACTTACGGTGATATTTCACCCCGTACTGCTGCCTATGCAGCCACCAAACTGGAGAAGCGGGCGATCCCGTACCTGTGCCTGGAGAAGTTCGGCCAGTCCAGACCACTGCCCAAGAACCACTCCCAGACGATTATCTTTCGTCGCTATGAGCGGTTCCCGATCACCCCGACCCCGTTGACCGAAGGCGTGACACCGAACGCCCGTCAGCTCACCACCACCGATATGCCCGCCACGCTGGTGCAGTACGGTGACCGGGTGCAGATCACCGATGTGATCCGTGACACCCACGAAGACCCGGTGCTGATGGAAGCCCTGGACGTGCTCGGGGAGCAGGCGGCCCAGATGATCGAGACCGTGCGGTTCAACATCATCAAGGGCGGCACCAATGTGTTCTTTGCCAACGGGGCTGCTCGTTCGGCGGTGAATACCCCCCTGACCCGTGCGCTTCAGCGCAAGATCGTCCGTGCCCTGAAGCGTCAGGATGCCCGGAAGATGACCAAGGTGCTGCGTTCTACCCCCAACTGGGGCACTGAGAACGTCAACGCCGCCTACGTGGGGCTGTGCCACCCGGATTGCGAGGGTGACATCCGTAACCTGGACGGGTTTGTGCCGGTGGAGGATTACGGCCAGATGAGCCCGTTCGAGGGTGAGATCGGCAAGTGCGAGGATGTGCGCTATGTGGTCTCCACCATCTTCGAGAAGTGGGAAGATGCGGGCGCTACGGCGGGTTCCATGCTCTCCACCGGGGGCAGCAATGCCGACGTGTACCCGATCCTGTTCATTGCCCGCGATGCTTACGGCATTGTGCCGCTCAAGGGCAAGCGTGGGATCACGCCGATGGTGGTCAATCCCAAGCCGTCCGACTCCGACCCACTGGGTCAGCGGGGCCATGCGAGCTGGAAGTGCTACCAGACCGCTCGCATTCTCAACGATGCGTGGATGGTGCGTGCCGAGGTGGCGGTGACCGATTAATCGGTGTTCGTTACCCGTTACCCGTTGCCCGTTACCCGTAAAAGCGGAAGCAAACGTCGTTTACGGGCAACGGGTAACGGTTTTATTGAAAAGGATTTTTTGATGAGCAGACCCTTGACCAAGGCCGGTTTGGCCAAATCGAACCATGAGACCCTGGACACCCTGGCGCTGGAAAAATTTGCCACGCCTTTGCCCGAAGGGCTGACCAAGGATGAGAAGGTGGAGATGCTGCTCCAGATGCAGCAGCAGGCCCAGTCCGATGAACAGGATTTGCCCGCCAATAGTGAGGTGGCACAGGCACCCAAATCATCACCCGAGGATGATGTGAGTGGGCATGTTTACGTGCGTATTGCCAACCAGGAAGGCGTCGGCGGTGACCAGCCGGTGTTTCTTCAGGTGAATGGCTTTTCCGCCCTGATCCACCGGGAGAAGTGGGTGAAGCTGCGTAAGTTCTTTTTACCTTCCCTGAAACACGCCGTGGAGACCCATTTCTTCCAGCGGGAAGATGGCACCATGGAGTCCAAGGAAGTGCGCCGGTTCAATATTGAGGTGCGTTCCCTGGATCAGGGCGTGCCCAACGATGACCAGACCCTGAGTGTGCTGTGATGCTGGTGTCCGAACTGCTGGTTCAGGCCCAGGCGATCCTGAATGATAACAGTGCGGTGACCTATACCGAGCCGCAGTTGCTCAACGGGATTCATCTGGCCTGCAATGTGGTGTCTCTGCACCGACCGGATGCCAGTACCCTGACCGGCGATATAGCGTTGGTGGCCGGTGCTGCCCAGTCACTGCCTGCGGGCGGGTTGCGGGTGGTGGAGGCGCTGGGCAATGTGGCCGGTGACCATACCCGCATTGTTGATAAGCAGGCGCTGGACGCTGCTGATCCTGGCTGGCGCAGTGGGCAGGCGGCTGCCCAGGTGATGGAAGTGGTGGTTGATGAACTGACCCCCGGCACCTTTTGGGTGAACCCGCCCAACGATGGCAACGGTAGCCTGACCCTGATCTATACCAGTACCCCGGCGATGGTCGTCAGCGTGAGTGACCCATTGCCGGTATCGGACAAGTACGCTCAACCGGTGCTGGAGTGGCTGCTGTATCTGATGTTTTCCCGCGATTCCGAGCGCAGCCCCAATAAGGCCAGGGCCACGGAACACTATCAAGCCTTCTTTAACCTGCTGGGCATCAAGACCACCGTCGATGCCGCTTTCAGCCCCAAGATGCAGAGACAAAACTAGATGGCTACCTACCAATCCCTGCTGCCGCAGATTCTGCCGGAGGTGCCCGGCTGCCCGCAGACCATTGTGCTGCAAAAGCTGGCGGATACGGTACGGCACTTCTGCCGGGAAAGCTGGTTCTGGCAGGAGCCGATTGAGCCGGTGACCCTGATCCCCTTTATCCCTTTGGCACCGGACAGCCACCAGTATGAACTGGCCACTGACGGTAATACTGAAGTGCTTGGCGTTATTTACCTGCTCCACAAGGGACGCACGTTGCCCAGTGCCTCGGTCAGCGCCATGGATCACTGTATGCCGGGCTGGCGGGAACAGTCCGCCCCAGACCCACGGGCCTGGCTGCCGGTGGGCAGTAACCGGGTGATGTTCAACCCCCACGCCGATACCCAGCAGGCAAGGGCCGTGACCGGACGGGTGGCGGTGGCTCCGGCGGTGGGGGCGTTGGTATTCGGTGATCCATTACTGACCTATACCGATGGTTTGGTGGCTGGCACCCTGGCACGGCTTCAGCGCATGGCCAAAAGCGAATGGGCAGAGCCGCAGATGTCAGCGACCAACCAGGCCATTTATGCCGAGAGCCTGAGCCTGGCCAGGCTCGAAGCGATGCGCGAACACCACGCCGATGCCCCCGTGGCGCACCCGTTACTCGATATATAGGGATTGAACCGATGACCCGACACGACCTGCCCGACCATGTGCAGGGGGACAGTTTTGCCCTGCCGGTGGCCTTTGCCAGTAATGACGCGCCCAGGGATATGACCGGCTGGAAGGTGTGGTTTACCGTCAAGTATGACCCCATGCAGGCAGACAGCGAGGCGCTGATCCACAAGGTCTTTACCGTCAGCGGCAGTGCCGTGGCGATTGAGCTGACCAGTGCCGAAACCCGCCCGCTCCTGCCGGTGAATTACCACTATGACGTGCAGTTGACCGATGACTCCGGGCAGGCGGTCAGGACGTTGTTACAGGGGCGTTGGCGCATAACCGCCGATGTTACCCATACCGCTTAGGAGGCCATGTTGTGAGTGAGACTGTGATCGTCAATCTGCTGCCGGATAATTCCCTGGGGTCGGTAACCGTGGCCCTGGATGGCAACGTGGACCTTGCCCTGCTGACCAGCATTCAGGCGACGGTGACGGCGGATGCCCAGTCTGCCGACAACCACCGGCAGGCGGTGGCGGCCCAGGCGGCAACGGTTAAAGTGCAGCACGATAATGTGGTGGTCAAACACGGGGAAGTTGAGGCGGACCGGGCCGAGGTGTCTGCCCTGAAGGACGCGGTAGTGGCCATCGGTAATGAAGCAGCAACAGACCAGCAGCAGGCGGCTGCCGACCGGGCGGCAGTAGAGCTGATCCAGCAGGATGTGGCTCTGCGTCGGACAGGCATAGCCGCCACCCAATCGGATATTGCCATCAAGCACCAGCAGACCCTGGCGGCAGAGGCCCAGGTGCAACGACAGAGTGATGATGTGGACTGGCGGCATGAGCGGGTCATTGATTATCACAAAGCGGTGACCGCCAGTGAACATCGGGTAGCGTTGCTTCATGGCGAGGTCGAGGCCGACAGTGCCGACGTGACCGCCAAGCATCTTGAGGTCAGCCAGTGGCACACACAACTGGCAGGAGACCAGCAGCGGTTACTGGATCTGCAACAGGAGTTTCTTCAGGTTGCCCCCCAATACGAGCAACTGTTGGTGGATATTCAGGCGGCAGAGGCCAGTATCGGCCAGATCGACAGCAAGGTGACCGCCGTTGAGACCTGGCACGGCGAGGTGCAAATAGCACAATCGGACGTAGAGGCGGACCGGGCCGAGGTGGCCAGTCACCAGCAGGACGTTCAGACCCGGCAGGCGGACGTGGTTGCCCGGCAGAATGATGTGATTGCCCGGCAATCGGCCATCACCAGTGCCGCAGCGCAAGCCCTGAGTGATATAGCCAACGGTGGCAACACCGAGACCGCGAAGGTCACCGCCGAAGGGGATAGTCAAACCGCCCGAGTCACGGCGGCAGGTGACAACCAGTTTAACCGGATCAGCACCGCAGGCCAGGCGAAAGTGGACGATGCCACCACCCAGGCTACCAGCGCGGCCAGCAGCGCCAGTGCCGCCGCCAGCAGTGCCAGCAGTGCCGAGTCCCATAAAACCGGTGCCCAAACGGCACAAAGCCTGGCGCAACAGTGGGCACAAAACCCCGAAGACGATGAAGTCACCAGCGGCCAGTATTCTGCCCTGCATCATTCTGCCAAAGCCAAACAACAGGCTGACAGTGCCAGCAGTGACCGGCAGGCAACGAAAACCCTGCACGACCAGGCGGTGGTTCTGAAAGATGCAGCAGCCAGTAGCGCCAGTGCTGCCAGTGACAGCGAAACCAACGCCAGCGCCAGCGAAACCAACGCCGCCAACAGCGCCACAGCGGCCAGTGCCAGCGAACTCAGTGCCAGCAATGACGCGGCACAGGTAGCCAGTGACAAAACGGCGGTGGCCGGTTACCGGGATGAGGTGGAAGCAGACCGGACCGAAGTGGCCAGTAATACCGGGCTGACGTTGGGGTATCGGGACGAAGCGAAGACCGCACGGGATCAGGCGGTGAATGCGGCGGCTTCCATGGCCGGTGCCCTGACCGAAGCGGGCAACTTTGACGCTTCTGGCAATACCCTGCCACCGAAGCCGGTGGTCTCCACGTTCTGGAAGATTACCGCCGCCGGTACGCTGGATAACGTGGATTATGGCATCGGGGACTCGCTGGTTTACTCCCTGAATACCGACAGTTTTTTCAAGATCGACAACACGGAATCCGTCACCAGCGTCAATGGCCAGCAAGGGGTGGTTACCTTAGACGCCAGCGATGTGGGAGCCAAAGCGGACAGTTATGTGCCGGACTGGTCCGAGATCACCAATAAACCGGACGTATCGACACCGGCAGACCACAGCCATGCTATTGATGAAGTCAGCGGTCTACAGGTGGCACTGGATGGCAAAAGCGCCAGCGGCCACAGCCATTCCTGGACTGAGGTGACCGGCAAACCGACGGAGTTCAATCCGGCGAGCCATGGCCATGACTGGGCCGATATTACCGGCAAGCCTGCGGATTACACGCCAGCGGCCCATGACCACAACAGCCTGTATTACACCCAGACGGAAGTGGATGGCTTTTTGGCAGGGAAGTCAGACAGCCATGCACACCCTTACCGTGCCGATACCTGGGTGCCGAGCTGGGATGATATTACCGGCAAGCCCACCGACTTTGCTTCATCGGACCATGACCACGCCATAGCGGACGTGACCGGTTTGCAGGCCGCTCTGGATGGCAAGGCGACAGACGGGCATACCCATGGAATTGCGGATGTGACCGGTTTGCAGGAGGCGCTGAATGCCAAGCTGGCCGATGCCCCCGAGGACGGCAAACAACACGCTCGTGTTGATGGCGCATGGGCCGAGGTGGATGGGCTACCAGACCAGACGGGGCAGGCAGGCAAGACATTACAGACCGATGGCACCACGGCCAGTTGGCAGATGCCCAGTGGTGGGGGTGGGGATGTTACAGAAGCCCCCACAGACGGCAAGCTCTACTTCCGCAAGGACGGACAGTGGCAGGCCGTTGAAGACACCTATCTAGAATCCAGTCCGGTCGGTATCACCGCACTCTGGGATGGCAGCTCAACCCCCCTGCTGGCTGGCTGGAATGCAACGGGCAGGAGATTACCGAGAGCCAGTATCCTGAACTGTTTGCGTTGTACAAAGACCAGCAGCAGGCAGGTAAGGCATTTTTGCCTGATCACCGTGGCGAGTTCCTGAGAGGTTGGGATAATGGCAGAGGTGTTGATGACGGGCGGGCGCTTGGGAGTCATCAGGGGGATGCGATTCGGAATATTACTGGATCAATGGGACTCGTCGGCCATGTCGCTTCTGTGCATTACGGCCCCGCATGGGGGAATGCACCTTCACTCAGTGGGGCTATTGATGTAGCTAGGGGTTGGGCGCAAAACAGTACAACTCCAGTAGGTAATGCAGACCCGAATGCGATCAACGGATTTACCTTTGACGCATCCAAAGTCGTCCCCACCGCCAACGAAAACCGCCCCCGCAACAACGCCGTCATGGTTATCATCAAGGCGGTATCCGGCCCCAACCTGCTCTCCCAGATCGCCGTACCGCAACGCACCGTGATCAACGCCAGCACTGGCCAGCAGAACTTCAGCCACAGCTACGAAGTCGGGCGGCCTCTGTGGGTTTACATGAACGGCGTAAAGCTGATTCAGGGCGACGATTTCACTGCCACCGATGGCAGCACCATCAGCCTGACCCGCCCCCTTGTGGCCGACACCGACATCGAGATCGAGAGCTTTGGCAAGATTGTTCTCAGTGACATGATCGGTGACTCCACCCACGACGGGCAGAGCTACGTTCGCAAGGATGGGGCGTGGGTTACAGAAAAGATTGCGGATTATGCCTTGCTGGATTTTGGGACGGTGACAAAGAATAGCCGTTATGTGCAGGACAACCCGTTTGGTGATGCTTCGGTAATTTGTTATGCGGAGGTTTTTTTTAACGGTAACTGGGGCCAAGCATATATGATTTGGGCCGATGGCGGATTTGGTACTCAAGGTTCGCAGTGGGGTAATCAGATTGTTGTTCAAACGGGTCGGCATGAAGTTTTGAATAGCCCGAGAAACACGGGAATGCCGCATGGTGCTGTTGCTGGTTTAACCTCAGGCCTCTGCCGCGTCCACGTCTGGCGAGTCGGCGTCTAAAGGAGATTACCATGAGCAAAGCAAGAGACACCCTGGACGCACTCTCCCTGACCAACGCCCCCGACGATGGCAAGCAGTACGTTCGCAAGTACGACAACTGGGAAGAAGCGCCGGTGACGGGGTATGCGTTGTTGGATTTTGGGACGGTGACAATTAATAACCGTTATGTGCAGGATAATCCGTTTGGGAATGACACGCCTGCTTTGTGTCTGCTTGAGATTTTCCATAATAACAAATGGTCTGATCCTGAGTGGATTTGGTCAGCGGGTGGTTGGGGGACTGCGGTTCAGTTTGTGTCGGGAGAAGGTATTGTTGTAGTTACTGGTAACAGATATATAGCCTACAACTCTCAAGAATCTGGTGGCGCACATACTGGCACATTTTCACTCACTTCAGCCCCCTGCCGCGTCCACGTCTGGCGCTTAGAAGGATAAAGGAGAAAACAATGTCACGGACGATATTCGCAAAACCCGACACCAACGAACAGACCATTGACCTGCGTGAGTCGCCGGTCTGCCCTGACGGTTTTATCAAAATGCAGGCCGAGCGCCCCGAACAGGGCGATTACATAGCCCAGGCCGATGGCACATGGCTGGAAGTGGTCGCCAGTCTTGACGAGACCAAAGCCGCCAAACTCAAAGAGATTAACGACTGGGCAGACCAAACCTTGAGCAAGATCACGTCTGCTTATCCGCATCATGAAGTGGTGAGTTGGGACAAACAGGAAGCCGAGGCTCGAAAGTTTTTGCTCGACAGCGGTGCCTACACACCTTTGCTTGATGCGTTGGCAGCGGCTCGTGGTATTGATAAAGCAGAACTGTGTCAGCGGGTGGTGGTTAAGGCCGAGTTGTTTCAGCAGTTGACCGGGCAGGTGTTTGGGCAGCGGCAGAAGCTGGAGGATTTGCTGGATCAGGCGGACAGTGTTGAGGCGGTGGAGGCTATTGAGGTGACTCAGTGAAAATCAGCATTGGCACACAAGGCTTCCGGGGCGAGATGCCCGGCGTGGACCCGACCCTTCTGCCGGAGAATAACGCCACGGTGGCCCGTAATTGCCGGTTGTTGACCGGGGCCATTATGCCTCTACGTGCGCCCCTGGATTACGGTGTGGTGCAAAAGAGTGGCACCCAGCAGAGTATTTACCGTTATAACGCCGTGGCCGGGGATATGAACTCCGGCAGTATTTTTACCTGGCCGGAGGTGGTGGATATGGTGCGGGGGCCGGTGCGGGAGAATACTCAGGAGCTGAGTTATTTCACCGGCGATGCCTACCCGAAGCTGACCGACAGTTCCCTGGCCACAACGGGCAGTGTCTGGCCGGGGGGCGCTTACCGGCTCGGGGTTCCGGCTCCGGCGTCGGTGCCTGTGGTGACGGTGGAGGGAGCGGCCTCGGATGATGCCGCCGATGTGCGTTCACGGGATTATGTGGTGACCTATCTGGCTCAGTTGGGCTCGCTGGTGATGGAGGGTGCGCCATCGTTGGCCACGGCCATTGTGGATGTGTCCGGTGCCCAGACGGTGAAGCTGACCAATCTGCCGTTGGTGCCAACGGGTAATTACAATATTACCGGCCTGCGGCTGTACCGGCGGGTGACCAGTGGCCAGAACCAGAATTTTCTGCGGGTGACGGATTTGCCCATTGGTACCAGCGAATGGACCGATAGCGTTCCCGATGCCTCGATCCCCGGCGATCTGCTGGTCAGTCAGTTGTGGGATGTGCCACCGGCTGATTTGCACAGTCTCGGGGCGCTGGCCAATGGGTTTTTGTTCGGGGCCAGTGGCTCGGATATTTGTGTCAGCGAGGCGTTCCGGCCCCATGCCTGGAATCCGTTTGCCCGTGTGCCGTTGGGGGAGCGCATTGTCGGCACCGGGCAGTTGAACGGGGCCATTGTCGCCATTACCGGCAGGAATCCGTACCTGATCACGGGCACCAATCCGGCGGCGTTGTCGGCCCAGGAGGTGTTTATCAGTCAGGGTGGCGTGAGCAAGCGGTCCATTGTTTCGGGGCAGTTTGGCTGTGTCTATGCCTCACCGGACGGGCTGGTGCTGCTGAGCGGTCAGGGGTCCGGGGTGTTTACCGATCAGTTGATGACCCGTGACCAGTGGCAGGCATTGAACCCGTCCACCCTGCTTGGGGCGGTGCATGAAGAACAGTACGTTGGGTTCTACAACAACGGCACGCCACAGGGCTTTATTTTTGACCCGGACAACCCCGAGCGGGGCTTTATTTTTACCGATCAGGCGGTGGATGCGGCTTACCGGGACGGTCTGGGGGATTCGTTGTGGGTGGTGCAGGGGGACCAGGTTCGGTTATGGGATCAGGGCACGCCACTGACCTACCGCTGGCGTTCCCGTCCGTTTGTTTTTACTGCCCAGGTGACCATGACCGCCGGGCGGGTGCTGGCGGATGCCTACAGCGACCTGACCTTCCGGCTGATTGTCGATGATGTGGTCCGCCATGAGCAGGCAGTGACCAGCGCCCAACCCTTCAGGATGCCGTCGGGCTATGGGGGACGGGTGGTGCAGGTGGAGGTGGAGGGGACGGGCACGGTTCGCCAGCTTGAGGCGGCGGAGAGTGTGAGTGAGCTGGTGTAGGATTGCAGTGGTAGTCGATCTCGAAAATTATATAGGCGATGGTGGCCAGAAACACCAGCGCAACCATGACGTGCAGTGCCACACTACCCCGGAATAATGGATCTTTCCGGCTCATGGCTTTGGCTCCGAGAGTTTCTGGACGATCCATTCCAGTTTTTGTTCTAGGCGACACAGCCGGTCGTGGTCGCCGGTGGCCAGTTCTTCCATGCGGATCAGCCGCTCGTGGTCATCGTTGACCACCAGTTCCAGCGTGGCCACTTTTTCACTGGTTTCCCGCAATTCTGCCAGTAGCTGTTCCTGTAAGTCGCACCAGGTTCGGTGCTTTTCTTCGTCTTTAACGATCAGTTGTTTTTTCAGGTGCATCACGTCCTGTTCCAGTTTCAGGAGGCGGTAGGACTGGTCGGCCATAAGATACTCCTTTTTTTTTATTTGGGTAGCACGGAAGCATAGTCAATGAGCAGCGATTCCGAGAACAAAAAGCCGGGCATTATTGATCCGCCCATGAATGTGCAGGACAGCTTTACGTTGCAGACGTGGATGCGCCAGATGACTGAGGCGATGCGTGAGGCCACCGGGCAGATCGGGGGCATTGGCCAGTCGTTTGTGCGCTTTGATGATCTGGTGGCCGGGGGGGTGCTGACGCCGGTGGACCAGAATCAGCAGGCGGCGGTTGCCAGTGTGGCCGGTGACAGCTATCAACCGGTGATTTCCGGCAACAGTCCGGTGTATGACCTGGCACCGCCACCGGCTCCCGGTCAGTTTCAGATTGCCAACGGTTTTTTTACCGTGCTGCTGAGCTTTGATTTTCCCGATGCCGCTTACCAGATGTATGCGGAAATCTGGCGCAGCACCACCACCGTTCAGGCGGACGCCACGCTCCATGGTACCGCAGGCTCGGGGCGCTTTACCGATCAGGTGGGGCCGGATGATACCGCGTATTATTACTGGCTGCGTCTGGTCAAGGTGGTGGGCGAGGCCAAGGTCTATGGCCCCTGGTTCAGTGATACCGGGATGCCGGGGCAGGCCCAGGGGACACTGGACGGTGACTATATCGAGCAGGCCACCATTAAGGATGCCGCCATTCACAGTCTAGGGGTGGACAAACTGGTGGGGAATATTGCCGATTTTGTGATCGCCAATATTAGCGAAGGCTCCATCACCAACGCCATGATCGGCAATGAGATTTACAGTACCGGTTTTGTGCCGGGGTATACCGGCTGGCGCTTGTCCAAGGGGGGGAGGCGGAGTTTTCCAATATTCTGGCCAGGGGGATGATAGAAGGGTCGATTATCCGGGGGTCGGTGGTTGAGGGGGGCTTTTTATCCAGTCGGATATTCAGATTACCCGGCCTACGCAAGCGGATACCGGTTCGCAACCCCGTTATCTGTGCCTGGCATCAACGTCTACCGTGTCCGCCTCGGCCTCGCTGTCGTCGAACAGTACCAGTCTGACCGGTCCGGTGCTGGATCTTTATTCGGCCAATTACAACCTGGCCGGGGTGCGGTCTTATGGCGATGGCAATAATACGGAAGACGTTTATGTGCCTCTGAATCGCTATCCGAAATACGCCATTAACCCGGACGTGACGATTTTCCTGTCCCCGAGTGGGCAGAATAACGGCACCGGTAGCTGCCAGCTCAGGATTTTTGCCCGCAAGCATGACGGGACTTCTGTGCAGGTTCACGCCCTGTCCCTGAGTTATCCCCGGATATACAAAGATGAAGGCATTTCTCAGCAGGATGCGAGCAATTACACCAACAGGACCGATCTGTTGAATTATTCCTGGGGCACCATTGAACACCGGATTCAGGGGTATTCTTACACCACGTCCATACCGGGTGTATCTGTCTTGTTTTACCGGGGTGTCCGGCAGTCGATTCAATGGATCGTGACTATTGATGACCTGCCGTTTGCCTACGATGCCAATGACTATACCGGGCTGTATGCGGTGGTGTCGGCATCGGATTACGTCAAACAGGTGACCATGACGGACGTGGTGGCCAGTTATCTTTGAGGGTCATGGATGAAAGCGAAACCCCTTTTATTACCTGACGATCAGGCGACCTATCTGGTGATCGGGGCTACCCGTGAGGCGCAGCAACTGGCGTATCGTATCGGTCAGCAGTTGACGCCGGGGCAGGTGAGTTATTCCCCCCAGTTTCACCGGCGGGAGTCGGCCAACTATATCTATTCGGCAGTGCCGGTTCACCCACGGGATTTCGTTGACCGCAGTGAGATACGGGCGATTTACCCTATCGTACCGTCCCTGGTCAGCGGGGCTACGGCCTCACAGAAGTTGCTGACGGACGGTGACTGGCAGACACTCAGGGATATTGAGCGGCAGTTGCTGGCGATGCACGACGCGGGCATCTGGGCGTTACCGGAGGACGTGCGCCAGCGGCTGCTGGACCGGGAGCAGATGCGTACCGAGGTGGACAACGAACTACAGGAGCAAACCCCATGAACATACGCCACGCCACCATGGACGATCTGCTGGATGTGTTCCATCTGGCCAAAACCATGAACGCAGAGACCATTCACTACGCCGGGTTCGATTTTGACGATGAGAAGTCCATGGCCTATCTCATTGAGCATGTGAAACACCCCTCACGGATGCTGACGGTGGCCGAAAGCCTCGACGGTGAGGTGGTGGGCTTTATGCTGGCGTCGGCCACTACGACCTTTTTCGGCAACGATGTGGTGACCCGTGATGACGCTTTTTATGTGCTGCCCGGTCACCGGGGGCAGGGGGCGCTGAAGGGGTTTTTGCTGACCTATCAGCAGTGGGCCGCCACGCAGAACCCGAAGTTTGTGCATATCGGGGTGTCCCAGGGCATTAACGATGAGCGGACGGTGGCCAGTTTGCAAAAGGCAGGCTTTGAGCCATTCGGGACACTGTTAAGGAGGGCGGGCTGATGTGTGGCGGCGGAGGCAGCAGCAGGGTCGAGAAGGCTGGACCCTATGAGCAGAAACTGGTGGAACTGAGCCGTAAACGGCTGGATGAGTACAAAAAGATGTATATCCCCCTGGAGAATGACCGGATGGCCGAGGCCAGGGTGGCAAAGTCCGACAGCAAGGTGCAAAGCTATACCAATGACGCCACGGCAGCGGCCCGGCTGAACAGTGCCGTGCCTTCAGCCGCGCCGGTGGGCGGTGGCAAGCTGCAAGCGGTGATGGCGCAGCAGCAGGGTAACCGGGTGAGCGGTATCAGTGCCTCCATGGGCAATCAGGTGGCCCATGACCAGTACGCTAACCGGATGTTGCAGATGACGGGGCTGGGCAGGCAGCAGTCCGGGCAGTCGGTGAGTACTACCGGGGCGGCGGCGTCCAGGGAGGTGGGCACGGCCATTGCCCGGTCCCGGTCAGATTCCATGGTGTCCAGTGCCAAGTACGGTATGTATGGTTCCATTGCCGGGGCCGGGGCGGCCTGGGCCCATGAAAAGCATGACCTGTTCGGTCTGAACAAGGAGGCATAGCGTATGTGCGGTGGCGGTGGCGGATCAGTGGTTAAGGACCAGTCGGTGCAGCGGGAGCAGGCCCGTATGGCCCAGGAGCTGGAGGATGATTACCAGCTGCGGTTTATGCCCATTGAGCGGGAGTTGTTGAACTATGCCCGTGATCAGGGCCAGATCGGGCAGGCGGCCACGGCGGCCAAGGCCACGGCGGGGCAGGTGTTTGATGCCGGTGCCGGGCAGGCCGAGCGGTCTCTGGCGGGGTTTGGGGCCAGTATGACCGCCTCACAACAGGCGGCCACGGCTCGGTTGAATAATCTCAATCGCAATGGGGCTCAGGTCATGGCGGCCAACAGCGCCCGTGAGGCCACCGATACCCGGCTGGATAACCTCGGTTCCCAGATGATGAATCTCGGGCGACAGGCCCAGGGGCAGGGGTTGAGCGGCTTTAATTCGGCGGCAGGGCTGGAGAATCAGCGCAATCAGGCGGCCATGCAGGTAGCAGCGCAGAACCGGGCCGGTACTTACTCCGCCATTGGCTCGGTGGCGGGGATAGGAGCCAGTCTTATGATGATGTCCGACAAAAACGCCAAGCAGAACATCAAGCCCCGCTCCGATGAGCAGGATATGGCCGATGCCCGCAGTTTTGACAATTATGAGTACGATTATAAGCCCGGTATGTCGGCGGGACGGTCTGAGAAAGGCCATGTGGGCGGGATGGCCCAGTCCATGCCGGAGTCCATGAGCAATGGCAAGGCGGTGGATGTGGGCGATGTGGCCATGGTGGCCATGGGGGCGATTCGCAATATTGACAAGCGTCTGAAGAAGATGGAACAGCGCCGGAACGGTTAATCCGGCAGCCAGTCTTCCGTCATGATCTGATTGAACGTCCAGGGGATTTGCTCGGGAAAGGTTTTCCGTGGCAGGTCGGTCTCTTTGGCAGCTTCCAGCACGGCGTAGCCATACGCTTTGGTGAGTATGTCATCCAGCATGGGCTTCAGGCCGGGGCTGTCCTGCAAACGGTCAGCACTGCGGTGGCGTTGTTCGGTGATGGTGAGTCGCCAGCTCCGGCATTGTCGTTCCGGCTGGTATGTCCATTTCAGCAGATGAGAGAGCAGTTTGCTTAACCGGCTGACCAGGGATCGGTATTCACTGCGCCCCATACTCAGAATTTCCTCGGTGAGATTGGTGATGTCCAGTTGATCGAGCTTTCCGGTACGCAGTAGCTCGGCCTGCTGCTGCGTCCAAGAATAGAAATCGGTGTGGTAAAGATTGTTCATGGCTTCCCCTCCCTTAACCCCGTAACTGTAGACCATAAGGAATATTTTATGAACGGATCAGGCGCTGACGCCTTTGCCGGGGGCTTTGCCCGTGGCTTTGGCATGGTCAATGATTTTTATGACCGTAAGGATAAGAAGGAGTACCGGAATAAATTGCTCGGGATGCAGGAGGCGCAGCATGAGCGCACCATGAGCAAGCTCGATAATGACATTAAGGCTCAGGAGAACGCCTTTACGGTGCAGAAACTTCAGGGTTTGCTCCATTTTGCCAGTAACCCGAAAAACCAGTCCATTGCCCAGCAGGCCATTGTTGACGGGTTGAATAAGATATTGCCGGAGGAAGTGGGCGAGGGAAAGCGCATTACGTCTGTGACACCGGCAGGGGCGATGATGAGCCCGGATACCCGAGCGCCGGACAGTTGGGAAAAGATGTTTTTCGGGGTGGAGAGTACTTTGCCCGATGGCAGCAAGAGCCAGAGTTATCTGTCACAAAACCGCTCGGCAGACCCCAAAGACCCGTTTATGGCCATTGGCGGCGATCAGGCCATTGATTTTGTCATGCAGCACCCGAAAGGCTTTGATCTGGTGAATTATATTGAGGGCCGGATTCTGGAGCTTGGGGGTAAGTTGCCGGAGCGGTATGGGGCGATTAAGCGGGAGGGGAGCATTGTCTACCAGGAAGGGTTGAACGGGGGCAAGCATAATGTCATGGGCAGTGATGGGCTGGCCGTGCAGAATGCCAAAAACGCAGCCGCCGGGGTCAATGGTGGCATTAAGCATCCCGATAAAAGAGCCTACGAAGAAGCGGTGCAAAAGGCAGCCCGGATTTTGTACGGCGGCAGCCTGAACGATGATGGTATCGCCATTTTCGACAGTGAAGAGAACAAGGTGCAGTACACGCAAGCGGTGGAACTGGCCGATCAGTTACTCAAGGAAAGCGCTTACACGTTGTCGGCACCGGCATTGGTGGGGATTATCTACCGGGAAGGCAGGCAGCTTACGGAAAAGGAGTTGTGGACCGAAGCAGAGGCACAGCTAACACAGGAAGGGGTGACCTCATGGTTTGGTGGGCCAAACAACGACATGATCCGCAACCGGGTAGAGAAGCTGAAGGCCGAGAGCAAGGACGCGGCTACCAGGGTACGGCAATACCTGGGCATGACCGGCACGACGAAGACGGAAGAGTCGCCCGCAGCAAAAGGCGGTATGGGGGCAGCGGATAAACCCGCCGGGAGTAATAAGCCAGCAGGCGACAACGGCCAATATACCGACTTCTATCAACTCAGACCCGAACAGCAGCAAACCATCGTGCGTAATGCCGCCAAAAACCCGGTGCAGCAGGAGCGGTTTATCAGGACGTTTGGGCAGCAGACCTGGGATGCTGAGATGAAGAAAGGGCAGGGGAAGCCGGAAACCAAGCCAGAACCCAAACCGGCAGCAGGGGGAGAGGACAAAACACCACCGTCCACAGTGCAGATACCCACCAACAGCATTACCCCCCTGGTGGATATGATCGGTTCGGGCTTTACCGGCGCACGGGACTATATACGCGAGTTCAGGAAGCATCAGGAGGGTTTTTTGGCAGCGACCAGTGGCCCGGCTGCCGATTTCCGGGCGGTGTATGGCCGTAACCCGACCAGTATTGCCGAGCTGGGGCGGTTTATTAGGCAGAACTTACAGGCCAAGCAACGCTAGTGACACGGACCGTTGTCCGGTAACCTCCACTCAGGATTTTTTTCAGTCAGGGATTGACCACCTATGTACACACCGGAACAGCTCGATGCCATGTTTCCCGAGAACGGGGACGGGCAGGATGAGCAGCACAGTACCACTTCGCAAAACCTCACCAGTGACAGCGTCGAGAACGCCGAACAACACGCCCCCCAAAGCAAGGCCATGAGTCCCGAGGAGGCCATGCGCTATGTGCTCAAGGGTGACGCCCCGCGCTACGGGCAGGAGACCTTTGACGAAAATGATTACCTGCGTTCCCAGGCCGAGGACAAGACCAGCCGGTTTGTCCGGGGTGCCATGCGGGTGGTCAGCAGTATTCCCAAGGCGTTGGCGGAGTTTGGCAGTGCCACGGTGGATGGCTATGACCCGGAGTTACACCCCTATTATCAGGCGGGACGGGCGCTGGATGAATGGGTGCTGGATAATTTCCAGATCAACCCGGCCTATAACAATGACCTGACCAGCCATCTGTCCGACGGGGCCGGTTCCATTGCCGGTACGCTGGCCGGGGGTGCCTTTGGCCGGTTGCTGAAGTTGCCAGCGGCCATTGGTGGTGCCGTGATGGGTGGCACGACCATCAGCGTTGAAGGGGTGGAGGACTATTTGCGTACCGTGGATGAACAGGGACTGGAGGCCGATCTTGAGGAACGCAAGATGGTCGCCCTGTACAACGGCATTCAGGGTGCAGTCACTGAAGGGTTTTCGATCTGGCGCATTTTTAACCGGATAGACCGGATAACCCAGGGCGGTATCCGCAAGAACATCAAGCATATTGCCAAAGAAGGTGCCTGGGGTTCGGTGGAAGAAGCCACTACCGAGGTGCTGCAATCGGTGGCGCAGAACCTGATCGCCAGTGATGTGGTGGGCTATGACCCCGACCGCAGACCGATCACTGACGAAACCATTATCGGCGGCGAAGTGGGCAGTATTCTCGGCTTCTTTGTCTCCGCCGGGGCAGCGGCCATCGGGGTAAAAAGGGTCAATAAAAAGCTGAATCAAGTGGTCAATGAGATGGACACCAATCAGCAGGCCATGGATGCGGTGAAAAAGCGCCGGGACGATGCCCTGAAGAATGGGGAACCGGCGGACACCGTGGCCGATATTGAGCAGGAACTGGAGGAATTGAAAGACCGTCAGCACGATCTGGAAATGGAAAAGTCGGTGCTGGATAAGGTGGTGGATACCGGGGAGAGTGATACGCCGCCGGAGGTTCCCGAAGGCTCGGAGGAAATGGCCGATGAGGTGGGAGAAGAAACCACCGGGGAGAGCGACGGTGATCTGGCTCAGGAAGCGACTGTTACGGAAAAGACTGAAGAAGAAGATTCGCAGCCTGGGGACACTCAAGGAGTCGAGACTGACCCCGAGGCTGCGACGGGCAGTGAACGACCCATTGAAACTATAGGAGCTGAACCGGCAGCAGAGGCAGTACCGGCGGATGAACGGGCGGTAGCACCGTTGGATGGGCAGTCGGAACCTGACACGGTGGCACAAGAGGAAGATGGTTCCCCGTCCGGTACTGAGGGTCAGTTGGGTGATCGCCTGGAGGCCACGGAGGAGGCTGACCCACAGACCGGGGGGGATCACTCTACCCTACCAGATAATGAGGCAGGGTCAACCGAATCACTCACCACAGAACCCACAACCCAAAACCCACAACCCACAACCCGAAACACACAACCCACCTACCCCCAAAACCAGGACTGGAGCTACGGCGATACCGTGTCTGGCCTGAGCGAAGGGCAGCAGGCCGATACCCGCACTGGGCGCAAGACCACCGCATTCCCAAGGGTTGGCACCGGCAACAAGGGCCAGTTGAAGAAAACCCGCAAGCGCATTAACCAGTGGCTGATCGACAATGCCAGTGCCGAGGCCGACAGTCGGGGCGATGAGTTTAACGGGCGGATGTTCCGGGCCATGCAGGCCGACAATATGAGTCCGGCGGACCGGGACCATGCGGAGTCTTACCTGTTTGATGGTGATTCTGCTGACCCAGTGCCGCCGAATGTGCCAGAGCCTTCAGCCGGGCAAGAGCCTTCAGCGGATAAAGAACCCGTAGCGGAGCCGGAAACCGCCACAACGCCAGTTCAAACGCCAGTTCAGGAGCCTGAAACCGCTGATCAGGCTCCACAAGACCCGACCCCCAGGACGGGGGAAGTGCCACCAAGCGCCGGGAGCGCGACTGGTGCACCCGAGAATACTGACCAACCTGAAGCCAAAACTGACCAACCCACGGCCAAACCCAAACAACGCACCCTGCGTAGCAAGAAACGCAATAAGAAACGCGCTGAACTGTCCGAGGAAGAACAGAAAGTCCTTCAGGATATGAAAGACCTGATGGATGACTCCTTTGGCAAGGGTGGCACCCTGGGGATGAACATTGACCCCGTGGCCACCGCCAAACTGATGGCCCAGGGGGCAAAACTGGGCAGGATTTACCTGGAAAAAGGCTATCTCAAGTTTGCCGACTGGGCAGATTCGATGCTGGATGCCCTGGGTGAGCGTATTGAGCCTCTGCTTCAAGAGTTGTATGGCAGTCTGAAAAGCAGTCCCCATACCCCGAAAGAGCTTCGCCACGCCATGGACGATACGGAAACCGTGGCCGAGTTCGATATGGACAGCCTGTACGAGTCCGAAGAAACCGACGCCGAACCAGAGGCCCACTCCGACGCCAACCTGATCAACGCCCTGGCCGAGCGGCTGAAAACCGGCGGTTTCGAGAACAACCGGGCACTGAAACAGTTTATTGCCGACCAACAAGGGATTCAGGTTCGTGATATTGCCGACGCTGACTTGAAGCATTATCAGGAGTTGACCGAGGCGGCCATGACCACCGCCATTGGGCCGTTGGTGGGCAAGGCGTTTGTCAAGGATCATTTTGACCGGGTGGTGCGCATGTATCAGCAACTGCCCCTGCTTAATGTGCGCACTTCCGATTCCGTGGAACGTCAGGCGTATTCCACCCCGGCTCCGCTGTCGTGGATCGCCTCGGCCTATACGATGCTCACCCATAAGCATTCCAGCCTGGACAATACCGCCGGTAACGGTGCCCTGCTGGCCGGTGCCAACCGGGAGAAGGCCATTGTCAATGAGCTGGACCCGTTGCGGGTGCAGAATTTGCGGCATAACGGCTTTACCGTGTCCAACCTCAATGCCGTGGGCAATATCCAGCAGATTACCGGCGGCAAAAAGGTGGACCGGGTGCTGGTGAATCCGCCTTTTGCCAAGCTGGCCAAACCCATCGAGAAGGACGGGTATCAGATCGTCAAGCTGGATCACCAGTTGGCCGCCGAAGCCCTGGACGCCATGAAGGACGACGGGAAAGCCGTGCTGATTGTCGGGGCCACCAAAGAACGGGGCGGGATGACCGACAGTGAGCGTCCGTTCTTTAACTGGCTCTATTCCCACTATAACGTGGTGGATCACTTTGAGGTGGATGGCAAGCTGTACGAGCGCATGGGGGCCAAGTGGCCGGTGCGGATGCTGGTGATTGACGGGCGGGTGAAGTCGGAGAAATTTGCACCGCCCAATGGTACGGTAGAACGGATTGATAGTTGGGAAGGATTGTATGAGCGTTATCAACGATATTCGCAGGGAAATGAATCAGACAACGGAGTTCTGGGCACCGACAACCAGCCCGCACCGGGCACTGATGACGGTCCACAAGGCGGTGGGCGAAGCAATGACCCCCGCATTGCTGCGGGAAAAACTGGAGATGAGGCTGGAGATGCTGCTGGCCAACGCGACGGAGCAGGAGTGGGCCGAGGCACAGACACAGGTGCGGGAACTGGCCAGTCTGGACGAGCCGGGAGCCGCCGGGATGGCGCTGGAACAGAGCGAGAAGCTGGCGATGCTGGTGCAACAGATTCAGTGGGACCGGGAGGACGTAAAAACACCGATCCAAAAAGCGGAAGCCAGGCGGAATCTGCAAGAGCAAACGCTGAGCAACTGGCTGCCAATGCTGCGTTAGCCTCCGACTATCAGGTGCCTTATCAGGCCACGTCAGCGGGCTTTAATGAGGGCATCCTGACCCCCCGTAATCTGGGCGAGGCGATCCATGAAGCCCTGTCCAGCCTGCAAACACAGTTAGGTACGTCCCTGGATGCGTTTGTTGCCGAGCAGTTGGGCTATGGCTCGGTCAACGACCTGCATAAAGGGTTGATGGGGCTTCAGGTGGATGCCGTGGCGGCCTCGATTTTCAATATCAAGCGGGGACAGGCGGTGGTGATTGCCGATCAGACCGGCGTGGGCAAGGGGCGACAGGCGGCGGCCATTCTCCGTTATGCCCTGGAGCATGAGCTGACGCCGGTGTTTATCACGGTAGACCCGGCCCTGTATAACGATATGTGGCGGGATTTGACCGATATTGGCGAGACCCGGATCAAGCCATTTATTTTTAACGAGAACCGGGGCATCGAGGTGGAGAATGCCCTGGGTGAGAAAGAAACGCTGTTTTCCCGCCGTGGCAGTGCCCGACGCCATGCCCTGGAGTTGCTGGAAAAGAAAGGGCGATTGCCCGAGGGCACCAATGCGGTGTTTGTCAGCTATCCGCAGCTCAACAAGATGAGCAACCGCCAGCAGCGGGCGCTGGGCAATATTATGGATAACGCCCTGCTGGTGATGGATGAAGCCCATAAGGCGGCGGGGGATTCCAATACCGGCACCTATTTTCGGGATCTGGTGCAGCAGGCCAGGGGGACGGTGTTTTTGTCGGCCACCTGGGCTAAACGCCCGGATAACGTGCCGCTTTATGGGGTGACTTCGCTCGGCCAGGCGGTGACTAATGTCAGCGATCTGCCCGATATTATGCAGACCGGTGGCCTGCCCCTGCAAACCATTGTCTCCAATATGCTCGCCCGTGAGGGGCAGTTGTTCCGCCGGGAGCGGTCGTTTAAGGGGATCGAGTTCAAGACCAAGATCCTCGGCCATGACAGTGCCGTGGAGAAAGCCCGGCAGGTGCAGGTGGCGGACACGCTGACCGGCATTCTGCGTGGCGTGGTCCATGCCAACAGCGCCTTTTTGAATCTGGACGTGAAGGCCATCAAGCAGAAACTTCAGAAGGAGACCGGCGGTTCGGCCAGTGGCTCCGGCAATAACAAGGCGTCTACCACCGTCAATGCCGCGCCGTTTACCTCCGTGAGCCATAACGCCATTGCCAATATGCTCTACCTGACCAAGCTCGATGTGGCGGTGGATGAGGCGATTGCGGCTTTCAAGCGGGGCGAGAAGCCGTTTCTGGTGGTGGATAAGACCTTTGGCTCGTTCCATGATGATTTTGTCAGCAAGCGCAAGCTGACAGCGGGCAATGAGGTGGACGATTTTGGCTTTCATCATGTCCTGGAGCGGATGGTGGATCGCTCCCGCACGGTGACCATCAGGGACCGCACCGGTAAAGAGATGAAGGTGATGGTGCCTATGGCGGAGCTGAATCCGGCGACTCGGGAGCTGTATAACGAGGTTTATCAGAGCATTGAGGAAGCCCGCTCCGTTACCGATGACCTGCCCGGTTCGCCCATTGATTACCTGTACCAGAAGCTGACCGATGCGGGTCTTCGGGTGGGGGAGATCACCGGCAGGCAGTGGCTGTTTCAGCAACGGGACGGCAAGACCTGGCTGGAACCGCGCACCGATACGAATAAGACCGGGATTGTCCAGAGCTATAACAGCGGCGAGCTGGATGCCCTGATCGTCAACCGCTCCGGTTCCACCGGGCTGTCCATGCACGCCTCGGAGAAGTTTGCCGACCAGAAGGTGCGCCACATGATTGTGCTGGAGGCGGACCTGGACATTAACCAGTTTATGCAGATGCTCGGGCGCATTAACCGCCATGGGCAGGTGCAATTGCCCCTCTATACCCTGCTGCAACTGACGCTGCCCGCCGAGAAGCGGCTGGCGGCCATTCTGGCCATGAAGATGCAGAGCCTGAACGCCAATACCTCCTCCGATACCGAGAGCGATAACTCCCTGAAGCAGGTGGTGGATATGCTCAATAAGTACGGGGATGAGATTGTCCGGGACTTTTTGTTGTCACGCCCGGATATTGTCGCGGATACCGGGTTCTCCGTATCGGACGGGGCGGTGCCACAGGATTTGGCCAAGAAGTTCTACAACCGCTTGAGCCTGATGCCGGTGGCGTTTCAGGAGCAGGTTTACGAAGAGGTGGAGCCGGTCTATCAGGAGTACATTGAGTTCCTGGACAAGACCCACCAGAACGAGTTGAAACCCAAGGTGCTCGATCTCGATGCCCGTGTGCTGGAACGCCGGGAACTGGTGCCCAAAAAGCCGGGGAGCAGTGTGTTTTCTGCGCCGGTCATGCAGGACAAGCTCAACGTCAAGCTACAGGGCAAGCCTCCCCGTCACGATGAGGTGCAGGCGGCAGTGGACAAGGCCACCGCAGAGAAAAGCGCCAGCCAGCAGTTGCATGAACTGGTGGCCGAGATGGGGCAGGACAAGGGGTATATCCGCAAGATTGAGGACAAGATAAGCCGTATTGTTCAGCAGCTGGAGAACCCGGAGCAGCTTGACGATAAGAAACGGTCACAACTGTCTGCTGAACTGATGAAGCTGAAGGGGCAGAAGGAGCAGTATGACCGGCAGGAGCAGCAGTTGACCAATTACTGGTTGCCGCAGATGACCTTGGGAAGCTGGACCCGGATTCGTCTGGAAGGGACGCCCACGGTGGCCGTGGTGACCGGTATTCAGTATCGCCACAGCAACGGCCAGGGGAATCCGTTTTCGCCCTCCAAGCTCAGTGTCCGGTTTTTGGTGAATAATGTCGTGCGTCAGGTGCAGTTGCCCCTGTCCAAGCTGTTGTCGGGGGAGGCGGGCGACCGGCTGTTTATGGGCCAGTTAAGTGCCCATGAGATCCGGCCCGAAGAGATTTTTACCGGCGAGAACCGGGGCGGTAACCGGGAAGAACGCTATATGATCACCGAGAACCTGCTGCAAGGGGTGATGGAGTCCGAGCGCCGGGGGCAGGTGGTCAGCTATACCGATGAACACGGCAAGGTGCAGCAGGGGTATCTGTTGCCACGGAATTTTGACCCGGCCACGGATGTTAAGGATACCGTCAACCTTCAGAGCATGACCGAGGTGATGGCCTATATCGCCAAGGCCCGTGAGGTAGGCGGCGATGCCCTGCGGATCGGCCTGCGTACCCGTCGCAAGGGTGCTTATGTGGCGCTGAACGCCGACAGCGTGGAACTGGTGGCCCCCAAGTCGAAAAGGGCCGGTCACGATATTTGGGGTAACCAGGAGCTGCTGGCGATCACCGGCGATTTTGTCAGCCGGGGCGAGACCATGCGGGTGACGGTGGGGAATGATAAGGCCGAGGCGGCGCTGGCGCAGTTTATGACCCTGGAACCGCTGTTTATTCCCCGCACCCTGAAGCCGGTGCTGGATCAGGCGTTGGGGCGGCAGAACCCGGACGATAGCCAGGTGCGGTTCAGTCGCACGGATAAGCCCAAGCGACCTATGAAAGCCAGCCGGGTGAAAAGTGCCATTGCCGATACCGCCCGAGCCTTTAAGCCGAAGGTGCGGGTGGTGCAGAGCGTCAATGAGCTGCCGGAGCATGTGCTGGCCAAGGCCGGGCAGCATTCCGATGGTGCCGATGGTATTCAGGCGGTGTATGACCCGGATACCGGCAAGCAGGGCACGTTCTGGATGGTGGCCGATCATCTGGCCAACCCTGCCGAGGCCCGGCGTAAGCTGATCCATGAGGCGACCCATTACGGGCTGCGTCGCTTCCTGAAAGACCCGGCCCTGTTGAACCGTACCTTGCGCCAGATTGGCCGGGATATTCCCGCCGATGACCTGAAGCGGATCGCGGACGGGTATGAGTTGAATCTCAACAAGCGGGAGGATTACCTGGAAGCGGTGGAGGAAGTGCTGGCCCATTACGCCGAGCATTTGCCCGAGGCGGGGTGGTTCCGGCGGGCGGTGGCGAAACTGCGGCGGGTGATGCGTCGGCTGGTGCCGTCGTTGCGGTGGACGAAGAACGATATTCATGGGTTGTTGACTGAGGCGCGGCGGGGGGCTCGGGAGCCGGTGGGTAAGAAAGGCCGGGAGGCGGTCCGGTTGGGGCTGGACCCGGAGATGGAGCGCCAAAATGGGCAGGAGCCGACAGCGGAGGTATTTTATTCCGCCCTGAAGCGTAACGTCTGGCTGTTGCCCATGGAGCGGGGGACAGGGGAGCAGTTTCTGAAGTTTATGCTCAAGTCGCCCCTGATGAAACAGGAGGAGATGGACTGGATCGGGCTGACGGAGTATCTGCAAGACCGGAAGAACAAACCCGTAACCCGTGAGGAGATCACCCGCTATGTGAATGATCGGGAGGTGGTGTTGCGGGAGGTGATCGGTGATGAAATATCCGGCAACGGGAATAAGCCGACCCGGTGGTTCACCAGCTCGGTGGAAGATGCTTATGAGATGGATAAAGCGCAGCGGAGTAGTTACCGCAATTTTGTCCTGTATATGCCCGAGGTGCTGACCGGCGGTAGCCTGAAACCGGACATTTACGACACTTCCCTGCGCTATTTGAGGAATGGCCACGTGCCCCGCAACTGGCATATCGGGTTTGCCGATGAGAGCGAGGCCATGCCCACCGAATCCGACGCCAAGTGGTTGCGCAAAAAGGCGGGAAAGCCAGAGTTGGTGCTGCGCCATAACGGCAGTTTAGAGGTGATGCTGCCGGTGAGTGATACCAGTGGCCGGGCGCTGATTAAGAAAGCCTATGAGTATCTGAAGAATAAGCCAGAGTACCTGACACAGCCTTTACAATACGGGCATAACCACTTTGAACAGGATAATACGGTGCTGTTTACCCTGACTGTGGACCGAATGACCCCGGACGGTAAGAAAATGCTCCATATTGAGGAAATCCAGTCAGACTGGAACCAGAACGCCAACCGGAGTTCACAGAGAATCAGCCGCCGGGAGACCCAGAGACTGGAGCGGACAAGCAAGACCCTGCGACGGCTGATGGCTCGCAAGGAGCGGCAGATGCAGCAGGAACGACGCCGGATGAAACGCCACCTTAACCACCAGGAAGCCGCAGAGGCTCAGCGGGTGCTTGACCGGCTGCAAAGGGATCTCGATTATTTGGTGTCCAGTGAGGTTGTTACGCGAAAGACGTTTGAGGACGCTTACAACCGAGACAAGAACGTAATGGACCCGCCCTTCCGCAAAAGCTGGCCGGTACTGGCCTGGAAACGGATGCTGCGCTTTGCCGCCGAGAATGGATATGACGGGGTAAGTTGGGCCACCGGGGAGCAGGTGGCGTTGAAGAACCGGCGGTTGTACCAAGTTCAGCATGTCGCCGTCGGAATTGAAATAAATAATGATAATGTTGTCAGGTTCAATCTGTATTGGTATGAGGATAAACCTTCAGAGCTAAGCTATTACAGTGCAAAAAAAAGGGGGCAGGACTTGAGTGCCTTGCAAATGGCAGAATTATTGGCACCCCATGCTCCCGAGCTACTGGAAAAGGTCAATATCGCTTTGGACGATCTGGGCCTGCAACTGGATGTGACCGGGTTGAGTGCGTATCAAGCTGAACAGTACATTAAGGAAAACTACGATCTGCAAGCGAAACTGGACGATCCCATCTGGGTAGGCGGCGACTTCTACAAAGGTGTTTATAACAACACCCTGCCCTCCGGCGTCAAGAAGCAGGTCAAGGGCTACGGAGCCAAGGTAGAAACCGTCGAGGTGCTGCACGGCAAGGGCGACCCGTTCAATACTGAGAACACCACAACCCGACCGGTCCACGGTGTCATGCTCAACGATGGCCTGAAAAATCTCGCCCTGCACAAAGGCCAACCCCTGTTCGCCCGCCAGATGAACCAGCAACCGCAACTGAACCCGGATATGCGCGACGACGTGGGCTGGATGGACAAGCTGTTCCGCCTGCCTTTCCGGCTGTTGGGCGGGGTGGATGAGCGCAACCGCTACAATCCGCTCTACAAAGGCACAGAGAAGGTGATCGAGTGGGGCAGCAGCCGGTACGATAAACTGGGCGAGGCGGAAAAAGGCTCGTTCAGTAAATGGCTGCACACCATGGGCGAGGCGGCAGCCTGGGGGATGGTGGATCAGAAGAATGTGCCCGAGGACTATAAGGTGCGGGATGCCCAGCGCAAGGGGGAGGCGAACCGTTGGGTCCGTGAGGGCATGAAGCTGATCGACGGATTGTATCAGAGCGGGATTAATGCCCGTGAGTCAAAGTTGATGTACGACTGGGTAGTGGGCGATGTGGCCGACGCCGATCCCCGGCTGCAAGAGCTGAGTGAGCCGGTCAAGGACGTGATGAAGAAAATGGGCGAGCTGGCCGTCGAATATGGCTGGATTACCCGTGAGGCGTTTGAGCGCCACAAGGGGTTCTATCTCCATCGCAGTTATTTCACCCATGAGCATTTTGACCAGTCCCGGCTGCAACGGTGGTTTGATAGCCGGATGCGGGCACGGCGCAAGAAGGTTCATGCGGATACCTTCAAGGGGCGGGGCAAGTTCAGGGCGGAATCCCTTAATAAAGTGCTCAGTGAGATCAATAAGCACGCCCCTGACTGGTATGCACAGCAGGTCAAGGCCAATAATCCCAACCTGGAAGGGGTGACGTTGACAGTGCTGGAGAAGGTCCGCAGCGATGGCAAGGTGGCCCACCGGGTGTACTGGCCTGAAGGGGTGGCGATACCGGACGCCTTCAGCACCTACACAGAGCAGCCAGCCATGAAGGTGCGGGCGGTGCGTGAGAGCCCTGGCAAGAACCAGCTTTATCTGTACCGGGACTATACCCGAGCCGAGCGGGAGCAGATGGGGGAGATTTTTGACCTGCGCTATGCGGTGGCCCGGACCTTCCATACCATGGCCAATGATCTGGCCATGGGGCATTTCTATAAGGATATTTCTGAGAAAGAAGAGTGGGCGGTAGAGGCCACGGCGGAGAATCTGGAAACCCTGAACTGGACCAACCCACGGTCACGGTGGAATACCCTGGCTCTGGTGGAGCATGAGTGGGTCCGGGTGCCCACCACCATGATCAAGAAGGCTAAGGCGTACCAGTGGGGCAGGCTGGCCGGTACGTTTGGCGAGGATGGCAAGCCGGTCAAGGAGTCGGGCTATCTGGTCCGGTCCGAAATCTGGAAAGACCTGAATGAGATCATGGAGCTGAACAAGCCGACCACCTGGCGCTGGCTGATGAGCCAGTACAAGCTGAACAAGACCGCCCGTTCCCCGGTGACGCACATGAATAATATTATGAGTAACTTTGTGCTGGCCGATCTGCTGGACGTGCGTTTTGCCGATATATGGGATGCCCTGAAGTCCATGAAAGACCGGGATGAACGGTTGGTGGAGGCGGAGGATTACGGGGTGTTTGGCAGCAGTATGGCCGAGGTGGAGTTGCGGGAGAAGTACCTGACGCCCCTGTTGCGGGAGTTGCGGGCGGCCAATGTCCATACGGTGCCACAACCGGCCCGGCAGAAGATGGCGTTGTTTGCCGCGCTGGACAAGGTGGGGCAGGCGCTGAGAACGGCGGACAGCAAGGCGACACAGCTTTACCAGTTAGAGGACGACCTGTTCCGGATGGCGGTGTACCTGAAACGGACCCGGATCGGGGATTCCCCCGCCGAGGCAGCACTGGCGGCCCGTAAGCAGTTTATTGATTACGATATTCGGGCTCCCTGGATCAATAGCCTGCGTCAGACCATTATGCCGTTCCTCAGTTATAACTACCGGATCATTCCCCTGCTGGCGGACGCTGCCCGCAAGCGGCCCTGGAAGCTGGCCAAGTACATTACCATTGCCGAGGCGATGATTATGGCGGCCTATGCCCTGACCGGAGGCGATGAGGAGGAGGAGTACCGGGCGCTGCCGAAGCATTTGCAGGGTAATTCGTCCATTGGTATTCCCGGTATTGAGAAAGTGAATCTGTTTGGCCGGGATATTCGGTTGGGCGTTAGAAAGGCGATACGGCTGCCGATGCGAGATTTTTACGGCGACCCGATGTTTATTGATATTACCCGTGACCTGCCCGGCGGCGATGTCACCGAGACCGCTGGCCACGGAGCCATTGAGGTGCCGGTGGTGGTGCAGTGGGGCGGCCCGCTGGTGACGGCCATTGAGTTGCTGTTCACCAATAAGAGCAGTTTCACCGGCCAGCCGATCACCAATGAACTGAGTGATACCGGGATGGAGAAGGCAGGCAAGATGGCCCATTACGCCTATCAGGCGATGATGCCCAACTGGCCCATTTTGCCCGGTACTCATGCCTGGAACCGGGTGGTGAATCGCCCCGATGGCGGGTTGCAGTCCATGACCAATAAGCCTTATGACCGGGCTACAGAGATTATTAACAGTCTCGGCATCAAGGCCCGTGGCCAGAATACCAGGGCCAATAAGGCGATGCAGGCGCTGGAGAATCAACGGTATGAGCGGGAGATTCGTACCGGGCTGGATAATCTGAAACGACAGCTACGGCGGGGAGATATTGACCGGGCGGAGTTTGATCAGGGGGTTGAGATGCAGAAGGGGCATATCAAAAATCTGAAGAAGAAGATTGATAAGGAGCAGGGGCGGGAGTAGTGGGAGTGACGCACTCAACCGAATGCCTGGAAAACCAAAACGTGTTTTCTAGTTTCTAATTTCTAAGCTGCCTGTACGGCAGTGTAATCTGCCTGTGCGGCAGTGCATCGGTTGAGTGCCTGAGTAGGTTAGCTTTCACCAGATGGGCTGTCAATCTCAATGAACTGCCGGTTATGACACTCGTCAATAAATTTGTCCAGCGCTTCCCTCGGCATCTCACGGTACATCCTGTTGTTGTGCTGGCCGGTCTTGTTCCGCCAGGCCCGTATCAGCGAATTGGAAACGTCCATACCCTGAGCCTTGAACATGTCTTGCAGGAGTTCCCGGTCTTTGTGCAGTCGCAACAGCAGGACCAGATGGTGGAATACGTCGTTAGTTGGTATGAATTGCATAACATCTCCATGGGGGGGCTGGATAGGCTTTTCCCTCTATCGCTTGCCCAGGGCCAGGTCAAACCAGCCGTCAAGGTATTCCTGATGCAACCGGCTAACGTTGGTAAAACGGTAACGTCTGATCACCTGATCAACCTCGCCGGTATCATGCACCTTCAGATGCTCCAGGTCAAATGCTGAAAAACCGTCTGCGAAACCGTTGTCAAACAGGATAAACCAGCCAGTATTGTCTGCCATTTCATGCCGGTTATACACTTCGACCACCACTCCTTTGGCACCTGCGGGTGCATGGTGAAGATCAACACCCAATGTCACTACGCTACCCAGATTTAACATTGTCAGTACCATTAATTAGACAACTGATACGATAGTTATGTCGCTTATGCGAACTGAGTTCGCATAATCACAGTGTTAAACGCATTTAATCATCGTCGAGTTCAATATCTTGTGGCATTCCGTCATCGGTAAACTGCCATACTTTTGAAACATCACCCGAAATTGAAAAAGCATTAAGACTGCCAAGCTCACGTTTTTCTGCAATTAAACGGGCTTCTTCTTCGGTTTCCGCTTCTACTTCTGTCCAGCAGCTAACGGTTGCCGAACCTTTGAATTTATATATTGGCATTCTGAGCCTCCTGCAACTATCAAGGATTACTTGACGGTTGAGTTGTAATCTAAAAGTTTACTACTGGATTGTGCTAATCAGCGTTTACCAAGAGCGTCAACGGGACAGCCTACGGCTGCCCATTACGCAGGGGTTATGCGGATACGGCATCCTCAAACTTTAGCAACCTTCTTGAATAGCCATCCTTTGCGTCGTCATGGCCTGTCAGCTTTACCTCAAAGTAGGCAGGCATGTGGTCGCTAATACCGGTTATGACTCCAATATCAAGCGTTGTTCCAATCTCAAACGGCGGCTGGATATTATTTTCTTTAACCCAGGCAAAACAGACTTCTTTGTGAATCGTATCTACATTGAAACCCATTGCATCAATGTCTTCGACAAACATCGTATCTATGTCATCCCATCCATTGCGGTCCAGGGCCTTGGCTAAATCGAAACCATTCATGTATGTGCGGTACACTTGGACAATGGCATTAGCGAGTTCCGCTTTTTCTTCCAGTGACAGGTTTGATGTTTCAGCAGCGGTTTTCTCTGCCGCTTTCATAATAATTTCTGGTGTAACTTCCGGCCTTTTCATTTTTGTTCCTCAGTCAAATCTGCATAATCCAACGTCAACGATACCTTGTTATCAAATATTCTCAGTCTGACCGTTTCCCCACGCCCCAGTGCTGCATAATCTTCCTGTGAAATCCCCGTCCCCATGTAATGTGGCTGCGCGCCAATCGCTCCCAACTGACGGAACATCACCATGACAACCCCAATGCCCAGCATCGACCACGCATTGACCGGATTGCCCCAATAAAACTGGAACGCCATGAACAACGGCACCGATAACAGCCACAAATCCATCAACAACAATTTGCGCGTTCTGAGAAACGGCGTCGGTATTCGTTTTTGCCACCGCTTAACCACGTCCGGGCTCCTTGGGAACCAGCGTCAACGCCTTGGAATACTGCTCATGCAAACGCTGGGCAATCGCAGAAAACTCATCATCCGTTATCAGACCCAAAATACGCAAATCAGTCAGCGACCTGTTCAGATCAACCGCCCGATCCGCTTCCAAAACGTCGCCATCCTCAGTAATGTAAGGCACTTTGTCAGTCAGTTTCATGGCATTCTCCCCGCACTTTTCGGGTAAGTCTCTTTCACCTTGGGAACATCAGAACTTTCTGCTTCGATGTTTTCTTTTTCAAGCATCATTCTTTTACGCCACTGGACTGCCATATCGTAACCCTGTTGTTCACCGTATTTTTTGATCGAAAAAGATTTTGACTTACTTGACCGCTCACCCCCCTTGTAAAAATCAACCGTGGCCATCCAACAATCTCTTTGATCGTCCCTGTAACGGCGAACACCCGCAAAGTTCGAATTAGTTTGCGACAGAAATTTCCGCTCCCATTTAAAGGCTTCAGCAGGCAAGCTGTCACGAAAAGCAATGGCCGCTGCTTTGGCATTATCCGGGCTTTTGTATTTGGTGCTGGGGAACGGGTGCTTCGTGCCGTAAGTTGTGGCCAGGACGTACCAGATATTTTTCTGATCGTCGTATTTCAAATGATGATCCGGTTGATGCTCGTCCAGCCACTCTCGTTGATCAGGTTTCATCAGACCATTCATCCACATTAATTTCGTTATTCGACAAGCCAAAACCGATCAACCGGGCATACACATCGTCGTCATCGTCCATAACGGCAAGAATAACCTGCATCTTGCCCTTCAACGGCAACAGCAGTTTATTGATCTCTTCGCACACCTCAATCTTGTGCATCGGTTTTAGGTGAATCGTCAGGGTCATCACCGCCCCCAAGAACATCTGAATCTCAGTCTCTGGTGCCGTGATCTGATAAATTCGTTTAACTACTTGATCAATGTTCACCGCGCAGTACCTCTGTCATTTTGCGAACATCTTATATTTTCGCTTGATATAAGCTAACCAGGTATCGAACGCATCGTACCCGGTGTTGTGAAGCTCATTAAATGCTTCGACTCCTTCCATGATGATTGCCTGATGGGCACCTTCGGAGAGCGTGTCGTCGTCGAAGGCTTTCAGAAATTCATAGAGTGCCTGGTTCATGTAAATTTTCCTCATTCCATTGCCTTAGTGCCTCGACCTCGTTCGGGAACACTTGTTTAATTTTCCACTTGTTATCAGGGTCAGATGTCTGGATCAGCACAAACAACTTGCTGGTAAAATTCGTGCCGCCGTTTATCCAGTGCGGTATATCAATGCGCTTGAGTCGGTCGACTTCTTGCTGGTCTACTGGTTCAGGTTTCATTGAGCTTACTTCCTGTCATTAAATAGTCTTGGTTTCGTTGCTATAGTCAGGTCTTGGGTCGTAGGTGCTCATGGTCTTTATTGGGTTCCGGTGGGGTCATATAACGGCGGGTAAGCTGGCTAAATTTCTCAACATCGGCAACGTCAATTTTTGAATGGCGATAGGAAACAAATACCGCAAGACACAGATTGATCACCATCGTTGCAAGCACCCAAAATTGCCAGCTAGAAGGCGTATGATCATGCACGGCATAACCGAGCACAAAAGCAATAATAAGATAGCCTGACATTAACCAGGCATTATGAATACGACTTCGGACGCTGAGCCGATACATGAACCAGTCCATCTGGTTCAGATCATCTTTATGAGACATAAACTACTCTCCTAACAATGACCGCCATTCACTGATGCACCTTTCCAGAAACGCTTTCCGGTCAAGACGCCCCTCAATATCAGGAAAATAAAAAGTGTCAGTCGGATTATGATGCCGACTAATGCGGGAGTTAAGCTGTCTTAGTTCTTCCTCTGCAACCATCAGCTTAACCTGCACGGACGGTATTGCCCGATAATGAATCTGGCCCCGATGGGTACGGGGCACTTGTCCTAAATGAATTCGATCCATAATAACTGCAACCAAAACTGCTCAATATTTGGCATAATGCCTGCGCCAGAAACGGGCTCCGTATACAATCGCCAGCCCAATAGGCAGGTAGATTAACACCAGCGGGTACTTCGCCACAGTGACATTAGTCACAAAATTCAGGGTTTCAGAATCGTTCCAATAAGCACCGAATCGGGCTATTGGAGCAACGACCGAGAAAATAGTCAGGGCAACGGACGTTGATACCAGGGAGCGAAACCAGAACCAGCGATTGTTCATCCAGCTCCTTATCCGGTGAAACAGAAGGATGTTAATCATATCGGTCATCAGCAGGCTCAAACCGAGTTTAAAAAAGTTGTGCGGCAGCTCTTGATAGATCAGTTCTATGGCCTGAACTTTTTCGTGACTGTGATCTCCGTGTACTAAACCAGCCAGAAAATGAACGTGAAGCCACCAGGCACCACCCAGAACCATCAGCAAACTGCTGGTGTAAATCAATGTCTGCCGTGCCCGACGAATACCGTACAACTCCGATATGCTGTCCAGTAAAACGTAGGTGACAGGAAACAGAATACTTCCTCCGGTAAACTCCAGCCCCATCACATGAAAATGGCGCATGAAAACCACCGGGCAGAATACCAGTAAAGCTACATACAAAGCGCCTATGGCCAAGAACAGGTTTTGTTGATTGATCAGGTGAAAAGAAAAACACCCGCATACCCCTTCGTCAGCAACAATTTTCGGATGGTTCCTGACCTGTTCATACAGCTTGCCCCGGTCATCCCTGGTTAATCGGTCTACCTCACCTGTAGCAATGTATTTGGGTAAAGAACGGCGTTCCTGACGTTCTCTGACCAACAGGATAATCTCGTCATGTTCTGCGTCGTAACTGTGAAACTTCATGGAGCCCCTTTATTATTTTTCTGTATCAAACCAGATCGTCCATTTTCCAGTAATCCATGTTGCGAATACGACCAATCACCTCCATGCCATCCTGAGCATTGGATTTTTCCCCGGATTGATCGTAATAACGGTTGAAACACCCGAGTTGCTTCATACCACCAGACTCATACCACGCAAGAAACATACCCGGACCCGGCCTGAAAATGACCTCAACGGTCAATAACGTATTGGCCGGAAAATAATTGTTGGTTTCCGGCAAATAAAAATAAGCGTATAAATTCGGCTCTTGGGGAACATGGCGAAGACTGTTAAAAATATCAGGCACCATCAGTTCTGCCTCAAAAGGTGAACCTTCAAGTGGCACAACCGTCACCGTGGTTTTTATCACGCCTTTCTTGAGACTCGGGCGTTCAAAATCGTAAATGCCACCTTTGCCATTACCCAGCCAGTTCGGATCGACACCCAAAGCCTTCGATAACGGTTCCAGATACTTGTGAGGTTTAGCGATGTCACCACTGAGCAAACGATAAATATAAGCCCGCTCAACACCAGACTTCCATGCCAGTTTGGTGACCGTTTTAATACCGGCCAACTCCATCGCCAGTTTAAAACGCTCTGCCACTTCAGGATGATTCATGTCCATGTTCCTGAATGGGAAAATGTTAAGTCCATGGTTAAAAATCCATGGAAACGGGTAATGCGATGGGATTTATACTAGATTAACCGGCCAATAGAGATCAACACCCAAAACAAACAGAATGTGAAAAATGTGAAAAGGGTGTTGCCTGCCGATGCTGATTGGTGCTTAGATAAAAACCGAAAGGGACATCTTTAGCCGTGGCGTCCAATTTTCAGTTGTAGCAGCAATTTGAGGATTGGAGTATGGAACAAATTTTTAAGGATAAACGTGTCAGGGAAGAGTTGGATCTGGACAGTAATGAGCACTGCGTATTCGTGACGGTCTCTACAGGGAGCCGACCAATCCCTGAGATTGAAACTGAAGTTCTAATTGATGCACAGCCCCATCGTATACCTCAAACAAGGTTTGCCGCAGGGAAAACCGGTCACGATACGCCGAGCTTTGACTCATTGATTGGGACTTTAGCCAGGCAGCCAACGTTTCTTGAGTTAATCCAGCAAACTCCCTCAAAACAAATTTTGTTATGTTACGGTTATCATCCAGAAGATTCCTGATTAACTCGATCAGGTAGTTTTGCAGGGCTGGATCGCGATTGTGTCTTAACCACAGTACCGCCTCCATCAACGGGTTTCCGTCCAGTGTTTTTGTTATAAGCTGTGCGCTCAAGGTGTCTTGGGCGTTGCGTTCCAGGTTATTCAAACCGTCGCTGAAGTTATCCAGTCGCCGTCCGTCGGCGGCCCTGGCGGTGTAAAAATGTTGCCAGCCGGATTTGATGTACCGCTCCAGGGTGATGCCGGACAGCGAACGGTTGAGCAGGTGGTAGATGTCTCGATACGGTGCCTGGTTCACTGGGTTCGCCTGTTTGCATACACTTTTCGATAGGATTTCACGTTGGGCATGGTGCTGTGCATACGGCTGATTTTACCGGACTCGACAAAATGGTGAAAACGCTCACAGGCTTTGCCGGTGCGGCAGGTGTCCCTGTGGGGGCAGTGGTCACAGGGGCTTTCAATACACTCGACTTTCTTAAGATAGCTTCGTTTCGCGGTTCTATCGGTCAGTGGCTGGATCAGTGTCATGGCCTTCCCTGCCTTTGCGTTTTTGCAGCTCTTTGATCAGGGCCAGTGCGTCGCTTTCGCTGGTGACGATGCGGTATTCACCTTGCCAGTTGGCGCGAAACTCCCTCTGTTTCGGGGTCAGTTTCCGGGCGGACGGGGGTTTGTTGCCGTCCTTGATTTCCACCAGGATGTTGTACCCCAGGTAGCCGATGGTGAGGTCCGGGTAGCCGCTGTGCTGGTTGGACGTGACCGCCACGGATACGCTGGCAGCCTTGAACACCGCTACGATCTGTTTCTGGTTGTCGTCCACACGGGCGGCTCTTCTCAACGCAGCACCTCCGGGTGGTGGGTGAAGATCCATTCGTGGGTTTTCAGGATCAGGTAGCTCCACAGTTCGGCGTGTTCAATGGGGCTCATACTGTCCATGGCCGGGTTGGATGTGCGGCGATCCATCAGGTCATGGCAATCGTTACACAAGAACGCAGTGCAGGCGTCGGAGGGCTTGATGCCAGTGCCTTTACCAAAGTTTTGTGCCCGGAAGCTCTGGACGTGGCAGGCGACGACACGACCTGTTCCTTCGGGCAGTTGGCACCACTGGCAGGGGCTGTGCTCGGCCAGTTGCAGGAGCTTTTTGTTGCGGTAGATGCCTTTACTGATCATGTTGTTGTACCGCCACAGAGACCGGGTTCCAGGGGCGGGTGACCGTCTTTGGGGCGTCCTTGCTGGCCTTCTGGTCATCAAACAGGGTGATGGCGTGCAGTTCCCGGTTGGTGACTTTGTGGGTCAGTGGCTGGTCCAGTTCCGCTGTCGGGTGTTCACTGATCTGGCCACCGCCACACAGAAATGCTTCGATGTCAGCACTCAGGCGTTGCTGGCGGGTAGCGGCGTGATCAGACCAGCCGACCGTTTTTTTTCGCCACTGACCATAGTCTTTGAACAGGGTGAGGAAGCGTTGGAATGCGTCTGGGTCATGGTCGAGTTCCTTTCGTGAGTTGATCAGGCAAAAGTGCTTGAGGTGGTAAGTGGCCTCGTCCTCGCAAGGGGTTTGGCCAGTGAGGGAGTGGACGTACTCCTGAAACTCCCGGTTCTTGCACAGCAGGGCGGCGTCACGGGAGACAGAGCCACCTTTGAGAGCAGGCGTTTCGGCAGGTGTTGGTTCGGGCGTGGGGTCGCCCTGGTCCGGGTCGATCAGCATGAGCTGGCCACCGTAGATTTTGCCCACCAGGTTGGCTCCCATAAATTGCTCGCCAGTGGCCTGGTCCACTTCAAAGCTGACCCGGTAGATGGGGCCGTCTTTGCCGTTGCGGGCCTGTACCCGAGCATTGGTTCCGGCGAAGTTGAACCGGACGCCTGCCTGATCCAGTGGGTTGCTCATGGCTGGTTACTCCGCAGGTTCGCTGTCACTGAATAACCCTTTGAGTTTTGCCCTGGCATCCGCCGCCGATTGTTGTTTGTCGTAGTCCGGTGGCGGTGGCAGCGGGTGGAAGGTTTTGGGTTTGGGCAGTTGCGCCAGCAGTTCCGGCTCGCTTTGCGTGGAGAGTTGCCGGTAATGGTCGGCAAAGTTCTTTTTGAGGCTTTGTAGCTGTTGCGCCGTGGCGCAGTGGCGCAGTTCGTACCAGCCGGTTGCCCGACCGGCAAGATAAACGGCCATGTGGGAAAAGGATGCCGCCTTTGGGTCAGCACTGCGGTCGCACGCCTCGCGAAAGGCGTCTGCCACCGATGGCAAGCCCACGGGTTGCGCCGCTGCCTGACACAGAGCAGCAAAACGGGCCGGGTTGGGGTAGTGTTCCTGGTCGGCAATCCGGCCAAGACCGTGCGTAAAATGCGCCTCACTGATCTTCCTCTCGGTCAGTACTCGGGCATATTCCGTCGAGATGGCTTTCAAATCCGCCGGGGTCGGATAGTCCCGACGAAACCACGGGTGTATGAGGGAGAGCCTTTCCAGTAAGACTGCGACGTGGTGTGGTGTCAGCCAGGTAGTCGGCGTCGATGATGATTTCGCCGGTTCCGGCTTCTGGCGGCCCATCCGGTGCAAAGACTTCTGCCAGTCCTGCGCGCCAATCGGTTTGTTTTTGTCCTCCATGACGGGTCTCCTGAAGTGGGAACAGACCTTTCCAGGTGTTCGCGATGGATTGTTCTACGATGTCCCGTTGCCGGTCGTGGTCGCCGTCGGCCAGTTGTATGAGCTTGTTGTAGGCGATCTGTTCGGACCGGGGGGTTTTGTAGCGGTCGTTGAACTGGGTTTTTTTGTAGTCCAGCCACAGTTCCCAGGCAAAGACGTTAAGGCCGGGGGGGGAGTCTTCAGGGTTTCCTGCCTGATGGCTTTGGGCTTGGGTTGCGGCTCCGGTTGCAGCACAGCGACGGTGGGCAGCAGTAGTTGGTAGGCGTTGCTTTCGGTGCCACCCGTTGCGCTGACCTGGGGGATGCGCTGGATAACGCTTTGGCCTTCCAGCAGGTTGAGCTTTTTGCACAGCGTGGATTTGGACTTGAACCCGCACAGGGTTTTCAGGCGCTGGTAGCTGACCGTGGCGATGTGCTGTTCGTTGCTGTAGTTGGCCAGCATGATCAGCAGCAGTTTGGCCATGGGGTCGCTGATCGGCTGGTCTAAACTCCATGCCTGGGCTTCAAGGCTCATTACAGGGTCTCCATGATGGGGCGGTAGCTCTGTTGCCAGAGGGCTTTGCGCAGGAAGGTGGCCGCTTCGGGGATTTGGTCGGGCCGGTTTTTCCAGCGAATGTCGCCCACCATGGGGTCGATACGGTTCAGCAGGTGTTCCATCAGCAGCAGGTAGTCGTCTTCCCGCTGGTAGAACCGCTCCATGTGAAAGGCCGCCCGTGCGGGTATCCCGTGGGTTTTGTTGGGGTAGTGATACCAGAATTTGCCGAATTGTTTCCGTTCCAACTGCACCTGTGGGGATAGTTGTTGCGGGCGGCGGTAGAACGTTGGGGCGCTGGCTTTTTCAGTGGCTTTTAAGCTAGGATTGCCGCCTTTTCGGCCATTCTCGATCCGGCGCTGTCGGCGGTTGGCCTCCCGGACGATGCTCGGCAGGTAGTATCCCTTGGGCGACTCACGCAGCAGACCATTTTGCTTGAGTGACGGGAGCAGGCGGCGCAGGTAGCGTCGGTCGGTGTGGATATGACTGGCGATTTCGTCCAGCGTCAGGGGCAGGTCAAATTCGGTGAGGATGCCGTCCTGGCTTTCGCCGGGCAGTCTGGACAACAGGATCAGGTCGGACAGCACGCCACGGGCTTCCGGTGAAAGCTGTCGAATTGAAGGGTGTTTTAACCAGTCCTGGTCTAACATGGCATCCGTTTGTTTTATTAGGGTTATGGTTTCAATAATAGAACTCCGGTAAAACTCTGGTCAACAGTCTTTTTTGGTCACGATTTCATGACGGGGTGGAATTTGCACTATGCGACACATTAAGCTCAGGTACATGAAAATTCTAAGTTTGTGGTGAATGACATGGGACGAACAAAAGGGTCTTATTCCGAAGAGTCTGAGTTATCGGCGGTCGATTTGGCGGTGATCAATAATTTTGAGGCGCTATGGAGTGAACGGGCGGTAGAGCTGGGTGTCCAGAAAGTGGATTTGGCCAGGAAAGCAGGCTACACAAAAAGTTTTTTATACCGGGTGCTCAGAAGGGAGCGACGGATGCCTGATCAGATGATCAAAGTTGCCGCCGAGATGCTGGACGTGCCTGCTCACAGGATCAAGCCGGTGGATGCAGGCAAAGTGCTGTTAAGCGGCATGGAAGCTACCTCCAATGTGCCAGTGTTCACCCTGCTTGCTGATCTTCTGGCGTTTAAAAACGACGGTGTTTTGCCTGATGATGTGGAGTTTATGCCGTCCTATGTGGTGCAAAAGCGTTATCTGGCCCTGCGTGATACTTACGGAGAAGTGGACAGCGTGGAAAAAATCGTGGATTTTCGCCGGAAGCTGGGGTTTTGCGCCCTGATCCTGAATCAGAATACCTGGTTTGCCAAGAAGGCCGATTATCTGATCATCGACCTGGATGAAGCTCAACGGGGTGGTGAGAAAATTACCCTGTGGACGTGGAACAAGGAAGCCTACGTAATGGGATACATGGAATCGTTAGGCCCTGTCACAGAGCTTAGGGTGCCTGGCAGGGCTGAAGCACTGTCGTTGGAAGGCGCTGAATACATCGGCTATGTGCGAGGGGTTCAGTTCGAGTAAGGGGGGTTAGGGGGGATTATATATACTTCAGGTTTATATATTTCTCTTTGATTAAATATAAATATATAAACAACGCCCTATAAGATATTTATATATATAAATAATAGCGAAAATCGTGCCATTTATTGGAATAAGTTCCCGAAATCCTCAATAAAGCCAGTCCCCGTCAGGGTTTGACTGGTCTTTTCTGGCTGTTTCTGTGATAACCCCCGGTTCATATTACGCACCCCCCCCTGTCTAAATTACGCACCCCCCCTGTTCATATTACGCACCCCCCTGTTTGGTCAGGTAAGCAAAAAACGCTTGACTATCGAAATTCGTATATGTTTTTTTAATTAATCCAAAGTGAAACTTTGTTTATTAGAAGTGCTATAAATAAAACTCCAAACACAAAAAAACAGAGATAGGTGTTCCATTGATGCAAACAAAACAACAGGCAGCAGCCGGTGAATTGCCGCTGGTCAACGGCATCGTTCCGCCGGGTATCTACCAGAATATCCCCTCCGATCAGTACCATGGTGCTCCTGGCATCAGTTCCAGCCAAGTCAAGCTGATCAGTGAAAAATCCCTTGCCCACTTCCATGCCAAGTATGTGACCGGAGAGATTCAGGATAAGCCCAGTGCGGCCATGAAACTCGGTACGCTGTTCCATACCGCTGTGCTGGAACCGGCCACCATTGACGATCTGTACCGGTTGGAGCTGGACCCCGCTGACCACCCCAACGCCCTGCGGGGTAAGGACGCCATTGTTGCCCGGATCAAGCAGATCAATGAGGACATCGAGGACAAGAGCCAGAAGCTGAAGGTGACCGGCACCATTGCCGAACTGACCAGCCGCCTGCTGGAAGTGGACCCCGAGGCGGTGTTGTGGGATCGCCTGTTGGCCGCTGCCGCTGAAGACCCCCGTGAGGTGGTGAGCATTGCTGACTGGGATACGGCCCATCGCATGTGTGAGAGCGTGATGCGTCACCCGCTGGCCAATAACCTGCTGACTGGTGGTGAGGCGGAGAGCAGTATTTTTGCCGTGGAACCCAACACGGGCCTGCCGGTGAAGGTGAGGCCGGATTACCTGCGGCGGCAGGACCGCATGATGGTAGACCTGAAAAGTACCCGTGATGCGTCGCCGTTCCGGTGGGCCAAGGATGCCGGGTTACGGGGCTACCATATTCAGCAGGCGATGTACTGCCATGTGCCGACCCTGTTGGAACCTGCCCTGCCCATTGACGATTTTGTGTTTGTCATCTGTGAGAACACCCCCCCTATGTGACCGAGTGCGTGGTGCTGGACAAGACCACGGTGGAGACCGGTTATCACCGCTTCCATGAAAACCTGCATCGCCTGAAAGAGAGCATCGAGAAAGATTACTGGCCGGGTTATTCACACGGTGAGCTGATCGTGCTCGATGCCCCCGAGTGGGCGGCCTGATGAAAAGTGTCGAGGACTGGTTCGAGGATGTGTTTTACGACGAGTTACGGCAGCAGGAACGGGCAGACAATCTTTACCAGAACGATTTGAGATACCACCCCGATTGCCGTGACCCAAACCACCCCGGTTGCAGGAAGTGTGAGCCGGAGCATTTTGATGACGTTGAGGACAGGGATGATGACCAAAGCGCCAGTAGTCATAGAGAGCAGTAACCCTATGCAACAGATGTTAGTCAGCGGCAACAATGCCCTTGACACCGCCAACCAGCACGACCTGTTAAGCAAGGCCAGTATGTTGCAGGTGCAGGTGCAGGTAGCCAAGCAGTATGAGCGCAATATCGACAAGGTGCGGGTAGAAGTAGTGTCCCTGTGCCAGATGCCGCAACTGGCGGAGAAGGCGATGTACGCCTATCCGAAAGGCGGTCAGGTGGTGGCTGGCCCCTCCATTCGCCTGATTGAAGCCATCGCTCAGGCCATGGGCAATATCGAGTACGGCATTGTTGAACTTCAGCAGACCGACAAGGAGGTGCTATTGGAAGCCTTCGCCTGGGATATTGAGAAAAACGTGCGCCGCTCGATGCGCTGGACCGTGAAAATGGTGCGAGACACCAAGAAAGGCAGTTATGCCCTGAACGACCAGCGGGACCGTTACGAGATGATGGCCAATATGGGGATGCGCCGGGTTCGGGCCTGCCTGATGGCGGTGATTCCGTCACCGATTCAGGAGTTGGCCATTGAAACGGTCAAGACCACGCTGATGAATCATGGCCGCCTGATCAAGCCGGAGCAGCAGGGCCGGATGCTGGATGCCTTTGCTGTCTACGGTATTGAGCGGGGGCATTTGGAGAAGTATCTGGGCCATAAGCTGGACAAGCTGACGGCGCAGGAGGCCATGAATCTGCGGATGATCTGCGATTCGTTGGAGGCGGGCATCGGCAAGCCTTCGGAGTTTTTTGCCGGGTATGTTGATAAGGGCGATGCGCAGCCACAGAACGAGAGTGTTGGCCGGATTAACGAGAAGCTGAAAAAGCAATCTGCCAAGGGTGGGAAGGAGGCCGGTGATGGAACAGCTTAATAGCCTTGAGAAACACGAGTTTATCCGACACGCCATGTATCTCCTGGGTATGGCCATGGAAACGCCGAAAGGTGTGGATATGTTTGTTGAATGGTACGGCCATGTGGACGCATTGCATGTTTTCATAACGCACAACGCCTTGTACGTAAACAAAAAGCACAAAGACTACGACGAGGAACGGGAAAGACATATTTATCGGACAGAGGTCAGGGGCCGAGGCGATGAGCCTGTTAAGAATTTAATTAAAACCATCAATGAGTGCCAGCAGGTGCTGGACAAATTAAAGCAAGAGCAGGAGGTTGCCTGATATGGCACAGAAAGGAATCAACAAAGTCATCCTGATCGGGAATGTTGGACAAGACCCCGATATTCGGTTCACCCCGTCAGGAACCGCAGTTGCCAACCTGAGTATTGCTACGTCAGAGCAATGGAAGGATCAGCAGGGGCAGCAGCAGGAAAAGACGGAGTGGCACCGGGTAGTGATCTTCGGAAAGCTGGCGGAAATCTGCCAACAGTATGTTCAGAAAGGCGCAAAGCTGTATATCGAAGGGAAATTGCAGACCCGCAAGTGGCAGGGGCAGGACGGGCAGGACCGGTATACCACGGAAATTGTAGTGGACGGGTTCGGCGGCGTGATGCAGAAGCTGGACAGGCTGGAAGGTGGTCAGCAGCAACAGCAGCAACGGCCACAGGCTCAGCAGCGTCCGGGCAATCATCCGGCACAGCAGGCACCGCAGAATTATCAGCAGCAGGGACAGCAAGGCGGCGGATACCAGGGCGCTGACCAGTATCCCGACAATCCCTTTTAATCCCGTCAGTTGAAAAAAAAGCTGGTTCAGGAAGTACCAGCCCCCCCAACAAGGAAGGTATAGACCATGCGACACGAATTAGATTTAACCGCCGGTTTGCTCCACAAGTTTACTGACAAGGCCCACCCCGACAAACCCCACCCCCGCAAGAAGCGTGATACCAAGGCGCAGAAGAAGGCCAAGCGTAAGTCTCAGAAGATTGCCAGAAGGATTAACCGCCGATGAGCCAGCAGACAGAGGTTATCGACAAGCTGTTCCTGGAACTGAGCCAGTTTACCCGCGCCAGAACGGAGCGGGAGATGGAACTGGCAAAAGCAGTAGAACGGGCATTTCTGGCGGGATTGAGTATCGGTAATGACCCACGGTTCACCATGAAAGATTCCAGGGATCAGTGGGAGAAGTACAGAGAGGTGTTTTTGACAGAGTTGTTGGATTTGTAGGGTTATAACAATAAGGGATGCAGAGATGAATCTTACGGTGTTAGAGCATAACGGAAGGCAGGTGATGAGCAGCGTTGACCTGGCCAGAGAGTGTGGACAGACGCATTCAGATTTCAAAAGAAGATTCCAAGGGTTCTTAAAGATGCCGGAAAATTTTCCGGTATCTATTTTGATCAATATAACCGGGAGCAGGAATGCTACTACCTGCCCGAAAGGGAGTCTTGCCTGATGGCTATGAGCTATAGCTACGAACTTCAGGCGAAAGTGTATGATCGCTGGAAGCTGCTGGAAAGTGAGCAATCGGTATCTATTGTTCACCAGTCGCCTGCTGACCCCTATAAAAAACTCCAGATGGATATGGCGGCGACGCTAAGTGCCGTCGAGTTTGCCGAGAGAATAGGTTTTGAAAAGAACCAGGCTTTGCTATCGGCGGATCGGTTGATCAAGAAGCGGCTCAACTTTTCACCGCTGGAAGAAATGCAGCAAGCTGCCCTGATAGCCCCCGTTCAGGAGATGACCTACACACCCACCGAACTGGGCCGGTTCTATTCGCCTGCTTACTCGCCCGTCATCATGAACCTGATGCTGCAACAGGCCGGTATGCAGGAGCGCATCAACGACCGCTGGACGCCGACTGAGAAGGGCAAGCCATTCAGTGAGATTCTGGACGTGGGCAAGGCGCACAGTGACGGCACGCCCGTTAAGCAGGTGAAGTGGTACAAGGCGGTAAAGGATCAGCTGTTACCGGTGGTGAATGAGTCGCCTGCTTACCTGGCCGTTTCGCCTGCTTACGAGGGTGGCACCGGGCAGGGCGCGGACTCAGCGCCTGCTGACCTGGCTGATATTAAGGGAGTCACGGTTGCCGATCCTGAAAAGCCGTACAAACAACGAACATCCCGGAAAAAGAAACAGGCCGGTTATAAAAGACAGGTATCGAACCCTGGGAGGTATGGTTTAACGGGATACCTGAGCATTCTTGAGCTGTCCGACAAATTCAATATGCAGCGTAAACACATTATTGAGCGGTTAGAAAAATATCGCCTGATTAAATGGGTTGAGCGCAGGAAAAAATACATTCTGACGGAAAAAGGGTATCGCTATGGAGTGATGTACGATCCGTCGTTGAAAGAGTTTCACAAGCAGGAAAACAAGCGGATGTTACTGGGTAATGCCCAGCCGGTGTTTACTGCGGCTGTTTTTGATTTGTTTTGAGGGTAGGGATATGGATAAACCACAAACAAAGTTTATTACGGTAAAAGCCATTGAAGAAGAATATGGGATATGCAGAACCTCTATCTGGAAAATGCGTAGACACCCTGATTTCCCGAAGCCGGTCGAGTTACCCATGCGGCGAGTACTGTTCCGGCGTTCAGAAATAGAGCGGTATATGGATTCAATCTAAGATGTATACTCCAATTAAGTCGAGTAGCTGGCGTTGTGCTGCTCGGCGTTGTACAAGCCTGTCACCTTTATCATAAGTCCCCTTAACTTTCGGTGGTTTGTGACCCAAGTATTTGTCACAGGTCCGAGAATCAATATCCAAAGTATCCTCTAACAACGTGGCACAAGTGCGGCGCAAATCGTGTGGTTTAAAAAACTCGAATGGTACATCAGGATTGCTGAATAATCGGTAAAGCGCAGAATTGAGCGTTGAGTGAGCCATAGGTTTTTCTGTACCCATTCTTCTGGCTGGGAAAAGGAACTCACTGTTACGGTTCATGGCGTTTAACTCCCGTATAATCTCTACAACTTCTGGTTCAAGTGGAGTACGCCTTGGTTTATCTTTAACTACTTTGCCATTGGTTTTTTTCTTGGCTTCTGTTATCCATAACCCTTGTTCTAAATCAAAATTAGATTTCTTTGTTTTTAATAGCTCTTGTTTTCGGCAGCCGAAAACCAGCAGCAATACTGAAGCAAGATATACATTCCTAGTGAAGTGTTTATTTAAATAAGGAAACACAGTGCGTATTTCATCAACCTCAAGAAAGCGTTCACCTTCTTCTAAAGTCCCTCCAGCATCCTTAATTGTAAATTTGCTGGATGGGTTGCGTGAGATTAAATCCAGTGTTTCAGCAAGACTAAAGACCTGCTTAATAACAACTAATGTTTTATTAGCCTGAGAGGGAATCGGTTTTAGCTTATCTAATACTTTTTTTATTGCTTCAGCCGAAATTCTATTAATATCCTGTTTGTGTAAAGCCTTCGCATGATCAAAGCATTTGTTGTAATTAAGTAGCGTGCTCTCTGCTATCTCTCCCTTTGCTTCTATCACCATCTTATACAACTGAGAAAACGTTTTAGTCTTTGATACATTGATGCCTGATTTCTTTTTGTCCTTAAGCTCGATAACTGCCTTTCTTGCATCATGTAAAGAAATCTCCTCGTATTTGCCTATGGTGCGCTCTGATCGCTTACCGTTTTCCAGCGTTATACGAGTTGTATAAGTTGCTGTGCCAGAAGATGAGATACGAATAATAAGGTTCGTACTAACCTGAGCTTTAGACCCAGGAACCCGAGCATCAACAAATCTTTTCAACTGTGTAGTAGTCATATACTGCATGACGTATCATCCTTTTTTATTAAATGTTTGTGAATGTTTATGGCCGTAAATTGGCGGCAAGCAATTATACCCTTGCCGCCAATTCTTGCCACCAATTAGTTTAAACAGGGGTGAAAATGGTAAACAAGTACAAACGTTTTAAAATATTAGAAAGTGTTGTAAATCAGGGGTTTAAGACGAGTACGAACGTACATAAACAAGTAAAAACAGGTCATTTATCGTCTATTGGTTGATATAATCTTCGGAAAAAACATAATGGCAATTTCGTTTATATGGCTGTATAAATTTACAGTATTATAGATGGCACGAGCATCCTTGCCAGTCTTTCAGGGCTTTCAGGAGCTGAAGGCTTGATATGAACTCAGGGCTGTTTATCGAGCTGTCTTATCAAAACAGTTGAAAATCATTATGACACTGACAGAACTTCGCTACATTGTCACCCTTGCCCAGGAGCAGCACTTTGGCAGAGCTGCCAGTAAGTGCTTTGTCAGCCAGCCAACACTGAGTGTCGGGGTCAAAAAGCTGGAAGATGAACTGGGTGTTGCCCTGTTTGAGCGAACCCGGAATGCGGTTCGTGTTACCCCAATGGGTGAATTGATCGTCAGTCAGGCCCAGAAAGTTCTGGAAGAGGCCTCGGCCATCAAACAACTGGCGAAAACCGGTCAGGATCAGCTCAGTTCTCCCCTGCGAGTGGGCGCGATCTACACCATTGGCCCTTACCTTTTTCCCCATCTGATTCCTCAACTGGCACAGTCCGCCCCCAATATGCCGCTGTATATTGAGGAAAACTTTACCGCTGTTTTGCGCAAAAAACTGCGTCTGGGTGAGCTGGATGCCATTATCATTGCCCTGCCCTTTAATGAACCGGATGTGTTAACCAGGCCGCTTTATGATGAGCCCTTCCGGGTATTGTTGCCAGGTGGTCATCCCTGGGAACGTCAGAGCGAAATTGATCCGGCTGACCTGGCCCAGGAAAAGCTGCTGCTGCTGGGCGAAGGCCACTGTTTCCGTGACCAGGTGCTGGAGGCCTGCCCGATGCTGGCCAGTAAAAAAGAGGCGGGCGATGATGGCAGTGGTATTGAAGCAACCTCACTGGAAACCATCCGACACATGGTGGCGTCGGGTATGGGGATCAGTGTGCTGCCACAGTCAGCCGTTGTCGATCATCACTACGCGCCCAATATTCTCAGCACCCGGCCATTTCGTACGCCAGCACCTGGCAGGACGGTGGCCCTGGCCTGGCGCGCCAGCTTCCCGAGGCCGAAGGCAATTGATGTGCTTTCTGATGCCTTGAGGCAGTGTTCGGTTAATCAATAAGTGGGCCTATGGTGAGTATGAACAGGTCATTACACGATATTCCGGTAACCACGTTAAAAGGCGTTGGTGATGCCCTGGCCGGGAAGTTGGCCAGAATCGGCATTGTCACTATTCAGGACCTGCTGTTTCACCTGCCAATGCGTTATCAGGACAGAACCAGGGTGACACCCATCGGCACACTTCAGCCTCAAACCGATGTGGTGATTCAGGGGAAGGTGCTGGCATCGGATATCGTGATGGGCAAACGTCGCAGCCTGCTTTGCCGGGTTGGCGACGGGTCCGGCTCCATAAGCCTGAGGTTCTTTCACTTTACCGCTGCCCAGAAAAACAACCTCCGGCATGGGGTTGAGATTCGCTGCTTCGGAGAACCCCGGCGGGGTGCTACGGGGCTTGAGATGTATCACCCTGAATATCGGGTGATCAAGGCCGATGCCCCGGCGGACGTTGAAGAGACATTAACGCCGGTCTATCCGGCTACAGAAGGTCTGACCCAACAGCGAATCCGCAGTTTGTGCGAGCAGGCATTGAAGCTGCTCGCCGATGAAAGCTCTCTGCAAGAGCTTCTCCCGGAGCAGATTCGGCAGCAATATCACCTCAGCTCACTGGTGGAAGCCGTTCGACTCCTGCATCAGCCGCCACCGGAAGAGTCGATGATACTGCTCAGCGAAGGGCGGCATCCTGCCCAGCAACGTCTGGCTTTTGAGGAGTTATTGGCCCATAACCTCAGTCTTCAGCAGCTCAGAAGGCGGGTACAGGCGATCGGAGGTTTTGCCATGCCACCAAAAAGCCGGTTAACCCAACAGTTATTGGCGCAACTTCCCTTTTCCCTGACCTCTGCCCAGCAGCGAGTGGCCGATGATATCAGCCAGGATATGGCCCTGGAAAAGCCCATGCTGCGACTGGTGCAGGGGGATGTTGGTTCGGGCAAAACCGTTGTCGCCGCCCTGGCAGCACTGCAGGCGGTGGAAAATGGTTATCAGGCCGCAGTGATGGCGCCAACGGAAATTCTGGCTGAACAACATCAGCTTAACTTCGCAAACTGGCTTAAGCCGCTGGGTATTGCCACGGCTTTCCTGTCCGGAAAAACCAAAGGTAAAAAACGTCAGGAGATTTTAGCCCGGATCGCTTCTGGCGAAGCCATGGTTGTGGTCGGCACTCACGCCCTGTTTCAGGACGATGTGATATTCCATAAGCTGGGCATGGCAGTGATTGATGAGCAACATCGATTTGGCGTTCATCAACGCCTGGCACTGCGAAAAAAAGGGGCAAAAAATGGCGGGCTGCCGGACCAGCTGATTATGACCGCCACCCCGATCCCCAGAACATTGGCCATGAGTGCTTACGCCGATCTCGATGTTTCTGTGATTGACGAGCTGCCACCGGGACGGACACCCATCAACACCGTCGTTATAGGTGACGACCGTCGTGAAGAGGTCATTAAACGCCTCAAGGCCGCCTGCCTTGAAGGACGCCAGGCTTATTGGGTATGCACGCTGATCGAAGAGTCTGAAGCATTGCAGTGTCAGGCCGCAGAAGTGACGGCAGAGCAATTGCGAGAAACACTTCCAGAGTTGTCTATAGGTCTGGTTCATGGCCGGATGAAAGCCAACGAAAAGGCGGAGGTGATGAACGCTTTCAAGGAGGGGCATCTGCACCTGCTGGTGGCAACCACCGTTATTGAAGTGGGTGTTGATGTACCCAATTCAAGCCTGATGATCATTGAAAACCCGGAAAGGCTGGGGCTGGCCCAGTTGCATCAGCTTCGGGGGCGAGTGGGTCGAGGGAATATTGCCAGCCACTGTCTGTTGATGTATCACGCGCCTTTATCCCGGCAAAGCAGGGAACGTTTACAGGTGATGAGGGATTCGAATGACGGCTTTGTGATCGCTGAAAAAGATCTGCAGCTAAGAGGCCCGGGTGAGGTTTTAGGTACCCGGCAAACAGGTCTGGCACAATTTCGGGTTGCCGATCTGGAGCGGGATCGTGACTTGCTGATGGCTGTGCGCACGGCTGCTCAGGAATTAATTCACCAGTCACCAGAAGCGGTAGAGCCGTTGGTGAATCGCTGGCTGAGCAAGGGGGAAGAGTACGCGAATGTTTGACCAGATTCAGGGGAATCCACAGCAGGTCAGTTAATTATTGGTCGGCCTCCCGTGAACCTGTATCGGGCATGATCTGCCAGAAGGAAACAACCTCTGGCACAAAAGCTTCTCCATTTTCAGGGGGCAAAACGGTGACCTTAAGACTTCGGCTGCAAGGGCTGAAGCAGAATTTCGCAATACTGTTTTCTGTTTGCAAACGAGCCCTTTCCTGCCAGCTCCCGTCTGCCGTCAACGCGAACAAAATCAGGCTGTGAGTATTTGTTTCAGGAACTACAGCCAGCAGGTAACCTTCTTGATTGAAATCTGCTTCCTTGATGGAAAAATCGATGCGTTGGCTGACCCACTCACCGGCAGGTCCACCAACAGACTTACGCTGATAGATATCCGTATGGCCCGCAGGATCATTGCAAACAATGGTTTCACCGCTGGGGCTGATTTTTGTCAGGGACTCAGCCGGAAATGTTTGTGTCCGGCACCACATTCCGGACTCCGCCTTGCGCCAGATTGTTAAGCACCACCACCTCTTTCTAATGAATTCATAAGGCTTCTCAGAAAAATGAATCATACCACCACGGCAAGGGGGGGGCTCCTGAACAGCAGGCAGCCATTGGTCGTCAGCATTTAATTCCCAGATATCCAGATCATCTTCAGTGGTGATAATCAGACAGCGACCATCGGGGCTGAAATCAGGTTGAATATCGTAATAACGACTTGGACAATCGCAGGTTTTAATAATTCTCTGTTTTTCACGCCACTGCCCTTCCGGGTCCGGGGCAAAAATGACGACAAAGAAATAATCTCGTCGAATAGAAGCGTTGTAGCAATCATCGCCGGCATCTTCAAACCATGTGGCAAAATGGCGGTTATCCGGGCTGAATAGCACTTGGAGATCAAAATCATACTCGCTCACTTTATCGCCACTGGGTGTGAGTTTCAGGTCATCATCAGGATCTTTAACAGTAATGTCACCCGTTTGTGACCAGGATTCATCGTCTGCCTTGCTCATCACCGTAATGAATGATCCACTATAAAGCACAAGATGTTTGCAGTCGGCACTGAACAGTAAATCATGATTAAGACCTGTATGAATGTTGCCTCTATTGACCCACCGGCCATCGGTACCCCGACCGAGAATAGCACCAGATTGTCCCGCTTTAATACAGACCAGTGACCTGGCATCAGGTGACAGGTACATGGAAGTCGTAAACGCTGACTGACATTGAGGAAAAACGTCACCCGTTGTCAGTTGCTGTTGCTCAACCCACGCACCATTCCGGCATTCATAAACAGACAGTAAGTGCTCTTCACCACTTTTGTAGCAAAACAATCCCATACTCCCAAAGCTTGCCGGAACGGATTGTGTGACAAATATAATATGGTCGGCATTCTGATGACTAAAACTGGTAATGTGATCGTGTTTGATTTCAGCTTTCCTGACCCAGTGACCATGCTCCAGAGCCAGAATATCACTGTAATTGTCCGCCTTCCTCTCGGTGAGGATGGGAATATGATCATGCAGATGATGGGTAAAGCGTTTAACACTTAAGCTGCCACGGGGTATAAGGGTCAGTGCTGCCCCATCAAGAATCTGCTGGCGCAAATGGCTGGCATAAAATGAGTAAAACGCCGGGCCCAGTTGCGCCGGAAAGCGTCGAACAGAAAATATAGACAACGATCTGAGGTGCTCAAGGAGTTGCTGGCTGGACTGAATGATTGCCCGGCACGAAGACTGCCTTTGCCTGGTCAGGGAGAGGAAGTACTGGACCTCTGCCAGGCCGCATGACCGCAGACGATCAGCCGTTGTCGGCGATGCTTGTGCAAAATTATTGATTTCGTTGATTGATAAATAGCTGGCGATTTTGGTGAACACTTCCTGGGATACGCGAACCCACCGGTGATCAAAGCGAGCCATATCACGGGCTACTTCAGGCTTGATTTCATTGCCCAATGTATTGATATCGGTACTGGTCTTTAACCTCATTGCAGGTGACATAATGTTAAACCCCCAAGGAGACTCAGGCAGTCAAGTATAGTCCTGCTCAAGGATGGTCAGGCACAATCTGTGAGGCAGAATCAAAAGTACAAATGTCGTACTTTTCCGCGACCAACTCTTTACATCTGTAAAAGCGACCGATAAAACAGGTGTAGACTACCTTCGATCAGATCTTGTCCAGCCAGGGTGGCTGGCAAGATGCTGAAGAGGCCATTGCCATGGTAAGGAGGGATGAGCGACAGTGGTCACCCCTTTAAAAGAAGGGATTCAATAATTGATATTGAGCTTTCTAAACAGGAAGCCCAGGCACCACAATGGCCCAATCAACAGAAACTGCAGATCCTCAAAAAATGACGGCTTTTTCCCTTCAACCTTGTGACCAACAAACTGAAAGATCCAGTGGATCAATTTATTGGTGGGATTCTTGACAAATTTGCCAAAAGGAAACCACCTCTTGCACTTCATCATCGCCATTGTCAGGGTGCCAACTGGAGACCTGAATGGTGCGGCTGCACGGGCTGAAGTAAAATTTCATAATCCAGTTTTCTGTTTGCAAGCTGGCCATTTGCAGCCAGCTCCCTTCTGCCGTCAATCCGAACAGAATCAGACTGTGCGAATCCGCTTCAGGAAGCAAAGCCAGCAAGTAACCTTCTTGATTGAAACGTGCTTTTGTGACGGAAAATTCGAAGCGTTGCCGAACCCACTCACCGGCGGTTTCACCAACAGGTTTACGTTGATAGATATCCGTATGGCCTGCAAGATCGTTACACACAATGGTTTCACCGTTGGGACTGATTTTTGTCAGGGACTTTGCCGTAAATGTTTCTGTCTGGCCCCACATACCGGACGCAGCCTTGCGCCAGATCGTTACGCTCTTCCACTCCTTTCTGATGAATTCACAGGGGTCCACAGAAAAGTGAATCTCACCACAACCGCATTGGGACTCCTCCTGAACAGCGGGTAGCCATTGGTCGTCAGTATTTAATTCCCAGATATCCAAACTATCTTGACTGGTGATGATCAGAAGCCGACCATCGGGGCTGAAATGGGGTTTGAGATGGTAGCAATTACGTGGCGACTCGCAGGTTTTTATAATTCTCTGTTTTTCACGCCACTGCCCTAGGGGGTCAGGGGCCAAAATAACGACAAAGAAATAATCTCGCTCAATAGCATCTTCAACATAATCATCGTCAAACCATATGGCAAAATGACGGTTATCCGGGCTGAATACCACTTCCAGAGAAAACTGATACTCGCTCATTTTCTCGCCATTGGGTGTGAGTTTCAGGTCTTCATAACGATCACTGACAATAATATCACCCGTTTGTGACCAGGATTCATCGTCTGCCTGGCTCATCAGCGTAAAGGATGATTCATCATAAACCACAAGATGTTTGCTGTCGGCACTGAACAGCCAGAAATGATTACGACTTGTATTAATGTTGCCTCTATTGACCCACTGACCATCAGTCCCACGACAAAGAATTGCACCCGTTCGCCCCGTGTTAATGCAGACCAGTGACCTGGCATCAGGTGACAGGTATATTTCACTAATAGACTTGAACCTGGATTGAGGAAAAACGTCACCCGTTGTCAGTTGCTGTTGCTCAACCCACTCACCATTCCTGCATTCATAAACAGACAGTAAATGCTCTTTACCACTGTAGTTGCGGTGAAAAAGTCCCGCCCACTCAACACTTACCGGTTGCGGGACAAATAAGATATGGTCGGCATACTGATGTTCAGAAATGACAAAATCATCTTGTATGATTTCAGCTTTCCTGACCCAGTGACCATGCTCAAGAGCCAGAATATCACTGTAATTCTCCACCTTCCTCTCAATGATGACGGGAATATGATCACGCAGAAGATGCCTGTAGGGTTTAAAATTTATGCTGCCACTGGGTATAAGGGTCAGTGCTGCCCCATCAAGAATCTGCTGGCGCAAATGGCGGGCATAAAATGAGTAAAAGGCCGGGCCCAGTTGCGCAGGAAAGCGTCGAACAGAAAATATGGACAACGTCCTGAGGTGCTCAAGGAGTCGCTGACTGGACTGAATGATTGCCCGGCACGAAGACTGCCTTTGCCTGGTCAGGGAGAGGAAGTATTGGACCTCTGCCAGGCCGCATGACCGCAGACGATTGCCTGTTGTCGTCGATGCTTGCCCAAAATTATTGATATCGTTGATTGATAAATAGCTGGCGATTTTGTCGAACACTTCTTGGGGTACGCGAACCCACCGGTGATCAAAGCGAGCCATATCACGGACTACTTCAGGCTTGATTTCATTGCCCGCTGTATCGACATCGGTACTGGTCTTTAACCCTGTTGCAGGTAGCATAATGTTAACCCCCCAAGGTGACTCAGGCAGTCAAGTATAGTCCTGCTGCAAGGATTATCAGGCACAATCTGCGAGGCAGAATCAAAAGTACAAATGTCGTAATTTAACTGCGATCAACTGTTTATACCTGTGAAAGTTACCGATAAAACAGGCGTTACCTGCTTTCGATCAGATCTTGTCCAGCCAAGGGGGCTGGAAAGATGCTGAAGAGGCAACCATGACAAGGGGTGGGCCCGATGAGCAGTGGTCCACCCTTCAAAAGAAGGGATTCAATAATTGATATTGAGCTTTCTAAACAGGAAGCCCAGGCACCACAATGGCCCAATCAACAGAAACTGCAGATCCTCAAAAAACGACGGCTTTTTCCCTTCAACCTTGTGACCAATAAACTGAAAGATCCAGGCGACGACAAAAATCGCAATACTGGCCTGTAAGACATAAGCTCCAAGCGCTTGAGAGATGGCTGCTGATGCGGCAAAGACAACAATCATGGCCAGCGACAGTTTATAGGAGAGCTTGAAATAGAACAGCAGGGTAACGGCCATCATCGCCCAGGTGGCAACGGGGCTGAATGCCCATAGTATACCGATAATGCTGAAAAGGATGGCTGGCACACAGATCCAGTGGATCAATTTATTGGTGGGATTCTGGTGGCTTTCGCCATATTCCGTGAACCACTGCTCGACGGTTTTCATAGCTAAGACGCCTCTTTATATTTCTTATTATTGACACCATGAGGTAATTTATCATTTGGTGCAACGGTTCTCAATTGGTGTCTGGTCAGCTATCCACGGGTATAAAGTTGCATCAATTAAAAAGCCCGGAGTTAAGTCCGGGCTCTGAGTCATGCTGGATGATAATCAGGCATTGGTAGCAACAAAGTACTTGGGATCTTCGATGACGTTCACTTCCACCAGGTTACCCGCCTTTTTCAGCAGCTTTCTGCAGTCATTGCTGAGGTGAAGCAGGTGTAGCGTCCTGCCACTGTTCATATAGCGCTCGGCCAGCGTATCAATGGCTTCCAGTCCGGAATGGTCACAGACCCTGGAGTCCCGGAAGTCGATAATCACATCTCTGTTGTCGTCTTTAGGCGAAAACTGCGTCAGAAAGTGTGTGGTGGAACCAAAGAAGAGTGGACCATGCACCTTATAAATCGTTGAGCCATCCTGGTCTTCCAGTTTTGTGATTTTGATCTGTTTGGCATGCTCCCAGGCAAAAATCAGGGCAGAAACAATAACGCCGACAATAACCGCCACAGCCAGGTCCGTCAGAACGGTCACTACCGAAACCAGCACCAGCACAAAGGCATCCCCTTTGGGCACTTTGTTGATGATTCGGAAGCTACTCCACTCAAAGGTTCCGATAACAACGATGAACATAACACCAACCAGGGCCGCCACCGGAATCATTTCAATTAATGAAGAAGCAAAGAGGATAAAGCTCAGCAAGAATAATGCCGCAGAAATACCAGACAGACGGCCCCGGCCACCAGAGTTCACATTGATCATACTCTGGCCAATCATCGCACAGCCACCCATGCCGCCAAAGAAACCGGTAACCACATTGGCCACACCCTGGCCCACACACTCCCGGTTACTGCTGCCGTGTGTTTCGGTGATTTCATCAACCATTCTCAGGGTCAGCAGTGACTCAATGATACCAATAGCGGCCAGAATCAGAGAGTAGGGTAAGATGATCGTCAGGGTTTCAAAAGTAAACGGCACTGAAGGAATGCTGAATGCCGGAAGCCCGCCCGCAATACCGGCAACATCACCAACGGTTCTGGTATCCAGATTCAAACCAAGGGCGAGAGCGGTGACCACCATGATGGCGGCCAGAGAAGAGGGAATGGCCGTGGTCAGCCTGGGCAGAAAATGGATGATGGCCATGGTTAAGGCAACCAGCCCGAGCATCAAATAGAGCTCACTGCCTTTCATCCAGGCAACATCAATAACACTATTTTCCAGGAAAGAGCCGGTTAACCAGCCGACTTCACCCTGAACACCAAACTGACTCAGCTGCGCCAGGAAGATCACGATGGCCAGACCATTTACAAAGCCAAGCATCACCGGATGGGGAACCATTCTGATGAACTTGCCGAGTTTGAATAGGCCGGCGAGCACTTGAATAATGCCCATCAGAACCACCGCCGCGAACAGGTACTGTACCCCGTGACTGGCAACCAGGCTGACCATAACCACGGCCAGGGCGCCCGTTGCTCCGGATATCATCCCCGGGCGGCCACCAATGGCAGCTGTAATCAGACCAACAAGAAAGGCGGCATATAAGCCGACCAGAGGTTCGACCCCGGCAACGAAGGCAAAGGCGACAGCTTCTGGAACAAGAGCAAGTGCTACCGTTAAACCGGAAAGAAGATCATTCTTTATGGTGGCAACGTTTCTGGCGTGGGGTTCGAACAAGTGGTGTCTCCAGTAATATATATGAGTCTTGAAAGGTGTTAACGGCATATAGGTGCCGGTATTGATTGTTTACTATTGGAGAATAGTAGAGCTGTCATATGTCTTACTGCCCGGTGGAGTATTGTGAAAAGAACCGGGAGCAAACGAGACACATGGAGTGTCGGCAAGCTGGCTGGGAGCATTGCTGCCACATTGGGACGATTGAGTATCCTGAAGCCACTTGCCGCTTTTAAATCAGGCGCAAACTATTGTCTGTTTTGTGAAGGGCATTCTAAAGAAGGGGGTTTGTAAAGGCAATGTCATGGCTCTCCCCTACATAAAGGCTATCAGCCACCCCTGCTTCGGAGTGTGGCTTAATTATAGGTATTGTCCTCAGGTTGTTACATAAAACATCTGCCGTATAATGCGCCCCACTTCCACGGACTGACCCAAACGGTC
>NZ_JBLYNQ010000001.1:0-282500 GCF_049310265.1 Endozoicomonas sp. ALB091 | reverse complement strand
AGCGAGCGGAATCATTTAACGCAGTCAGCAAGAGCAATGTGGTGGTGAGAGAAGCTCTTGATCGAAGCCCCGGTAAACGGCGGCCGTAACTATAACGGTCCTAAGGTAGCGAAATTCCTTGTCGGGTAAGTTCCGACCTGCACGAATGGCGTAACGATGGCCACGCTGTCTCCACCCGAGACTCAGTGAAATTGAAATCGCTGTTAAGATGCAGCGTATCCGCGGCTAGACGGAAAGACCCCGTGAACCTTTACTACAGCTTCACAGTGGATCTTGATGTTGCTTGTGTAGGATAGGTGGGAGGCTTAGAAGCGGTGACGCCAGTCATCGTGGAGCCATCCTTGAAATACCACCCTGGCAATATTGAGGTTCTAACCCGGGTCCCGAAACGGGATCGGGGACATTGTGTGGTGGGTAGTTTGACTGGGGCGGTCTCCTCCCAAAGAGTAACGGAGGAGCACGAAGGTGTGCTAAGTACGGTCGGACATCGTACGGTTAGTGTAAAGGCACAAGCACGCTTGACTGCGAGAGGTACATCTCGAGCAGGTACGAAAGTAGGTCTTAGTGATCCGGTGGTTCTGAATGGAAGGGCCATCGCTCAACGGATAAAAGGTACTCCGGGGATAACAGGCTGATACCGCCCAAGAGTTCACATCGACGGCGGTGTTTGGCACCTCGATGTCGGCTCATCACATCCTGGGGCTGAAGCCGGTCCCAAGGGTATGGCTGTTCGCCATTTAAAGTGGTACGCGAGCTGGGTTTAGAACGTCGTGAGACAGTTCGGTCCCTATCTGCCGTGGACGTTGGAAGTTTGAGAAGAGCTGCTCCTAGTACGAGAGGACCGGAGTGGACGGACCACTGGTGTTCGGGTTGTGTCGCCAGACGCATTGCCCGGTAGCTATGTTCGGACGGGATAACCGCTGAAAGCATCTAAGCGGGAAGCCCCCTTCAAGATGAGACTTCCCTGACTCCTAGAGAGTCCTGAAGAGCCGTTAAAGACTATGACGTTGATAGGTTGGGTGTGTAAGTGCTGTGAGGCATTGAGCTAACCAATACTAATGACTCGTGCGGCTTGACCATATAACGCCAAAGCGATTTGCGAATCAGTTGACAGTGGTCAGTGGCCAGTTGTCAGTTGGAGCCATACGCATAGAGTGTGAAGCAAGAAAGCAGCTTAATTAAAGGATTCCATCTAGAGACTGGTTTCTAGTCTCTAGTATCTAATTAGCCTGGCGACCATAGAAGGTTAGAACCACCTGATCCCATCCCGAACTCAGCAGTGAAATGACCGATCGCCGATGGTAGTGTGGGGTCTCCCCATGTGAGAGTAGGTCATCGCCAGGCACCATTATTTACCTTGAGTAGGCTCAAGGCTGCAAACCCCGATAGAGCAATCTATCGGGGTTTTTGCTTTGTGGAGAAAGATTGTTACGGTTGGATCAACAGCTTCACGTGCCTGAACAAGGCTGCCGAAGTTGCCACCGGTATGGTTCCAGCCTGTCCAGCATTCGATCGACGGCTTCAAGTGCTCTAATAAGGCGACTGAAGTATCCACCAGTATTACCATCTGCCCAGCATTCTTTGCCCTCATCCCGGCAGGATGGAATGTAGTTCTGGCACATGGTGCTGGGCGTTGTATGAAAAGGGGTGATATCTGTATCTAAATACCCCTCGGGATGAAAAATGCGTCCTTTGTATATTCCCTTCATAGCCACAAAACCTTGGAGGTGTTTATCTCCTGTTACAAGGTCAGGTGGAATATCGTCATGTGAATAACAGGCAATAAAACCATTGACGTCATCTTCGTATACCTGGATGACTGGCATCCTGCCACTACCAATTCGTCTTGTTTTGCCCGTTTTCCATGGTTGAACCGTCTCAGCAAAGCTGAAAAAACTAATGCAGAGTAGTGTTGCAATGAATACTTGCAGGTGCGTTTTTATTGGCATGGGTGTGATCCTCAGTAGGTTCTTCAGAGAGTTTGATGCGAGGACAGTACCTTTTGTTCCCTGCAATGGTGATAACAGATCGGTCAGTGGTGCTAACATAATCATTTCGGTTTGGAGTGAATTGCATAGTTATTGAAAATACGCAGCATACACATAATTTTCTTATGGACAGGCAGCGCATTGATGATAAGAAAAGCCAAACCAGACGATTGCGCCCATATCTACAACACCTGTGTTTTGAACAGGTACGGTTACTTTTGAAGTTAATCCTGTGACTTCTGAACATCCCACACTAACAACGTTTCCAATTCATCAGGTCAGGCTTTGTCTCAAGCACTTGTGGTCCTGGCAGATATTTATAGGTATTGGGTAAAATATGAGCTGGGTGTCACTGGCTGAATCAATGGAATGAAACTGGTTCAAAGCTCTGAGGATTATTGGGGAAGTATGAAGCTTTTCGTAACCGGGTTGCTCTGTTTGACGCTCTCCACCTTGGCGGTTGCAGATACAATGTCGAATGGAATCTTTCAGTTAATCAACCAGCGGTTGAGCTATATGCAGGATGTCGCCTTATTCAAAGCCAGGAACCATCGTGTGGTCGAAGATCTGACCAGAGAACAGCAGGTGCTTGAGAAGGCATTGGTCAATGCGCAGCAGGCAGGTTTGCAACCGGACTCTATTGCTGATTTCTTCCAGGCACAGATGGATGCTGCCAAGGCGATTCAATATCGCTATATGGCTGACTGGTTATCTACACATCCTGAACGTAGTGAATATCGGGATTTAGCTTCTGAGGTCAGGCCAAAGATTTTGGCGCTTGGTGATGAAATTGTGGTGAGAATCAGCGAATACCTGAAAGATGGAGGGGCTTTTGACAATAAAGAGCAGAAAGACTTTGTCAGAACAGTGAATACCAGGCATCTATCGGAAAACGATAAAAAGAAAATGTTTGACAGCCTTCAGATGATACGTCTAATTAAAAACTAGTGCTTATCAATAACAAGTTCCGTGTAGCCTGTGGATGGATCAAAAGCTCTTGAGAAGCTCAGCTGTGTATAACTGTGAATAATCACCTCAGCAGTACTATCAACGATATTTCCTTCTAGCAGGTGCCCTCCAAAAACATGCCCTTTGGCATCAGCCACAGCCATGTGGATATGCTGATGGTCCGGTGTCAACGTTCCCATGACAGAGACGATTTCAAAAGGGCCCTCAGTAACTAACGTCGTTTCTGCGCCAGCAAGACGAAGGTTTATTCTGGACAGACTGCCAACACAGGATACCAGTGAACCTGCAGAAATCCGGTGCTTGTTAACCAGTTCCTGCACGGCTATTTTCAGGTCAGCGCCTTGGGTAAGGCGATTGGCTATTACGGAAATACTCATTGCTTTATTATATCCCCCGATCTCCCAATCAGCTTATCTTTCTCAGGATTTATGTAAAGCCCCGTTAAACGGGGCTTTGCTTTATACGCAGGCTTTTATGCAGCCTGTTGAGAGTTCACTTGCATGGGTACATTCAACCTGTTCACCAGGAAGTTCAGCAACACGCCATACATAGGCAGGAAGAACAGCATGCTGATGGCCAGCTTGTAGCCGTAGTCCACCAGGGCAATTTCCATCCAGTGTGCCGCCATGAAAGGGTCTGATGAACCGGCAAAGGCCAGACTGAAGAAGCTGAGGGTATCAATCAGGTTGCCAGCAATGGTTGAACAGGCCGGAGCTACCCACCACATGGCATTTTGGCGCAAACGGTTGAAAACGGTGATATCCAGAATCTGGCCAATCAGGTATGCCGCAAAGCTGGCAACGGCAATTCTGGCGACAAAGGCATTAAAGCTGGCCAGGCTTGCCAATCCCTGAAAGGTTCCATCCACGAACATGACTGACACCAGGTAGGAGATCAGCAGGGCCGGGAACATGGCGGTAAATATGATCTTCCGGGCCTGCTCAGACCCGTAGATTCTTACGGTCAGGTCTGTGGCCAGGAAAATAAACGGAAAGGTGAATGCTCCCCAGGTGGTGTGCATACCAAAGAATTGAAACGGTATTTGTACCAGATAGTTACTGGCAGTGATGGTCACGATATGAAATATCGATAATAAAAGCAGAATGTTCAGGCCGCGATTGCTGGTTTGCATAGCAAGTCCTTTTTAGTTGAGGTGAGGGAACTCAGGCGCAGTACCAATTTAGTACGTTAGCACCATTAAAAATGAGCGGTATTCTATCGGGATTTACAACGTTGGACCAAGTGATAATTTTTGCAAGCGTATGATGCTGTTTTGATCAGGGCTGACGATGTATCTGGAGCATTTGTATGCGACCAGTCTCTTTGGTATGGGTTTTATGAATCCATGGGCAGCCTGATAAAACTGTGCTATTTTTTCCAACCACATAATAACAACAATGGAGTAGTATCAATGCTGATCTGGTTAAGGAGAGGCTTTTTTCTCCTTGTATCAATATCCCTGCTGATCATTCTTACGGCGTTTGTTCTTCTTCGCCAAAGTCTCCCCATGCTTGAGGGTGAAGTGGAGGCTCCCTTCCTGAATGCTGCGGTTACGATTGAGCGGGATGCCCAGGGTGTTCCCCTGATATCCGGCAGTGATCGTATGGATGTTGCCTTTGCTACCGGTTATCTCCATGCCCAGGAACGATTTTTTCAGATGGATTTGAACCGGCGTAACTCTGCGGGTGAACTGTCTGAACTGGTGGGTGAGCTGGCGCTGGATCACGATAAACGTCAGAGAAAACATCGTTTCCGCAAGGTTGCTCAGCAGGCGGTTGAGATTATGAGCGCTGAGCATCAGGCTCTTTTGAATGCCTATACCGATGGTGTCAATCATGGCCTGAAAGATCTTGGACAGAAGCCTTTTGAGTATCTGTTGCTGGGTGTGGAGCCTGAGCTCTGGCAAAACGAAGACTCTTTTCTGTCGATCTTCAGCATGTATATGGATCTCAATGATGATGAAGTAAAACTGGATAACCTGAAAGGCTTCCTCAGTCGTGTAACCGTACCTGCTGTTATCGATTTTCTTTCGCCACTGAAAACCCGCTGGGATTCACCAATGCAGCCCGGTGAGTTGCCGGATGTGCTAACCCCGGGGGCAGAGCTGGTTGACCTGCGCAGCAAAGAGGCAGAGCTGTATGCCAATCTGGGTGGAACGACGCTGGAAGACAGTCTTATTGGCAGTAACAACTGGGCGGTATCCGGAGAGTTAACGGACCATGGTGGAGCCATCATTCAGGATGATATGCACTTGAGCCATCGGGTACCCACCATCTGGTATCGGGCTTCCTTGAGTTATCCACACCCGGACCAGCCAGAGGACAGGGTCAGTATTACCGGAGTCACATTACCGGGCACACCGTTTATTGTGGTTGGCAGCAATACCCATATCGCCTGGGGCTTTACCAATACCGCTGGTGACTGGGTCGATCTGGTGGAGCTGGCTATTGATGATGGCCAGTACATGACCAATGATGGCCCGAAACCCCTTGAACGCTGGACTGAAACCATCCATATCAAAGACCAGGAGCCGGTTGTCGTTGACTATTCAGGCACCCACTGGGGGCCGGTGGTTGATTCGGCCTACGACGATACGCAATATGCCCTGCGCTGGACTGCCCACCGTCCGCAGGCGACCAATGTTAACCTGGTAAGCCTGGAAGTTGCCCGCAATGCAGAACAGGGAATGGCCATTGCCAACCGCAGCGGAATTCCACCCCAGAACTTTACGGTGGGTGACCGTGAAGGCAATATTGGCTGGACCGTTGCCGGACAGATTCCAAACCGTTCAGGTGTCGATTCCACTTACCCACTGCCCTGGCAGCAGGCTGATGATGACTGGGATAGCTGGCTTCCGGATGTGCATTATCCCCGCGTATATAACCCTGCGGATCAACGAGTCTGGACTGCCAATGCCCGTATCGTAAGCGGAGCAGACTACGACAAGATGGGCAACGGGGGTTATGCCCTCGGACCCCGGCAGATACAGATTCGTGATGCGCTGATGGCACTTGAGCGTGCTGATGAACAGGCGTTGCTGGAGATTGCCCTGGATCATCGTGCTCTCTATATGGATAACTGGCGGCGGCTGGTGCTGGATACACTCACGGATGACGTGATGGCAGGGAACCTTTCCCGGCAGACGTTTTATCGTTATGTGAACAACTGGTCTGGCAAGGCTGCCACTGACGATGTTGGTTACCGTTTAGTCCGTGAGTATAAAGATGCGCTTAAACTGAAGATCATGTCATCACTGGGGCGCTACTTTCTGTCCCTCTATCCAGAAGCCAAAGAGGATGTAGAAGATGGCTTTATGCAGAAGTTAAATCATGAAAGCGAGATGATATGGCGTCTTCTGGAAGAGCGTCCGCTGCATTGGCTGAGTCCTCAGTACGAAAATTGGGATGAGTTGCTGATCGAAACCGTGGATCAGGTGGTGAGTGATCTGGGAGGCGTAGATCAGCTGGGCAATGCCACCTGGGGACAGAGAAATACCGCTGATATCCGCCACCCTTTGAGTGGTGCCATTCCTGTCTTTGGCAGACTGCTGGAGATGCCCGCCGTACCTCTCTCTGGCGATGTCTGGATGCCCAGGGCCCAGCGTGCCGATCAAGGGGTATCTGAGCGGCTGGTGGTGTCTCCCGGGCGTGAAGATGAAGCAATATTTCACATGCCGGGTGGTCAGAGTGGTCACCCGCTCTCTCCTTTCTTTAGCGCAGGTTATATGGACTGGGTGGAAGGGAAGGCCAGTCCGTTCTTACCGGGTGATGCAAAATATACCCTGACCCTGACGCCTTAAATAACCTTAAGTTTGTCCTGATAACGGTCTTCCCTATGAAGTGAAAGACCCATCAGGGCAAAGCTGGCAAATTAGATGGATGTCAATTTTGCTGAGGGAAAAATGAAGAGAGGGTAGCACCGCCACAGTGTGGCGGTGCTGATGTATCAGTCTTTTATCATCAGTTGCTGGCGATCACCTGCTCCCGGGGAGCATAGGTTTTCTGAACATACTCTTCGATCAGTTTCTTATAGTCTTCAGCGATGTTCTCACCTTTCAATGTGGTGAATTTCTCGCCATCAACAAATACCGGGGCTGAAGGTGCCTCACCGGTACCGGGCAGACTGATACCAATGTTGGCATGCTTGCTTTCCCCCGGACCATTAACCACACAGCCCATCACGGCAACTTTCATATTCTCCACACCGACATACTGGTGGCGCCAGTTCACCATTTTACTGCGCAGGAAACCGTCCACTTCATCGGTCAGAACCCGGAAGAACGTACTGGTGGTACGACCACAGCCAGGACAGGCAGTCACTTCCGGAGCAAAACTGCGAACGTCCAGGGCCTGAAGGATCTGCTGGGAGACAATGACTTCTTTATCGCGGGAGGCTCCGGGCTCTGGCGTCAGGGAAGTGCGGATAGTGTTGCCAATACCATGCTGCAGAAGAATGCCCATGGCGACACTGGATGCCACAATGCCCTTGCTGCCCATCCCGGCTTCGGTCAACCCAAGGTGCAGGGCGTACTCACAGCGATCAGCCAGCATCTGGTAGACGCTGATCAGATCCTGTACCCGGGAGACTTTACAGGAGATAACGATTTTGTTGGCACCGAGACCACGCTTAACCGCAGCATCGGCACTGGTCAGGGAAGACAGGACCAATGCTTCATGGAGGATTTCCTGGGAAGACTTCGGGTTGGCGGATCGGGCATTTTCATCCATCAGCTGGGTAGAAAGCTCTTTGTCGAGGCTGCCCCAGTTAACGCCGATGCGTACTGGTTTATCGTATTTGATGGCAACATCAATCATGGCATTAAAGCGGTCATCCTTCTTATCGCCAAAGCCGACATTACCGGGGTTAATTCTGTACTTGTGCAGCAGCCTGGCGGTTTCATCGTACTTGGTCAGCAGGAGGTGACCGTTGTAATGGAAGTCCCCGACAATGGGTACATTGCAGTTGTGTTTGGCCAGCCCTTCGTAGATTGCCGGAATAGCGGCCGCTGCTTCCTCTGAATTCACCGTTACGCGAACAATTTCAGAGCCTGCATCCGCCAGCAGGCGAATCTGGTCAATGGTTTTCTGGACATCCGCAGTATCGGTGTCCGTCATTGACTGAACCACAATGGGAGCATCACCGCCAATGGTGACGTGTCCAACCTGAACAGCATGGGTTTTATGACGCCTGTCCATAAACGTTGTTCTCCAAATAATAAAAATTAGAACTAATCAGTGTATCAGAACCTGAAGACTTTTCCTGAGAGGAAAACCGAAGCACCCTGTCATGGTTGCCCTTGCTCTCTCTGGGCAATAATCCTGGACTCCTGCAGGTTAAGACTGAGGGAGGCCATCTCCTGAGATGAGAGCATACGTGCAGGCTGGTCTTCCAGCAGACTGTAAATCACGCGATAAGCCATAACATTCTGGACGTACTTACGAGTTTCATCGTAGGGAATGGTCTCAATCCAGATGTCCAGTGGCAGATGCCCTCTCTGCTTCAGCCAGCGTTTCACCGGAGTACTCCCGGCATTGTAAGCCGCTGTTGCCAGAATTCGGCTGTCTTCAAACCGTTTGGACAACCAGGCAAGGTGAGTAGTTCCAAGGGCGATGTTAATTTCTGGTTTAAACAGTTCTGACTTCTTTCTATAGGGTATTCCGGCCTGTTTAGCCGCCTGTTTCGCGGTTGTCGGCATCAACTGCATTAACCCCATGGCACCAGCGCTGGAGCGCGCCATGGGATGGAACGCACTTTCCTGGCGGGCAATGGCCAGAACCCACGGATAATCCAGTTTACGTTTTTCTGCCTGCGCACTGAAAATATCAGCGTCCGGTGTCGGAAAGCGGAGGCTAAGGTCGTCCCAGAGCGTTGCCCGGGCAGCCGCCATAATCGCCTGATGGTGCCATTCCCATTGATGGGCGAGATAGGGAATTAACTGTTGCTGGGTTTTATCCAGACTCGGGGTTATCCGGTTCAGCTCCATCTGGGCGTTATAAAAGCGCTTATGGTGCAGCCACTCACGAATACGTTTAAAGCCCGGGTAATATTGCTTGAGTCTGTGCAGATCCTGCTGGTGAATGGCTTTTTGCTGGTGGTTCAGTTGAAAGGGTTGTCCTTTAAGATCTGCCACCAGAAAAGCGTAAAAGTTCCGTTCCTGGCCCAGTGCGCTCAGTGTCGGTGTTTGCAACAGCGTGGGTTTGCTCGGCAGAGGCATCCCGACCAGCTGATAGCTTGCCTCCTGAAACTTGAGCAGGGCGACTTCGTTCCAATAGCGCCAGCGGCTGCTGTTTCTGATAGCCGCTGGCAGATGCTCTAACAGTATCAGGACTCTTTCCCAGTCCTGGTCAGCCAGCGCCAGTCTGATTCGCCACTCGGTGACCTTTTGATAATGAAAATCGGGATCAATGCTGGCAATAATTTCTTCGGCGTTGTCCACAAAGTTCTTGGCCGCTTTCATGGCGATCCGCTGGTCGACAGCGGATCGCTGCTTCGGGGAAAAAGGATAGCGGTTGCGCATTGTCAGCCAGGTGCTGACGGCAAGGTCCAGATCTTTGGTAATCAGTTTTTTGATGCCATGAAGCATAATGATCCGCTGATGTTCCAGGTCACCATTAAAGCGGGCGGTATGAAGCAGTTCAGGATGTTTGTTGACTTCCCAGAACAGCTCTGTCGATACCTTGAAAGACGTATCTTTAATGGACTTATTCAGGTAGCGGGCAAGGGACAGGTTGTTTTGCTCGGCAGCCATCCAAAAGCGGGCAATAATCAGGCTTTGAGTGAGTTCGCCAGAGGCTTTCCAGCTGTCGAATAACGGATCGCAGGCCTTGTGTTGTGACTGGCCTTTCAGCCAGAGACTTTTTGCCTCCAGCCAGGCCTGTTCGGTCTGCCCCAGTGCGTGCAGGGCTACGCCTTTCAGGCACTGATAGCGGCCGCCATCATCCTGCTGATAGGCAGCAAGATAGGATTGCCAGCGCTGGTTACTGGCCAGATGCCTCAGCCATTTGTACTGGAGCTGGCTGGTTTGCGGTAAATCGGGGTATTGGCTGGCAAACTGGTCAATATCGCTCTGGTTGATGCGATCAAGATCGTTGGTGAGGCTGAGGTACTCAAGGTAGGGAGCCAGAGGGTAATCACTGAGTTCTGATCGATAACTCTCGTAAAGTTTATGGTCCCCTGTCTTCAGTGCTTTTTCAACGCGCGTGAACAGCATCTGCTGCCGTTCTGACTCGTTAGCCAGGCTGTATGTGGGGAGCAGAAGTGATGTGGCCAATGAAAAAAAGAGTAAGCAATGAGATAACTTGTTCAACATAACAAAAGCTTCAATCTCTATGATCCCTGTTAGTGACTGCGTAAAACGTCCTGTTTTACTGTTGGTGTGATAAAAGCGCTGGCCGTGAGTCGCTCACCCTGCGAAAGCATTGACGAAAGTTTGGTGAAGCTCTCATGGCAACTCATCATACATTGTTATATTTTGTCAGCCTGTAACAGTCAATCGGCAGATTGATAACAGGGTGTAGCGCTTGCGCGTAAAGTAGAGCTTTCCCGCCGCATGGGATGTTTTTTATCATCTTTACTATTGACAGAAATATTCTAAAAAGATGCATGAGGTGCAGTGATTATGGCAAAAGAGACGACTGTACGGGCACGAATTGATGAGTCATTAAAGCAGGAGGCCGAAGACATTCTGCGCCAACTCGGGCTGACCACTTCCCAGGCCATTAATCTCTATTTCAGTCAGATTGTGTTGCAGCGAGGTATGCCTTTTGACGTTCGTCTGCCAGAAGAGGCCGAAAGCAAATAATGATTCGTTTGTGTTCTATCGATGAGCTTCAGGATCCTGGTAGCAAAGGCTTCCGTAATGAGCGTGGCCATATCTTTGCCGTACGCAAAGGTGATCAGGTATACGTCTACGAAAACAGTTGCCCGCATTTTGGGATTAATCTTGAATGGCAGCCGGACCAGTTTCTGGATTCAGAGAAACGGCTGATTCAGTGCGCTACCCACGGTGCCCAGTTTCTGATTGAAACGGGGGAGTGTATTGCCGGGCCTTGTCCGGGGGATATGCTGACTGTCCTGGAGTGTGAGGTTATTGAGGGTGTTGTCTACCTGAAATAATACCTGTATTTCTACAGTTTCTTCCCGCCTCCCACTACCCGTCAAGCAGGAACTGCTTATCCTTTTGTGGGCAGCAGGCGGTACAAACTGCTGGATAATCCCACGCCACCTGAGTTGAAGATCGGCAGCTACTCTTTCCAATTGTATTTGGTTATCCGCGACATCTTATACCTACGGGGACCCACTTGCTCTACCATCTTTTCAATAACTTCAGCCTTATGAAGATAGGGTTTACACTGCGGCATGCTCATTGCACCCTGATTCTTCAAGAATTCCGCATGACATTCTGCTTCGGACTTATAAATCATTAACTCTTTTGGAAAATCAGCCCAGGGTTGTAAATAACTGTATGCAAGAACGCCAGCGTTCGTTGCCAGTGTCGCCAGTGTTCTGGTCGATATGTTTCTGCCTTCCCGGATGCATTGCAACAGACTTAAGCCGGTACCCACGGTACCAGAAAGAGCCATAACAGCCCGGGTTCGCCACTTGGTCAGATTGGAGGAGTCAGCTACACCAGTATTGAGACTGACGGCAGCTGTCAGACCAATCCCAGCCAAACCAGTTGCCATATTACCAATATTCATGATTTCTCCAATTTTGGTTAATAATGCCTGGTCGAACATTCAAACATAGTAAAAAGTTCCCTGACCCAAATGTTTCATGCATCAATCCTGTTGGCGATGGGCGAACTGCTGGCTGAAGCCCTGATTCGCTGATGCTGGTGATATGGAACTGTCCTGAAATAACTTACACATCCAGTGCAGAAAAGTACGAATACCCATAAAACCACACCCTTGGTTTCCATGATGGACCGTGGGAACCAAGGGGCTGTGTATGTATAACAGAGGCAGGTTGCACTAATTCCGCCAAAAACGAAACATGTCACCCATCTCTGTCGGTTTAGTACTATGGTGAATGCGTCGGCATTTTGGCATGCTCATTGTGCCATCAGCAAAGAATTCACGAACGCACTCTGTTTCGGACGATACTTCATAGGAGCCAGCACAAGGTTGCAGGCAACTGTAAGCAAGAACGCCAGCGTTTGTTGCCAGTGTTGCCACTGTTCTGGGGGATATGTTTCTACCTTCCTGGCAGCATTTCACCAGACTTAAGGTGGTTCCTACGGTACTGGCTAAAGTCATGATGGCCCGGGCTTGCCATCTGGCCAGATACCCTGTATCAGTATTCAGGCTGGCGGCAGCCGTCAGACCAACCCCTGCCAAACCTGTTGCCATATTGCCAATATTCATGATCTCTCCAATTTCGGTTAACGACATCTGATCGGACACACAAACATATTGAAAGTTCCTTAGCCCAAATGTTTTATGCATCAATGCTCCTGATCAATTATCTATCACCCTCTCTGTGTCACACTGATGGAAAATGATTAGAAGAGATGGACCATGAATTTAGACCATAACCTGCTGGTTTCTGATGTCATGCGCAACAGTGTTGCCGGACAGATCGAAGCGCTCAAATCACTGGAAGACAGAATCAATGGTAGCTTTACAGCTGCCCTGGAGCTGTTGGCCGAGTGTCGTGGACGCGCCATCCTGTTTGGTATGAAGCAGTCTGGCCTGGTGGGGCAGAAAATCGCTGCAACACTTGATGCCACAGGCTTGTCTACGCACATACTAAATGCCGCTGAAACCTGGGAAGACAATCTGAGTATGATTGGCCCCGGTGATGTTATTATCATGTTGTCGTACAGTGGCAGGACTGGGGAGCTGCTACGGCTTTATCCGGCAATCCGGCAAATGGGTAACAAAGTGATTGCCATTACCGGTGATCCGGCGGGGCCGGTTGCGGAGCAGGCGGATATCGTGCTGGATGCCAGTGTGGTTGAGAGTCGTGAAGACCGGGAGCCAGCCCCCACGACCTATACTACGGTTCTGCTGGCTATTGGTGACCTGTTGGCTGAAACCCTGATTCGTCGACGTCTGTTCAGTTCCCCCGAAGCGCAGCAAAGTGACCAGAATGTGGTGGGCCTGCTAACCAGTGACAGCATTTAAAACATTATGGATAAAATTGACCGCAACATATTACGGGAGTTGCAGGAGGATACGACTCCCTCGTTGGCTGAGCTGGCTGAAAAAGATATTCAGTCATTTGATTGCTTCTATAAGGCGCTGGTCAACACCGTGGAGGGATTGACCGATGTAACCTCCAGTTTTGCCATGGAACAGATGAAGTTCACCACTGCGCTTCCTCTGTGAAGGGAGCAGTAAGGCCCCCACCATTACAATCTTCGCAGAGATCAGAACCGGCAGGCGTTCACAGAGACGAGTTTACCAATCTCTAATACAGCATCGTCATAATGCAGGTTTGAATCATAAATCATGTTATCCAGTTGTACACGGTAATAGCCGTTGCTCTGCTTAAAGAGACGGCAATGTGGCTGTTTCAAATCACTGGCTACATTGACCCTCAGGTTGTAATAGCCCCGACCAAAAAGTTCAACGAAGCTAATGAATCTGTTGTCCCCGGGCTTGAGCTGGATGGTATAGGTGGAATGGGCCACGGAATCTTCATAGCTGGGCGGTAAATCATTATGGTAAGCAGGTGCAGCAAGTTCAAAAGCCCCGGCTGACAGTACAGTAGTACAAAGTATCAGGGAAGATAGCCTGAACAGTAAGTGGATGAGTTTCATGGAATCAGTCCTTGTAAATTATTCAAATAGTAAGAATTAAAGGGTTTTCTCTAACTTCAGACTGATAAATTGGAAAATAGTTCCTCATTGAGACATAAAGAGAATGTATGCAAAACCGAAATAGTTTTCCGAGCCATTCAGGTTCTTAATATCAGTAATTTAATCAATAGGTTATAGCATCCTACACCCTGGCCCTGTGATGAAGGGCCGGGTCAGGACTTTTTAAGCTGTGCCCATGGACATCAAAATGTACAGGAGTTCACCGATACGAGTTTGCCAATCAGTAAAATGGCATCATCGTAACTGAGATTGGACTGATAAATGGTGTTGTCCAGTAATACCCGATAATTATCATCGTAGTCATGCTGCCTTAACAGGCGGCAATGAGGGATTCGTTCAGCTATGTCGTTATGGTAAAACGGATACCGCCTGGTTGGCTTGGTTCTATTAACCCTGTTAGTAGTAGCCACTTTGATTCTTATCGACGTATAGCCCTCACTGGAAAGACGAAAGATTTCACTCATATTGATTTCCCGGTCATCACCCGGTTTCAGGTGAATCGTATAGGTAGTGGCATCTTCATAGCTTGGCGGCATATCCAGATACTGGGCGGCGATTGAGAGCTGTGCAATTGAACACAGTGATAGCGTCACTATAAATGTCAGTAAACGTTTCATGGGTAGCAGACCATTTATTAAATGAGATTGAATCAGCGGCCACCACAGCCGGGAATAGAATCCCGTATCACAGTTCAATTGACTTTTTATGCTGCAGCAGGAACGCCGTTAGAAAAGTAGACCATATGGGGAGGATTTGTTTATTTGTTTCGGTTGATAGGTTTCCCAGGTTGATTGTCAGTATAACTTGCTGCCTTGTAAGGGCAGCGGGACGAGGGACGAGCTATATTAAGGAATTTTGTTAATCGGATATAGCCGTGAATTCGTCACTGTCTGTAAATGCCCTGACCAGGCGATCGATGAATGGAGGTGGCAAGCGATCTCCTGATTCTCCAGTTTATTCATCCATTCGAGCTGTCGCAGTTCGCAAGCATTTCTCCGGTTGTGCTAATGAGTCGCCCAAAAAAGACATTGATCTACCCCTGTTGGGCAAGAGGAAGGTTGATACTGCAGAGAGTAGCCTGTCTGAGAAGCTGGGTGCCATTCCTGTTATCCGGGTGGGGCTTGCGGAGAGTCCCGGCCAGGGAGACCATACGGCTGCCTTCAGTATCATCGAAGGGCTGGCTCACCTTGGTTTCAAAGGCAGGGTTGAGCTGGTTCTGAAATTTAATGGGGAGGATGATTGGCAGCGGATGAAGGATAAGCTCCGGTTATTCATGCCAGAATTTAACCCCGGGAATGATGGCGTACAGACTTTGCATTATTCTGGCCTGGTGTGTGAGTGTATTCCTTTTAAACAGTTGGCGGATCATTGCACTATTAACCAAAGACCTTTGGAGCAACCCCTTGGTTTCTGGGCCATGAACGGTAACCGCTCATGGTTGGTGTCAAAAGTGGCGATTGTTATCCCGCCCTTCAAATGGAGCAACACGACGCCCAGAATCGAGCGGTGCAATGGCATGCATCAGAACCTGGACCTTCCGGCGCTGGCAAACTATCAGACCGCTTATTTACTGCAAAAACCTGATATCCCGGCGCTAATGAAGGGCGACTCAAGAGCCGTCAGCCTGATAAAAATCCTGAGAGAGACGGAAGCCGGTAGAATTCATTTGCTGCCCCTTTATGGTATTCACCATCATGCCCTGGAGCCTGCCCATGACGTGATTATCAGAAGATTGCTGTCAGGGGTCGTGAAAAGTCATACATCAGAGTTGGAGAAAACGGTGGTTTTGGTATTGAGTCCACTGGCAAGCCTTGAACGGCTCCGGGTACTACAAAAATCGTTGCAGGTGCCATTTTATGATTTGCAGAACAGGGAATGGGAGAACTCGGTTCATGAACCTGTCGAGCTTCTGTATTGTGGCCCGGTACCCAAACCATTATTTGAATGGATCAGCTGTGTTGATCGCCCCCTGATTCAGGAAGGGGCTAACAGCGCTACGTTTATGAATCTGCTGGGCAAGGCTTATCTGCCTTTGCGGCCAGATGGCGATACCCCGCTGCCCGAGCTGCCTGGCTCACCTCCAGCCAAACAGCAGTACACCCCTGCCATGCATACCCCTGTTGCCAGTGTTGAGCGAGCAAGAATTGAGCAGCTTGGCAGAGGCCTCACCCATGATTTGCAGGCATACAACTACTATTCTGTGGCGCTGGACCTGTGTAAAAAGCTAAGGCCATTGTTATCCCCGATAGCAACTCAGGATTTGGTGTCCGGGTTTGCAGGCATGGTTGGTGCCAATCACTTTGCTGAATCACACTTTCGTCCATCTCTCCTGGAAGCGATCACCTATAGCAGTGGGTTATTGAGCGAAGACCAGCAGGAATGGCTGTCACGCCTCTCTCTGGCCAATAGCCTGTTACCCGGGACGATTCCTGAAGCCCTTAAGGTAAAACTCATAGGGTGTGGCAAAGCGTTACGAAGAAACCATGTGAATTTAGAAAAGCTGATTGCTTATCGTACTTCAGGTTTAAATATGCCCAACCTCAGATCACAGCTTGCCCCCCTGTCTTTCAGACGTTTTGACGTTTTCAGGGCAACGACTGTGGAGTGTCCTGTGAGTACGGAAGATGCTGGACGCGATGTAGACGTGAATGAATTGGTTGGTGATATTTGTGATAATTTTTCACTCTTGATTCCCACTTTATTTCATATCCTCAGGGCGGATTTTTCCGATGATGCCCTACTGGCGTCATTGTTCAGGGATGGGGACGGTCAGCAAAGTCTGCTGGATAAAATTATTGGGCAATTGTTTTATGGGAACATGACTTATGATGCAGAGATAAGATCGCTTCTTGAGCCAAAGGCAGGCAGTCCTGATGATGACCTGGCGTTGTTTTTGCGCGGTGAGTTTGGAGGGACTTTCTTCCAACAGGTGCGTGAGCTGATGATGGAATCCAAAAATAATGCAATTTATTGCGGCCTGGCCAAGTTGACCGGAAAAGACTGGAATCTGATATTATCCGAAGGTATTTCTACAAATTCAGTCAGTTCTGATCAACTTTAGATGTTGATTTAATAAAGAACCACTGATTGCTTTTCGTAATTTTTTTATGTTCTCTTTTAACTGCTTATGCATCAGCGGATACTTCCTCATCGGGCTCCTGAACTTTAACCGCAGCGGGAAGTTCCAGAAACAAATTTTTGTATTCCTTATGATTTTTAATCTGATTTAATAATTATCCAGAGAATTAGACTCTTAAAATCGAGAATGGTTCAATGAAACCAATAAAGACCAAGGTCAAGCAGTCTTTGCTGATTGGGCAGGATAAAGCGATGGATCTTGCCAGGTCAGCAGCCAGTTCCCTGGAAAATGGCGTCGACCGGCTGCTTAACCGGCGAATGACACTGGGAGTGACCGGCTTCAGTGGCAGTGGCAAAACCACCCTGATCACCAGTCTTATTCATCAGTTACAGCACTATCCTGATGCCCTTCTGGCTGCCTTCCCCCCGGTGCTTCAGGATCGCTTATTGGGGGTAAAACTGTCCGCTCTGAATGGTGTCACACTGTTTCCTTACCAGCGGGGTATTGACGCGTTATCAAGAGGGCGGTGGCCGGAAGCTACAAGGGATGAGTCTGGCTGCCTGCTGGAGATCAAGTTCCGTCAGCCACCCGGGTTATTGCGTCGGGGAAAACCGGGGATCAGTCGTCTTTATCTGGAGATTCGTGACTATCCGGGGGAGTGGCTGCTGGATCTGCCGCTACTGGCCATGGATTACCGTGCCTGGTGTGGGCAATGTCACGCCCTTTTTGACAGTGCCGTACGCCGGTCTATTGGCCGGAGTTTTATCGAAAAGCTGAAGTCCATTAATCCTCTGGAGACCATTTCCGAGCTGGAACTGCAAGTACTGTGGCAGGAACAACTGACCTTTCTCAAGGCTTGTCAGCAGGCGGGCTTGACCATGATTCAACCCGGACGCTGGCTGCATGCCGCACCTTCAGGTGACGAGAGTAAACTGCCGTTTATCCCCCTGCTTGCCATCACTGGTTGTTCAGAAGATCAGTTGGAGGAAGCGGTGGAGGACTCTTTATTCAAAGTGTGTGAAAGGCATTATCAGCGTTACCTGGAAACCCGGGTCAAACCCTTCTATCAAAATACTTTTCAGAAGGTGGATCGACAGCTGGTGCTGGTGGATGTGCTCAAGTCGTTGAACCGTGGCCAGGAAGCGTTTGATGATCTTCGCTTCTCGTTGACTCAGGTACTGCAAAGTTTCGATTATGGGCGCAACAGCCTGCTCAGACGATTAATTCAGCCACGTATTGACCGGGTCGTTTTTGCCGCCAGTAAAATTGATCAGGTGCTGCCTGACCAGCATGAAGCCGTGAGAGGGCTGACGGCAAACCTGGTTCAGGAGGCCAGGCGCAGAGCGGCGTTTAATGCGACGGATGTCCGCTGTGAAGCGGTTGCCGCCGTTCGCTCAACGACATATGTCGATTACCAGGGGCACCAGTCTCTGCAGGGGATGACGGAGCAGGGGCCGGGAGTGCTGCTGCACCCGGATATTCCGGAACAGATTCCGACACTGGATGACTGGCAGGCTCTGGGCCAGTGGCAATTGCGCCGGTTGATGCCGCCCGGTGGGCTGCAGCTGGTCGCAGGTGGCCGATTACCCCATATCCGTCTGGATAGCATTCTTAATGATCTGCTGGGAGACCGGTTTTCATGACCCGACATCACGATCCGTACTTTATCCCTCTGGAACCAGAGCAACCCCTGGAGACTCCGGAGTCCATCAGTGATGGTTTCCGGGATCCGGTGTTGCAGGGACCCGAACTGGCGGCCAAACCACTGCGCTTTATCCGGTCGGCATGTTACGGGCTGCTGACCCTGCTGTTGATATTGGTGCTTTGGCAAACGGTGGAACTGGGCCTTTTTCTCTATCAACTGCATTGGTCTTTGGCCTTAGTGTTTGCCTTGCTTTTTCTGGCCCTGGCGGTCACTGTCGTTAAAGCCGTGGTGGAGTTTTTCCTGTATCAACGGGACTTTCGACAGATCACCGAACTACAGGCGCAGGCTGCACAGTTTCGAGACCAGAGAACGACCGTATTAACCAGCCAGTGGACCGGGCAGTTGAGTAAGCTCTATCAGGGTAAGCCCCAGCAGATGCTGCTGGAACAAGTGTTGTCCGAGATGCCGGATTACAGTGATGACAGCGAGCTGCTGGCTTACCTGGATAGCCATTTTTTCCAGACCCTGGACCAGCGGGCACTTGCCTGTATTTCACAACATAGCCAGCAAGTTGCGTTGATGGTGGCTCTCAGCCCATTTGCTGCCGTTGATATGCTGCTGTCGGTCTGGCGCAGTATCCGGATGCTCGATGAGATCTGTCAGGTATACGGTGTCAGGCCTTCATTGCCTGCCCGTAGCCACCTGTTAACCATGGTTCTGGAACAGATGGCGCTGGCTGGTGCGACAGAACTGCTGTCTGATCAGCTATCAGACTTTACTTCCAACCGGTTGCTGGGCGTGGTCAGCTCCCAGGCCGCCAGCGGGGTTGGTGTCGGTATTTATTCCGCCCGCATGGGGCTCAGGGCCATGGCGCTCTGTCGTCCAATTCCTTATGCTGATGGTCAGAAACCCGGCATTGGTCGTTTAGCCAGAAGTATTCTCGCTGCCATGGACGCCCGGTTTCGGACTATGGCAGATCCCGGAAAAAAAGCAGAATAGTCTTAATTCCCGCCTCATTGAAGGAGCACCAGCAGCGACAGGTTGCTCCTTAATCGCTATTCCCATTGACGTTGGCATTTTCACTGAGAAACTGACTCTGATTAGTGGACTCTTACCGTCTAATAAAGAATAAAAAGCAATCAAAACTATGGATAAATACAATCAAAGGGTATTATTTATTCAATATAATGATTTCGATAAACACATAAAGAGCTGTTAGTTATTAATTGATAGGATGCTGCCCTTTACTGGCATTTCCGGGGGAGTCTCAAAAGGCATGGGCCGACCAGCAACAGCAAAGATAAACCTTGATGCACTGCGTCATAATTATCGTATTATCCAACAACTGTCTGCCAGGGGCACTGGTAATGGTCAGGTGATGGCGGTGGTCAAGGCGGACGCCTATGGCCATGGTGCAACAGCCTGTGCAACCGCGCTGGCGGATATTGCCAGCGGGTTTGCCGTTGCCTTTATTGAGGAAGCCCTGGAACTTCGTGCTGCTGGCATCAAACAACCCATACTGCTGCTGGAAGGCTTCTTTGAACCTGCAGAACTGGAAATGATTGACCAGTATCGTCTGGATACGGTGATCCATCATCAGTATCAGATTGATGCATTAGTCGCCCACCGTCCCAAACATCCGGTAAGGCTGTGGCTGAAGATGGATTCCGGTATGGGGCGGGTCGGTTTTGCCCCTGATGAGTACCGCAAAGTCTGGGAGCAACTCAATGATCTTCCTTTTGTCAAAGACATTGTGTTGATGAGTCACTTTGCCTGTGCTGACGAGCCGGACAGTGATCATGCACAACAGCAGCTGACAACGTTCAATACTTATACCCATGGCCTGCCTGGTGAGCGCAGTTTCTGTAACTCTGCCGGGCTGGTTGCCCTGAAAGAAGTGCAGAGCGAATGGAATCGTCCTGGTCTGCTGCTGTATGGGGTCTCTCCATTTGCTCAAATTCATGATATCCAGCAAACAATAAAACCGGTGATGGAGCTGAGTTCAGCCATCATCAGCATCAAAACCATTCCTGCCGGGAGTTCCGTGGGGTATGGCAGTCAGTGGATTGCCCGTAGAACCACCCGGATCGGTGTGGTGGCTATCGGCTATGCAGATGGTTACCCCCGCCATGCCGCCAATGGCACACCGGTGTATATTAATGGCTGCCGTGTACCGCTGGTGGGCAGAGTATCCATGGACATGCTGACGGTGGACTTAACCGATTTGCCCGATGTGCAGATAGGGGACCGTGCCATCCTGTGGGGAGATGACTTGCCCATTAATGAGGTGGCAATGGGTGCAGGTACTATTCCTTATCAGCTGCTTTGTAATTTGAACCGTGTTCCTGTGCTATATCACGGCATTCTCATCCCTGAGCAACTGGATTTTGATCAAATGGAGATCTGATACCAATGCTATTTGCAAATTTCTGAAGCGGAACTTTTTCCCAAACCTATGTTCTGAAGGAAGGGAAAAAAGTAAAGGCATAACCATGAACGCTGCAAATGCTATTGTTGATCGTTTTGTCAGTTTTTCCGATTATCAAAGGTCAAGCGAATTTGTAAATCATCCAACAGCCAATATATTCAGTCCGTTACGAAAGGTAAGTTCAGAGCCTGCAAGAAATAATTATTTACCATTGAGTCACGACTTAAAATTTGAAATTGCCAGATATCTTAATTTGAAGGACTTTATCGCCTTTAGCTCAATCAATGTTGATAATTATTTTTCGCTTAGATCGGACGACCTTCTGGTAAGAAGAGTTCTTGAAAATGAACCGCTGGTAGTATTGTTTGAAAGGCTCAATGATTTGAAACAAAAAGCACGACAATATCCCTTCGAAATTAATGGGCCAATTGAATTGAATGAGAATTATGACGCAATAATACCGCCTGTGGCCATATCTCCCGGGCCTGCACGACTTCTCTTAAAGAAGGATCCTGTAAACTATAAATATCAATCAGCTAATTTTGTTAAATTATTTCAATGTCTATGTACGCTTGCCAATGATGATTCAACGGATGTCTTTTTTAGAGCACATATTTGTTCGTTAACGATAGATATTAATAACAGAATGAGTTTAAAATGCGGTAAAAATACTGAAGGTACTTCACTTCTTGCGTTATATTTTATAGGGATTGCATCACAAGTAAACCAACTGATAAGTATTGAAGAAAAAGATAAGAAGCTACATACATTAGCCAATATGATTGAAAGCAATGAACTTATAAGATGGAAGCTAAGTAAAGTTTATTATTTTAAATCAGTATTAAAAAATAAAAACGAGTTCGATTGGGACAAGTTTATTGATTCTCTGCGACTAAAGAAGAATAAAAAACTGGAATTTTTCGATCTTTAGGCTGTCCACGATCTACTTTTCATGGTATCCAGCAAAAAATAAAACCGGTGATGAAGTGGGGGTTTGACTCAGGATTTTCATTGATCAATCCAAAGCGGAACTTTTTCCCAATCTGATGATCAAATCGATATGGAATTGCAGAAATGTAGGCATAATGATGAATTCTGAAAATGCCATTGTTGATAGTTTTGCTAATATTTCTGATTATCATAGGTCAAGTGAATTTGTAAAAAATCCAACAGCTAATATATTCACCCCGTTACGAAAGGTGACTTCAGAGCCTGCAGAAAATAATTATTTTCCATTATTCCAGGAATTAAGATTTAAAATTACCCAACACCTTAATTTGAAGGACTTTCTCGCCTTTAGCTCAATTAATGTGGATAATTACCTTTCTCTTAGATCGGACGATCTTTTAGTAAAAATGGCTTTTAAAAATAAACTAAAAGTAAGAATGCTTGAAAGGCTTGAGGATTTAAAAAAAAGAGCAGAAAAATACCCTTTTGATATTGATGAAGAAATTAAAACGGATCAGTCTCTGAATGTAATTATACCGTCTATTGCCCTATCTCCCGGTCCGGCAAGACTTATCATGAATGATATTTTTGGCATTAATGACTATCAACCATACGATTTTGTTAAATTATTTCAACAACTATGCATGCTCGCCAAGGGTGATTCATCGGTAACTGAGCACAAACGACCGGAAGATTCTACAGATGATCCTCTGCAGCCTGATAGAATTGCTGAAATGACGACAGAAATTGAGGTTTTGTCAGTCAACAATGAGCAGTTAGATTCTACATGCAATCCTCTACAGCCCGGTGAAATTGCTGAAGTGATGACAGAAACTGAGGTTTTACCAGTCAAAAATGTGCAGTTAGATCCAGCGGATGTCTTGTTTACAGCACATATTTGTTCATTAACGATAGATATTAATAACAGAATGAGTTTAAAAGGTGAGAAATATGCCACAACATTTGCTTTGTCTTTTTTAAACATTGCATTACAGGTTAAGCAAGTAATAAAAACTGAAGATAAAACTGAAAAGGTGGATTCATTAGCCAATATGATTGAAAATAATAGAATTCACCTGGGCAGAATGAGAAAGGCACATTTTAATAAAGCATTAATTAAAGATGAGTTCGATTGGGACACATTTATTAATGGTCTGACTAAATAGTGAACCAATTCGGAACTTTTCGATCTAAAGGCTGTCCACGCTCTGCTTTTTGCAAAAAGTCAGATGACCAATGCTCAAGACTGGCTATGCCTGTCACGGGAACTTACTGGTGAAATCACGAGGTGACCGGTCAGTGAACGGTGTTTCCGGAGGTATCGTATATCCACAGGCTGCTCAACCCAACGGGGCCAATGAAGCTGCGGCTACCCTGGCTGTGAGAGTGTCTGCATTTGGACGGCGTTGTTGTCTGAATTCTACTGTCGGGTTATTGGGTGGGTATGTTCTGCTGGTTGGCGGTGGTGTGGGCGGTGGTTTTCTCTATTCCCACTCCCGGGGGCTGAAGGTGAATGAGGTTGATACACAAGTTAATGTCACCTACGGTGCCCTGACCGGTTTAATGGTATATGCCGCAGGGGTGTGTTGTGCATTTGCCTGTAAAAAGGCTATCGGTGCAAGGGCTGTTGAGTTGGTTCAGGAACCTTTACCGATGACGGATCAAAATGGCTCACACAGCCGCTAAACCCGGATATTTCAAAAACATAGTTGAGATATGAAGACACCATCCTGGAGTCGCGTGAGAGAAAATGCCTGCTAATTTTGGAACTATATTACCGATTTTCAGTCTAATTCGATTATTGGATCTACAGTTGCTTTTATTTGATTGCACAAATAAATATCAATTACACGATAATTTAAGGAGACTGAAATGGATGATGCCATTGGAAAATTCTGTGGTCAGGTAGTGATGTACGGTTCTCTTGAGCTGAAGAAATGTGGAATCAATGAAGAATTGAAACAAGCGGTCTTTGGGCGAGCGGTTCGTAAAACTGATAATGATTGCCTGCTTAAACAACTGGAAAAGTATCCATCCCTTAGGCATATAGTTGGCAAAAACTTTGTCACACATAAGGATGTGTCACAACATTGTACCAATCTGGTTAATGGGACTGAACAAGCATTGCCTGGCAGGGTAACACTGGTTACTTGTAATGATGGATTATTGACATGGGTAAAGCGTAAAGATGAACTTATGCCCTATGGGATAGTGAACTCTGTGGACGTGAACATGCAATTTCATACAGGTATTGCAAAGGTTATCAAAGAAAAGTTTGGTGGCAACAATAGTAACTATGTTCAGGTGTCTCAGCAGCCCGGGAATCGTATCACTCACGGTGAATGTTTTACTTATGACTGTATTCGTGGTGACAAACCATCTGATATCAATAATTGTCGGGCAGTTCACAATGTGTTGGTTCTTTTAGCAAATGATGAGAAGTTTGCAGAAAAGCTTGAAAAAACGTTTTTTGAGTTATTTAAAGCGGCTGAAACCAATCAACTACGTCGGATTTACTGCCCTCTGCTCAGTTGTGGTCTTGCGGGTGGCACAGGAGAAGATTTGGCAGAAGCGATTTCGAAAGCCAAGAAACAATTTGAATCAACAGGCAGGCAAGCACCACAACTGGTTCTGGTGGGCAGGTCTTCTGAAGACAGTGACCGGACAGCATGCCAAGACTTTGCAAGTCACTGGAATATGCTGGCTCAACTTAATTCCGCAACACGTTCACCGGTTCGCCGTGTAACAACGCCCCCTGCAATGAGCAGCCCCGGGGCTGTGGCCACGGCAATTAACACGACAGCAAGCACAGGCCGTGCTGACAAGGCATCGACAGAGCTGCTTCCCAGACAGCTGGAAATAGCAATGCACCCTGATTATGGCATGTTTGGTTGTGCCAGAGAGCTCTCAAAACAAGGAAAACCATTCGATCTGGTCAATGCTGCAAATAGTCAAATGCAACATCGTGGGGGTATCGCAGGACAATTTGCCAGTGATCTTGGCGCTCAATTTAACCACGATACCAGTATTCATAAGGTTGGAACTGGCGAGTGTTATACCACCGGGCCCTATGGATATGCCACTGATTCCACCCGTGGTTTGCGCCATTGCCAGCATATTCATAACGTGGTTGCCCCAAATAGGAAAGATTATGATTTGAGTGTTAACCGTTCTGGTGCAGGGGTAATAAAGTATCAGCAGGATTTCACCAATGCTTTTGTTTCACTGCTCCTTGGAGCCAGCCAAAAAGGCAGCAATACCATTGTCAGTTGTTTTATAGGCTGTGCAATTTTTGGTGGCAGTGGTGAGGATATGGCCCAGGCGCTCTATGCGGCTTATAAGAATCCTCGTATACAGAAGTTATCCAAAGTACCCAAGTTAATACTCGTGGGTTGGGATAATAAAAGTAATAAGGATAAGGAAGTACACGACGAGTTTATTCGAGTTTTCAAGAGCCTGAACGCGGCTAATCCGGTACATTTACCCTCGGGGATAACACCTGTCGGTATCCACCCGGCAGGTGTTTCAGGCACTATGCTTGCTGTAGGACATGGTGCAATCCCTAAGAAAACTGCCTCTTATTTCCAGACAGCCCAATCGGGAACTGCCAGATCTGAATCAGCAGTGCCCTCCAGGTCAAGGCCTCAATCCCGGGTTTCAACGCCAGCCGATTCGCCCATACCAAAAAACTTTGCCAGGCTGTTTAGTAATCCAGGTGGGGTACTTGGCTTTGCCCGGAAACACTATGGCGATAGTGATCCATTCTCACTGGTAAATGCCGTGCGGAGGTTTGGTAATGTGCTGAATACTGATGTGGCGCTTCATGGGGGTGATAGAGGGGGGTATATCGAGCACATGACCAAGGGCGGCGGTCAGGCTACCTTCATGCGCGAGGGATACTATCAATGTCAGGCATGGCGATATAAAGAGACTGACGGCTTTAAAGGCTGCGAGAAAATTCATTCGGTGTTCTTTCCAAAAATAACGGATATAAGTGGGTTTTCGCAGCAGCTGGTAACGTTAATCACCAACGCTGCTCGGGAAGAAAGGCTGGTGTTCCCACTGCATGAGCTTGGAGGGGCTACAGATAGTGAACTCAAAGCTGTACTGAAGCAGGTTTATTTAGATCCTCAGGTATTAACGATGGCCAGGCAAGGGGAGCTGCCAAAACTCTATTTTGTCCGTAAAGACGGGGCATAGTCGATGCCCGGTGATGCTTTTGCACAAACGACAACGGGTTCGGACATAAGCCATTCAGGGGACGGACGCTCCTCGCCGCACGAGCTTGATCCAGACTGAGGTCGCAGGCTTTTGGAGTGAGGACGTCAAGCAGAAATGCACGTCGTGACAATCCCGGAGCATACGGGTCTGGTAAAAGTCGAGGAACGAATTAAAAAGCCGGATGAGATCCGGCATCTGATTATCATGCTAACTGGTGCCAAACCTTTCCAGGCTGGCCCTCCTTTCCCTTTCTGAGCGACGCATAAACCACCAGCCAAACAGGGCTGCCAGAGAGACCACCAGAATAATCAGCGTCGCCATGGCGTTAATTTTTGGTGAGATCCCCAGGCGCACCGAAGAGAATACCACCATTGGCAGAGTGGTCGAGCCCGGGCCGGAGACAAAGCTGGCAATCACCAGATCATCCAGAGACAGGGTGAACGCCAGTAACCAGCCAGCGGCTAACGATGGGGCAATGGTTGGAATCGTGACCAGAAAGAACGTCCGCAGTGGTGTTGCACCAAGATCCATCGCCGCCTCTTCAATAGAGCGATCCACCTCCCGCAACCTGGCGCCAACGACAACAGCCACATAAGCGGTGGAGAAGGTGACGTGGGCGATCCAGATGGTCAGCATGCCCCGTTCCATGGGCCAGCCGATCAGGTCGGCCATGGTGACAAACAGCAGCAGCAGCGACAGGCCGGTAATCACATCGGGCATCACCAGGGGTGCCGTCAACATGCTGTTGAAGGCGGTTCTGCCACGGAATTTGCCAAAGCGGTCAAGGGCAAAAGCCGACACCGTACCCAGAATGACCGCCATGGACGCGTTATAGAAAGCAATTCTCAAGCTGATCCATACCGCGCCCATCAGTTGTTCATCCTGAAACAGCTCCACATACCATTTGGTTGAGAAGCCGGCCCAGACGGTCACCAGTCGTGAAGCGTTAAAGGAGTAAAACACAAGGATAAACATGGGCAGATAGAGGAAGATCAGCCCAAGTATCAGCATGATGGTGGAAAAACCCGGTGTTTTGACTCTTCCCAGGGTGCTTGTGCGTTCAGTTGCTGTTTCTGTAGAAAGCGTCATTACAGGCTGGCCTCCAATTGCTTCGCCTGCTGGCGATTGAAGAAGGCGATGGGCAGACACAGGATCAACAGCATGATCATGGCCAGGGCACTGGCCAGCGGCCAGTCACGGTTGTTGAAAAACTCCTGCCAGAGCACTTTACCGATCATCAGGCTCTCAGGCCCACCCAGCAGCTCAGGAATCACGTATTCACCCACGGCAGGGATAAAGACCAGCATACAGCCCGCGACAATGCCACCCATGGACAGTGGCAGTGTAACTCTGAAAAAGGTTTCCCATGGCCGACAGCCCAGATCGTTGGCCGCCTCCAGCAGTGATTTGTCCAGCTGGGTCAGGTTGGCGTAAATAGGGAGCACCATAAAGGGCAGATAGGCATAAACGATGCCTATATAAACGGCGATGTTAGTGTTCAGGATCTGCAGGGGCTGGTCAATCAGGCCACACCACATCAGCAGGTTGTTCAATAACCCGTTATTTTTCAGTATTCCCATCCAGGCGTATATGCGGATCAGGAATGAGGTCCATGATGGCAGAAGTACCAGCATGAGCAGGAAACTTTGCTTTCTTCCCGATGCCTGAGCCATGGCGTAGGCCATGGGATAGCCCAGCAGAAGGCAGAAAAAGGTAGCGACCAGAGCCAGCCGTATCGAGGTCAGATAGGCCTGCAGGTACATCTCGTCCTCGGCCAGGAACAGGTAGTTGCCCAGATTTAAATTCAGTGTCAGTACTTCATCAAAGTACTCAAAGATGGCCGAATAGGGCGGAATGGCAATTTCTGCCGATGAAAAGCTGATCTTGACCACAATCAGGAAGGGGACAAGAAAGAATAGCAGTAGCCAGAGATAGGGGACGCCAAGAACGAGGCGACGTCCCCACAGCTCCCTTAAGGCGTTTAGCCTCTCTGGTCCCCACGCGGCTGCGGAGGCACCTTTTGTTAACAGGTTGGACATGACAGATTCCACAAAATATCCGTTACCAGTGGCTTACATGTACGGCGGTAAGCCTGAATAGTTTACGAAATAGAAAGCCTTCGGCTTTTAGCCAATGTAAAGCCTTCAGACTGTTCTTAAACACGAAAAATACTGAATAAGGTTAGCGGTGATTGATCAGCTATTCAGGACGACACCACTGTCATCATCCCAGCTGATATAGACTTCATCACCCCAGGTCGGGTTGTCGGCGGTCCGGATCACATTCGCCATGTTGGACTGTACCGTCATGCCCGACGGAAGCCGGATATGATAAACCGAATGTCCACCAAGATAGGCAATGTCGTGCACCACACCCTTGCTCCAGTTGTAGTTCCCTTCCGGCTGCTCCCGGGTCACCATGGTTTTTTCAGGACGCACGGCAATCCAGACTTTGCGGTCTTCCAGTGGTGCCATGATACCGTGGCCAATGTAGATCGGCTGTTGCACCTGTTGCGATTGAATGATGACGTAACCCGCTTCTTCTTCGGTGATTTCTCCTTCAAACATATTGACGGAGCCAATGAATTCGGCGGTCATGCGGCTGTTGGGGTTTTCGTAGATATCGATAGGGGTACCCACCTGGACAATCCAGCCGGCATCCATAATGCCAATGCGCTCGGCCATGGTCATCGCCTCTTCCTGATCATGGGTCACCATAATGCAGGTAACACCCACCTCTTCGATGATATCCACAACCTCAAGCTGCATGCGGCTGCGCAGCTTCTTATCCAGCGCACCCATGGGCTCATCCAGCAACAGCAATTTTGGTCGCTTTGCCAGGCTTCTCGCCAGGGCCACACGCTGGCGCTGGCCACCGGAAAGCTGATGGGGCTTACGGCGGGCATACTTTTGCATATGCACCAGTGTCAGCATCTCCTCTACACGCTGGGCAATGATGTCTTTGGGCAGGCGGTCCTGCTTTAATCCAAATGCCACGTTTTGCTCCACCGTCATATGAGGGAACAGGGCATAGGACTGAAACATCATATTGATGGGGCGCAGATACGGTGGCAGGTGAGTAATATTCTGCCCATCCAGGTAAATTTTGCCCTCAGACGGTGTTTCAAAGCCCGCCAGCATCCGTAGTAATGTGGATTTTCCAGATCCGGAGCCACCCAGCAGTGCGAAAATCTCACCCTTTTTAATATTCAGACTGACATTATCAACAGCGATAACGTCATCGAACTTTTTGGTGACCTGGTCGATTTTGACCAGGATCTCATTGCCTGAGCGACTTTTTGTCGCAGCTGTCGAAAGCGTCGACGGCGTTGGGGAATGTTTCGGGGAGGCAGATGCTGTACTCATCTAAAATTTTCTCCAGCCCGGAGTATAAAGAACAGGGTAGAACCCGGTGAGTGTGCTTTAATAGGCTCTGTTGACACAAGTTTATCGTTAGAAACTCAGGTTCGCTTGTGGTGACCATGGGTTCTTTGCTTATGAAAAGAGCCTTCAAACCCTCAAGGAAGTGAAAAGCCCGCGCATTGTCCATAAAAATGCAGGGATTGAAAATGATTTTGCGATAAACCCTGATGGAGGATATTAGTAATCCTCACTTGCAGATTCATCATTGGTACCCTAACCTCCCTCTGCTAGGAGGGGAGGTGATTTACCCATTAGATATTAGAATAACGGTTGTCTTAATCAGGATCTGTCCTAAAAAAGATGAATACAAAGCTCACTAATCCCTTATGCTATTGTGTTCCACTTTTCTTGGTGCCTGAACACGCATTGTCAATAAACGACTGAAATCATGAGAAGCCGAAAAGAAGTTGTTCGCCAGTTGGATCGTATCGATCGTAATATTCTCCGTACCCTGCAGGAGCAAGGGCGTATATCGTATGTAGAGCTGGCGGATAAGGTCGGGCTGAGTACGACGCCGTGTATGGAACGGGTCAAGCGCCTGGAAAGGGAAGGTATTATTCAGGGCTATTCTGCACGCCTGAACCCGAAGTATCTTCAGGCAGGGCTTCTTGTGTTTGTGGAAATCAGCCTCTATACCAAATCCGCTGATATCTTTGATGACTTCCGCAAAGCGGTCATCAAGCTGCCAAACGTGCTGGAGTGCCATCTGGTCTCTGGTCACTTCGACTATCTGGTCAAAGCCAGGATTTCAGAGATGGCCTCTTACCGCGAGTTGTTAGGGGATATTCTTCTGAAGTTGCCAGGGGTCAGGGAGTCCAAGAGCTATATCGTGATGGAAGAACTCAAGGAAACGCTCAGCCTGCCAATTGCAGATTAACCGTTACCTGGCTTGTTAAAGGTTGTTTGTGAGTGTTTGCTTCTGCTCTTATCGGCTTCAGAAAGGTATTTAACCTTCCTGAAGCTCGCCCGCTACCTGATAATCCCTTATGTAATAGTTCAATGCGACTTCGTCCTGGTCCTCGATACTGCGTAAAACAAAACCTGCGGCGAAATCAGCCTGTTCACTGACGGTTTGACACCAGACGCACTCGGCACTCATGGACACTCGATAAGCACCTTCCTGCGGCCCGGGCAGGATCAATGTGACATTCCGGGTTTCTGATGGCCTGACACCCCGATCGGTCAGGATGCTGAATCCTCCTTTTGAGACATCTTCAAGAATGCCGATAGACAGACCGGTGTCGTTATCCAGTACTTCTGCGGTTTTTTCCAGTGTTTTTCTGGGAAATCGACGCTTTTCTTGTTGTATTTGCGACATTTTGGCCTCCATGGATTAGAGGGAAGGAAGAACTAAGTTATCACCTTTTGTTTTCAAAATGCATCTTTTACCTGTTTTGCCAAAACAGGTGTTTATGAAAACGTGGTTTATGGATGGTGAGATTTTCAGTCAATTAGTTGATTTAAATAGCGGCCAATGGCGGCAGAGCATGATGTTTTCTAAAACTTATTGACTGTTGACAATAGGGCTTAACTTCCTCTGTAATCGAATAAGGCGTTATCAGAAAGCCTGGTTGTTGATAGAGCTTAAACCGCTGAATGTGATGAAAGTTCTACCCTGTAAAACAACAATAAATAGCCACGTCTGTCAGCTTGCCCTAACCCCGGGATGCCGATAGACAGGGCATTAAACCAGAGCCTGCTGCTCTGCAACATACGGAGGGATCCCGTCATGTTCAGACAGATTGCCGAGGCGCGTATCAACGATCTTCATTGCAAATTCGATGAAGAATCCGGCCTCAAATCCGTCATCGCTATTCACAGTACCCGCAGAGGGCCAGCCCTCGGTGGATGTCGAATCATTCCTTATTCTTCCTCTGACGAAGCCATCACGGATGCCATTCGCCTTGCCCGTGGTATGAGCTACAAATCAGCACTGGCTGGCCTGGATCTCGGGGGTGGCAAAGCGGTCATTATGGAACCGGAAGGTGACTATGACCGAACCGCGCTTTTCAAAGCGTTCGGGCGTTTTCTCAATGAGCTTGGCGGTCGTTATGCAACGGCTATGGACAGTGGCACAACGGTGGCGGATATGGACACCATTGCTACTCAGTCAGCCCATGTGACCTGTACTTCATCCGGTGGCAGCCCGGCACCTTTTACCGCTGAAGGGGTTTATTATGGCGTGCTTGCCTGCCTTAAAGCCCATCCCTCCCTGCCAGATAATCTGAAAGGTTTAAGGGTCGCTGTGCAAGGGCTGGGTAATGTTGGCTATGCCCTTTGTCAGCGACTGTTTAACGATGGGGCACAATTGATTGTTGCCGATATCAATCAGGATCGTGTTGATCAGTGTGTCCGGGAGTTCGGTGCCAAAGTGGTGGCACCGGATGACATATATTCGGTGCCCTGCGATCTGTTCAGCCCCTGTGGCCTTGGCGGCGTTCTCAATAGCGACACCATTGGCAAGTTACAGTGTGCTGCTGTTGCCGGCTCAGCCAATAACCAGCTACTGACGGAGGAAGACGGTATTGCCCTCTTCGACCGCAACATTCTCTTTGCCCCGGACTACCTGATTAATTCCGGTGGATTGATTTTTGTCGCCATGACTTACCTGCAAAGCAGTCAGAGTGATATGCACCGGCGCCTTCGTGGCATTCATGACACCCTGTTAGAAATTTTCAGCCGACAGAATCAGGCCGGGTTACCTGCCAGTGTTATTGCTGACCAGATGGCAGAAGCCATTGTGCATGGTGATAACCCTTCACAATTGACGGCATAGGGAGAAAAGAAATGGATTTAACAGCAAACCCTTCCCTCGCCATGGCGCAGTTTCTGGATGTTGAAGGCGAAGTCATCAAACGACTGCCAGCCTGGGTCAGCAATCACGACATTCTCATTGATTACTACCGTTCCATGGTGATCGCCCGGCAGGCCGATCAAAAAGCGGTGGCATTGCAGCGGACCGGTAAGATGGGCACTTACCCTTCCTGTCTTGGACAGGAAGCCATCAGCACCGTGTGTGCTGCCCTGCTGGAAAAAGAAGATGTTCTGATTCCTTATTACCGGGATCTTCCCGGGTTGATGCGACGAGGCATCGCTCTGAGTGATGTCATGCTCTACTGGGGTGGTGATGAGCGTGGGAGTGCCAGTCCGGCCTGGGGTCAGGATCTACCGAATTGTGTTCCCATTGCGACACAGGCTGGCCACGCGGCCGGTATCGCCACCGCCATTAAAATCCGCCATGAGGCCGGTGACCCGTTGCAAGTGGCCTTATGTGCACTGGGGGATGGCGCTACGTCGAAAGGCGATTTTGGCGAAGCCCTGAACCTGGCCGGTGCCTGGCAGCTGCCCGTGGTTTATATCATTAACAACAATCAGTGGGCGATTTCGGTTCCCAGAAAAATTCAGTCCGGTGCACCGACGCTGGCCCAGAAAGGGCTGGCCGCTGGCCTGCCGTCTTACCAGGTTGATGGTAATGATGTTATTGCCCTCCATGAAGTGGTCAGCGCCGCTATTGACCGTGCACGCCAGGGTAAGGGCGCTACCGTGATAGAAGCGGTCAGCTATCGGCTTTGCGATCACACCACGGCCGATGACGCCAGCCGTTACCGTGCCAGTGACGAGCTCAAGGAGGCCTGGCAACAAGAACCCATCAAGCGGCTCCGTAACTTCCTGCACCACCGGGGGTTGTGGGATGAGCGCAAAGAACAGGCTTTAAAAGATGAGGCTGACCGTATCATTGAGCAGGCCGTGGCAACCTACCTGAACACTCCGCTGCCCGCTATTGAAGACCTGTTTGATTATCACTACGCGAATATGCCAGCCCAACTGGAGCAACAGAAAAACGAGGCGCTTGCCAGAGAACAGATGCGTCAGGAAAACATGAAATCAGCCGGAGGCCATCTCAATGGATAACAAACTGACCATGGTTGAGGCCGTCAACCTGGCGCTTGATCATGCTATGGACAATGATCCGGATGTTGTGTTGCTTGGCGAAGATATTGGGGTCAATGGTGGTGTCTTTCGGGCAACCCAGGGACTGCGGGATAAATATGGCCTCAAGCGAGTGATGGATACCCCGCTGGCGGAAACCCTGATTGCCGGTATCAGTGTGGGTATGGCTGCCCAGGGGATGAAACCGGTGGCGGAAATACAGTTTATGGGGTTTATTTTTCCGGCAATGGAACAATTAATCTGCCACGCAGCACGCATGAGAAACCGAACCCGGGGGCGGTTGGCGTGTCCCCTGGTGCTGCGGGCTCCTTTCGGCGGAGGTATCCACGCCCCGGAGCATCATTCGGAAAGCACCGAAGCACTGTTTGCCCATATTCCCGGGCTAAGAGTGGTTATTCCATCGTCACCGGTCAGAGCCTATGGATTGCTTCGTGCTGCCATTAATGAGCCGGATCCGGTTATCTTCCTGGAGCCAAAGCGCATCTACCGGGCAAGTAAGCAGATAATTGATGCTGCCAGTGACCCGCTGCCATTGGACACCTGTTTCACGTTAAAAGTCGGGCAGGATGTCACATTGGTCAGTTGGGGGGCATCGGTTCGTGAAACCATGGAGGCAGCCGACATTCTGGAGGGGCATGGCATTTTTGCAGAAGTGATTGATGTGGCTACCATCAAGCCTCTTGATATGGAGACTATTCTGACGTCAGTCAGAAAGACCGGACGCTGTGTCATTGTTCATGAAGCCTGTCGGAGTTTTGGTGTGGGGGCCGAGATTGCTGCCGGTCTTATGGAAAGGGCGTTTGATGATCTGAAGGCACCGGTTGAACGGGTGACCGGTTTTGATACGACAATGCCCTACTACAGGATGGAAGACCATTATCTGCCTCAGGTCGATGATATTGTCAGGGCATCGATCAAGAGTCTTGCCAGGCACTAATACATAGTTTCAATGAGTTTGACGGGTTGTCGTGCCTCCACACTCCGTTCGTCCTGAGCCTGTCGAAGGACCCATAGGGCCTAAAGGCGGAAACTCCGGCCTCTGATAGATCGTGCCAAGCACCCTTCGACTCCGCTCAGGGTGAACGGAGATTGTAAACGTCAAACTCATTGAAACGATGTACTAGGAACCTGTAGGACTGCAAAACCAGAAGCAGTCAGTATTTTTATAATAAAAAGGTACATTCATGCGCTTTTTCAATTTACCCGATTTAGGGGAAGGTATTCCTGAAGCCGATATTGTCGAATGGCATGTGGGAGAAGGGGATAGCATCAGGGAAGATCAGCCGATGGTCTCAGTCGAAACAGCCAAAGCCGTTGTGGAAGTTCCTGCACCCTGCACCGGAGTGATCGCCCGTCTTTGTGGCCAACCCGGTGACACTATTCTTACCGGAGCCCCGCTGGTGGAGTTTGTCACCGATGGGGAAGATAGCGGTACGGTAGTCGGCAAACTGGTCAGTGATGATGCCAGCACCAGTAGCGATGATGCTTTTATTATTGGCTCACCAGCGGATGGCCAGATGCCACCGTCGTCTTCATCGCACATGGTTCAAAGTGGACTTCAATCACTGGCTGAGCAATTCCAGGTGGATCTGGGTGCTGTCACAAATCGTAGAACCGCTGCACAACCTGCCATTGCCTATCCCCTGGACAATCCAGAGCCATTGAAAGGTGTCCGCAAGCATATGGCCCGCACCATGGCAAAATCTCATGCTTCCGTCGTTCAGGTAACGCTGTTTGATGATGTGGATATTGATCATTGGGATGATAAAGAAGACATCACTGTTCGTCTGATTCAGGCAATTGCCAAAGCCAGTGCCGTGGAGCCTGCGCTTAATGCCTGGTTTGATGGCGCTTCCATGAGCCGTCAGCTTCATGATGCTGTTGACCTGGGCCTGGCGGTAGATAGTGACGAGGGACTACTCGTTCCGGTGATGCGTGATGTGGCAAAAATGAAGAAAGCAGAAGTACGAGAGAGTATCAATAAGCTCAGGGAAGGGGTGAAAGACAGAAGTCTGCCAAACTCAGAGCTTCAGGGTGCAACCATCACGTTAAGTAATTTTGGTGTCTTTGCCGGAAAATACGCGACACCGGTTGTTGTGCCGCCAACCGTTTGTATCATCGGTGTTGGCCGGTTAAGGGAAGAAATCGTCAGCGTTGATGGCAAGCCTGAGAGCCACCGTACCCTGCCTTTGTCACTGTCGTTTGATCACCGCGCAGCAACGGGTGGTGAAGCAACACGTTTCCTCCATGCAATGATTCAACAGTTGCAGAAGTAGTCAAAAATCCACATTATAAATTCTGGGGCAAGAAAAAATGCGCTATCACTTTGCGGTTAAAAACGCAGGGTTGTTTTGATAGTGCCACGCTTGTCGGGCAGCTTTTCCAAGGCTAAGTGCGAGACCACCAGAAGTTGTGAGCGATGAAGAATAATATCTCTGCCAGCATGCTGCAAGGAAGTCCGTTGTTATAAGTTGTTATGAAAAGTGCATCAATGTAGGCCAGATTTTTTCGACTGAATGTTCGTATCCCGCTTTTGCCGGTCATGACACCGAGTTCTCTGGTTTGTCGGACGGGCATTATATGCCACCTTTTTCTATAGCATTGTTGATCAGCATGAACTGCTTTTCTGGCATTCATAGCTACTCAATAAAAGTTATAAAAAAATGTGGTCAAAGTTCTGACTCTGCCGATAGCGTAATTGAGAAGGATAAGCTTCCAGATGAGCTATCGGTCAAACGTTCCTGGTCGTTGTTCAGGAATTCAAGCAGACAAAGGTGGGTGAAGGCATGGACATCTTCAATACATATCAGCAGAGATTTCAATCAACCCAGCAGGAAGAGCTGACCATCGAAGAGTATCTGGCACTGTGCAGGCAGGATTCTTCTGCCTATGCCAATGCGGCAGAGCGCATGCTTATGGCCATTGGTGAGCCGGAGATGGTGGATACCTCAAGGGACCCAAGGCTCAGTCGTATATTTTCCAATAAACTGATTAAGCGTTATCCGGCATTCCGTGAATTTTATGGAATGGAAGAGGCGATTGAGCAAATCGTTTCCTACTTTATGCACGCTGCCCAGGGGCTGGAAGAGAAGAAACAGATACTTTACCTTCTGGGGCCAGTGGGTGGTGGTAAGTCTTCTCTGGCAGAAAAGCTGAAGGCATTGATGGAGAAAGTCCCATTCTATGCAATCAAAGGTTCACCGGTTTTTGAGTCACCTCTGAATCTGTTTAATCCTGATGAAGATGCCGACATTCTGGAAAAAGAATATGGCATTCCCAATCGTTACCTGGGCGGCATCATGTCACCCTGGGCGGTTAAGCGGTTAAATGAGTTTGGCGGTGATATCACCAAGTTCAGAGTGGTGAAGCTGCATCCCAGTATTCTGAATCAAGTGGGTATTGCCAAGACCGAACCCGGCGATGAGAACAACCAGGATATATCCAGCCTTGTGGGCAAGGTGGATATACGACAGTTGGAAGAATACTCTCAGGATGACCCGGATGCCTACAGCTTCTCTGGCGCACTCTGCCGTGCCAATCAGGGCATGATGGAGTTTGTGGAAATGTTCAAGGCACCCATCAAGGTACTCCACCCGCTGCTGACCGCGACCCAGGAAGGTAACTACAACAGTACCGAAGGCATGGGTGCCATTCCTTATAACGGTATTATTCTTGCCCACTCCAATGAATCCGAGTGGCAATCATTCCGGAATAATAAGACCAATGAAGCCTTTATTGACCGGGTGAACATCGTCAAGGTGCCTTACTGCACCCGGGTGACGGAAGAGATTCATATATATGAAAAGCTGCTGGCTAATAGCTCACTCAAGGAATCCCCCTGTGCACCGGATACCTTGAAAATGCTGGCCAAGTTTACCGTCCTGTCGCGCATCAAGGAGCCGGAAAATTCCAATGTGTATTCCAAGATGCGGATCTATGATGGTGAAAACCTGAAAGATACCGACCCCAATGCCAAGCCGCTGCAGGAGTACAAGGATTCAGCGGGTGTTGATGAGGGCATGGAAGGTTTGTCTACCCGTTTTGCTTTCAAGATTCTTTCCAAGGTATTCAACTTTGACCCTACGGAAATTGCCGCTAACCCCGTGCACATGCTCTACGTACTGGAGCAGCAGATTGAGCAGCAGCAGTATCCGAAAGAGGTGCATGAGCGTTATCTGCGCTATGTGAAAGAGTTCCTGGCACCCAAATACATTGAGTCTCTGGGCAAAGAGATTCAGACCGCCTATCTTGAGTCTTACTCCGAGTATGGACAGAACATTTTTGACCGATACATCACCTATGCTGACTTCTGGATTCAGGATCAGGAGTACCGTGACCCTGAAACCGGCGATATTCTCGACCGCTCGGCCATCAATGATGAGCTGGAGAAAATCGAGAAAGCGGCCAGTATCGCCAATCCGAAAGATTTCCGTAACGAAGTCGTTAATTTCGTGCTCAGGGCCAGGGCCAATCACAATGGCCAAAACCCGAGCTGGCTCAGCTACGAAAAAATGCGCACTGTGATTGAGAAGAAAATGTTCTCCAATACAGAAGACCTGCTTCCGGTGATTTCATTCAATGCCAAAGGCAGTCAGGAAGATCAGCGCAAGCACAATGAGTTTGTTAAGCGCATGGTAGAGAGAGGGTATACCGAGAAACAGGTCAGGTTATTGGCTGAATGGTATATCCGGGTGCGCAAGTCGCAGTAACTGCCGTCCGGGTAGAGAGGCAGGGCGAACGGATTCTCGCCCTGTTTGTCATAAAGGGCACACAAGGAGCGTGTTCATGAGTATTATTATCGATCGACGGTTGAATGGAAAAAACAAAAGTACCGTCAATCGCCAGCGGTTTCTTGAGAGATATAAGAAGCACATCAAGAAAGCAGTGTCTGATGCTGTGAATAAACGTTCCATTACAGATGTGGTTTCTGGCAGCGAAGTCACCATTCCCCGAAAAGATCTTTCTGAGCCGGTATTCCGCCACGGTCAGGGTGGGCGTTATAAGCAGGTTCATCCGGGCAACAAGGAGTTTGTCAGTGGTGATCGTATCAAGCGCCCATCGGGCGGCAGTGGCTCAGGAAGCGGTAAGGGCAAGGCTGGCAACAGCGGCGAAGGAATGGATGAATTCAGCTTCCAGATAAATCATGATGAGTTCCTGGAGCATATGTTTGATAACCTTGAGCTGCCCAACCTGGTTCGGAAGCAGCTGGAGGATATGACGGAATTCAAGATTCGACAGGCCGGGTATACGACAGCAGGCTCGCCGGATCGCCTGAATGTGGTGCGCTCCCTGCGTTCAGCCCATGCCCGGCGTATTGCCTTATCCGGTGGTGATCGTCGGGAGATACGGGCACTTAAAAAAGAGCTCCGGGAAATGGAAGTCAGCCCGGATGAAACGGACCAGCAACGAGTTGTTGAATTAAGAGAACGGATAAAAGAGCTCAATGCCAAGCTGAAAAGACTACCATTTATTGATGACTTTGACCTGAAATACAACAACATGGTCAAAGTGCCTTCGCCCAGTAATAAGGCCGTGATGTTTTGTGTGATGGATGTGTCCGGATCCATGACTCAGGACATCAAAGACATGGCCAAGCGCTTCTTTATTCTGCTCTATCTGTTTTTGCAGCGTAATTATAAAGAGATTGAAGTGGTCTTTATCCGTCATCATACAGCCGCTAAAGAAGTGGATGAGGATGACTTTTTCTATTCCAGGGAAACCGGGGGAACCATTGTTTCCAGTGCCCTGGAAATGACCCGTGATGTGATCAACAAGCGTTACAGCCCGGTGGACTGGAATATCTATGTTGCCCAGGCATCGGACGGTGATAACTGGGAAGGAGATTCCAGTGTCTGCACCAAGATTCTCACCGAGCAGATTATGCAGAAGGTTCAGTATTACTGTTATGTGGAAATCACCGACCGTGCCCACCAGAATTTATGGCGTGAGTACCAGAGTGTAGCGGAGAAGTTTAAAGATCACTTTGCCATGCAGCAGATTAAATCGCCCAGTGATATTTACCCGGTTTTCCGTAAACTGTTTGAAAAAAAGGAAAATGCATGAGCAGCCAGTTGATTTCCAGTGAACCGGAGTGGACGTTTGAGCTAATTCAGGAATACGACAGGGAACTGGCCCGTCTTGCTGATCGCTTCCGCCTTGAAACCTACCCGAATCAAATTGAGATTATCAGCTCTGAACAGATGATGGATGCCTATGCCTCAACGGGTATGCCATTAATGTATAACCACTGGAGTTTTGGTAAACACTTTCTTCATACCCAGCAAAACTACCAACGGGGCAGAATGGGGCTGGCCTATGAAATTGTGATCAACTCAAATCCCTGCATTGCCTATTTAATGGAAGAAAATACCATGACCATGCAGGCACTGGTATTAGCCCATGCCAGCTATGGTCATAATTCATTCTTTAAAGGGAACTATCTGTTTCAAACCTGGACTGATGCCGAGTCCATTATCGACTACCTGTTATTTGCTAAACATTATATTGCACAATGTGAAGAGAAGTATGGCATTGAGGCGGTCGAGGAAATACTCGACGCCTGCCATGCATTAATGAATCAGGGGGTGAATCGATATAAACGGCCCCGGCCCTTATCCGCTGAGCAGGAACAGGCCCGGCAGGAAGAGAGGGCGGAGTATATCCAGAGGACTCTGAACGACATTTGGACCACCATTCCAAAGGTTGAGAAAGATGAGCAGGAACAGGAAGAGCGCTTTCCTAAAGACCCGGAAGAAAACCTGCTCTACTTCCTGGAAAAGAATGCACCGTTATTGGAAACCTGGCAGCGGGAGCTGTTGCGAATAGCCAGAAAAATTGCCCAATACTACTACCCTCAGAAACAGACTCAGGTGATGAATGAGGGGTGGGCCTGTTTCTGGCATTACCACCTTCTGCATGAGCTATACAATGAGGGCAAGGTGTCCGATGGTTTTATGCTGGAGTTTCTTCACTCCCATTCCAGTGTTATCTATCAGCCGCCTTTTGATAGCCCGCAATACAGTGGTATCAATCCATACACCCTCGGCTTCAATATGTTTATGGATATTCGTCGTATTTGTGAAAACCCTACCGATGAAGACCAGGAGTGGTTTCCGGATATTGCCGGCAGCGACTGGCTGGATACTGTGCACTTTGCCATGAAAAACTTTAAGGATGAAAGCTTTATCCTGCAGTTTCTGTCACCCAAAGTGATGCGAGATTTAAGACTGTTTTCAATTCTGGATGATGAGTCCCGCACTTATCTTGAGGTGGACAGTATTCACGATGAAACAGGCTATAAAGCCATCCGTGAGTCACTGGCCGCTCAGTATAACCTCGGCAATCGGGAACCAAACATTCAGGTTTATAATGTCAATATCCGGGGTGACCGCATGCTGACCCTCCGTCATTACCAGCATGAAGGTCGGCCATTGGGAAAAGAGACCGATGAGCTGCTGAAGCATATACACCGGATCTGGCAGTTTGATGTGGAGATTGAGTCGTTTGAAAATGGCGCAGTCACTCAAAGCTGGCAGTGCAGTGAGAATAAGAAACGCAAATAAACGTCGATTGATTGCTGGTACGCTTACGGTAAATATTAAGTAACTATCCATTAATTTTTGAACCACAAAGGACACAAAGAGCACAAAGGAAAAGAAAAGCTCTTCTTCGTGCTCTTTGTGTCCTTTGTGGTTCCCATTCAACATGATCCATATCGGAGTTATACAACTTATTCCTTTTGATCAAAAAAACAACCTGCCTGATTTTGGATTAATAAACTGACAGTTTTTACTATCAGTGATTCACATTATTTTTAAAATTTATATAATGGTACTTCCATCTAAAAAAATCTTGCTGTATAAAGTTCATCGAATTGAACATCTTTATTCCTAAGTAGGAAGTTCTATCAAGACCAAGGAGTCGTAGAGTAAATGAATATTTTTGAAGAAGTTCTGCATCGCCTCAGCAGCAAAACCCGTATTCGCTCACTGTTTAAAGATGTACACGCGGAAGATCTGGAGCGCATCATTTCCCGTCTGAACGATGTGCTGACTGAGAAGCAGGAAGCGCGTGCCAAAGACGAAGAGAAGCGTAAGAAGAAGCAGGAAAGCATTGAAGCCATCAAGCAGATTATGGCCGACCGTGGTGTTTCCATGAATGATCTGGGTGTGGGTAATCTGGAACCGGAAGAGACAGTACAGAAGCGTCGCAGAAACATTCAAAAGTACACTTTTGAATACGAGAACGAAGCGGGTGAGCGCATTAAGTGGGAAGGTGCCACTACTGGCCGTCTGCCACGTGATTTCCAGGCGTACCTGGAGCGTACTGGCAAGAAGCGTCTGGACTGCGCTCTGGAACAGATCGAAGAGTAAGTTTTATTCGCTCTGAATAAAAAAGGGTCTTGCAGACCCTTTTTTATTTTCTATTTTGGCAAATACGGCGTTAATATCATCATTTACCGGAAAGATCGTGTTCAACCGGCCTGCTATACGTTGACGACGTTGGCATGCTTGATTCTCGACAGGGGAAAGTGACATATAAAACGACTGCCTTTTCCCGGATGACTACTGATACTGATACGACCTTCATGCCTTAATAACACATGTTTTACAATCGCCAGTCCAAGACCGGTCCCCCCTGTGGCATGACTGCGGCTCTTATCCACCCGATAAAAACGCTCAGTCAGTCTTGGAATATGAACGGGGTCAATGCCAACACCATTGTCCTGAACCATCAGGTGTCCACCTTCCTGATCCTGCCACCACTTCACCTGCACCTTTCCTCCAGACGGGGTATAGCGGATAGCGTTATAAACCAGGTTAGAAAAGGCACTGCGCAGCTCCACGGCATCACCCGTTAATAAGGCATCATCGTCGCATTCAAGTTGTAACTGGTGCTGATTTTCACCGCTCAATGCTTTGGCGTCGTTAACGATACCGGCAAGCAGAGACTTAAGCGTCACTGACTGACTTATTCTTTCCGGTTCCGTCGCTTCAAGCCGTGAAAGTAACAAAAGATCCTCAATCAGTCGCTGCATTCTGGTTGCCTGCTCCTGCATTTGACCAAGGGCACGATTAAAGATGGGCGGTGTATCCGGATTCATTGCTATACCGTCACTCATGGTCTCCAGGTAACCGGAAATCACGGTTAGAGGTGTTCTCAATTCATGGGAAACATTGGCAACAAAATCGGTTCTCATGATTTCAAGCTGATGCAACCGGCTGACATCCCTGACCAATAGAAGTCGATTGCCCTGCCCATAAACGGTAATGGCTATTTGAAGCTGTCGGCTCTCATGCACCGGTGAATCGATCTTAATGGGCTCTTTGCCGTGGCTATTGTTCATATAGCGGGCAAATTTTGGATTTCTGACCAGGTTTGTCAGGAGCTGTCCCTGGTCATCGGGCATTTGCAGGCCCAGTAACTCTCCGGCGGCACGGTTCCACCACTCAAGGGAACCATTCTGGTCGGCCATGACGATTCCGTCGTTTAATGCTGCCGTTGAATCCTGTATGCGTTCTATCACGCTGGCAAGTCGCTGTTTTGAGCGGTTGTGTTTGCGCTGAATTCTATAAATACCGTCAAAGATCTCACCCCATACGCCTGTGCTTTCCGGGGGATCCAGCTCTTTGTGGGCAGCCTTATCAAGCCATATCAGCAATCGGTGCAGTTGCTGGTGGCTCCAGAGAAGGTAGAATAATGTGGCAAGAAAAAGCCCCAGAAAAATCCGGTCCGCCAGCCAGCCGACCAGCAGCCCGATGGCAAGCATTGACACTATTCGACCAGTAAACCAGGATCGGGCAGAGGTGGTCACAGGCAGTTCCGCAGTTTGTTGAGCTTATGGTGATTGATCCTGACCATCATTCTTATGTCATCAGGTGGTGATGAGGAAAACGTCACTGAAGCCATTTTCATTGAATTCCAGCATTCTACGCTTTAGTGGAAAAACGGTAGCCAGTACCTCTGACGGTTTGAATGTAATTCTCATAGCCACTGCCCAGCGCTTTTCTCAGGCGGCGAATATGGACATCCACCGTTCTCTCTTCAACATACACATTGCCACCCCAGACCTGGTCAAGCAACTGCCCACGGGAATAGGCTCGCTCCTGATGAGTCAGGAAGAACTGCAGCAGCCGGTATTCCGTTGGCCCCATTTCGGCCGGGTTGCCATCAATACTGACCCGGTGGCTGACAGGGTCCAGTTCCAGTCCTTTGACGACGATAGCCGACTGTTCGTCCATTCCATGAGTTCTGCGCAGTACGGCCTTAAGTCGGGCAGCGAGCTCGCGGGGGGAGAAAGGCTTGGTGATGTAATCATCCGCACCGGTTTCCAGCCCCTGGATTTTATGGTCTTCTTCCCCTTTGGCGGTCAACATAATGATCGGAATTTCTGCTGTCAGCTGGTCACGCTTAAGTCGTCTGGCCAGTTCGATACCCGAGATATCCGGTAGCATCCAGTCCAGAAGGATCAAATCGGGTCGGTTATCCACCACCAGTGAGTGCGCCTGCTTTGCATCAGCTGCTTCCAGGCACTGATAACCAGCCATTTCCAGCGCCATAGCGACCATTTCCCTGATGGGTGCTTCATCATCCACAATTAGAATTGTTTTGCCAGACATGAGAATACCCCGGGGTTGAATGAGAGAAGATTGCTTTGGTAACCGTTTATCTTTATGACAGGTATTACAGCGAGGGAATGTTACAGAAAAATGACGTTGAGGAAAATTTGATGGACTTTTTGCGGGTTGTCCAACCCATGAGTTACTGTTTTCCCGTCGTTGAAGTGATAAAGGGGAGGTGAAGGTTGAGCGCTTTCGGCTCAACCTTCAAATTCAGGTGTTTCAGTCAGTCATCACAGAGAACAGACCAGACCGAGAAATATGGCGGCACCAACCCAATGATTAGAAAGAAAGGCTTTGAAACAAGGATCCCTTTCACGGTTGCGGGTTAACCATTGCTGGTGGGTAAAACCTGCGGCGGCGGCAACAAGGCTGACATAGAATGGCCAGGCTAATTCCAGCTGTAAACCCAGCATCAGCAGGGCTATCAGGGTAAACGTCTGAAAACAGGCAATAATCAGATTATCCATTTCGCCAAATAAAATGGCGGTGGACTTAATGCCGATCTGCAGATCATCATCTCGGTCCACCATGGCATACTGGGTATCGTAGGCGACAGTCCATAACAGATTGGCGATAAACAACAGCCATGTCTGAGTGGTCAGTGTGTCGGCCTCGGCGGCAAATGCCATGGGGATGGACCAGCCAAATGCGGCACCCAATACCACTTGCGGCAGATACGTGTGTCGTTTGGCAAAAGGGTAGGCTGAGGCGAGTAGCAGGGCGGCAAAGGAGAGATAGATGGTCAGGGCATTGGTGGTCAACACCAGGAGAAAGGCCACGAAAAACAGGCTGGCGGCGTATATCAGGGCTTCTTTCGGGGTTATCTTTCCGGTCACCAACGGACGTTGCCGGGTTCGTTTTACATGACCATCAAAATGTCGGTCAGCATAGTCATTAACAACACAGCCAGCGCTGCGGGTCAGCACCACCCCAAGAATGAAAACCACCAGATTACCAACAGAGGGTATGCCTTCGGCCGCGAGCCAGAGCGCCCAGAGTGTTGGCCATAGCAGTAGATAAATGCCAATGGGGCGATCAAGGCGAGCCAGTTGAATAAAGTCTTTCCAGCGTGGTACGTGCTGATCCAGCAGCTCTGCACATTTATCAGCGCCTGTTATCGATTGTATAAATTTCATCTGCGCCCTTGGAGTTCTGTGTTTTGGAAATATAGTCAGGGCCTTCCAGCCGACACATGTTTTGCCGATAAAAAAATGAGCACAGGCTGCCATGTGTCCAATATCTATGTAGTCTTGTCGGCCTACCAGAGCAAATTGCTTATAGCGGGAGACTATCATGTTTACAGAAGACTTACGCCCTCTTCAAGAACAACTTTTCAATCACTCCATCTACCAGAAAATTAACAGTGTGGAGACGTTGTCGGCCTTTATGGAAGCTCATGTATTTGCTGTATGGGATTTTATGTCGCTGGCGAAAAGATTGCAGCTTGAGTTTACTTCCATGCAGCTACCCTGGGTGCCAGTTACGGATGCCCCGTCTGCCCGCTTCATTAATGAAATTATTCTCTATGAAGAGACGGATAAGGATCTTCATGGCACGCCCATGAGTCATCTGGAAATGTATCTCGCTGCCATGAATGAAGTATCCGCGGATACCAGCAAAATCGAACAGGTAATTTATAGCATCAAGACAGGGGTTCCCTGGCAGCAGGCCCTGGTGGTTGCTGAGGTACCGGAATACATTCAGGCATTTGTTTCGGATACGCTGAAGATCGCCCAGTATGGTTCGTTACCGGAAGTGGCCAGTTATTTTCTTTTCGGCCGTGAAGATGCCATTCCGCAGATGTTTTCTTCCCTGTTGAATCATTGGGAAATCCCCCCGGCGTCCGTTCCTGCCATGACCTACTACCTTGAGAGACATATTGACCTTGATGGGAATGAGCATGGCCCGGCAGCAGAGAACCTGCTGAAACAGTCTATAAATGGGGACAAAACTGCCGAAGCATCGGCCGTTGCCAAGGCGAAAGAGGCTATTTCAGCACGAATAAGATTTTGGGATGGTCTTGAGAAGCAATTGGACAAAGTTACCGCTGGACAGGGGGCTGTTGACAAAGCAGAGCCTATACTACCCGGTTTTATCTGAGACCTATGTACGGGACAAAACCTGAAGCAGGGTCTGAAATCCAATCTGATCATTTTTTGAACCTTCGTTTTTCAAAACCCTGCGGAGCATGTCTATTCCCAGTCTGAACAGAGCTTTGGCTGGCCGCATATGCTTATTCAGAGGGAGTTCTTTCGCTTCACCATAATGCCAGTGACCAGCAATCAAACACCAGGCAAATGTCAATGCAAGCATGCCCATTAGCTTTTCCATGCGGTCTAGATCCGTCATGTGGGTAGACTTAAGATCAAAGCCTCGACTTTTCAGGCAACCAAACAGCGTTTCTATCGACCAACGCTTAAAGTAGTCCTCAATCATGGTGTCTGGTTTCTGGGTTGCCACGACAATTAAAAGCCCCTTGATTGTGCGCCTTGCAGCAATATACAGATAAATACCTGAGACTTTGCGTTTGCTGTGCCAGGTCACTGTCTGGTCAAGCTTTATGTTCCAAAATAATTGTGCGGCTTTGATATTCTTGCCACAGTTACCCAGTACAGTAGTGCTTTCCTTGATTCGCAGTCGACAGACGATGCCCTGATTGTCCAGCCATTTGAACCAGTCACGGCCAATGAATTCACGATCAGCAAGTAGCTCATCTATCTTATCCGCTGGAATCAATTTCAGGGTTCGCTCCATGCAGAGTGTGTATCTGTCGAGATTCAGCCAGTGAAGTATCAGTTTACCCAGCTGCTCATAACAGTAGGTGTAACCGGCAAAAAAGCGCTTTATGCGGCGATAGCTTGATTCTGCCTGAGACTGACCTTGGAACTCTTCTGCCACACGATAAAGATTGCATGAGCGCCCACGTATCAAGCCGAGAATGAATTGTGCAAGAAATATAATCCGGGCTTGATGCCAGGGCAGATGAGCTTTAAGCTCCTTGGCTAATGAGCTGACTTCTTCCATGTACTTCTACTACGATAATCTGTTCGGAGGTTAGAGACCGCATAGATTACCTTACATGGGAAGTCAGCTCATCCCATCTAAACTCTTGCCAGCTCTGGCCTCCAGATTTTTTGTCCCGTACATAGGTTTCTCGGTTCATTGAATATAGTCACGACATTTCGGAGAATCATAACCGTAACCAGGCCAGCAATTCCCGCAAAAAATAGAAAAATGAAGATTTTCCGTAGCTTCTCAAAAACTGCTGGGTAACCAAACTACCAAGTATCTAAAGCCCTTGGTAATCACCGATACAGTACTATTGTTTTGTATATTTTTATCGGTTCCCAGCACTTTTTGAGAAGCTACGATTTTCCCTTAATTGTTTTATTGATTTTTTAGACACAACCAGAACCATCAGAAAAAAAACTGATCAATAGGTTAATTTAAATACACTGAAGAAAATGGTTTTTTATTGGTAACTATGCCGTATCAGGAAATAAACTCCGGATGCTGATCATTTTTCGTTTTGGCTGTTCACCAGGTTTAACTTGCAGCAATTCCCGATGAACTCTGAAGCACTACAGCCATAAGGGCTGCAGGCAAGGTAAAAAAATCATGTCCGCACAATTCTTCAACTAAAATTGCCTAATAATCAATCGTTGTCGTCGGGTCAATCATGGGTACCGCTATTAAGAAAAATATCAGGCATTTCAGCGCCTCTTACTTGATAAAAACGGTGTCAGAATGCTTCGAAAACATCCCAGATCATCGTCCAAATAAATGCGTTATTCCCTTTCCTAACTTCCTGAAATCTGCCTTTGCTATGATGCACCAGAAGTTCGATTCGCTATTAGGATTTGATGAAGAGCGGCTGGATGATATTTGCTGTCATAATCTTGAAAAACTCTATCATGTAAAAGACGGCAAAGTTCCTTCCGATACTCGAATGAGAGAGGTTATTGATCCGGTTAACCCCATTGGGTTGAAGACACCGTTTAAAGAACTGTTTTCTGTCGTTCAGCGCAATGGCGCTCTGCAGGCTTATGCATTCAACTTCGCCAAGTTGAAAAATTGTTATCTGCTTCCTATTGATGGCACTGGTCTCTTTTATTCGGGAACCTGCCGCTGTGATGACTGCTGCATTAAAAATGAGGGCAAAAAAAATGAATCCTTTTACCACAACATTATGGGGGGCTGTATTGTCCACCCATCCAGAAAAACCGTCATTCCATTAGCGCCCGAAGCGATTTGTCGACAAGATGGTTCCACAAAGAATGATTGTGAAAAAGCGGCAATAAGACGTTTTCTGGCCCAGACAAAACACGACCATCCACGTCTGAAACTGGTGATTCTGCTAGATGGTCTATATGCGGACAACCCTACCATTGCCATGATCAGGGAGTATGGGTGGAACTTTATCATCGTGGCCAAGGATGGTAACCATGTGTCGCTTATTGAGGCCATGAACACCCTTTATGATGAGGGTCAGGTTCATCATCACAAAATCGTTGATGAGGAAAATAACACGACTGATAAATTTCGCTACGCCAATAACGTACCACTCAATCTTCAGGATGAAACTGAGCGGGTTAATGTTCTGGATTACATTGAAATCGACAAAAAAAGAATTCAGCATGTCTGGTGCTGGATAACCGATATTGAATTAACCGATGATACCGTTGAATCCGTAATGCGAGGAGGTCGTTGTAGATGGCGCATTGAAAATGAAACGTTTAATACCCTGAAAAATCAAGGCTATCAACTTGAGCACAATTACGGTCATGGCGAAAAACATCTGGCTACTAATTTCGCCTACCTTACTTTTCTGGCATTCCTGGTTGATCAGATACAGGAACTGGCTTGTCCAAAATTTCAACAGGCTTTAAATAAGCCAAAGAAGCCTACACGCAAGCGATTATGGAGGAAGATCACCAGTTTCTTTCTCACGTTGATGATTGATAGCTGGGACAGTTTGTTTAAAGCGATTGCCCATGGTGCTAAAGCACAAAAGATAGCTTTTGACACGTCATGATTTGGCAAGATAGCCAGAACTTTTCAGGGTAGTGATAGTTATTTTCCATAGCAGCACGAGCTGTAGTCTCTTTGCGTTTTCAGAAATTATGAATACACCGGTTTTCAGGTTCGGCCTTCTGACGTGTATTCGTCGGGAGCCACTGTTTAACTTGCTTGGCTTTTGCTTTTGCTTTTGCTTTTGGTTCAGGTGCTCCCTGCAATATCAGCCCCTTCATGAATAACGCCCAAGAACTAACCACGAAAATCTCAAAGAAATTTCTCTGTTTCTCCCAAAGCGTCTTTTTCCGTTTGTTAGCCGTCAGCGCTTCATTAAACAAGGGGCAGGAAAGTTCGACAATTTGATCAATCAGAAAGGCAAGAAACATCAGACAGGCAAGATTGCTTGACAGATTATCTTCACCATGACCAAAGTTGTGTTCCAGACTGTAACCCAAATTCTTCAGTGTATTAAACGTTTCATTTTCAATTAACCACCTTGCGCGTCCTCCTCGCATGATTTTCATGCAACACATATGGTTGTGAATTGGCAGATTGGTTACCCAGCTATTGAAGTATTTTACTTTCCCATCCGGATCCGTTTCCACATAGTCCACGTAATTGACTATAAAGTCAGGGTGTGACTTATTTAGTGGAGCACCATTTACGTAGCGAAACGAGTGCCGATGCCCCCGTTTGTCCGTATAAGTGAATCGCCGAACTTGGCCTTTCCGGTCCAGATCATCAATGCTTTCCAGCAATGCCTTATGATCCGTGTCCTTGGCAACAGCGATAAAATGGTGACCATAAGACCGGATGAGTTTAAGGGTTGGTCCCTTGGAATAGAGACCATCTAAACCCAGCACCAGTTTAAGGTGATAGTGTTCCCTGGCAAGGTCTTCCAGGATGCGTTCAAGGGCACGCACTTCGCAGTCATTTTTGGAAGCATCTTTTTGTTGGGTAATCGGTTCAGGCATTAATGGAATAACCGTTTTCAATCCTGGCTTTACAAGACAGATTGCTGATAACTGATGATAGTAAATGGTTGTTTTTTTTGGGTTGTCAGCGTTTTTTGTGCAACAGTTTTTACAGCTGATGGACTTTGACGTAAAGGTTTGTGTTCCATCAATGGGAGCCAGGTAGCCCTCTTTAAAATACTGGAACTGTTTCAATTTCCCACGCCGCTGACAATAAGCAAGACAGGCGAGAAACAGTGGACGAATATGTTTTGTCTGAACGAGGTCAATAGTTGATCTCAGGTAGGTATCACAAGGTATGTGTTCAACGTGATACAAACTCTTGGCATTTTCTTTAATTGTTGGCTGGTCTCGTTTGTCATCGCAGGTCAGTAATGATGCATTTTTATTATGAAAAACACCAAGGCTATACATAAAAAAATCGGCAATGGAAATATTTGATGAACGCCCTTTTTGTGAGCGAGGGTCAGGAATCTCTTGAACTTTTTCAAAAACAATATCAATGAGGTCAGAGGTAACCGAATGATTATGAGAGGAAGGCATATGACAATGTGTGAGTATTTTTCCAAAAATATCCTCTATTCTAGACTGCGTAGCTGAAATTGTCCCGCAAGCTTCCAGCCCTTGGGAGCAAAGGGATTTTAGTTATTGCGGGAATTACTGTTATGCAGGCGTTATGCGCTTATACTCAACCATACCTTCTCAGTAAATGATCGAACTATTATGGTTTCTGTAATCTATAGATAATAAATAGTAGATTCGGGTTGATTTCATTATCCTCAGTCTGTAAAACACAGATATAAAAATCTATTTTTTACCTGTTACTTGGAAGTAATAATCATGGTACGAAGTATCGATATATACAGCAAAAACGGCGTTAAAGCGCAAAGAATTGACAAGACAGGAGATAATTACGAACTTACTGTCACATATTCCGTTTTTGCGGCAGATGGTACTTTTTTAAAAGAATTTAATACAGAAGCTGAAGCAATAGCATACATAGATTCCATGTTTAAGCCTGAGCCACCGGCTCCCAAAAAACCACCTTCATCTGATTATTCATTTTAAATTTTTCATGAGCATAGGGAGAGATTCTCTATGCTATAAATCCAAAAAATTGAATTCGATTTTCTTATTAAATAGTTCTAGCTTAAAAAATCTTTAAATCTGTATCTAAGTACTAGAAAAGATTAATTGCTTTACTATCAAAGCCGCGCATAAATCGGGTAAGGGTTGGTCTTTCTCCAACCCTCCCCACAGCACCCGGCATGCGGGTCCGCACCGGGCGGTTCAACGATGATGGTGAAACCTGACCCATAAGTCTTTCAATGAAACAAGCCCAACTTTCGCGAGGTAACTGTTATTCAGTGCCTGCTGTACCGCATAGGTTTTACTCAGACGGTAATACCCTTTGCTGCTGGCTGCGATCTTGGCAGCGTTCACTTTATCAACGCCTAACCTGACCAGATTTTTAAAACGGGTTTTCGGCTTGCACCATTGCTTCAGAAAGCAGCAACGGATTCGCCGACGTATCCATTGATCCAGCAGGGGTATTGGTCGGTAATATTCCGATAACCGGAAATACCCCATCCAACCCCGGATATATTGCGCCAGTTTGTGTAACCGATGTTGCAGTGAGACACCCCAGCGACGACTGGTCAACTTGAGTATCCTGTATCTGAATCGGTCCAGACACTTCTGGGCCCAGCGAACTTTCTTCCCTGTGAAGGTGAAACTCAGGAATTCGCTTTCTGTTGCTTTCACAACCTTCTCATCATAAAGAGCTTTTCCGGGAGTTAATCTTCAGTTTCAGTCTGCGTTCGATGAATTGGGCAATGCTGTGCATCACCCGATCCCCTGCACGCTGACTTTTGACGAGAATAACGAAGTCATCACACTCTCTTACAAAAGAGCCTTGCAAAGCAATGACCCCGATATTCAAGCTCCTTGTCGAGTTCGTCGAGGACCACATTAGACAGCAAGGGTGATAAAGGCCCACCCTGTGGCATGCCAACCCTGGTCGGGTAGACATTGCCCTCAATCATGACACCGGAGCGCAGGTAGCGACCAATCAGTTTCAGAAGGCGTTTGTCGTGGATCTTACGGGAGACCCTCGACATCAAACGTCGTGATTAACCGTATGACCGCCATGGAAGGTGGGAAGTCTGGTTTTGCAGGAGCAAAAACCAGCCAAAGAATTTACTCAGATCAACGTCAACGGCGTAATGTAGCCCCCCGTTGATCAACTGCTTAACCTGACGGACTCCGTCGTGTGCTGACCGTCCCGGTCGGTAGCCGAAGCTGTTTGGAGAGAAACCCGGATCAAAGACAGGGGTCAGTACCTGCACAATGGCCTGCTGTATGACCCTATCCATCACGGTAGGGATTCCCAGCAAACGCTCACCGCCGTCAGGCTTTTCTATAACATGCCGACGCACGGGTGATGGCTGGTAGGTTCCGTCCAATAAGGCTTGACGCACTGAAGGCCAATGCTGTTTGGCAAAGTCTGGATAAGCTTCAATGGTGACTCCATCGATACCCGGAGCACCCTTGTTGCTTCTGACCTGTTTCCCGGCTCTGGCTCCTGCTTCGCACTACCTCCTGCATAGTCGCATGCGCTTGCCAGATTAGCCGGTTCAAGTACGCAATTTAGTAGATCATGGTTCAAAGCTGGTTAAAGTTTCTGTCGCCAGGTACGGTGAGTCGCCGGACGGCTGCATCGCCCTGAGGGAATCAGTCTCCTCTTTGTCATCGATGTTCGGCCCTTCGCTGACGACTTCCCGTCCATTAATGACATTGTCGTACATCTACTATGGCCTCTGCTGATAAGGCCATGGATGGCCTGTATGCTGAAAATGCAGGAGCAATTTTCGGTCTTCTGTCCAATCACCACGCGGAGTTACCTCTGCTGGCGCTATTGGTTGCCATCGGGTTTGCTCGAACAGGATGATGAGTCACTGTTCGCCGAGCCTGTTGTAACCAGTGGCTGAGAACTGGGAACTTACCAATCGCATGTTGGACAGATCTCCCCACTCTTTATAAACAAGAGGGAACATGAACTTTCAGTACACAACCGCCGCATTTACCGTGTCTCACGAACCAGAGGGCTTTGTGATCCTTGGCTCACTCGCCCAGAGACTCAGCCTTATATGCGATTTCTGGGGGACGCCGAGTCTACGTCGGCTCGCACCTTTGCACTCAGACTGCCTCCGCACAGCCCCTCGCGGGACTGCACTTGCCTTAAGCTAGTGGTTGCCATCAGCAGGCGTCTTTACCGCCAGTCAGATGTAGGTTCTCCCACAGGGGACTTTCACCCCATCAGTTCATGCCCATGCCGGGCGTACCAAGAAAAACAAACAGACGGCTGCGCCTGTTGGTTTGTTGGTTGAACAGTTATTAGCTGTTACCCAAGCAGCAAAACGGAAGTGGTGAGGATGGCCCTGAAGGCCCTGGAGAAGCAATCGGACAAGCAGCTTAAGGCGTTGAGTGATGGGCTGGAGCCGGTGCGGAAGGGACGGCCTGCAACGGTTTAAATCATTACAATCATTTAAATAATTATAATGATTTATTCAATTCAACCCGTTAGCGGGCCTGAAAGATTTTTTTCACACAACTACTGGATTCATTTCCTGTTGGGAATATAGGATATCAGCCGTAATCCCCCCAACAAACCCCCCGGCAAGAGCCCCGCACCCCCCGGCAGCCCCGACAACACATGCATCCCTGATACCCCCGAAAACCCCGGCAGAAGCTGCGACAGCAAGCCCGGCAACCGCGACAGTAGCGCCGGCAGCAGCGCCGACAGCAGCGCCGGCAGCAGTCCCGATATTTCTGGAAGCCCCGGTAGCAGCTGCGACAGCCCCGGCAACAGCCCCGGCAGTAATCAAGACGGTCGCGACAGCAATCAGGATCCCCCCGGAAACAGCCCCGTCAACAGCCCCGACATTAGCCCATAAAGCAGCCCCAAAGACAGCACCCCCGACAGCAAACGCGGGAACGCACTCCACAATAGCTCGGCCAGTAAGTTTACTCGTTTTTTGCAAAAAAATGACCACACGCTCCTGCAATGGGATATTTTTTATCTCTTTTATCTTGTTATCAGTTAATTGATTTGTACAGGCAGGGCATTTTTTTTGGTTGGAACTTTCCAACCATTTCCGCATGCATGATTTACCAAAAGCATGTCCGCATGTTAGCTTGATGCTTTTGTATTTTGTTGAGTCACAACATATTGAGTCATAACATATTACACATTCAAGACCCTTAGCACTATTCATATCAAAACCGAACCATAAAAAGATTTTTCAATAGAACATTGGATAATAATATTTGGTTTTGGTTCCCGGGGGATCCACTTCCAGAAGTTCCGCAAAGAAAACTGCAAAGTAAACTGGGGTCAAGAAAACTGCCTCGTCAGTAAAATCTGTGGGTCATTTCCGGTTCCGGTAACTTGCCAAGCGTATGATATAACGCGATTTCCGCACATCTGTAGGTTCTGAAACCGTATGATTTTCTCGTAGTGAGTTTTATCCTGGTGTTCAGACCCTCAACGATACCGCTGGAATACGCCTTTTTCGCCTTGAACCAGTTCAGGATAAGTGGCTTGTGTCGTCGAACACTTTTAGCAACTGTCTTCATTGGTTCTATCTTTGATCGCATCACCCTTGTACACCACCGGTCCAGGTATTTTCCTGCCCAGTGTGGTGAGATGTAGTCCCAGAACACTTGGAACTCTTCTCTGAGAAGATAGGCTCTGACACTTTTCAGGTTGTACTGAAGCACTGTGTTCAGCTTGATCTCTTCTTTCTCGGTCAGGTTCTCTTTTCGCTTGAGCCGACACCAACGTGTCTTTTTCAGCACCGGTTCATAACCATCTGCCTGAAGCTGTTTGTGTTCCGTGGCCCTGACTTCATCAATGGCCTTATTCAGCATGGCAACGATATGAAAGCGATCCAGAATATGTTCCTTCTTGCCTTCAGCCCATGGAACCTGTTCAACCTTTACGCCACATGTCTTGCATTCAACCCTACGCATTTTGTAGAGCAGAAAAACCCTGATTCCCCAGAGAGGGACAAACTCGAAACGTCGTTCAGCAAGACGGTCATAGCCCGGAGCTGGTTGCTGACATCCTGAGCAAATAGCATGGCCGTTCTTGCGTGGGGCCACGATTACATTGAATCTGCCTTTCACCACCCCGATTGATATTTTCCTGAAATCTGTTGTCAAAGGATTGATCAGATATTCAGGAACATCGACATGTTGCCAGTTCAATACCAGTTTAAGAACCTGAACCACCTTGGCTTGGTTGCCGCTATGTGTCGGGAGCTAAGGATAGCCGAATACATCAATGCGCGTATAACTAATGACTCCGATGTGCGTAATGTCACTATAGGACAAGCGATGGTCGCAATGATCATCAATGGGTTGGGGTTTACAGGGCAAACTCTGTATATGTTCCCCGAGTTTTTTGAGGACAAGCCGATTGATCGCCTCATCGGGGAAGGCATACAGCCCGAACACTTGAACGACAAGGTACTTGGTCGGGCCCTTGATAGCCTGTACGACGCTGGCGTCAGTGACTTGTACCTGAACCTTGCCGTTAAGGTTGTCAACCATCTGAAGCTGCCCTGCAAGGCATTGAATCTGGATGGCACCAGCTTTCATGTGGATGGAATCTATAACAGTCATGAAAATCCTGATGACTTGAATTGTATCCATATCTGTCGCGGTTACAGCCGTGACCATCGACCTGACCTGAATCAGGTGGTCTTGCAGTTAATGACCGAAAATGAGGCAGGTATTCCAGTGTTTATGGCACCTGCCAGCGGTAATGTAAACGACAAAACCTGTTTTCAGGAAATTATCAAAAACCATCTGTCGTGCTTTAAGGCGGCTTTGAATAGCCGCTATCTGGTCGCTGACGCTGCCATGTACGTTGCTGAAACCCTTCAGTTGCTTGACGAGCAAAAGCAGCTGTTTATCTCCCGGGTACCCCTGAATATCAAGGGTGCAAAGGAGTTGGTCGGCAAAGCGCCAGCCATGTCATTGGAGCCGGTTGAAGGTTATGAAGATTATTACTCTGCTGAAGTGCCTTCCTGCTATGGAGATGTTAAACAACGATGGTCCTTGTTTCTCAACAAAAAGCGCAGGCTGGTTGAACAGAAAACACTGACCCGAAAGATGCAGAAGCAGTCACTGAAAGAAGCCCGTGATCTGGAAAAGCTGGGAAAAAAGGCCTTTCTGTGTCGGGACGATGCATTGAAGGCTTTTGCCTTATGGCAGAAACAATCGAAACTCTGCCAGAGTGCAACGGAGCCTGAGGTTACCGGTAAGCCTTGCTATTCGGGCAAGGGACGGCCATCACCAGATAGCAAGCCCGATCACTTTGAATACTTTGTGCAGGCTGAATGCTTTGTTCCTTGTCAGAAAAGGGAGAATGCACAGGCCTCACTGGGTTGCTTTATCCTGGGCACCAATGAATTGGATCAGAATGTCATGAATGCCACGGAGCTGCTGTCTACCTACAAGTCACAACAACAGGTTGAGGGCGGCTTTCGGTTCCTGAAAAGCCCGGACTTTCTGGTCTCTTCACTCTATCTGAAGAAAGCTGAGCGTATTGAAGCACTGTTAATGGTGATGACACTGTGTCTGATGGTCTATGCTGCTATCCAACACAGAATACGCAACGAGCTGAAAAAGCAGAGCCGGGTATTTCCAAACCAGAAAAAGAAGCCCTGCCAGAATCCAACAGCGAGATGGGTTTTTTTCTGTTTCCAGGGAATAAATGTCTTAACGGTCAATAATCAGGAGAAACATGTAGTCGGTTTGAAGGAAAGACAATGGACGGTCATTCAAATTTTGGGCATTTTTTACGAGTCGGCGTATTCCTGATAGGGGTGGTGAAAGGCAGATCATTACAATCATTTAAATAATTATAATGATTTATTCAATTCAACCCGTTAGCGGGCCTGAAAGATTTTTTTTCACACAACTACTGGATTCATTTCCTGTTGTAAATATAGGATATTAGCCGTATTCCCCCCAACAAACCCCCCGGCAAGAGCCCCGCACCCCCCGGCAGCCCCGACAACACATGCATCCCTGATACCCCCGGAAGCAGCCCCGAACCCCCCGGCAGAAGCGGCGACAGCAAGCCCGCCAACCGCGACAGTAGCGCCGACAGCAGCGCCGGCAGCAGCGCCGGCAGCAGTCCCGATATTTCTGGAAGCCCCGGTAGCAGCTGCGACAGCCCCGGCAACAGCCCCGGCAGTAATCAAGACGGTCGCGACAGCAATCATGATCCCCCCGGAAACAGCCCCGTCAACAGCCCCGCCAACAGCCCCGGCAGCAGCCCCAAAGACAGCACCCCCGACAGCAAGCGCGGGGACGCACTTCACAATAGTTCGGCCAATAAGTTTACTCGTTTTTTGCAAAAAAATGACCACACGCTCCTGCAATGGGATATTTTTTATCTCTTTTATCTTGTTATCAGTTAATTGATTGGTACAGGCAGGGCATTTTTTTTGGTTGGAACTTTCCACCCATTTCCGCATGCATGATTTACCAAAAACATGTCCGCATGTCAGCTGGATGCTTTTGTATTTTTTTGAGTCACAACATATTGAGTCATAACATATTGCACATTCAAGACCCTTAGCACTATTCATATCAAAACCGAACCATAAAAGGATTTTTCGTAACTATTCAGCCCCAAGAAGCGGAAGATTGCCGTAATTCTCTACAGCTCTATAAATGGAGTGGAATATATTCTTTCCTTGCTTTTTCGCAGACGACACGTAGCTGCGGATCCGTGTAAACATGGAACCATCGTAATCATTCCTGAAGCAGCCTGAGATTTTCTGCTTCAGCTTTGCCATCCTGGCATCCCTTTCGCTGCCGTTGTTATCGAAAGGGATTGTGAAGTCCGTCATGAAACGCAGTGTCTCTTCCTTGTAATCAATGAGCCTCTTGAACAGGTTATAAGCCTTGGTTCTCTTTACCTTCTTTCGTCCCAGCTCTTGCCGCTGCCTCTCCATATAAGCGGCTTCTTTCGCCAGTGCGCGCTTGAGTATACGATCATAAATATCTTCTATGCGCTCTTGCAGAACAGACGGCATCTGTAGCATTCCAATAGTGTTAAACCCTTTACAATAATGCCAGCTGAGCCGCAGCAGTTTCATTAAGCGCAGAGCCAGCTGGTTGGCATCCCTGTCTACCACACCCTGAAGCTCGCGCAGATGATGGGCGTTGCACAATACGTGTACTGCCGCATAGGTAAAGTAGGGTTTCCAGTGGTCATGAACCAGCACGCCGGTAAACGTGAGCAATATACCCATGGCATCCATGCCTTCGCAGCCACGCTTTTGTGCAAGATGGTAGAGTGTCCACTGATCATCCCGCAGGATATGTAGCCACCAGAGGTCACCGTCCACCCTCATACCCGTTTCATCGGAGCCAGCAACAGGCGTCTCCTTTAGAGCATCCTTGATGACCTGTTCAGTAGAGGCGAGGTTTTCGTAAGTTGCTGCAACGAAGTTGGCAACACTGCCTGCACTGAGGCTCATGTTATGAACGGTATGAAAATATTCTGACACTCTCTTGTAAGGAATAAAGTGATACTGGTTCAGGTAGACGGCCATGGCCTTTGTTGACGGCCCATATTGTACGGCAGCGGTCACTCCCTTGGGAAAAGCTGCCTGATTATGGTGACCACAGGAACAAACCTTCACCTCTGCCCTGTGAGCGGTTACCTCGGGGCAACCGGGCTTTCCCCATTCAAACACCTGACGCTCAATATGCTTGAGTGGCTCAACATCAAGAAGGGAAGTATGGCAATCATGACATTCCAGAAGTGTGTGATAGACAACATAATCAGGATTATCAACTGACTTAAGGCAGTTACCTTTATGCCCCTTTTGACCACCGGCTTTATTATCAGACGATTGCCTCAGGCTTTTGGGAGTTGGAGACTCCTGCTGTGAATCGGAGTTTTTTCCATTAGTGGAATCATCTTGGGGACTGTCGCTTTTATTGGGTTTCTGATAGCCATCGGACGATGGAGGTTTACTGCTGTTCTGACTGTTTTTACTGACCATCCCCTCAAGCTCACGACACCGTTCTTCAAGGTAGGCAACCTTCATGCGTAGTTGTACAACTTCCTCTGCCAGGAGTTGGTCGCTTGAAGGTGTTGACGACGTTTCAGAACCCATGCTGGATATGAACCTGAGATTCATTGCATCTCAGGCTGGCAGATAATTCAGGAATTTCCAGAAAATTTTGAGGGGTGCTGAACAGTAACATTGCAGCTTTCTTCCATGACCATATATTTGTTCAGTCAGATAAGGCGGAAGATGCTTTGAAAGCACTGCATGAACTCTCGACAACTGATAATAGCAAAACATGCTTGTAACGAATCAGGATGAATTTACGTTGAATTTCTGGTGATATGTTAGCTCACTATGGAATACAACAGCGGTTACTTAAATCATCATCTCCTCCAGGGATTCAGATGTACCATTTTGGGATAATGCTCCTTCAGTAAAATTAATACAATCCTGAGTGGGGTTTTTGATAAAATATTCTGCTGAATGCAAAATATTCTTTTCATCATGATCCGCCAATCCTATTTCATTTAGTGTGGTTTTTAAAAAAGAATCAGGGTCAGCATCTTTTAAAAGTAAAGCATGATAATGGTCATCTTTAGGCTTTTCTTTTTTATGTAATCTTGGCAAATGACACTTTATATCTTTTTCACAAAGCAATTTTACATTATCAGATTTGTCCCAGAGGTTAGGATAATTTTCATCAGTATAAAAAGTAAAAACAAATCTATCTTTAATAGGTATTGAGTTGATGGTTATATAAGTTGTTGTATAAAACCCTTTGCTCTTTGGAAAATATGAAAACCCGAAATCAAATTTTCTGGCTAAATGTAATGAAAATACACCCGTCTTGTTTTCTGGTGATTCGATAAAATTGCTGTTTAATCGTAACTTCTCATTTTTAACTGGCAAAACCTCAGTTTCTGTCGTCATTTTAGCGGTTTTACTGGGCTTTAGAGGATTGCATGTAGAATTTGCTGGTCTTTTTTGAGCTGTTATGGTTAGACTTGAACCTGCTGATACCGATGGTTGCATTATAGTCCTCGAGGGCTATTAACAATTTATTAAAACTGTATTTTAGATTTGATATTAGAATAGAAATTCGCTTTTTAAACTAATAATTCTGAAAGCGTGCCTGACATAAAATTCAAGTGATCAATGGCCCGCTATTCAGAGGAGTGCAAAAGAGCCCGTCTCTCTTATTCAGTACAACTGATGGGCTCCTTCTCTCATTGACATCCAAACTCCGCTAAGGGTGAACGGAGATTGTACACATCAAACTCATTAATGAGATGTACCAGGAGTTGATGATTGATTAACCAAAAATCGACAATGCCGCCTGCAGAATAATCAGGTTAACAATATCAATAAAGAAGGCACCGACAATAGGCACAACCATAAACCCCTGGGGTGAAGGACCAAAGCGGTTAACGACGGAGCCCATGTTCATGACCGCTGTGGGTGTTGCGCCAAGACCAAAGCCGCAGTGACCGCTGGCAATAACGGCCGCATCGTAGTCTTTGCCCATCACCCGGAAGGTCACCACATAAGTAAATATTGCCAGCATAACGGACTGTGCCAGCAAGATGACCAGGATCGGGATGGCCAGATCGAGAATATTCCAGAGTTTTAAGCTCATCAGGGCCATGGCCAGAAACAGGGCCAGTGACACCGTGCCGAGAATATCGATGGTTTCAATATCCAGCTTTTTCACCCGGGTGACTTCCAGCGTGTTGGTGATGATAACGCCGATAAACAGGGCATAGACAAAATCGGGAATCATCAGCCATTTGATCTCGAAGTTGTTGACCCAGATTTCAAGGTACTTGGCACCGGTCACACAGATCAGAATCATAAACAGTGATTCAATCATCTTTTTTGAGGTGACATTGTCTTCCTCATTTTCGTTGTAGGTCACCAGCTCAGGAAACTGTTCATGGGTTCTGTTGGTGTTGCCGTATCTGGATTTCAGGCCATATTTATCCACCAGTCGCTGCGCCACCGGACTGCCAATAATGCCGCCCATGATCAGGCCGAAGGTGGCTGAAGCCATGGCAATCTCAAGTACATTGTGCATGCCGTATACTTGCTGGAAGGTTTGAGACCAGGCCGCACCGGTACCGTGACCTCCGGAAAGAGTGATTGACCCGGCAATTAATCCCATCAGCGGGTCAAGCCCCAGCAGGGTGGCCAGTGACATCCCCAGGCCATTTTGCAGCACGATATAGAGAGACGCCACGGCAAGGAAAACAAGCACCTTGACCCCACCTTTAATCAGCTGGGTATAGCTGGCGGCCAGACCAACCGTGGCAAAGAACATCAGCATAAAGGTGTTTTGCAGGGGCAGGTGGAAGTCAATCTCGACACCATTGAAGTGCAGCCAGGCAATAACACCGGCAATGATCAGTCCGCCAACAATAGGCTCAGGAATATTGAACTGCTTTAATAGAGGAATTCGGGCATTGATGAAATGCCCCAGAAATAGCACAAAAATGGCGATGAGAAATGACTCAAGCGCGCCAACCGTCAGTAGTTGATTCATAAACCCTCAAAATAAAAGTGATCAGATACAGGCAAAGCGTCTACCCAGTTTGCTGTAGCCCAGTCCGGTTTCTTTTATCACTTCTATCCGGGTGGGAATCCGTTCTTTCAGGGACTCAATATGGGAGATGATACCGACCATCTTCCCACTGGCATTCAGGCTATCCAAGGCGCTGAGTGCGGTTTCCAGTGTTTCCTGATCCAGTGTACCAAACCCTTCATCCAGAAACAGCGAGTCGATACGGGTTTTATGGCTGACCAGGTCAGATAACCCCAGTGCCAGCGCCAGGCTGACCAGAAAGCTTTCTCCACCGGACAGGGTTTTGATATCCCGTGCGGAGTCACCCTGCCAGGTGTCCAGTACTTCAAGGCTGAGTTCATCGTTGCTTTTGCGGTTGAGCAGATAGCGGGCATGGAGCTGTTCCAGCTGTCGGTTGGCCAGAAGAATCAGATGATCCAGCGTCAGGCCCTGGGCAAATTTACGGAACTTGTCGCCTTTGCTGGAGCCGATCAGGCCACTGAGTTGCGCCCAAACCTGATATTGATGCTCTTGCGTTGCGATATCCCTGAACAGGCTGGCCTGGCCAAGACGTTTTTCGTCGTCGTCTTTCAGCGCCTGGGTAATCTCACCTTGTCGTTGATTGATTAAACGAATGCGGTTATCCAATTCGGTCAGTCTGTCAGTCACTTCATCCAGAGTTAGTTTAGTCGCTGGCTGTTCAATATGTGCTTTCAGGTTGGCCTCCGCCGAGGCAAGCTTGCCTTTGGCCTCATGCAGCTGTTGTTCAATGGTCTGTTTCAGTTCTGTCAGTGTCTTCCGTTCTTCTCTGTCCAGCAGTGCCTGCTGGAAATGTTCGCTATCCCGGAATGGGCTGTCGTTTAACAATGTCTGCCAGGTTGTTCCGGCGGCTGTCAGTGCTTCGCCCAATGTTTCCTGTTCCATGGTCTGCTGGCGAACGATTCCAGTCAGCTGAGCCAGCTTGTCATCAATGGCTTTCAACTGGCTCTGGCTTTGTTGATGGTGTGCCTTTGCTTCGACCACCAGTGACTTGAGTCGCTGTCGCTCCTCACCCACGATTTTCTGGCCAAACAGATCCTGTCGTTGCTGCTGTTGCTGTTGTCTCCGAGCATTGGTGTGATCCAGCGTTTGCTGAATGTCACGGATAAGTTCATCGGCTTTTTGCCGGTTTTGATGCTTGTGATTCAGCTGCTGGGTAATGGCCTGGATTTTCTCATTCAGCGTTTGTTGTTCGGCGGTGATGTGCTGCCATTGTTGCCAGTTTTTTTCCTGCTGACTCAGCCAGGTTGATTGCTCTGACAGGATTGGAATCTCCAGATGCAGCGCAGTTTGGATTCTCTGCCTGATCTTCTCTTCCAGCGCCCGGTTGGCCTGTTGGCTTTGCTCAAGCTGTTGACGCTTTTCAGACAGCTGCTGGTCAATCTGCCTTTGCTGTTGCTGGTTAACCTCCCGTTGATGGGTGTGTTGGGTCATGTCGTTATTCAGCTGGTCCAGCTGCTGCTGTTCAAGTTGAATGTGGCGATTAAGCTGGCTCAGTTGGTCAAGCTGCTTTTTTTGGGTCTCCCCGGTCTCGGAAAACTGTTTGAAGTGGCTCTGATATTCCTCTGTGTTATTGATCGATAGGGAAAGAGACTGGGCATTGCTGGTGGCGGACCAGTCTGATGTGACCTGGGCAATCTGATTTTGCAGCTTGCTAATGGTCTGCTCTGAGGATTCCAGTTGTACCTGTAAACGGGCAGCCTCTTTGTTCAGCTTCTCGCCCTGAAGTTGCAGCTGCTCCAGTTCCCGCTGTCTGGCGGTTAAACGTTGTTCGGTATCGGAAATATTCAGCTGTTGATAGTGTTCAATGGCCGGGTGTTCTGTGGCACCGCAAAGGGGGCAGGCTGCTCCGGCATGCAGTTGGTTGCGATAGCCCTTAAGGCTGGTGATCTGCCGCTCCCGGGCTAACAGCTGCTCCAGGTCATGACAGTGTTGCCTGACATTCCGGTACTCTGTCCTGCATTTTTCAATGTTGTCGGTGTACTGTGCTACCGATTGCTGCAGGTTGCCATGGAGGGTTTGCTCTTTCTGTAAGTCAGCGGTGCAGTTGGCAAATTGCTGGCTGAGGTTGTTCAGATGCAGCCATATCGGGTATTGATCGTGCCACTGCTGTTGATCGGTCAGTAGCTGCTCTTCTTCCTGGCCATTTAACAGGGCTGTTTTGTTCTCTAGCAGTGTTTTATTCTGGCTGGCGCGTTGTTCCCGTGTTTTGGCCAGCGACTGAATATACTCTTCCAGTGTCTGGTGTTGTGCGCCCAGGTTCTGGCGTTCCTGCTCTAACTGATGAATGGCTTGAGCAAACTGTTGTTCACCCTGGCTGGCGGTTTCCCGCTGCTCAAACAGGGTTTGTAATACCGGCAACTGTTCACCCAGCGTTTGCTGGTGTGCATTCTGTTCCAGATAACGGTTGGCTACCTGAAGTTGCCCAGTGAGTTGTTCCCGGGAGTGCTGGTCATCGGCAATGCTGTTGTTCAGCGTGCCCTGCTCATGTTCAGCGGCCTGCAATTTGCCTTTGATGGTCTGTTGTTCATTGGTCAGTCTCTGTATATCAGCATCCAGAGGGATGACCTGCTCTACCAACAGGGATTCGGTTTGCTCCTGTTCCTGCTGATAGCTTTCCCAGGCATTTAACTGAATCTGACACTGTTTCTGAACGCTTTCCGCCTGTTCGGTGGTGACCTGTTTTTCCTGCTGATGATCGGCCAGTGCCTTTTGTATCCGTTGATGCTTTTGTGTCAGTTCGCTTAACCGATCCCAGTCCGGCAGTAGCTCCATGGCGGGCAGGGCCTGCTCCAGACGGTTTATCTGCTCGCTGTGTGCTGATTTGTGTTGAAGAGCATTATCCAATGACTCCCGGGCTTTTTTCTGTTCACATTCTCTGCTGGCCAGCTCCTCCAGCCAACGCTTCTGCTGGTTCAGGGAGAGGCGTTCATTGCCGGTTTCCTCCTGTTGCCCGGCAAGCTGACTCTGTTCTTCTCTCAGTTCTGTCAGTCGATCGTCGTTCAGTAGAGCAATACCGCCCGCTCTGGCCTTTAACAGGTCGAGTTGCTGCTCTGAGGTGCGCATGCGCTCAAAGGCACGGCGGGAGATTTCTCCGTAGATCTCGGTACCGGTCAGTTCTTCCAGCAGCTCAGCCCGGTCATTGGCACTGGCCTCCAGAAAAGCGGCAAAACCGCCCTGGGCCAGCATCATGGATTTGGTAAAACGTCCGAAATCCAGCCCGGTCAGCTCACTGACCTTTTTCAATTTATCGCTGATACGGGTGGTAATAATCGTACCATCACTGTCGGCCAGCTCGACCTGAGGTGCCTGCAACTTGCCGTCTGCTTTGCCCCTGGCCCGGCGTTGTGACCAGAAGGCCCGATACGCTTGACCTTTGACTTCAAACTCAACTTCGGCGAGCGACTCGGCGGTATGCCGGGTCATCAGCTCGTTATCGGAGGCGGAGATTGTGGTCAGGCGGGGAGTCTGGTGGTACAGGGCAAGGCAGATGGCATCCAGCAGCGTGGTTTTGCCAGCACCGGTCGGGCCGGTAATGGCAAAGAGACCCGTGTTGGTAAACGGTTCACTCTGGAAGTCTATTTTCCACTCGCCCCTGAGGGAGTTAATATTTTTCAGGCGCAGGCTGAGAATTTTCATCAGGCGTTGTCCTTCTGGCCATGCTGCGCCAGCATGGGATGCTGTTTGTCTGCTGCAAACACGTCTTCGAGTATTTCCTGAAACGCGCCGGTCAGCTGCTGTAATTGTTCATCGGTCAGCTCTTCCTGCTTAAGCCGTTGCTGAAAAACATCCTCAACCTTCAACTCGGCCAGACTCTCCTGGTCAGCAACGGTTAGGGATGCGGCGGCTTTTTCCCGTTTTCTTCTTACCCTCAGCAGCTCACATGAGGACAGCTCCTCTCTTGCCAGCACCATTTGTTCGACCCGGCTTTGCAGGTCGTGAAGGTAGGTTTCGGTGGTGATTTCAATCTCCAGCCATGGATTGAGTTCAGCCTGCGGTTGCTCATTTTCATTGGCCCGCTCACTGGCAAGAGTGGCCAGCTGCTGGTCAATGCTGTCCAGGGAGCCCTTGAGACTGATCAGAGGCCTGAAAACAGGAACAATGACGGACTCAATTTTATTCAGCTCGTTTTCCCTGAAGTCCACAATAATGACTTGCTTATCGGATCCGGCTTCATCAAAACTCAGCGGGATTGGTGAACCTGAATAGCGAATATGTTCCTGCTTCGCCACGACCTGTGGCCGATGAAGATGGCCGAGGGCAATGTAGTGAGCCTTGGGGAATGCGGCTACCGGAAATGCCGACAGGGTTCCGATATAAATTTCACGCACGGATTCGCTTAGTTGTCCGCCAACTGTCGTTAAATGACCCGTTGCAATAATGGGCAGACGTTCCCCTGCCAGCTTTTCAGCTTCTGTATAAATGGTCTGATAGTGGGCAGCAATCGCCTGTTGCAGTGCCTGCTGTTTATCCTCACCGGTCTCTCCCGCCTGACTTTCCAGAACATCCCGTGGGCGGACAAACGGAATTGCACAGATCACCGCGCCGGGGTTGCCCTGAGCGTTGTTCAACACCAGAACCTGCTCCCGGGAGTCTTGGCTGACGCCACCCACCACAAAGGTATTCAGGCAGGCCAGCAACTCTTTTGATTCATGCAGTGTGGCTACCGAGTCATGGTTGCCACCAATCACGATAAGCTGCCGACAGTGGGTATTCTGCAGGCTGACAATAAAGCGGCTATAAAGTCCCCTGGCATAGCTGGGCGGGGTGCCGGTATCAAAGATATCACCGGCAATAATCAGGGCATCGATGCGTTGCTCTTGTACCAGCTCGATCAGCCAGTCCAGAAAGGCCTGGTGTTCTGCCTCCCGGCTTTTGCCCATAAAATGCTGGCCAAGGTGCCAGTCTGAAGTGTGAAGAATACGCATGGTGTCTTAAGTTTCGGGCAGTCAGAGGGTGGAGTGAACATCACCCTGGTGAAAAAGTAAAAAGTGAAACTACACCAGAACCGTACTGTAGCCAATGATCTGGCAGCGGATTCCTTGTTTCACTCTTCTTGCGACAGTGCTGCCTGGCAAAGGATAGCTGGATCGTCCGGGAATTGCTCAGGGTACTCAGATTAATATCACATCAACTGAGTGGACTGGAAAACTGCGGTCAGCTATTGAGTTGTATCAGGTTGGTTTAATTGATCCCAGACGGGGTTTCCCCAAAGGGGCACGGTGGTCATGGAGTGTTTGGCACTGCCGGCCGTTTCTTTGGTGGAGTAGCTGAGATAGATCAGGGTTTTGTTTTTCTCATCCCAGATACGTCGTATTTTAAGATGCTTCCAGAGGATGCTTTTCGAGGTTTTAAACACCACTTCGCCGCTTTTGGACATATTGATGTTGTTGACCATATCCAGAGTAATCGGCCCTGTCTGTCGGCAGGAGATGCCCATATCGGAAGGGTCAGACAGGTCAAGATTGCCTTTTACGTGAGAGATATGACAGGTGACACCGCTGACCACCGGGTCGGTAAAGGTGTCGATCTTGATATCTTTAGTGGTGAACAAACCCAGGCTGACATTGCCTACCTCATTGTCTGAGCAGCCGGTGAGCAGAAGTGTTGTAATCAACAGAGCAGAGGTTAACGTTCGCATGTTTTTTAACCTTTTGATAGTTCCCGTCCAAAAACGCATCAAGTAACGTTAATTTTGTTGTATGTACGTCATAGTTGACCCTTAAAAGAAGCCCTGTTTTTAATAAAAGGCGAGCCTTGGGGCCTCATATATTTTTCAGAATATGGGGTACTTTTTATAGTGTTAGCAAACTGCATATCAAGGTATCCGGGATTTAAACACCGGTGGTTTTGCCGAAGACATGTTGACTATTTCCTCACAATCTCCCCTTTTGGCAGATACTCACTTCTCTTCAGAGGTGAGTATCTCTTGACGTAATCTCTCAACACGACAGCGTCTGTATAACCGGTATTAACAAACGTCAGGTTATCATCCACCACCGGCCAGTTATCACCCCCGGCAGCAGAAAAGGCATTAATTGCCATTCGATATTTCCTGTTTTTATCCACAGGCTTTCCGCCAATGTCCAGAGACATTAATTTATCGCCGGCCATGGTCAGCCTGACGTTGGCAAAGTGCGCCAGGCCGCCACTGACCGGTTGAATAGCAGCAATGTCTTCAATGTAGTTCCGCAGCTCACGGCCCGTCATTTCCAGGTAGCACACCATATTGCCAAAAGGCTGAATCTTGAGAATATCTTTTTCGGTAATCTTGCCTGCTTGCAAGCCAGTGCGAACGCCACCACTGTTCATGACAGCCAGATCAGCTTTGGTTTTTTCCATCTGTGCCCGGGCAATCAGATTGCCTATGGCCGCTGGGCCTGAGCGAACTTTTTCCCGTGAACCATCCAGGGTCTGATTGATGGAACCGACAACCTGATTCATTAGTTCACTCGCTTTATCCTGATAAGGCTTTAATGCCTTCAGCACTGCCGGATCTTCTGGAATCTCAGGTTCTATAGTGATCAGCTCTTTCTTACCATCAATGATTTTCTCTTTCTTGAGATTCACCGGAATCAGGCGGTAATTCACCATTTTCAGCAAGCCATGACTGTGTCCTCTGCCACTGTCCAGATATTGATAGATAAAATCAGCCCGACCAACATATTTACCCCACTCCCAGGCTTGCAGTACATAGGTGCTGTTTTTAATATCAGGCCGGTGTAGTTTACTTTGTGAATGGCCACCGACAATGATATCCACACCATCCACTTCTTTAGCCAGGCTGACATCACCCGGAGCATTGTGCCCATGTCTGGCGTTTGGATAATGCCCCATGTGAGTGAGTGCAATAACAATATCAGCCTTTTCATCCCGAATCAGTTTTGGTACCCAAACTGTTCCTGTCTCTATGGCATCATCAAAACGAATATCTTTAATGTTTTCCTTGAGCGCCTGCGATTCTGTATCTTCTGTCGTTAAGCCAAGAATGGCGACCCGCACACCTTGCAGCTCTTTCATTACCCAGGGCTTGAACACTGGTTTACCGGTATCTTTGTAAAAGATGTTGGCTGACAGGAACGGGAAGTCTGCCCACTTTTCCTGCTTCAGCAAAACAGGCAGCGGGTTATCAAACTCATGGTTACCCACGGTCATGGCATCATAACCAATAAGGTTCATCCCGATAAAATCAGGCTCAGCTTCCTGAAGATCGGACTCGGGCACCCCCGTGTTTATATCGCCTGCAGACAATACCAGAGACTTGCCGCCTTCAGCTTCTACATCTGCACGAATACGATCAATCAATGTTTTGCGGGCCGCCATGCCTACTTCACCGTCACGGTTTCGCCAGAATTTTCCGTGGTTGTCATTGGTGTGAATGATGGTGAAATTAAGCGTTTTCAGCGCAGGTTCTCTGTATTGCCCAGTATCGGTAGCACAACCGTTGAGCAATAGCAGGATGGGGAAAGACAATAACAACCAGCGTGGGTACAACATATGGACTCTCCTTTGAGGAAAACGCGGGAATCATACGCACACCTGATTAATTACTGAACGACGTTATTTAGATGTTTTTTTAATAATAAAGAGCACTGTTGTCTGGTTAAAAATCCAGTGCCCATACAACCTCACACCCTCGTTTCCTCGCTCTGCGTGGGAACGAGGTGCCAGTGATGTATATCAGTAAAGAACGCGGCAGCGGATGGTGCCTTCAATCTTTTTTATCTTCTGCATGGCCATATCGCTGTGTTCAGCATCAACATCGATAACAACGTAACCAACGGACTCATTGGTCTGCAGGTACTGACCGCTGATGTTGATACGGTTTTCAGACAGTATCTGGTTAATCTGACCCAGAATACCGGGAATATTCTGGTGGATATGCAGCAGGCGGTGCTTGCCGGGGTGGGCAGGCAGGGCGACTTCCGGGAAGTTGACCGACGACAATGTAGTACCAATATCGCTGTACATAACGAACTTCTCGGCAACCTCCCGGCCAATATTTTCCTGTGCTTCCTGGGTACTGCCGCCAATATGGGGAGTCAGGATAACATTCTTCATGCCACGCAGGGGGCTGATGAATTCATCATCGTTACCCCGTGGCTCTTCCGGAAATACGTCAATGGCGGCACCCAGCAGCTTCCCGTTCTTCAGGTGCTCGGCCAGCGCTTCAATAACCACCACAGAACCACGGGAGGCATTGATCAGAATGCTGTTGTCCTTCATGGCAGCAAACTGTGCTTCACCAAACATCCACTGGGTATCCCGGGTTTCGGGAACATGCAGACTGACAATGTCGCACATGCCAAGCAGGGTGTTCAGATCACTGATCTGGGTCGCATTGCCCATGGAAAGCCGGGTCACCACATCATAGAAATAGACTTCCATGCCCAGAGACTCTGCCATGATGCTGAGCTGGCTGCCGATATTTCCGTAGCCGATAATACCCAGTTTTTTGCCGCGGATTTCATGGGAGTTCGCTGCTGTTTTCTGCCAGCCTCCCTGGTGTGCCATGGCATTCTTCTCCGGGATTCCACGCAGTAGCAGGATGGCTTCAGCCAGCACCAGCTCAGCCACTGAGCGGGTGTTGGAATAAGGTGCGTTGAAAACAGGTATCCCCCGTCGTGTAGCTGCGGGCAGTTCTACCTGGTTGGTACCAATGCAGAAACAGCCAACAGCACAGAGTTTTTTTGCCGCCGCAAAAATCTCATCGGTCAGCTGGGTCCGGGACCGGATGCCGACAAAGCGGGCATCAGCGATACGTTCCTTTAGTTCCTCAGGAGGCAGGGAGGTGGTGACATAGTCGATATTGGTATAGCCCGATGCTTTAAGAATCTCGACAGCAGACGGGTGGACACCTTCCAACAGGAGAAAACGAATCTTGCTCTTATCCAGCGATATTTCGGGCATATCAGTCTCTTTATTGGTTAGCTCATGGCGGACTGGCTCAAGGCTGTTTTACATTAAAGCACTGTTTTTTATTGTGCAGGCGGACAACAGCAGCAGTGCTTTCAATTTATGGCTGTTATTGATCCACCCATCGTTTTCATGGCGCATCACCGGTTGCTCCCGGCTGCGTCAGGCGGCACATCATAGCATAGGCTGTGCGTGATAGTACCTGCTAAAAGGCGGTGGGTCGTTACTGCAGGGAGATCGGCCTCACATCAGTGAAACCGATCTGGTGGTAAGCTTTGTCATAGCGACCGTATTTAAATACCCATGCTGGAGAGGGTAAACATTAATTGCCGGATCGCCTGTGTCAGGGCCGGGTGGTCTTCACTGAAGCGAATGGCCTCCTGCTCCAGCTGATCGTTGTAGCCCTGAATGGGGATTTCTCCTTCTGCCTGGGCAACGGCAATGTTGATCTCTTCGGTTATCTGTTTTAAGGCTCCTGCTGTGCATTCATCGACGGGTGAGTTTTCAAGAATATCATGAAGGCTCTGGATATTGAGTTGCAGCTCTTCTGACATACTATGCTCCTTCCACTGTGCGGCCAGTCTTTATGATACTACTACAGTGTATGTGAAAGTGAGATGCTTTAACTGTGAGTTGAGCCGTGGGACAATAGTCTACCCGGGGAATGACAGGCAAACACTGTCTGTTTCCCGACAAGGCTTCTGGCTCAGTTGAATAATAAATATCCGTATGATGTTGGCGCGTATTGTGCGTTCCATTTTTCATCACCGGCGTTAATAAGGGATGCGCTATGAAGTACAGGCACCGCTGGATCAGTGGCGACCGTATTGACCTTCCTGTTGGGAAGGTGGTTTGTGTAGGACGGAATTATGCGGCACATGTCCAGGAACTGAATAATCCCCTGCCGGATGATCCGGTGCTGTTTATTAAGCCCGGTACCGCCATGGTTAACCTTGAGCAGCCCGTGAAATTACCCCGTAATCGTGGAGTGGTCCATCATGAGACAGAAGTGAGCCTGCTGATCAGGGAGCCTCTGACCGATGCCAGTGAGCATGAGGCTAACCAGGCGATCATGGCTATTGGTCTGGGACTGGATTTGACACTGCGTGATCTTCAGGAACGGCAAAAGTCAAAAGGGCTGCCGTGGGAAGTTGCCAAAGCCTTTGATAACAGCTGCCCGTTATCCGGGTTTGTGGCCGTCGAGCATATTAAAGATCCTGCCAATCTCGGGTTTTCTCTGTCGGTCAATGGAGAGCCAAGGCAGAAAGGGACAACGGCACATATGTTGACCTCCATTCCCGGGCTGTTGAGCTATATCAGCAGGCATTTCACCTTACTTCCGGGAGATATCGTGCTGACCGGAACGCCGGAAGGTGTTGGGCCTCTGCAGCCGGGGGATGATTTAGAGTTGTCCATGAATGGGATTTTTTCAACCCGGACGCGGTGTCTCTGAAGACACGTTTTACGAGCCATTCATAAGCTAACTGCCGGTTCTGTTGTGGCTGAGACATTCACTCTCAGTGTGGGTTGAGAGGATCAGAGGCTCCTGATCCTCTTCAAATCCTAGAAGTTCCTGACCCGCTGGGTTCGTCCACCCCGATCAATGGCAACAAACACCATGGTTGTTTCTGTCAGTTTCTCCCAGCCATGGTGGTTTTCTATCCAGCCTTCGACAACCACCTTAATCGATGTTTTGCCGATTTCTGTTACCCGGGTAAAGAACCCGATCAGGTCACCGGCCTGAACTGGCCTGAGAAAGCTCATACTGCCAATACTGACCGTGACCACCCTGGCACCATTGGAGGCCTTGCGGGCACAGACTTCCCCAGCCTGGTCCAGGTGCATGGCTACCCAGCCAGCAAATACATCACCACTGCTATTGACGGAACGGTGATCCGCCAGAACTTTCAAGGTCATTTCCCCTTGAGGAGTAGGGACGCTGTCGAGATTTTCATGTCTGGCACTCATGTAAGACTCCAAACTATTTTTATTGTTTTGTTCAGTTAATTTGATTTTGCGGGTATTCTATCTTTTTTACTATCTATTTCATATTAAAAGTCTTTTTGGCTGTCCTATGGAGATAAGGGTTCATATTGCTGTGCAATTTTATGCTGGACTCTTATAGCCTGCTGATTGATTATTGATTATAGAGTATTGATTTTCTTACAATTGATTGAAAATAGATTCATATGAAACTCTTATTTAACTGTCCGGCATCCGGTAAAATTTTTAATGAAGGGACCGGGAGGCTGCTATGAAAATAGAAGGAAATGATAATGGCTTATTATCATATGATGATGGTCGTCCCGGCAGGGAAAGCCAGAGTAAAAGTGTCAAAGATAATAGTTTTTCAGGTATGTCCGTTTCAGAAAGTAATGAAGTAATTCACCATCTTTCTGAGGCAGTCAGATTAAATGATAACCATGCGGAAAATTTATCGGTACGATCAAACCAGTGGCGTGTTTCAATAGCTTCTAATGATTCCGGTTATATTTCGAATGCTGGAGAAAATGACGATGAAGCTTTGTATGAATATAAAGGGCTGAATCTGAATAAGGTTGGTATTTCTGTCCCGGAACGTATTGAGTCCTTTAAAGAAAGGGCTGGCCAGAAAAAAATAACAGAATTGAAAAATGCTCCCATTCCCGAAAATGATGATGAAGTTGCAGTGGCTGAGGTGGTTGATAAATTTGAAAAATGTCATTTTTCTCCTGAAGTCGACCAGGAAGAATCTTGCTCAGAAGATAAAGTTAAGGTGCCTGCCAAATCTCCATTTGATAGAAGCCGGTTTACACGTAAAGCGATACGAAAGAAGAAAAATCATAAGATCGTTTTACTCTCAGCCAAATTAAGTCAGGAACTTTGCTCTGAATCGATCAATCCAGAGAAAAAGATTCAACGCCAGTTAACGCAAATATTTTCCTTCAGAGCTGCTCTGAGTGATCGGGCAACAAGATTTCATGAAGTTGAGCCCTACCAGAATGGTACCCTGAACCCGGGCTTTGTCATGAGGGCTATCACGGATATACAGTCTTTTGTCAGGCTGTCTGAACCGTACAATTTGATTAGAGACGTGAATATGGATCTGGAGCAGGTTCCGGATGTTATGAAACTGGTTCTTGGGGAAGATAGGTTTAAAACCCTGAGAGGAGAGGCCTTGCGAGATGCCATTTGGCCTGTTGTTGCAGAAAACTTCTGGAAATTTCTTGATGAGTGTGGCTCTCTGGAAAGCACGGTAAAACGTATGCCTGAGTTTCAGAAGCGTGAGCACTATTTTCCATTAGCGTATACAAAGGCTGTCGCTAAATTTAATCTGGCATTTGGAATTGCTGAAAAGAGGTTTCAAAAGTTTTACCTGAAAAGCACGCTTACCGAAAACGAAAAGGGTGAAGTCCTTCAGCTTGTTAAAATGGCTGAACAGTTACAGAATAAGTTCTCAGAGTTTTATTGTCATTATAAACAGCTTCCTGATAGCTCTATTAAGGTCGTTTTGAAAACAATGTTCGGTGATGTTCTGGTGGGTGATAGTGATACTAAAAGCAGGAAAATAATAAGAATGCATCAGGGTATTTTGAAATTGCTAGTAATAGCAGATCCTTCCTTTCAGCTTGACCCTGAAGAGTTACCACGTGTTAGAGTCAGCCAGGATCAATGGGATTTGGATTTTTCAGTAGAAAAGGCATTTTTAGAACTTCGATCAGGCATGAAGGAAAAGGATCCACTGATATTCTATAGAGATCTGGCCAGTCAGATTGTTAATAATGTTAAGGACAAAGAAGGATTTCCCAAATCCAGTGAACAGGCTGTACTGCCCTCGGATACCATAATAACGTCAGATTCTCAGCGGGAAAAACTGCGAAATTTCTATATGCAGTTTTTGATTGACTTGTATGATCAGATAGATCCAATTTTGGGAACCCTGGCTAATGATGAGCTTAAAACAATTCATCAAACAACCTTTGACTGTATCTGGCGTGGAATTGAGCCTGACTTATTACCGTCAGTAACCTCAAAAGACAGCTGTCGTTTTCTCAGGCTTAAGTCAAAAAAGCAAAAGCTCAAAGAAGAGCGGCAAAAAATGCTGGAAGTGGCGAAAACAGAGTTTTCCGGAGTTGCTCACTTCATGGCAGTTAAAATTGCCTATATGCAGGCTGAAAAGCAAAATCCATCCAGATAAAGTCTTCTCAACGGTAAAAACAGGCAATTCCTGAATCATTAAGAGTTTTTCCAGAAGCTGCTTTAAAACGCGCTTTTACTTGATACAGCAAGGCCCATTTGCCTATGGTAAGTGGGCTTTTTACTGTCTTGAAACATTGAGGCCTCAAAAATGTCCCGCCAGTTTATTGATCAGATGCAGTATTCAGTAGACGTCAGTGACAAGCCAGTGAGAATTATCTCTCTGGTGCCATCGCTGACAGAGCTGTTGTTTGATCTTGGCCTGGAAGACCGGATTGTTGGAGTAACCCGCTACTGTGTTCATCCCGGGCGGGCACGCAAGGAAAAAAAGATTGTCGGTGGTCCCAAGACATTGGATTTTGCGGCGATAGATGCCTTGCAGCCGGATTTGATCCTCGGTAACAAGGAGGAGAACTACCGGGAGGGCATTGAGCGGCTGCAACAGCAATACCCAACCTGGGTCTGTGATATTCACAACCTGGATGATGCCCTGGCCATGATCACCTCCCTTGGTCAGCTGACCAACAAAGAACACAATGCCGACAAAATCGTCAACGACATCAGGTGCAAAATGGCACGACTGGCTTCGGGAAAGACGCTGCGTGTGGCTTATTTTATCTGGAGGAAGCCCTATCGCGTTGCTGCCGGTAATACGTTTATCAATGAGATGCTGAAGCTTTGCGGGATGGAAAACGTCTTTGCTGATCTGGAGCGTTACCCGGAGATCACCATCGAACAGCTAAAAACAGCCGGGCCAGATTTGCTGCTCTTGTCTTCAGAGCCCTTTCCGTTTAAAGACCGGCACTGTCAGGAATTTGCCGAGCTGGGTGTGACTGCCAGTACCCGGCTGGTGGATGGTGAGATGTTTTGCTGGACCGGCAGCCATTTGCGTCTGGCTGCTGATTACTTCATGGCGCTGAACGAAGAGATTAGTGCTAGATCACGGGAATAATGTTCTCTCCCCTGTCTCGCTTATCCCACCATGTATGAACGGTATCCATGATAAGTTTGATCTGATCCACTGCTTGAACAAAGGCGGGTCCCCGGTCTTTTCTGCCTTGTTGAATAGTCTTGAATACTGCCTGATCCAGTTCCTTTTTATTTTGATATTTTCCGGAGAGTATGTCCCGGTAGATTTCATTTAACACAATCAGCGTTCCGGTTCTGCCAACGCCTGCCATGCAATGCACCATTGTTTTGTCTGAATAGTCGTCCCCGGTCTGATGTTTGCGCACTGCTTCTACAAACTTGAGCAGAGAGTCTTGACCGTTTGTTTCATTGGGAACTCCGTGATCCGGCCAGCCAGTATAATGATATCTTCGTATAAGGCGGGTTTCGCCAGTAATGAGATCAGTCACCTCATATCTTATTTTTGAATACCCAGCTTTTTGTTGTTTTGACTGGTATCTCACTTTAATCCCATTATCAAAGACGATTTCACGGTCGACTTTGTCGCCGACTTTGCCATCGACCTTGCCATTGACTTTGCCGTCGTCATTGAGTATTTCTCCGGTTGGGTAATACGAAGCAATAGGTCCTCCTTTGTTTACCTCGAACTTTTCTCTTTCTCTGGTCAGATCACAAATTACACTGCACTCCGAGTCAAGGGCTGCTCGCCAGATATCGCCTCCAGACATTTGTGCTTTAGCTCGAGGTGCCTGAATGGCGACATACTTGGCATTGGTCAACTCGATATTATTGGCGGGAATATGATTGCCATCAATTGTTAAGGCTGTTTTTTTCGGCAAAGGTACTTTTGATACTGACTCATCGCTAAAGCCAAATCTACTCCAGCGTCCATTGGTAATATGTTTACCTTTAATGGCCGCCAAACTCTCATCACGCATTTGCAAATGTGCGCCCGGATAATTTTTCCTGTTAATTAATTCGGTCACTTTTTCTGAGAGAGTTGACGTTGTTATGTCCCGGGGCAATGCCACATCATCGTACAGAGATTCCGTACTGCCATAAACACTGTTGTAGCCACTGTCGAGACTGGTGGTTGACCCCCAGCCAGAATGCAGTGTATTGGCTGAACTTCTTCGATTTCTAATGCTATCAAGACTGGATGTTGCATCCTCGTCTGGTGGCTGAGTACTAACGCTATTATCGACGTGATTCACAAGGAGGCGAACATCGTTCGGATCGACGAAGATTACATCAGGCGGTGATACTTTTTTATAGGCCTCAATGAGCCTTTTTGCTAATGCTGGTGAGATTTTACGATCCTTTAAACCCAGGGTTTTTACCGCTAAATCAGAACCTTCCACAGGTTTTTCCTTGTTGGCTTCAGAGTTGACCCTTGGTCTTATGGCAGTAAACGCAATTTCCTTACCATTGAATTGAGCCACCAGTACATCTTTTTCAGAATCTTGATTGGATGCTAACTTATTGATTTGATGGATTTGTGATGGGGTAAGCGAACCTAATCCGTTGCTGCTCATAATAATCTTCCGTAATCCTTAAATGATCTGAAAATTATAGCATCGTGCTGGTCAGTAAATTTGACTGGAAAATGAACAGGGCCTCATGGAGACCCTGTTATTGATCAATAAATGTCACATCAAAGGGCATTTTTAAAGATCTGTTCAACGTCTGCCAGAGTTCCCTGCCTGGGGTTGGTTGCTGCACAGGTATCTTTCAGGGCGTTAATGGCCATCTCCGGTATATCTTCTGCCTTGACGCCCTGCTCAGTCAGGCTGGCTGGTACGCCAATGGCTAGTAGCAGGCGACAAATTTCTTTAATCCCGAGTATGGCGGCTTCCTGAGCGCCAAGTCCATACACCTCACAGCCAAGATAGCGGGCAATATCCGAGAGCTTCTCAGCAGATGCCGGCAGGTTAAAGGTCATAACATGGGGAAGCAGAATGGCATTGCATAGTCCGTGGGGCAGGCCATAGCGGCCTCCCAGCTGGTGCGCCATGGCATGAACATAACCCAGACCGCTGCTGTTAAACGCCATACCCGCCATATACTGGGCGTAGGCCATCTGCTCTCTGGCTTCCCGGTCAGAGCCATCGTGGACCGCACGGGGCAGATATTGGGCAACCAGCTTGATCGCCTTACTGGCTACGGCATCGGTAACAGGACTTGCATTGGTGGACAGGAAGGCTTCAATGGCGTGGGTCAGGGCATCCATGCCGGTTGCGGCCGTTAAACCGGCAGGCATGCCAAGCATCAGTTCCGGCACTGAGAATTTCTTCGCGCATGGCTGTTCCGGTTCAGAGGCATTAGGCGAAGGCCGGTTTCCGAAGAAAGCCGCCTGCTGAGACTGCAAAGCTTGATGGGGCAGGCAGGCTTGTGCAGAAGCCGACCTGCATCGGGGATTAAGCGTGTTTCGCTTTCAGGCTAGCCTGTGGCTCAGCCATATTTTTGGTCACCAGAATGGCAATGTGACCAACGGTGGCAACACCATCAGAGAATGGTGCCATACCCGGAATAACGACAAAACCGGTCAGGGCTTCAATCACTGCGGCAGCCAGGCCGGCAGTGATCAGAATAACCACACCCTTACCGAAGACTTCAAAACTGCGATTGCTTTTGATTCTGAAATAGCTCCCGGAAGCTGGAGAAAGCAGGTTATTTCCAGGCGGCGTATCAGTGTGCGAAGGCTATCAGTGGCGGGACGGCATACTTATGACCTGACGCAAGTCAGTCTCACTCAATTCATTGACGTTAATCAATAAAATTGAGCGGTATAAAAATCCCTAAGGGCAGGAACTTTTGTCGAATTAACTGATCTATAACCCAAATTCTGTATGGTCAGACAAGTAATAGAGGACGGCTAAACCACCATAAACCAACATAGAGTACTACTAATCCATTGCCGCATACATTCAATCCTTGTGTTGATATGACCGGAGTTACCATGCAACCAATAGCGTCAGGCAGTGCAGCCACAATCAGAATAGAAACCGATGAACGACAGTTCTCTGATGATCTGAAGCCACAGCATAAATCGGTGGCTGCCTACAACAAACAAATCTCAGAAATCCCGGAACTGGAGCTGGTCGAATCCCTGGGGCAGCTGAAACTGGATTCACCACCCGACGCGACGCTAACCACCGCCATTGACGAGCGCAGCATTGAGCTGAATATTTCCACGATGCCGCAGCCGTCAGACGTTGGTTTGGACGGTGCATTGCAACAGCATGACCAATCGAATACACCGTTCGATAATAATACGTATGATAATGATAATAATGATAGTAGTATCGAGCCTGAATCAGCAGATAAGGCCACGGTGCCAGCAGGTGCTGTTCCAGCAAACAGTGTTAATGCATTTGCCTCACTCAACAGGCCATCAACGAACGTCTCAGACACTGAATCATCATCGGATTATTCAGACACCGAATCATCGACGGACGATTCAGACACCGAATCCGCCTCCCAAAAAGCATCGACAGCACGGGTTTCCGGCACTACTGCAAATAGCGACTCGATAGTACCTTTTAATAAGTCACAGGGCGCAGCCCTTCTTAACAGTCAATCGGGGGAAATGGACGCAAAGAAGGCTGACATTTTCCAATGTCAGACCAATTATCTGGAACTCAAAAAGGTGATCAGCTTCGGTCATTATGTCAGTGCAGCCAGGTTTAGCCCTTCGAGTAAGCATCTGGTTATCGATGCTTTAGACAGTCAGGACGATCGTATTCTGGACATCTGGCGACAAACTGCGGATGGCAACTGGTCCCGGAACGGGAAGTTCAGGGAGCATAGCTTTCGTTTCGAATTCAACCGGTCGGAAAATACATTACTGCGTACCAGCTCCGAAGGCATAGTCACGGTGAGTAAGCTGAACAGCAATGGCTTTTGGCAGGAGGCGGTGGTACTTGAGCACAGCCCCTGCTGTAGAGGCAAAAGCTATGAGCCGGTGATCGCAGGCTTTAGCCCCCGGCAGGACAAGATTATGACTTATGATTATTGGGCCGGCAAAATCAAGGTACTGCCGGTGGATAGCAACGGTCAGTGGACTCCGCTAACCCAGACTCAAGAGATCAGTCACCGTCGGCAAAGGGGGCCACAGCAGCCGTCTTTCAAAGTCACGGATCATAATTTACTGACTTACCGGGGTGGAACAGCGACCATCTGGGCATTTAATGATGACAGCAACTGCATGGAGGTGCAAAAGGTCATTGAGCGCAGTAAGTGGATTTGGGGTGCCCACATGAGTGATGATGAGCAGTATGCTGTGATCTTCGGTGTGGACCAGGCCATCTTTCTGGGGTGTGATGGCGATGGCGAATGGTCGCAAATCGGGGAGGTTTGTCATCCTAAAAGTTATTCAAAGGCCAGTAACGAACCTATCACAGGCTTTATTCACAAAGCATCCTTCAATGCCTCCAGACAATATGCACTGAGTATTGATTCAAATCATATAGCGATTATCTCTGGTTATGACGAAAACGGTTCATGGGAAGTAAAAACTGAAATTCAGGATTGTTCCGATGCCCGATTCAGTGCCTGCGGGCGCAAATTACTGGCCCAACTCTACAAACCTCTGTCTTGCAACAAGACTGATGACCCGCTGGATCAAGGTCAGACCCCTGATGAGCACAGCGACAATTGTTGCGAGGGCTACATAAGACGGACCTATAAAAGCTTTAAACTCTGGGACTGCAGCAGTAATGGTGGTCGGCTGGATAAAGTTCAAACCTGTGAGCACAGCGGCAGTAAAACAGTCATCTTCAGCCCGTCAGAGAATTTTCTTCTGAGCTACGGTGTTGAGTCGAATTTTGCCCGTATTTGGGGGTATGACGAGGAAGGTAACCTGGTTGAGAAAGCAAAGGCATTTCACCGAGGGGGGGTCTACTATGCGGCCTTCAACGCTCAGGAGGACAGTGTGCTGACCAGGGGTATTGGCCAAGAGGTAAAAATTCAGGGCCTGGACGGCCAGGGCAAATGGCAGGAACAGTTGGTGGTTAAACATCAAAGACAGATTCACGAATGCTGTTTTTCCGATTCAGGGCACCTTGCCTATACCGTTAGCCTGGACGGAACCGCGTGTATCCTGGGACGCGACAACGATGGCCAATGGATGAAACAGGCGATGACAAATCTGGTTGATGGCTACTCCATTGAAGGCGCCCAGTTTAATGGATTGGATGACCATTTTCTGATCTATGGCAAAAAAATAAACATAAAAGACAAGCACCAGCCAGGCCTTGTGCAACTATGGGGCTTAAATGATGATGGAAAATGGGCATTAAAAGAGCAGTTAAAACTGGATTACCCCGTGAAAAAGGCCAAATTTAGCCCTGATAGCGATCATTTACTGATCAAGTGTAACGATGATCGACGGGGATATTTTCGTTCAAAAAGTGGTACGGTTTTACTCTGGAAAATTCCTGGCAGCCTGGTGGAAACAGCTGACACTTGAGGTGTTACTGAAGTTGACGTTTCTTTGCGAGCACGCAACGAAACGTCAACAGGCCCTGGGAATGAGGGCTGAATATTTTCCTTTTTTGCAAAGAGGTAACGGCAAATAAATTTTATCGTGTTGTTATTCAAATCGTCCATGCTGATCTCTGTTGTCAATCCAGCCCATCTGCCCATGTCGTATCACGCATACGGGGATCGTCGACCTGTTGGCCAAAGCAGTTGTAATGTTGCTCTTTGACCTGCTTGAACACAAACGGCTCAAACAGCATCCGGTATAGCTTGGTGTTAGTGCCACCGTGTTTTGTCTTGCGCGGGAAGCTCTCAATAAACTTTTCTTCTTCCAATTTTTTCAGGCTTGTGCAGATTGTGCCAGTGGTCACGCCAAGAAGCTTAGCCAGTAACCCCTGACTCGGCCAACACTCCCCTTCAGAGTTAGCGAACGTCGCCAGAACGACCAGCAGAAACTTCTGTGTCATGTTCAGCTTATCCATACCACTGGTATTAATTTTGACCCGTATCAAGATACCTATCCCGATTGTGTACGCAAACGAAATCATGTCTATACTGATCCCTGAGCTATCACTCACACGGAGTAATGGTTCGCTGTATGAATAGGAAAACCCGGTGAGGAGCTGCATACTCCGCTTGAGCCGGGTTTTTTCTTGCGTGGAAAAGATAGACCAAAACGGGGGGTATGCAAGACAAATACCCCCCTTTAGTTTCGCGGGGGTACCCTTTTAGTGAAACTAAAACAAACAAGATAAAGAACAATATAAAAAAACAAGTTGGCGGATTGTAATATTTTCTTATTTCATTTTCGGACTGCAAGTCCCAAAAATGTCAGGAGCTGGTCGTTATTTTTTCAGTGGGAGGAACTTTTGCCAAATTGACTGATCTATTGATCAGATACTGAATGTTCCGACCAGTAATGGTGGACGATTTACTCAATCACAGGATGCTACCGGTTCATGGCGGTGTAAATTTAATCCCTGTGCCAATATGACCGGAGTTATCATGGGACCAATAGCGCAAAAATGTCTGAACATCTGCCAAGCTTGGAAAAGTCCGCAAGCACAAACAAAGGTGATTGCTTTTGGTCGTGTGCTGAGCAGGGCAGCCGCAAGCAAAATCGAAACCGGTGAATGGCAGTTATTTAATAACCTGAAACCCCTTTTTGAATCAGTGGCTGCCTATAACAAATATGCTTCAAAAGTCTCTGAACCGGAGCAGCTCAAATCCCTGGAACGGTTGAAACGGAATGCACCTCCCGAGTTGTCGATCATCACTGCTATCGGTCAGCGTAAGCTGGAAATTATCGGGCTTAAGATTTCCATGATGCCATCCTCAGACGCTGTTCCGGGAGATGCATCACATCAGCATGAACAGCTCATTAGCATCGCAGCCGTTAATGATGGGCTGTTACAGGATATTGCGCTGAATAACAAGCATGCGGGCAATATCGATCCAGCGAAGGCTGACATTTTCCAATGCCAGGAAAATTATCTGGAATTTCAACTGGCGGCCTGTTTCGATCACCATATTATTGAAGCCAGCTTCAGCCCAATGAGCAAGAACCTGCTTATACGTGGTTGCAACGATGGGGGCGATTTCAGGCTGAAGATCTGGCGACAAGGTGCGGATGGCAACTGGTTGCAAAAAGGGGATGTTGAAGACTCTGCTTCTATCTATCGCTACGAGCTCAACAGGTCTGAAAATACGCTTCTGAGCAGCAGCTACGATGGCAGTGTCAAGGTAAGTACGCTGAACAGCGATGGCCGTTGGGAGGAGGCGGTGGTGCTTGCGCTTACCCCCTATGATGAAGACTATCCACGGATGGAGGCAGGCTTCAGCCCCGGGCAGAACAAAATTATGTCCTACGACCCACAGAACGGCAAAATCAACGTATTGCGCCAGGATAGCAACGGTCGGTGGATCCCGCTAACCCAGCCTAAAGAGATCCTTCACTATAAGGAAACCGGGCCACAGCAACCACCTCTTAAGGCCACAAACGATTATTTCCTGACTTACCAGGGCTCAAAAGTGACCATCTGGGCCTGTAATGATGAAAGCAACTGCCTGGAGGAGAAAAAGGTCTTTGAGTGCGGTGGGAACATTGCCAGTGCCCAGCTGAGTGATGATGAGCAACACGCTGTGATCTTCACCTGGGGTAACCAGACCATCTTTCTGGGTTGTGATGTCGATGGGAACTGGTCACAGATCGGGGAAATCTGTCATCCTGCGACGATCATAACCGACGACAACCAACATATTACCAACCTGGTTTGCAGAGCCTTGTTCAATGCCACCGGGCACTATGCGCTGACCAAAGATATAGACAACACAGTTATAGTTTCTGGCTACAATGCTTATGGTGTCTGGGAAGGAAAAGCAGAAATTCGTTGTTGTTCAGATGCCAGATTCAGCCCATCCGGGGGTAAAATACTGGCCCGTTTTGAAAGCGGTGGCTCTTTTAAACTCCTGGACTGCAAAAGTCCTGATGATCGCCTGGATCAAGGCCAGACCTTTGTCCATCACGCCAGTCGTGAAGCGCTTTTTAGCCCCTCAGAGAATCTTCTTCTGAGCTATGGCTATAAATCGAATTTCGCCTGCATTTGGGGGGATGATGAGGAAGGTAACCTGGTTGAGAAAGCCAGGGTGTATCACCTGGCGGGGATTGACTATGCTGCCTTCAACGCTCAGGAGGACAGTGTGCTGACCCGCGGTTGTGATTGGACCGTAAAAATTCATGGTCTCAACAGCCAGGGCAAATGGCAGGAGCTTTTGGCGTTTAAACATCTGCTGGAAATTCGTGAAGCCCGGTTTTCTACTTCAGGGCGCTTTGCCTATACCTTTAGCAAGGACACCACTGCTGCCATCCTGGGGTGCGATGACAATGGCAAGTGGACGACACTGGCCGTGACAGAACCTGGTGCCTATGGCATCCATGGTGCCCATTTCAATGCACTGGAAAACCATTTTCTGACCTATGGCAACAAAATAAACCGGAAAGACACAGACCAGTCTGGCCTTGTGCAACTCTGGGGCATCGGTGATGATGGCAAATGGAAACAAAAAGAGGAGATAATAGTGGATTATCCCATTCAACATGCCAAATTTAGCCCTGATAGTGAACATTTAGTGATTTATTGCAACGATGTTCGGCAAGAGCCTTTCCATTCAGAAGCTGGCATTGCGTTACTCTGGAAAATTCCTGCCAACGTACCAGGTGGTTAAGAATTGCGCCTTATTTTGCCAAATTATACCAATTCCACCTTCTAAATATGATAACGAGCAAGTCATTTTGGACCGCTGGGCAAGGCGGAATGACGAGTAATAGCAGGGCTATTGCGAGGAATTCCAACGAAGATCCAGCGGTTCAAAATGGCTGCGCAGTTCATATTTAGAAGGTGGAGTTGGTATTATCATTATACCGCAGCTTAATGCCTTCCTGTTTCAGCAGATCCCCAGCCAGCGGTGAGATAATGGTTCTCTGACTGAGCAGGATCTCTTTGACACCCCTTCTTATCGCGGGCAAACCGAAAGGACAGTGCCTGACCATAGTGTTTATAAACACTTCCTGCTGCCGCTCCAGGTCTTTTTTCTGGTCATGACTGGAAACCCGGCTGTACGCTACCGTTTTGTGCTGTACCTGTGGAGTCTGTTGCGTCATTAACTGACTGGCGCTGTAACGTCGTTTACCACCGGCAGTACGCTCAGGCACGAGTTTTCCACAAGCCTCCCAGCGACGCAGAGTAGAAGGGGATACCCCTAAATGGTCAGCGGCCCGGGAGATGGAGTATCGATCATTCACAACAGAACTTACTCATTTTGAATAGGTTCGAGTAACTATAGATAGGTTTTTGTTAACTGCAACAAGCCCGGCAACCTGATCACCACTGGTATGGAAACCGGCAGCCCCCAGCAGAGCCTTGAGCCCGGTAAAGCTGAAGAAACTCTGTCCAATGACCCTTGAACGGTAAACTTCATCCGTTTTTGCTGTCGGCACCAGAATCTGGTCCAGTGGGGGCATCGTTGGTTTGGGCATCGCTCACACTCCAGCGGGTATCGAATCCGGCATGGTATAGAATGTTGTTGCCGGGGGATTGATTCACCTAAGTGATGATCGTCTGTGTCAAAAAACGTCAGGAAGGGCTATAAGACTACAAATGGGGGGGATTACATTCCGTAAATATACACTCTTTATTTACGGAATGGTGGCGGGCTATTGAGGACTGCTCTGGTCAACAAAGATCAATTGTTCAGTAGCAAACCCAAGTGTTTTGGCTTTGTTGATAAAGTCCGATTTAACCTGATCACTGACGGTGGGTGTTCTGGCCAGCAGCCAGAGATAGTCTTTGTTGTTCCCGGAGATAAAGGCGTATTCATAGCCCTTCTGATCAAGCTCAAAAATAATGTAGGAGCCGTAGAAAGGACCAAAAAAAGAGACTTTCAGATATCCCTCGTCGGGTTCCCGGACAAACTTTGCCTTGCCTTCCGCCTGTTTGCGTTCACCTGCTTCAACCGAGTAACCAGAGTTGATGACCCGAAGGCTGCCATCAGGGTTGCCTGAGTATTCTGCAGTGATGTGGGAGAGGCCCCGTTCAAAGCGGTGATCCAGCCGGGCTATCTCATACCACTTGCCCACATAGCGATTAACCTCAAATGGCTTTACCGGGGTAATGCCTTCCGGGATTCCTGTACAGCCAGTAAGCAGTGCGATCAGGGACAGAATTTTAATCGTTCTCAAAGCGTTGCATCCTTCTTTTTTAACTACTTAATGCATCCCATAAAAGTAAACGAGTATGACAAAGTTTTTCACTTTACCGAGGCTGACAAACCCGGCTTTGGCATCCGGTTGAAAGGCTACCTGGCAGAGCTGCTGTCCATCGCCCTGGTCGAACCAGTGATGATCGCCGGTGACCATGGCTTCCAGTGCCCGGATATAATAGCGGACGATCTGGTCGATATCGTTTTGGCTGCACTCGTCACCGATGGTTAACTGCAGATTCAGTTGCTCCAGAAGTTGTTGACCATGGTTGGATACTTCCAGCAACCGGTAGGTCCCCGGTTCAAACTGAAAGTGGCGGGCACCGATAAGGCCGGTGATAATGACGCCACCGGAAAAGAGCTGATCACAATCAATGCCACTTTCTTCTAACCATTGTTCAAGACAGTTATTAATGGCCTCCGTGCAGAGTTCACCCTCTTCAAAGGGTGTCAGTACGGCGTCGGAGCGATAGATCAGTTCTGGTTTGCCCAGCTCCATCCGCTCGGTTATCGGATTTCACTCAAGGTATGCAGAGGCGATCATGGCACGGCTGGTGGTAGAACCAAAGTCGAGGCCAATCATCATTACAGACTGATTACCGGTAAAGTGTCTGAACATTTCGGTCTATGGCTGGAAGGAATACAACAATCATTTGGCAGCACAGGCTACTTTACCTGAGAGGGCTTAAAACCAAAACAGATTTGATGTGTTTACTTATAAAAGATTAAATTTTTACAAATTACATGGAGTTATCAGCCGCTGGTGGCTGTTTGCCGTGGTTTGTGAAAATTAACGTACAAAAGGGTATTCGTGCTAAAAGGTTTGGAGGGTATCGCTCTTGCAGGGAATAACGCTGTTTTTGTTTACCAACGATTTGAGGCTGAGTGATAACCGGGCCTTGATGCAGGCCGCTGCCAGCTGTAAACACCTTGTGTGTGTCTATTGTGTTGACCCTGCCTGGTTTAAGCCAGGCCATTACCAGTCAAGGGTAATGGGCGAGCATCGCTGGCGTTTCCTGTGGGAGAGTATTCAACAGCTTGAATCACAGCTTGAACAGCGACGGCAAAAACTGTTGGTGCGTTTGCAAAGTCCGTATCAAGCAATCGAACAAATGCTGAAAGCCCATAAAATCGATGCAGTCTATCGCAGCCGTAATACGGGTTTTCAGGAGAGTGCCTATTGGCAAAGTCTTAAGCAGAACTTCCCGGCAGTCACCTTCAATGAAGTTGAAACATTTACGCTCTTCCACCAGAACGATCTGCCATTTGCCCTGGACGAGCTGCCGGAAACATTTACTCAGTTCCGAAAGCACGTCGAAAATCTGCCCATTACCGAAGCCGCTACCGCACCGGATATCATGCCAGGGCCCATGCCCGGTTTGAATTACCATTCCGACAGGTTGCCGGCAAAGGCCAAAACCAACAGCCCGTTTACCGGTGGTGAAACGGCAGGGGCAGAGCATCTGAAGCACTATTTCTCAGCGCTGCTGCCAACCACCTATAAAGAGACGCGAAACGCCTTGCAGGGTTGGGAGACCTCAACCAAATTTTCACCCTGGCTGGCCCATGGCTGTCTCTCCGCCCGGCAGATTTTCCAGGCACTCCGGCATTATGAGTCATTGATTATGGCCAATGAATCCACCTACTGGATTCAATTTGAATTGCTGTGGCGTGAATATTTCCAATGGTACGCCCTGAAGCATGGTGTTCGGCTGTTTTCATCCAGAGGCATCCGGGATAAGTGTCGGTTGTCCTGCTTTTACCCGGAACGGTTTCAGAAATGGTGCGCTGGTAATACACCCTGGCCCATTGTGAACGCCTGCATGAAAGAGCTGCAGGCCACCGGTTACCTGTCCAACCGTGGGCGGCAAATAGTGGCCAGCTGCTTTATTCATGAACTGGGGATGGACTGGCGCTACGGGGCTGCCTGGTTTGAGCAGCAACTGGTGGATTATGACGTGGGCAGCAACTGGGGCAACTGGCAGTATCTGGCGGGCGTGGGTGCTGACCCGAGAGGGAGTCGCCATTTTAATTTGGATAAACAGGCTCAGCAGTTCGATCCTGATGGCAGCTATATCAACCGTTGGGGAGGGCATAAAACCTACCCTCTCGACAGTGTTGATGCGGCTGACTGGCCTATTATGCCGTGATCATACCAACTCCGCCTTCTAAATATGATAACGAGCAAGTCGTTTTGGACCGCTGGGCAAGGCGGAATGACGAGTAATAGCAGGGCTACTTGTGCCCTCGGGTATTGCGAGGAATTCCAACGAAGATCCAGCGGTTCAAAAAGACAAAAAGACAAAAAGACAAAAAGACAAAAAGACAAAAAGACAAAAAGACAAAAAGACAAAAAGACAAAAAGACAAAAAGACAAAAAGACAAGAGCAAAAAAGGACACCGAGCAAAAAAGGACACCCACTTTTTAAAAAGTGAAGAGAAGAGCAAAAAAGGACACCCACTTTTTAAGAGCAAAAAAGGACACCCACTTTTTAAAAAGTGAAGAGAGGGTGCGTCATTTATCCATTTTTTAAAATGATAGTATTGATCGTTTTAAGAAATCCTCATTCATACCAAGCAGGAAGAGCCTGGAAGATACTATCGAGACAATATAAGAAAGAGCCCTACAGAAAACTCTGGTCACATTAAAGTAAATGAAAATGTGTTGATCAGGCAGGATAGAGATTACCGCTCACAGACATCCCATGAACCCAGCATTTTCCGGTGCTTTTTGCATAAGCCTTCAGTGAAGCCAGCTTGCCGACTGCTCGGTGAAAACGATTCTGCCATCGCATAGTCTCCAGCCATTCATTTGGGTCAATACCCAAGCGTTCCAGGATAGGTGGTACATCGTCAGTTATACGGCCACATTTGCCTTTGCGGACAATTCGGCCAGACCAGTCAACCAGTTCAAAGTAGCTACTGAGTGGGTATGGAATCGCCTGTTCAGGGTTTTGACCCTGAGCTTTTAACGGTTTCAAGTGCGGCTTTTGTTTTTTTCCATTTGCACTGTCGTATGACTCAATGCGCTCTTTAATAGAGGTATGTTCTGAGGTTTCCAGCGTTGCGGCAATTTTTGCCCGGATGGGGTTTAAGTCGACATAGGCCATGCAAGTCAGCAATGCTGCCTCGTCTAACAGGGATTGACTTTTGTAACGACCTTCCCAAAAGCGTCCTTTGCACTCATCCTCTTTATTAGCCAGCCGGGCTAAGTATTCGTTGAGACAGCGCATGAACCAGCTGATATCCATTAAACGACCTCGGTACTCCTGGGCATATTCTTCGATGCGCAGCAGCTCTGCTTTGCCTGGCTGGTCGCCGGCAAGATAACGCTGAACCAGGTGTGGACCAGAAAACAGCTGCGTCCAGCGTTGTAAGACTTCTTTAGTGTCCCATTTTTTGGCTTGCTGACTATTAATATGGAGCACCACATGATAATGATTGGACATCACCGCATAAGCACAGACTTCCAGAGCAAAAATACCAGAGAGCGCTTTCAACCGATCAACCACCCACTGCCTGCGATGCTCATAGTTTTTGCCTGAGAAATTGTCTTGGCCGCACAGGAAAGCCCTGCGAACGCAGCGTGCCATGCAGTGGTAGTAGGGCGTACTGGCTGGATCTATGAGGTTTTTTCGGGCGGTCGTCATGTCATTTTTTTTGGTTACTGGGTATATGTGCTTAATGCCATAAGAGGCTCCAGAAGAAAAATAGACGGTGTGGCCGATTAGTCAAATTTTTGGGTGTCCTTTATTTTTGACGATTACCGATGGAGAATCGATCCTGTGGTACCAGAGGGGTTTTGTTCCACTGGCCACGGTAACCCAGGGAGTAGCTGAACTGGTGTCCGGAATAGGTGAAGGGAACTTGTAAGCCGGCATTTAAAGTAATCAAGGTAAAACGGGAGGTCCCTTCGTTAAAGGCTTCTTCCGGTGCGGGCATGGTATCAAAGGCACCCGTTCCCCGGCGATAGGCCGCTGAGACATTGAGAACGTTCTGACCAATAAACGCCTGATGCTGAATATCCGCAGCCCATCCTGCGGTGCGGCGGCGTTGAACCAATACTTCGGTGTCATTGATGAAGTTCCTGGAGCGACGGAGCCAACCTTCAAGACCGAGAGTGAGTTTCTGGGAGGCATCCCGATAAACCAAACGAGATAATTTGGCGCTGCCAGTTTCGCTGTCACCACGGTAGATATAATCGGTTGTGGCACCAGCGACGGTCTGATGATACTCACTCTTGCCGAAAGAAAAACTCAGTGTCCAATACCCCACGGGAATCATGTAATACAGTGAGTAGCCTTCTGTTCCATAGTCTCTTGAATCGCCACCGCCCAGATCATTGGAGAATGAGGCATAGAACAGATCATTCAACAGGAAGGGATTGTCGACAGAGAGAGTGGCAGATCCCTGGTAGCGACCTGTCGCTTCACTGCCGGAATCATCAGCGGAGAGACTGAATCGAAGCGGTTGCCTTTGCTTCCATAAGACGACCAGGTCACTTTCTCCCGGTTGTGCTCCCGGCACAATCTGGATATCCGCTTCTGCAGTGGGCAGGCGTCGTAAGTTCTCCAGGGCTTGTTCAATGTCTCGCAGGTTCAATAAGTCTCCGGGCGATGCTGGGAATGCTGTCCATAGATTGGTGCCGCGCTGGGAAAAATTATCGAAACGGATAGATTTGATGCGGCCTGGCACTATGAATAATTCAAGCTCACCATTATTTAGGTCTTGAGGCTTCGCCAGCACCCGGGTAGTTACATAGCCTTTTTTGATAATGGCATTCTGGATACGTTTCATGATCAGGTTGACGCCCTGGCCACCAAGACAGCGGCCAAGGGCCTCGTCACCCGGCTGATCCGCAGCGGAAAGAGCCCACTGGAACTGATCTGCTTCATCACCGGTTAAACGGATAATGTCGATCATGAAACAGTTGGTTTCTTCAGGTAAGGATTCAGCGACGGCCTGTGGAATTTGCAGGCGAACATCCGGTTCAGGGATTTGTTGTTTACGAATTACCTCTTCACGCTCTTGCTGGCGCTGGATTTCATTGGTGGGGTTAGGAGTATTAGCGTAGCCTTACATTGGTAAAGGAATCATAGCCGACAGAATCAAGAGATGTACTGCTCGATTGCCAACTCGCTTCAACAACTCATCCCTAAAAGACAACGTCAACTCCAGTATGAACTTTTATTTATTTTTGTGATTCGATTCTACATATAATACAAGCGACGTGTAAAGTAGTTGCCGGTTTAATGAGGCACTATTCTAATTAAGGCCTGACCGAGAAAGAAGTGATTGAATTAAGTACTGTGCTTCAGTACAACCTGAGCCTGAGCAAATTTTTGGGTGCCCTTTATTTTCTTGATTACCCGCGTGGTAGTGGTGTTGATAGCTCAGCATGGGATCTGAAAGCCCTGGGTCAGGTGGAAGTCGTGCCTTTTGAAAGGGGGGAATCTAACAGGTTTCGGGGATAACCGGCATACGGCGATTTATCCATTGGGATAGCAGTTTTCGCAATGTAAGCATTTGAAATAGAACCGGTTAAATGAAGAGATTAGTTTTAGTTAGCGACTCTGACCAGCTTGTTAATGAAAAATTCAAACGGGGTAGAGCCTGTCAACGATCACGAGATCAAATATAATCACTTTCAGTCAGTAGCCAATTCTACAGTCAACTTTTCTTGATCTGTTCTCTCCGTTCTTCGACCATCCGGTCACCTGCCCGGCGTAAAGTGACCGAGTAGACGGTGAAGGCTCTTCTTTTTCTCAAATCGTCCGTGTCAACGTATTCCTCTTCCTCCGCGTTAAAGGTAATGACTGTTTCATTGTCACGGCTGAAGTCCCAGGTTGGCACAGTGTACTCTGCAAGGAGTGGATAAAAGTAGCGTTCTGATTTCAGCATTCTGAAGCCTTCTTCAGGATTGGAGAAATCAAAAAACTGCAGCGCTACACTACTACTGTAACGCGGAAACTGTCCATTGACGGCCAGCGTATTCCCATCGGGACTGGGAATGGCCTGGCCCCAGCAAAAATTAAGCAAATTGAAATGATCGCCCCGTTGTGGGTAATGTATTCCAGTGGATAGATTGACCAGAAGCGTTGAATATACTGACTTACCCGTCAAAACCCAGTCCTGGTTCTTGCACTGAAAGAAATTGTGTACTGGGTTCAAGCCATGCCGAATGAGATCCACCAGGACCTGACCGTCACTGCACCGTGTTATTTTGATGCGGCTGTGGCTTGTTTCCTCCCGATCATCTCTTATGACCGGAAGGTAAAAACCTGACTCCAGTTGATATTTCTGATCCAGCCGCGTTACCGTTGCCAAGGGTAAGTATGAATACAACCGGGAGCACGCCCTTTGATCGGCTTCATCAAACCTTTTCTGGTTCAGTTCGATCCATCGGGTATCCTTCCAGCATGCGTCGGTGTGCCTGTGGTCGCAGCCTCTATGATCCAGTCCGGTTGCCTCTGACTCAGGGCCTGAGGCCGTGGCATCTGAACCGGTCCCACGAATATTTTCTGCTGCTGTCTGGGCGGGTTGCAGAGATTGGTCTTCGCCTTCACAGCACGTTACTGAAGCAGCATTAGCAGGCACACTCAGGATTTCGGATGCGGGCAGGGGCAATGAATGTGACGGGTTGAGTTGTTGCCTGCAGTCAGCCTCGGACACTGTCGTAATCCGAGAGTCTCCCAGCATTTTGTTGACATCACCACCCTCAGGTAGTTCAAGTCCGGAATCAAGCCATCCGGTTGTCCCGCCGTCAGTGCTGGTGATACGGTGGGGACCAAATCCTGCAGAGCAGGGATTTGCTGCTGCGTCAGGTATCGGCTGAGTATTGTTCGGGGTATGACCACAAAAGTTGGGACTCAGAGGATTAGACATCAATTGTCCTCAATTTTTGATTTATTAAAAGAGATTGAGAATGTCTGGCCAGGCAGCCACCATAGCCAGATCACGAATTGTCCAGTCAAGTTTATGAATCCTGATCTGTCAATGCCTCTGCCGGTGAATATGATGTTTCTGTGGTATAACAATGCCCTGACTTTTACTGAATACCCGGTGTTGAGTTGCCTTGAATATTCTTTGGACATGGAGAGTAACGATGAGGTTGTTCTGAGCCGGACCGGTCAATTTAACGTAAAGTAGGCATGAAGCACTCTCAAAGAGCAAGAACTGCTGACAACAAGGTTGATCGAACCGCACAAAAGCAATGTCCCGTCTGCCATCGTCCTTTTACCTGGCGAAAAAAGTGGGAGCGCTGTTGGGAGGAGGTTCGCTACTGTTCAAGGCGCTGCCGATCTCAACGAAACCGGGTGATTGATGAAAAACAATAAACACTACTCTACCCTAAGGCTGATTCTTGGAGACCAGCTCAACGCCCGCCATAGCTGGTTCAGCAAGCAGGATGACGAGTGTATTTATGTGATTGCCGAACTGCTTCAGGAAACCGGTTACGTTAAGCACCATGTACAAAAAATCTGTGGTTTTTTTCTCGCCATGGAACAATTTGCCATGGCATTGCAGAAAGCGGGGCATCAGGTTCTGCATTTGACGCTGGATGAAACCAAAGACTTTGCCGACCTGCCATCATTGATTCTTCACCTGTGCCAGCAATATGCAGTGACCCGTTTTGAATACCAGAGGCCTGATGAATACCGTTTGCTGGCACAGTTAAGAGATTTTGAACCCGATAAAGCCCTCTTTAAAAAAGAGTGGGATACCGAACACTTTCTGGTTCCGTTTGAGGCGCTTGGCAAACGGTTCAAGCCCGGTAAGCCCGGCAGAATGGAAACGTTCTACCGAAAGATGCGCCAGCAGCATAATGTCCTGATGCATGATGGCCAGCCGGAAGGCGGGCAATGGAATTATGATGCAGATAATCGCTGTAAGCTCAAAGCTGCTGATATTGATGCGATCCCGGAACCCTTAATGTTTGCCAGTTCAACCGCGTCAGTACTGGAGCGGCTGAAACGCCATAAGGTACAGAGCTTTGGTGATATTAGCACTCATCTGCTCTGGCCGATTACACGCCAGCAGTCATTAACATTACTCAATTATTTCTGCACCCATTGCTTGCCGCATTTTGGTCAGTTCCAGGATGCCATGACCGCGAACAGTGACCATCAGTGGAGTCTTTACCATTCCCGGCTCTCCTTTGCCCTGAATACCAAAATGCTCCACCCGAAACAGGTGATCGATAAGGCGATCAGCGCCTGGCGGGAAAACCCTGAAGCGATTTCACTGGCGCAAATAGAAGGCTTTGTCCGTCAGATCCTGGGGTGGCGTGAATATATTCGGGGTGTCTACTGGAGCAATATGCCGGACTACGAGTCCATGAACTACCTGAAAGCGACCAGCGATCTGCCTGATTGGTTCTGGACCGGTCAGACACAAATGAACTGTATGCGCCATGCCATTACTCAGTCATTGCAGTATGCCTATGCGCATCATATTCAGCGGTTGATGATTACCGGCAACTTCTGCCTGCTGGCGGGTATTGATCCTGATCAGGTCGACCAGTGGTACCTGGGCATTTATATCGATGCGATTCAGTGGGTAGAGCTGCCCAATACCCGGGGCATGTCGCAGTATGCCGACGGCGGCATGGTGGCATCAAAACCCTATGCAGGCAGTGGTAATTATGTGCAGAAAATGAGTGACTATTGCCCAGGCTGTGTTTACCAGGTGAAGGAAAAAGAGACAGAAAGTGCCTGCCCTTTAAACAGTCTTTACTGGCATTTTATGGAGAAACACCGGGAGATGTTGCAGAGCAATCCACGGACCGCCCTGGTTTATAAAGGGTGGGACAAAAAGGGCTCAGCGGACAGGAATGCCATCCTGAAGCGGGCCCGGTGGTGTATTAATCATCTGAACGCGCTGTAAACATTTGATAGCCTGATAGAGCCGCCGCTGAGGGAGGCTTATCGGTAGGGTATTGTTGGGCAATGGAGTGAAGGACCCAAGAGCGTGGGAACCAGATCCTGGTTAGGAGCTGTCCTGAAATAATTTCCACATTTCTGAGTTTCAAAACTACGTTCGTCCTGAGTGCTGAGCTTGTCGAAGTATCGAAGGGCGTGAACTCCGGCCTCATGTATTGTGCCAATCACCCTTCGATACTTCGACAAGCTCAGCACTCAGGATGAACGGAGATCGAGTCCAAAATGTGGAAATTATTTCGGGGCAATTCCTTACTACAGATCATGGCTTGAGGTGGTTCATAATAATGGCGAGTGTCTCTTCAACCTTGTCAAACCGGTTATCAATGTTATTGAGTCGGTTATCAATGTTATCGAGTCGGCTTTCAATCTTGTCGAGCCTGCTTTCAACTCTATCGAGTCGGTTTTCAACCGTATCCAGACGATTTTCAATCCTGTTGAAGCGTTCACGGTTTTCCAGCTGGTGGGCATCCACCTTTTTGTTGAGTGTTTCGATCGCTATTTCTTGCCGCACACTGTGCAGGAACAGTTTTTTAATATCATTCTGTGAGTTTTTAACGCTGATCTCTATTTGATGAATAGCATTCCAGAGCGCATCACTGTCTTTATCGTGGTTCATAAGGACAACTTCTGATTATTTTTGATGCGTTGAGAATAGCAGAGAATTACCTCGTTCCCGGGTTTCTTTGAAGGAACGAGGGTGTGGGTATTAGTGGTGTTCTTTACTAACTCAACAGCATCAGGCAGGTTTTGGCACCCAGGCTTTACACCATCCTTCCGGTTCTACGGAGTTTGCCGGAAAAAGCCTGCAACCCTGGTTATCCGGGGTATAGAGCGCGCAATTCTCACACTTTCGTCCTTCCTGGTAGCCATCTATGGATTTAGCGTCTGCCTGTGTCTTCTTATAGGAAAGCCCTATTGCGGTAGGGTTGGACTCATCAAGTGCGGGGAGCGCATCAGCCCGGGCCTGGCGGCTGGGAATATTAAGAAGGGGAATAAGCGCGGAGGCTGCGGCCAGTTGTAAAAACCGACGCCGGGTGGGGCCACGCTTTTCAGAATCGAATGGTTTTTCAGACATGGGAGTACCTCATCGTACTTTTATGTTTTTTAAACCTGATAGTATCAAGGTTTAAAACTTTTCTGTTTATACGAGTAGGTATATCTCACGGATCATGGGGGAAATCAATCAGAAACGAAGTCGTGCAGGTTTTGTCGGGTAATCAGGCGGCTCACCTCCATATTATCGACAATGCCAACAATCGCTGCGTCAACCGGGCCTTCGCAAGGGTTTATAGCTTTTCGGGCAGCACCACCTCTGGCGACCAGGACGAGGTCACCTATGCCGACACCAACGGTATCAACGGCCACCAGTGACTGGCCGATTTCCTGCTCGCAGGGATTGATCAGCTCAACGATCATTAATTTGAAGCCACTGAGACCATCCTGCTTGGTGCTATCTAATGAAGAAGCCCATAAGCGCCGACCTTTTATAGATTTTCTCTCAAAGATTTTCTATATTCCAAGGGGTTTTCAAAGAATGGATGCATCTGTAAATGGAACGCCAAGTTTTATTGCTTCTTCAGTAAAAGATAAATTCAAAACTGGAAGTGGTTCAGATACGCTTGAAATATTAATCACTTACTCAAGCATAATCTTAAATCAGAGCACTTCTGCTGAACGCTATTTTATACAGGATGAATGTCTCCCGATCACTGCATTACAGCAGTCCGGTGTTAACCCGTTCATTGTCAAACAGATATTTCAATAATCTTGGGCTGCCATAACTGGCAGCAAGATGAAAACAAAGTAATTTGAACCACGATGCTACGTGATCTATATGGCTCATAGTGTGAAAGGAGCAGAGTCATAAAGCTCTGCTCTATCCCGGTTATAAGGCAGCATCAAATCATACGCATTGGCTTTAACGATGGTGGTTTTTCAAAGGGTGAGGATCTACCTTCTAACTCTAATATGTATTCATTTAATTCACTAAAGCTTGTTTTTAACTCAAACATCTTTAAAATAATTTCCGTTTCACGTCTTGTTAGAACACTCTGCCAATTATTTTTGCTTAATAATGGAGTGGAGGTATTGGCTTCACGACAAAAAGGTTGACATACTGCTCTCTGATTTGCAGATTGGATTGCTTTGCACTTATGAGAAAATTTTGATGCTATTTTATAAAGTATGTAAGAAAGTGACCTTATTCTTTCTGGATCACTATCTATTTTTATTTTATTATTAAAATCTGATATTTTGAAATGACAATCTTTAGAAAAATACAGTGTATTAGAATCATCTAGATCCACATAATCTATAAGGTCTTTCTCTCTTATATATAAATATCCTGCGATAATGTTTTTGAAAATGTGAGCAATTTGATCAGGTTTCAGGGTGATAGAGTCTATACCAAATAAACCTATCATGTCAGCCAAGTCACAGTCAGCCAACTCTAATGCGATATTATATGGATAATATGAGGTTGCTGTGTCCTGAAAACCTAAAAGACGTACTATGTTTGTATGGGGGTTAAGTTGTTTCAAACATTCAACTTCATAGCATCCTATATCTTTTTTCGTTCTTTTTATTGCAATATATTCATCGGCATCCTGTTTTTTAGCAACAAAGCACTTGCCATTTGCTCCTGAGCCGATTAAATGCATCACCTTGTAATTTGAAAATTTAAATTCGAGTGCTTGACTTTCCTGGGAAGTATTAACTTCTCTACTGCTTCCAATGGGTGATTTTGCTATCGCTAGTGAGCTCTGGGCTTGCATATATTTACCTGTATTACAGCAAATGGAAAAATGACTTTTCTAGTCAAGAGATGGATAAATTTCTACCTGCCAATTTACGAAAGTACTCCGAGTGAAATTCTTATAACAACAACTTCTTCGTGTGGACTGCGCCGAACAAGCGGGGGTAGGTACTTAATGTGCAACAGTAAGCACCTATATAATGTAAAATCAGAAGACGCCGTTATTGTTCTTAATATCGCCACCGTTAATTAGAGAGTAAAGTCGCATAAAGCCGTCCAGTGCTTGAATTGAGTCCCAGTGCTCAACGATCCTGCCATTTTCAAGCCGCCAAGTATCAACAATATTCATTCCTTTTTTATCATTACCCCTGTCTTCTTTCTTCAAAGTAGCATGTGAGTGAAAAATTACGTAATTACCATCAACATAAATATGCTTCACGTCATAGGTGTAATCGGGATAATCCTCAACAAACTCTTTTAAAAAGCCAACCAGGCCAGTGACTTTATCAGGTAAATTACGATTGTGTTGAACATACGAGCTATCGTTATACTTCTCGAGAATGTAATCAAAATTATGGTTATTCATCAGATTTTGTACGAAGTCCGTAATTAAAGTAGCATTAGCCAACTCTTGCTCTGTCCAATCATTTTTTTGTAAAGATTGCAGGTTTATAATCAACTCGTCTGCATTACCCGCAGGTGCAGTAAGACTTACCAACAGTAGCAGAGTTGATGCAATGGTCTTCCACATATAGTGCTCCTTCCAATGTCGTTGGTTGTTCAGCATGTTATTTGAATATCATGGTATATATTAGTAACCTGCTCTACAAGAAGGTACCAAAATGTCATCTAGGCACATTTTGGTAACCCTCTGACCTATCTTGGCAAAAGGGCTGTGGTATGACTGTAAAATGCGAAAACAGAGATAAAGACAAAAAGCGGGTATTTTATAACACCGAAGACTGTCCTATTCGTAATGTTGTGGCTCAGATAGGCGACAAATGGTCAGTACTCATTTTATTTGCACTGGTCGAGGGTCCTGACAGGTTTAACTCTATTAAATACAGAGTAGTAGGCATCTCACAGCGTATGCTTACTCAAACACTCCGAGACCTTGAGCGAGAAGGTTATGTTACCAGAACTGTATACCCTGAAGTGCCAGTAAGAGTAGAGTACGAGCTTACCAGAATGGGCAAAGATTTAGTAAAACCCCTGTATCAGTTGGTTTCCTGGGCGGAAAAGCATCATGATAAAATAAAGCGTTCGCGCAAAGTCTATGATGCTAAAGTTAATGTCTCAAGCTATTAATGTTCAAAATGCAATAAAAGATGGGACTTATTAATGAACGTCCAAATACACGGACTTGCTGCATTCTCGTACACACGGAACAAGGAGCGTGATGACCAGGGTTCAATGGTAATAGCCTTTGCAAGAGCTGTGATGGCGATATCGATTGGAATAAAAATACAGGGAACCTGGTTGAAGAAAACAGGTCAAACAAACACGTTGACATTGAACTCAGGTATTTCAATATGAACACATTATCAGGAACACTGAATCGTGATACACCAATGCCTGAATTTGAACGTGTCTATCCGTATCCACCGGCTCTGATTCTGGATCCTTCCAAGCAAAAAAAGTTTGCCTGTTTATATTCAGAGCCAAGGCCACATATTCTTTCCGATCCTTATCAGCTGCCATGCGGACACATTATTTGTAAGCCATGCATAGAAAAAAATATTAAAGACAGAGAGATAACCTGCCCCCTGGCTGAATGTAACAGCCGCATAAATATAAAAGATATTTTTGTCGATGCAGCTTATGCGAGGGAGATCAATGGTCTTATTGTCGAGTGCCTGGAACCACAATGCAGCTGGAAAGGGGAGTTTCAAAATTATCAGAAAGTTCATGTCTATAATTGTAATGGACCAACATCAAAAAAGTATCTGACAGAAGAAATAAAATACTTAAAAGAGCGATATAAACACAACATAAAAATACAGCCTGAAAGTAACACTGATTCAGACGCCTTAAAGGAAGAACTGGAGAATACGATTCAGGAAAATAAGAGGCTGACAGAGCAAGTCCAGTCACAAAGCCAGAAAATCAAATTACTTGATGTGGAATTGGAAACAGCTAAATCTGAGAATTGCTCATTGTCAACCGTCATAAGCACAATTGTTAATGACCAACAATTGTCCGTACGTTCCGGATATGACAGCCATACCTCCAACATCGAAACGAAAGCCGGACCGCCGAAGGTCAAAATGGATAATGTATCAAAGGTGGTTCCACCGGCAACTGTCGCTCAACCATCTGCATCAGCAGGAGTTGGGGATGTTGTCTATTCATGGCAATTTGATCATGCTGAAAACTTAAATAAAACGGGTGGGGTAATACAGAAGAGTGAGCCATTCCAAATCAACAACCATACCTTTCAGTTGTTATTAGTGAAACAAAGTCATGAATACCTGTCTTTGTATGTTCGTGTGATCAACGGAGGCAATGATGGCAAAGCCGAATGGCCCTGCAGTGAATCCATGAAATTTATTATGAAAGATCACAGCAAACATAAGAAAGACATTATAAGGACGATTCATCTATCAAGAGCTCCGGGTGAGTGCCGAAGATCCCCGGGGAAGACCCCACATCCTCTCGTAGGCTTTAAAGAATTTTGCAGTCTGTCCAGTTTACAACCCCCGAAGTGGGATTATCAATCCTGCTATTTGGATTCCAATAGCGAAACAACGATAGATGTGCTGTCAGCCGCTCAGATTAAACCCAATTTTTTAAATTCACCATACGACGTGATCGAAGGTAGCGGCCTGATCAGCTGGCCCATCCGAAATTGCAAACAATTAGTTAACGGTACCCGACACAGTGATCATGTATTACATAGCCCGGTTTTTTATACGTCAGATGAAGGATACTGCTTCAAACTCATTCTGGATTTCGAAGGTACCTACCAATCAAATCATACCAGGGCGACAGTTTGTGCACAGGTTATGCCAGGCAAGCATGACGAAAAACTGACCTGGCCGGTATCCGGAGGAATAAAGGTTTCACTACTGGATAGAAGACATACCATCGAAGACCATCAAAAAAAGGACATATCAACTGTTATACCAGTGAAGTCGAAAAATAGAGTGGTACAAGTTCAATCTTGTTATGACGAACATAAAGCACGAACGGTAACTGTAGATTTCTTTACTTTAATGATGCTTAAAGAGGATCAAAAGGATCTTGGCAAACCTATTTATAAATTTAATGATGAGATTGTCATAAGGGCCGAGTATATTCCGTTTGGACTTGAGTAGTCGAATGCTCAAATGCCCGAGGGTCTTTGAAAACTGTATTTCCATACTTGCAAAGATTGAACTATTCAATGATTCAACGGTCAATATTATCAACTCAGTTTCTCGTTGACTGCCGGAGGCTGGTAAAACATGGAAATCTACAGTGTATTATTATCCAGCAGTCAGGTTCAGAAAAATGACTACTCCGCTTTGTTGGTTATTTTATAGAGAAACTGTAAGCCTCCAGGAACCCAATCAAAGAGTCCGTTGATATGCAACCTCAAAATAATAACGTTTACAGTTTTGATATTATCTATCCAGGTGTTGGCAAGCCCGAATTAGTTGGCGCTGCTGCTGGTGGTGTTATTGGTTGCTGTTCAGGGCATGCGGTTGAAGGGTGTATGATAGGTGCATTCCTGGCCAAATTATATGGAGATTCTCTGAGCGAACCTTATCGGATAAATACAGGAGGAATAGGATACAGCAACAGAACCATAACTCTGCACATGCCAACCATACAACGTATAAACAGAGACTAATTGAAGATAAAAATTGGGTGTTGTCAGGGCCTGTTGATGCTTCGCTGCGTGCTCAGCTTTAACGATATTAAATATTTGCGGCAAGTATTAGAAAAACATCTATTTTACTGCCATAACCCATGGATTGGTTAGCCTTTGGCGACTGACCAGAAAGGCGCTCAATAATCAACAGTCCTGTTCTGGTAACTGCACATCATGCCATGGGTATATTTGCATGGAGGGATGATCTGTCTATCCAAAAGGTTATCAAATGAAAATTGATTCTTCCTTACCAAACGCATTCAACCCTCAAACCATGGCCGCACAAACCTCTAAGAAGGCAGGTCTCAGTGTTTGCCAGGGGTATATCCTGTGTGGGAATGATTTGGCGCAGAAGCATGAACACAAACCGATCGTTGACTATCAGGTAAGGCAACTTGCCGGTGTTGCCCTGAAGGCAGGCACAATTTTGATGCGCCGTGCGGCAGGTTTTGCTTTCAGCGAGGTGATGAATTCACCCTATGTTGGTGCTGTGGCACCGGGGCTAAAACAATCAATGCTGTTTTTTGCGGCTTTGTATAATCAGCAGCAGATGGCTCAAGCGGCATCCAGATCCAGTCAATTTCACTCAACCTTACCTGCAACAACTACCCCTGTAACTACTGCTATCGATACGGAATTGACACCCTCAACCTTTACAACTCCTGGCCAAACCAAAACGCCAGAAGCAATAACAGCTTCCGTTCAAACCCCGACATCCAGCCAAACAACAACGTCTGCACAAACAACGACGTCTGCACAAACAACAACGCCAGAAGCAATGACAGCTTCTGCCTCTCCCCCGACGCCCGACCCAACCACAGAGCCTCAGGCGGCATGCGCAGATGATCAATTCACCTGTGACAATGGCGAGTGCATCGGTAAGGAGCATCAATGTGATGGAAGTAAGGGAGTGCGTTATATGGATTGTGAGGATGGCTCCGATGAAGACTACTGCACACCGGATGTATGTAACCAATTAAAGCGGTTTATTTGTGCTGACGGCACCAAATGTATTTCGTTAAGGTTTCAATGTAGTGGACTTTCTGGTGCGAACACGCAATGTGATGATGGCTCCCATCTAGATAACTGCACAGAGGATGTATGCAGCAAGTTAGGGCGGTTTATTTGCAATAACGGTGAATGTCTTCCTTCCTATGTTATATGCGATGGAGATTACGATTGTGCTGATCACTCGGATGAGCGGGGGTGCAGTACTTTTACAACACCAGCACAAACCACAATACCCGAACAACTCACAACGTCGGAACAATTCACAACGCCCGAACAACTCACAACGCCCGAACAACTCACAACGTCGGAACAACTCACAACGTCGGAACAATTCACAACGTCGGAACAATTCACAACGCCCGAACAACTCACAACGTCGGAACAATTCACAACACCGGAACAACTCACAACACCGGAACAACTCACAACGTCGGAACAATTCACAACCCCCACACAAACCATTCTTGAAACCAGTTCTAACTATACAGAATTTGAACACCCGGCAGACGCCTCCAGCGAACTCTCAGCCTATGCCTTGTTCGCTATACCCGCTGTCTTGGCAGTGGGAGTCGGCTCGTATGCCCTTTGTGCCTACGCAAGCTATAAGGCCATTAAGCGGGCTGCTCCGACATTACCAACAGGGCAAGCATTATCACGATCACTCTGGCATCCCTTGTCTTTCCGGCAGTCCCAACAGCAATTGGCGGCTGTAGCAGACCCATCAGTTGGCGCTGATAAAATACAGGAAGTACTTGAAATGCAGCAGAAACTTGTTTAGCAGGAAAAATCAGAATGAGTCAGTAAACAGGAAAGACTTGATTATTTCCGTTTTTATACCAGACTCGGTTTCTGGTCATATTCGGGAGACAGCCAGTATTTTTTTAACGGACTTTTATGAGTGAACATTTTTAAATGAAATGTATAAAAAACGCACTTTAAAATATTTACTATGACTTCCGTCACTCCTGAACATCTCAAGTTATTCACGCCCACTGCTTCATCCGTTCTGGTCTGTCACCACCTGTCCATGCAGCCTTGCACTGCCGAGGTATTCAATGGTCGTCAGTTGGTCGTGTGCGAAAACCCCAATACACGACTCATCCGTTCCTCTGATTGTCAATGCGATACGCTGTTTCGTGATGATGCTGACATTCAGGAATTAGATACGTTGTTACAGAACCGGAGTGTTGATATTCATGCGAAAAAAGCCCGGTATATAACCCGGACTTCAGCGTTTGGGCCCCGAGAGATGGTGTATTGGCGTTCTCCGCTGAAAGAACTTAACCCAAATATACTGGAGCAACTGCAATGGTATCTGAGTAAAGAGGGGGTTGATATCAATCAGCCCATCAACCAGGCGCAGCAAACCCTGTTGCATCAGTTCTGTAAAGCGAGCTGTCTCTATCACAGGGAGCCGGAAACGCTGCACCCTGTGCATCCTGATACGGTGGTGAAATTTCTTTTGAGCCGTGGGGCCTCACTGCTTCCTGATCGCGCTGGTAACACACCATTACACCTCGCCTGCAATGTTGGAGCTACCCCGGAGCTTTTGGAAATATTGCTGGAAAAGGTCAATGGCAGCCCGGAAATCCTTGATGCAGTTAACAACGACAGGAAAACAGCCCTGTCCGAGGCGCTCAGTTCATCAGCATGGGTTGGTATAGCGGTGCTTCTGTTGCGCTCGGGAGCCAGTATCGGTGACGCCGACAACCGGTATCATTACAGTCCGCTTCATGCAATGATCGAAAATCAACAGCTTACCAGTGAAAAACTGTACTTCCTTACCCGCTATGGGTTAGATATCAATAACTGCTTCAGTGAAGGCATACTCCCTTTCAATGAGTTTGTCAGGGATATGTATTACTGTAACTTCTACTTTGATTCCGATGTACTTCTTTACCTGTTAAAGGAAGGGCTGGCCCTGAACCGCCTCGATCGTTATGGTCAGTCCCTGCTTTCCATGTGTTTCGATGTTTTTGCCGGAAATATCGATTATTATCGAAAGCTTGAATTGTGTGCTTTTGTCTTGAAAGCTGCCTATAAATACCATTTTCCAGGAAATATTGATGCTCTGAAAGGCGCGGTTTCGGATGCATTAATGGAAAAACACGCAAAGGATATCTGTAAACTGTTAACAAGTTTTTCGGATGTTTTTTATCTCATTGATAACACCGTCGAAATCATTGCCAGCAACTTGAGTAAGCAAAATAAAAAGAAATTGGAAGGGTGGTTGAAACAAGTCAGAGATATTTATCCTCCGGATAGGAGCCTTCGTCCTTTTGTCTACCAGCCCTGTGAACATTTTGCGCACTCTTGTAAAAATTCTTTCATGCGTCATATGGACGCTGTTTACAATGCGGCAAGCACCGATTTTGCCGGGGTTGGGTTACTGGAATCAGATCTGGATTATTTTGAATCATTAGCACTAGAGCTAGAGATTAATGAGAAATCTGATTGTGATGATACTGAAGACCATCAGGACAATCATTCAGTACGATATTCAGATATTCATTTATATGACTGGCTTTTTGACTGTCGGTTTGCAGCATTACGTCAACTGCTTTTGTCACATAAAGAAATTCATAAGACTATCAGTCAGTATAGAAACAAGCTCGTGGGTGAATTATCCATTGACAATAAAGAGAAACTTGATCAATTGCTCAGGGAGACTACCTTGGTTGGTGAGTGTTAAGACCCATTAAAATTCTCTACTGTTTTGTCCTCAGTCAGTGCAGGGTTTGAGAGTTGTCTGAAATGGTCATGTACTTGAATGAATGTTTTCAGGGTGATTTGCAGAAGTCTCTCCATAACGGTTGGAGAGCAACGAATATCGTAAAAAATTTCCAGAGGTATTCAATGTACACACAGGCTTTAAACATTCTCAAACATACAAGACAACTCACCAACAGCCAATTTTCAGCAATGGCTGCCAACTCACTTCGAAATGAAGCCGGTAACAAATTGTTTTCGGGGCGGGTTGTTTTTGGGCAAGCCATACAAAGCCTGCATATGTCGGCCCGCTCTGAACGGCGTGATTTTTCTGATGATCAATACAGGCCAGGGAATGAGTGCGACCATGTTGAGATAAATATCCGGGATGATTCGCCATTTCCAGACAACGGTGATCATTACTGTGAATTTATCAACGACAAGAAGTCGGGAGCTAATAGTTACAGCCGCTTTGGAGGACCAGTTATGCGTTCAGTCACCCCTGATGATCTCAAGGCATTCAAGCCCATTGCATTACCCGTCGTGGTCTGTCACCACCTGACACTGGAGCCTAAGACGACAGAGATATTTAATGGACGTCAGGTGATTGTGTGCGAAACCCCGGGTACATGGTTAATCCGTAGCCCTGATTGCCAATGCAATACTCTCTTTCGAGGCAATGCTGACATTCAGGAACTGGATACGCTGTTAGAGAGCAGGGGTATTGATATTCGTGCGAAAAAAGTTCAGCACATAACCCAAGCTTCGGCGTATGGGCCCGATGATACCGTGTATTGGAATTCTCCACCGCGAGAAGCCGATCCCAAAATACTGGAGCACCTGCAATGGTATTTGAGTAAAGAAGGTGTTGATATCAATCAGCCCATCAATCAGGCGGGGCAAACCTTACTGCACCAGTTTTGTCGAGCGAGCTGTCTTCATTCACGCAGTGGTGGACAAAAGTACACAACGAATCCTGATACCGTGGTGGAATTGCTGTTGAGCCGTGGTGCCGAACTGGTTGCTGATCGCTTTGGTAACACGCCATTACACGTTGCCTGTCAAACTGGTGGTGCCTCCCTGGCGCTTATGGACAGGTTACTGGAAAAGGCCGGTGGCCGTCAGGAAATCCTAGACGCCGTGAACAGCAGTGGGAAGACAGCACTGTCAGAAACGTTGAGCTTAACGTCATGGGTCGGTCTTGCTGTGCTTCTGTTGCGGGCTGGAGCCAGTATCGACAACGCTGACAATCGTTACGAAAACAGTCCGCTTCATGCAATGATGGCGAGTCGGTTTCTCGACAGTGAAAAAATCAATTTGCTGACCCACCATGGGTTAGATATCAATCAACACACCAGCGAAGGAAAACTCCCTTTCAATGAACTGGTGCGGAACATTAAAACCTATTACTTCTATCGTGTTTCTGACACGCTTCTCTATTTGATAAAATCCGGGTTGCATCTGAACCGCCTTGATCATAATGGCCAGTCCCTGCTTGCCACATGTTTCAGTGTTTTTGAAGATCATGGTGAATATTTTCGCAAGCTGGAATTGTGTTCTTATGTCCTGAAAGCCGCGTATAAATACAATTTTCCGGGAAATATCGACACTCTGAAAGGCGCTATTTCAGATACGTTAATAGAAACCCGGGCAGGTGATATTGGAAAACTGTTAACCAGTGATGCGGATGTTTTTTATCTGATTGATAACACCTCTGACGTCATTGCCGACAATTTGAGTGCGCAAAATAAAATGACACTGGCAGCGTTGCTGGCAAAAGCCAGAGATATGCACAGTCCGGATATAAGTCTTTACCCTTTCGTCTACCTGCCCCGTGAACCTTTTGCCCACTCATGCAAAGATTCCTTCATAAGCCAGATGGAAGCTACCTATAACGCACCGAGAAGTGATTTTGCCAGGGTTGGGTTAGATCCAGAGTCGGATGATTCTGCCGTACGGGACAGTCATGATTGGGGCGAATCCAATTGCCATGAGACAGAGGACTCTGAAAACAACAACTCTATTCACCATTCAGACATTAGATTATATGACTGGCTGTTTGAGCATCGGTTTGAAGCATTACACCAACTGCTTTCGTGCGATAAAGGGCTTCATAAAGCTATCTGTAAACATAAACTCAGTCTTGCAGGTGAATTATCGGCTGATAATCAGGAAAAGCTCGATCAATTGCTGCTGTAAACGGATTCGATGGGTAAATATTAACTAAAATTTAATATTTTCAGGTTATTGTATTGTTATTAATGCATGATGAAAGACCTGCTTATTTTCTGCTTGGTCAAAAGCTGGTCAACCCTGAACCGGGTCTCAGCAGTGACTGGTCGATCATTCGTGCATTATTAGTGGGTATTTATTGATGTAGATCAATTCTTTTGCTTCGGTAAATACGTAGCATGAGCTTAATCATTGAGTGTTTGCCGAAGTCGGTAACGATTGTTTCGGAGCCTGGTAATAAGAACACCAAATACTCACTCTCTGTCTAAGAATAAATACCACCCCAATAATAATAAAAAACGCAAACAGCTGATGGTTCAGCACTTGCAGCCTTGTCTCTGGCAAGGTTTTTTATTATGTGATACGGGTACTTGCAGTGCCCGTATTCAGGCGATGATACGCCAACGCAGGAACAGCTGCCTCAAATCAAATTAACCCGTTTTATCGACTAGTAGTTGATTACTTTTGTCAGTCATTTTGATTGGTTCCGGTTTTCGAGTGTACTTATGCACAACGTCTGAAATACCGGGTTGTTTGGTTTCAGGGCCTATATAAAAGAAGGAGCGGTTACCAGTGGCAAATGTCTTACACGGAGTATGGGAATTCCCTGACTGTAAATGATAAGTAAAAGCCTCAAAATGGAAGCCGTCAGTTGAGACAGGAGGTCAAAGCAGCCAGGAAGGTGGATGGCTGGCAAATCAGGGATGTGACATGGCAGGGAGCCAGTGGACAGGATGTCCGGATTTTCAGGATGAAGGCTGGGCAGGGACTTTAGTCGGGCAGGATGCCTAACGACAAGAGTCCATAGGTAAAAAAACAGATCCGGGATGGGTCTGTTTTTGTTTGTGCCTGGTATTCTTCGACTCCGCTTCAGGGTGAGTGGAGATCAAGTTCTGAACCGGGAAATTAATTCAATACTGTTCCAGACGCATAGCCAATTCTTGCCATTGCTCCGGGGTAAGACGGGTAAGCTCATTTCTGGCCCTGGCGACAAAATCCCCGTAGGGCTTATCTCGGATTGAGGCAAGTTCCTCTGCGGCTGGTTCACCCACTTTTTTGTCATTCACCGGAGCCATGATTAACAATCCACTCATTTCAAGACAGCCATAACTCTGCTTTTCAGGCACATATTGAGGATTAACATTGGCATTTTGATTTCTGGGAAAAATGAAAGAGTGCAAAGAGTTATTATCGTCTACCCAATAGACCACGTTGTAGCCGCCAGTACCGCAGACATCGCTTTTGCTTAAGTATTTCAGAGTATTATTAAAGACTTGCGCAAATTCAGCAGGATTCTCACCCGCGATATGAATTCCTGAAAAATGTGCCGTGTTATGGGCTTGATCACCGGTCATCCAACGAATCGTGGTTTTCCCATGCTGTATTACCGGCAGGTCAGCCTCCAAAGAGAGTTGTCCGTTATACAACGCTTTTCGCAGGGGCAAATTCTCTTTCATTGCATGGATATGAAGATGCGGCTGTGAGTTTCCCCTGTAGCCACTATGGGCAAACGTATAGGCCGGTCCCATGGCTGTTGCCAAATCAAAGAGCTCTGAACTTTTAACAAATATGTTACTTTGATCAAGATGTTCTGTGGGTTTTATCAACCAGCATTCGGAACTGTAAGGCCGGAAATTGGAAATGATGGTCATGCCCTCGGTGTGGATTTTCAGTAGCCTGGAATCGTTATTGCATAATGCACAGGGCTTTCGCGGGTGACTCTGCCCTTTGTTATTTTCAAATGATCCCTGAATGGATTCATCGAATGTATAAAGCCTGTTAGGAAAGGATCTGAATTTCAGATAAGGGTTATCTTGTACCAGGCCACCCTCACACAGCAACTGATTACACAGAGCGTGCTGTGCCTGACGAGCCATTATCTGCAATACAGGGTTGATCTTACACGGGTCGTCAGGCGTTATGATCTTGACTGAATCGACTGCCTGAACATGTTTGTCGATAAATGTAAGGATTTCCTGATAAGTAGTATCTTTCAGATCGTGGTAGTTATCAGTATTTGGTATAAAAAAGTGTTGAGCAATGTTCATGCCCACCTCCTTGTTGGCTGCCTAATACCAAACCATACCGAGTAAATGAAAGGTTAAAAATAACAAAGTGGTTGGCAATACTAACGGCCTTAAATGCTTTGATGGTTCGCAAGGTCCTGCTTGACGGCACGAGAATTTCTTTAACTTTTGAGGGTATGAATGCGCTGCAGCATGCCATCGGGCAGATTTTCACTATCAATACAGCAGACCTGCTAAAATACCTTACGATGGAGCACCAAACATCAATGAAGGGCGAGCGTATTAAACAAGATGCAGTTTTGTTGTACTGATAATTGCCACAAAATAGAGGGGTATCTTTTTTTCTTTCTAGAATGAGAGCTTTTAAGTGGTTTTCTGACATAAATTCCTTAATATCTACCCTAAGAAGTGGTTAGGAATTGTCTTTTAACAAGTTCCCGATTTCCGTTCACCCTGAGTGCTGAGCTTGTCAAAGTATCGACGGGGCGTGCCAACGAACTTCGATACTTCGACAAGCTCAGCACTCAGTCCGAACGGAGTCAGGCAATGAAAATAGGTAAGTTGTTTCCAGACAACTCCTTAGTCGGCCCTAGCGTTCATCAAAAAGAAAAAACACCATTAATGTAGCAAGATCTTTAGGAGAGTTAGAGCAATGCAGCCTGCCGGGGGAATAACACCGATATTACCTAATCCCCCGGGGGGGATTGATACAACCACCAGAGTTCAAGTTGAAAAGGACAATCCCCAAACGGGTGTAGAAATTAGCATACCCTCTGCCCAGAGCATGTCATTACCGCGTGCGGAAAATCCAGCGCCACCAGAGAGTTTACACACCAAAAGAATGGTAAAACTAAACCAGGTTCACCCTATTCTTAGTCACCACTCTGCCAAATCCTGTGATAAAGAAGCATTTTTGGAATCATCTGATCAACTGACGACACATCAAATGGTGATGGATATACCAGGCCTGCCATTACTTTCAAAGGAGGCTTCATGGGATCAACACAACCATCTTTATAATTCATCCCTGGACCTGATAAACCTGATAAAACAGGGGGATACAGACAAAGTAACAGAGTGCATTACCAATAACCCCTTTTCCCTGGCCATTGAAGATGCAGAGGGTAACTCCGTCCTGCATCTGGCCGTGTTACACGGCCATGAACACCTATGCCGACTGTTGGTTGATCGAGCTCAACACCTGTGGCAGGCAACCAATGACAACGACGAACGACCTCTGCATATTGCAGCCAGAGCAAAACAAAACAATTGTTTGAACTTTTTATTGAATAACTACCCCAACTTCTTAATACTGCAAAATACACTGGTGTATCCTGACAAATCAGGACTAACACCGGTACACTTGGCGGCTCAATACGGAAATAAAGCTGGTTTAATGACCATGTTGGATTATGAAATTGGCAAGTATTTGTTGTCCAAGCCTGATTCCCCTATTTGGGTTGCGATAAAAAATGGGCACATAGAGTGCGTGGCCGTTATTCTCCACTGTTTACATAGTGGTGGTGCTTTTTATCAATCATATTGCGCTCTTCGCTATGCTGTTGAGTGTGGCCAGTTGGATTGTGTCAAATGGCTTGTACATAACTATCCAGACTCTTTCACCCCGAGAGATCCTGATTTAAAAGGCTTAAGTTCTCTGACCCAATTAGCGGTAAAACATGGCTATGATGACATTTTACAATACCTTCTTGAGCAACCGTTCTTTATCAAGCGACTGACGAAAATGGAATATGCTGCTGAATTTAGCAGTAAAGAGAATGGAGTCTGTGCAAAACTGATCAGAGATGCCCGGGAGAAAGTGAAGCAACCTTTTCGCCCGGTAAAGAATTTTGATAAAACACTATTCCAGCAAACCTGGCAGCGGGAAAAAAATAAGATTGCCAATAAAATAGAACAGCAAACCTCACGAAAATATCCACCCCCATTATTTGATCACATGGATGACAGCTTGTCCGGGAGTGCATCGTCCACCGAATATCTGTCACAGGCTAAAGCTTTAATAAGCGCATTGCCGGAAATAGGGGTTTATGTACGTTGCCCCGTCTATAAAAATAAAAATGAAGAACAAGGTCGATTCTGGGCCATGGGTGATGCCACGGCATCTGTCGAACTGATTAAGGCCCTTGTTGCTTTGGGTGCAAAAACGATCCATGCACAACTGTCACCACCGGATGACAGTGATTTTATTACACGACAAAGATTTAATAGTGAAGAGCAGATAAGATATGTCAAGAAACAGCGTATAGCGTTATCCAAGCTGGCTTACTTACTGCCGGGAATAAAGATTAGACTGGGCATTCAGGAAATTTACATAGACGACACCAAAGTTATTATTTCCAGCTGTAACCTGCGTGGTGAGAATAAAATCAATGCTGCCGTTACCCTCTCCTTTTTCCAGGCCGAAGCAATGTACCGAGAATTAGGCTATGTGCAAGAGTCCCATATTAGTTTAAAACCCTATCGTTTTTACTCTGAATTTGAAGCGATGTGTCTGGATACCGATACATCAGTTACAAAGAATAATAGCGGCCAACTCCTATGGTCACTGCTTTACAACTTTTTTTTGTCCATTTTCACTTATATCAATAACGACAATAGTTCAATGCCCGACTGTAATATCCACCCTTTGCATCTACCGGTAAACTCGATTATCCCCAGTGGTGATCTGCAATCAAAGGAAACTGAAATATCGACCGAATCCCTCGATAGCCATCAACTGACATTAGTCTCTGCTATTAACCAGCTTTGTGATTTATCCACTAAAGGGAAAATACAAACCGCTGTAGTTTATGGTTTGCATCATAATGCACTGCGCCACTTTAAAAAAACGATATTAACCAATTGGCTTGGTGCTATAAAACTAAACCAGGGTCAGGTAACGGATGCTCTCCCGGTGGTGGTGACCACCACCACCAGCGCTTTCAGAGATGAAGACAGGGCAGAAAATGGCAAGAGTGTGCTAAGCGAAATCGCGAGAACCGCAGGTTTCACACTGATTGACTTTCGGGACCAGCAAGACCGGGCCTCTCTGATGGCGGCAGGCAAGGGCCAATTGCTTCTGTGTCTTATGCCCAGTGTGCCAAGGCAGAGTTTCAACAAACTGGTGCAAAGCTCCCGGTTCCCGGTGTTAAGTGAAGGTGCCAACCTGACCACGACCCTGTTGCAAAATGGCCAACCTCATCTTTCTCTCCTTCCCTACGGACAAACGCCAGTGGCCCAGGACATGGGAGTGCCGCTGGAGGCTTTAAAGGCCATGGCCTTTTCCTGCAAGTTGCAGATAGAAAAGAATGGAGCCGAGATTGAAGTCCTGAAAAAATTGTCAGACCTTGCCAGGAAAGGCGGCTACGCAGAGGCACTCTCTTATACCGACAAGATAAAGACCAAAGACGTTGAAAATGGACCTTTATGCTTTGTCTGGAATGATCCTCAACCCTCACCTTTGCAATTGCGACCAGTCACCATTATGAGCCTGTTACAGAAAGGAGCAAAACTGGGCAGTATTGAAAAAAAAGCGTTACTCGAAGCGCTAGACCCTTCCGATAAAGCCCTGGCCGATTATATCAACAGCTGCCTGGATAAGGACTCAATCACAACCCATCACTTCCGGCTGCAGCAAATGCATGTAAATAAGCCTTTTAACAATAAGGTGGTGGCAGCGCTGCTCCAGTTTGGACGCTATAAAAAACTGCTGGCCTGAGAAAATTCCATTGAAAGGATGGATTAGACATGAACCGGCGGTATTCTCAGCTGTTAACAGCTCCCGGGCTCCTCCTTCGAACGCACAGCAAAATAGTGGCTTTAGGGTTGGCGACAAAATAAAGATCAGAGTACACATGGAAGTTGACAAACACACCCGGCATAAATATTATTCACCTCGTTCCTTGCCGGTATAGCTCAGTTGGTAGAGCAACTGACTTGTAATCAGTGGGTCCCGAGTTCGACTCTTGGTGCCGGCACCATACACAGCAAAGCCCGTAGCGTTAGTAAACACTACGGGCTTTTTTGTATCTGTCTGTTTGCCCCCACTATTGCCCCCACTTTCGATTGGGCTGTAACGGTACTAATCGGTATCAGGCTCTGACCTGCAATGCAGCCTTCTGTCACTCATAAACAAATACTTCTTACGGTCTTCAGTAATCAAAGACTCGCCGGATAAATTTTCCTTTGTGCATGCTCAGTCGTCAAAAAACCTTAAGTAGATTTCTCCCTCCCTTTTTTAGTGGTGTAGATTGAACCGTTTTGGCGGCAAAAAATCACAGGGAATCGAGCGACAGACTACCGTTATCTCTGGCCGAAAACCTCATTGGGAATAATGCCTTTTCTGGTCCAGTGCTCACCAATCGTTTGGGTAAAGTCGCTTCTGACCAGTTTTGCTCTTTGCTTCAGCCATTCCCCCTGATCCTGCCTCAGATAAATACCTTCAATGTTGATTGCACCGTAGTGAGATGGCCTGCTCAGCAGTGCCTCTAACTTCTCCATTGAAAAGGTACCCACGGCAAGCGGTTTGATTGGCTGAAGATCCAGAAGGGCAACTAGCTCATCGCGGCGAGGAACCGAGAAGAATCTGTCTGCCTTACAGTCATAAATATCAAACCCGACAAACCAGTCTGGCAGTGACTCATAAGCCAGGGAATGACGGGCATAGCACCACTCCCCAAACAGAATCAGGTGCTCACCCAGCAGGTTGATCAGATCTGCCTCGTAACGGGCTGCCCATCGCCAAAGGTGCTTGAACTGACCGCCTATATCCCGTTCAATCCAGGCACCACGATTCTGAGCCCTGAGTTTCCCATCAGGGCCGACAGAGAAGCCGACATTGGCACCATCGACTTTTTCTTCCACGGTCAGCTTTGCATGCAGCAGTTCATAGACTTCGGAATCTGATAACAGTTTATCGCCCCGTGGTTCACCAGAACCCAACCATTGAATGTGTGGCGTGTGGGGAAAGCGGAAGAAATCATCGGTCATGGTGTTCTTTCCATTTTTTGCGGGACCATTCTTCTATAATCTGCTCAACCTCTACGCCCGCTACTTCAAGTTGCTTTTGCCAGTCGTACCAGTCTGTATCGCAGGCATTCACGAGGGTGCAGGCCATACCATCCTCATTTGCTTTTAAGCAGGCAGCTATCATTTTTCTATCGGCAAGATCGTGGACAACATCTTTTAGTTGTTTGGGTAGTACGGCAACCTTGTCGGGATTGGCTGGATCATCTTCCCATTCAAGCGCAACATAATCGATTTCATTCCTATCGAACTTCGTACGCCGAACCATCAGACCATAATCTTGTTCAGTGAGCTTTTTTTCATACTCACCAAAAATTTCATAGTCGTAGTCCGACACCATACGACCGCCGCTGAGCTCAAAGTCCATCAGCCACTCCAGAACCTTTTCTGCCTCACCCGCATCCTCGACAGGATGCCTGTCTGATGAAAACGGTGAGTCAGGGTGTTCGCCGCTGGCAACAATCAAAACATTGGTATCAACAACATGCCGACTCATGATTGGTTACGTTCCTCTTTCATCCGGAGCATGGTTTGTTTTGCCTGTTCCCGCACCTCCCCTGTCGCATCGCCGAAGAAGTTCTTTGGCCAGTAGGAAAGCCTGCCAAAATCATCCATGGTTAATGTTTTCAGAACAGCATCGGATTTTTGGCGTTCGACAAAATACAGGGCGCACTGTTCAGGCGAGGCTTTCTTTTTAGCGACCAATGTCTGCATACGTCGGAACAGGTGCTCTGAGTGGGTTTCCACAATAAACTGCACATGACGCTTTTTGCTGACCTCAAGAAATAACTCCGCCAACAAAGATTGAGCCTGCGGGTGCAGATGAATCTCTGGCTCTTCCAGAAGAACGGTAGAATATGCCGGAGCAAAATAAGCCAGCACCAGCACCGGTAACACCTGAGATATACCAATCCCTACATCCCGAAGGTTAGCGACCACACCATCCCGGTGAATCAGCACGCTGTAATGACCGGCACTGAGCTGTTTTACCTCCAGCTTGTCAGCGATCTTCATTTTTTTCAGCCAGCGGGATACGGAGCCAACAAGATTGTCATCGTTTCTCCTTCCGGCCTGAGCGCTGGCCAGAAGCGCGGGTATCGCATTGCTACCATCGTCACCAATGATCCCCGGGCGGGTGCGATTCCAAATATAGGTCCGTTTAGGCTTGTTTCTCAGTGGACCAAGGTAGGAAATTGCTTCAAGTTCCCGGCGCAGTTGCAGGCTCAGGTTCTGAACCGTTTTTCCCGACTCACCCATGGCTGCAATCGCATCTGCTGAAAAGGCAATACCACGCTCTGGCGCATAGGAGCGTGCCTTCAAGGTGGTGCGTGTCTCACCGGGAAGATAGATGCCAAATGCACTCCGTTCAGTCCGTGCGACACGAAACCAGTGCTCGTTATCCGTACTCAGTTTCATGCTTTCAATGACCGGACTTTTTTTGTAATCCTGGGCATATTCCACCGAAAAGAAACAGAGGCTTTTACTGTCATCCATATCCAGCTCAATACCGACCTTACGCTTCTCCGGGTTTCGGGTCAGCAGGTCCTCAAATGAGCCCATATCCACATAGTCATTCGCTTCAGCTCCCAGATTGAGGTGAACCGTATGATCCGGAGACATGGCCGTCTGCTTCATCAGCAACAGGCTTTGCAAAAGGCTGGACTTACCTGTGGAGTTTTCCCCCAGCAGCAAAGTCACTGGCCTGAGCTGAACATCACCGGACTCCCGCCAGGCCTTAAAGTTGGATAGTTTTAGTCGGGTTAGCATCATGTCTTCCTTTGGTTGACTGGCGAGCGCTTCTGGTAAGTGTACTTTAACGGTTACTGACGGCCTGCTCCACCAGCGTATCGGCCAGATGCAGGCGGGTTTGCTGCTGGTGTTGCAGGTGGGTTTTGATTTGGTCGCAGAGGGTTGTTAGTTGGTTGACTTTGGTGACGATGCGGTGTTGTTCTGCCGTTGGTGGAACAGGTATTAAGAACTTAGCGATGTTGCCCATGCTCAAGTTGGCTCTGGCATTATCAACTTGCTTGTCAAACATATAGCCAATGCAGATAGAGCTATTGAAAAATTGAAGGAAGAATGAGCTGCAAAGAAGATTTTTAAAGATACGAATCAAGCATACGGCCTGGTTTATGTTAGCTAGATCATCAATGTCATAAATCGCGGTTCTTCCTATCGATGCACCAACAATATTCATTAGGAAGTCACCATTCGCCAGTATGGAGCGAGGTTCAACTTCGTTGAATTTTTGCTCAACATACTTTTTTTTATCAAGCATAAGCTCAAAAGCACCGACGTTCTCACTGGTGACAAAGAGTACATCAGAAGGGTTTTCAGTGTATGAAACTCCTTGCCACTTAGGTGACGAGCCCTTGGTTATTATCTGAGTCAACTCTTCCAGACGACACCACTCCCACCCAACCGGCAATTCAAACGGCTTCTCATCCTCCGCAATTGGCGGCAGCGGATTCTGCTTTTTAATTTTACCCTCTTTGACCAGCCGGGCTTTTTCGGCGGCGATGCGTTCCAGCAGTGTGGCGGCGAGTTCGTCGTTGGGGTCTTGGGGTACCAGTTTGCCCATCACAGCCAGTTGCAGGATGGTCTGCTTGAGCTGGTCGATGCTCGCCTCGGTGGTGAACAGGGTGGTGAAGTGGCTGGCGATGCGCTGCCAGTTCTGCTTCAGTTCTTCGGCATTGGCACTGTTGGTGAGGGTTGCCAGCAGGTTTTCTACCAGTGTCGTATGGGCGGACAAGCTGGCTTCGGTCTGCTGTTCAATCTGGTCGCACAGGGTCATCAGTTCATCGACTTTGGTGACGATGCGTTTCTGCTGAGATAAGTTTTGATAAATGGCGCATACATAGAAGAGATTCTCTTTACTCTAATCAGGTATGACGCAAAAACTGCATGAACACTGATGTTCTCAACTAAGTAGGATTTTCCTACTGTTCCTCCGGTTCGGGCTATCAATATATCGTCGCTTTCCAGCTTATATGCTTCAGAGTTTTCAGTTGTAATCTCGCAGGCTGGTACTGTTTCCCAATCAACTCTATCGTTTTGAATATCGGTTATTCGAAGTAGCCTAACTCCTTCAGAATCATGTTTGGCTGAAGCTGTGTAACCATAATGAATATTGCTGGATCAATTTCCCAGCTTCCCCCATTCCCAACCAACTGGAAGTTCAAATGGTTTCTCATCTTCAGTAACTAATGGCAAAGGCTTCTGTTTCTTTATTTGCCTTTCCTGAACTAGCCTCACCTTCTCGGCTTCAATCCGCTCCAACAGCTTGGAAGCAGGCTCATCCTCCGGATTCTGCGCCACCAGCTTCCCCCGGACCGCCAGCTCCAGAATCAGCTCCCGCAGTTTCTTAATGCCATAAAGGTCAATCTTCTTGCCGGAACCTCGGCCAGAAGCGGATTTGTTCTGCACCGCCAGCGCCAGCGTAGAGAGGTGATTTACGATCAGTTGCTCAGTCATTGTTTGTACAATCTCCGTTCACCCTGAGCGGAGTCGAAGGGTGATTGGCACGGTCTTCGTTGTTGGTTCGGAGTCCACATCCTTCGACAGGCTCAGGATGAACGGGGTTTGGTTGCTCAGGATGAACGGGGTTTGGTTGTTTAGGATGCACGGGGTTTGGTTGTTTAGGATGCACGGGGTTTTGCGGTTCGGAAGGCGCTGAATAAGAACGGGCAAGATGGGACACCTGTGACCAATCTCCTCGCATCATGGCCTCTTTCTTTTTCCTGCTCCAGCCCTTGATTTTCTGTTCGGCCGCCAGGGCTTCCTCACGGGAAGGGAAGGCTTGTTGATACTTTAATTCAACGGGTAGGCGATTGGCTGTATAACAGTCTGCAAAATACCGCAACTGATGCTGGGCCAGTCGCTGTTCCAGGTTGTCTGTGTGTCCTGTGTAATAACTGCCATCTGCGCATTGCAGGATGTATACAAAGAAAGACATGAATGGTTCCCGTTGAACTTCTGAGGAATCCTCGGTAGTTGGTTAAAGGCTGGCAAGGATAACACATTCACCCTGGGTTCTGAGGAAGAGTAGAAGGGAGAGGCTCCAGACTGATGGATCATACCAAACACCCTTCGTCCGTGCATCCTGAGCGGAGCCGAAGGACGCTCAGGGTGAACGGAGATCGAGTGTCATCGGGAAGTTAATGAAGGGCTCTGTTCCTGACAGCCAGAGAAAGGTCTGGGTATAGCGGCTGATAATCTCCACCAGCCCACGACCGGTGTCCGCCTGCAATTGTGGGGAGGCCGCCGCTTTGCGCACCAGCTTCAGGGCCGCTTCCAGCTCCTGGGCATTCTGCTCGAACCGCTGCTGGTTGATGGTGTAACCACGGGTCAGGTGCTCTTTCAGGGTGCTGGTGGCCCACTGGCGAAACTGGGTGCCTTTGCGGGAGTTAACCCGGTAAGCCACGGAGATAATGGCGTCCAGGTTGTAATGTTTGACCTTCCGGCGTACCTGCCGCTGGCCTTCCTGCTGAACTGTCGAGTAATCCTCGGTAGTTGCCCCGGCAGTGAGCTCGCCCTCTTTGTAGATGTTTTTCAGGTGCAGGCTGATGTTATCAATACTGGTTTCCAGCAGCTCTGCCAGTTGCCGCTGGGACAGCCAGATGGTCTCCTGGTCCAGCAGTACCTGAATATTCCCCTGGCTGGCTTCATAAATGGCAATGTTAAGGTCGGTGTCGGCCACGTTATCTCCCGCTCCGGTTGGTCAGCGCTTCGCCAAGGATAGTTTGCAACTGTCCAAGCAGCCCTTCCTGCTGCTGTTGCTGGTAGCTGGCCAGCAGTTCGTCCGGATCGTGGCTGATGGTTTCGCCCACATGGGGGTTTTTGATGTCCAGGTTGAAGTTGCGCACGGTCACCTCGTCGATGCTGACCTTCCAGGCTTGCTCATTTTCTACCCGTGTGGCAAAACCGTCCGCCTCATTACCCCACCAGTCCATCTCCTGCCGGAACTCTTCAAACTTCATGGGGCGGGTTTTGCTGTAGTTCTTTACACCTGTCGGGTAAGGGTGCTCATAGAACCAGATCTCCTTCGTGGGCTGACCTTTGGTAAAGAACAGGATATTGGTTTTGATGCCGGTGTACGGATTAAACACGCCGTTGGGCAGGCGCACGATGGTGTGCAGGTTGCAGGCTTCCGTCAGCAGTTTTTTGATTTTGGTTTTGACGCCCTCGCCAAACAGGGTGCCATCGGGCAGTACCACTGCCGCACGGCCACCGTCTTTTAAAACCTCAATGATCAACTGCAAGAACAGGTCGGCGGTTTCCCGGGTTTGCATTTCTGACGGAAAGTTTTTCTCAATGCCATCTTCTTCGGTGCCGCCAAACGGTGGATTGGTGACGATCACATCTACCTGATCATCCCAACTGGAAAGCGGCTTGTTCAGGGTGTTGCCGTGTTTGATCTGCACCGGCACCTCGATGCCGTGGAGCAGCATATTGGTGGTGCAGAGCAGGTGCGGTAGCTGCTTTTTCTCGACACCATGGATCTGCTGTTGCAGGGTTTGATGATCAGCAGCAGTTTTCACCTGGTCTTTCAAATGATCCACCGAGCAGGCGAGAAAGCCGCCGGTGCCACAGGCCGGGTCCATAATGCTTTCGCCCAGCTGCGGGTTGATGCGATTGACCATAAAGCGGGTGACGGCTCTGGGCGTATAAAACTCACCGGCATTACCGGCGCTTTGCAGGTCCCGCAGAATCTGCTCGTAGATATCACCGAACAGGTGTCGTTCTTTGGAGTCGGTAAAATCCACCTCGTTCAGCTTGTTGATCACCTGACGCAGCAGGGTACCGTTTTTCATGTAGTTGAAGGCATCGCTGAAGGCTTCCTTTACCACAAAGCCCCGGGGGTTTTTATCCACAGGGGCGATCAGGTTTTTCAGGTCCGGGAACAGGTCGTTGTTGATAAAGCCCAGCAGCTCATCACCGGTCATGCCCTGTTTGTCTGCCGCCCAGTTGCGCCAGAGGTATTCTTCGGGAATGGGTGAGCGGTAGTCGTCCAACTCAAACTCCAGCTCTTCTTCCTGGGCATCGAAGATTTTCAGGAACAGCAGCCAGGACATCTGGCCTAAACGCTGGGCATCACCATCGACACCGGCGTCTTTGCGCATGATGTCCTGGATGGATTTGATCACGGAACAGCTCTGTCGCCTTTTTGAAATCCAGAATGGTGAACCACAACTTGTTGTAACGGTCATCAATCCGGGTGCCACGGCCAATAATCTGTTTGAACTTGGTCATGGACTGGATGGACTGATCCAGAACCACCAGTTTGCAGGTTTTGGCATCGACGCCGGTGGTCATCAGTTCAGAAGTGGTGGCGATCACCGGGTAGGGCTTTTTGGGGTTGATGAAGTTGTCCAGCTGCGCCTTGCCCAGGTCGTCATCGCCGGTAATCTTCATCACATATTTGTCGTTTTTGGCCACCTGTTCCGGGTTCAGGTTGATGAGTGCACGACGCATCCGTTCGGCATGGTCAATGTCGTTACAGAAGACGATGGTCTTGGCCATGAGGTCGGTGCGTTTCAGGTAGCTGGTGATGGTCTGTGCCACCAGCTGGGTGCGTTCGTCGATCACCAGGGTGCGGTCAAAGTCTTTCTGGTTGTAAATACGGTCTTCGATCACTTCACCGTGTTTGTCCGTCTGGCCCTTGGTGGGGCGCCAGCCTTGCAGATCTACATCCAGATCGACACGGACCACTTTGTAGGCTTTCTGGTGCTCTTCCGGACCGGTGAGTGCCTGGTACAGCGCCAGGTGGATTTCGTAAGCCGGGTCTACCTTGCGGCCGGTGATTTTGGTCATGGCCGTGCCGAAGGGCTGGAAGTCGTTGATGCGGGTCTGGTCCACCAGCACATTGCGATCCGCCAGGAACAGAATGCGCTTCTTGCTCTTGGCTTTCCACAGTCGCCAGATAATCTGGAAGGCGGTGTAGGTTTTGCCGGTGCCTGTTGCCATCACCAGCAGTACCCGATCCTGGCCTGCTGAGATTGCTTCTACGGTTTTGTTGATGGCCTGTAGCTGATAGTAACGGGGCGACTTGCCGCTGCCATCGTCGTAGTAATCCTGGGTGATAATGGGCAATTGTTGTTCGGTATAGCCTTTCCAGAGGCAGAGCTTTTGCCAGAGCTGTTCCGGTGATGGGAAGTCTTCCAGCCGGATTTCGGTTTCCAGGGTTGCCGGATTGGTTTTGTCATGGAAGATAAAACCATCACCATTGGATGCAAAGGCAAACGGTACATCCAGCAGACGGGCATAATCCAGCGCCTGTTGCATCCCCTTGCCGATTTCATGCTGATTGGCCTTGGCTTCCACCACTGCCAGCGGCAAACCGGGCTTGTGGTAGAGAACAATATCCGCCGACTTCACTTTTTTGCGGGCAGCCGCCTGACCACGCACCACTACCTTGCCATCCCGCAGTTTCACTTCCTGACGGATCTGGGTCATATCATCTATCGTGTGGTCTGTTACAGACTCTTGTTCTGGTCCCGGGACTTTGAACTTTTTATGTGTCTATTTGTCCAAGGAGGCAGGGAAATACAAGAAAAAAAGGATTTTTATGAATATTCAGGACGCTTCTCAATCCGTTGTGTTAATCACTGACAATTTATGTCCAGGTAAAAACAACAAGCCCGAAATACAGCACAAAATCAAGGAAGTACCCCCTCAGGTTCAGATGACTGCTGGACCAGGGCAATTATCCCCCGCAACGTCCCCTGGTGCAAAACACCAGACAACCGGAAAAACCAGAGCGGTGCGGCAGTATCCCACTGCACAGCCTGGCCGATCATTCGATTTTCATTTTGTAGCCTCTGATCAAGAGGTACGCAGTCTGCTGCACGCCCGGACCCGTGACAGCGGCGGGAATGTGCTGCTTATCACCCATCCCGATGATTTGTGCGAAGACAACCTGGTGCAGCGTCTGCACATTGCGGCTGACAGCCAGCCCACCCTTGAGTCTGGCCGACTCTTTGCCAGCGATACCCCGCTGACGCTGGTACTGGACATCCGTTCTTTCACCAGCGAGGAGCTGCCAGCGTTCAATGAACTGCTGGACCCTGAGAATCCCTGTCTATACGACCGGACAAAAAAAGAGAAGTGCCCCCTGGGTAACCATGTCTCGCTGCTGGTACTGGCCAGCCCTGAGCAGCTAACCACAATGGGCAGCAACGATCAGGCTCCGGGGGCTGACTTCTGGCGCCGCGTCAATCGCCCGGGTAACAGCTGGCAGTTTGAGACCCAAACCTCCGATAAAGAGATTCCGGATGCCATTGACACCGCTTTGCTGCCTGAATACCACGGCACCCCGGGGGACGATGGCGATGTGGTTACCATTGATTGCCATCTGCACAGCCACTGGCGTTCGCTGCTGTTTGGTGGTCCCGGTGTCGATCACCAGGGGCGTATCCGGCACATACCCGGCCAGCTTGAGCAGCTGCGGCCTGGCCAACAGGTCATTCTGAAGGGGGCTGACTGGCACGATTTGTCCTTTGAACAGTCCATCCGCCAGCTGCTGGTGCGCAAGGAGTACCCATGCAATGGTGAGACTCGCCAATTAGCCCGGGGTATCCAGTTTTACCGGATGCCCGTTGCTGAGCAGGAGCTGGTCACGCTGTTCCGTTCGCTGGATAGCAACCCTGATAGCAAGGATGACCAGGCACCTGACAGGACTGCCGGGCAGCACAATATCCTTATCAATCCGGTCAGAATGGCCCAGTGGCTGAATCCGATACGTATTGAGCAGGGTTATGCCGTCCCCAATAACCTGCTGGAGCAGCAGATCCGGGCCGGTGGTGCGGTTATTGTCACCGCCCCCCTCAGTACCACGCTCTGGTTCCGGCTATTGGGTGCTTTGCAGGGCATCTGGGAGGCAACGGGGATAAAACCGGTACTGCAGGTTGCTGCCCCACAGTGGCAATCGGAATTACCGGGCAAGTCAGCGAGCACCAGACAGCAAGCGTTACTTGCCGCGCTCACCGGGAACCGGTACTGCGCCACCGTGCTTTACCAACAAGCCCCACAAGCCATTGCCTGGCTTGCCGCTCAGCCGGAACCGCCACTGGTGATTCAGGTCAACGAACAGACCACCCTTAGCCAGCTGTTTGACAATATCCACGTTACTTCAGAGCAACAGGCCCGGTTTGGTCGTTGTCCGACCCGGTTGCACAGGGCCTTGCAAGCAGGAACTCCCGTAGTCTTTCGAGGGCTGGCCAGCAACCCGGAGCTGCTGCAGGCGCTGGAGCCACTCTACTGCGTGCAGCCCCAGCCCCTGTTGGTGAACGGCGAGCTGCTCAGCTACCCGAGAGCCCGCATCACTGTGCTCTGGTCGGCGTCAGACAGTAGTCCGTCACCCTTGCTCAGCGCCGCACTGGCCAGAGCAACGCCGTGTCCCGAGCCGGATATCTGGGCCATCTGTGCCAGGCGGCACGACATCAACCGCGCCGACCTGCCTGAACAGACCATCACCAAACTCTACGAGGCGTTCAGGACGATCCCCCGTTCTCTGTGTGAGCCATTGCCCACCCTTACCGAAGGCCTGCTGAACAGTCTGATCCTGGCCGCCCGGCAGGTGCAGCACCGGGATAATGCCTCTGCGCTGGCACCCCGACACTGGCGCAAGGGCATTGACAGCCTGTTGACCCACCGTACCCGACAGACGGCCTCCGTGCGTGATTTCATCAAGGTAGCCTGCCGACGGTTGCTACCCGATGCTGACGGGAACCACTGGGTAGATCCCGGCCGTTTGCAAGGCGTTATTGCCAGTGCCCGGCCACTGGACCGGACGTTTATCAAAGATCACCTGTGGCAGCTGGCCAGAGCCTTTGGCCCGGCACTGCCTGCCCCCGGCAAAGTTGGATTGTGGTCATTATCCTTTGACGAACCGCTGGATTCCGACTCCGAACAGCAAGTACTTGACCAGTTCTGCGCTCTGCTGGTTGCCCAGGCACCTCAGGCACAGCAACAGGCGATGGCCTGCCAGTTACAGATCAACCCCGGGGACTTTTGCACCCACAGCAACTTGCCCATCCGGCCATCGGCCCAGATCAAACGGCTGGAAGATGCCCTGACGGCGGGCTGGTCTCTGCCTCTGATGTCCGGGCAGACACGCTCCGATGCCATCCACACCCTGGCGAGAGACTGCTTTACCCTGGCCCGGGCGGCAGGCCCCAGCGAAGCGGCATCAGCGCGTATCAGTGAGCAGTTAAGCCGGTCACTGGTTTGGCAGGGTTCCACAGCAGAGCCCTTGCGGGCACTGGCCAGTGATCTCTGTCACGCCCGAGCCCACCAGAAGGATCGTGAAAGCCGTCGTCTGGCGCGATTACGGGCACGGTTGGCCGAGGCACCGGTGATTTTCCTGCAGGGTGAAACCGGCACCGGCAAAAGTTATTTTGCAGCTAAGATGGCCAGGGCTTGCGGCCCAGTCCGGGTGCTCTCCCTGGGACCCTCGGACAGTGAGCAGACCCTGATGAAATGCTGGCAGTGGCGGCAGCAACCGGACAGTAATGACCGCTTTATGATGCAGCAGGATCAGGCACTGATGGCGTGGGCCAACACCAAGCCCGGCGCTGAAGGGGAGTATGTTACCCTGGTGCTGGACGAAGCCAACCTGGCCAGAACCGGCCTGCTGGCGGCACTGAACGGATTATGGGAGCCGACCCCCTGTGTCTATGTCGATGGTCATCCGGTCACCGTCAGCCTCAACCACCGGGTGATTCTCACCGGCAACCCGGATCACTACGACGGACGACAGCTGGACCCGACCCTGAAAGCACTCATGCCCACGGTTTACTACCCGCCTCTGGACCGGGCTTTTCTGCGCGACCGGGTGGTGGCCCCTGCCTTGCTGACCTCGCTGCAATGGCATCTGCCCGAAAGCCAGGCAGAGGCGCTGGCACAGCAGGCCGCCGACAGTGTCATGGCTCTCTGGCAGTATTACCCGGAGCTGCTGCCGGATCACGAGTTTACCCCGAGGGACCTGACGGATATCTGCGCCTGGGTGAGTTGGTATCTGGATCAGAGCCAGCCGGTAACCTCCGGACCAGTTACCCCTGCCCAGCTGCACGGGCTGGTCTTGCAGGGCTTCCACGATGTGCTTGACCCGGCCATCAGCGCAACCCACCAGGATGCCCGGACCGCCCTGGCGATCTGGTTTGCCAGTCAATACCCGGTGGACAAGACCCTGACCGAACAAGTCAGGGACAAAACCCTGACTGACATCAACCGGACATTTACCGAGACAGTGGCTAAGTTCAAACCCGAATTTGATACATCCGGGGCTGCCGTTAGTGAACTGGTGCATTGCCTGGGGCAGGATCTGAGCCGTTGCCAGCAGGCGAACCAACAGCAACGGCAACACAGCGGGCGTCTGGCCACCTTGATTGAGGGACCGGCCGGCCGGGGTAAAGATGTTATCCTGCAACTGTTGATCAACAGTTACCGACAGCAGTTAAGCGCACGCCAGCAAACCCTGCCTGAAGTCCACAGCCTGAACGCCTGCGATTGCACCTGGGACGACGTGCGCAACGCTATCGACCGGGCAAAAATCCGCGGTGAGATCGTGGTCATTGCCGAACTCAACCGGATCGGCAGCCAACATCTGGAAGGTGAGCTGAATGATATTCTGGCCGGTGATGCCCAACCGGGCTTTCATCTGTTTGCCACCATCAACCCGCCGCACTACGGTGGTCGCAAAGCCCTGTCACCGGCATTGGCAGGGCGATTCCGCTATCTGCCCATCCGTCAGTACCAGCCAGCGGAACTGCAGGCGATTGCCGGTAAAGTGCTGCCGCAGACCGCGACAGCTGTGGCCGCGTTACTGGCCCGGTGGCACTGTCAACTGCGGTCATGCCTGGAGAAGCAAAAGTTGGCGTTGCGCCCCACCAGCCTGGATCTGCAAAGACTGGCCAGGGCCGTTGCCGAAGGTGGCGACTTCAGCAACAGGGCAATCAGGCAACAGTTCAGCCAGCACTACCAGCTCTATCTACTGGCAGCAAAAACGACACTGGACAAATTATCGGGCCTGCCGGTGGCAACAGAGTATAAAGGTACGGTTGAGCCAGCCCTGTGCACCTGGCTTAATACCACCATACCCAACCTGGAGCGTCCCTGGCTGGTTCGCCTCGGTGCGTGCACCCTGCTCAGGGAAGATCGCCATGAGATCACTGTCCACAGGGATCTGGATGGCACGCAGGCCCGGCAGGCAATCATCGCTCTGCTGGCCCGGGCGCAGTGGCAAGCGTCCGGCCTGTCGTTGGCACCGGATATTACCGACGATGTCCTGACCCAGGCCTGTTACCGATACTGGCAACAACAGTGGTTTAACCACCGCTTCGGGCATACCGGCATGGCCCCGGACACCGCGTTTCTATTAACAGCCGCCCAACAACAAGCCATGGCAAAAACAGGGCAGGGATATCTGCCGCATGCTGACCGGTTGATTGCCCATCACGGTATACAGCCGGTTCATCTGTGGCCCGCTTGTTGGAAAGAGCTGCGACAACTGCTGACTCGTCCTGTCAGCCCGCCATCTGATCAGGTCACGCCAGAGACGGTTTTAGCCGCTGGGAAAACCGGAGATAAAACCAAAGACGCACAACCCAGTGGCCATTGCGGACCGATCAGTGAAGCATCAATCTCGGAAAAACAAACCGTCGAAGCCGCTTGCCAATCAGCCCGCAGCCGTCATGCCGGATCCGGAAAAAAGTCCACATTATCGCGCATAGCAGGGGCCTTGACGGTTTTAGCCGCTGGGAAAACCGGAGATAAAACCAAAGACGTACAACCCGGTGGCCATTGCGGACCGATCAGTGAAGCATCAAGCTCGGAAAAACAAACCGTCGAAGCCGCTTGCCAATCAGCCCGCAGCCGTCATGCCGGATCCGGAAAAAAGTCCACATTATCGCGCATGGCAGGGGCCTTGACAGCGAGGCTCATTACCGGTCAAGACAAGAGAAAACGAAAACGCAGAGACAAAATATTGTTGGAATCTTTGCAAATCACACAAGAGCTATTGAACTTAAACACCGATTATGAGCGCCGAATCAAGGCAGACCGGGTGATTGGCAGCTACTTTGCTGACAGCGAATACCATCCAGCAGAGTATCGATTCCGTTGCCTGGATGTCATTGTCTCGGCTGACGGTTCCATCATCATTAATGATTTGCCCCCAGTGCCGGTTAAGGTCACGTTACCCAGGCATCCGGCCAGTGGGAAAAATATGATGACTGGTGTTAATCAAAGCCAGGCACATATCCGCCTGAAAGCGGTCAATGGCCTGTTCAGGCTCCCGGGTCTGAGTGCCCATGAAGACATTATCGATATGAGCCTTGAGCCCGACCTGCCATTCCATCTGCGCAGAGACGACTATTCCGGGCTGCACAGCGTAGTGGTACCTGCTGCCAAAAGAAACGAAACCATAGCCTTTACTTACGTGGTTCAACGACAGTCAAGTAAACGCCATACGTCGCTTACTGGTAAGCAGCTTGTGAAAGACTGGACAGATCGTCCGGAAACATGCTGTTCAAGCACCATAAAAACCAGCATTGATCCCCTGTTTGAGAAAATTCAGGGATTTCCGAAAGGGCTGCGTAAAGACTTGGTTGCTATTCAACAGGCAGAGTCTCCCAGGCAACGCATTGAGGCAATTGCCAATTATTGTCAACAGTTTACCGGTAAGGCCAAACCGGAGCAGAGTAAAGGCTTCTTCCAGTATCTCTTGCAAAATCGGCAAGGGGCTTGCGTGCATCGCTCCGTGATATTTGTAACGTTTTGCCGCTATTTTGGCATTGCCTCCCGATTGGTAAGCAATACCGTCCATGTATTTCCCGAGTACTCCCTGGATGACGGTCGCAGCTGGCAGTCGAGGCAGGATTTGGGTGGTGCCCCTACCCAGTTGGAAATATTAGAGCCCGATAAACCGATTCAAAAGGCAACGCCAAAGAGTTCTCAAATCGAAGAACTGTGCGATCAAGAGGACTTAACCGGGCTGCTCGACAGTGATGCTCTACTGAAACAAATGGCTGCGCAGCTTGGCAATGACATAGTACGTAAGCTCTTTTTCGAAGATGAAGCGGATTTATCTGGTGGGGGAAAAAGGGAAATATTGGCAGATACCTTGCACTCCGGCTTGCACAACAGCATCAAGGACATAGCAGATGGTCAGATTATAAAACGACTCATGGATATCAAAAAACTGTTTATAAATGGTAATAGTGACATTAACGATTGGCTTTCTGCTTTAGACAAAGCACTGGAAGGCGCTGATTTCTCGAAGCCTTCGACTATCGATTTTGTCCGGGAGGCGTTGGCATCCGGTTTACTGGACCCGGACACAGCCTATTGTCGAAACAAAAATGAAATACCGGCGTATAACAACCCTATCCGCTTTCTAAACGGATATCACACATTCCTGGATTGTCTGGAGGGCGTTGATGAACTGAAGCCTTACATAGCCGATGCCCGGAAAAAATGGTACACGTATCTTTATGGCTATGAAAAAACGGGCAAGTCGAATGACCAGGAAAAACTTGAGGCCTTGGCAGAACCCGTTTTGGTTACCCACGGCCACAGTGGGCATTCAGATTCCTTTGAGTCCTTGATCACCTGCTCATCGCTGAATGATTCCTGGACCAATAATCCAACGGGAGTTCCGGATATAGGACGCATGTTGGCACACAAGGCCGCCTTTCCCATGATGCGGGCTGGAAAAAACCATCAGCGCCCAGTGATTATGATCGGTGAACCAGATTGGAATAAAACTAACATTTTTGATATGGCCAACGCCATTTTGCCACGGGTATTTCGGGATAGTTCGGAGTTTGACGAGCTGAGACAAAAGCAGGTGATATTTCATGATCTTGAAATACATCGGAAAGCCAGACTTTGGAACTTGAAAAATAAAGATGAAACGAATGGACTATCGATCTTAAGCGATTTGCAGATTCATGCAATAATGGAAGAATCTGTTATGTCTATTCAGGCTTATCTTGAATTACCTTTGCAAGCAAAAAGATTTCTGTACTCCGTCCATCCCGACTGCGAATGGCCCGACTGGGAATGGAGGCACATGCAAATCTCAAGTGAAGAGGAACAGAAGCTGAAAGATTTGAAGAAACATTGTTGGCAATCTGTCGAACAAGCATTTTTTCAATATCTGTATCACAAGACCAACGCTAATGGTGGGAGCCTGACCGTCTGCTGGGAAGCCAGGAATGGCGATACTCGACTTGGTGATGATCAATTAATACAGGGCACCCGTAAGTTATCTTCTCCAAAGGAACTGATTGGCATAACAAACGTGACAAAAGATGCACGTGTTAAATTATCTCATTCTGATCGCTCCTGTTTACAGCAAGCGCTGAACCTGAGTAATGCCTTGGTGCTGACATCAGCTGAGCTGACAACGATGGCCCGGGAGTTTTGCTCTTCGCTGGATCCGGATTCACTGGCTGCAGAATTGAGCAGGGCAGATAAGTAGTTAACCAAATGAAATCCTGAATCGTGGTAATTGATCCAAATCAACAGAAAGCTTGATTTCTTAGTTTCATGAACAACGAAAAAAAGCGTGAATTCAATAAATGGCATAAACGTCAGTTTTCAGGTAATCGCTGAACCCTTCAAACAGCCGCAGGGGGACCAAAGCAGCAACCGACCGGTGGGGTGCCCAAGTTGCTGGGAATTCGCAAGCAGAGCGACACTTGCAGCTATAGCATTAAGTGCAAGACAAGGTACTCAATACTGTTTCGATGGAACTTTTTCTTTACCTGATGATCAGAAAACGTACAAGTTCTTTAATAACAACAGTTTATAAGTATAAGTATATGTTTATGTCAACAGGTCTTTATGACGTTAGTACCAATATCAGCAATACGGCGGCCGCCAGCAGCGCCAACAATGATCATCACAAGCTTGAGGAAGCCAGAGCTTTCGTCAGAAAAGTTGGTACGGAAAGAGATGTAAAGTCCCTGTACGCCGATCTTTCCAATAATGCTGCCGAAATTAACTCCTCCTTTGGGGGCAAAGCCGGGCATAACAGAACGGTTATTGCTACTGAGCCAGATATCGCTGTGGATGGCCTCAAAAGGTCGACAACCCATACTGTTGGCGACCAGTCGGTCAGAAAAGCAGGCATCATGGAATCGTCCGGGTTATCAACAGACAGCAAGCTCGACAGACAGTGGATCAAAGCCACTGAGACACCAGTAAAAACGGCACTGCTCCAACCTTACAGGCCCGGTGCGACCAGTGGCCAGGAGATTGCCCGGCTTCATCACGGCCTTCAGCACAGCTGCCGGACAGCCACCTGGGCACTGGCAGTACTGCAGCTGCGTAAAGAGCAGCAAGATCGCCCGGCACTGGCATTTCCCGATCGCATGGTACCGCTGCTGGTCAAGGCCTGCCTGTTCCATGACTCCGGCCGTGAGGATGATGGGGAAGACCAGACTGAGTGGGAGCGGGCCAGTGCTGACAACCTGATGGAGCACCTGCGTAATTGTGGCATTGCCCAGAACCTGGCCTGGCAGTGCGGCGAAGCGGTTCGCAATAAAGATTATCCGGATGCCTGTAAGTATCTGCCTGAGGAGATACAGACCCTGCGCAGTCTGCTCCACGATGCCGATTGCCTCGATGTGATGCGGGTAAGAAGCTGTTTTTTTATGAATAAGCTGGACTGTTTTGCTGCTTGTCAGAATGAACACGGCCGAAAAGCGTGGCGCCAGCTGGCTGAGGCGATTTGCCAGGTGATTGCCAGCCAGGGTGATTTGTGGCACTCCATATCCCTGAGCGACAGTGCAAAAAAAGGCAGGGGATTTTTCCGGATACAAGGAGTGACCGGGAGTGAGCGCATCAAAAAACAGTTTGAGCACCATCCTTCGCCATTGTGGTATCAGTTTTCCAGCATTATTGAGGAGTCCGCTGTTATCGGGGGGCTGATCACTCCTTTCATCAACCATCGGGCAGGGCCAGAACCGGCCTTTTCCCTGAACCAACTGCAGCCGGGCGTGGCAATGGCAGGATGCCCGCAGTTACAAACACGGTTGGACCCGGTGAGTAACCGGCATTTTTACCTGAACCCGGCATCCTGTGAGCTAAGTGCCTGCAACCAGGTACTAATGGCTAACATCGCCAGACTCCTGGGCATGAAGGTACCCGAGACCTTTGCCCATCAGGAAGCGGGCCAGTCTTACGTGGTCAGCCATGTAGCCAGTGACTGGCTGGGTAACCTGAAAAGCGCAAAGGAACATCAGCAATCCCTGTCGCCAAAGCAGTGGGCCAGATTTTTGCTGATCAATACCATTGTGGGTAATGAAGATCTAACCTGGGAGAACATGGCACTGACCTCGGAAGGGGAGCCGGTGGTGCTTAACTGGAGTCACGCCGGACTGGCCACCCGTTACCCCTGTGCCCACAAACCAGAGCCAGCGTCTGGCGAGGACGATTTTTCCTCCATGCCGTTGCTGTTGAACAAACTGCGGGACCCACAAGCCCCGGCAATGAACTCCCACCCTATTGCCAGTCCCTGCGTCGATAGTATGACTAAACTGGACGACAACCTGCTGGGCCAGACCCTGAAAGAGCTGCTGCACCAGGTTGACTGGCAGGCCCTGGGCCAGCTGATTGAACAAAGCGGTTATCTGGCCGGTGACCGCAGCTGGTTACGGCAAACTATCCATGATCGCATAGCCTGGCTCACCACCCGCTTGCCAGACACGCTAGAGCCGGGTGAACGGGTATCCATGGCGGAATACCAGGCCATAAGGGCAGCAGGTATCCGTGGGGGCTGGTTGCAGGTTAAAGGTCAGGACATCCGCACTGGCCAGGTCTGCCTCACTCAGTTGCTGGATCAGGATGGTCAGCCAATAACCCGGATGACCCTCAGGCTGTCACGGGATGCAGGCAACAGAGTGGCTGACAATCTGGCGCTGGAGCGAGGGTTGCACCATCTGAGCACCTGGAGCCAATACGTCAGTATGCATCTGAACGGCAAATACTGCGACTGGCGCAGTGACCTGACCAGTCTGGCCGATGAGTGTGACAAACAGGCAAAGCAGTTGACTTGGGATATAGAGCGGTGGAAAAAAAAGGATCATCAGACCATCAAGGATGTTGTGAACAATCTGCACAGCATTGCCAAAAGCTGTCGTGCATCTTTAACCGCAGACCAGCCGTCTATTGAAACACTGCCACTAATTCAGACCCCGCTACCTGCACCAGCCTTGCCTGCAAGGGTTAGCTCAAGGCTTGGTGAAGAGAGAGAAGCGCAAGTGCGCCTGAGCGAATTCAGCCACGGTTTTGCCAAGTTGACCGGTGAGAGCGTCAGTTATGTGAATCAGAAACAGCTTGAACACGCCAATCTGACGGCCTCACCGGTGCGAGTGATTGAACTTGCGCCGACCTTCATCGAGAAAGGCAGTATTGAGTTTTATCCCGAGCGGGACCCGAATGCCCGAACCTTTGACCATAAGATGGTGCTGACCGCTCCCGGTCACGAAAAAGCGGTGGTTGAGGCCCTGTTCAGGGAGCTGGCGGAGCTGGGCATCGACCATGGGCGCCCCGATGCTGTTGACCTGGAGGAGCGCTGGCTGGACTCCCTGGCCGACTATTACGGCTGTCTTGGTGAGATGAACCGTGCCGTGGCAGCAGCGGTCGATGCTGGTGTCGGCACCCGTGTTGCACTCATCAACGGCAAAAAAAACTTTCTTGCTAACCGGTTGGGACTTACGCCAGGGCCTTGGTATGAAAATTGTCGTATACGTGCCGGGCGCCTGGTATTTTACCACCCCGGTCAGCCCAACGGCGTTGACGGGAGCCCGGCCCGGGGATTTTGCCCGGTACACGGTTTGAACTATACGGCCCTTGGGCAACCAGTGACAGGAATTGTGGCTGGTATGCTGAACAATGAGAGAGCCCTGACTTCCTTCGTACGACGTACTGACATTGGGCTGGAGCCCTTCCAGGAGACTGCTACCACAGCCAATCGGTTTAAATGCGCTATTGGCCATGATGTATATACCCGTATCCAGCCCTGCGGTGAATTCGCCCATAGTCAATACGCGGGGGCATTGTCCATGACGTTCAAACCAGCAGCACTGATGCGCCTGGATGCAGATTTTTTTCTGAAAGTCCGTTCTTTGGACGTTTCTTACCCGGGCCTGAAAGCCATCCGGCCTAATGAGAAAGTCATTGTGCAGTCCGCCGGTGACTACCAGCAATTAATTAAGTGTTGCACTAGTCAGGAGACCCTCTTTGCCCTCCCTCTGTCGTTACCTGATGAACTGGATGTTTTCACTATAGGCTCTGCCAAAGATCAGCTGCAACTGTTGTACATACTCCGTAGGCGCTATAGCCACTGGCCAGACGGTCGCCCACTGGAGCAGATTTTTCTCCACTCCTGGTTAGTCTGTTACCTTGAGCTAACCTCTGGACACAACATGGGGGTTCCAGAAAATGTGAAAACTCTTGTTCAAGCTTGCGGTAAAAAAGGTATCCAGCGCCTGATGCAACAAAATCCGCAGCTGCTGGAGGGAAAACTCAAGTCGCTGGATGGTTTGGAGATTGCTGTGCAAAATCACAATCATGAATTGGAAAAATTGGATTTCAGCGATTGCTCAATGAATGGCACTGTGTTCAAAGCAACCCAATTCAGGGAATGTAAATTCAATATGGAGCCGTTAAACAGTGCGAGTTTTGAAGATGTCAGCTTCATCAACTGCGGTTTTGCAGGGAAGTGCTTTTCACCATCGGTGTTAAAAGGTGCGAAATTTTTTACCTGGGTTGGGAAGCGGAGTCATTTGTCTCAACTTATCTATCAGTCGTGTTTCGCTCAGCAAAGTGATGGCTCTGTTGCCGTTAATGGCATAAATACTGTTGAGACTCGCACTGTTAATCCGGAGCAATGGCTGCAGGTTATGATAAAGAATGATTTTCTGAGAATCTGTAGTGACTCTCTGGATGGTTTTAGTCAGGAAATCCTGGATCAACATCTCAAAAAAATGATTACATCAGATTCTGATGCTCATGTTCTTATTAGGGAGGTTTTGGGATATCAGTTTGAATCCATTTACGGTTCATTAAACTTCGTAAAAAACAACCCTGATTTCCATAGGCAGAAATTTAATGATCTGAGTTTTTTATATTTTGATTTCAAACGTAAATTTTACAGTAATCAATTTTCGTGTGGTATTTTATACTTTTTACAATGCAACAATAGAGGCAAATTATCTGGGAAAGCTACCCTGACTTTGCTTTTAAATTGTCTTGAGTTCATGATGTGGCCAGAGGGCAAAAAATCATACATAGAGTATGGGAATGATTCAAAAATTACGAAGAAGGGAGATAAAAAGCATTGCAAAAAAACTGATCCAGACGAACTTACAGCAGAGAAACTGTCATATATGGAATTATCATCTATCAATAAAAAGTTACGCCTTGAGATGGGCTGCTTTGATGAACTGAACCGCGATTCTCTTAAGCGATTTCTGGACAAAAGTCTGGAAGATTTCCGAGCTGATTTCCATAAATACTGGAAGGACTGTTCAAAAAAGGATCAATTAGCAATAGCTAAAGACTGCCTGGCAACGAATAACATAGCCGTGAGTTACGTGACCACAGTGGCATTTATGAAACTGCTCATTGATAATGGGAAAGGAGCAAAGTGGCAGTCTGCCTTTGTTACCAATATAGCCAGGCATAAAACAAGTAAATACTTTAACGACCTTAGTGACAAAAGAGTAAGTCGGTATTATTGGCCCGCTGCTGATCGTATTGATTTAGATACAGCATTAACTTCTTTGAACCCGGGGCAAAAAAATTGCATGTTGATGTGTAATCTTTTTTGATTTATATCAGTAACGCTCCTCTCGACGCTGGGTGTCACTGGCCGTCATATTCGAACGGGTAACAGACGAGGTTTTCACCGGCATCCCTATTATTTCATTTCCGCCCCCTGCAGGTGTTCCGCCAGAAAGGTTCTGTCCAGTTGGTGGGTGCGGGAAGAAAAGCGTTTGATCACGGTGGCCTCGTTGGTAAAGGGTTATTGCCGGTTTGTCGGCATGAACTTCTGCTATATTCAACGCCCAACCAATAAAAATGAGAAGCTGTTATGAGTCTGGAGAAACGGGTAGAACGGCTGGAATCGCACGTTGACTCTCTTGACAGTGCGGTTCGCAGCCTGGTCAAGATTACAGGCGAAACGCACCAGATTGTTCTGGAAAACCAGCGTGAGAACCGAGTGCGTTTTGACCTGCTTGAACGCAGGCTGGATCAGCAAGACTGCAGGCTGGATCAACAAGATCGCCGTATGGAAAAAATGGAGTTCAGTATTACTGCATTGGCGGAAGCAACACGAGCCGGGTTTGAGCGAGCCGATAAACGACACGACGACTTTGTCAAAGAAACCCGGGAGCGCTTTGATCAACACGATAAGCGCTTTGACCAGCTGGAACTCCTGATTCGCCAGCTGCTTCCCAATGACAGCAACTAAGTAATTAACCTTAGGCTATCCCGACATATTGTACTCACTCCGTTCATCCTGAGCGAAGTCGAAGGGTGACTGGTACAAACTATCATACTGTTGTGATGGTAGTGCTGGTCATGCCAGCCGCAAATTCCGCAACCGACCGGTCAGTATTTCCGCCGCATCCCGCACATCACGGTCCAATGCTTTATTGCTGATAAAGTGGCTCAGGTCCATCAGACAGCGGTCGATCATGGCTGCGTGTTGGTCTTGTGCCTGCATGCCCAGTTGTTCGGTAATCAGCACGGCACCGTGATTCTCTTTCGGGATGATCACCTGCAAGTGATGGGGATTGGCAGGCACCCCGAACCCCAGCGTCGGGTGGGCAAAACGGGATTTGCCCGTCTCGCCTTTGGAAGTTCGCTTGCCGGTGGTGGATGCATTGTCGATCATGAATTACCTGACATTGGTGCAATCATTGAACTATTGTACATCCTGAATAATATCACCGGGCTTCAGTACCACTCCGCCCAGCTCTGCAAACTCTCTGGCGGCAAACCCGTTATCAAAGCTGACGCCGCTGCTGATAATAATGCTCACCGGTGCCTGCTCCTCTTTCAGCAGGGAGCGCAGGCTGTCGATGGCGTTGGCAATAATGGCCGAGGTGACCTCCCGTTCCGCAAACCGAACACTGACGGTATTTTCCCCGTCACCAATTTCCACCCGGCCCCCTTTCAGGCGCACGTTTTCCCGGTCCCGGAATTTGTTCAGGACACTGAAGACCTTGTCGGTGGAATCCAGGGACACCCGCTTGTTGTCGGCGATACGAGCGGGCTTGCTGTCGTCGATGATGGGGTCGTCGGCAAAATCCCGCAGTACTTCCAGCAGTAACGGGGTCATTTCCTATTGATGGGCGATAACCTGGCGGATAGCTTCCGCCGGGAAGGTGTCGGGTTCAAGGTTGAGAAAGGGCTTTAGCAACGGATGATCGGCAAACACAGCAGTACTCCGGCTCTCTGAATGTTTGGGGAATGATGGTTCAACCATAGCACCGGCAGAGTGCTGTTGGGGTGGTGGTTTACGTTAATCCGGATATTCGAGTAATCAAAAAGTCACCAATGTCTGGCCCGCTTTCAATACGATACCTTGTCAGGGGGAAAAATCAATACCATCAACACCGGCGTCTTTGCGCATGATGTTCTGGATGGATTTGATCACGGAACTGATGGACATAGTTTTTTCTTAAAAGCTGTTTGAACTTTTATATGAAAGAGAGGTCATAGTATGAAACTCAATAATTCAATAATTCAATGAATATGCCTATCTACTTTGCTGGTTTTAATATAGCTGCAGATCACTTTTCTTATTTTCGAGATAGTGCTTATTCGCAGTCTGCCACATCCTGTCAGGCTTTCTTTCGTGAAGTTGTGGACGTAGCAAATTTTCAATGTGCTATGCGTTCTGATGAAACTGTTAAACACCGTCTCCAGCAGCCAAAGGTGCTTTTTAATGATCCATCAGGTGATCCCCGGCTTGAAAAAAGGTCGATACTAATGGTTAGTAGCCATCTTCAAGAAGACCATCCATTTTACTTACCTGTCAGAATACAACCTCGGAATAATGATCATGTTCCCAAATATATTCCTGGTAATGAACGTTTTTCGATCCAGTCTATTTTAGGGTTAGAGCAATCAACCTCACAAAACACATTAGTTGCTAATCCTCAACTGGATAGTGAACAGCTGCAACGAGATACATCGCCTGCAGGAAATGAGTTGGATGATAAAGCTACGGTTTCCGGCTCTGATGAATCTCTGACCAGCACCCATGAGGATGACTGTGAGTCCGAGGAATTAAAAGCTGTCCGGAAGGCGTACGCACAGTCTGAGCGAAAAAAGGCTTATCAGAGGGCTTACCAGAAGGCTTACCGTCAGTCCGAAAAAGGGAAGGCTCGCAGACGAGCATGGGCGCAGTCTGAGAAAGGGAAGGCTTGCGCGCGGTCCTGGAAACGGAGAGCCTACCAGCAGGCTTATCGTCAGTCCAGCAAAGGGAAGGCTTACGAGCAGTCGGAAAAACGGAAGGCTTACCTCAAAGCCTACGAACAGACCGAGAAGCGGAAGGCTTACCTCAAAGCCTACGAACAGACCGAGAAGCGGAAGGCTTACCGAAAGGCTTACCTCAAAGCCTACGAACAGACCGAGAAGCGGAAGGCTTACCGAAAGGCTTACCTCAAAGCCTACGAACAGACCGAGAAGCGAAAGGCTTACCGAAAGGCTTATAATCAGTCCGAGAGAGTGAAAGCTTTCCAGAAGGTTTATCAGAGGGTTTACCAGAAGTCTTACCGTCAGACCGAGAAGTGGAGGGCTTACCAAAAAGCTTACCGTGAGTCTCCGCAAGGACGTGCTTACCTGAAGGCTTACCGTAACGCTTATAATAAGGTTTTAAGGGTTACCGGTGATATTGAACAGGCAAGAATCGCTGGTAGGCAAGCTACCGTCTTTTTAAAAGAATCCAATAAAGCAAACAATAATGAGCCTTTTAGAGAGTAAACAGGTTCTTGATCGTCAGCCAGGAAAAATATTGCACGACAAATGAACTATTGTTTATCCGTGAGTTGCCGACTTTTAAGCAGTTTATATCGCTATGTCAGGCTTTCTCCCGCCAAGTTTCAGAAGTAGCTCTGCTCTATATACTATGCATGCTGATGATACGACTGAAAGCCGCCTTTATCAGCCAATGGCATCTTTTCAAAATATATTTGATGACCCCCGGTTTGAAAAAAGATCGATAGCCATTGTCGATAACGATACTGAAAAAGATCAGCCACTCTACTTACCGGGCAGAACAAAAATGCAGAAAAATGATCATGCCCCCGCCTATATTCCTGATAAAGAGCGTTTTTCTATCCAGTCTATTTTAGCATTAGGGCAATCAAACACAGAAAGCTCATTAGTTGTTGATGTACAAAATCCTTGTGAAATTACTGATCCTCAACTGGACAGTAAGCAGTTGCAACGAAATAGATCACTTGCAGGAAATGAGTTGGATTTTAGCGGTTCTGCTTCTGGCCCCAGTGATGCTCTGCAACATAAATATTAAATGTTGTTGCGTCAGGCCGGAACTTTTATAAGAAGGAGTTGTCACAATAAATAATTCAGTAATTAAACAATTCAATGTCTGATCCGCATTCTAACTTTTATCCCTTGTATTCGGAATTTCAGAAAGCGTATAAGTCTGTTATGTCGAACAGGGGATCGGCTTTTACAGCAAGGGTACAGCAACATGGATCAGTATTCGGGCTGCAAGTTGGTCAAACTGCAACAAGTAATTATATGAATTCCTTCATTCCATATGGTGAAAGCTTTCATAACCCATTAAATGACTCCCGTTTTAAAAAAATGCCAGTCAGGGTTATTTATTCTCAAGAATATGAACAAAGTAAACCGTTAGACTTATCATATAGACTCGGGGCATGCCAGGGGGCTGGTCGAAATACCAGAACTCCTGCCAGCCAGCCGGAATTAAGAACTGATCGGGTTTGGAGTATGGCTGGTGAAAGTTCTGATCCATTGCCTGCTGGTAATGAGTTGGACTTTACAGCTTCTGCTGCAAAATCCGACGAATCTCTAACCATCATTATTGATAATGCTCATGAACAGGACGAGAAACGGAAGGCTGCCCGAAAGGCCTACCAGAAGGTTTACCGTAACTCCGAAAAGGGTAAGGCTGTGCGGAGGGCTTACCAGAATGCCTACTATAGGGCTTTGAGGGATACCCGTGATTTAGAACAGGCAAGATTTGCTGGCAGGCAAGCTGCTGCTTCTATAAAAGAGTCAAATAAAGCAAAAAATAATGCGCTTGAATAAACCTTTAAGTGCCAGGTTAAATATTAAGTTTGGTCTGTCAGATAGGAACTTTTACAGGAAAGCACAGTCCTAATCATGAATTCAACAATCTTATAATTCAACAAATCAATGACTACTCCTTATTCTAACTCACACTCCTTGTATTCAATATTTCAGAAAGCGTATGAAACTGTTGTGACGGGCAGTGGATTGCCTTTTCACGACCGGCCGCAGCAAAGTGGTTTAGTATTCGGGCTGCGAGTTAATCAAACTGCACCAAATAATTATGTAAAACCCTTGATTCCATATAGTGAAAACTTCCATAACCCTTTCAATGATTCCCGTTTTAAAACAGTGCCGGTCAGGGTGGTTTATTCTCAAGAATTTGAACAAAGCCAGCCGTTAGACTTCTTACCTAAACCCAAGGCACAACCGGAGGACGACAAAAATAACAGAATTCTTACCAGTCAATCAGATTCAAGAACTCATCAGGTGTTGGGTATGGCCGGTGAAGCGTGTTCTCACTCATACTTTGTAAATACTGATCATCCTCCACTTACCTCAGCGTTGAGAGAAACTGCTGAAAATGGTTTGGATGCTGAAGCTCCCGCTTCAGGATCTGGTGAATCTCTGGCCGTAGTTCCTGATAAGGCTTGCACACAGTCTGGGAAAGAGAAGGTTCACCATGAATCCGAAAAGGGGAATGCTTCCCGGAAGGTCTGTGAGCAGACCGGGAAACGGAGGCCTCCGAAAAAACGAACCTGGGATCGGTCTGAAGCAGGGAAGGCTTACTATAGGGCTTACCAGAAGGCTTACGTGAAGTCCGAAAGAGGGAAGGCTTTCCTTAAGGCTTATGCACAGAGCGATAAACGAAAAGCTTCCCGGAATGCATACGAACAGACCGACAAACGGAAGGTTGCCAGACGAGCCTGGTCTCAGTCCGAGGAAGGTAAGGCATACCATAGAGCTTACCGGAAGGCTTACCGTCAGTCTGAGAGAGGGAAGGCTCTCCGGAAGGCTTACGATGACTCTGAGAAAGGGAAGGCTAACCGGAAGAATTACCGTGAGTCTGCGAATGGGAAGGCTGCCAGACAGGCCTGGGCAAACTCCGAGAAAGGGAAGGAGTCTAAACGGATATGGAGAAATTCAGAGAGGGGTAAGGCTTACCAGATGCTTTACAGAAGGGCTTACAGTGAAGTTTTCAAGAATACCGGTGATAAAGCGCAAGCAAGAATTGCAGGCAGGCAAGCTACCGCCTTTATAAAAAAATCAAATAAAACAAAAAATAAATGAGCTTGAATCAACCTCAATTATTGATAGCTATGCCTGGCTGACATAAATATGGAGTAGTATCTTTCAGGTAGGAACTTTTATAAGAAAGCATAGTCCTAGTCATTAATTCAATAACTCAATAATTCAATGTCTACTCCGTATTTTAATTCACACTTTTTGTATTCGGGATCCCGAAAAGCGTATGAGTCTGTTATGTCGGGCAGTGGATTCACTGTTAAAGACTGGTCGCAGCAAAGTGGTTTGGTATTCGGGCTGCGAGTTGATCAAACTGCACCAAATAATTATATAAACCCCTTGATTCCATATGGTGAAAACTTCCATAACCCTTTCAATGATTCCCGTTTTAAAAAAATGCCCGTCAGGATTATTTATTCGCAAGAACCTGAAAAAATCAAGCCGCTAGACATATCACATAAACCTGGGAAATATCAGGAGGCCGAACAAAATAACAGAATTCTATCCAATCAATCAGAAATAAGAATTGAGCAGGTTTGGAGTATGATCGATGAAGTGAGCTCTCACTCATACGGTTTAAGTAATCATCCTCCTCCACTTATCACAACGTTGAAAGAAACAGCAGGAAATGAGTTGGATGTTGAAGCGTCTGTTTCAGGAGCTGGCGAATCTTTGAACATCGATCATGATAAGACTTACGTACAACCTCAGCAACGAAGGGCTTCCAAACGAGCCCGTACTGAGTCCGAAAGAGGGAAGGCTTACCGTGAATCCGAGAGAGGGAAAGCTGTCCGGAAGGCTAGCCAGAAGGCTTACGCAAAGTCTGAAAAAGGGAAGGCTAGCCAGAAGGCTTACGCAAAGTCTGAAAAAGGGAAGGCTTGCCAGAAGGCTTACGCAAAGTCTGAAAAAGGGAAGGCTTGCCAGAAGGCTTACACACAGTCTAAGAAAGGGAAGGCTTCCAAACGAACCCGGGCGGAGTCGGAAAGAAGGAACGCTTACACAAAGGCTTACCGTCAATCCGAGAGAGGGAAAGCTGTCCGAAAGGCTTGGTTTCAGTCTGAGAGAGGGAAGGCTTCCCAGAAGGCTTACGCACAGTCTGAGAAAGGGAGGGCACGCCAGAAGGCTTACAAACAGTCTGAGAGAGGAAGGGCTGCCAGGAATGCCTGGTCAAAGTCTGAGAGAGGGAAGGCTTGCCGCAGGGCTTATGCACAGTCTGAGAGAGGGAAGGCTGTCAAACGAGCCTGGGAACAGTCCGAGAAAGGGAAGGCTTACCGTGTGTCTGCGAAACGGAAGGCTACTTACCTGGCCTGGGCACAGTCCGAAAAAGGGCAGGTTGTCTTGAAGTCTTACCAACATGCTTATCATAAGGCTTACTATAAAGTTTTCATGAGCACCGGTGACAGGCAACTGGCAAGAAGCGCTGGTCAGCAAGCTGGCGCTCTTATAAGAGTGTCTGACAAGGCAACAAAAAATGAGCTTGAATCAGATTCTGCTACTTCCGTCTTGCCTGCTTTTAAAACTGACTGATAAGTCAGTAGCAGTATGATATTGGTTAACTGCTTAATTTCTAACCTGATTGAGCTGCCCGGGAGGCTATCCGAGAATAGACTGCCCTACTGCAGCGACAGCAAATTGGTCTAAAAATCCGATTTTATAAGACTAAATGTTGTTTTATAGGTCAGCCTCCAAGTTGGTCTTGTAATTGTTGAATGTATGCCGTGGCTTGTATCAAAATCTCTATCTTTGTTAATTGTTGATTGGATGCTCCGGGAATTTTATTTCGAAGTGCCTGGTAGGCTTGATTCATGGTTTTCCTGCGTCTTTTTTCATTATCGGCGCGCCTGTTTTTTCGTTCAACATAACTACGTCGGGGGGGATTTGTACTTTCCTCTGTGGTTGGTATGGAGTATTGGAATTGAGTGTCAATTTGCTGGACATTAAACTGATTGAAAGTGCATACTGCGGCAGAATTGATTCGACACATGCCATAAGGATTATCCCATGGCATACGAGACTGCATCGGCGCTATTTTAAAGTTCATCTGATGTCATACCTCCTGCAATTTGAACAAGAAACCTTGAGTTCAACATGTGCAAAGTCAAAATAGTCAGCGGCATTGGATTCCTGAATATCGCTTACCTTCTTTTTCTGACAACTTATCAATGGCTTTCAGGTGGCATTGAGGGTTATCGGCGCAATAAAAGAGAGTGAAAAAACGCATCTTGTTCTGATCAAGTGGAACCATAAGGCAAGCCAATTGCTCCGGTAATTGAGCAAGGCCACATATTTCGCAGGAACCAAACTGCAAGAACTGGAAAGTGTTTGACATAACCTGGCCTGAGACAGAAGGTTGAAAGATTCTGATTGAGTTACCGGCGATCAAATATTCAATGAGTTGAGTCTATCCGATGTAGCTCAGGATGCATCATCTTTAACAGTGATGTGATAAATTCCACCTTCTTGATCTCGAAGTCACTTACATGCGGAACCGTCGATAGCCAGCAGGAAACTCTGCATTCAAAATCACTGCGGCAAATATGCCTGCTCAATTTCCTCTGCAGAATCGCAGCAAGTGTACGAAGGCGCTGTTGTTGCGCTTGCAGCTGGCCGTCAGGCTCTTCTTCAGCGAATATGGAGATAAACTGCCTGGCTTTATCCAGGGTAAGCAGCGCGCGAACAAGCAAGCCATAAATACGCTCTTTGCCGTTTTTTGGGAAGCCAAAAAGAATGGTGCGAGGTAACTCAAACGCTGCCCCTTGATTCAGTTCAACTGTCAGCGGGTTAAGGTTTCCTATGAGGTGTTCCAGTGTATCGTTCAGTAACCGGGTTTCTTCAGCAAACGACAAACACCATAACGGCCTCTCAACGCCAGGAACACGAATGGCCAATGGTGCTGAATGTCCATTGATGACTCTGCCGTCAACACTGACCATAAGCCCCGGACCCGGGATGTCTGAGCTGGTGTCTTTAAGATGAATAGTGTAAGCATTTGGTAGTTGAATCGCCCGGCATCCGGGTATTGGGAGGATGAAGAAGTCGTCGTTGGCACCTAAATCCCGGTCAATGTCAAGTGCTTCCATAAGCGCTTGCATCTTTTTAAAGAGTTTCATGGCCGAATCTTCAGTCGAGCAGATAATGTCAATACCTTTGAATGATGCACGACGGTTCTGTAAAAAACGCGCGTATGAACCGGTAACCAGAATGGGGGGCGTGTTATAAGACTCATTGATTTCCTGGATCATCTCCAGTGCTCTGCGAGTTAGCACATTTAACTGCGGAACCTGATTGTCTGATAAGGGAAGCGCTCTTCTAACGGCAGCAGAAGCCTGATGCTGAAAGGTAGAGGCTGCGTATCCTTCAGGATCATGACCCGGGTCGACCTGACGATCAGTATAACCATTTAGATAACGTTTGGTGTTGAAGAGCGTTATCTCCTCGCTGCCAGCCGGACTCTCCATGAAGTCCTTATACACTTCATCCGGTGTAACCTGCTGGCCATTCAACGGCAGCCCCCTCAGGCAACATTCCGCTTTGAAGCGTGCGATGGCTAATTTGTACTCATCGTTTTGATCTGGCTGTCGGTTGAACTCCTGAACGACCTGGTCCGGGGTTACTTGTCGATTGTTATGGGGAATGTTTCGCAGGCAGAGTTTTTGCAGGAAGACGCCACTTCTAAGGGATGTTGTATCATTTCCATAGGCGTTAAGTACCACAGCCGGGGTAATTTGACGTCCTTGTAATGGTTTGTTTTGCCAAAAGGCAATCTCCATACTGATGCGTTCATATGCAGTGGTGGCTGTTCGTCCGCAAGACTCAAGGGTTGATATTTCCATACCGTTAAAGGTGCTTGCAGATCGGCCAGATATCTCGCCTGAACCGGCTCGTTGGTCAACATAGCCAGCGGACTCTGGGGGGGAGAAGGTTGAGGTAGTTGGCTTCATAATATAACCCTGCACACCTGAACGAAAAACATTCCCTTTGACTGAAAAATGATCATTAAGTTCCATTTGGCCAACTACTTAACAATACCGATTTGAGTTATTAAGCGTGCATCATCGCCAGCAGTGCCTGGATAAACTCTTTCTTATCGGTCGGACAATCATTAACAGACTGAGTTGTCGATAGCCAGTTGTTAATTCTGTGCTCAAAATCATTACGGCAAACATGGCTGGTCAATTTCATGTGCAGATTCTCAGTCAGTGCATAAAGCCGTAGTTGTTCTTTTTGCAGCTGATGACTGCGGCAGTCCGGTTTCCCGGGATTGCCTGCACAGTTCAGGGTGATGAATTGCCTGGCTTTATTCAGAGTAAGCAGGCAGCGTAACAGCAAGCCATAAATACGCTCATTGCTGTTTTGAGGGGCATTAAAAAGAATGGTTCGTGGTATTTTAAATACCTCCCCTTTTTGTAGCCTTACGGTGAGCGGATCAAGGCTCTCAGCGAGGTATTCCAGCGTATCGTTCAGTAATCGGGTTTCTTCAGTAAACGACAAACATTGTACAGGTCTCTGAACACCGTGGACGTGAACGGCCAATTGTGGGGCATTTTCATGGACGACTCTGGCATCAACACTGACCTGAAGCCCCATGGCTTTTATCCCGAAATCACCGTCTTTAAGATGAATATTGAAGCCATTTGGCAGTCTGATCTCCTGACACCCCGGGACTTCCCAGATGACAATACTTTTGGGAATGTCTGTACCCTTGTCTGTGATCAGTGCCCGCAGCTTTTCACAGAGTATTCTGGCCGACTTTTCTGTCGCGCAGATAATGTCAATGTCATTAAATACTGAACACATATTCTGCAAACAACGTGCGAAAGAACCGGTAATCAGAATGGGGAAGTCGGTACAGGAAATATTGATTTCCTGAATAATATCCAGTGCTTTAAGTGTGAGTGCGGTTAACTGCGGAACCTGCTTGTCCAAAAAAACCGGTCCATTTGGCCATAGCTGCCGGGTGTGCGCTACACCGGCGTTTGTTGCCTGAGTGGCTACGTATCCTTGTGCGCTGTTACTCCCCGGAGTAAAAATATTTTCCTTTTGAAGCAGTAGATTACCCATTACATCGGCTTCGGATTTGCATTGCTCAAACCAGCAGCCTAAAGCATGTTGCAGTTTGCTGACTTCAGTAAAACTCTGTAGGCACTCCAGAACCTGATCCTTTTCGATTTGATGTCCATTAACCCCATGGCTGGTGAGATAGCAGTAGGCCAGGAAGAAGAAATGCAGCCGTGCTTTCTGAAATGAGTGTCTCAGGGTGTTGATGGATTGCAATACCTGCTCTGCCGACACGCTCTGTTGATCAATGGACAGTTCATGCTGCATAGCCATGAATTTCAATATACATTGCAGTCGGTGTTGCTCATCCCCTTTGACTGATGCGTTGTTCAGGATTTGCCAGGCCTCTTGCAGCAAATCCTGAGCGTCGTTGTTTTCATCCCACCACTGAGAGTGTTTCAGCCTTTCAATCAGGTATCTGGTTTGCCTTGCCGATTGATCCCCGGGGACTTGATTAAACGCTTCCAATACGTCCTTGTTACCCAGATAACGGCCATTCAGTTTTTTCGCATTCAATGCCAGCTGAGCATAAAAAATAGCGATTTCCAGCAATCTGCCAATGCGTTCAAAATCGTTGACTACCGCGTCCGCCGTCACCAGCTGGCCATTCAACAGCAAACCCCTCAGACAACATTCCGCTTTGAAGCGCGCCACCCCCAACTGGCCTTCAGGACTATCCGGGAAGCTCTTAACCACCGCATCCGGTGTGACTGGCTGGCCTTTCAACGCCAGGCCCCTCAGGCAACATTTTTCCTTAAAGTGCGCTATCCCCAGTTTGCCTTCCGGACTGTCCGGAAAATCCTCAACCACCCTGTCCGTTGTAACCTGCTGGCCATTCAACAGCAGGCCTTTCAGGCAACACAGTTCCTTGAAGTGCGCTATCGCCAGTTTGCCTTCCGGACTGTTCGGGAAATGCCTGACCACCTCATCTGATGTGAGCTGCGGGCCTCGCAGAGTAATGCCTCTCAGGTAACATTTCTCCTTAAATCGTGCGATCCCCAGTGTACCTTCCATACTCTCCGGGAACGCCTTTACCACCGTATCCGGTTGGATTGGCTGGCCATTCAATAGCAAGCCCCTCAGACAGCATTTTTCCTTAAAGTGCGCCAGTTGCAGCGTTGCTCTGACTGCCTTATAGCCCTTAACCACTGTATCCGGTGTCACTGGCTGGCCATTCAACGCCAGGCCCCTGAGACAACATTTTTCCTTAAAGCACGCTATCCCCAGTCTGCCTGCGGTACTATCCGGGAAACCCTTCACCACAGCATCCGGTGTGACCGGCTGGCCATTCAACAGCAGGCCCATCAGGCAACACTGCTCCTGAAAGCGCGCTACCCCCAGTTTGCCTTCCGGACTATCCGGGAAACCCCTGACCACCGCATCCGGAGTGGCCTGCTGGTCCTTCAGTGACATGCCCCTGAGGCAACATTCTTCCTTAAAGCGACCCAGCTCCAGTGTTGCCCTGGCTGCCTGAAGATCCTCAATCACCGCATCCGGTGAGACCGGCTGGCCATTCAACGCCATGCCCTTCAGACAACATTCCGCTTTGAAGCGCGCTTTCCCCAGTTTGCCCTCCGGACTATCGGGATACGCCTCAACCACCGTATCCGCTGTGACCTGCTGACCCTTCAATGCCAGGCCCTTCAGGCAACACAGTTCCTTGAAGTGTGCCAGCTCCAGTGTTGCCCTGGCGGCCTGAAAATCCTTAACCACTGCATCCGGTGTGACCGGCTGGCCATTCAATGCCAGGTTCCTGAGACAACATAGTTCCTTAAAGCGTGCCAGCTCCAGAGTGGCTCTGGCTGCCTGAAAATCCCTGGCCACCTCATCGGGTGTGACCTGCCGACCGGCTAATGCCAGGCCCATCACGCAACATTGTTCCTTGAAACGTGCCAGCCCCAGTGGTGCCCTGGCGGCCTGAAAATCCTTAACCACCGCATCCTGTTTCACTGGCTGGCCATTCAACATCAAGCCTGTCAGGCAACATTGTTCCTTAAAGCGTGCTATTCCCAGTTTGCCATCGAGAGTAGTCGGGAAGGCCTTAACCACCGCCTCTGGCGTGACCGGCCGCCCATTTAACAACAAGCCTGTCAGGCAGCATTGTTCCTTAAAGCGAGCCAGCTCCAGTGTTGCCCTGGCGGCCAGATAATCCTTAACCACGGTGTCTGGTATGACTGGCTGGCCATTCAATGGCAGACCCTTCAGGCAACATCGTTCTTTAAAGAGCGCCAGCTCCGTTGTTGCTCTGGCTGCCTGATAGTCATTCACCACTTCATCCGATGTTACCCACTGGCCATTTAACCTCAGGCCCTTCAGGCAGCATTGTTCCTTAAACCGGGTCAGCTCCAGTTGTGCATTGGCAACCTGATAACCCTTAACCACCGCATCCGGTGTGACCGGCTGGCCATTCAGCATTATGCCTTTCAGGAAACATTGCTCCCTGAAACGGGACAGCTCCAGTGTGGCGCTGGCCATCTGATAATGCTTAACCACCACCTCCGGTGTGACGTGCTGGCCATGTATCGGCAGGCCTGTCTGCCAACAGAGTTCGGTAAAGCACGCCAACTCAAGTGTTGCGTTAGCTGCCTGATAATCCTTAAGTACCGCCTCCGGTGTGATCAGACGACCATTCAATGTTATGCCTTTCAGGCAGCAATGTTCCTTAAAGCGCGCCAGCCCCAGGGTTGCTCCGGCGGCCTGAAAATCCTTAACCACCGTTTCCGGTGCAACCAGCTGACCATTCAATGTCATGCCTTTCAGGCAGCATTGTTCCTTAAAGTGCGCCAGATCAAGGAGGACGCCGACTGCCTGAAAATCCTTAACCACCGCCTCCGGCGTAACCGGCTGGCCACGCAACGGCAGGCAATTCAGGCAACATTCCGCTTTGAAGCGTGCTATTGACAGTTTGCTTTCCGGGGTACCCCTGAACCCCTTAATCACATCATCCGGTGTAACCGGCTGGCCATTCAACATTATGCCCTTCACGCAACACAGTTCCTTAAAGTATGCCAACTCCTGTGTTGCGTTGATTGCCTGATAATCCCTGGCCAGCGCCTCCGGTGTGACGTGATGGCCATTCAACAACAGGCCCTTCAGGCAACACATTTCCTTAAAGCGCACCAGTTCCAGTGTTGCATTGGTCACCTGATAATCGTGAACCACCGCCTCCGGTGTGACCCGCTGGCCATTTACTGTCAGGTCTTTCAGGCAACATTGTTCTTTAAAACGCGCCAGCTCCAGGGGGGCTTTGAGTGCCTGAAAATTCTTGACCACCGCATCCGTTGAGACCTTATGACCATTTAGCGTCAGGCCCTTCAGGCAGCATTCCGCCTTGAAGCGTGCTATTGGTAATTTGTGCTTATTATATTGGCCTGGTTGCCGGTTGAATTCCTGAATGACCTGCTCCGGGGTAACTTTTCTATTGCCCTGTAAAATGTTCTGTAAGCAGAGCTTTTGCAGGAAGAAGCCACGTCTCAGAGAAGTCCTGTCATTTCCATAGGCTCTGAGCACTTGAGCCGGGGTGATTTTTCGTCCTTGTAATGGTTTATTATTCCAGAAGTCGTCTTCAAGTTGCTTGCCATGATCCGTGGTGGAGGCTTTATCTCTATGGGACTGCAGTTTTGATACTCTCTGACCATTAAATGTACTTGTGGAGCGGTTTGGAATTCCACTTGATCCGGCTTGGTGACTAACCCGGCCAGCAGGCCTTCGATGGGGGTGGCTTGATGGGGATGCTTTCAGAATAAAACCCTGCAACTATAAATACCGCAGTTTGACCTCAAAATGATTATTAGGTTCCTCTTCTGGCTTTCAATGATATCAACCTTTCATCGCTGGAATGAGGAGAGAAAAGGTCGATGTTGCCAGTTAGGTTTAACGCTGGTTTGGAGTAATACCCAGACCTTTCAGGACTATCCGGGTTAATGTCTCTGTTGCCTGGTCATAGTCAGACTGCTCAAGCGTATCTTTTCCAATGGCCCGGGCTATCTGGTAAGAGAAGTCTGCATAATGCTGTGTGGATGACCAGAGCAGAAAGATAAGATGCACAGGATCGACCGCATCCATTTTTCCCTGGTCAGACCATGCCTTGAACACCTGTGCCCGTCCCCGAAACCACATCTGATAGTCCTCGCCAAAATACTCTGTCAGGTGCGGACCGCCATTGATGATTTCCTGGGCAAAGAGTCTGGAGGCCAGGGGATTCTTCCGGGAGAACATGATTTTGGTATGGATGTAGGCGGCCAGCGCCTCTTCCGGGTCATCCTCAGGACTGAGGCTGTTAAAGCTCTGATCCCATAGCTTGAGGATATGCGACAGAACGGCAGCATAGAGCGAGAGCTTATTGCTGAAGTAGTAGTGAACGTTGGCTTTGGGCAGGTTTGCCCGTTCCGCGATGCGCTGCATGGTAGTGCCTTTGAAGCCATGGGTCACAAACTCCTGTTCGGCAGCGGCCAGAATGCTTTTTTTATTATTTTCCCGGATTTTCCCGGGACGGTATTTTTTCGCAACTGCGTCCATATGCTCATTCAATCCTGTTCGTGGTGGTAACCTCAGGTGATTGAGAGAAGTATTATTCCTGATACCGGCATGGCCCTCAAGGAGTTAGACGTCCTGTCGGACTTAAGACTGTCCTACGCGGCAACTGCTCCGAGCTCCTGCATCCATGCAGTCGTGCGGTTGCGAAATTGGTCTAAAATCCCTGCTTCTTCATTAAATAGCCCCGCTATTCTCCTCAGAATCTGAAATTTTTAGGCTCAATTTCTCGCAATCCTCGCTACAGATGCTTAAGTCTGACAAGCTCCCGGGAATTATTATTGAAAGGAAAACTATCTCTGGACTTTGGCGATGCGGGTTGGTCAGGGACTGGTGCGTTAAATATAGGCTCTACAGAGGACATATCGTCTAAATCAGTGATAATGCCAAGCAGGGAGGGAATAGATTCAAAGTTCCATGGTGTGTCAGCATCTGAAGTGCGAAGGGATGTGGTTTCTAGCCTGGGGAATGGTAATCCGGAGGTATTTAAAGCTGACCTTCTGTATTGTAATTCGTTGGTATTTGGGGCTGACCCGGTGCTCTCCTGCACAGGAGTGCTCATCGATATAGTTGAGAGTTGTCCTCCGGGTACGGGCCACTGTGAACCTGAATTGAAAGTCCCCGGACCACACATTGATAGTTGTTGAGGTGTGACTGTTGCCACTGCTCGTGCTGACTCTGTACCTGCTGAGGTCAATGGTGGCTGAACGATGTCAGGCTCAGATGTCGGGTTTTCGTCTTGCAATAATTGTTGGCATAGGACAGAAAATGCAATACCGGTTTCATTACTAATGCCAGTAGGGCTATTCACCTTAGCTGGGTTGGTGCTGGTCCCGACAGGAACAACGGCCTCAGGATTTAACGGTGCCAGTTGAGAAGGCCCGGGTTGGATTTTTGCTGTCTGTGCATTTGCAGCCAACATCTCATGTAATAGATCAATGGTAATATCTTTCTGCCTGAGGAGTGTTTCCATTCCCGTTTGGTAGTCCAGTAGTTGATCAGGCGTCATCTGGAGAATATTGAGCTGCTGATTAACAGTATGATTGATTGCAGGAACATTTGTTTTCAGGTTATTCATTTCTTTCTTTAATTCATCGACTTCACGACATTTCGCGTCTGCCAGAGCTTTTGTGCAAATGAGTTCTCTCTGTACTTGTTCTAAACGTTGGTCTTCATCCAGCAGTAATGCCTGTTGCTGGATAAAAAGGATGTCCTGGTCTTTCAATTGGCTGTTTTTATCTTGAGTTCTTTCCAATTCATTTTGTGTATGGCTAGACTCTTGACGTATTATTTTAATGAGTTCTGTTTGCTTGGTCAGTGCATCTTGGGCAAGACTCAGGTCTTGCCCAACAGCTTCTTTTTCCAATATTGACTGTTTAAGATCTGATCTGATCTCAGTCAACCAGGTATTAAGTTTTTTATTTTCTGTACTTAAACAATCTTCATGTCTTTTCAGGGAAGTGACTTCTGTTTGCAGTTGTAAAATACTTGCTTTACTCTCTTTCAGGCTATCTATCAGATTATTTTTCTCTATTAGCTGTTCACGTTCATTTGATTCTTTATTGGTAAGCTCAGATTTAATATTTTCTAATTCAGACAAAAGAGAACTTTGTTTGTCTTTTAATGTTTTTAAATCACTCTCATATGCTTTAATACGTCTTTCATATTCCTTTTTCAGGCTACTTACTTCCGATTGTGACTGTAAAGCACTTACCTCAGTCAATTTCAATTTATCTTCTAGATTCTTTTTTTTTATTAGTTGTTCACGTTCCTCTGTTTCTTTTCTGGCTAGTTCGTGTTTAATATTTTCTAATTCGGATAACAGAGAGTCTTGCTTGTCTTTCATTTTTTTCAAATCACTCTCATACACTTTGATGCTTTCCTTAGAACTTAATAGCTCTTTTTTAAGGTGATTGATTTCGGATTCAAACTTGATTTTTTCATCCTGGTTGCTGGATTCTCTGAGTAATTGACAAAGAAGTTCTCTCTCTTTTTCTAAAGTTTTAATATTGCTTTCCAGAACATTAACTTTACCTACTAATTGTTCTGAGTTTGTTCTGTGTTCTGTAATCTGGTCTTTTATAGATGTCAGCCCTTTATCTTTCTCTTTAATATCTTTTTCTTTTTCTTTGATCTTTTTTGAGAGTTCTGTGATTTTGTTCCTTAAACTTTTGTACAAAATATCATTGTTTCTTTTTAATTTTGAATTTGCTTCATTGAGATACTGTTTCAGGTTTTTTAATTCATCCTGGTTTGTTTTTTTCTGCTTTTTAAGGTTGTTGATTTCTTCTTCCAGATGATTTATTTTTTTGGTGTAATTTTGTTTTAGTTCTTCTATTTTTTTTGTTCTTGTTTTTATTTCATTTTGATGGTGAATTTTTAACTCCTTTATCTTTGTACTGCTTTCAAGTAATGTATCATTGGAAGCTATACTTTCTTCTCTTGCTGATTGGATCTCCTTTTCCAGTTTTTTAATCTGTTTTTCCCTGTCAGAAAGGGTATCTCTAAATGATTTTGCTTCTTTAATTGACTTTTGGCTTGTGATTTTTTCTTTCATTAATTTTTGTTGCAGATAGGCAGCCTCTTCCTGTGTTTCTCTTGTTATCAAGCACATGGATTCTACCATGTTTTTCATTGATCTTAATGGGGTGGGCGGCTCTTTATCTCCTGATTTATTTTTTTTTGTTTCTTTTTTTTGCGGGTATATTTCACTTATGTTTTTCTTGCATTGTTCTTCAATGCTTTTATGTTCTTCTTCAAGTTTGCCTAGTTTGTCTTTTAGAAATCCTATGGTATCTGTCAGTGATTTTACTTCACCCTCTAACGATATTGCTGACTCTTTTGATAGTTTTAGCTCTTCTGTCAGGTGTTGATTTTCTTTAGTTAATGTGAGTTTTTCTTTAATTTCCTCTTCTTTTTTTAACAGTAATTGATTGGCTTCTTGCAGTTTTCCTTCTGTTGATTGTATTTGTTTTTTATATTCAGAGATTTCTTTCTTGTGATTTTGTAGTTGATCAGTTAATTTTTTGTTTTCATCTTTTATGTCTGTATTATCTGAAGAAAGTAACTCTATTTTTTCTTCCAGATATTTTTTTTCGTTTATAAGATTTGATATATTTTTTTCAGAGTTAGTAAGTCTTGATTCAAGTTCAAGATTTATATTTTTTACTGTGGATAATTCATTTTCTGAAGAAAAACAATTTTTTAAAGCATCATAATTTATATCTTCTCCAATTTCAGGATTTTCACTGCTGGGTATAGAGCTAACACCTGGTTTAAATGAAAGTAGAAAAGGAAAAATACTATGGTACTTATGCTCTTTTTTCCATAATTCATCATTTCTAAATTCTTCTTTACTGGTGTTTCTGGGGTCTACCACGATAAAGTAGTAGTGCTTTAAATTCATTACCGCCGCTAGCAGGAACTCATATTTCTCAATATCCTTTGTCATCAGATCGTATTTTTCAGCATGAATAAATGGATAGATCAATGTAGCAAACGTTTGTTCAGAATTAAGCTTATTAGCTGATGAACTTATGTTAAATTCAGTCGTTGCGATTGTCCTTCTTATAGGCGCTCCAGTTTCAGGATGAAGATCATCTACTTCATCCATACCGGGCATTTCTGGCATTATCTGAATAAAGTCTTTTAATGCCTGGTGGAAAATATCATGAACCTCGGGTGTACAGTTTTCCTGTTGGGATGGTCTATAACCATTGTAGGATGTTGCAATCAGTTTAGTGATTGCTCGCCATTGATATTTACCAAAAAGCTGCAGACCCTTGCTGTCAATGTCTTCAGGTTTGAGAAATTGGTCACAGTGTCTAATACTGATTTTTTTCTTGTCTGATTCGGTTGGCTTTGGGTCTTTCAACGATGAAGTCAGTTTCTCTCTGAGCAATGCTGCTGATCCTTTCCATCCTTTCCGGCTTATGAATTGTGTTAAAAATATGTCCAGACATTCCCATGCAGTTATTGGTTTTTTACCGGTTTTGTATTCAGTTTCATAAGAGAAGTAATTTACACCTTCCTTGATGCCTCGTAAAACCATATTCTTTGCCTGATCCCAAAAATAATTAACCGTTGTGATTTTGCAATAACGATCACCCCAGACAATTTTGACTAACTTCTTGTCATTTTCTCTGGTTATATCTTTGCAGGGCATCCATGCTGCCAGGATATTTTCTTCAATTATGGGGGTATCATCACCATGGTATTGGTTACAGAATGCATCCAGAATACTTTTAAAAGCACCCCAGAAATCCCCAAAAATTTTCTTACCCTTGCCTTGTTTGGGGTCTTCGGTCAGATCTGTAAAAATCTGGTCATGGAGATTGTTTGCCTGCATTGTTATGGGCGGGGTAATTTTACGTGTTTTCAATATCTTTGCAGGGTGGGGGAGTTGGTCTGAGTCCTGAGAGGTGTTGTGACGTTTTCTTGGATTGGTCACATTATTGCACTCTAGTGCATAACCCATTGTGGATTTTTTTTTCCCCTGTCGACCCCCAGGCTTTTTTTTCTGAGAGGCTTGTGGAGTGAAAAAATCCTGCTTTGCTGCGGATATATCCATAAGTCCCTGCTTTTCTCTGAATGGCTGCGTACATCGCTGAGTGTAAATAAGCAATGTAGTGAATTGAACTTAACCTGCTTAGAACTTTCCTATATTAAATGGTTGCTGCTTTTGGTGTGAGTGATGATGGCATTTATAAAAGAGCAGACCGAACGACATTAGTTTATGCCATATCTTAGAACTCCAAAATGTCAGAAAGTTCCCTGTGCCTGGTTTGGCCTGAAGGCCGCTGGGCGCTCACGACCACCACTCTTAATGACAGCCGCATGAGGTTAACAAATCAGGAGCAAACCAGAAAGGTCAGGTTGTTTTTCTCGGAGTTGATCTGAGCAAAAATTGGCTCCCAACCTTGGCACAATCAAATAAGACGTACTTTATTACTCGACTCTCAAGTTTTTAATGCACGAGTGTTTGATACTCCGGCAAACGGTACTTGAGTGAGGCAGTTGGCATCATTCTCCCCAGCTCCCTGCCTGCCATATGCTTGCTGGATATTCTCAACGGGCGATAGTCTTCGAGAGACTCCGTCAGTTTCTTGAGCTTCTCTTGAGGATTTTCTGACTCCACAACTATCTTGATGATATCCAGCAACGCATCAATTCTGAGTTTCTCGACCAGGCAGCCAACGGTAAGCGCTGGCTACCCGCCCGGGGCTGTTTGTGTTCCAGGCGGGCAGATTGTTCAGGATGAAGGAGCAACATATGGTCACACAGCACGCTCAGGATCACGCCACGCTCAGACCCTTCAATGCCTTGCTGCAAGGCTCTGTTGCACCAGCCCTCATGAAGTTTCCAGTCCTCAAAGAACACCTCGATCAACCACCTCAGCGTGTGAAGCCGGGCAATATCATCATGACGCCAGGAAACATCCGTGGCGGCCAGATAGCGATAGTCGTCCTCTCCCTCATATTTCAAGGCAACAATAAATCGCTTCTGCCCATGGGCTTTGACCTTGAGCCGGGCAGACAGCACCGTCACCTTTTGCTCTTTTCCACCTCGTATAACCAGCGTTTTTTTGACACCAGGCCCAAGGTAACTGTCAAAATAGGCCTTCAGCTTCACTTCTTTGTTTTTGTAGATCACCAACTGGTTCCAGCGTAACTGGCTAACCACCTGTATTCCCGAGAAGACCGAAGAAGCTCTATCCATAAAATTGGCATCCCCATAAAGAGCATCCGCCAGAATGCCAGTGACGTTTATATTGGGAAAGTGTCGCTGGTAAGCCTGGATCATATCCAGTGCCAGCAGCTGTTTTGTTGGGTACTCACTGTTGGGCTTTGGCTTGGGGGGCCGATCCTTTGGAGGAATCCCCTGTTTTTTTAACAAGTCTCTTGTTTTCCGCCATTCGGTCATCTCCGGGTCGGGCATGTAGAACCTGAAGTCAACAGGAACGGTTACCAGCGGAGTCTGTAAAACCAGAAAGACCAGCTCCTGACCGTTGATATACCCATTGGTCTTTTTCTCCTTGATCTTGTGGGTTTTGCCAATCTTTTTGGTCCGCTTGGATCGTGAGCGCCCAGTGTCGTCAATAAGAAGATTTCCCTCTGATAAGCCATAACGATCAATGATGACCAGAACACTGATGCGTAGCAGTAGATGCCAGACAATTTCGGATCGATAAAACATCCACCATAAGGCGGCTGATGTGTATTGGCCAAGACTTCGACGTTCCATGGTTGCCCAGCAGAGCTTCTGAGTCAGAATCATTGCTGAAATGACAAATGCTAAAAAATAGCGTTGCTTCATAGTCAGTCGCTGAGCATGCGAAGCCTGACGTAAAGCCTGGTCAAGATGATCAATAAATTGGGTAGCGCAGGGAAGAACACGTATAAGCATGGTCATATAAAAGTTGCCAATACATTACTTTGCAACCAAGCTTGGTACAGCAGGCCTCCTGTTGCCACGATGAAGGCTTTGCGCAGCCGTGAAGCCCGAGTAGCAGCAGTGAGACCTGCTCAAATTTAACTTAATGGTCAGGCAAAAACTTTAGAGTCGAGTGATACAAATTTTTTCTGAATGGACACATTGCAGCACGGTGTGCCATCAGCAGCAGAGGTGGTCACTTTTGAACAGCAGGCCGATCCATTTTGGGCAGTGCCACTATTGGGCGACCTGAGCGGCGCATTATCGCGGAAAATTAATATTCAGCACCGGCTGGTTTACCAGGTACTGAAAAAAGAGAAAACCGTTAAAATCATCAGGATGTAGACACATTACGAATAACGACTTAATAAAGGGGATATACACCCTCACTCTCCAACTCGTAACTTGCGCTCTGATTACTTTTCACAATACTGACCTCAAATTGATCTTCTTCAAATCGAACCAGCATGTATTTCTGGAACACCGTTGCGCCTCCCAGAAACACAGGGAGATGCTCACCTGGTCCGTAGAAATCCCACAGGGTGTGAAAATCAACCTGGCCTACAAAAGAGTGCAGGTGACCGGCAAAAATGGCAGAAATTTTATATCGCCGCAAGATATCTCTTATCTCATTGGTAAAACCGGATATGTGGTAGTTCAGGATAATATGTTTGCCTTCACTGCTGGCCTGTTCCAGGTCATTGGCCAGCCACTCTCTGGCGGATTGGATATCAAAATAATCCCTTCGGGTCCGGGCAAAGTTCCAGCCATCCCATTGTGCCGTATAGGTTGGGTAATTATTGAGTTGAACGAAATGGATGTCACCAATATCCCAGGAATAAGCAAAGCTTTTACTGAATTTTTTTTTCAGTGATGGAAACTCGAAATAAGTCCCCGTGCTGTGATAGTCAAAACTGCGGACATTCAACGTACGCACATGATCTCGTAAATACAGCATCATTCTGGAAGCACAGTTATTCAAAAAGCAGCCATCAACATTGTTGGAAATATCATGATTTCCCAGGCCCGGATAGACGTTCATTTTTAATTCGTTGTGGTATAGCCGGTAGTAGGCATCGAACTGCCAGTCATAACCAAACGCGGTCAGGTCGCCATTGATGACGACGCCGGCCAGTTGTTCTTTACCCAGGTCATCCATTAATGCATTCAGGCTTTGCACATAATTCATATTTTCCTGCCAGGCTTTGTCCTGGTCATCACAATTTTCCTTTGATGATTGACATGACCATGGGTACTGAGGGTCTGACATAAATGCCATATAAAAATCGTGATGGTTGAACGGAATCAACCGCGCATAGGAAAAATTGTCTTCCAGCGCATCTGCCACATTGCCGGTAGCGTTGAAATAGGTTCTGCACATGCCACTGCCATCCGGTTCATCACAGACTTCCAGAGCCTGATCGGAGGCCAGTTGGATCGGTGTGGCCGAATCATCGGCTTCACACAGAGGCAATAGTTGTTCAGAGTAGTGTTGGAGTTCATGCAGGTTGGTGCAGTCTTGTTCTGAAGCCAGGCATTGATTCATGAACACTATGCCCAGAACGAGAGAGATCAGGCTCTTGAATGCATTCCGGATGGTAAGGTGGGGCATAATGGGCCTCATATTATTGCGAAGTGACTGTTATGATGTCCAAATCAATTTTAATTAACTAACACTATGAAAAGGTTAAAAATATATCGACAGATGATGGTTGGATTTGAACAAACATTGAGGAGAGAAAGGTGAGGTGGATGATATCCATTATGTTTTTTGATGGTCATCTGCCCGTCAAACAGTCCTTCATGAACGCGGTGGCCAAAATTATTCCATTGAATCGTCTTATCAGCCAGTACGAGAAAGTCTGGATTTATCAGGCTTTTTATAACTGAACTGCTGCCAACCGGGAGAGTTTGGGAACAAAATTCTAGTCCTGTTGTCCATAAAACTGATCAGTCAGTCAACATATCAGCTTTTAATCTGGTCAATCACAAGAATTTCGTTTTCATTCTACGTTCAGGAGTTTACATGGCGAATTCCATCCAGCCACAAACATCTATCCAGCGCACTGCCGTCGGCGGTGCTGATCAATTATCGTTCGGCACTACACCTGCAGTAGCCGGGACGTTTGATTCCCGGCACACCACCACCTCATCTGAGCGCCTTCAACTGAAGATGCTTGGGTATTCTGAGAAGGATATTATTACTGGAGAGATGGCGCTATATGAACGGGCAATTAAACCAACTCCGGCTGATATTATCCAGGAGCTTGCCGGCAAACGCGTTGATACAACCTCCGCATTTCACAACATCAAAGAGGCGATGGACAAGACTCTCGGCTTCCGTAATCAATCTCAAATAGTCCAAGAGGTCGTCAGGTTTGCCGAGTCACTGAAAAAAAGTCTGGACAAAAAAATTGACGAACACCTTACCTCTGCGTGGCCGGAGCAGCAAAAAGTGGCCGAGATTGTCAGCAATTGGCCAGAGTTCCTCAAGGAGTCAGCAACCTACATCCGTTATGGCTGGCCAGTTCTGGCTATTGGTTATAATCAACAGTTTTTATGTGACTTCGGGTCTGCCAAAGAAGTCTGCACTCACTACCGTGAATCATACCCGGGTGCCCATCCGCGGATATTTCCTGGTCATACAAATCTTCATTATCATAGTTTTGATCCAAACAACTATAAGAATTATTCTTCAGATGACTATCAACACTATTTTGGTGAGTTTGCCCAACAAGTTCAGGAGTTGGTTAATAACCCTCCGCCAGATTTTCCCAAAATCGAGGAATGTTCATTCCTGGAGTATCCGGTCTTTTTCCGTCTGGTCAAGGATATCTGGCTTGACGCATTATCGACTGATAATACCGGAACCATGGAAAGGGTCAGTCATTTGATGGTGTCGTATACGAAGGTCTTACACAAAATGTCTGAATATCGTTCCAAACCCAAACACCACGACTCTCTGGACGACCAGTTAAGTAGCGCCCATTCTCATAAATTGGGATATGAGGATTTGTTAATTTTAGCCTTTCAGCTGGCTACGGCCCCTGATAAATGGGAGGAAAACTATAAAGATATTTTCCAGCAGTTGATCAGCCTTGAACTTTCAAGTGAGAAAAGCGAGCTAATGAGAGGTTATGACCAATGGACGGAGGGTCGCGTTCAGCAAATGCAGGTCAGTCATTGGGTAGAGTCAATGTTTATTCCTAAGACCATCAAAACCTTGCACTTTCTGCAAGATATTATCAACTATATTGATCAGCCATGTGAGAATTTAAGGGGTGGCCCTCGTTCGGTTGTGGATAGTTTCCAATGGAATGACAAAGACTACTTCGATGCAGATACCAGGCAGCTACTGAAACCCATCATTGCAAAAGACCTGGGGAATTTAGGTCCCCTGGAGGAAACTCAAAAGGTGCTTGATGCTTTTTTCAGCAACAAGGTACCCAAGTTAGCATAATTATCCCGTTGCGTTCAGAAAGAACTGCACAAAAAAGGATCGAATTTACTGTAATGGTACCCCAATATTTTTAATGGGTTTTGGAATTGGATAACCACGAAGTTCAAAAAGAGCACAAAGAAATCTTTTCTTTGTGCTCTTTTTGAACGGTTCCGTCTTCGTTTGTTTAACTATTTCGATAGATAATTATTGGCTTTGAACAAACCCGGAAAGCATTTGCTATTATGAATTGGGTCTTAATTAGCATGGATCTTATTTATGATTAGCTACAGAAAAAATAGCTACGAAAATAAATAGCGTTTTTAACAGGGTTAAATGGATATTGCATCATAATCCGGCACTGCCGAATAATCACATAAGGATTGAATAGAGATAAGACTTATGACGAAAGGAAAGTTAGCAGGAGTAATCCTGTCAGGTTTTATTGCCTCGGCCTGCTCTCAGGAAACACGTTTTAATCTTGACCAGAGCGATACGTCCGAAAATCCCATGTATCACAAGCAAAGTGTTGAAGAAATTCTGAACACCTCAGACGATGAAGAACTGGTTCGGATTTCCGGTGAAATTGTTAAGAAAATCAAAGGGAAAATATACCTGTTTCGTGGTGAAACCGGTGAGATTAAAGTACTTATTGATGATTCAGCCCTGCCCGATCAGGAGGTTAAGCTGAACTCTCCCACCATTATTAAAGGTGAGGTGGATAATCCACCCGACAGAGCCCCCAGGGTTGAGGTGGATGATATTCATTATGTCTTTTGATAGCTATCTGCCGCTCATACAGTCCCTCAGGAACGCGGCGGCCAGAAATTATTCCATTGAATCGTTTTATCAGCCAGTACGAGAAAGTCTGGATTAATCAGGCTTTCTTTCAGGTTATAACTGAACCGCTGGCCATCCGGATTAAGAAACAATCCGCCTGCCCCTTCAACAACTGCCTGAACAGCTCCGGTATCCCATTCCGATGTAGGGCCAAGTCTGGGATAGATATCAGCCTGACCCTCAGCAATCAGGCAGCTTTTTAATGCACTGCCAACTTTCCTGGATATCAGGCCCGGATACACCGCTTTCAGTGCGTTAAGGTAGTGACTGGCCTGTTCTGTGCCATAACTGCGGCTGCCAAGAACGATGACTTCCTTCTGGGGAGCGAACTTTCTGGGGCGGATTTCATAAGCAACACCATCGTTAACCTGTTTCCACGCGCCCAGACTTTTACCTCCCCAGTAAGTGGTATCCGTCGCGGGAATATGCACGATGCCAAGGAGCGGGTAGTTATTCTCAATCAGGGCAATATTGACTGAGAATTCACCATTGCGGTTAATAAACTCTTTGGTTCCATCCAGAGGGTCAATCAGCCAGTAACGCTGCCAGTTTCTTCTTTCCTGCCAGGAGGGATGATCCGACTCTTCAGAAAGCAGAGGGTATGTTACCGGCAAACCTTCCAGGCCATTAACGATGACTGCATTGGCCGCCAGATCAGCCTTGGTGACAGGCGTGGTATCCGCCTTGGTTTGTACCCCGAGATCATCCTGCTGATAGACGGCAAGAATACCTTTTCCTGCCTCTCGGGCAATGTGTACTAACTCAGGAATTAAAGACTCAGGATTGCTCATATCTCGCACTCTGGCAAAGGTGGATCAGGCCGGTTAATGGTCAACCCAGTAACCCGGCTTGAAGTTGCTCGCGAACCATAAACAGGGCTGCGATCACTCTTGCTTCCGTAAAGTCCGGCCGGGCACACAGCGTCATTAACTGATCAAATGAAAACGTCTCATCTAATGACTTTTTTCCCTTGAAGTCTAAGTATTCATAGGGAACCAAAACCAAATATTATTATCCAATGTTCTATTGAAAAAAATCCTTTTATGGTTCGGTTTTGATATGAATAGTGCTAACGGTCTTATTAAATGTGCAATATGTTATGACTCAATATGTTGTGACTCAACAAAATACAAAAGCATCGAGCTAATATGCGGACATGCTTTTGGTAAATCATGCATGCGGAAATGGGTGGAAAGTTCCAACCAAAAAAAATGCCCTATCTGTACAAATCAATTAACTGATAACAAGTTAAAAGAGATAAAAAATATCCCATTGCAGGAGCGTGTGGTCATTATTTCGGAAAAAACGATTAAACTTACTGGCCGAACTATTTTGGAGTTCGCCCCCGCGTTTGCTGTCTGTGGTGCTTTCTTAGGGGCTGCTTTATGGGCTGCTGTCGGGGCTGAAGACGGGGCTGTTGCCGGGGTTGTCTTGATTACTGTCCCGACCGCCTTGATTACTGCCGGGGCTGTTGCCGGGGCTGTCACAGCTGCTGCCGGGGTTGCCAGGAATATCGGGACTGCTGCCGGCGCTGCTGCCGGCGCTGCTGTCGTGATTGGCGGGCTTGCTGTTGCTGCTGCCGGGGTTGTCGGGGCTGCTTCCGGGGGTATCGGGGATGCATGTGTTGTCGGGGCTGCTGCCGGGATCATCGGTGCTGCTTCCGGGGGGTTTATCGGGGGGGTTGCGGCTGATTTCGTATATTGCCAACAGGAATGGAATGGGTGAAAGTCTCATACTGAGCACAACTACAGACCCTGGAGCATAGAATTTACGTCCCAGAGCCAAAATACCCGAACAAGAAAGGCGACCAAACGCAGCTATGATTTTCATGTGACAAAAGAATCATCTGCGAGAGGCCGCCCTCCATGGAAGTATGTCACCCACTGACCATTCCCGCTAGTAATCACTGCCCTGCAATCGAGATGCTGCAACATCGGTTATCTCTTCTTCGCCAGTCATGCCATGAGCTCCACTGGGAGGATTACGAAAATGAACTGCATAACCTCATGGCTCTTGCAGAGCAGGAGATTCTCTCTGAAGACCTCCAAAAACTGGACGTCAATGAACCTTCTATTGAGGTCAAGGGCACCGTTTATCGCAGGGTGGCTCAAAATCATCAAACATACCAATCTGCTGCTGGCTCTGTCCGGGTAAAGCGAACCCTGTATCGATCCGGCTCAGGAAGCAAATGTATAGTCCCCCTGGAACTCCAGGCAGGGATTGTTGAAGGGTTCTGGTTACCCAGGGCGGCAAAGCAAGCGGCATGGATGGTGGCTCAGTTGCCACCAACCGAAGTGGCAAGCCTTCTTGAGTTGCTGGGAAATATGAAACCGTCGGCCAGTACTTTGGCTCGTCTTCCTGCAAAACTCAGTGAACGGTGGGAACAGTATCTTGAACCTTTTGAGTATATGTCTGGCAGACAACTTTCAGGTTCCAGCCAATGCTGCGACGGTAGCGGCCTCTCTTGATGGTGTAATGCTGCCTATGAAGGACGGAAAGCGTCAGGAAAAACGGGACAAGGGAGCAGCTGAAGGCAAGCGTACCAGAGGCCCTGCGGGTTGTCAGGAAGCCAGTTGTGGGACGCTGTCGTTTTATGATGATCTGGGTAATCGTCTATCCACCATAAGGATGGGGCGAATGCCCGAGAGCAAGAAGGAGACATTGAAACAGTCCATCAAAAATCACCTGAATAAGGTCCTTGAACAAAAGCCGGGTCTGACATTGGTGAAAGTCGCAGATGGAGCCAAAGACAACTGGACATATCTCTCCAGCGATTTACCTGAAGGTCATGAAATTATCGACTTTTACCATGCGGCAGAGCACCTGAAGAAAGCCTTTGATCTGTCGTACGGTGAAAATAGTCCAAAGGCTAAAGAGAAGTTCAAAACGTACCGGCATATTCTGAAAGAAGAAACTGGCGGAATTGATAAAGTCATCAAGGCCCTGGCTTACCAACACAAAAAACACCCGCGCCGATCCAAGCTTAAGACCGAACTGGAATACTTCAGAAAAAATAGCCTACGGATGAAGTACGTAGAGCATTTGTCAAAAAGTCTTCCCATCGGCTCCGGAGTGATTGAAGCAGCATGCAAAACACTGGTTACTCAGCGCATGAAATGTTCGGGAATGCGGTGGAGAAATCCGGGAGGCCAAGGGATTCTAACGCTCAGGTCTTTAATCCAGAGCGACTGGTTTGATAAGGGCTGGCGGCTTCTGTCGGTCACCTATCGAGCCAAGATCAGCGGTCATAACGGCAATGTCATCCCATTTCCTAATAAAGTAGATCCATAGTACTTGTCAGTATGAGACTTTCAACCTATGGTATTGCCGAGCTGCTGGCCATCCGTTATCCCGACAGGCTCCAAGGGGGGACCGAATGAGTAATAGTGAAAAGATCAGACTTGATAAATGGTTATGGGCAGCCCGCTTTTATAAGACCCGCAGTATCGCCAAGGAAGCCATAGACGGTGGCAAGGTGCACTTGAATGGTCAGCGGTGCAAGCCAGGCAAAGAGCCTCGGGTGGGTGATGTGATAAAACTTCGTGCTGGCTGGGATGAGCGCATTGTTATCGTTAAGCAGCTCAGTGATAAGCGGCAGAAGGCTGAACTGGCCCAGCAGCTCTATGAAGAAACACCTGAGAGCCTTCAGGCCCGGGAAGAGGCCGCCGAGAATCGAAAAGCCCTGCGAGGTGCCATGCCCAGACCCGATCACCGTCCGGATAAAAAGCAGCGTCGTGAGATCCTGAAGCATAAGGCGGATTACTGATTCCGGTGGGTTCCATCGGTATATTGTATGGCGACTTTGATCGCTTCCGTCAGGCTGACTTCGCTGGCCTGACCGGTACCGGCGATATCATAGGCGGTTCCGTGATCCACCGAGGTTCTCAGAAATGGCAGGCCACAGGTAATGGAAACCGTACGTTGAAAGTCCACCATCTTGGTGGCGATATGGCCCTGGTCATGATACATGGACAGCACCCCATCATAATCGCCGTTAAGCGCCTGATGGAACACGGAATCAGCGGGAATGGGGCCAGTGATATTCCACCCTTCCTTCCTGGCCCGCATCACCGCAGGCTCAATGGCGCAGACTTCTTCATCTCCAAACAGCCCGTTCTCGCCACAGTGGGGGTTCAAACCGGCCACAGCCAGTGATGGCGAAGGGACGCCCAGGGACTTGAGAATCTGGTAAGACTTGACAATGCCCTTGAAAACCCTGTCTTCAACAATGGCATCACAGGCCTGTCTGAGCGACAGATGGCGGGTAAGAAAGAAAACCCTGAGCCCGGCAACCTGGAAGAGCGTAATAGGGTCATGGGTGTGAGTCAGTGATGCCAGTATTTCCGTATGGCCGATATGAGGAATCTTTGCCGCTTTGAGCGACAGCTTATTGATGGGTGGGGTAACGATGGCACTTTTTTTCTGCTGTTGAACATAGTGAACCGCCTGCTCAATAAACTTGTATGCTGCCACTCCGGTTTCTGCAGAGATTTTTCCGAACATAATGTGGTCGATATTCGTGATCGGGCAGTCAAGCAGGTTGATTTGTCCGGGCTGATGCAAGTCAGGAGTCGTTTGTTGAAGCAACCGGAAGCTGACCTTCTCCCTGCACAGGCTGGCGGCCTGTTCCAGCCATCGAACATCCCCCATCACCACTGGCCGACAGGTTCCGGCAAGCTCCGGGTCACATAGTGATTTGATAATGATTTCTGCGCCGATACCGGCAGGGTCACCCATGGGGATACAGATCAGGGGAGGCATTTCGGCTATCGGCCACACCGGGCCGCCTGCAAGGCTGGAGACTTCAATCAGCTTAGCAGCAATGCTGAGTGTCACAAATGTTCATGACCGATTCGTCGGCCACCGGGCATGATGAAACGATTAGGAACCTGTGCCATTGCCCTGCCCGGGTGGAGTGAGGCAGCCCTGGGCAGCACGGTTTCGGACAGAACTTGCGCCTGGTTGTAACGTGAGCACCTGGAATTGTGTAGGTGGATAGATGTCAACTACAGGCTTTTCAATGACATCAGTTTCACCAAAGCCATAATTATCCCACTCGCGGGCATGAGATTGATATGGCAAATGATCAGAATGACAACACTTCCGTTCTTTCAGGCACTTGTCCACCGTACTTTCGGCCTTGTTCAAGCAACGTACTGCGCAAGCGCCGGTAAATGCTGCACTGTATAAACAGGCCTTCGGGGCGGGAGTAACACATCCCAGAGTACAGCATCCTGTTACGCACATTGCCGTGCTGTATGCCATACAGACAACCTGCTGCAAATTGTCACGTTCTTTCTCACAGAAGTCACAGTGCTGAACATTGTTTCCCCACACGGCCTGTGGTCCGGGCTGGTAATTGATTACAGTATTCATGGTTCGTTAACTCCAGTTTTCCAGATCGTCGGACCGGGTTTATTGGTGATAGTTCCCGGGCAAGGCCGCTTTAATGTAACCTTCCTCACAGGCTCCTGGGAGAATCTCACTTATCTTTACTTCCTGGCCTGAGTACCGTAACCGATGAGAAAATCTTCCAGTATGTCCACAGCAACAAAGTCGGCTTTTGTCTTCTTATCTGAGTCGGCTGGCACATCGTTGTTATCATTCTCCTGGATGAGTGAATGATCGGGTGAAATGAGGATGCCCGGAGCCGCACGGTTGCGGACAGAGTTTGTGCCTGGTTGTACAGTGATCATCTGGAATGGTGTCGTCGAATGGCGGTCACCTGAAAGCTTTTTTCTGGCATCAGTTTCACTGGCCCCGGAACTATTGATCTCGCCAGAATCAGGCTGATACGGCAGATTATCAAAATGACAACATTTCCGTTCTGTCAGGCACCTGTCAATACTCCTTCCGATGTTGTTCCAACAACACAATGTGAAGCAGCCGATACATGACGCGCCAGTTAACGAAGAACACGCGACGGAGCAATTGCAAATTTGTCCCGAAAAAAAGCCTACAGTAAAGGTTGCTGCGCTGCATGGCACCCAGATTGCCTGCTGTAAATTGCTCCGTTGTTCCTTACAGGACTGACAGCGCTGATCACTGTTTCGGCTCATGGCCTGGGGACGGGGTTGATAATTGCTTAAAATATGCATGGTTCGATAACTCCGGTTTTTCTGGTTTGTCGGACCGGGGTTATGGCCGATGGTTCCCAGCAAAGGCCTCTTTTTTAACTGAATTTTTTTAGAAAATAACGGGTGTGATGCAGTAAGAAGACTGGAAACTCAATCGGCAATAAAGAAACATAGTCGTTAAATACTATCAATGAGTTGACGACACATTCATCACAACTGAAATCAGGGATTTTCACGGCAAAAAAAGGGAGCCACAGGGCTCCCGGAAGATGATCTTTGATCAGGACGGCAGAATGATATTGCCACCGGCTTCACGGATCGCGGCCAGGTTCTCTTCATCAAACTTGCTGTCGGTGATAATGCAATCCAGCTCTTCCAGACGGGCAATGGTTTTCATGCTGGAGGCACCAAATTTACTGGAATCCGCCAGCAGAACGGTTTTATTGGCCCGTTCCATCATTTTGCGACGGATATAGTAGTGATCGTTGGATGCCGTGGTCACGCCATTGTTCAGGCTCCAGCTGTTGGTGGCCAGGAAGGCGATATCCGCATTAATGCTGTCCAGGAATGACAGGGCCGCAACATCCGTGTGCGCCTTGGTGATGGCACTGACATTACCCCCGGTGGTGAACACCTTAACCGTTGACGAGTCTGACAGCTGCAGGGCAATTTTCAGGTCAGTGGTGATCACGGTAACCTTCATGCGCATCATCAGCTTGGCCAGCGCCATTGTACTGGTACCAGAGTCCAGCAGAACGATCTGCCCTTCACGAATCTGCTTCAGGGCTTCATGGGCGATGGATTTTTTCTCTTCGATATTCACCGCGTTTTTCTTTTCGTAAGGGATATCTTCCATCAGGAAGCTTTTGGACACAGCACCGCCATAGGTCACGCGCAGCTTGTCTTCTTGCTCCAGGGTGCGAATATCACGACGGATGGTCATTTGGGAGACATCGAAACGTTCGGCCATTTCTTCGATGTTGGCACAGCCTTTTTCTTCAACAAAAGCAAGAATATGTTCGCGACGTTCAACCGGAAGCATAGTTGTTCCTCATTAAATGGAGCATGATCAGTTTGCCCTGTTGATCAACTGGCACATCAGGTTCGCAGAACTCGACCAACGGTAATGATGCTTGCTGCCGATGAGTATTCAGAAAAGTAATGTCCCGTAAGAGGGGCTTACGGGGTTACCGTGCGGTAATGAACTGATGGCACTCGAATGCAGAAGACCGATCAATGGGCATTTGGCGCGGGATTATATCACCAGAATGATGAACTATTACTAACTTTTGCAAGTTATAAACCGGGAAGTTAATTCAGGACCATTCCTTACTCATGCTCAACCGCCACTGCTCTGGCGTGGCTTTCCCTGACTGACAGGATCAGCTGGTCCTTTTCAGTCCACAATTCATTCACCCAGTTCTGACACTGTTCCCGAAATACCTCATCATTACTGTAATCCCGACCAAGATAAGCGTCAGAAATTGTCTGTTTTTCAATCCTGACGTTGATAGCATCGCCCCGGCCGCAGAGGAAGTCCCAGAACGATGGCACTCCGTCCTGGTAAACAATGGTGATATTAATCAAAGTGCGCAGCTGTTGATCCATGGCACCAAGCACAAAACCGACGCCGCCGGCCCGTGGTTTCAGCAGATGTTGAAAAGACGACTTCTGTTGCTTGTGTTTGGCATCGGTAAAGCGGGTTCCTTCAATAAAGTTAAAAACCGATACCGGAACATCCCGGAACTTTTCACAGGCTTTTCGGGTGGCTTTAAGATCTTCACCGCGTTTCTCCGGATGCTTTTCCAGATAGGCCCGTGAATAGCGTTTCATAAACGGGAAGTCCAGCGCCCACCAGCATAGGCCGATAACCGGTACCCAGATCAGCTCCTGTTTCAGAAAGAACTTCAGCATGGGAATTCTGCGGTTCAGCAGGTGCTGGACAATAAAAATATCCGCCCAGGACTGGTGGTTACAGGTGACCAGATACCATTCATCTTTCTGCAGGCTGTCCAGTCCTGCAATTTGCCACTGCATCCTCCGGGTCAGTTTCATCCAGCCACTGTTGATGCTGATCCAGCACTCAGCAATAGCGATGCACAGGCGGGTACACAGTTTTTGCCACGGTTTGATCGGTATCAGAAAACGACTAACACTGAATGCCAGTAAAGGTATGCTCATAATCAGGGTGTTTATTGCGAGTACACTCGCGGATAGGCAACCCCTGAGAAAAGCCGGGATAGATGACAGCATAGTATCTACACACGTTAGTTATTATCATTGGGCAACTTCATGCTGATGAGAATGTAAGAGTTTTTTCAAGCCTTGCCAAGGGATACCTTCGCGCTTTTTATGGTTCTCACCCCGGTTGCCATTTTGTATGGACACAATTTCAGCAGCAATCGCAATGGCTATTTCAGCAGGCTTTCGGCCCCCAACATTTTCCAGTCCAACCGGACAGCGTAGATGCTCAATTTGGGCTGGCGAGAAACTGCCTTTGTGTTCCAGTCGCTGACGGAAACGCTTGGCCTTGGTTTCTGAGCCAATAACACCCAACCAACGACTTTGTTCGTGTTTCAGTGTTGCTTCGGCAATGGCGAAATCCAGCTGGTGGTTGTGGGTGACCACCAGAACAAAGGTATTATCAGGCAGGTTTTCTACCTCCAGCTCCGGCTGATCGCTGATGCAGACCCGAACATTTCCCGGCAGCTGTTCAGGAAACAGTGCTTCCCGGCTATCGATCCAGGTAATCTGGCAATCCAGAGGAGCCAGAACATTCACCAGCGCATGACCCACGTGACCGGCACCAAACAGGGCGATACGAAAACCACAGGTGGTGATCGGTTCCAGCAGCGCACTGACACTGCCGCCACAGCACTGCCCAAGCTTCGGGCCAAGGGGAAAGTGCTCCAGAAGCGGCTCTGAGTGGTGGTTAAGCAGAAGTTCCCGGGCTTTCTGGATCAGCAGAAATTCCAGCTGCCCGCCACCGATGGTGTCAAAGCACTGGTCAGCCGTGACCACCATTTTACTGCCAGATTTTCTGGGGGCAGAACCTGCCGACCCCAGAATGGTCACCAGTACACCGGACTCGCCGGTTTGCTGAAGCCTGGCCAGGGCATCAATCCACATATCCTCTCCCATCACACGGTTTATAGCGCGTTCTCTTTTATGGATGTGACGGCCGTCAATACCCTTTCCGGGGTGGCAGGCACATCAATTTGTGGATTAACCTGATAATCCGAAAGGCTGGATACGGCATCCCGTATGGCACACCACACCGACATACCCAGCATAAAGGGGGGCTCGCCTACCGCCTTGGAGTGATAGATGGTGTGTTTCGGGTTTGGCTGCTGGAACAGCTCAACATTGAATACCGGTGGCATATCTTCAATGGTGGGGATTTTATAGGTAGCCGGGTTATTACTCAGCAAACGTCCACTGTCGTCCCATACCAGCTCTTCGGTGGTCATCCAGCCCATGCCCTGGATAAAACCGCCTTCAATCTGACCCCGATCAATCGCCGGGTTCAGTGAATGGCCCACATCGTGAAGAATGTCCACCCGATCCACCTTGTATTCACCGGTCAGCGTATCCACGGTGACTTCTGACACGGAAGCACCACAGGCAAAGTAGTAAAACGGTCTGCCACTGGCGGTTTCCCGGTCGTAGTGAATTTCCGGCGTGCTGTAGAAACCACTGCTGGATAGGGAAACCCGGTGCAGATAGGCCGCCTGAATAAAGTCAGCAAACGGCATTTGACGTTCACCAAGACGCACTTTGTCATCCTGGAATGACACTTCCTGCCCTGAGACGCCATAGTGCTCAACCGCAAAATCAACCAGACGATCCCGGATTTTCTGGCAGGCATCCTGAGCGGCCTTGCCATTCAGGTCGGTACCACTGGATGCCGCAGTGGGTGACGTGTTGGGTACTTTGTCGGTGCGGGTAGACGTCACCTGCACCCGTTCCAGAGCAACACCGAACTCGTTGGCCACGATCTGGGCGACTTTGATATAAAGACCCTGACCCATTTCGGTACCGCCATGGTTGATCTGGATACTGCCATCGGTATAGACATGGACAAGCGCACCGGCCTGGTTCAGATGTTTTGCGGTAAAAGAGATACCAAATTTCACTGGTGTCAACGCCAACCCTTTTTTCAGTACCGGGCTTTGCTGGTTGAATGCGCGGATGGCTTCCCGTCGTTGCCAGTAGTCTGAGCTTTCTTCCAGCTGGCCGATCACCTCATGCAGTACGTTATGTTCCACACGCTGGTGGTAATGCGTGGTATTTCGGTCAGTGATGCCATAGAGGTTTCTCTTGCGAACCTCCAGGGGGTCCAGACCGGTTGAACGTGCAATGTCGTCCATAATCCGTTCAATAACCAGCATGCCCTGAGGTCCGCCAAAGCCTCGGAAAGCGGTATTGGATGCGGTATTGGTTCGGCAGCGATGGCCGATCACATGGGCGTTATTGAGATAATAGGCGTTATCAGAGTGGAACATGGCCCGGTCGACAATGGCGTCGGTCAGGTCCGGAGAGTGCCCGGCATCACCGGCCAGCTCGATATCAACACCGGCCAGCAGGCCCTGCTGATCAAAACCCACGGTATAGCGATGGCGAAAAGGGTGTCGTTTACCGGTAGAGAGCATATCCTGCTGTCGATCAATGCGAAACTTCACCGGTCTGCCGGTTTTTACCGCCAGAAGCGCCGCAATACAGGCCGGGGCGGCGGCCTGGGTCTCCTTGCCACCAAAACCGCCGCCCATACGGCGTACATCGGCCACCACTTTATTCAGTGGTATGCCAATGACTTCAGCGACCAGCTTTTGCACTTCCGAAGGGTGCTGGCTTGAGGTATAGACATGGAGCTGACCGTCTTCCAGGGGAATCACGCTGGCAATCTGTCCCTCAAGATAGAAGTGCTCCTGTCCACCGTTCGACATCTGTCCCGATAGCCGGTGATCGGCATTATGGATGGCCTGTCCGGCGTCGCCTTTTTTCATGGTGTGGTCAGGCCGTACAAAGGAGTTTTGCGCCATGGCCTGATCAATACCCAGAATGGCCTCCAGCGGACGATATTCAATCACAGCTTTGCGGGCTGCGATTTTCGCCGCTTTATGGGAGGTGGCTGCCACAGCAAACACCGGTTGGCCGATATAATCCACCCGGCCATCGGCCAATAGCATATCGCCCGGAAAGACAGGGCCAATATCTTTGTGACCCGGAATATCGTCTGCGGTGATGACCGCAATAACACCGGGCGTATTCCAGACTTCCTCAACATTGATGCTGACGATATCTGCATGGGCTTCTGTGGAAAGACCAAACCCGGCATGCAGTTGGTTGGCCATTTCCGGGCGGTCATCAATATAGAGGGCTTTACCCGTCACATGCAGATGAGCACTGTCGTGTTTAGCCGAGCGGTTTCCGCTTATAGGACTTTGCTGCTGTTCACTGGCCAGATCCGGTAGTTTACGCATGACAGATAATCCTTACATTCTGGCCAGACAGTTCCATAAAATAACGCTCCAGCAAATTGCAGGCGGCTACAAGACGATACTCGCTGCTGGCCCGGACATCGGACATCGGGCTGAACTCCTGACACAGAGCGGCCTTGGCCTGACTGAGTGTTTCCTGGTTCAGTGGTGATCCCGTTAAAATCTGCTCACACAAGTCTGCACGCCTGGGAATGGCCGCCATGCCACCCAATGCCACTCTTGCCCTGGTTATGTGTCCATCGTCGCTGGTTTCCAGATTGATCGCGGCCAGGACGGTGGAGATGTCATCACCGTAGCGTTTGCTGAGCTTATAGACTTTCAACTGATGAGGGGTTGTGGGAATACGGATTCGGGCAATGTACTCGCCGGATTTAAGCTCAGTCTTTTTGTAATCCAGGAAAAACCGGTTCAGGGGGATATTTCGAAGGGTATCTCCGTGACGAAGATCCAGAGAGGCATCCAGCGCCAGTAACACAGGGGGAGTGTCGCCTATGGGCGAGGCGTTGCCGATGTTACCGCCCAGAGTTCCCTGATTGCGTATTTGCTGGGAGCCCAGCCGGTCCAGCATCTGTGCAAACTCAGGAAAGTACTTCGACAGTATGGGTTTCAGGCTCCGATAAGTAACAGCCGAACCAATCACCAGCTCATTGTTTTCTTCGTGTATGGTCTGCAGAGAAGGAATACGCTTTACCAATACCAGTTTGTTTATTTTCTTCAGCTGTTGAGTCACGTCGAGCCCAAGATCGGTGCCACCGGCCAGAATTCTGGCGTCAGGGTTTTCCACCAGGTACCGGGCGAACTCATCTTCACTGGCAGGAATAAATGCACCGTTACCGCTGACACTGCCCTGTTGTTCTATGGTTTGCAGTCTGGATAAGGTTTCTGCCCGGTGCCTGAAGAATTTGTCATCCGGTTGCCCATTGGCCAGGCTCTCAGCGGCATCAACCAGGGGGCGGTAGCCAGTGCACCGGCACAGGTTGCCGCCCAGGGCCTCAAGAACATCCGGTTGGTTTTCCGCAGGTTCATGGTGAAGCGCAAATAACGACATCACAATGCCCGGGGTACAGAAGCCACATTGTGATCCATGGTGGTCAACCAGTGCCTGCTGTACCGGGTGTAACTCACTCTTGTTATTTGGGTTATCTTGCGGGTGGGCCGAACCTTCCAGGTCTTCTACGGTCAGTAGCTGCTTACCATGCAGCGAAGGCAGCAGCGCAATACAGGCGTTCATGGTATTATATTTCAGCCGATCGCCCTCTGGCTCACCCACCACAACAGTGCATGCGCCACAGTCACCGGAGCAGCAGCCCTCTTTGGTGCCGGTACGCTGTTCAGTGGCAGGCTTTGCAGAGCTGGTTTCAGCGTTGCCTCGAAGATAATCAAGAACCGTGGTATCTGAAGCGGTGTCCTCAACTTCGACGAGCCGATCGTTAAGAAGAAAGCGAATCACGATGGCATGTCCTTTTCTTTTTATTTTGTCTTTCTATGCCATGACAGGCCTTTTGCAACAGACTCTGAAGCTCCCGTTGGGCGGGCTGTATGGCATTTCCAGCCTGTTAATTTGCATTAATTTGACTATCTGGTCAGTAAAATAGCAAGCCACCAACTGTGAATTTTATTGACTATATAGTCAGAAATTTGCATTGTTCCAGTCCAGGTTGTTAGTCTTGCCAGGCTGGGTAACGATTTTCACGACAGAATACAGGTACCTGAATCCGGGAGGCTCTGCTTCCGTATGACCGGGATCTCAAAATTTTCTACAACAGGATTAGAGCCTCTATGAATAGAGCGGATACAAGACCACTGCCTTTGGCCGATGAGAAGCCCACGTTTCTCGAGCGGTTATTCAAGCTTAAGGAACATAACACAACGGTAAAAACCGAGCTGGTGGCCGGTTTCACCACCTTTGTCACCATGTGTTACGTGGTGTTTGTGATACCGGGTATGCTTGCCGATGCCGGTATGGATAAAGGTGCTTTGTTTGCGGCTACCTGTATTGTCGCCGGTTTGAGCTCCATCGCTATTGGCCTGTATGCCAACTGGCCCGTAGGCCTGGCACCCGGTATGGGCCTGAATGCGTTCTTTGCCTATGCCGTTGTGCTGGGTATGGGCTACTCATGGGAACAGGCGATGGGTGCCGTTTTCTGGGGGGGTATCGGTTTTATGCTGCTGAGCCTGTTCAAAATCCGTGAGTGGATTATCAACAGCATTCCGAAAGGTCTGCGAGTGGGTATTACCGCCGGTATTGGCCTTTTCCTCGCACTGATTGGTCTGAAAAATGCCGGTATTGTGGTGGCCAGCCCGGGTACTATTATCACGCTGGGTGATATTACCCAGTTCAGCCCGGTGATGGCCTGTTTGAGCCTGCTGTTGATTCTGGGGCTGGCTTACCGTGGCTTCAAGGGAGCGGTGCTGACCGCCATTGTCGTTGTTTCGGGCATAGGCCTTCTGGCTGGGGATATCGCCTTTCAGGGAATATACTCCGCCCCACCGAGCCTTGAACCTGTGGTTGGTAAACTGGATATCATGGGTGCCCTGAAACCCGAGATGCTGGGCGTTATCGTTGCTTTCATGTTTGTGAATTTGTTTGATACCACCGGAACGTTGATTGCCGTTGGCGATAAAGCTGGTCTGGCTGACGAGAATGGCAAGATGCACAACATGAACCGGGCGATGGTTACCGATGGCACCGCTTCCTGGGCAGGTGCCCTGATGGGAACACCGACGGTGACATCCTATGTAGAAAGTGCTTCAGGTGTCGCAGCCGGTGGACGAACAGGCCTGGTAGCCGTCACTGTGGGTGTTTTGTTCCTGCTCTGCATGTTCCTTTCGCCACTGGCGGCCATGGTTCCCGCCTATGCGACAGCCGGTGCCCTGATTTATGTTGCCGTGCTGATGGCAGGCAGTCTGGCAAACATTGACTGGAATGATCTGACGGAAGCGGGTCCGGTACTGATTACCGCCATTATGATGCCGCTGAGCTTTTCCATCGCTAACGGCATTGCTCTCGGGTTTATCGCTTACCCACTGGTAAAACTGCTGGCGGGAAGGACCAGTGAAGTCAGTATCAGTATGTGGATTCTGGCCACATTATTTGTTCTGAAATTTATTTTTTTCGGGATTTGATTGAGTCATACCCGGCCATGGGCAGTCAGTGAATATGGCTGCAAATGGTCGGGTGGTTACGTGTTGTAATCTCTTTTCATAGCAATAAACCGCCGTATTTCTGGGTGTCTGCTCGATGGTGACCGCGTCATCAACAAGATTGAGCTGGACTACAGAACTGCTATCGGTGGTCATAAACATGCCGAGGTGAGCGTATAAGGCAAGCGCAGCTGATTGCGGCAGTCTATTCTTGGTCAGCATCCTCACCCGGATATTTCATAAACGTGCTCTCACTCTCGCTTGTCCTTTGTCGCTCTAAGGGAGTTTTGCTCAGTCGACCGTACTCCCCGGTACGGCGCTCCCTCACAAAATCCCTTAGAGCGACAAAGTCCGGCGCGAGATTCGGGGCAGTTTATGAAATATCCGGGCTAAGGCAGCGTGCCTCGCTGCCTTTCACTTTCTGCCCCATTTCTTCCTCTTCTTCTAGCAGAACTGCAATTTCTGTCTATCTTTTCTTTACTGCTTCTATTCATCGACAACCTTGATCAGGGAATATCGTTTTAATACCAATTCCATAACCGGGTCAATACTGTTCAGAGTGGCGGCGTTCCCATAAGCCAGAGAGTGATGCCAGCAAATGCTACGAACGGCAGTGATTGGAGCGGGTTATCTCGGTAAATTTCATGCTCAGAAGTATGCCCGGCTGGCATCCAGCCACCTTGTGGGCGTTGCCGATATCAACGAGACCTGTGGCCAGCAGGTTGCCAGCAGCTGCAACACCCATTATTTCAGTAATTACCGGGACCTGATCGGGCAGGTTGATGCCGTCAGTGTTGTTGTTCCTACCGCCCTGCATCACGCCATAGCCAGTGACTTTCTGAAAGCGGGCGTGCATGTGTTGGTGGAAAAGCCCATTGCCAGCAATGTACCCCAGGCTGAAGAGATGATTAAGCTGGCCAGGAAGCAACAACTGATCCTCCAGGTTGGCTTTCTGGAGCGCTACAACGCAGCACTGCGGTGCGTTGCCGACAAGGTTAACCAGCCCCGGTTTATTGAGTCTCACCGCCTGTCCAGCTTCAAGCCACGATCCATGGACATCAATGTGATTATGGATCTGATGATTCATGACCTGGATATTATTCTGAATATGGTGGATTCCCCGATACTGGATATTGCGGCCAATGGCAGTGCGGTTTTGTCAGACACCATTGATATTGCCCAGGCCCGTTTGTCGTTTGCCAATGGCTGTGTTGCCAATGTGACCGCCAGTCGAATCAGTCAGAAAAGCAAAAGGAAAATGCGGATTTTCCAGAAATGCTCCTGTATCTGCGTTGATTTTCAAGCGTTGAAAGTCAGCCATTTCTTCAAAGGTGAAGGGGAGTTGCATCCGGGGGTTCCGGCCATCGAATGTCAGGAGCAGAGTTATGAGGGCAGTGATGCGCTCAGGCTGGAGATTGAAGACTTTCTTCTGAGTGTTATTGCTGCAAGCCCCCCAAAGGTCAGCGGTGAAGATGGTCGAGATGCGTTGCATGCCGCGAATAGAATTTCGGAGATTATTCATAAGACGGGTGTAAGCCTCTGACAGCAAACGTTGAACGGCTGGCAAAGGATAAAATAACCATATAGCGAATAATCGGTACCGTTTTATTGAGTGTAAAAGGGGCACCATGAATCAAAAAAAAATGAATACTATCCCAATGGTGGATGTGCAGGCATGGCATCGGCCAATTCAGGCGCAGTTAGAAAAAAAAGCGCTGGAAGTATTGCGCAGTGGTCGTTTTATCATGGGGAAAGAAGTGGAGCTTTTTGAACAGGAGGTCGCTCATTACCTCGGAGCCAGGTACGCCATCAGTTGTGCAAATGGTACCGATGCACTTGTTCTTGCTCTCCATGCTGCCGGTATAGGGCCGGGAGATGAGGTATTAACCACGGGTTTTACCTTTTTTTCCACAGCGGAGGCCATTATCCAGGTGGGGGCAACGCCCGTTCTGGTTGATATAGACTCAGAGACATTCAATATTGACCCCCTTGAGCTGGAGCGAAGTATCACTTCCCGTTGCAGGGCTGTGCTGGTTGTCCATCTTTTTGGTTTACCTGCAGCGCTTCGGGAGATTCAGGCCGTCTGTGATCGTCATGGTTTAATCCTGCTGGAAGACTGTGCACAATCCTTTGGTGCTGGTTATCAATCCCGAAAAACCGGCAATTTCGGTTTGCTCGGTACTTTCAGTTTTTTCCCCAGTAAAAACCTTGGTGGATTTGGTGATGGTGGTCTGGTCATTACCAGCGAATTAAAAGTCGCCGAAACGGTACGGATGCTACGAAATCACGGCAGTGCATACCAGTACCACCATGAGTGCCCGGGCTACAACAGTCGTCTGGATGAAATTCAGGCGGCCCTGTTAAGAGTCAAGCTGGAGCATATAGAGGTGTTTAATGCTCAGCGACAACAGGTGGCACAATGGTATCGAGAATTCCTGAACGATAGTGAGGTACTCTTTCCTCATGGGCAGCAGGAACATATTTATCATCAGTTTACGGTTGTTTTGCCCACTGGCCGGGATATGGTCAGGAAGCGCCTTGCCGGTGAAGGTATTGCCAGTGCTATTTATTACCCGTTGCCTCTAAATAAGCAAAGGGCATTGGCAGGTAAAGACGGTGAACATGAACTACCCGTATGTGAGCAGTTATCCGAACACTGTCTTTCACTGCCAATATATCCTGGTATGACCAGAAGCCAGACCAAGACCGTTGCCAGCACATTGATTAAAGTGATGCATTAATTATTTAAGCATCTCAGTTATGGCAAGAGAGCCTTTTCGTCAAGTCAAAGCAGACCCTAAGAAATTGCCCCCTGCTGATCCCCCTCCCACGATACCAGAGGCTGTTTGAAAACTTGGAATGAGTCATCAAAAGAACTCTGCAATCCTGGCTGAGACTGAATGGGAGCTGTGCATTTGCTACAAACGAACGAATACGATGAGGGATCTATGAAGATGAATGCATCTCCCTCTCCCGGATACGGTGGAGGAGCCATGCTGTTGGGATCCCAGTATGGTGGAGATGATACCGATGGTTGCTCCGAGCTCTGTTGCTTGTCACCAGTGTGGGAGACTGGTTCAGTACAGATGGCGATCTGTCGTTCCGGAAGTTTCTTGACGCAAGCGCAGTGACTAGAGATGCCAATAAAGGTGGCTACAGGACAGGCAAGACTGGCAAAACCAATAGGTATGCCGAGGAAGGCATAAGCGATTTGGCACTTGGATATTAATGCACCCCCCATGTAACCGCCGAAGGCACCGATAGCACCATAGCCACTCGAAATTTTAGCAGTTTCTTTAACAGCGTGAAAATCACAGCCATAACCGGCCGACCGATGTTCCACTTGTTGTGGCTGTTTGATCACCGGTGGAGTACGATGAGAGACATTCATATGTCTTATATCCTCAGAATATTAGTTATTTATATCCCACAATTTTTATGGCAGTAATGCTGCGGCAAACAGGGGATACGTCTATTTGACTGAATTATTTTGCAAAAGTTCATTTAGAATTGCTTTTTAATATGATTTCATTTGGTTAACTACTTATCTATTGGCAAAACAGGGATCATTCTGGTGACGCATTTTTTTGTGCTTTGCGTAAGCGGTATCTTCGTGACGCTTCTCTTCTGCGCTCTGCGAAATCAGGATCATTGTGGTAGCGCAGCCTTCTGCTCTCCCTTTGGCGCTCCCTTAGGCGCTCTCGGTAAGCGGGATTATTCTGGTAGCGTTCCCTGTTTTTCTTCCTTTCGAATTCTACATAAACGGGATTTCTGCGAAGCTTTCTTTTGAGCTCCCTTTTGTGTTCTGCGTAAACGGGATCATTGTGGTAGCGCTCTCTTTTGCGATCCCTTTGGCGCTTCCTTTGGCGCTCTGCGTAAGCGGGATCATTTCGGTAACGTTCCCTGCTTTTCTTCCTGAGTTGCTCGGCGTAGGAAGGGTCATTTTTATAGCGCTCCCTTCGGTGCTGTGTATCGGTGAGCGCTTTACGAGGCTCCTTTTCGTGCTCAATGGGTAAGGAGCAACGTTCATCAGACTCATCAACTCTTGCCAAGGCTAAATCGTCTGATGAATGAATTTCACCCCCTAACCCTAACAGAGAATAGATTGAAAACCGTTCATTTTCAGGAATATACACGGGGGCAGGATCATTATTCTGCGATCCTGTTGTTGCCGGTAAGTGACGTGGTTGATCTTCTTCATTATCGTTATAAGCGATGACGATCGATCTGTTTTCAAACCGGGAATCATTCAATGCATTGTGAAAAGATTTCGTTGGCTGCTGAAGGTGGCGTTCATTAGTTTTATGAGTACCCATGGCACATAGAATACTTGCTGCTTCTGCTATTTCACGGAAGAAGAGTTGACCCGATGTACCAGGTCCAGACGAAGCGGTATCCTGAAAGCAACAAGCAATAGCGTGTGAATCAGAGCAGGCAGGTATATCCATTAGATTATGGAATTATTGAATTCTGCCTTGAGACTGTTCTTTCTGTTAAAAGTTCCTCCCGGACACCATTCTTGCAATATTTGAGTCAACCAGACATTGGGTTCCCAGGTTTTGCTGCAAATTCGCAGGCTATTCCCGGCCAGCCTCCGGGTGGTGACGGAGGCCTCAGGAGGAAGATCACAGACGCAAGTTTTAAATCCCGGTAACCAGCAGTACCCGTGTTACCAGGGAGATCATCAGGCGGCAGAGAGTCTCTTCAACGCCTCAAATTTTTCCAGCTGTTCCGGCAAAAAGTTCTGCTCTTTATCCCGACGCAGGTAAACTTTGAACAACATACGGCCCTGTTTGCTCAGGAATTGCACCGAGCGGGTTGCTACACCATGGAAGGGCTTGCTGACCAGGGCGATCACCGCAACATTATCCAGCTTCAGGTGTCCTTTCAGCGGTGTCCGGCGGTCGCTCAGATTGTAATAGCCGAACTTTTCACCCCCTTTCGGGAAATGGCCAACCATTTCAAAAATTGAACCATCCACATCAATCACCAGCGTCAGTTCGCCCCAGGTTTTGATATCCCGCAGGACATCCAGGTAATGGCTGGCATCAATCAATGTCACCATGTCAGCGGGCATGGCCTGAATCACGTCCAGTTCGCTGGCATTGAGCTGGTTAGCTATATCTGCCGGTAAAATGGCCGGGTTTCCGGTCAGAATATCCTGTACCTGTTGAGCCAGAGTCATGCAGCTTTCTCCGTGTTTTTTCCAGCAAAAGGATGTTGTTCAAGAAAATTAATCAGGGCCTGGTGCATGGTGACGTTCCAGAATTGCCCGGGCAGCGTCAAATCGAGAATGCCATGGTGAATGGTGGCCAGGCCATTGTCCTGCCAGGCGTCAAACAGCGGCATGCAGTGCTCGCTCATGCCTGCACCAGCAACATGGTCAAGCTTGCCGATTTCCAGCCAGCCACGGTCAAAACCGGAGCCGATGGTGCCCAGCAGCGGTTTATTACCCGTGGCTTTGCTCATCATCATCAGGGGCTTTTGGCCAGCATCCAGGGCCTCGTAATAGGCGGGCAGTGTTCTCAGGCTCATGGCGTTGTGCCCGGCAAAGTTGCCACCGGCACCGGAACCAAACGGCATGATTTCGGCACCGGATTTTACCCCGTGGTTGTAGATATTCCGCTCCCGGGTATCCCGTCCCCAGTGGCTGACAGTCAGGCGACCGACGTTGCGGGAACTGAGGATATCAACGCCCCGGCGAAACATTTCCGCACGCTCCGGTGAGCTGGCCGGCTCGGGCATGGAGCCATTGTCAATCGACTGCTTCATCCGGCTGGAACCCAGCAGAATGAGCTGATAAAGATCGACACCATGGGCTTTGGATTGCAGGAAGGTGTGCAGATCCTGCTCCCAGTCATCCAGGGTTTGGCCCGGCAGACCGAACATCAGGTCTACGACGACGGCTGCATTGTTCAGACTGCTGACATAGTCCAGCCTTTCCAGCAGGAATTCACCGGAGTCGATCCGGCTCATGCGGCGGCGGATGGTGGTATTAAAACTCTGTGCCCCCAGGGAGAAGCGGTTAAACCCGGATTCCAGGCAGGCTGCGATTTTGTCGTTATCAAAGCCATGAAAACGGCCTTCAAAGGTCATCTCAACATCGTTGGCCAGTGGCAGGGACTCACATACTGCATTGCCAAGGCGAATAATCTGCTCCGGGGTCAGGTCGGTGGGTGTCCCGCCGCCAAAATAGACGCCATGGAACAGGCCTCCCTGAGTCCAGGCATCCTGTGCCGACAGGCGAATTTCCCGCTCCAGATAGTCGACATAGCGGGCAATTTCATCTTTTTTGGTGGTGTTTTGAAAGAAGCCACAGTAAGAGCAATGGGTTCTGCAAAAAGGAATATGAATATAGGCCAGTCGCTTACTGTCCGTGAGCAGCTGTGGGTTAGCAGGGCTATCCATAAGTTGCCGGTACATAGCCTGAGTCTGCCCGGCAGGAACCGGAATGGAGCCGCTGTGGGTGTGGGCTGACTTCTTGCCGGTAAAGGCAAACTTCAGTGGATCAGGGGATGATATCCCGGTCAGCTCGGGACCCAGGGTGTGTCTGGCAACCATAATCGGATCGTTCTAACTAGCAAAATGAGAATTATTATTATTTTGATTTGTAAGGTGGTGTGCAATTGATACAGATCAACAGATTTCAGGTGAAAAACTTCGGTTTACCACTGTGGGACTGTTGTGGTTACGTGACGACCATGCAGGCCATTTCCGGGATGTGAATGGTCACCGGAATTACCGCAATCATTGGATTAGTTCATGCCTGTGAACCTTGATCAGGAAAATATTGTCTAACTGCGCAAATCGAACAAAGTTAATAAGGTTAAATTGATGAAGCAGTTCAGGCAGTTTTGTATTTCCTTTTTAGTCTCCTTTATTTTGTGTCCCATTGCCCTGGCAGATGAGACTGCGGTAACACCGGATAAATTACACATCAGCTATGTCAGGCAATATATGGCAAACAACCGTTTCTTTGATCGTCTGAATGCCCCCGGATATGGGGGACAACCCATTGAAGCTCAGGTAAGGGCAGGCTGGGCTGAAGCAAAACGGCAGTACAACTGGGTACTGAAGGAGTACTCTCTCTATGAGTCGTTACCCTATCTGGCGTTTTATGTTCCTGCTTTTGCTATTGCTGGAACAGCATTTTCGTACAAAGGAGCCATTTACCAATTTGTGAGGACCAGCTCGGATTTTACTAACCTGTTAGCTTACGTGTCTTTTACGATGGTCGGCACATTAATAGTGGCGACATCTGTTCCATTTACCATGAATGTTTATTACGGAATATTTGCGCCCAAGCTGGCCGAGGAGAATTTGATTCTGGCCTATGGTGCCAAGAAAGCATTGCTGGACAAACGCACACAACATTACATCGAGGATGAGCTGTTTTACAGTTTCTGGCGAAGCCCTGGCGGCGAAGCACTCAACCGGTTGCAGAAAATTCTGGATAAAGCATTAAGGCTTCCGTTTTACTCCAAAGCACTGGTGTACGATGAAGAGAAAATTGAGGAAGCCTTGCAGGACTACCCAACCCACGTAGGCGAACGGTTAAAACGGTTTGTCCATTCCGAGCTGATTTACCAGCAGACCGATTCCTCAATCCATGATAGCCATTACCCGATTTATTTCCTGGGCGCACCCGGAACCGGCAAGACCCATGCAGCCAAACAGCTGGCGGAAGCGATGGGGACTAACCTTGCCATTGTCAATCTCGATGGTGCCTCCATTGATGATATTGTCGGAACCCCGTTTGAAAGTGCCAATGCCAGGGCTGGCAGAATTCTGGATGCGATTGTTGCCCGTACCGATTCAAGCCAGGATATTAATCACCATAATCAGGTTCTGCTGATTGATGAGTTTGATCGGCTCTTCATCTCCGGAAACGAGAAAAGCAAAGATGTACTGTCGTTTATGTTGAAGCTGCTCGATCCGTCCAATCGTTCTTACTACAGTCCTTATTTGAAAACAGAAGTACGTTTGCCTGAGACCATCATTCTTGCCGGTAACCGTGATATTCATGAATTAAGCACCCACGATCCTGAGCTTGAGGCCATTGCCTCCAGACTGGATAAAGTCGTATTTGACGGTTTCGATACCAGCGCGAAACAGAGAATTGCCTTTGAAACCATGATTCCCAATAAGGAAAGGCGTTATCAGTCGGCGGGTAAGCTTTTTGCCGATTTCACCTTACCACAGAGCGGTCATGACATGATTCATGACTTTATTGAAACGGATCAAGACCCGGGACTGCGCTCCCTGGAAAAATATATATCCCAGGTATTTGAGACGTTTGCCCATGGCCTTGCGGCAAAGAGCCGGATTTCTTCCGGGAATAAGGTCGAACAATGGAACGGAGAGCCGGTGCTGGCAGGAGGGTAGCGCTGGTTGTTTGGGGCCTGACGCTGCATCGTCAGGCCATCACTTAAACGGCCAATTAATGGTTCACAACCAGCGGGCAGTGATAGGCCGGGTGCTCAGATACACTGACCTCAATATCGAACACTTGTCCAATCGTTTCCGGGGTCAGAACCTGATGGGGTGTGCCTTCTGCAGCTATCCTGCCATTTCTGAGGATCACAATCCGGTCAGAATAGCGCGCGGCCAGATTCAGGTCGTGCATGATAACCATCACGCCGATGCCCTGGTCTGCTTCCTGCCTGGCCATTTTCAGGGTCAGCTGTTGATGGGCCGGGTCCAGTGCCGATGTAGGCTCATCAAGCAACAGGTAGCGCTGACCATAAGGGCTTTCATCCCAGATCTGAGCCAATACCCGCGCCATATGCACACGCTGGCGTTCACCACCGGAGAGGGTGGTGTAATGACGATCCTGCAAATGTAAGCCATCAACCTTGTTAAGCGCTTCCCGGGTAATCATCAGGTTTTCATCATGGTGACTGGCACAGGGAATGCGGCCCAGCAGAACGACTTCTTCCGCCGTAAAGGGAAAGCTCAACGAGGATGACTGCGGCAACACACCGAGCATCAATGCCTGATGGTTCAATGGCCAGTCACTGCGACCATTAAGCAGCACTTCGCCGCTGGAAGGTTTTCTCTCGCCACTGATCACTTTCATCAAGGTGCTTTTACCGGCACCGTTTGGGCCAAGCACCGAGACCACTTCCCGGGGCTTCAGGGTCAGATTAATGTCCTGAAGCAGGTGCCTGTCTCCGATCTGCACCGATACGCCCCGAACTTCCAGCGTGTTTACCGCTGCGCTTTCCTTACCAGAGGCCATATCAGACAATCCTTTTACGTTGCTGCCACAACAGTGACAGGAAGAAAGGGGCACCCATCAGGGCAGTGACAATACCGATGGGAAGTTCTGCCGGGGCGACAATGGTGCGGGACAGCATATCCGCTACCAGTAACAGAATACCGCCCAGCATGGCCGAGGCTGGCAACAGAATACGATGGTCCGGGCCAACCGCCAGGCGAATCAGATGAGGAACCACAAGTCCCACAAAACCGATAAAACCACTGACGGAAACGGAAACCCCCACGGCCAGGGCTGTCAGGAAAATCAGGGTCAGCTTGACCTTCTGGACATCAATGCCCAGGTGGCGAGCTTCCGACTCACCCAGCAGCAGCGCGTTCAGCACCAGGCCATAACGGCCAAGAATCAGGACCACCGGGATTAATAGCGTGGCACAGATAATCACCAGATCCCACGTAGCGCCCCCCAGGCTGCCCATCTGCCAGAAGGTCAGGTTGCGCAGCATGGTATCGTCCGCAACGTAGTTCAACATCCCCATCCCGGCACCGGCCAGGGCATTGATCGCCACACCGGCCAGCAGCATTGTTGCCACCGACGTGCCGTTGCTGGTGGTACCGACTTTATACACCAGCCAGGTGGACAGTACCCCGCCAACAAAAGCCAGAATGGAAACGCTGTAGCTTTGCACCAGGGATGGAGCACCGGCAAACAGCAGACCACCCAGGACAATGGCAATACCCGCACCCAGGGCCGCACCGCTGGAGACACCGACAATACTGGGGTCCGCCAGCGGGTTTCGGAACAGGCCCTGCATGGAGGCACCGGCGACCGCCAGCGAGCCACCGACAATCAGCCCCAGCAGTGTTCTGGGTAAACGAATGGACTCAATAATCAGCGCAGACTGGTTGCTGATGGTGCTGTCGGACAAACCCAGCCGGTCAAACAGTATGGTCAGAATATCACCTGCGGGAATGGGCACAGCGCCCACGCCAATGGACACAATCACCACGACTGGCAGCAGGATTGCCAGCGCGGTTAACAGCAGTGCCCCCTGATGGTTACGACTCATTGGAGGATGGATTACCTTGGTCTAAGTAAAAAGATTTCGCCAGGGACAGTGCAACATCCCCCGTTCTTGGGCCGAGGCCGCCTAGCAGCATATTGCCATCAATGGCGACCACCCGGCCGTTTTGGCCAGCAGGCGTCTGCTTCAGGATGGGCATCTGTTCCAGCAGTTTTGCCGGTGTCATATCCGGGTTACTGGTTGAGCCCGGAAAAATGATGACCTCGGGTGCCAGCAGCAGCATGGCTTCATTGGACAGTGCCTTGTACCCTTTAAACTGCTCTGCTGCGGGGTTGTATCCCCCTGCCAGACCAATGATCGCATTAGCCGCAGTGCCGGTACCGGCGATGGTTGGGGAGCGCCCGCCCATGGTCAGGACAAACAGGACCGGTACGTTCTTTTCATGCTGTTGTTGATAAGCACTGGCCATGGCTTGCGCCTCATCCAGGGAGTCTTCGATGTCGTCCCACAGCGCTTCGCCCTGTTCCTCTTTACCAAGAATACCGGCCAGTGACTTGATCTGATGTTCAATGCTGTCAGCGGTATGCTCCAGGGGCAGGGCTGCCACCGCAACACCGGCACTTTTCAACTGGGTCAGGGTTGCCGTTGGGCCCATGTCTTCAGTGCCGATCAGCAGGGTAGGCCCAAGCGCCAGAATCCCCTCAGCAGACAGCTGTTTATGATAGCCGAGCCTGGGCAACTGGTTGACTTCCAGGGGCCAGGTGCTGGTCTGGTCAACGGCAATCACCTGATCACCGGCACCCAGGGCATAGATAATCTCGGTTACCCCGTTGCCAGCAGAGACAATACGTTGATTGTCGTGTGATCCGTGCGCCAGTGCAGCGTTGCCACCCATGGCAGCAGAAACAGCCACCAGGGCGGCCAACAGTGGTTTAAACGTTTTCTTCATGGTTCGCCTTTACCATCTTCCTGTTCCATCAGCACCTGCGCAGCGTCAATCTTGTGCTGGCTGAAAAACATCATCAGCTTGACCAGATTGCCCAGGGGGGCATCTTTATCACCGGCAATCAGTACAGTGGTACCGGGAGCTTCTTTCACCTGTTTCAACAAAGTGGTAGCGAACACTTCCCACTGCTCAAACTTCTGTTCACCAATAGCCCAGGGCTCACCCTGTTCCAGAATACTGACGGTCAGCGTTTTTGGGGCCGTGGTGACCGACGCCTCCTGCCGGGTTGCCTGAGGCAGTTCCACCGGCAGGCTCAGGGTCTGTACATTGGCGGTGAACAGTAGAAACACCATGACGATAAACACCACATCCAGCAGCGGCGTCAGATCCGCCATGGAGAGTGATGCACTGGTTTCATCAATATCGTTGATGCGAATCATGCCGCTACCGCTCCGGCACGGAGGACGTCTGGCTGGCCAGTCTCTGAGCTGGCACTACCCTTTTCCGTCAAACTCTTAACAGCAGGTGCTGAAGGCGAAGTGGCTAAACCGTCGTCGTCCATCGTCAGGCCTTCCAGCAGCAGGTTAGTGTGATTCAGGGCAAACTCCAGCTTGGAGAGATAATGGTTAGCCCAGACACCAAAACCGTGAGCCGCCGCCAGGGCTGGAATTGCGATGATCAAACCGAATGCGGTGGTGAACATCGCCTGCCACAGACCCGCAGCCAGAATATCCGGAGTGACCGGACCGGCCACGGCGGCAATATCACGGAACATATCGATCATACCCAATACGGTACCCAGCAGACCCAGCATAGGGGCCAGCACACCAATCAGCATCAATGGCTTCAGCCAGGCATTCAGGCTACGCTTCTGCTTCAGCAGCCACAGGCCAGCCACTTCCTCACGCATCGACTTTTCCCAGGTGCTGTGGCTCAGAAGCACTGCAACCCCCTGACGAATGCCTTTGCCCTGGCTAAGATCCTGGCAAAGATTGTCCTTGCTTTGTGCCTGCTTATCGCTGCCACAGCATTGACGCACTTCATTAAACAGTGCGGTCATCCCCTTGCGGTTCATGGAGGGCAGCAGGGCATAGGTCACCAGCCGCTCAAGAATCATGGCCAGTCCAAGGCAAGAGGTGATCAGTAATGGCCAGGCCATGATCCCCAGTGATGCAAGGTGTTCTGTCAACATGGCGTTACCTGCTCAGTAGTAAATGGTTTGCTGAATCAACTGATTTCAAATGCGACGGGAATATGCACCCGGGATTTCACAAATTGGCTATTACGTTGCTCGGGCTTGAATGACCAGCGCTTAACGGCATCAATGGCTGCCCTGTCCAGCACGGGGTAGCCGGATGACTCAAGAATATCGATGGTGATCGGGTGACCCCGTTCATCAACAATTACATCGAGCATCACCACGCCCTGCTGATTTCTCCGTTGCGCCAGTTTCGGGTAGCGGGGTTGAACCCAGTCACGGATTTCCGGTTCACTCACCATCACGGGCTCGTTGCTCAGTCCGGGGGACGGGCTTCTCTCAGTCACGGTTTTTGCCATCACCGGCTCAGTCACTTCAGGCCTGGTCTTCTCAACGGGTTTGGACTTTTCGGTGATTTTTTCCGGTTTTTTCTTTACCGGCTCTGGCTTGGGTGCTTTCTTTTCAAGAACGGGCCTGGCGTTCTCTATCGGTTTCTGGACTACCTTTGGTTCAGGCTCAGGTTCTTCCTGAACAACCGGCTCTTTGACCGGCGGTTCCGGCTGGCTGACCGTGGCAAAGCTCACGGAAACCGGTGCCTGGATAGAACCCATATAAATGGTTCTGGGCTCAGATTCCTGGTGGTCCAGCGCAACCACCACCGCCACATGGGCCGCAACGGATATCAGCAATGTGAAGAAAGCTTTTTTAGGCATGACCAGGAGCGATAATAGTGTTGAATGACCTAACAGCAGCGTAGGTTACTCGAAGCATAAAAGGTGTTCAATAACATGAATGATAATAATTCGCATTGTTTGTGCTAATAAGTAATATCCGCCAATTGTTTGATCTGGAGCACTGCCCGGGCCGTAAAATTGGCAAAAAAACGTTTATTAAAGGTTGCTTACATTCTCGAAAAATCATTTACCTTCGGTGATTGCAGTTATGGTGCTAAAAAGAAAAGAAATATCCCTGCCTGTTACGCTTTTCTACGATGGAGAATGCCCGCTGTGCATGCGTGAAGTCGATCATCTGGCGAAAAAGAACCGCAAAGGTTTACTGAAGCTGGTTGATATCAGACAGGATGGTTTTCAGGAAAAATACCCGGAATTTGACCTGGCAGAACTGGATCGGGTTATTCACGCGAAGCTGGCTGATGGCCGTGTAGTCAAGGGGGTGGATGCAACCCTGGCGGCCTGGGAAGCTGTAGGTATGGGATGCCTGGTTGCCCCTTTACGCTGGCCGGGTGTTGCCTGTATTGCTGATTTTGGCTACGAACTGTTTGCGAAGAACCGTCATGGCTTATCCCGCCGCCTGGGGCCAATACTGGGTAAAAATGAGTGTAATAAACCCTAGTACTCGGGAACTATTTTTCCAACCGGGTATCTAAAAGTTACATCTCAAGCCATAAACAGGAACTGAACCAGCGTATGGGCTTGTATCTCAACAGTTAATTATGGAAGTATCTGTATGCTAGATATGAACCTGCCTTTGGTTTCCAAATTCAGCGTTGGCGTTTCAGATTCTACTGCCCCTTCGGCCCGCCTGGCGGAGATTCGAAAGGAAGTGACCGCCTTCTTCAGGCAATGCTGCCTGGCTGACGTGCCCGGCTCCGGCTATTGCCAGACCAAAACCCACCACCATCAATGTGACCTGTCCTCATTCACCCATTGGGATCACTTCGTCCCCCCACCAGTGAATGCCACCCTCTTCCACTTCCACCAGCGCGGGGGAGCTTCTGGCAGTAAAACCGTCACGATAGAGCCACCGAGGAACCGGACCCTCATACTCCGGCCTCCCGTTCTAAGGCTTGGGGATGCGTCTGCGCTAGGCTCTGAACTGAGTCCTCCATCTGCCAGAGATGAACATTCCTTGCCCGTGGCGGGTGCAGTAGGTGGCAGCAGAGCAGCAGAACTGCCATCAGGGAAAATCTTCCTGCTCGACGAGGTTAAAAAGTGGGCTATAAAGTCAGAGCAAGTGGCTGACCAGCTGACTAAAGTCGATAAGGGCTCCAGTACAGGTGCTCAGCTGGAAGCAAGGCAGGAGCGCATCAATGCCCAAATAAACGCCATTACAAGCGCCTATCAGAAACGTTACGGACCGGCATTGATAAAGCAGTTTGCGCTGTGGCAAGCAGCAGTGCGCAGTGCTCTGTGCAACGAAGCTTCAACAAGCCCACAGACGTTTGATCAGCTGCAAAATCAGATAAGTGTCCATCTCGAAGAGATAAAACACTTTTTGATCAAGGGCTATCACGACGAGTGCAATCACCTCTTGCAACAATTGCACAAGGCAAGAACCGCAAAGGACGTCAATGATCGCGCCAACTTTTTGCGGGGTTTGATCAATGCCAACAAGCCGGTGATGCCCAATCAGTTACAGGGGGGCGACGACGACCATCTGTACGGTTACTTTGACGCACTGAGAGAACAACTGGTAAGCCTGCAATTCATTTTGAAAATGCCCGATATCAGTGCTGCGGATCAGCAAAAGACACGACAAAACATCATGATCATCACGGGAAAAGTGGAAAGAATCACTGAAAGTTTCGAAGCAATTTCCCGTTACGACCGCCTGAGTGACTCAAGCCATTTGTATCCCGCGCAGCTTGCTGAAATGCAACAGACCATCAGAAAAGGCAAGCGCCTGAGCACCACAACCCCCTCACCCCAGGATCAGGAGCGCCGGGCACTGGTGGCAAAACTGAAACAGGATCACCCTGAAGTCACCATTGATGAAGATGCGATTCTGGACATGGCAGAGGAGGATTTCCAGCTGGTGCTGGCACTGCAAGGGAAACAAACATTGACCAAAGCCCAGCGGCAAACCCTGCAAAGAAATGAGTGGCAACAAACTGACCGTAACAATCTGGTGGTTAACCGGGGCACTGAAAGGGTCCGCCTCCATATTTATGAAGACCGGTATCAGTTAGTAAATAACATAACCGGTGACATCATTGGCTCACTGACCCCTGATCGCTGGGAGCGAGTCAAGCAGCGCCTGAAAGATGAGGGAAAGAGCCTGGGCGAGGTTACCCGTCAGATGGTTGTTGATGATTTCAAAAAATTCAAAACATCACCCTATCAGAATCAACGGTGTCATGATGTTCCCAAAGACTAGGAGGCTGTCCGATAATAGACTGCCCTACTGCGGTGGCAGCAAATTGGTCTAAAAATTCCGTTTTGTTCGGCAAATAGCCCCGCTATTCACCTCACAAAACGGAATTTTTATCCTCAATTTTCTGCCATCCTCGCTACGGGCGCTATTCTCGGACAGCCTCCTAGTTCAGGAAAGCGCTAATACCCATATAGCCTCGCTCTGCGTGAAATACAACCGTAGTCGTCTGTGATCATATCAAACTTAATGATAATGATTTGCATTTGATATTTTTTATAATTATTATCCCGCCGTTGTTTATTCTCATTGCGTATTTTTTTCAGCATGAGAATCAGAAGAAGCAGGCGGTCATTGGCGACTGTCAGAAGGCAATTGGTGGCTGTCACAGCCCACACTGGTACAGATTGAAATTCATGAGGTTTTCAAAAAATACGCTGGCGCTGGCTGTGATGGCGGCCACCGTTTCTCTTGCGCACACCTCGCCTGTTTTGGCTGAAACTGCCACAGAAAGCACCGATAAAAAATATCAGCCGACGCTGATGAATCAGGTTACGGTAACCGCTGCACGTTCTGAGAAGCAGTTGAAAGATATTGCTGGAACGATCGTAGTTATGGACGAAGAACAGCTGGAAAAACAGCTGGCTACCGATATCAGAGACTTGGTTCGTTACGAGCCGGGCATCAGTGTTGGTTCCGATGGTCGTACCGGGTCTGAAGGTTTTAATATCCGGGGTATGGAAGGCAACCGGGTTAAAATTATGGTGGATGGCATAGACCAGCCGCAGCAGTTTGACTCTGGTTTTACTTACCAGCGTTCACAAAGAAACTTTATTGATATTGATGCCATTAAAGCTGTGGAAGTTGTTAAAGGGCCTGCATCAAGCCTTTATGGAAGTGATGCTATTGGGGGTATTGTTGCTTATCAGACAAAAGATCCCTCTGATTACCTGAAGTCTGATGGTGATGATACTACTGCTTCGGTAAAGGGTAGTTATACCAGTGCAGATCATGGCTTTGCAGAAACTTTCACCCTGGCAAATCGTACAGGTGATCTTGAAAGTATGCTGATCTATACCCGAAGAGATGTTGAAGAACTGGAAACTCATAGTGGTGCAGATATTGAAGGTAATGCAAGAGGCGCTGCTGATCCTCTGGATACTGGCAGCAATAACTTTCTGGGTAAATTACAGTATCAGGTGAACGATGATCATCGAGTTGGTCTGACTGGTGAATACCTGGACGCTAAGACTAAGGTTAAGCTGAAGTCAGGAGAAAAACTGCTGCCAGGCGGTACAACAGGCGAAGATATTGCCAGCCGTAAGCGCATTGGTGCCTTTCATGAATGGGAGGCAGGTCTCACTGCTTTTGATAGTCTGAGAACCCAGCTGGACTGGCAAGATTCAAAGATGGACCAGACGACCTGGATCCCGGCCACAAGTAGATACAATGACCGTAAGAAAGTTTACTTCTATGGAGAAAAAAGCATTCAGCTGGCGACTCAGTTTGATAAACAGGTTCAGTTAGGCAATACCGAGCATAGCTTTGTTTATGGTTTTGATGTCAATGATGTAAAAACAGAAAACAGAAATATCAGTTACGAGACCGGGAAAGATCCTGCTGACAAAACGTACATTCCAAGTGTTGATAAGCTGGCATATGGCCTTTTTGTTCAGGATGAAATTACTTTAACTGACCGATTGCTGTTAACCCCCGGGGTACGATTTGACAGCTATAAGTATTCTCCAGGAGGGGATAAGCTGGAAAAAAGTACAGGGAATAAGCTGACTAACCGACTTGGTGCTGTTTATAACTTGAGTGATGAGCTTTCCGTTTTCGGTCAGTATAGCCAAGGGTTTAAAGCACCGGACTTATACGATATGTACTATACCCATGAGGGTGTAGGCTTCGATGGTAAACCCTATAAAACTATATCAAACCCGGACTTAAAAGCAGAAGAGAGTCAGTCTGTTGAGTTTGGTTTAAGAGGTAATAATCATAGAGGTAGTTTTGAAGTTGTAGCTTTTTATAATCGCTACTCAAACTTCATAGATACATTCACTGATATGAGTGACCAAACATACACCGGAGGAATCACTCAAGCACAGAATATTGGTAAAGCTGAGATTCAAGGTGTAGAGCTCAGGGGTCAATTATGGCTTGACGAAACAATCGGTGCCCCTATGGGAACAACACTACAAGGGTCTCTTGCGTATGCTGATGGTGAAGATAAAGAAAATGATGAAAAGATGAACAGTGTTGCACCCATAACTGCTGTGATCGGTCTTGGCTATGATGACCTTTCCGGAAACTACGGTGGTGAGCTTGCCTGGACGTTGGTTAAAGGTAAAAGTGACTCTGATGTCAGTGACTCCGAAGTGCCAACAGGTAAAACCCAGTTTAATCCGGCAGGTTATGGGCTTGTAGATCTAACGGCTTATTACAGTCCTGTGGAGGATGTTACGTTAAGAGCCGGGTTGTTTAACATCACTGATAAAAAGTACTGGTTACTGGAAGATGTCCGTGGTCGTAGTTTTGGCGATCCTGAACTTAACCGCTACACTCAGCCAGGCCGTAACTTCTCTGTCAGCGTGAAGTGGGATATTTAAGCATTCTGACCTCACTCCCACGGTCCCTCGTGGGAGTATACCCAAACTTTTGCATTTTCATGGGAAGTGAAAAACCGCTTGGTGCAGGTATGCATTAGCCACGGAGTGTGGGAACGAGGAAAGCCGAGTTCCCTATAGCTTAACTTCCTGAATTACCGGTACTGATACAACAGCTGCCTTATAAAGCTTATAAATGGTAATGCTATTAGTAACCACAAACGTTGCCTCAATCAGACTGCCACCAACAGACCCGGTCAACAGGTTGTGCACCAGCCAGCAGCAGGAGTTCAAAAGGATCAGTGATCGTAATGGAATGCCACGGGTGGAAAACAGGGCCCAGGTGGCAACAACCGAACCGATAATGGTCGGAACTTCATATCACTGCTCGACATTGGGCAGTGTCAGGCCGATCAGCAAAACAATGAACATGGCCATCAGAATTTTTGACTGACTTTTTACCGATGCATAACTGCGCAGGCTATTAATAACCGCACCTATTGCCGCAACGGTTGCCCCCATCAGAACAAAGTGCAGTGCCATCACCAGGCTGAAGGCAGTCATTTGATAGCGGAATTTCACATCATCTTTTTGCCAAAAGGCCATGATGCCGATCAGGAAGGCAAAGCCACCAACAAGCTGGGCAATAAACATCACGGTTTCTCTGTTAATCAATGGCAGAATCCCCCGAAGGAGATTCTGTTGTACATAACGGTAATCAGAAGCCAAACAGTGCTGGGTGTTGATCAGCCACTGAACAGTAAAAACGCCCGGTCAATTTACGAACACATCGATGCACAGCTGAAAACCGACGCCTTCCTGCCACGCAGTCTCTATGAACGATTCAATATTGACGTTCTGGCCACCACCGAAACTGCAGTGGACACGCTGGAGAGTCACCTGCGTATTAACGACAGTGGTTGGAAAGGCCGGGTGATCACGACGTTCCGTCCCGACTCGGTAACGGACCCTGAGCATCCGGATTTTGCCGCGCACATGACGCTGCTGGCGGAACGGACCAGCGAGGATATTCAGTGGGCAATGACCCGAATCTGACCATCATCCTCTTCACACTTGATGAAGATGCGTATGCCCGGGAACTGGCACCACTGGCAGGTCATTACCCGGCACTGAAGCTGGGACCCGCCTGGTGGTTCCACGACAGCCCGGAAGGCATGATGCGTTACCGCCGGATGGTGACTGAAACCGCTGGTTTCTATAACACCGTTGGTTTTAACGACGATACCCGTGCATTTCTGAGTATTCCGGCCCGTCACGATGTGTCCCGTCGTGTGGATTGTAACTTCCTGGCATCTCTGGTGTGTGAGCACCGCATTACCGAAGAAGAAGCCTTTGACCTGGCCCTTGAGCTGACCAGTGGACTGGCCAAAAAAGCTTATCGCCTGTAATAGCATTAACAACCAGAGATGCTGCAATGATTAATAAAAAGCTGCAACACGAAAAAATCGTAGCCAATGGCTACGACGGCACCGAGTTGACCGCCGGTATTGTTCATATTGGCCTGGGTGCTTTCCACCGTGCTCACCAGGCGCTGTACACCCATGAAACCATTGCCGCTACCGGGGCGTTCCACTGGGGAATCTGTGCAGCCAACATTTTTGGCGGTCAGGAGCTGGTTCAGGAACTGCAGGAGCAGGACAACGCTTACACCGTTACCGAGATGAATCCGGACGGCTCCCGTACAGTAAAACTTGCCACGGCCATCGCCCGGTCACTGGCCGTTGAGGAAGACCGCAGGCCGTTGCTGGAGATTATGTCGGCAGAGACCACACGCATTGTCTCTCTCACCATTACCGAAAAGGGCTACTGCCTGAACCCGGCAACCGGCGAACTGATGATCGACAACCCGCTGATCGCCCATGACCTGGAAAATACCCATAACCCGAAGACGGCACTGGGGGTGATTGTTGCGGCACTGGGACAGCGTAAGGCTAAGGGACGACTGCCCTTTACGGTATTAAGCTGTGACAACGTACCTGACAATGGCAAACGTGCCCGGGCAGCGGTCATTCAGATGGCAGAGGCGATGGATCAAGAGCTGGCCGCCTGGATTCGTGAACACGTGGCCTTCCCATGCACCATGGTTGATCGCATCGTACCGGCCATGACGGAAGAGAGCTTTGCCGATGTCCAGTCTTACCTGGGCTTTGCTGACAAAGGTGCCATTGTCACCGAAGCCTATTCAACAGACGTCGACTTCATCTTTTCTAACGTTCTAATATACGATTGCAGTGTATTCAGTAACGTTGATGACTCCAGATAGAGGGCATGGCTGTCAGAAGTCCCGTTCTGCTGTCCTGTCTCTGTCTGGCTATGTGCGTTGAACAGATCTTTTGTCTCTTTCTCAAGGGCTTTTTGCATACCTTCCAGCAAGTGAATGGTGTCTGTGATGCGGTTTGCGTGTTGCCGCCTGTCATCTTGCGCAGAAGGTTGAGTATTTTGCAGGCGGTGAATAAGGTCAGAGGCGTAATCGACACCCTGTTTCAGTGGCTGCAATGCTTCTGTCAGATTGGCTGGCTTCTGGCTGACCAGCCTCTCTGCCAGAGGCTTTACTTTCGGACGGGTGAAATCTGCACTGGACAGTAACGTCCGCTTTACCTCCTGCTGAGAGATGATGCTTCGCTTCTTTATCCCGGACATGGCCTGATCGTTTTGTCGGGTAGAGCCGTTGCCGGGGCTGTCCTTGTCCATGATGTGTTCATCCTGAATCTGATAAAGGTATTTGGCTACCGTGTTATCGGCTACTTGTGGAATAACCAGAATTTACAGGATATGGCCAGCTACTTATAGAATTCGATAGTACTACCGCCTGATTCTGAAGGGCACAAAACTGTCATTGTCAGGTATAAGTCAGAAGTCACGTTTTATATATATAAAAACTTGTGCTTTTGTTTGTTATAGCTATTTTCACACTGTGGGATTTTGGCTTCTGGGATCTTTGGTCGCTATTCCTGTCTTAAAAATAAATTGAGATGTTATCGGTATGATAGAATCAGGGTTTCCTTTGAGCCTTAAAACTCAGTTACCAGACAATGCTGTTTCATTAACACCAATTGAACAGTTAAATGGTGTAGAGCGTGTCTTGCAGCAGTTTGTTGATAAACTACCCCATCAAATTGCGGTTGAACTCAGACAGAAAGATACCCTGCGCGGAATGGAAATGAAAGACAGGCCAGGAAGCAAGATTGAAAGCATGGCAGAAAAATTAAAAGAAGGTCCGGTCAGCTTTGTTATTCAATCAAAAGACCAAAATAATACCTCTGATAAATTAATGATCACCTGTTTTTTAAATAAGCCAAAACCGGGTTGCTTTATCTGCAGAAATGATGAAAACATCATGGTTAATGTAAAAAACACGTCAGGTGACATTTATCAAAGTGTGGCGAATGGTTTCTGGATAAGTGGTGAGGGGGAAGATGGGACGGGAAACATTCACTGTCTTCTTGATTTCGGGCAGCGGCGGGTTATGGATTATCAACTGATAACATCAGAATCCACCGGTTCACCGGCTGGCAACTATCAGGTGGTTGATTCAACACTGCAGGTAAACGACTTTATTATTCCGGCAGTGACCCATCTGGAACGTGCCAGTCATGATGGTGGTCGATATGGTACACACAATGCTGTTTTTGCCAACGGAGCCGCTATCCCGGCAGCACTGTTTGAACACGACTTTGACCATTGGAACAGCCCGCCGGAAGCCTACCGCATGTTGTTCAGAAGTTTGTGGGGGGCTCTGAGCCATGCCTCGAAAAATCCGGAGCTTGACCTGCGAACCTTTTTGCATGTCTTTATCACTACCTGTATTGGCTCCGGACTGATTCTGGGCGGGGATGAAGCCGCGGCGGCAATACAAACAGCCAGGGGGTTCCCCAGTACCAGTGTTATCGGAACACCGTCGGATAACCCGGTATTGGAAAGGTACAAATATGCCGGTATCACCCTCAGTCTGGCCAGTTTCTTCGGTTTTCAGACCACTAAGAATGCCTTGGGAGTCAGTAGCCAATTTATTGAAAATCCCACTGAGAAACGCTGCTTAAGTGCGAAAATGTGGGCGATGGAGGTGTTTGGCAGTCAAATTCTGTCGATGCTTATCATTGCTACCGCCATTGCCGGGGGAGAGTATTTTATTACCGGTAGTGCCGAACAAAGTAATCCTCGAAAGCTGTTTACTGACCTGCTTTTAGCACAGACGGTTGTTCTTGGTCTGGGGGCTGGCGTGCAATCCAGGATGATTGACAAAGGTGTGTCTCCGGCCAAGACATGGTTGTTTTTTGTCCTCTTTCGGTTAGCCATATTCAGGAGTGCGGCCCTGGGGGTTCAGGTGATGACCGATCATCTGTTTGCCGATGGCGTTAAACCGGGGAAAATTCAGAGCATTGTGATAGCCAATGTGATTAATGAGCTGATGATCACGATTTTGAGTGGAATGTCTTATCTTTCCGGAAGATCAAAAGCCACGGATGGTTCAGAAGAGCAGCTGATGGCCTATGAACAGGGTATCCGGGAGTCGGCAACTGAGTCCGAATCAGCCAGTGGTCTTGACACTTACGCTGATGAACATCAAATTTCTGTCCATCCATTAAACCGGTTCCGGTTATATTTAAGCCGATCCATTGATGCTGCGCCGAAAACGCTCTGGGGTAAAGTGGCTCATTACTGTTTGCATCGGGATCCGCAGGGTGTGCTGTCCCAAGTGGTCACCAGTCCATTTATCAGTGCACTCTCTGGTCAGTCAGACGCTGAATACCGCGATGTTTTGAAGTTGCATCAAGCGTTATTAAAAGATCGTTCAGTGTCCTTGCCAGTCAATAAACCTGAAGCCAGGGGGCTACCGGTATAATCCTTATTGGCAGCTGCTAACAGAGGCGATGATTGATCATGGATTACGATGATTATTTTCAGGAAAAGTATTTTTCCCTGTTCCGGGAAAGCCCTGGTCTTACCGAGGATGATCTTGCTGTATCAGAAACCGATACCGTTAAAGAAAGAGAGCTTAAGCAGTTTATTAAAGACAATTACCTGAACTCAGAAGCAGGACCCATATCAGGCAAAAAGAATCCCTGCGATATTGATGAAGAGATAAGTCAGGTGAAGCGACTGTTAACAGGATTGCTTGAGTCGGGGGAGATTGACCGGGAGATTGTTCTTGAGGCGCTCAGTTATGGGCTGACAGAAATGGTCGATTTCCTTCACCACGAACCTGATCATCATTATTCGTTCAGTGATCAGGAGAAGGATGAGCTGCACAGTATGATGAAGACGGTTCTGAAAAAGACAGAAACAGAGGAGCATCAGGCCATTTGTGAATCCCTGTTCCCGGATATGGTCAACTATCTTGAGTCGGTGGTGGCTAAAATCAGGACACCAAGGTTCTGACAAGACGCAGAGCCCTCATATGATTTCATTTTTGCTTTCTTTGATCGCTACTCTTATCTTTAAAAATAAATTGAGATGTTATTGGTATGATTGAATCAGGGTCTTCTTTGAGTCTGAGAACTCAGTTCCAGCACAATGATTTTTCATTAACACCGATCAATACTTCCGATGAAGTAGAGTCCATCCCTCAGCAGTTTGCTGACCAACTGCCCCATCAAATTGCGGTCGAGCTCAGACAGAAAGATACTCTGCCCGGGATGGAAATGATAGAGAGGTCTGGAAGTAAGGTTGAAAGCATGGCCGAAAAATTAAAAGAAGGTCCAGTCAGCTTTATTATTCAATCAAAGGGCCAAAATAGTACCCCCAATGAATTAATGATTACCTGTTCCTTAAATGTGCCAAAACCGGGTTGCTTTATCTGTAAAGATGATAAAACCATCATGGTTCATGTGAAAAACAGTTCAGGTGTTACTGATGCAACGGCGATGAGTGGTTTTTGGGTGAGCGATGATCAGGAGTGTGAGGCGGAGAATATTCACTGTCTTCTTGATTTCGGGGAGCGGCGGGTTATGGATTATCGACTGGCGAAATCAGCATCAGGCGATTCCCGGCCTGACAGCTATCAGGTGGTTGATTCAACACTGCAGGTAAACGACTTTATTATTCCGGCAGTGACCCATCTGGAACCTGCCATTCATGATGATGGTCGTTATGGTACACACAATGCTGTTTTTGCCAATGGAGCCGCGATTCCGGCGGCACTGTTTGAACACGACTTTGAACATTGGAACAGCCCGCCGGAAGCCTACAGAATGTTGTTCAGAAGTTTGGGTGGTGCCTTGAGCCATGCCTCGAAAAATCCGGAGCCAGACCTCAGAACATTTTTGCATGCCTATATCACTACCTGTATTGGCTCCGGACTGTTTCTGGGAGGGGATGAAGTGGCTGCGGCAGTACAGACAGCCTTGGGTTACCCCAGTACCAGTTTTCTCGGAATCCCGTCGGACAACCCGGTATTGGAAAGGTTTAAATATGCCGGTGTCATTCTCAGTCTGGTCAGTTTTTTCGGTTTTCAGAGCACTAAGAATGCCTTGGGAATCAGTAGTCAATTTATTGAAAACCCCGCTGAGAAACGCTGCTTAAGTGTGAAAATGTGGGTGATTGAACTTTTTGGCAGCCAGGTTTTAACAATGCTTACCGTTGCCGCCTCCATTGCCGGGGGAGAGTATTTTGCTACCGGCAGTACTGAACAAAGTAACCCACGCAAACTGTTTACTGACTTGCTTTTAGCGCATACCGTTGTTCTTGGTTTGGGCGCTGCCGTACAGTCCAGGCTGATTGACAAAGGCTTGTCTCCAACAAAGGCATGGCTATTTTTTGTTCTATTTCGATTAGCTATCTTCAGGGGCGCTACCCTGGGAGTACAGCTGATGACCGATCATCTGTTTGCCGATGGCGTTAAACCGGGGAAAATTCAGAGTATCGTGATAGCCAGTGTCATTAATGAACTGGTGATCACGATTTTGAGTGGGATGTCTTATCTTTCCGGAAGATCGAAACCCACTGATGGTTCAGAAGAGCAGTTGATGGCCTATGAGCAGGATATTAGTAGACCTGTACCTGAATCCGGATCAGTCTGTTTTCTTGGACTGGAAACTTACGCCCATGATCAGCAAATTTCCGTCCATCCATTAAACCGGTTCCGGTTGAATTTCAGTCGATCCATTGATGCTGCGCCGAAAACGCTCTGGGGTAAAGTGGCTTATTACTGTTTGCATCGGAGTCCCGTGAGTGTGCTGTCCAAAGTGTTCACCAGTCCGTTTATCAGTGCACTCTCTGGTCAGTCAGACGCTGAGTACCGGGATATTTTGAAGTTGCATCAGGCGTTATTAAGAGATCGTGCAGTGACCTTGCCAGTCAATCAACCTGAAGTCAGGGAGCTACTGGTATAATCTGATGCTTATTGGCAGCGGCTAACGGAGGTGAGATTGATCATGTATTACGATCATTATTTTCAGGAAAAGTATTTATCAGTTCCGGGCTAACCTGTCGCTTTGTTCCCAAGGGAGATCGGGGTCTTGCGGGTATATCAGTGATTGGCTGCACTCATGTTGAACGAGGCAGGCGTTACCAAACCTGCCAGACGTTTATACAAGGAGGGGTTTCACAAGAGAATCACTTCTCTGGTAGACGGTGCTTGATCATCTGCCCAAGGGTGAGAATATCTTTTCGAACCTCTTTTACCTGACTCTCCACACCTTCAAGACGCTGATTGATGCCACCAAGCCACTCATTGGTACTGCTGAGACGCTCATTGTTTTCATCCAGCCGTTCATTGGCTTCATCAAGGCGTTCGCTGTTTTCACCGAGGCGTTCATTGGTCTCGTTTAATCGCTCATAGGTTTCATCAACACGCTCATGGGTTCCATCAACCAGTTTGTTGGTTTCATCCAGCCGACCATTAATGGTGTCCAGATGCTCACTGATATCATCCAGAATTTTGTGGGTATTCGTCATTAACTCACTGGTGCGTTCAAAACCGGACAGCGTGGCCTGGGCCAGTTCGGAGACATCCTCTTTAACGCTGGTAACCTCTGCCTGAATACCGGACATATTGACTTTGACGCCAATGATCTCATGCTGGTTTTTCAATGCGATGTGTTTGATATCCGCCATCGCTTTTACCAGTCCATGAATTGTGTTGTAGAGGGACTGGTGTTGCTTCTCCAGCATCTCAACTCTTGTTTCTAGCGACATACAGCTACCTGTCTTTTGTTGTTACAAAGCCTTGTGTTAAACCATTTTGTAGTTAGACAGCCATGCAGCACCCATATTAGAAATTATGGGAAAAAAAAGTGCTATTTATCAACCCGGGATTCAGGCGATGGCTGCTCTAAAGCTATGCACTGACTGCATGATCAGCATAGCAGAGCTTCAGAGAGTCATCGGTTTTATTGATGAGAGAAATAAAAAGAGGGGTTTATAGTGGAATGGTGGTTTGGATTAAATCGGACATGATGCGCCATTAAATCTGAATAATCAGGAAGCGGTTAATCTGACAACAACGAAGGTAAGCAGTGTGTGGCAGATGCACAGGTGTCAGGCATTGCCACACTTTATGATTGAAGAGGGGTGATCTTGACAATAAAGTAAGTAAATTTTTAAAGCGTGTAGAAGATACTCAAGTTTCCGGAGCAGGTAGCATCGTCATTATCTGTTCAATGCTATTAACTATTTCAGGAGCCAGATGTTTAAATACCTCTGCATGGTCCCTTGCTGATGTCTTCTGGATAGCAATCAATATTGAGTTACAAAGCATATCTTTTTCACTCTGAGTAAAAGAGAATGGTTGCTTTTTATTGTCACTCATGTGTGCAACCGTTTTGGTAATAACATCCGAGAGACTGCTAAGCAGTTCCTTTGTTTCAGCATCCTCAGGGTTTGCCTGTTTCGCAAACACCTGGTTTAATCGATTTACTTTTTCGGGTAAATCTGAAGAGTTCATCTTTTGACCTTTCTCCCAGTTAAGATTGCTGGTTTATTTTGCATAATTCAATAGCTCACGTTCATTGGTATGGAAAAAACTGCCCGCCTTGAAATTTATAAGGTAGTACCGGTTTTATCAGTCGCTAAATACGTTTTTTTTATTTGGGTAATATGTTTTATCTCTGATAAATTATTGGACAGTTTTAATGATTTGGTTAACTACTTATGTCCAGCATCACTGGGTACGAACAATCTTTTGTACTTTTCTGGAGATCGTTAATCTTTTGTACTTTCATTGGGGACATAAGGGTAATTTGCTTCCATGGCCATGATTAGAGAAAAGGCATTTCGTGTGGCTTCCTGCCTTGCCTCTTTGCATTCTTTATGGACAGGCATTCCAGAACGGTAGACAAAACCATCTTTTTCTCGTTTCATTTTAACCTCGTTTTTCGTTTGATAAAGCTCTTTATTGGTCGTATAAGGACCACCGCAGTTATGGCAATTATGCTCAAACTTTATGAACCCTTCTTTTTCTACCTCGACATTTTTACGCAATTTAAATCTCTCCAGTTGCTCACTCAATTTCGTATCCAGACGTTCATACTCTTTTTCATCCAGAACAGCGAATGCCTTACCCGGTATCGTTCTATTGTTGTCCACTTCCATTGGCAGTTCTGAATCCTCACTGACTTGTGATGGTTCTGGCTGTCGGGTTCTTTGATGAAATTTTTCCAGCACTGTATTGATGATGGTTTGCTGATGTTCTTTGGAGGTAAAGTCAACAGGCTTTATCCATTTGTTTTTATCAGGAAGCAGTCGTTGCATCAGCTGAGCATACTGGTCTTTCTGGTTGCTGGAAATAAATCGTTGGACCTCTTTGATTCGTGATTGTAACTGTTCCCGCTCAGGCTCTGCCAGCTTGCTTAAAGAGTCCTGGCGGCATAATAAAAAAACAAGCAGGGTCAGCTGATGGGCAACCACACTGAAGCCAGTCTTTGAGGCGTTAATGATCTTTTCCAGCGTGAGTTCCGCTTCATTATCCAAACCCTGTGCTGCATATTTCTCAGGATCTTTGGATTCACGCTCCATTACCCTGACCAGGTATTCTATAAAAGCATTAATGATTAGCCTTGGCTTTAATGCATCGCGTTCCTGGCTACTGATACCGTCCAGCTGGTTCCAGGCAGACACCAGATAGTTGATTAAAAATGCAAAGTCTTTCAGGTTATTCTTAGCCAGTGTTCCTGAAAATGCATGTACCATTAACCTCAGGTTTCGATACTTTCTATCGGCATATAACTCACCGATTTCGTGGTGCGTATTGATAGCATTCACCATTAAATCCAGGAAGCATTGAGATGGGAGCCAGTCCTCGCCATTTTTCAGTGCATCGACCATGGTCATGGTCATGGACTTCATGATGATGTTATTGGCATCACAGGCGGTGAGAGCGGCCCTATTGTAAGGCAGTTTCAATGTTTTGTGGGCAAAATCAATCAGCTGTTTAATAACCGTGATTTTTTCATAAACTTGCATCTCCTTGTCCATAACCGGTAGCCAGGCATTGGCTTTAATTCCCCACTGCATGCCATCCCGATAACGCTGGGTGGTTTCAGGCGTCTCCGGAGAAATGGTTAGATCGAACTGTAATGCCAGATTACTGGCTTTAGCGATGGTTTTCGTCGGTTTTAATGATGCTTTCCACTCCCTGCGATTATACCATTCCCATTCTTTAGATGGTTCTTTAATAAAAATAACCCCCAGTCTTTTTGTGTGTTTCCTGTTACGATTTTTATTTTTGATGTCTTGTTTTAAACGGGTAATTGCTTCGTTCAAATCATCATCGTTTTCAATCTTTTTTTGACCATAATACACATCGGTTAACTCATGTGAGTCACTTGTTATATGACGAAGCTTCATGCTCAATACTTCTTTTAACTCACTTAAGGTGAAGGCTTGGAACGGTTCAACTTTTACTTTTTTTGATCCAGTTCTCAATTCAGTACCAGAATAATTATATCCGGGAGGATATGATAGTAATTTGCCTTTAGCATCACGATAGGTGATGAAAAATCGGTTTTTAGGGGTAGTATGAAATTCGGCGACCCTTCCTTGTGGATCAAGCTGTATCGGGTAAAAGTAGTCTGCTTTGTGTGGAGTGATCAACGTTTTTCCATTGCGTTCGAGCCTCATCATCACCTGATTTTTTACTGACAACTGCTCTTCCCATTGGCCACTGGGTTCGATAACAATGGGTTCCACCGGTACGCAGCCTGACACATCCTCGGGGGAGTAGATCATTACCCGTTCAAATATTTCGCCATAGGAGCCTGCTGCAGGAAAGTCGTACGCTGTGGGCTCGATGAGGGAAAATTGCAGACGGTCAAACTTTTTCTGGTAGATCATTTCCGGGTCAACATCGAATGACAGTGAACTGTTGCTACCTTTGGCCCGTTGGTTGACGGACGCGATCTCCTTTGCAATATGACGCTTCAGACGTTCAAGCCCTTCGGACCCTGAAAACATTTTTATCTTGTCCCGATGAAACTGATTGGAATAAATCATGGGTAGATGAAGGGTTTTGGGATCTGGATAGTTCAGTGCGTAACCTGTTCCTTCATCCCAGAAGTCGGTGTCCATAATAAGAAAATTCATCACATTCATCATTTGTTGCACCCGGTCAAAATTATAGCTGCTGTATTTTGCAGCATCTTCTCCTTTCCAATAATCCGGACAGGCAGAGTGCGGAATGATCTGGGCAAGGCACAATTCTCCATCAAACAGATGAGCAACCGGCGGAGCCAATAGGACTTTGACCGATGGCCCTTCATTGTGCTTATCAGTATTGTTGAAATCGAATTCAACCTTGTAGCAAGCGCCTTCCCACCAGCCAAAAGGGGCAACAAATTCAGCGCTCACTTTCATGGCATTGTCATCGGGAATGGTCAGGGCAAATTTTCCGGGATAGTGCTGGTCCATAAAGGACTGTATATGATCCCTGGCAAGGCCTATCTCCCGTTGCAATCTTGCGCCATTCACACCTGGATTGAATCGCTTGAACGAAGCTTCAGGGTAATCATAAGAAGGGGCTTTTGCTGTCGGGGTTAGCTCTCTTTGCAGGGTATTGACAACCTCACAATTATTGACAGAGTAATCATTCAGGGAGAGTCTCTGATCAGACGGCCCTTGCTCCAACTGATCCATCGGCTCATGGGTTGGCGGTATTCTGCGGATATTGCTGCCATTTCTGCTGGCAGGTGAGCCGGCGGACTCGTCGTCAGAAAAAGAATCAATGGTACGTTTAGTCGCCGGGGAATTAATGGAATCCATGTTTACTTCCTTATTCTGTTGGTTAGAGTTATGAAGTTTATTGGTTAAAAGTTAACTGAAATGACATAGTTAAATAATTATTACAACCAGGCCACAAATGGTTTATAGGACTCTTGTGTCTTATGGTCAGTTAAAACCATTTCCAGAGAATGAATCATTGTGTCTACCTGTTCTTTCTTTTTCTTCAGTCTGTCTAGCCGCTGTTTCTTTTTCAAAAGTTCGCGATCATGTTCACCCGCTGCCATCATTTCAATAACATTCATATCATCAAAGCTGACAAGCTCTGGTGTTTCAATATAGAGATCAGTAATTTTACGTGCCAGATTTTGAGGGATGACTTTTAATTTTTCCAATACGGATAATTGAGCATCGTGGGGTTGAAAAGACAGAAAAAATATCATCTGACGAAAAGCGTAGGCAATATTTTTATGTTCCTGCAACCTTATCTTATCAGGATTGGCCGGGTTATAGCGTACACATTTGATCACTATCCAGCGGGCAATCTTGTGGTTCAATGTCTTACCACTCTCACTGCTAAACAGTTCAGGCAAGTCTAAAGCATTGGTCAATGCAGTCAACGTGGCCAGGTTATGCGTGGTGATTATCTGTTGCCATTCAATGATCTTGCCATTTTCAAAAGTTGCGTAATCCCTCCACCCGCGGCTTTCTTTGGTTACACCACTTTTTTGCTTGCACAGATAATAAAGGGCATCCGGCGTTTTAAGGTTGGCAATGCTCCTGTAATCAAGTCCGTAATATGTTTCATAAAGGGTTCCCTGCATCAGGCTGGCTGCCTGTTTGGCAGCCATGAGGAATTTATCAGAGAATCTATGCATGAATATATCGGCTGCAAGCTCTTCAGTGAGCGGAGGCTCTAAAGAGAGTTCTGGAAGTTCTTCGATCATTTGACCCAGGGATTTGATAAATCTATTGGGCAAAATGGTCTGGGGAAAATAGGTAAAGACTTGAGTCACCATATCCGTTAAAAGCTTTTCTGCGTTCTTGACTCTTTTGTCCTGCTCAAAGGGGGTGATTGCCTGTAAATGTTTTACCCAGGGCAGTTCATCCATCCGGACCTGATGTTGAAGATTCAGCAGAAGGACAGATCGTCGTTTGAAGAAAGCCTGTGTCACTTGTGCGAACAAGGCGGCCAGGCTGGGGTCAAGTATGCTGTCACTTTTGACAATGGCGGCGATGTTCAGGTATTTGCTGGCCAGTACTTCAGCAGAGGTGATATCGCCCCGTTCAAGCAGCTCAATCACTGGTTTTGACTGAATTGCTGCCAGTAATTTCTTTATCGGTTTGGGCAATCCTGCTGTGTCCATGTTCAGGTCCTGTGGTTTTACCTGAACACAGTCTTTTAACGGCTGTAGCTGATGGATCAGGGAATGACCTGTGTGATATCTCTTTTGATAGTGTTCAAGCCAGCCCTGGCGTTGGTTCAGTGCTTGCTGATACCGTTCAGTGTCAGGTAATCCCTGCTTGCGATGGATATCTGCCAGGGTTTTTCTCAGTGTGAACTGGATTTTTTGAAAACCTTCCATATCGGAGGGGCACCGATGTTCTGGCGGGTACGCCAGTAATATTTCCAGTGAACGTTGCAGAATCCGCTCACTGCCACGTTTACGGGTAGTACGATACATCAATTCGGGGTGTTGCTCTGTTATCTGCTTTCTATCCGCCAGGTACTGTGAGGCTTTTTCAAACCACTCTGTTGTGACCCTGGCCAGAGGCATGCCGCCGCACAGCTCCCCTTCAGTGTTGTAATAAGGTAAATCCCCTTTTACTGTGCCCTGAATCAGTGCCACAAGCCGATCCTTCAGTGGCAGCCACTGATCAAATACCAGGGCATTTTGATCCAGCCGCAGCCGGTTATTGGATTTGTGTTCAGGGGCAGGGCCAAAGCGGTTGTCCAGTTGAGTCAGTACATCTGCCACGCTTCTCATGGCCTCGTCCGTGTTTAATGGCAGGGGCTGTTCGGCCGACTCCGGGAAAAACCTGACCCTTCCCAGATATGGGGAAATGGTTTCAATCAGTTGTTCAGCCTCGTCATCGTGTCCTGACCGGTGAAGCGCCATCAGAATTAACATAACCCCTTCTTCGGGGGTGTTTACACGGTATTTGCCGTTTAGAAGCATGGTCTCGAGGTGGCAGGAATACGGTTCAGTAAACCAGATCTGGTTAAGTGCTGACCTGATGTTTGCAAGATCATCGGGTAGATTGCTGGTTACTGATAGTCCTAACTGACTGGCCAGCTCTATTTCATAGTGACTCAGTGGCCCTCCGGCTGCCAGCTGCCCGGTGATAAAACCCCCGGTCATTACCACGGGTGTTAACCAAACCGGGGTATCAGCAATCGGCGCTCTTGAGCCCGGCTTCAGGGTTCCGTTGATTGTGCCCTGGATAGTTTGCAGTAATTGCTCGATTTTAGATCTGGCACGGCTGCGGTCAACCGGGTCAGCATGTTCTGATGTGGCCGTCTTTCCCGCTTTTAATAACAGACCGGAAAGGTAAGGAATGCCGAAGGTACTTGAGATACTGTCGTATTGATTGAGGCTGGAGGTCTGTTGAGCCGCTGTATTATCTGGCGGGATTAATTGTCTTGAGGCCATGTCAGCATTGCTTATGGAGCTGCCATTAAAGGAGCCTTGGGATGTGATGAAATCGTCAACAATCTGGTCAGGATTTTGGTTTGAACAAGTAAATAATTCCGCAGGATTCATACAGGCTCCGACTTAGACAGATAGTACCAGTAAGCAATTTCGATTCGATCTACCGTTCTTTCTCAGGGATTCGATTGAACGTACACAATTAAGTTCCCTGATTTGGTTAACAACTTAAACACCCTTCAAAAAGCGCAACGATAAAGCAATGAGTGTTTTCGCTCTCGTTGGGAATTAAATCGATAAGGGTGAACTGAAAAGCTATCCTGACGAAAAGCCTCAGCGGGTGTAAATCTGATGAATCGTTTATCAGAAACGGGTAGCTTTTCAGGTTCTGGTCACTGTGCTGATCGGGGAACAGCGATAGCAGTCAATCAGAAAGGTATCCTTTCAAAGTTTAAAGTTTCAAATGCAGGAAAAGATATTCTCGATGCCATTTTGCATTTCAAGTATAACAAGGCGGATATTCCAGCAGTTGCTGCTGTAGATGCCTATAAATCACTGAGTGATCGAGAAGTTGGGTTATTTGAAAATGTATTAGACAACTACCTGCCCCACTTTTTAAGCCAGCAAGACAATACCGCGACTCAACATCAACAGGATTTTTTTGTGAATTTTTCCCAGTATCAGTTGCTTTTGAAGTTAGAAAACATGTTGTAGATAACCATTACCGACTGACCGAGCGTGGAAATGCTTTTGGACTCGATCCCCCGGACAGTCTTAAGTCCGACAGCCTCCTTCAGACTCTTGGGTAGATATTCCGGGAGGTCGGTAAAATTGAACTAATTCTGGTCTGACTGGTCAAAACAAAAAAACTAATTAATTAAAAGGATTTTAATATGATCCCGTCTACCTCCGTCCAGCTGAGCTGGCTGGAAAATATTCAGTACAACTACAAAACTGCTGGATTGGGTAAAGCCCTGTTCGCTGTCTTCTGCTTTTCCGGCAAATCCAGAACCATCTCAGTCGCCGCAGCCCGGATTTACATCAACACTTATCCTGATTCCGGGCTGACAACGGCTCTTTTCAAAAAAATTGACAGCAGGACGGTGACTTATGGGCCACCGGGCAACTTGCAGGTTCAGACTGCAACACCCGGGCCTGCAGCCCCGGATGACACCAAGACACCGGCCACTACTCAGGAAACAAACCGGTTTTCATCCCCTGAACCGGTTGCCCCTGTACCCAAAGAAGACCGGTTTTTACTCAGCCATCGAATTCAACCACCGAATATTGTTCCAGTAAAATCACAGCCAGAGCATTTGGTAACCAATTCCCATAACCCGGGAAATGAGGATGCATTTGTGCAGCCCGCTGTTCAGAACAGTCCTGAAAGCAGCTCGGCAGGTACTGAGAGCCAACACAATGTTTCTGCACAGCCTGATACCAACACTACCGATAATGCTTCTGCCGCTCGGGCGGAAAGTGTCGTGGGCAGGCAAAGCCTACCTGAGCCTGGTTACCGGGCGAGGTACGGTGGCAAAGGCATGTTCCTGAAACATATGCAGGAACACGGTATTCCGGTACCTGACTTCCGTTGTCTGGAGATTGCACAGACACAGGCTTTGGAAAACCTGCCTGTCAGTGTTGCCACTGTGGCCCGGGCAATACCGGGTATTCAGTCACTCTGTTCCGGCAGTACCACCAGCTTGCATGAGCTGAAAACGCGGGTTAATGCCACCGCTGATCAACAACTCCGCGAGCAACAACTGGCGGCATTATCGGCGTTTATCGCCGGGGAAACCTTTTATCAGCTGGTTAAGGATCACCCGACTGCCAGGGCCATAAACCAACTCTTTGAAGAGCTGTGCCAGGGTCAGCCGGATCAGAAAATCATCGTACGCAGCTCCGGTGCCAGAGAGGATGGCTACGGTGACGCCCAGGCCGGCAAGTACGAATCACTGGTGCACGGTGAGGATGATATTGTTCGCACCTGCCTGAAGGTGCTGGCTTCCGGTTATCGCCCGGAGGTTTGCGCCTCGACCATGCCCGCCCCGATGGCCCTGGTCATGCAACACTGTGTGGACTGCCGGTTTGGCGGTGTGGCAATGAGCTATACCGGCTTTAAAGATAACAGAGTACAAATTGAGTTTGTGCCCGGACAACCCAAAGGGGCGGTTGCCGGTCAATTTGGTATTACCCCGCACCGATACACCATATCCCGTGGCCATAACATCACCCCTGTTTACACGGCAGGCAATGTTACCAGTACGTTTGTACTTGACCCGCAGGGCAACAACAGTGCTGCAGAAAAACTGGTGCCCATTGCTGACGGGCAGTCGCAAACACTGCCAGAGTCTTCAGTTAGGCAGCTTTATAACCGACCTTCACCACCCCTTGGTAACATTTTGATTTTAAACGATTAAATATCGTGCCAACCATATATTCGAATAGAATATATGCTTCAAAATCAAATGATTACGCTATTTTGGTGGTGAAAGTGGGTTATAACTATATTGAACAGCTGGAAAACCTGCTCGGTTGTCCGGTGGACGTTGAGTTTGCCATTAACCACCAGGGCGAAGTGGTCATCCTTCAGGTTCGCCCAATGACACGCCTTTGCGGGGGCAGGCAATTTTCCGCCGCCAGGCCTACGGAATTTATCTGTTCTGGCAGGCTGGTGAGTGAAGGGCTGTGCCAGGGGCCGTTGATCCGATTACAGCCCGGTGAGTTCAGCCGTCACATCCCCCAGGGGGCCATTATTATGGCACCACACTGTGAACTGTGGATGCTGGCACCGGAGGTTCTGGCTAAGGCAGGTGGCTTTGTTTTCCAGCAGGGAGGCAGTGGCGACCATGTGGCCATTACCCTGCTCCAGGCCGGTAAACCCTGTGTTATTACCGGTACTGATGAGGCAGCGGGTGAAGGTCTTGAGGGACAGCAAGTGACTCTGGTTTGTGGCCAGTTTGACCAACAGCCCGGTGCTTTTTTACTGGCCGGCAGCCAGTATGAACAGTTTGCAGAGAGTATGTTGCCGGCAGTCAGCGGTGATTTCAGTACCGCTATCGCCTATACCGACCAATGGCAGCCTGCAGAGCACAGTCCAATGAGGGTTGATGAGCAATTCCGGGAGTTGAACCGGTTAAATGGCCTGTTACTCCACTATTTCAGCCGTGATCGTCTATTGAACCAGTGTCTGTCACCGGATAATAATCTGCTGTTAAGCATGTCGCCCCAGCGGGCAGAGGTATTGCTGAAGCTGGAAGAAGAGATTGCCCATTTACTGGCAGATACTGACGCGTTGTTGCTCGGTTATGAACAATATCTGCTCACCGGCGCAAAAGGTGAAGATGCCACCGATAAAATCACTACTGCCCTGGACCGCCTGGAGGTATTGAAAGGTCGGGTTAACCAAATACAGCAACGTGTGGCAACACAACTGGTAGCAGTAACCGCTGGGCTGACTACCGCGCAGGAACTGCTGCCTGACCCGGTCTGTTTCCGTCAGTGGCGAATGGACTGCGTGGCATTACGGGATTCGTTGCTGCAGCTGAGTTTGCCAAGGCAAGCGGATGAAGTGGATTCCATTCACGATATCGTCTTTCTGATTCACCAATGGTTCGTGGATATGCTCGGTGATATTGCCGTAGCTTCCGGGCAGGGAGAAACAATTAAAAAAACCAAAAAGTTGACCATGGTTAATTTCCCGTCACCGAACAGCGTTGACATATTCACAGATGAATGTGCAGCAGCTCTTGAGGGATTTGGCTTGGACAATACTGTGTTGAATATGGACGGTGTGTGCATTATCAATACCCAAATTAATTATCACAAAGGCGTCATTGAGGTAATGGAGGATGGACCCGGTGGCAAAGGTAGAACCCTGAAGGTCAGGATGATTGATGACTTCAACTCCAGGTGGCTAGGATGCACGAAACCTGAAGGGTTGGATGGGAAATGCAAGCGTTTTTTTAAGCTGGCGTTACTGATGAATGCAGTGGCAAGCTCCCATCCCGGGCAAAGCTGCAATATTGCAATTAATGAATCAATTGGAGAAATCGTCTGTGAAATTAACAGGGTGCCCTCTATAAACCGGCTGCGGGATCAATTGCTCATGGCAATAAACCTGTTAAATAACAGTAATAATGAAGATATACGTTTTTACAGACCAACGCCTGGCATGCCATCTTTTGATAACTTTGCCGGGATTAAGTTTCATATAGATAGTCTGGATAAAGTCGATAGTCAGTGGATTTTAAAGTCCGTACTTTTTGACATCGGTTCCAACGATTCATGCAAGGAACTGCAAAATCTATTGTGTACTCTTTTGGGTGAGGGGCCACAAAGCAAACTCATCAGGTTTGCTGCCACCCGCGTGCCTGAGTCTAGCCATGAGTTGCCTGAACTTTCTGATGATGATTTCACCCATAATCAGGAATGCATCAAGCTTCTGCTTATTTTGCGTCCGCAAGTGATGATTCCCCTGGTCAAAGCAAAAACGGATTGGCTGAGTGATAAGCAACTGATGTTACCACTGGTCAAATTAAATGGACTGTTGCTTGAATATTTGCCCAGTGAACTAAAGCAGGACAAAGAGGTTGTTTTGAATGCTGCTACCCACACCCCGGAGGCATTACAGCATGCCGATGAGAAGTTCTGGGATGATCCTGAAGTGCTCAGGGCCGCGGCTAACGCCAGCCAAGAACTATTTTTCAACATGGTTCAGGCCATGAGTGGCAAAAAAATACTCAGAAATGCCATGTTACAAGTATTGGATTTAAACATGCGTTACCTTTCGTTTTTATATTGGCAGCCTTACGGTGATGACCCGACAATAATGCTTGGGTTGGTAAAATGTGGTGAATCTTATTACATGTCTCAAGCTCTCTCTGAAACCCTGAAAGATGACACAGCTTTTTTTAAAATGGCGATGGATATTGATCCGAAAGTTATCAAATATGCTTCTGAGCGGATACGTAAGGAGCATGGGATGGTGTAGCTTCAGTAGTAACCCGAATAAAACCCTTGCCCGATCAAACTGGAAAACTCTCCGGATTACTCCGGTTCGGGGGGTCCAGCAGTTCATCATCAGCCCGTCTGTCGGTAGCTTGCTGTTGATGTGTATGAAAGTACATTGGATTGGCAAGCGCCCTGCCAATCAGCTGGCAAGTTGATGACTCGTCATCGTTGCGCCTCAGTACCCGGTAACTTTGATAGCTGCTAACACAATAGAGTGCGGTCAAGGCACCTAGAATAATGATCGCGCCAATAACCACCGCAGAGACTGTTTCGGGCGTATTGCCAGAGGTGGGCGAGCTGGTGTCGTTTGTCCGTAAAGGGGATGTTTTGGTTGAGTTGGTTGTCTGATTAAAGAACGATGTCGGGGGTTCAAAAATCTGGACGGAAGATGGGGTAAAGCTGGTATTCATGGAAGATAATGTTGGCTCATTAGTCTTAGGGGGAGTGGTTGAGCATGGGGTGTTACTGCATGTTGAGTTGCCACACAGATACCTGCGCCCCAAGTCTTCGCAAGTTCGTTGAGTGCATCCTCTTTCATCTATGTTATATGGTGGACATTCTTTTCTGCCATTGCATCGGATCGCTAAGGGACGACAATTATAACGATACCCACACGGAAAACAGAATCGAAGATCACAACCAAAATGGTGATCTGGTCTGCATTTCCTTAACACTTGGGCCGCCCCGGCCGTCTGCACTAGAGTGGATAATGCCGCCAAAGCCACCAGGCTCTGTTTTAATTCTGGACATAGCCAGTCAATGTCATCGGAACCCATCACCTGTCCTGCGGCAAATTCTGCGGCATTGTGCATCAGGTTGCCACTGGCCTGAATCGCTGTGAGGACAAAGGAGCACAGCCGATTACCGGGCAGAGGACTGTTTCCGTTACCAGCACAAATAAATGTCCCGGAGTTGGCAGGGCAAGCCTGCCTTTCGGCGTTCCTGCCATGAAAGGAAATTATCTGGCTGTTGAATGTATCCCTGGTGTCGTCGTCGGTGCCAGGGCTTTGTGGGCAGGGCTGTGATGGGGTTTGCAACGAGTTTGTCAACATGGTGATTACTCCTGCTGGAAATAACATGTTTCAGCGTTTGCAATTCCGGGAGGTGGTCCAAAAATGGCCACCGTAGTAGGGATTGCGAGAAACTGAGGTTGAAATTTCTGACTCTCACGAGAGTAGCAGGGCTATTTGATGAAGGAGAGATTTTTGACCAACTTATCGAAACTGGACGCATTAAGAAGCCGGAAGGCTGAATTAGTGTTTTGAAATTGAGGTAATCAGCGCTTCCCATGACCTTGATCATTGCTGTGCAGAAATGCTCTGGTATGGGCAACCGAACCAATACCATAATGCAGACCTGCTTCTTTGCCCTGTCCGGTGTTCTGCCCAGGGATGAGGCCATTGCCCGTATCAAGCAGGCGATTGACAAGACCTACCGACGCAAAGGTACAGATGTTGTTGAGCGAAACTTCCGGGCGGTGATCAGACTCTGGAACATCTCTACGCCGTAGAAATCCCTTCAGATATGGCGCATGCCGATTTACCCGGTGAAACGTTTGTAGAGAAGCCGGTAGTTTCTGAGCAGGCACCTGACTTTGTTAAAGAAGTCATCAGTCGTATGATTAGTGGACAGGGTGACCTGATCCCGGTCAGTCAGATACCCGTGGATGGTACCTGGCCAAGCGGCACAACCCGCTGGGAAAAACGCAATATTGCCCTGCAGATTCCGGTCTGGGATGAAGAGGCCTGTATCCAGTGCGGCAACTGCAGTATGGTCTGCCCTCATGCGGCTATCCGTGCGAAGTTCTACCATCAGGCCAGCCTGGTGAATGCACCGGAGGAGTTTAAGTCAGCAGCCATCAGCGCTCGTGGGTTCCCGGAAACCCGCTACACCCTGCAGTGCTACCCGGAGGATTGCACCGGTTGTGGTCTCTGTGTGGCAGCGTGCCCGGTTCGTAATCCCAAAAAGAGTGGTGATCGCGCCATCAATATGATGGACAAGGAGCCGGTACTGGCGCAGGAAAAACAGAATCTGTCGTTTTTTGAGCAGTTGCCTGTAAATGATCGCCGTCAGGTGGATTTCTCCACCGTGCGGGGTATCCAGTTCCTTGAACCTTTATTTGAGTTCTCCGGTGCCTGTGGTGGCTGCGGTGAAACGCTCTACCTGAAACTGCTGACCCAGCTGTTTGGTGATCGTCTGCTGGTGGCCAATGCCACCGGTTGCTCTTCCATTTATGGTGGTAACCTGCCAACCACGCCATGGTCAAAAAATGCTGAAGGGCGTGGACCTGCCTGGGCCAACTCGCTTTTTGAAGACAATGCCGAGTTTGGCTTTGGCTTCCGTCTGTCCAGTGACCATCAGGCGGAGCAGGCGATGCTGGAGCTGGAGGCTTTCCGGGAACTGCTGGGTGCTGATCTTGTGGATGCCATCATCCATGCACCTCAGTTGAATGACGCTGATGTACAAAATCAGCGAGAGCGACTGCAGCAGGTGCAGGAAAAACTTGCACAGGTAGAAACACCAGCAGCACAAAGCCTCAAGGTTGTGCTGGACCGTTTGTTGAAACGTGTCGTCTGGATTGTTGGCGGTGACGGCTGGGCTTACGACATTGGCTCTGGCGGCCTTGATCATGTGCTGGCCAGTGGCCGTAACGTCAATGTGCTGGTCATGGACACCGAAGTCTATTCCAATACCGGCGGCCAGGCGTCAAAATCCACGCCGATGGGTGCGGTGGCAAAATTTGCGGTGGCAGGTAAACGGTCCGCCAAAAAAGATGTTGTGCTGCAGGCCATTGCCTATGGCAATGTTTATGTGGCCCGGATTGCCATGGGGGCCAGCCCGCAGCAGACACTGCAGGCCATTCGTGAGGCTGAAGCCTGGCCCGGACCTTCACTGGTGATCGCCTATTCGCACTGTATTGCCCATGGCATTAACATGACCCACGGTATGGAGCAGCAGCGACTGGCTGTGCGTTCCGGCCATTGGCCTCTGTTCCGGTACAACCCTGGTCGTACAGAGCACCATGAGAACCCGTTTGAACTGGACTCGCTCAGACCCAGTGTGCCTCTGACGGAGTATATCCGTGGTGAAGTTCGCTACCGGGCCCTGAATATTGCCTGTCCGGATGAAGCGGAGGCGATTCTTGACGAGGCCCAGAAAGTGATCAACCGGAAGTGGGGCGTCTATGAGGAAATGGCAACACACAATGCCATGGACTTTGTCCCTGAGAAGGCGTCGGCTGTTCATTAATAAAGTGACCACAGAGACACAGAGTTAATCCATCGTTCCCCCGGGAACGAGGCCCAGGGTGCAGAAATAGCACTCTGATGTCTCTGTGGTGATTGAGGAGTAAAGATGATGGATTTGACCACCAACTATATGGGGTTAAGCCTTAAAAATCCGTTAATAGCGGCAGCCAGTCCATTGACGTCTACATTGAAAAGTATCCAGCGTCTGGAAAAGGCCGGTATCGCAGCTGTGGTTCTGCCTTCCCTGTTTGAAGAGCAGATTCGCCGGGAGCAGGAAGAGGAAGAACGGATTGCCCTGTCCAGAGATGACCTGTTTCCGGAGGCCACCTCTTTTCTGCCTGCCGGCCTGACCCTGGAACGTGGTTCGCAGGCATATCTGGACACCATTCATAAAGTTAAGGCAGCCGTGGGTATCCCGGTGATTGCAAGCCTGAATGGTTGCTCGGAGGGTGGTTGGATGGATTATGCCCGACAGATTGAGCAGGCTGGAGCGGATGGTATCGAGCTGCATATTTATTACAATCCACCCTCGCTGGAAATTACCGGACGTCAGGTTGAGGACGTCTATCTGGACGTCGTAAGAAGTGTAAAAAACAGTGTCACCATTCCGATTGCCCTGAAAATTGATCCATTCTTCAGTGCCTTCGGCAATATGGCCAGACAGTTTGATGAGATGGGCGTTGATGCCCTGGTGATGTTCAACCGGATGCTGCAGCCGGACTTTAATCTCAACAATATGCAAGTTGAAACCAACTGGCCAATCAGTAAAGCCGGTGAGATCGGCATTCCACTGCGCTGGATCAGTGTGCTGCACGGCAAGATCCATGCCTCTCTGGCGGCCACATCAGGGGCCTATGACCATGAAGACATTATCAAATATTTGCTCGGTGGTGCGGATACGGTGATGCTGGCTTCTGCACTGATCCGCAATGGCGCGGACTATGTGTCCGTGCTGTTAAAAGGCCTGGAAGTGTGGCTGAAACAGCGGGATTTTGTCGGGCTGAATGACATGCGCGGGCTGATGAGCCAGCGCTCTGTGGCCAACCCGGAAGCCTTTGAACGGGCCAACTACATTTGTACCGTGGATGGAGCGAGGAAGCACTGACCTGTTGCTTCGTTCCCATGCTTCGATGGTGTTGCAATAGGTTTATAAGCTCTGAACCACGAAGGCAAAAGGGTGCCTCTATTGAGTTGCCTGACATTGCTCAGGCAAGCTCAGAAAAAATCTTGAGCCTTTGTGGTTCCTTTCTTTATTAAGCCTTTTGTTGTTTAAAAAATTTTTACTGGAACTCGGGGTCGTTTCAGCTGATTTAGAAGTCGGTGGTAAATTAACTGAGTTTTTAGCTGAATTGGCTGACTGACGATACTGCTTTTTGCGCTCCCTTTCGCGCTGGGTGTAAGCGGGATCTTTGCGAAGTTCCCTTTGGCGCTCCCTTTGGCGCTCGACGTAAGCGGGATCTTTGCGAAGCTTCCTTTGGCGGTCCCTTTGGAGCGCCCTTTGGCGCTCGGCATAAGCGGGATCTGTCTGGTAGCGCTCCCTTTTGCGCTCCCTTTGGAGCTCCCTTTGGCGCTCGACGTAAACGGGATCTTTGCGAAGCTTCCTTTGGCGCTCCTTTTGGCGCTCCTTTTGGCGCTCGACGTAAACGGGATCTGTCCGGTAGCGCTTCCTTTGGCACTTCCTTTTTCGCTCCCTTTCACGCTCAGCGTAAGCGGGGTCTGCCTGGTAGCGCTCCCTTTGGCGTTGCCTTTGGCGCTCCCTTCTGCGCTCGGCGTAAGTGGGAGCTTTGCGAAGCTCCCTTTGGCATTCAATTTGTGAAGAACTTTCATCAATAGCTTCTTCGGCTTGAGTTGCAGGCGATGTATACTGTTGAAGATATTCACTTTTCAATTGTGGGGTAATAATCGCAATCGGCGATGTAGATTTAGAAAAATTACCAATGTCCTCTTGATTAGGAATTTGAATAGGTGGATTAAGTTTGGTATCAACATCTGTCGAGTTTTGTGAGGTTGATTGAATACCCTTTGTGAAGGAGTATATCAAAAAAGTATTATTTTCAGGGTCATATTCTGCAACCTGATAATTTTCCAGTGGTATAGCTACTGCAATTGCAGGTGATTCTTTGTAGTTAGTTTGATTTTGTACAGCGAAATCTTCCAACCATTTTTTTTTAGGATTTAAATATACTTGATTATCTGAACTTGTAGATTGGTCAGTCATGTCATGGTTAGTTACAGGTTGTCGAACTTCAGTAACCAACCGGGAAAAAGCCTGACCTGTTGCACCAGATTCAGCTAAAGGCGTGCCTTGAATATTAGAAGGGCCATTAGGGGCTGGACTTAATTGAGAAGAAGTTGGTTTATCCATTGAATTATCGAATCATTGGATTGCAGCTTAAGACCACGCTTTCTTATAAAAGTTCCTCCCTTTCACTACTCATTCACCATTTGTTTATTTCAACCAAACATAAAAACAGGCTCTTCAGGGATAACTGTGGGTAGAAATCAAAAAATTTGAAGAAAAAAGCACCAGCGGCTGATTTCAGGTATGTCTTTATTTGCAGACAAAAACAAGAAGAAACGCCGCTGATGCTGATAAAAACTATCCTCAATAAAGTTCATAAACTCAAGTCATTTGTTTATCAGGATGTAAAACTCGGTCTCTATCAAGGCTCTGAAGTATTCAATGTCATCGTGGTCCCAAGCAAGAACGGCCATGCTATTTGCTCAGGATGTCAGCAACCAGCTCCGGGCTATGACCGTCTTACTGAACGTCGCTTCGAGTTTGTCCCTCTCTGGGGAATCAGGGTTTTTCTCCTCTACAAAATGCGTAGGGTTGAATGCAAGACATGCGGCGTAAAGGTTGAACAGGTTCCATGGGCTGAAGGCAAGAAGGAACATATTCTGGATCGCTTTCATATCGTTGCCATGCTGAATGGCCATTGATGAAGTCAGGGCCACGGAACACAAACAGCTTCAGGCAGATGGATGAACCGGTGCTGAAAAAGACACGTTGGTGTCGGCTCAAGCGAAAAGAGAACCTGACCGAGAAAGAAGAGATCAAGCTGAACACAGTGCTTCAGTACAACCTGAAAAGTGTCAGAGCCTATCTTCTCAGAGATGAGTTCCAAGTGTTCTGGGACTACATCTCACCACACTGGGCAGGAAAATACCTGGACCGGTGGTGTACAAGGGTGATGCGATCAAAGATAGAACCAATGAAGAAAGCTGCTAAAACTGTTCGACGACACAAGCCACTTATCCTGAACTGGTTCAAGGCGAAAAAGGCGTATTCCAGCGGTATCGTTGAGGGTCTGAACACCAGGATAAAACTCACTACGAGAAAATCATACGGTTTCAGAACCTACAGATGTGCGGAAATCGCGTTATATCATACGCTTGGCAAGTTACCGGAACCGGAAATGACCCACAGATTTTACTGACGAGGCCTTTATTAAGCCTTTTGTTTATCTGTTGTTTAAAAAATTAAAATAGGCAGATAATCCACAGGCTAAATGCTGGATATAACATATACTGATCAGATCTCAATGCTCAATAGGTTGTAGTTTATGATCTGGAAGACTCTGTTTCCCATATTCATAATGAGCTGTGTACTGTTGGATGTTAATTGTTTGGCTGCTGCGCCAAACGATGAAAATAAATCAGATGATTGCTTTTTAAAAAACAGGATCTTTAACGTTGTTGTTGGTGAAGAGTACAGTGCACCCATTCGGTTCGGAACATTGGAAGCTAACAGTATTAAGAGAGACTCTGTACATTTCGGAATGAAGGGCAACGATTTGCACTATGCCTTCACTCTTACCCTTAATCTGACAGATCCTGAACACTCAAAAAGGCTGTACTATGAGGTAAAAAACCTGATTCCCGCCGTCAGGAAAACGCTGCCTGAACCCAGGTTCACCAGAAATAGTGTTGATATCATTGGGGCCTGTGACCAAGGGCATTTTGTGATTGTAATGCCCCAGGCGGGCAATGAATTTTCTTTTCTCAGGAAAGCGCAGGATATGAGTATGCCTCATGGTTCTGGGCTTATGGTGGAAGGGCATCTTGTTTCATCGCACGTTCCCGACGATTCTTCTGGATCTCCAGATAAAAAATTAAGAGTAAGCTTCAGCTCTTTTGCTGACAAGCTGATGGAAAAAAAGCTGAGTCACCTGGAAGAGCAGCCTGAGGTTCCTGCAGTTATTGTTGAGCTCGAGGAGGGTGAGTTGGCTCAGGAATTATTGGATATGAAAAGTGATGAATATTATCACTCCGCAAAAATGTATGAAGAGACCTATGCAAAAGTCACCAGGAAAGATCATCAAGGGTTAAAGGGTATTGACAGGCAAATTGACGATTTGGAAAAGGCGCATATCGCCCTTTACAAACAGATTGAAGATATATTGAGGGATTTTCAAAACCAGATAGAGCAGATCAGGTTAAGATGATCAACCGGGCGCTTCATGGCATGGTGGCATGGATAGATAGCGACAATCGCTGGTCTTTCCTTCGCCAATCAGGCTTTCGATAATGACTTTCAGTTGTTCCATTGCCGCTGCTTCATCGCTCCCTTCAATGGTCAAAGTGATCATGTCGTTTTTGGTGATACCGGCAGACATGAGCTTCATCAGGCTTTTGGCATCGGCCTTATGTCCCTTGTTATCAACGGTGACCGTACTGGCAAACCCTTGGCACGCTTTGACAAATACAGCGCCAGGGCGAGTGTGCAGGCCGTTTTCATTAGTTACTATGATGTGCGCAGTTTGCATGGTTTCCGGCAAAAATATCAGCTTGAGTGAGTTTGACCCAATGGAGCTATCGAGAGGGTTGGCTGCTTAATCCTCCCACAAAAGAGTTTCCATGTTAATGATCCCTGTCATTTTTGATGAATATGCTGGTAGTAAAAACTGAGTGTTGTGTGGCAAGCTCAAAACCATCTGCTACGCTATTTATTCCAATAACAACAGGTGGACATATGGCTCATAACAGACATAGTGATGATCCTATGGAACGCATGGAAATCAGTATCAGGAATACACAAGACGGCATTCAAAGACTGTTCCTGCACAGCGCTAAACATGAACAAGCTATTGAATCGCTTCAGCAAGATGTCAGCTCACTTCAGCAAGATGTTGGGAGGTTGCGCCATGAAACCCGTGAACGCTTTGACAAGATAGAAGACACTCTTGCCATCATTGTGAACCACCTGCAGAAGTAACAGACACATAGCGATGGCTTCCACAGGACTCTGCCTGTGATGAATGCTCCCGACATGGAGGTCTCTACCATCGTCGTTAACTGAGAGTAGTGTCCTTGAAGGAATTGCCCCGTAATAAGTGCAGCATTAACAGTTCCTAAGCTCCAAATGCTGCCAGATCAACTTCCTCCAGGAACGGGCTTTTCAGTGCTTCTGCCACAGTCATCCGTTGACTTGGGTTTTGATGCAAAAGAGCTTTCGCCAGTTGGATCGCTTCCTTGTTAACGCCCATACGTTCCATTTCGGCAATGGCCTTATCCCGTCCATCGAGTTTGTATTCGATCGTCTCCACAGCGTCTGACAGGTCTGATCGATAGAAGTAACGCTTCCCGGTAAACATCTCTGTCAGCAATACACCCAAAGACCAGGCATCTTCAGCCTTTAAGTTGGCATTTTGGAAAATCAGATCATCGGGTGACCTGTAGCCAGGGGGGCAAAGAGCGATATGCAGCACAAAGTCTGTCGGGTTGTAAACCTTGGGGGTTAAATCAATCTCCGGGTCGCCCGCAGTTCTGGCTAAGCCAAAATCGATCAGCTTCAGGCGAGCTTCGCCATCAATCACAAAATTTTGCGGCTTTATATCCCGATGGACATAACCTTTTTCGTGTAATGAAGCAACCGCTAAAGTAGCTTGTTTGAATAAGTGGGCAAGCAGTTTTTCATCCTTGTGGGAGATGGCATTAACTGTTGCAGGATCGTTCCCGGGCTGGGTGCCTGTGTTGTGCAATGCTTCGATTAAGGAACCCATACTTGTGCCATGAAGTGGCGTATGGATCACGCCGTCAATTAATTCATGGGGTATTACATAATCACCGGCGCATCTCAAGGCCACTTCACACTCTTTTTCGGGGGAATTGATTTCTTCGAGCAGTGGGTCCACCTTATCTTGTGCCTCAACCATTTGCTCAATAGTGATAATGTTATTGAAACAGCGTTGGGATAATGCATCAACTATGTTGCTACGCATAACTTCAGTGACTGTTCTCCCATCTGCATGGGGCTTTTTGGCCACCATGAAACGGTGTCCATGGCGGCATAGTTTCGCACGGCCAAAGGTACCCTCACCCAGATCTTCCATAGGCTGGCCATGTCGATTCGTTAACGAAACAGGACGTTCAGACACCCGGCGGAAATCTTTGTACCGAATATAAGCATACACTCGCTGGAGCTTTTTCTTGCAAGCCAGAGCCAGTTCTTTCAAGCTTCGTCCCTGCCAACTGCCTTGTTTCTCTGGAGTGGGCTCTTTGATACGGTGGGGATGATCTATCATGGATTTTGTTATTTTCATGGTGCTATTCCCTGTGAGTGTGAGATTTCCCTATTACCTGAAAATTCCTTACAAGTAGTTAACCATTTTTTTTCATATAGATGCCTGACAGGCTGGTCAGCCAGGGTAACAGCTAGATTTTCATGGAAAAGAAGAAATGCAAAGAGTCAGACAATGACCGAAGCCTGAATAAAGCTCCGGTTTTTTGCAGGGCTCTGGACCCCGGTATTACGTCGTTGTATCACCGGGGGATTGACTGGTATTGAGCTTATTTGATCGAGCTTTTGAAGCTAAAGGAATAGGCACCGTTGCTGTCCGGCTGTCCCAGAAAAGCCAGCCCTTGTTTCATCGGTGCAGGTAACGACGCATCGGGCGTCATTTTTCCGGTAAAGGTATAACGGCCACTGGTGCTCAGCTGAAAATCGCCATAGCTGTTCATGATGGATGATGTCTGTGTCACCCTGGCAATCAGGCTTCGGTTCTGACAGCTTAATTGTGCAGTTGAATTCCCCAGATCAAACTGGCCGAAGGGTGAGGTTAATCCACTGTTTGTGAGTGCTGCATTACCATTAATATTCACACACCCTTTGTCGTTTAAAATAAGCTCATCCAGTTCCAGCAGGACATTACCTTGTACTTCACCGGGAATGTTGCCGCCTGTCGTGTCTTGTAAAGATGCGAGTAACCACGGCGCGGTGGTATCCAGTTCGACATTATTCAGTGTCAGCGTCTGTCGGTTAATCACCACCGTTCCCTGGCCTTCAACAGGGGATGCTGCATTGCCCAGCTCCACCGAAACCTGAACCTCACCCTTCAGGAGCGAGGCGGGTTCAATCTGCCAGCGGATGGCTGGTAGCGCCAGCGGTTTTCGTGACACCGTCAGCGTGACGCTTTCGGCGGCTCCAGACCATAGAGTGCCGGTAATTCCAGACATGTTGACGGGTAATTGCCGGGTTGGCAGGTATTGCCAAACGGTTGCCGCCGACATATTGGCTATCAGAAAACCGCTGTAGCTGACCAGACCAAGCGTCGAAAGCAGTATAACCTTACCCATTTTTCCCTGTGTCATATTCTGATCAACCACGTTCAAGCTGCAGGCGACGTACTTCAACAAAACCACTGGTATCCGTGGCTTCCAGTTGTATGTTGGCCACCTTGATCCGATGCTGTTGTTCCAATGTTGTCAGCCAGCCTATCAGTTTATCGAAGCGGGCATTGGCCAGATCAATATCCAGCGTTTCGCCCTGGCCGTTGGCTCGCTGAACCCGCTGGATTACCAGCTGATATCTGCCCGCCAGCTGGTGGATGGTCTGGTCCATAGGCGTATTGCTGACAGGGCGGGCAGTGGCACCTGAAGCTCTCAAACTGAGGACCTGCTCCGCCTGCTGTTGTATCTGCGTCAGCTGTGCGCGGCTGGCAGCCACTTTCTTCTCTGCCAGTGCCTGTTGTTCAGTAAGCGGTGTCATCAGGCCCTGCCAGATCAGCCAGATAAACAATGTGACCAGTGCCGTGGCAGTGAGCCACTGCTCCCGCCGGGAAAGCTGCCGCCAGCGGGCAATCATGCTTTGCCAGAAAGGGCTGGCGCTGTTTATGGTATTGGTAAGGAAGCTCATCAGGACACACCTCCTGAAATAACCAGCATGCCAGTCACTGTATCTCCGGTACGTTCAAGGGCTTCTATGGCAATGGTCAGCCCTTCGCCCCGGTTAAGATCTTGTTCAAACTGTTCCCGGAAACGGGTGAACACCTCGAAGTCACTGGCTTGTGCCTGAATACGCAGACTTTGTCGTGCACCTTCTCTGGTGTTGACAGTGAAAGCCATGGAACTGGCTTGCAGCTCGGGGAATGCATTCAGCACCGGGGTAATTTGGGCCAGCATGGCCAGCATACTCTGTGAGGTTTCTTCTGGTTGCTGTAACGCGGCCAACTTCTGCCGCATCTGGGATTGCAGCCTGACAACCCGTTCACCCGGAAACAGCTGCCGGTAAATATTGTTGGCCTGCTGTTGATAAGATGCCGCAGTCTGTTCCAGTTGATGGGTTTCCAGCACCGAGTGAGTGGTTACCAGAATCAGCAGCAGGCAGGCCATCAGGGCGGTGGCCCACCATGGCAGCAGTCGTTGGTGCCAGGGTGAGGCAGGCTGCCATTGCCCCTGCAGCAGGTTGAGTGGTGAATTACCGGCCTGAGGGGTCAGCAGTGTTAATGGTGCCGAGGCATGTTGCTCTGTTTCCAAAAACGTCAGTTCAGGATGCTCCTTTTTCAGGCCATCCATAAACAGCGTTAACCACTGTGACTCACAGACGGCTGTCTGCCACTGGCCATATCGGGCAATGGTCAAATCATCAATCTGCAATAAACGGCACTGGTTTTCTTCGATGGGGAGCATCAGGGCATCGGGTACCCAGCGTTTGGTTATCACTCGGGCATTGGTCAGCCAGCCTTGCCACTGTGCCATATCGGCCTGTTTGATGACGGCCAGATGAGCCTGACTGTCCCCATGCTGGAGAACGGCAACGTGCAGGTCTTCAACATCATCACCCAGCTCTTCTTCCAGACGCCAGGGAAGGGACTGGCGAACAGCGGGGGTCAGTCGTCCCTGAATAGTCAGAGTATGCAGTGTCACCCGGGCTGATGGCACCAGAATGGTAACGGCCATCGTAGCAATTGGCTGACCGGACAATGTCCCGCTGCTGACGGTTGTGTCGGCATATTGTGCAATAAAATCCGATACTGTTGGCCAGAAACCATGGGCAATAGCGTGTTCTTCATGGTTGTCCTGCAGCGTTTCAGTGGCGATATCCGCCGGGCAAAGCTGCCAATAAACCGGTTGTTCGTGATGCTCCGGTAACCTCAATAGCAGGTGAGGATTCATTAAACTCCTCCAAATTTACGGCGAATGACCGTTAATTGGTTGTCTTTGGAGCGAGCCAGGAGAGTGTTCAGTCTGACTTCGCTTGCGCCGTAATTGGCTATTGCATGCATTTCAAAATAGTAGCTGACGATGGTCAGACGTTTGCCTGCGTCAGTACTGCTGAAGTTGGCCAGCAATGGCTGGCTGGTGAAATCGGCCACCGCATCCCATCCTTCCCGTGGCCGGGTTTCCAGAATATTGCGTGCCTGATCAACGGGCAGCTGATCAATATAGAGCGCGGCCAGTATTTCCGGTTGGTCAACAGGAATGGTATTCACATTGATGGCCAGCTCGGTACTGGGCAGGGCACAGAGGTAAGGCATAACTTTTTGGGCGACGGACGTTGATACTCCCGCCACGGCACGCCATTCACTGATATCGCGCATCAGGGTTTTGCTGCTTAAATAAGGGAGTGGCCGGGCGAGGTAATCCAGGTCACTTTCGCCTTCCCGAAGAGCTTCACTGCTGACCCAGTTTCGGGTTGCCCGGGTAATGCTGTCTGACTCCCACTGTGGTATTTCCAGGTATTGCAGCAGGGCAGAAAATACCTGACTTTCAGGTGACTGCTGTAATGTGTCGTTCGCTTCTGTAAGCGGCTTGGCCAGGGCATTGATATTAAAACAGGATTGTGAGTCTTTCAGTTGACCGGCAATCTGGCCGCCTTCAACCGGTAATACTACATTGTTGGTGGCCCAGTACTGCCCGAGATGGGTGATGTCCGGATCATCTTCAAAGTTCTGTTTCAGTGTTTTGATCGCCAGGCTTTCCCCGGAAAAGGCATACCAGCGCGCCTGCTCCCGTTGCTGCATGGATTGGGTTCTGGTCAACTGGGTGCGGAAGGAGAGCGTTAACTCATTGGCCAGTAAAACCAGCAGTGTCAGCATCAGCAATACGCTCAGCAGGGCAATGCCTTGCTGGCGATCAGGGTAATGGGCTTTGCTACTGCCTTTGTGTCTGGAACAGCAATTACCACGGAGGCACAGAGACACGGAGACAAGAAAACCTTTCTCTGTATCTCTGTGTCTCTGTGGTGAATCATTATTTAAACCGGTCATAATGCAGGCTGCCAGGATGCTGGCAGTATATAGCGTCGCTCTATACGTCCAAAGTCGCTCATATCAAACTCAATTTTCAGTCCTTCCGGTAAAGAGCCTTCAGCCAATAACAGAGAGTCCCGCCACTGACCATTGATGTAAAAACTGAATTTCAATGAGTTGATATCGGTTAATAAGATCTGGGTAACCGGCTCGACATTGATGGATGCAGGATCGAGGACATGATGATACTGGCGCTCCAGACGGTTATCACGGAGCCGATAAAAGACCCGCTGCAATTCCGGCCTGGGTAACCGGTAGTCCGGGTTGTGCCAGCCATGGCGCACAAGTGCCAGTGCTTCATCGTCACTGTCCAGCATCTGCGAGTCGCTGAACAGGCTTTGCGCCGTGACCCGGTTATCTACCCGGGTTCCCCGGTCGGCAATTTGTTGCAGGTCCTGGTCAATCAGCAACAGCGTGTATTGCAGTTGTCGCAGGCGCTCATTTTTAGTCAGTACAACATCATGGGCGGTCATCACGCCCTGAAAAATCTGCCAGGCACTGAGGCTGATGATGCTGAAAATAGCGATGGCCGCCAGCATTTCCAACAGGGTAAAGCCCTTTAGCTGTCGTTTGATCTGCATCATCCCTGTTTGACCATATAGCTTCTCAGTGTCGCCAGTACCGGACTTTGTTCGCCCTGTTCACCGCGTACTTCAACATCAATCGCCCGGAAATCGTTATCAGCGGTTTTGATACTGCGAAAACGGACAAACCACTGCTGTCCAGCCAGTTCATGCTCTGCCCGTTGCCAGCTGAGTGTTGGCCACTGCTGTGTCAGATGAATGTCTGTCATCTGATTATCCGCCACCAGTCTTGCCAGGGTGCGTTGTTCCAGTATCGGCGTGTTGCGCACACTTTCGCCGCTCATGGACAGTACCGACATCCCGGCAATGGCCAGCAGTGCAAGGGCCAGCAGTACTTCCAGTAAAGTAAAACCCTGTGCCGCAGAGACTCTGGAAGGCATCACCGTTGAACTCCTTCCATCAGGGCGATTTCGCCATGTTCTTCGATATTGATAGACAGGGCGTGCCTGGGGTCATCCGCAGAAAAGAGCTTTAACTCTGCCGGTGAAATCTCTCCGGAGGCCCAGAAGAACAGATCTGGTTCAGCCTTAGGTTCGGAGTCTGATAAAGACGCTTTATCGTCAGTGTCAAAGGTAAAACCTTTATCCTGTTCCAGTGTTTCTCGCCAAACCGACTCACCAGGCAAAATGGCCAACCGCAGGGCCTTATTCAATGCGACCGGTGAGAGGGTCCGGTCCTCGCTGACTGGCTGCCATTTCCCCTGCTTATAAACCAGAAATTGATAGCCTTCGGTCGTCTGTTGCAGCCCCATATCCATACCATGGAGCAGTGCTTTTTCCTGCGAGGTGTGAGCCAGCATGATCAGACGTCGGGCCTCTTTCTGCATAAGTGCACCACTGTCGTCAGGTATCAATGATGGAAGAATGGCGGATATGGCTAACCCCAGGAGTACCATCACCAGCATGATTTCCAGCAGTGTGAAACCGTGCTGGTTTACTCGCTGTCCTGTTTCGGAGTGTGTAACGTCGTTAGCCATTGGGCGTGGTTAGCTATCCAGGTTCCAGTTACCGGTATCATCATCGGTGCCTGGCTGACCATCCGGGCCAGCGGAGAAAATATCCACAGGACCGTGTTCCCCCGGACTCAGCATCAGATAATCGTTACCCCACGGGTCTTTTGGCAGACGACGAATGTAGCCATTGTCACGGTACGATCTGGGCTCCGGGCTGCCAGACGGTTTGCTGACCAGCGCTGCCAGTCCCTGCTGGGTGGAGGGGTAGTTGTTATTTTCCAGCTTGTACATATCCAGTGCATTTTCCAGGGCAACGATATCACTCACCGCTTTTTGCAGATCGGCCTTATCTTTATTGCCGATAATGTTGGGGGCAACCATACTGGCCAGTACGCCAAGAATGACAATCACCACCATGATTTCCAGCAGGGTAAAACCTGACTGCTTTTGTCTTTTATTAAGAGGGTTCATTGGGTTTTCCTAATGGTCTGATACTGGTTTTTACCACAAAGTTTACTCTGAAGTCTGGCTCCAGAATGTAAGTACGATATGAATTCCCACCGGGGCCTGAAGGTACACAAACATCAACCGCCTACCAGTGAGTTCAGGTCCAGCATTGGCGTCAAAATGGCCATAACGATAAACAGTACGACACCGGCCATGGAAACAATCAGCAATGGGCCGAAAATGCCCAGTGCGATATTTACCTGGGATTCAAATTGCTGATCCTGATTATCTGCCGCCCTGGCCAGCATGCCGGTGAGTTCACCGGACTTTTCACCGCTGGCAATGATGTAAAGCATCATGGGGGAGAACAGTTCGGTCTGCTCCAGTGACTGCCAGAGGGAAGACCCCTCCCTGACCCGCTCAGCGGCCTTGAGCAGTGACGTCTGCATGTGTTGATTCACCAGCACCTTTGCTGCAATTCCCATCCCTTCCAGTAGTGGCACGGTACTGCTGGTCAGTATGCTCAGGGTTCTGGCAAAACGGGCACCATCGACCCCGCTGAGAACACTGCCAATCAGCGGCAATTTTAGTAGCCAGCGGTCGTGTACCAGTCGGCAGGTTCGGCTTCGCTGCAGGATCTGTTGGCGTATTACCAGGGTGACAAGTAGCGCCATGGCAATGCCCGGTCCATAGGCACGAACAAAGTCACTGATGCTGATCAGAGTGAGCGTCATGGTGGGCAGCTGTTGCCCCATATGGGCAAACTGTTCAACCACCGTGGGGACCACGGTCACCAACAATGCCGCCACAACACCAATGGCCACCAGTGTCAGGATGGCCGGGTAGATCATGGCCTGAATCAGTTGCCCTTTGATTTTCTGGCGGTGCTCGGTAAAGTCGGCCAGCCTTTCCAACACGCCATCCAGGTGGCCTGATTTCTCCCCAGCCGCCACCATGGAACGGTAAAGCCGGTCAAAGGTTTTCGGGTAGCAGGCCAGGCTGTCCGCCAGCGATTGCCCTTCAAGAATTTTTGAACGAACCGTGGTGACGATGGATTTCAGGTGCGGTTTGCGCAGCTGTCTTACCAGTGCCTGCAGACACTCTTCCAGGGGGATGCCCGCAGCAACCAGCGTCGCCAGTTGCCGTGTCAGCAGTGCGACTTCCGCATCGGTTGCCTGTCTTTGCAACAAGGAGCGAAACAGGCTGCTCGATGATGAACGTTTATTTTGGGTCGTATCCGACGTTTCCTGGCCAGTGGCTGCACTGACGGCGATGGCATTGAGCCCGGAAACCCGCAGCTTTTGCCGCACCTGACGAGGTGAGTCGGCTTCTATGACGCCTTTACTTTTTTTCCCTTTGGCATCCAGGGCTTCGTAAGCAAATACGCTCATAGGCTGTTATTCCCTGGTGACACGCATCACCTCTTCCAGAGTGGTGATGCCGCTGAGAATTTTTCTGAAACCATCCGTTTGAATACTATTCGACGAATGACGTATTTCCTGTTCAATGACTTGTTCACCGGCACCATCATGAATCAGCTGGCGCACCCGGTCATTGACCAGAAACAGTTCATGGATGCCGGTTCGGCCACGGTAACCCGTGTTATGACACGCCTCACAACCGGTGGATTGCCACAGCAAATGGTTTGCTGAAAGCCCCATCAGGCTGATTTCAAGGTCGGTGGCAGGGCGCTGTTGTCGGCAGTCCGGGCAGAGTGTTCTGACCAGACGCTGGGCCAGTACTCCCAGCAGGCTTGAGGCCAGCAGGAAGGGCTCAACCCCCATATCCCGGAGGCGGGTGACGGCACCGACGGCGGTATTGGTGTGCAGTGTGCTGAGTACCAGGTGTCCGGTTAACGACGCCTGTACGGCAATTTCGGCGGTTTCCAGGTCACGGATCTCACCGATCATGACCACATCCGGGTCCTGTCGTAGAATTGCCCGCAGCCCCCGGGCAAAGGTCATATCCACCTTTGGATTAACCTGGGTCTGGCCAATCCCCTCCAGTTCGTACTCCACAGGGTCTTCAACCGTGAGAATGTTGCGCTCACTGTTGTTAATAACACTCAGCCCCGCATAGAGCGTGGTACTCTTGCCGGAACCGGTAGGGCCGGTGACCAGAAGGATGCCATGGGGTTTATGCAACTGCTCCCGAAACTGTTGGCAAAGTGTGCCTTCCATGCCAAGACTGGCCAGGTCCAGCCGGACACTGTTGCGATCCAGCAGACGCATAACGATCCGTTCACCGTGGCGAGAAGGCAGGGTTGAGACACGAACATCGACGGCACGGCCACCAAGACGAAGGGATATACGACCATCCTGGGGAATACGCTTCTCCGCGATGTTCAGCCTGGCCATGACTTTTACCCGGGACACCAGCACGGCTGCCAGCTTGCGCTGGGGACGGAGGATCTCCCGTAAAACACCATCAACACGAAAACGAACGGTCAGGTTTCGCTCAAAGGTTTCAATATGGATGTCAGAGGCACCTTCCTTGATGGCCTCGCTGAGCATGGCATTGATCAGGCGGATAATCGGTGCACCGTCGTCGGCTTCCAGCAGGTCTTCATCTTCTGGCAGTTCTTCTGCCAGGGCCTGAAGACCTTCATCATTGCCGATGTCGTTCATGAGTTGTCGTGCAACGGAGGAGTCCTGTTGATAATGGTTGGCCAGTTTCTGCTCAAACTCATCATCGTCCAGGGCTGTCAGGGTCAGTGATACGCCTGCGAAACGTCTGACCTCCTGCAGTGCTGCAGTAGACGGCAGCCCTTTGTACCAGACCTGAGCCTTGCCCTGGTCGTTGTATGCGAGCAGCAAGTTAAAGCGACGGGCGAAAGAGAACGGCAAGTTGCGTTTTCTTTCCGGGCTGACAGACTCTGGCCTGGGGGTTACCGAATCCCTCATCCGTTTCTCAATGGTCAGGGCCAGCGCTTCACTCAGTGCTTGCTCTTCCCGTTGGGATGCTCCATGGCTCAAAGCTGTATCAGGGCTCAGGGCTGCTTCGGTCATTACCTTTCCCCACCGGTACGACGAACTGGTTTTATGGATGCCTGAGTTGAGGCTTTTTCCAGCTCGACAGCCTTTTCAGCTTCTGCAGACTCTTCATCCATCTGACGTCTGAGTTCATCAAGGAAATCCCGGGCCGTTGGCTGTTCCGGAAGCACCGGGGTGTCGAAACCGGGCATCAATGAAATACCCCGGGCCTGCCTGTCCAGCTGGTAAGCACGGATAAGGTCGTACTTCTGGCCACTGATGGCGTTCATGGTCAGATCATCCCGAATAATGGTCGGACGAAGGAAGACCATCAGGTTCTTCTTCACCTTTTTGCTGGAGGTCGAACGGAACAGATGACCAAGGACGGGTATATCACCCAGCAGCGGTACTTTGGAAACACTTTCCTGGACGTTTTCATCCAGCAGTCCGCCTATAACAACGGTATCCCCGGTTTTCACCATCACCGATGTTTTTACCTTGCGGGTGGCAAAGGTCACATCAACGGGAGTGCGGCCATTAACGCTGGAGACCTCCTGCTCAATGGTCAGTTTTACGGCATCTCCGGCATTGATCTGTGGCGTGACCGTCAGCTTGACACCCACTTCTTTACGCTCAATGGTCTGGTATGGGTTATCGTTACCGGAGCTGGGCGTGGAGCCAGTGAGTGTGGGCACTTCATCACCGACAATAAAGGAGGCTTCTTCATTATCCAGAGTCAGCAGGCTTGGCGTCGCCAGCACATTGGACTGGCTGGATGTGGTGACGGCCTGAAGCAGTGCGGTCCAGTCACCGGAGGTGACACTGAAGGCTGCGCCGGAGACCTTTGCCAGTGCTGCGGCAAGGGCGGTGTAATCCCCTGGTTTATCAGGATTTATTGTTGTTCCATCATCATTGATAATTGTGGAACCTTTTTCATCTTCAGCCTCTTTCATCCCCATCAGAATTTCCCCGATAGGAACGCTTGAACCATCCTGGAACTGCATCAGGCTGGTGCCATCGGCATTGGCCAGCTGGAATGACAGGTTAATGCCATCCCCATCCGCCACTTCAACAATAATGGCTTCCACCATCACCTGGGCACGGCGGATATCCAGCTGCTCAATCACAGATTCCATGGCCTGCATCACATCAGGGCGTGCGGTGACCACCAGCGCGTTGGTCTGCTCATGGACTTCAATGCTGTAATCACCGGATGCGCTTTTACTGCGGTTACCAGAGGCAATCAGCATTTTACCAACGCCGTCCAGCACCTTTTTCAGGTCTTCTGCTTTGGCATAGTGGAGATAGAAGACACGGATATTGCCAGTGGACTTACGCTCGGCATCCATTTGCAGCAACAGGCTTTTCATGCGTTGCAGGGTCTGGGTATCGGCAGAGAGAATGATCTGGTTGCTGGCCTCGTTGCTGACAATGACGGGGGGCATACCGTTGGCTTTCTGGCCCTGTCCGGCGTAGATAGACATCAGAATCCGTTCCATCTCACTGGCGGAGGCATGGAACAGCTGGACAATCTGAATATTGCGCATGCCTGCCTGATCAACACGGCGAACCACCTCGGCAACACGCTCAAGGTTATTGGCCCGGCCACTGAGAATCAGAATATTCGACGGGTCGTAATGTACGACACTGCCTGAATTATCAACCAGCTGTCGGAGAATAGGAGACAACTCACGGACAGGTACATGGTTTACCGGCAGAACCCAGGTGACCATCTCATCACCACCATGGGCGACCTGTTCACCCAGCTTTTTACCAGCCACCACCGGTATCGACGAGGTGCGGGCATTTTTGTCCGGTATGATTTTGACCAGGCCATTTGCATCTTCAACCGCCGCGAACCCATGAACGGACAGTACCGACAGAAACATCTGATAGTACTGTTGCCGGTTCAGTTGCTCATAAGCCCGGATAGTCACCTCACCCCGAACACCGGGATCAATAATGATGGTGCGGTTCAGGTTGGCACTGACCGTGCGGATAAACTCTTTAATATCCGCCTTGTCAAAACTGGCGGAATACAGGGAATGGGCGGATGCATAACTGCCCGTTCCCAGAGAGTTATAGTTCGGTGCAGAAGAACTGCTGGCCAGTACAGCGGGTGATAAAGGCAACGCCAGCGCAAACGGTATGGCTGTTAATAGCGCCTGCGGCCAACGCAGGGATAAAAAACGCGTCCTGGATATCAGTGCACGGATTTCCCCTGCGCACACCGACGATGAAAACATAGCGGCACCTTTGTATATCTTAATAATCAGGAAGACAGGTCAATCTCAAAACGCTGGCCATCCCTCTCAATGGTTAATAAGAGCTGAGTCATTGAAGACAGTTGTCCAATGACTGTCATGGCTTCACTGGTGTTTGTCAGGTCATAACCGTTGATAGCCACAGCCATATCGTTGGCTTTAAGGCCAAGCTGAGAAAAATAGTCCGGATATTTGGCCGGATTGACCCGGTATCCCTGCAATTTCCCGTCTCTGCGCATGGGTGAAATGGTCACGATCTCTGTCCAGGAGTCCGGTTTATCCTGAAGCTTTCGGCGAATATCGGCAACAGCACGGCTTTTGGGACGGTTTGCTGAGGTTGTTTGAATAGCGGGGCCTTTTCTGGCTTCATCCGGGTACATCAGCAGTGATTCGTACCGCTCACCATTACGAATGATGACCCGGTCAGCATAAATCCTGTCCACTTTTGCCCGTGTCCCTTTCAGCGTGTCGCCGGGCCGATAGGTGGCATCAGAAGATCCGGAACGAATAATGACCAGAGATTCATCCGGGTTACTGCTGGCAACCAGGCCGGTGATGCGCACCGCCAGGCGTGACACGGGGACATCTTCCGGAACAGGAGTTTGCTGTGGGGCGGGTGGTTTACCAAACAGCTGCAGGTTTTCCAGCGCAGAAAGCGGATTGTTGTTGGCCGTAGTTCGGGCTGTCGGGATCTGTGCCTTGATACTTTGGACTGTTGAGTGCCCGGTCGGGTTATCTGGCAGAAGCTGCCATGTGATCATAGCCAGCTGTCTGGCAAGCAGGATAATCAGAATAACCTGACAGAGTGTTCTGAGGTGATTGAGCCTGAAAAATCTGGAGGACGTCAGTTGACGTGCAATAACGCTTCCATGGCTAATTATTGTGTTATTCAGTGACGTCACAGCTTGCTCTCGTTTACATCAACTCAGTCCGAGTCGTTTACCAGGTTGTGCTGGTCTTTGGTTTGTTTAATGGTTTGACAATATAACAAAAAAGATTGTCAGCGTCTTTTAGGTATAAAATCTAAGTTTTCTGTTTAATTCTCAGCCGTTGATTTTTTTTAGTTCCTGCAACTGGATTTGGATATTTTATAACCTGAACGATTAGCTTTGTCAGCAGTGAAAAAAATTGAACTTATGCACGAACACCCAGTCAATAAAAGTTGTAACTCTGTATGTCAATCAAATAACGTGAATGGCAGGAGCGCCGACAACGATGAATCCTTTAGCACCTGATACTCTTGTGTTGGCTCAGACAACATCCCGGAAACATGCACAAACGCCAGGACAGGCGTCAAACAATGGGAAACTGGAGTTTTACTATGATGCATCCTGGCTTGGCTTTGAAGAAGAGAAGTGCCTGGAGGAGTTGCAGGCAAAAGTTGCTACTACTCAATTACATGCCGCAATTATCAACTATGAATTATTTCAGAATGTTCTTTTGAACAAATACGACCTGTCAGATTGTGCTGTTGATGACAGGTCAAAAAAATTCATCATTAACCTGATGATCGCCGATTTGATCAATGTCCGTATGGCAAATGGGCGAACAGGCATAAAAGCGTCCTACGACCGCATTCAAAGTGTGGGAGATTGTATCAAAAGCCTGGAAAAGCTGATTACAGAGGGTTGGGACGACGAGTCAGCAAAAAACCTGGCCAGTAATCTCGCATTTGAACGTCGGGATCTGGCGATTACCATGCCAGAAGGATATGATCACCACCGGGGGATGACGATCAAGGTGGGCACTAAACAACTCTCGTCGTTCAGATGCAGGGCGCGCGACGCCTACATTCGTGAAAACTCAGCATTATTTGCCCACGATGGAGCAGCAGAGAAAATAATCAATGCCCTGACGAAGTTTGGCCAGCAAATAGCTAATGCATACGCTCCGGGATTGTTTCCACTGCAACCACAAAAATTCAACCTCGCTAATCAGAAGACCATTATTGAGATTGAGGCTAACAGAATGCTGCCCGGTGATGAGTACGCACTGTGTGCAGAGCGAGACAGACTGCAACAAAGTATGTTCCGGGCCCTGAAGCAAATGACCTCCCCAGACTCCGGGCTGGTCAACATGATATTGATGTCCCCATGGGCTGCCGGTTTTCTGGCTGAGCCTCAAAAAGAGATTCTCAGAAAAAGCTTGACCAAAGAGGATAAAAACCTGCCAATCCCCTGTTATCAGGCATGTCTTTTGTACTACTTGATCAAAAGAGACTCCCATTTCCGGCGGGGGATGATTCAAGCAGGGATTAACCCCAAGGCATTAGATTCAACAGCAAAGGGATGCATGAATATCCATAATCTGGCAAAAGCCCGGCAGGGTATTGATGGTGCCACAGGACAGTTGCCCACAGAAATAGAGATCAGCAGCGATGCGTTATATGAGGCTCACATGCAAAGCCTGAGTGATGTGAACTGGCTGGCCGCTTTTGTATACTCCTCGGAAGCTGAAGATATACGACACTTTCTCCAGAATAAGTTTATTTTTTTACCCTGGAGCGATTTCCTCTGCATACTCAACCTGCCAGATTACCTTGAAGCGCTTGGCATTAAGCCGGAATATGCTAATCCACTCGAGCGTTGAAGTATAAAAGTACTCAATGGAGCTACGACCCAAAGCTCCATTTACTATCAATGATTAAAAGTCGTATCTCAATTTGGCACTGATAGTGTCAGCATCAAAACCAGACTTCCAGGTATGATCGTAATTGACAGATGCGGTCAGATTATTGCTAATCATATAATTAGCGCCCAGGCCGATTTGCCAGGTGGTTTTCTCAGGTGCGGCACCAGTGCTGGTGATAATAGTATCGCCCGTCAGAAAGCGGCTCCGTGTCTGTACCTGATCACCGGCAAAATCGTGTCATATATTGAGGGATAAGGCCGTATCAAGTGAGCTTTGGTTAAACTCAAAAGTTTTCATGGCAGGTAACTATTCAGCACCCAGCAAAGGCATATTGCTGTAATTCTGAACAGCTCTAAGTAGTGACTGGTATATATCCATACCCTATTTTCTAGCTGACGACAGATAGCTCCGAATCCGTGCAAAAAAAGCACCTCCGTCCGCACTCCTGAAGCAGCCTGAGATTTTCCGCTTTAACTTGGCCATGCGAATATCCCGTTCACTGCCATTGTTGTCGAAGGGGATTGTAAAATCTGACATGAACCGCAGTGTTTCAGTTTTGAACTCAATGAGTCGTTTGAAGAGGTTGTAGGCTTTGGTATTTTTGACTTTCTTACGGCCGAGCTCTTGCCGCTGTTTCTCCATATAGGCGACTTCTTTCGTTAATGCCCGCTGAAGTAAGCGGTCATAAATCTTCTCAATACGTTCATGGATAACACCCGGCATTTGTAGCATACCTATGGTCTTAAAGCCCTTGCAATAATGCCAGGAAAGCCTGAGCAATTTCATCAGACGTAACGTCAGTTGATTGCCGTCCCGGTCAACAATGCCCAAAAGCTCCCTCAGGTAATGGGCATTGCAAAGAACGTGAACTGCCGCATATGAAAAGTAGGATTTCCAATGATCATGAACCAGAACGCCGACAAACGTAAGTAGTATGCCCATCGCATCCATGGCCTCACGACCCCGCTTTTCAGCCTGGTAGTAAAGTGTCCATTGGTCATCCCGCATAACGTGTAACCAATAAAGAGAGCCTTCGGCCCGCATGCCAGTTTCATCGACTCCGGCAACTGCCGTTTCCTGCAAGGCGTCACGAATGGCATCCTCAGTAGAGGCCAGGTTTTCATGGGTCCTGGCCACAAAATTGGCTACCGTTCCAGCGCTGACACTCATCTTTATAGAGCGTATTAAAATACTCTGACACACGCTTATCCGGTACGAAATCATATTGATTAAGATAGACGGCCACAGCCTGAGTAGCTGGGCCATATTGCACGGCTGCAGTTACACCTTCCGGGAATTTAGCCTGATTTTTGCAACCACATGTGCAGATTTTGACCTCAGCTTTATAGGCAGTTACTTCAAATTCACCAAGCTTTCCTGGCTCAAACACCGTCGCTCAATATATTTGACCGACTCCTTATCAAGGAGAGAAACCTGACATTTATGGCATTCTTTAACCTGAAGGAACTCAATATAATTAGGGTTATCGACCTGCTTGAGGCAAGTTCCCTGATGCCCTTTCTGTCCACCGGATTTATTGTCGGAAGACTGTCTCAGACTTTTTGGATTGGGTTTGTCATTATTTGATGCATCAGCACCTTCATCGGTATCGGCGGGATTATCTCTGGAATCACTGCTTTTACAAGGTTTTTGATAACCATCAGACGATGGTGGCTTACTGCTGTTTTGACTGTTCTTGCTAACCCTTTCTTCCAATTCTCTACATCGTTCTTCCAGACAGGGAACTCTTATGCACAACTGTGCATTCTCTTTCAAGAGCGTCTCAGTCGACATAGTTGTAGGCAGCTCTGGAACCATGTTGGCGAATGTTGGTAAATAAAAGTGCTTAAGAGAATGGTATAAAAATCAGAAAATGCCAGATTTATGTGAGGGGTGCTGAACAGTTACATTTTTTGTATGGGGGGGGGCGGCTGGTACGTATAGCGAATCTAGAGTATGTTATGCGAAACATGATTCATGTAAACGACTGTTAGCTGCCAATGGTGCAACCTCAGCATTATTGGTAAAATTGAAAACTTCTTGCTTCATTACCTCTGAGTAGTATTAATGAACAAAATTTTGAACAAAAAAATTCAGAATTATTCTGTTTTTTTGAAAGAAAAAAGTCGCCCTCCAAGTAAGGGTGGAAATACGAAAGCACTACACGCACATTACGTAACTATTGATGATTGCACGTATAGCTTTCTAGCACTTGGATCACAACAATGGATTTATAAATCTGATATTGTCAGTTTCGAGTTTGAAGAAAGTGGTAAATACAAGAATATTGTAAAAGAAACAATAATTACCATTGATAAAAACGGGAAAGAAATTGTAAGAGGAAATCGAGGTTTTAAACATCAACTAAGAACAGCTGATGCTCGGCTTCCAGGAAGTAGAAGAGAGATCAATAGCTAATGGTTAAATGGATTAAAGTTATACCAATAGTTGCAACAATGTTAATAACTGGTTGTGCAATTAGATCGTCCGAGAACTATTCCGCAGTATTGAATAGTTGGTTGGGTAAAGATATAAATACATATTCCAGAATATGGGGTTACCCTGCTCAGATAATGAATCTTCCAAATGGAAATAAGCTATATATTTATTCGAAAAAAAGTAGTGTTCATATTCCTGAAACTTCTAGTAGTAAAACTGAATATAATGTTGTAGGCAGCACACTTTATAGTAATAAAAAAACAACAATATTTGGTGGGTATGACTTAAAAAGTTCATGCACTACAAAGCTTGAAGTTTCTGAAAGTCAAAAAATTGTAAATTGGACTTGGGATGGTAATAGTTGTGAGTATTCAGACGAAATTACAAAGCAATTAACCTATAATTCAGAGCTTGATTATTTATCTAAGGATTATTATACAAAGTTTGATCAAAATACATATTGTGGTATAGGGGCGGCAATAAGTTATGGTGTAATGCTTGATCGGCAGTTTGGTAAGTCTAAAGAAGAAGTATTAAAGAGATTCAACGATATAAATAGAGACTTTGTTGATACTGTTATTCATGTTGCTTTTTCTGAAAAAATCAGACTAACAGAAAAAGGACGTTTGTATTCTGCTGCAACATTTTCCGATGGATATTTTAATGGGTGTAGTGAAGATCCAAGCTTAAAAGGAAAGAATCCTATTCTTATTAAAAAGGCTGATAATGTAGAGGAAGTTAATTTGCTTAAAAGCGCTAATAACCTTAGTGCTGATAAGAGTTACTTGAATAGAAAGTATTATAAAAAATATGATAAAACAACTTCATGTGGCTCGTTGGCGAGAACTTCATACATGATAATGATGTTAAGGCAAGTTGGTAAATCTAAGGAAAGTATTTCAAATGATTTTAATAAGCAAAATACAGAGTCTGGAAGAGAATTAATAAATATGATATACGACATCCCAACACAAGATACAATGGATCAGAAGATGAAAATGGCTGCTGATTTCGGAGATGGGATTTTAGAAGGTTGTCAACAAAATCAATATCTAAAGTGATTTTTAATCATGAGCGATTATGAGATAGATAAACTGACAGCGATGCCCAAAGAGTCTGATACTGCTTCCACTCATGTTTCTCTTGCTGTGGACAGGTATGAGTGGCGTGAGAATAAGACGCAATATGTAAAAATAGATGGTGTAAAACTAAAAGAATTTTATAATGAGTATTTAATACTAATCAAAAAACTGAATCAGATAAGAAATATCTTGAAGTGAGTTAATACTGTAAAATTAACGGGCAGGGCTTACGCATGAAGAGAATGGTTCTCATTAATTCATTCACTCGAGCATAAAATGCACAATATTTACTATCAACATCCATGATTAACAGAAGTGAAGATGAACTGTTCAAGTAGTTCAGTCAGGTAGGAGTCATCCCAGGCACAATCATTGCGCCTGCGTCGAATACTGCCCTTTCCCACACGATCCATCTTAAAAATATTGAGTGCCAGACGACGCAGAGTCGATAAGTTTTCAGCTCCATTTTCATGCTTGGTTTGACACAGCAATTCCCGCAAAAAATAGAAAAATGAAGATTTTCCCTTAATTGTTTTATTGATTTTTTAGACACAATTAGACACAAATAGAACCATCAGAAAAAAAACTGATCAATAGGTTAACTTAAATACACTGAAGAAAATGGTTTTTTATTGGTAATTATGCCGTATCAGGGAATAAACTCCGGATGCTGATCATTTTTCGTTTTGGCTGTTCACCAGGTTTAACTTGCTTGCCTTTTGCTTTTGGTTCAGGTGCTCCCTGCAATATCAGCCCCTTCATGAATAACGCCCAAGAACTAACCACGAAAATCTCAAAGAAATTTCTCTGTTTCTCCCAAAGCGTCTTTTTCCGTTTGTTAGCCGTCAGCGCTTCATTAAATAAGGGGCAGGAAAGTTCGACAATTTGATCAATCAGAAAGGCAAGAAACATCAGACAGGCAAGATTGCTTGACAGATTATCTTCACCATGACCAAAGTTGTGTTCCAGACTGTAACCCAAATTCTTCAGTGTATTAAACGTTTCATTTTCAATTAACCACCTTGCGCGTCCTCCTCGCATGATTTTCATGCAACACATATGGTTGTGAATTGGCAGATTGGTTACCCAGCTATTGAAGTATTTTACTTTCCCATCCGGATCCGTTTCCACATAGTCCACGTAATTGACTATAAATTCAGGGTGTGACTTATTTAGTGGAGCACCATTTACGTAGCGAAACGAGTGCCGATGCCCCCGTTTGTCCGTATAAGTGAATCGCCGAACTTGGCCTTTCCGGTCCAGATCATCAATGCTTTCCAGCAATGCCTTATGATCCGTGTCCTTGGCAACAGCGATAAAATGGTGACCATAAGACCGGATGAGTTTAAGGGTTGGTCCCTTGGAATAGAGACCATCTAAACCCAGCACCAGTTTAAGGTGATAGTGTTCCCTGGCAAGGTCTTCCAGGATGCGTTCAAGGGCACGCACTTCGCAGTCATTTTTGGAAGCATCTTTTTGTTGGGTAATCGGTTCAGGCATTAATGGAATAACCGTTTTCAATCCTGGCTTTACAAGACAGATTGTTGATAACTGATGATAGTAAATGGTTGTTTTTTTAGGGTTGTCAGCGTTTTTTGTGCAACAGTTTTTACAGCTGATGGACTTTGACGTAAAGGTTTGTGTTCCATCAATGGGAGCCAGGTAGCCCTCTTTAAAATACTGGAACTGTTTCAATTTCCCACGCCGCTGACAATAAGCAAGACAGGCGAGAAACAGTGGACGAATATGTTTTGTCTGAACGAGGTCAATAGTTGATCTCAGGTAGGTATCACAAGGTATGTGTTCAACGTGATACAAACTCTTGGCATTTTCTTTAATTGTTGGCTGGTCTCGTTTGTCATCGCAGGTCAGTAATGATGCATTTTTATTATGAAAAACACCAAGGCCATACATAAAAAAATCGGCAATGGAAATATTTGATGAACGCCCTTTTTGTGAGCGAGGGTCAGGAATCTCTTGAACTTTTTCAAAAACAATATCAATGAGGTCAGAGGTAACCGAATGATTATGAGAGGAAGGCATATGACACTGTGTTGGTATTTTGCCAAAAATATCCTCTATTCTAGACTGCGTAGCTGAAATTGTCCCGCAAGCTTCCAACCCTTGGTAGCAAAGGGATTTTAGTTATTGCGGGAATTACTGGGTTTAAGCGGAGATGCCACCAACCGAAAGCAGGGGCAACCGGATTTAGATCAAGCCCTTGAGCTACTGAACAAAACACCTTATTCCGGCTATGTTGCCTTTAAAGGTTGAAAGTGAATAAATTCCAAAATCTTGTTGGCCAACCGATCAGCTGTTAAAGCATTAATGCCAGTTAGAGCCCTTCGCCAGCCCAGGTAATGTGACAGATATTTTGTTGCAACTCCGTGAAAAATCCCTGTAATCCACTGCTTCAAGTGGCTGTGATATGCATTCACACGTTGCAGGTGAAAAACACCTTCTATAACCCGTATTCCAGAGGATGACACCAGTTCTTTAAAGGTGAACCCCAAGGTTCTCGCAAGCTTCTCATGTGCAAGGCTTGCATCGGCGCATACGACTGCTTCAATATTTATTCGACCGTTCAAATGACGACAAAGCTCGTCTGCACTCTGATTCTCCAGAATGCCATCAACCGTCTGATTATCGCGGTCTCTGGCTACCATGACCGGTATTTGGCGACACTCTGTCTTCTTATCATTACCCCGCTTCCTGGCAGCTCTTGGAAGACCTTTCTTCTGACCTTTGAAGGATTCACGGAAGAAAGTTTCATCCAGTTCTGTGATGCCACTAAGCTCCGGTGCCTGGTCGTGCTCAATAGCCTGTAAAAATCGATGCCTCCAACGGAATGATGTTTTCAATGAAACGCCGCATTGCTTGGCAGCCGGGCGAAGCGTCAAAGAGTAAGTCATCCCCTCAAGATACTGCGGCCAACGCTCAGGATGTCTTAAACGGGCCAGAGGCGTTTTGGAAAAAGAGTTCAGGGTCTTTCGACAAGACTTGCACCGGAAACGTTGTCGTTGGTTCCGCATCCCCCAGCGTTGTAGGTCTTCTGACCCGCAGTGAGGACATTTTGGAGCCCGGACAAAACTATCTTCGATAGACTTGGCAATATCGGAAGGAGAATTCTGCTCTGACAGAGCGTTAATAAGTGTATTTCGCTGCTGGCTGGATAATAACGGTATAGCATTAAGAAGGTCTTGAAACTGTTGGGACTGCATAACAGAATCTCCCATTACATGGTTTTACGACAGTTTAGACCCATCAACCCATAAGGGAAACATAGCCACCTTATTCCAGTATCAACAACGCCACAGGGCTCAAGCTGGATACAGACGATAAGGGGGCTCAGTTTCTCTCCATACTGGGTGCCGAGGATTCAGTATTAGGCCGTTTACCCATGACAGAGGTTGAACGGCAGCTATCCAACCTGAACAACTACACCACCCGCGAAAGAACAGAAGTCACCCAGGGCAGAGAGGCAATTCTTAAGAGCAAGGAACTTGCTGAAGGTGCGGCCGCAGCAAGGGATCTTGCCACCAGTGATAATGGTATTCTGTCCATGGGGTACACTCTGGATGACAACAACCGATACACTCGCCCAAAGTACGACCCGAACACCGGAGAGTCAAAAGGCTTTGAGGAGTACAACGCAGTTAAGGAAGGGCAGAATGCCTACGATGCGTTTATGGCAGAGTATGGGCCAAGGGAGGCCAGCAGTGGTGTAGTCTATGATCCGAACTTCAAAAATACCCAAACCGCACCACAGTTTGGCGGCTATGGATTGGGGTTTTCCACCCGCTACAGAACAGAACCAGAAACCACCACAACTCAGCCAGGCTATGACGATATTATCCGGTTAGCCAGGCAAGCCGCTGGTGGTGACAACGCAGCAAGCCAGTCAACAAGTGAACAGCTACCAGCACCAGATCAAACAGGTAAAACCAAAGCTGATGTTCTGGCAGAAGCCAACCGCATACGACAGCAGGCAGGCGAAGCAGCCCAAACCAATCAGCAAGGTTACGGTTCTGTTATGGGCGAGATCGGTCAACACGTTGAGGGCAAGTGGGACAGATACCAAGCCAACATCATTGCTCAGGGGCGCTATGGTACTGGTATCAACAATGAGCAAGCCGACGCTATGGCTGCATTCTTTGCGAAGAATCAGCGTTGGCCTGCATCCATGGAGGAACTGGAAGCATCCTACAAAATACCTGTAGGGCAACAGATCAGCACAAAAGGATTAGGAATACCGAACCCAATCAGCCAGTACTGAAAAAATCAGAGAGTCATTAAGCCATTAGCCGGGCATTACGCCCGGTTTTTTTTGCTTGCCACCAGTCACAGATACCGGAAAACTTTCCGACATCTCAGGCTATCGCACTGCATCACATCTAATCCGCAGAGAGTAACCAGCAACCCTTATCACTGGATTGCAGTACAATAGACCGGAAGCTGGGCGCATTGAGCCAGGATACACCCAATGACAAACATACACGGCATTTCTGATACGGAGTTTTATGGCAATCAAGTATCACCCCAAAGTGGGGAGTATTCTCATGTGCGACTTTTCACAGGGCTTTAAAGAGCCTGAAATGACTAAGAAAAGGCCTGTTCTGGTAGTCTCCAGCATAAGAAAGAGAGGTGGACTGGTAACAGTAGCCTGCATAAGCACATCAACACCGAACCCGGTTGAGCCCTACCATTACCTTTTACCCAAGGCCAGCATGCCCCGGATGAAGGAGTTTCAAGAGAAAGAAAGCTGGGTAAAAGCCGATATGCTCTACACCGTAGGCTTTCACCGGTTAGATCAAATCAGACTACCCACCAGGGGAGCCGATGGTAAGCGAATGTATTATCAGGACAGACTGGGTAGAGAGCAGATGCAAGCAATACGGAAATGTCTGTTAGCCGGTTTGGGTATTTCTTAACTGGCAAAATGCTGGGTTATGCTCTATATTTACCCATGTTCCCGCTCTGCATAGCATCGGGCTTTCGAGACTGCATTCAGGTACGTCCGGTGCAGCCAGTCTTGGAAATGGCGATGACAAGCTATCTAAGACTGCTGATCCAAGGCTCTATCATTCGTGGTAGGGCCTTTGTCATTTAAGGCCTTCAAGCTGGTGAACCACTGCCCGCAATTGCAGCGGAGTCAGTCGAACCAGATGGAGGCTTTTCTTTTTTGAGTCCAGTGTAACCAGCCAAAATCCTGACCCGTCAAAACATCGGGGCCCTGACTGATTAACCCGTTATTCAATGCCAATGCAGGGGGTGGGAACATTTCTCCCACCCTTAACCCAGACCCTGGGGAGTAGCGAATCGCGACGCCAGCCCGAAAACGGGCCCACCTAAACAAAGCAGATCGACGAGAACCCCGCACATCTTTCAGCAAGGCCAATCTACCCCGACCCGGGCAGATTGAAGCCAGGGCAATCAATCCATAACGGATAGATAGCTTTGGTTTTGTAGGTATCTCAATTCGCACCACTCCAGAAAACTCTATATCGAGAAAGGCATGTATGAGCCTGTCAGCAGCAGGTTTAAGCCATTACCCAATGGTACGCAGTTCGCACTATTGCGCACCGGCAAGCCACCAGCAGAAGCAGTCTGAAGTCATATAGCCGGTTTAGAAAAGTTCAGTCGGAAGCTATGGAATCAAGGATTGTCTGAAGTGGTAAGGCTAAAGAATACTGAGGGTAGTTCGCACTATAAGTTCGCACTCTGGTTCGCATTCAAAATGCTAAGTTATGTTAACTATTTCACAGCGGTACGCATTACGGTACGCACACTGGTAGCAGTAATGTACGCACCATATCTACGCACTACGCAGAGTTTCTACGCACTTTACGGCATGATTGCAGTAAAGCCCTACCCAACACCAGGCAGGATAAGCAAGCACTGATGTATAAAGCCCCCTGGCACCAGAGCAACAGGGGAGCAAGGGTGCATTCATCGTGCAGCCTGTCAGAGCCCGCACCCGCACACAGCATAGACCATGCTAATAGATCGGTCAGGATTCTGGCCCACCTTCAAAGCACCGTGCGAATGCTGGAGCCCGGAGCCACCAGCAGGGCCGGTTAGCTGTTACGCCGATTCTGTGTAGCAGGCCACCAGCAAGCCATTCATTACACCGGGTACTCGGAATATGTGCCCCCTTGAGCCAGAAGACAGCCAACAAACAGGAATCCTCAGGCTACACTTAACTGTGCCTTGGTACAGGCTGGCCAGCTACAAACGCCCAACCGGAGGGGGAACGGGAACATTAGCCCCAGATATACCGCCAAGGCTAACCCCTCCATCTTTCCCGTCAATCCAATCCCCAAGGTTTAAAGCACACAAGTGTACCTTTTCTGGCTCAAAGTGCGTTTTTGTACTTTCGCTGGCTACAAGGAATGTTGGCAAATGTTGTCATTGAGCAATGAATTAATTAGCCAGGCACGCGAAATCAGCGCGACGACCACGCGAGCAAGACGCGTGAATTTGAAGTGAGTAATTGAAAGGTAACAGCCGAATAGATGCCCGTTTAATTCGCTACCAGTCCGACAGAAAGAGGGCGCAAAAGTGGGCGCAAATAAGAATTTATAGTGAGTCAGTGAGTGAGTGCTTATCTTGAAAGCGTTGCTATACCTGGTGGGCCCAGAAGGACTTGAACCTTCGACCAACGGATTATGAGTCCGCTGCTCTAACCAACTGAGCTATAGGCCCTGAAGCGGTTGGATTATACGCATAGATTTACTCTGCCGCCAACCCTGTTATCGCCTTTTGACGGTTTTTCCTTACAGGCCCGGCTGATCACTGCCGACTCTATATAAGATCAGGAATCGGCTGGAAATATTCTGGATGCTTTCCCACCTTCTTCCATTTAAATGGGGACACTGGTTCGTTGCCGTGGTGCTGGCTGGCGACCTGGTGGTGGGTAAAGCGCTGGTGGATAGTGCCCGGGAACTCTACGGTGTCGCTGCCGCTGAACGGCTGACCCATTGGCAGAATCTGATGATCTACAGCAGGAAGCTGCCAGAACCCCGGAAGCTGGTTGAAGTGAATGACTTCTTTAACCGTATGCGCTTTGTGCATGATATTGACCACTGGGGGGAAGAGGATTTCTGGGCAACCCCGGTGGAACTGCTGGCCAGTGGCGCGGGTGATTGTGAGGACTTCTCCATTGCCAAGTATTTTACCCTTCGTGAGCTTGGCGTGGCCGATGAGAAGCTGAGGATTACCTATGTAAAGGCGGTTGAGCTTGATCAGGCTCACATGGTGCTCAGTTACTTCGCCGGTCCGGGGGAAGAGCCGTTGATTCTGGACAACCTGGTCAGTGAGATTCGTCCCGCCAGTCATCGCACAGATCTGGTTCCCGTTTATAACTTTAACGGTGACGGACTCTGGCTGTCCCGTCAGCGTGGTGAAGGGGTTCGCCTCGGTGAGTCCAGTAAGATAAAGACCTGGACTGAGCTGCGCCGACGGCTGCAGAAGTCGAACAGTCAGGGACGACTGAATGACGGGAGCAGCTGATGGCTTATCCTGCTTTCCCCGGAACTGAAAACGGACAGGGAGGCCACCATGACGCTACTTCGTGAACTGGCACTATCTTTAACTTTGCTGTTGATTCTGTTGTTTGCTGGCAGCTTCGTGCTGTCCGTCAATGATGCCCGTCATTACCTCCAGGAACAGTTGAACTCTCATTCCCAGGATACGGCCACCTCCCTTGGTGTTGCCATTGCTTCCGCCGGGGCTGGCAATATTGCCAGGATGGACTCGATGATTGATGCGGTTTTTGATCGTGGTTACTACCGGCAGATTCGTTTTACCGATATGTCGGGCAACGTACTGGTCAACAGTGAACACCCGGGAACGCTGGAAGGTGTACCGGACTGGTTTGTGAAACTGATTGACCTGAAAACTCCGGCAGTCACCAGCGAGATTAACAGTGGCTGGGTGCCCATGGGGCAGCTTCTGGTAGCCAGTCATCCGGGTTATGCCTACCGCAGTCTCTGGTCCAAGGTGAGCAAAGATGCGCTGCTGTTCGGTATCGGTTTGATAGTTGCCATGGTCGGATTGAATATGCTGCTGGGTGTGGTACTCCGGCCTTTAACAAGGATGGAGCAGCAGGCGAACCGAATCTGTGACCGTCATTTTGAGATACAACCCGAGTTACCCAAAACCAGAGATTTACGCAAAGTGGTTCAGGCCATGAACCGGATGGCAGAGAAGCTGGAAAAGGCGTTCTCTGAGCAGGTGGCTCTGACAGAAGAGCTGCGTCGCAAGTCGGTCAAGGATCCATTGACCGGATTACTCAATCGACGGGCCTTTAAGCGTCGGATGAAGACCGTGTTAAGTGAAGACATCGGTGAGGCGGGTGCCAGTCTGGTCATGATTCAGGTGCGAGGGCTGGAGGCGCTGAACCGGTCTCATGGACAAAAGTTTGTTGATGACCTGCTGGTGACCGTCAGCTATTGGCTGGGCAAAACCCTGTTGGCCTGGCCCGAAGCTTTTTCTGGCCGCTGGAATGGATCCGGTTTTAGCGTGTGTGTGCCCGCCTGCAATGTCGATGAAATCCGTAAGGTGACGGAACGGTTATTCAAGGTTCTGGTGGCCATGGAGTTTTTCTCGTCACCGGAAGGTAGCAATAACCTGCATATTGTCGCAGTGACCCACCAGGGGCGTTGTTCTCCGGAGCTGCTGCTGGAGCATGGTGATCAGCAGCTGCTGGAACAAGAGGCCCGGGTTAAAAATTGCTGGGATGTGATGGATATCAGTGGTGAGTCTGGTTATCCGTACATGGGATGGAGTGACACTCAATGGGTCGAAGCGCTGGAAGAGGTAATGGCAAAAGGCCTTATCGAGCTGTATGGCCAGCCCATTAAGGGAGTGGATGGTGAAGTAGCGTTTACGGAGGTACTGGCACGGATAAAGCTGGCTGGTGAAGTGGTGTCTGCCGATGCCTTTATGCCAGTGGTTGAGCGCTATGATCTGCATGGAGCCTTTGATCGGGCGGTATTTTTTGCCCTGACGGATTATATGGATGACCGGGATGACTATCGAACCTACAGCCTGAATATCTCACCTTACTCCCTGATGGATGATGATTTTTATCACTGGTTACTGGATGCCCTCAGACTGCGTCAGGATCTGGCCAGGCGTCTGATTCTGGAAACGGCTGAGCGCTCGCTTATGCTGGTGGGGGAGCGGGTTGCAGAACGGGTGGATACACTGGTGGCAACCGGTTGTCAGTTTTCTATTGATCATTTTGGTGTGTCCAGTCAGGCGCTGACGTTCCTGCAGATGATCAATGCCCATTACCTGAAAGTGGACGGCAGTTTTGCAAGACAGTTGACGTCCAGCTATGAGAATCAACTGTATATAAGAACACTGTCCATGATGGCTGAGTCCCGGGATATGAGTGTTCTCGCCCAGGGCGTTGAACAGGAAGAGGCGTGGGAGGCATTAAAACAGCTGGGTGTTGCTGGTGGTCAGGGATATTATCTGGGGCATCCCGAGTTACTCTGAATTGTTCAACGGCCATAGAGGGAACCTGATCATCATTTTGAGGTCAAATGGCGATATTTGTAGTTAACGTGTGCAGGGGGGGATTCTGAAAGCAACCACATCAACCCGCTCCCGCCCAAAGCCTGTCGGGGATCAACAAGCCGGTTCAAGCAGAATTCCTGGCAGCTCCAGTAGTAAATTCAACGGCAAAAAGGTTTCAAACCACCACTCCCGCACAGGTACCGCCATCACGCTGGATGATGGCAGGCGGATTGAGGATGCCTTTTGGCAGAAAAAACCATTACAAGGGCGTCCAATCAACACCGCTGATGTGCTTAACGCTTATGGAAAGGATAAAACATCTTTTAGAAGCGGCTGCTTCTTGCAGCAACTTTGCTTACAAAACATGCGACATGGCAATATCAAAGTGACCCCGGACCATGTTGTTCGGGAGCTCAGCCGAATGCCAGGGCGAAATGATAAGTGCCAAACAGCGATAGCACGCTTCAAAGAGGAATGTTGTCTGACGGGCCTCAGGTTGGATGGTCGGCTGGTCACACCGGAGATGGTGATTAAGGATTTCCCGGAGAGTCGGCAAGGCAAGTTGGGGATGGCGCGCTTTAAGGAACACTGTTGCCTGAAGGGCCTGTCCTTGAGAGGCCAGAAGATTGCACCGGATACGGTGGTTAAGGATTTTCAGGCAATCAATGCCACGCTGGAGCTGGCGCGTTTCAAAGCGGAATGTTGTCTGAGGGGGCTGCGGCTGAATGGCCAGCCGGTGACACCGGAGGCGGTGATCAGGGCTTTCCCGGACAACCTGATGGGCAAACTGGGATTGGCGCGCTTTAAGGAACAATGTTGCCAAAAGGGCCTGGCATTGAATGGCCAGCAGATCACAGTGGATGAAGTGGTTAAGGGTTTCCCGGACAGTCCGCAGGGCCAGCTGGCGCTGGCACGCTTTAAAGCGGATTGTTGCCTGACAGGCAAGATGATGAATGGCCAGCCGGTGACACCGGATGAGGTGGCTAAGGCTTTCCCGGCCAGTCATGAAGGCAAACTGGGGCTGGCGCACTTCAAAGAGACCTGTTGCCTGACAGAGCTGCTGCTGAATGGCCGCCGGGTCAGACCGGAGGCCGTGGTTAAGGGGTTTCAGGCAGTCAACGCAACGCTGAAACTTTCCTACTTCAAAAAGGAATGTTGCCTGAGAGGCCTGACGCTGAATGGCCAGCAGGTTGCGCCGGATGAGGTGGTCAGGGAGTTTCAGGCAGCCAAAGCAACGATGTCGCTGGCGCACTTCAAAATGGAATGTTGCCTGAGAGGCCTGATGTTGCATGGTCAGCAGGTCTTACCGGAGTCGGTGGTTAAGGATTATCGGGCAGCCAACGCACCACTGGGGCTGGCACGCTTTAAGGAAAAATGTTGTCTGAGAGGGGTGGCGTTAAATGGCCAGCAGGTTACGCCGGATGAAGTGGTTAATGATTATCAGGTCGCCAAGGCAGAAGCGGAGCAGGCGCGCTGCAACGCAGAGGCTCGCCTGAAGGGGCTGTCGATGAATGATCAGCAGGTCGAGTATCAGGCAACCAAAGCGACACTGGAGCTGGCGCGTTTCAGAGCGGAATGTTGCCTGAGAGGGTGGTCGTTGAATGGCCAGCAGGTCATACCGGCGGCAGTGGTTAAGGGGTTTCAGGCCATCAATGCACCTCTGGAGCTGGCGCGCTTCAAAGAGAATTGTTGCCTGAAAGCTCTGGCAGTGAATGGTCGGCTGGTCACAACAGAGGAGGTGGTTAAGGGTTATAAGGACGCTAAAGCACCACTGGAGCTGGCACGCTTTAAAGCGGAATGTTGCCTCAGAGGTCTGGCATTGAATGGTCAGCAGGTCACCACGGATGAGGTGGTTAAGGATTTTAAGAGCGCTAAGGCACCACTGGAGCTGGGGCGCTTCAAAGCAGACTGTTGTCTGCTGGGCCTGCTGTTGCATGGCCAGCTGGTCACACCGGATGAAGTGGCCAGGGATTTTCCGGATAGTCGGGAAGGCAGACTGGGGCTGGGGCGCTTCAAAGCAGACTGTTGCCTGAAAGGCCTGGTGTTGCATGGTCGGAAGGTTACACCGGATGAGGTGGTTAAGGGCTTCCCGGATAGCCCGGAGGGCAGGCTGGCGATAGCACGCTTCATGGAAATGTGTTGCCTGATGGAGCTGCCACTGAATGGTCAGCAGGTCACGCCGGATGAAGTGGTTAAGAGTTTCCCCAGTAGCTCAGATGGCAGAATAGGGTTGGCGCGCTTTAAGGAACAGTGTTGCTTTAGAGGTCTGATGTTGCAGGGGCAGCAGGTCGTACCGGATGAAGTGGTCAGTAATTTCCCGGATAGTCGGGAGGGAAAACTGGCGCTGGTGCGCTTTCAAGGGGCGTGTTGCCTGAGAGGTCTGGCGTTGAATCGTCGGCAGGTCACACCGGATGCCGTAGTCAAGGATTTTGAACGCGGTGGCTGGTTGCTCGAAAGCGCTATTTTTCAGACCCGGCTGGCATTGAATGCAAGAGAATTGAATGGCTCCTGTCTGGATAACGCGCAAGTATTGGCAGCGTTTAATGAAGCACCCGGAGATCATGCTTGCAGGCAGGCTGAGTTCCTGATGCACAGGTTGAAACAACATCAGTGGTTCGATGAAACCAACGAGGGTCAGGAGATCATTCAACAGGCCTGGCAAATATTAAACAGCGCACCGGTAAAAGATGAGCAGCATCGGCTGCAATGTATCCTGAAATTCATGGCGATGCAGCATGAGCTGTTGATTGATCAGCAGCGAGTGTCGGCAGAAGAGGTGCTGCAATCCATGAAAACACTCAGGAACTCATTTAAGAATAAACGCACGCATTTCTTCTTCCTGGCCCATTGCTATATCAAGAGACAGTCGGTTGATGGACAAACAATTCGCAGGGAGCATGTTCTGGAGTGCCTTCAGGGTTTTCCTGAAAGAAGCAAATTGCGCCATGCTTTAGGCCACTGGTTTGCACGATTCAGCCCTGAAGCCAATATAATGAATGAATTCCTGTTCAAACAGGAACGGGCCGCAGCCCCAAGGCGTAATAGTCCCCACAGAACCGCAGTCTCTGCCACTCAGACAGTTGCCACCAGTGCGGCTCAGGTGCCGAAGCAATGGTCCATTGAACCGGGTCTCCTGAACAGGCATCCGCAGTTCAATGCGCTAACACTACAAACACTGGAGATTATTCAGGAAGTCAATGGTTCTTATCGCAATCCCCCCATTCTGATTACCGGTTCCTACGCGCGTTTTTTACAGAACCGTTGCTCATCATTCAATGATATTGACATTATCTGTACGGCGGCAGAACCTGCCAGGACACTGTTTGACCGGCTGCAGGCACTTAACAGCGACAAAGCCTCGGAAATTCCCAAAAACATCGTCATCTGGGACGTTCCGGGATGTCCGGAGATTCAACTGCCAAAGGCCTACAATATTCATCTGAAAGACGGTGATTTGGGTATGAAAGCGATGGGGATTCAGGTCAGTATTGATGCGAGAGTCACCGATGGCAATGCCTCACGATGCGCTGTTCAGGTTCCTGGCGTTGAGAGGCTGGTGTGGTGTCTGTCGTTTGCCGAAGAAACCCGATTACTGAACAACACGCTGGAATATCTCGCGACAAACCTTGATCCACTGACCAGAAAATTGCAAAAGGGAGAGGTATTTTACCTGCCCCGAACCATTCTTTTTAACACTCCCGAAAACCCCGGGGAATATATTTATGGTTTGCTGATGCGCTCTTTGCTTAGTCTGCATAAAGCCAGGCAGTTTATCGATCTGCACTCTGAAGACAGACCCGGAACACCGATCCAGAATAAGTTGCTGCAAGAACAACGACAACAGTTGTATATGCTGACGGCCAATCTGCAAACAAAATTGTCTGGCCATGTTTGTCGCAGTGATTTTGAGCACAGAGTGAACAACTGGTTATCAACCACCCATCATGTTAATGAATATGAGTTCAAAAGAAGGGACTTTATTACGGCACTGCTGGCGATGATGCAGTCAGAATAAGAAAGGCGTGAACCTGATCATCATTTTGAGGTCAAACGGCGGTATTTATAGTCAAAGTGTGCAGGGCTCTATTCTGAACGCAACCTCATCAGCCTGCTCCTACCCAAAGCCTGTTGGTCGGTTGGGCCAACAAGCCCATTCAAGCGGAATCCGTGACCGCGCAGGCAGTTCATTTAATAGCAAAAAAGTCTTAAACCATCCGTCTTATAGAGATAAAGCTACCACCCTGGATAAAGGCAAATGTATGGAGAATGCCTTTTGGCAAAAAAAACCATTACAAGGACGTCAAATCACCTCGGCTGCTGTGCTCTGCACCTATGGGAATGAAACAACATCTCTGAGAAGCGGCTTCTTCCTGCAAAAGCTTTGCCTGCAGAACATCTTGCATGGCACCAGAAAAGTGAGCGCAGACCAGGTTATTCAGGAATTCAACCGGCTGCCGGATCGGAATAATAAGTACAAATTAGCGATAGCGCGTTTCAAAGCAGAATGTTGCCTGAGAGGTCTGGTGTTCAAAGGCCAGAGGGTGGCACCGGATGTGGTGGTCAGGGATTTTGAGGCTATCAAAGTAACGCTGGAGCTGGCGCGCTTCAAAGCGGAATGTTGCCTGAGAAGTTTGCCGTTGAAAGGCCGGAAGGTCATACCGGATGGAGTGGTTAAGGAGTACCCGGATACTCCGGAAGGCAAACTGGGGCTAGCACGCTTCAAAGCGGAATGTTGCCTGAGGCGGCTGCCATTGAAGGGCCAGCAGATCACACCGGATGAGGTGGTTAAGGAGTACCCGGATACTCCGGAAGGCAAACTGGGGATGGCGCGCTTCAAAGCGGCATGCTGCCTGAGGGGGCTGTTATTGAATGGCCGACCAATCAATGCAGATTTGCTGGTTAAGGATTATCAGGCAATCAAGGCAACACTGGAACTGGCACGTTTCAGAGCGGAATGTTGTCTGAAGGGGGTGCCGTTGAATGGCCAGCCGGTCATACCGGACGCGGTGGTCAAGGGCTATCAGGCAGTCGGGGCAACACTGGAACTGGCACACTTCAAAGTGGAATGTTGCCTGAGAAGCATGCCATTGAATGGCCAGCAGGTGACACCGGAGGAGGTGGTCAGGGATTTGCAGTCCACCAGAGCAACCCTTGAGCTGGCGCGCTTTAAAGAACAATGTTGCCTGAAGGGGATATTGCTGCATGGTCGACAGGTTACACCGGATTCTGTGTTCAGGGAGTTTCCGGATACTCCGGAAGGCAGGTTGGGGATAGCGCGCTTTAAACAGGAATGTTGCCTGAAAGGGCTGGTGTTGCACGGCCAGCCGGTCACACCGGAGGCGGTGTTGAATAGCTTCCCGGGCAGCTCAGAAGGCAAGCTGGGAATAGCGCGCTTTAAACAGGAATGTTGTCTGAAAGGGCTGGTGTTGCACGGCCAGCCGGTCACACCGGAGGCGGTGTTGAATAGCTTCCCGGACAGTTCAGAAGGCAAGCTGGGGATAGCGCGCTTTAAACAGGAATGTTGCTTCAGGGGGATGCGGTTACATGGCCAGCAGGTCACACCCGAAGAGGTGGTTAAGATTTTTCCGGGTAATCCGGAAGGCAAACTGGCGATAGTGCGCTTCAAAGTGAAATGCTGCCTGAGGGGCCTGTCGTTGTATGGCCAGCAGATCACACCGGATGCAGTGCTTATGAATTTTCCGGATAGTCCGGAAGGTAAACTGGGGATAGCGTGCTTTAAGGAGCAATGTTGCCTGAAGGGGCTGTTGTCCAATGGCAAGCAGTTCACCCCGGATGCGGTGGCCAGGGATTTTCGGGCCGCCAAAGCACCACTGGAGCTGGCACACTTTAAAGAACAATGTTGCCTGAGGGGGCTGGCGTTAAATGGTCGGAAGGTCACACCGGATGAAGTGTTCAGGGATTTTCCGGATAGTCCGGAAGGCAGACTGGGAGCCGTGCGCTTCAAGCAACAATGTTGTCTGAGGAGTTTGCAGTTGAATGGCCAGCAGATCACACCGGATGAAGTCGTCAAGGGTTTCCCGAATAGCCCGGAAGGCAAAGTGGCGATAGCGCGCTTCAAGGCGGAGTGTTGCCTGATGGGCCTGATATTGAATGGTCGACAGGTCACACCGGATGAGCTGGTTAACGATTTTCAGGCAGCCAGAGCACCTCTGGCGCTGGCTCGCTTTAAAGCGGAATGTTGCCTGAGGGGGCTGCTGTTGAATGGTCAGCAGGTCACACCGGAAGAGGTGGTTAAGGACTATGAACGCAGTGGCGGGTTGCTCGAAGTCGCTATTTTTTATTCTCAGCTGGCATTGAATGCCAGGAAATTGAATGGCAACTATCTGGACAACAAGGATGTATTGGCAGCATTTAATCAAGTTCCCGGAGATCATTCCTCAAGGCAAACCAGGTATCTGATGCAAAGGCTGCAGCAAACTCAGCAGTGCGATGATATCAATGAAGCTCAGGGTATACTGCAAGAGGCCTTGCAAATATTAAACAACGTACCGGTTAAAGATGAGCAACACCGACTGCAATGTCTCTTGAAATTTATGGCTATGCAGCAAGAACTGACCATTGATCATCAGGGCGTTTCGGCAGAACAGGTACTGGAATCCATCAATGCACTGAGGAGTTCATTTCAGAACTCACGCCTGCATTTTTTCTTTCTGGCCCACTGCTACATCACCCGGCAGCCTATTGATGGACAGGAAATCCATCAATACCAGGTACTGGAATGCCTTCAGAGTTTTCCTGAAGGAAGTAAGCTGCGCCATGCTTTAGGCTGCTGGTTTGAAGAGTGCAGCTCCGAGGCTTTGGTAATGGATGGTTTACTGTTACGGGAAAATGCCGTGGACTCATGGTGGAACAGTGACAGCTTTAATGGATACGAAGCCTCAGCCAGTCAACAAAAGGCTTCTGTTGTCGTCAGTTGCCAGTACCCCGTATCGAAACAACAGGGTATATACAACTCCCGGTCTGGCAGTTTGCCCCGGGATGCAGCAGAAAGTAAGTTCACCACCGGGGCAATGACCGCCAGTGTGGCGCAAACTCTCTGGCAATGGTCAGGCAGACCGGTATTCCCGCACATGCCGGTTATGCGGTTAAATGCGCTAACGTTGAAAGCACTGGAGATTATTCAGGAAATCAATGTTTCCTGTACGCATCCCCCCATTCTGATTACCGGCTCTTATGCCCGTTTTTTACAGAACATCTGCCAGGTATTTAATGACATTGACATTATCTGTACGACAGAAAAAACGGCCAGACTGCTTTTTGATAAGCTGCAGACGCTGAACACCGACCGGGGCTCTGAAATTCTCAAAAGTATCATTATCTCGCCAATCCGGGGATGTCAGGAGATTAAGCTGCCAAGCGCCTACAATATTTATCTTAAGGACGGGGATTTCGGGATAAAAGTGATGGGGCTTCAGGTCAGTCTTGATGACAGGGTCGTTTATGGAAATGCGGCACAATTAGCCGTTCACGTCCCCGGTGTTGAGAGGCCGGTATGGTGTTTGTCCTTTGCTGAGGAAACCAGGTTACTGAACGATACGCTGGAATACCTCGCTGAGCACCTGAACCCGCTGACTGAGCAATTGCAAAACGGGCCGGTATTTGACGTACCTCGAACCCTTCTGTTTAACAACCCCCAAAATACCGGGGAACGCATTTATGGCTTGCTGTTTCGCTGCCTGCTTACCCTGAATAAAGCCAGGCAGTTTATCGCTCTGCACTCTGAAGACAATCCCGACAGCTGGAGTCATCAGCTGCAAAAAGAGCAACAACGCCTTTATGCACTGACTGAGAACCTGCACATGAAATTGCTCCGCCATAGTTGTTTTCATGATTTTGAGCACAGGGTGAACGACTGGCTGGCAACAACTCATTATGTGAGTGATTACCAGATCAAGAGAAAGGCGTTTGTTAAAACACTGTTTGCCATGATGCGCCCTGGAGAAGATCGGGTGAACTCAACTCAGTGAATTTTTATCACTGCACTCGCAACAAAACCCCAACAGGCTCTAACAGAAACTCGCACAACCACAATTATTAGAGGATAATGGCCGCTTGGAAGCGCATCCATATTGGAACGCCATATTCAGGATAAATGTCTGAGCGGTGACGAACGGGGAAATTATGGCGCTGGAAAAGATGAAATCGGCTTTTCAGTCGGGTATGCAGAAAATGTCGGGTCTTATCTATGGTAAAGCCCTGGCCGTTGGCACTGGCGTATTGATTCTGTTTCTATCACTTGTTGGCTGGTACTGGAGTCAGGAGCCAGACCTGTTCTCAGTAAAGGCCAATGCCGAAAAGCTGGCCACTGATAATGCTCAGGCTGTCGTCACTGGTTATACCACAACAGCAACACTCTATACCCTGGCGAATACGCTGCTGAATAAGCCGGGTGGTTTCCTGCGTAATGACATCATGCCACCGGGCGTACTGATGGATAATATGCCCAATTGGGAAGTGGGTGTTCTGATTCAGGTGCGTGATATGGCCCGGGCCCTGCGCAAGGACTTCAGCCGTTCCCAGTCGCAGTCAAGGGAAGACCAGGATCTTGCGGTGGCCGAGCCGCAGTTTAATTTTGATGCCAGAAGCTGGATTCTGCCTTCCAGTGAGCGGGAATACCAGAGGGGCATTGATAAGCTGAACAGCTATATGACCCGTTTGTCCGATCCCAATGACTCGGCGCAATTTTATGCCCGGGCCGACAATCTGACCCGCTGGTTGGGGGACGTAGAAACGCGCCTCGGCAGCCTTTCCCAGCGTCTGAGTGCCAGTGTTGGTAAACCGCGTTTGAATACCGACCTTTCCGGCGAGGCGGCTCAATCCACCGACAGTGCTGTATTGATTGATGTAAAAACACCCTGGTCACAGATTGATGATGTTTTCTATGAGGCCCGGGGCACTTCCTGGGCTCTGATACATCTTCTCAGGGCGATAGAAGTGGACTTTGCTGACGTTCTGGACAAGAAAAATGCCACGGTCAGTGTCCGACAAATTATCCGCGAGCTGGAGGCGACCCAGGATGCGGTTTGGAGCCCGATGATACTGAATGGTTCCGGTTTTGGCTTGCTGGCAAACCACTCTCTGGTGATGGCTAATTATGTCTCCCGTGCGAATGCGGCGATTATTGATCTGCGGCGTTTGCTGGAACAGGGTTAGGGCCTGTTGACGTTTCGTTGCGTGCTCAGTGGCTCAGAAAGGCGTCATATGCGCGAAAGACTTGTGCAGCGCGTAGTTATTCTACGCCAAGCAAGTCTGACAAAGCAGATGGCGCCTTTCTGAGCCACCCTTCGGGCGTATCAGGGCGCCCCTATGACTTCGTTGCGACATTTTGAAAGGCAACCAGCCTTCCTGCAATGCCGCGCCTCGTCATAGGAGCGCCCTGATACGCTGAGCACGCAACGAAACGTCAACAGGCCCTTATGATGGGGGAATTCAATTCCCCCTGCTTTTGCTTCAATTCTGAATCCATCGCTTAGTGGTATCAAACAGCTTTACGGTCATATCAGTGACAGGCTTATAGGGTTTGGTCGCCTGGTAAGTGGCGTGGCAAATGTTTTCATACACATGAATGGAGAGCTGTTTTCCCGGAATAGTCACCGTTTCAACAATAAAAAGTGCGACACTGGCTATCGCCGGAAATATTGAGCCCTTAAGCGTTTTTGGCAAGGTCTCATAGGGCAGAGCCAGCCATGTAAAGACTTTTTGTGCATGACTGACGGTGTATTCTTTAAATGATTTTTCTGCCGGGCAGGGTCTGATACTTGCTTTTATTGCTGCAGCTACTCCCGTCATCGCCCCGGTAAGCGCTCCAATGCCGGTAATGGTCATTACTGTGACGTAATAACCGGCAAAAATGCCCGCATGCAACAAAGTAGTACAGACTCTCAGTGGGGTGCACAGTGCCCCGGGAACTTTTGACAGCAACCATTTACCATGACGTTTTACCCTGGACATAAACGTTTCTGTTTTTTCGATAACCTCACAGGTTCTAGCGGCAAGCCCATCACTTTTTCCTGAAGGTGCGTTACTTTGAGAGCAAGCTTCAGTGGTGGTATTCGAGCACTCTTCAGATGATTCTTCGTTGTGATAGACATGCTCAGGAGAGTGGCTGTGAGCAAAGAGAGTGCTGTTTATAGATGGGGTCATCGGGCATACCAGGTGGTTAATTCGACTATGTTTTGAGTGTTCTGCCGGTTCTGCTCAATGACCAGCTTCTTTTATAACTGATTGATTTTAAAATCGATGGTTAGTTGCTGGCTTAGTGTTCTGTTAGGCTTTATGTTCTTAGACGCAATATTAGTAATATGGTTCAAAATTTATGTCTGTTATTTCCTCAAGGCTTGGACAGCAACTGGCTTTTATCAAGGAGCTGGATAAACTCAAGGCGGTTTATCGAAAAACCATGGTAAAGCCTGATAACAGCCGACAGGAGAACAGTGCCGAACATAGCTGGCATATAGCGGTGCAGGCGATGACCCTGCAAGAGTACGCTGAAGAGCCGGTTGATATTGGCCGGGTGATCAAGATGCTGCTGCTCCACGATATTGTGGAAATTGATGCCGGAGATACATTTGCGTTTGCTGCGGCTACCGAGCTGGCCGGTCAGGCAACTAAAGAAATGGCAGCGGCAGAGCGCCTGTTCGGGCTATTGCCACAGGAGCAGGCCGATGAGTTCAGGGCGCTCTGGCTTGAATTTGAGCAGGTACACAGCCCGGATGCCCGCTTCGCCAAAGCCATGGACTGCCTGTTACCCGTAATCCAGAATATGGACAGTGAGGGTGGTACCTGGGCAAAGTATCAGGTTACCCGCAGTCAGGTGTTGAAACGGAATCAGTATCTGGAGCACCTGGCCCCCAAACTGTGGTGTTATGTTCTTGAACAGATTGATCAGTCTGTCCGTAATGGCTGGCTTCAGGATTGTTGATCTGGGGAAGCGCCCTGGTACACCATTTCAATGAGTTTGATGGGTTGTCGTGCCTCCGCACTCCGTTCGTCCTGAGCCTGTCGAAGGGCGGAAACTCCGGACTCTGATATCGTGCCAAGCACCCTTCGTCCGTGCATCCTGAGCGGAGCCGAAGGACGCTCAGGGTGAACGGAGATTGTACACGTCAAACTCATTGAAACCATGTACAAGTTTAACAAGGTATTTACCGACTGACGAAGTGCAACAAAAGTGACATACTGCCGCGCTTTCCTGCTTTAGCAAGTTAACTATGCAATCGTCCTTCACCAGCAACTACCTTCCCAAAAACCGGTTCAAGACAGGCCTGGGGCACTTTGTCCTGTGGTTACTTGGCGGATGGAAAATTGAGGGAAACCTGCCGGAACACCTCAATAAATACGTGATCATCGTCGCTCATCACACATCAAACTGGGATTTTGTTATCGGCGTTGCGGTTAAGCTGGTAACCCGTATACGTGTCCGGTTTTTTGCCAAGCACTCGCTGTTTTTCTGGCCCCTGAGTGTGTTGATGCATCGGCTTGGCGGTATTCCCATTGAGCGTGATAAATCCATCAACCGGGTTGATCAGGCCATCGCAGAGATCAACAGCAGTGACCACTTCGTGCTGGCTATCGCACCTGAGGGCACCCGGTCAAAGGTGCAAAAGTGGAAAACCGGTTTTTATCATATAGCGAATGGTGCCAACGTTCCGGTTGTACCCATTGCCTTCGATTTTCAGCAGCGCAAGGTCATTATGGGTGCGCCTATGTCCATGTCCGGAGATATTCCCTCGGACTTTGCCAGAATGCATGAGTTCTTTCTCTCTCATCCGGGCAAGCATCCTGAGCTTGGCTGTGATGGACCCTTTGAAACGCCCGGTATATACAACAAATAATGTCCGGGCGGTTTGTCTGGCAGGCGGTCACTTTTCTTTCCGTGGTGAGTCCGATAGAGTGAAACAGCAATAAAAAGACAATAAAGGACTCCCATGCCTCTGATTCAGTTTGTTACTCACGACGGCAACCAGTATGAAGCCGACATCGACTCAGGTAGTACTTTGATGCAGGGTGCCGTTGATAACATGATCGATGGCATCCTCGCAGAGTGTGGTGGTGCCTGCTCCTGTGCCACCTGCCACTGTTATATTGATGAAGGGTGGATTGAGATGGTCGGTCCGGCTGAAGGCATGGAGCAGGAAATGCTGGATGTTGTCCGTGAGCCGAGAGCAACCAGCAGGCTGAGCTGCCAGGTTGTCGTCACTGATGAAATGGACGGCATGGTGGTTCATTTGCCTGAGTCTCAATATTAAATTCCTCTATTACATTGATCAGGAAGTGGGCAAATTGATGAGTGGTATGCCAGAGCCTGTTGTTTCTTAACAACTCGACGTAGTATAAAGAGTGATCAGGGGGCGTTCTGGTCACATGGGAAATTGAGAACGCCCCGGCTATCTGGGCAACTGTGCAAGCAGTTGCCTGCACAACAGGCCAAAAAATATGGTTTAATAGGCAAGCTGATTCAGCACCTTCCTCTAATTCACCGTTCTCAACCAGAAGCACTCAACGTGACCTTTGCATTCCAGCACTTCAAACACGCTACCTCCGGTTTTTCCAAGTCAGTCACCGGCAACGTTTTCAGGTTTATTCCCCTTCTGTGCTCTCTGTTATTCAGTGGTTGCGGGCTGTTGACCAAAGCGTCGGAACGACAGCCGGTAACATTCAGTGAGCTGGAGGGCTGGAGCCAGCAACAGGCCATTGCCGTAAGACCGGCGTTGCTGAACAGTTGCCAGCATCTGAACCGTTCGGTGCTGACCGACAACAGCCCCTGGGGTAACTACCAGCAATGGCAATTGCTGTGTAAGGAGCTGATGCAAACCCCCGACCGTCAACTGAAAACCTTTTTTGAGCAAAACTTTACGCCTGTCCAGCTCTCTCCCCAGAAACAAGGCCTGTTTACCGCTTATTACTCCCCGGTTATTCCCGGCAGTCTGAAACCATCGGAAGATTACCCAATCCCGTTACTGAAACTGCCCCACGATCTGGTCAAGGTTCGCCAGGCTGACTTTGGACTCAGTGGCCCGGGACTGGTTGGGCGGGTTGAGAAAGGCTTCCTGAAACCCTATGGCAGTCGGGCAGAAATCAATCAACAGACAGCGAAAGCCAGCGATGTGCTCCTGTGGCTGAGCAGCCCTGTTGATAAGTTCTTCCTGCAGATTCAAGGATCAGGGAATGTAGAACTGCCTGACGGTAACATTATTCATGTTGGCTACGCCGGTAATAATGGCCACAACTACGTGGCCATTGGGAGGATACTGAAACAGAAGGGGGAACTTGAAGAAGTATCCATGCAAACCATCCAGTCATGGCTGGAAAACCATCCGGACCAACGGGAATGGCTGCTCAACCAGAACCCTCGCTACATCTTTTTCAGTTTTTCTGAGGAAGGTGCCATCACCGCTCAGGGTGTGCCTGCTGCCCCGAAAAGAACACTGGCTGTGGATCCATCTTATATCCCCCTCGGCCTGCCGGTATGGCTCGATACCCGCCTCACCGCCACCGGAGAGAAATTCCAGCAGCTGATGGTTGCCCAGGATACCGGCAGTGCCATAAAGGGTCCCGTCCGGGGAGATATCTATATGGGCGCTGGCAACGATGCAGCCTTGATTGCCGGGCCACAGCAGGAACCCGGTAAGCTTTATGTGTTGATTCCCCGATAACCTGCTTTTCGTGATAAATCTGCCTGGCCCGCATATTTCATAAACGCTGCTACAGCTCGAATGATTAATTTTTTTTGAACAAACATAGCCTGTCAGATCGTAGCAGCGTATTTCTCTGCGGTGATATTGTGTCCCGCCATGGCTTTTTGTCAAAAAACATACCGATTTGCCTGACACCATGGGCACTGAACCCTCAACCTCTTTCAGCTGATTCAATAAAACGCCTGCCAACTTAAAAGTTGTGTCTCTTATCCCGGTTTGAGGACAGGCAAAGCAGCAAAAGCCTCTGTCACTCGTTGCAGCAACACTTTCATTGGGTTGCTGCTGGGCAGATGTAACTTAACACGGTCTTTATACTCCACCACCTTAACCCCTGCGGGACAAGCCCTTCCCGAGTCGTGTAAATGTGGGGGCTGATGCCAGATGGGTCTCGGCATTCAGAGGACTGCGACCGACAGCCAGCTTGAACATGGGGTCCTTACGCAAATGGTTGCTGTCATTGGCATCCTGATAACCGCAGGCCATTTGCAGCACTCTTTGCGTCAGAAGATCCTGCATGGAATGGTCAATACAGAATTGATGTCGTTTGTCCTGGATTGCCTTGACGAGCCGGGGAATTAGCTCACTGCGAATGGCCATTTCACGCAGTAACAGCGCGCCAAAATCGGAGGGCAACTCTCCTCCGTTAAAATCAGCTCTGACAGTTTTACCATTAACAGGGTGAAAACGAAGGGTTTCTTGTGTATGTTTCGCCATAGCAGGTTCCGGCTTGCTTCTTCCGAAGCTTTCTTTTGGTCGACCCAATCATATCAAGTGATTGGGTGGAACCTGCTCTTATTTATGAAATATCCGGGATAGAAGGTGTTTTTCACCTGCAACGTGTGAATGCATATCACAGCCCTTGTAGGAACTCTTCCATCCAGTCATCGTTGTTGACCAGTTCTGACTCTGTCGCCAATGAATCCAATGTCGCCCATGAATCCAAATCCCATTCCACTATTTCATCAAGCCCAAGTGGGTCTCTTCTCCTTTTATCGCTGGCTTCATTCCATTCTTTCCGTGTTCCTGAATCCACTGCGTAGCTCATTTTGCAGATAGCAGTGCTTAATTCAACATAAGTCATTCGGCTTCGGTGGGGTTCCAGCAGTTCAAGTTCTGCATTTCCCAATTCGCGAAAACGATCCAGAGCTTCCATTGCCGCGTCAAAGTCAGATAGCGGCCCTTGAATGCGACTGTTGGAAACCTGGTTCCCTTGAGTTGGTATGCCTGCCCCTGCTGGAAGTCCTTGCTGAGGGATTGATGTTACTACTGGCGTTTTTGCTGCCTCAATCTGTTCCAACTTTGCAACCACCGCTTTCTTAACGAGGTCTGGAACAATGCCGTCTTTATCATCTTTGATAACCGGGCTGAGTGCCGTGCATAAACGGGCGTTTAGCTGGCCGCTGCTGGCATAGTGTTCAAGAGATGACCAGACCGCAGGCTTTAATGGTTTATTGCAATTGATTAGACTGATAATCAGAGAGGGTGCCACCAGGTATGGTATTTTTTTAGGCTCGGCTTTCTTGGGCTCTTTGGTTCTCGCTTTCATTTGGGCTAATTTTGCCTCAAGCCTGATCGCATAGGGATCGCGCTTGTCCTGAGGCTTTTTATACCATTGTTCTGTGAACTCGGTTGCCTTGAAAAAGGCGGTTAACTGTTGCAATGTCCAGTTCTTTATAACAAAGCCGGTATCTCTGAGGGTAAACTCTGGATTTTGGAGTACAACCGGATCGCCATCGGCTGGCAAAACGGTTAGTCTTTGATTCTTGACTTGATATTCTGTTTGTTCAAGCTCAATTAACATGGCCGTGATAAAGCGCCACAGGCGTTCCTGGCCCGACATGGCGGGATCACCACCGACCATCACCCCTCTTTTATCACCTGTTGACACTCGGTTTGAAAAGCAGAGATCCGGTATTTTCTCTTGTTCAGGTAGAGCGTGGTTTGTGAGCAGCATTCCTGCCAGCAACCGTTGCTGAATCGTGACATCAGGAGCGGTTTCAGGTGTAGCCTGATAGTCAAGACAGGCATCCATGAATTGCTGCATTTTGTGTTGTCCAAGCACCCGATGTAACCCGCGCCACTGTGAGATGGTGGGCAAGGTTTTGAATAGCTCATCCATCTTATCCGCGTATTTTGAGCGGTTATCTTCTGATTGTTGCCAGAGAATCTCCAGCATCGTGCGTTTGGATTGCGTGAAGTCAAATCGCTGGCCAAGCTGTTGGCAAAGTGGTTTTAATGCATACCACTGTTCCTGAGTCGGGGCTGGCTTCAGGTTTCTGCAAAGTTCAAGGTATTCCTGCCTCTCAGATTCAGGGAGTTGCGTTAGTGCAAATTTTGTTAAAGCCAGTGGTGCAGGAATGGATAATGCCTGAGTGAGTACTCCTTTGCAGCGTGGATTTTCACGATATTTTTCAATCCAGAACTGGATACCAGTTCCTCCATGGATAGCCAATATCGGTAGCAATGATTTCAGCGCAGCACGAACAGCCACTCTGTCATTTCGAGGACTCTTGTGGGCAGCCAGATATTGTTGGAATTCGGCAATTTTCATGCGCCATTTTGCGGGCCCGGAGAAGAACAGAGCCAGTGCTTTCATTTGACTCGATTCTAAAAGATCTTCATCACTATTGTCGTCTCCATGTTCAGTGGTACAACCATGCTGATTAAGACATTGGCGAAGTGTTTTCTCATTTTCAGTCAGTTTTTCTCCTGAGGGCAAACCAAAACTTACAAATATTCGGCAAGAAAGTTTCAGAATATTCTTATTTTCATCCGAGGGTAGCCATTGAACGAACGCTTCCACCTTTGCTTTGTCTGGCAAGCCTTTGCCATTACACATGGAGGAAAAGGCCCGCAGCAGTTCCAGGCTGAATTCGCCGTTCACCTTCCAGCACTCCCACGCCACGAACGCTTCCACCTTCGCTTTGTCGGGCATGCCTTTGCCATTACACATGGAGGAAAAGGCCCGCAGCAGTTCCAGGCTGAATTCGCCGTTCATCTTCCAGCACTCCCACGCCACGAACGCTTCTACCTTCGCTTTGTCGGGCATGCCTTTGCCATTACACATGGAGGAAAAGGCCCGCAGCAGTTCCAGGCTGAATTCGCCGTTCACCTTCCAGCACTCCCACGCTTTGAGCGCTTCCACCTTCGCTTTGTCGGGCAAGCCTTTGCCATTACACATGGAGGAAAAGGCCCGCAGCAGTTCCAGGCTGAATTCGCCGTTCACCTTCCAGCACTCCCACGCTTTGAGCGCTTCCACCTTCGCTTTGTCGGGCAAGCCTTTGCCATGACACATGGAGGAAAAGGCCCGCAGCAGTTCCAGGCTGAATTCGCCGTTCACCTTCCAGCACTCCCACGCCACGAGCGCTTCCACCTTCGCTTTGTCGGGCAAGCCTTTGCCATTACACATGGAGGAAAAGGCCCGCAGCAGTTCCAGGCTGAATTCGCCGTTCACCTTCCAGCACTCCCACGCTTTGAGCGCTTCCACCTTCGCTTTGTCGGGCAAGCCTTTGCCATTACACATGGAGGAGAAGGCCCGCAGCAGTTCCAGGCTGAATTCGCCGTTCACCTTCCAGCACTCCCACGCCACGAACGCTTCCACCTTCGCTTTGTCGGGCAAGCCGTTGCCATTACACATGGAGGAAAAGGCTCGCAGCAGTTCCAGGCTGAATTCGCCGTTCACCTTCCAGCACTCCCACGCTTTGAGCGCTTCCACCTTCGCTTTGTCGGGCAAGCCTTTGCCATTACACATGGAGGAAAAGGCCCGCAGCAGTTCCAGGCTGAATTCGCCGTTCACCTTCCAGCACTCCCACGCCACGAACGCTTCCACCTTCGCTTTGTCGGGCAAGCCCCTACTGCTCATCATGGAGGAAAAGGCCCGCAGCAGTTCCAGGCTGAATTCGCCGTTCACCTTCCAGCACTCCCACGCCACGAACGCTTCCACCTTCGCTTTGTCGGGCAAGCCCCTACTGCTCATCATGGAGGAAAAGGCCCGCAGCAGTTCCAGGCTGAATTCGCCGTTCACCTTCCAGCACTCCCACGCCACGAACGCTTCCACCTTCGCTTTGTCGGGCAAGCCTTTGCCATGACACATGGAGGAAAAGGCCCGCAGCAGTTCCAGGCTGAATTCGCCGTTCACCTTCCAGCACTCCCACGCTTTGAGCGCTTCCACCTTCGCTTTGTCGGGCAAGCCTTTGCCATGACACATGGAGGAAAAGGCCCGCAGCAGTTCCAGGCTGAATTCGCCGTTCACCTTCCAGCACTCCCACGCTTTGAGCGCTTCCACCTTCGCTTTGTCGGGCAAGCCTTTGCCATTACACATGGAGGAAAAGGCCCGCAGCAGTTCCAGGCAGAATTCGCCGTTCACCTTCCAGCACTCCCACGCTTTGAGCGCTTCCACCTTCGCTTTGTCGGGCAAGCCCCTACTGCTCATCATGGAGGAAAAGGCCCGCAGCAGTTCCAGGCTGAATTCGCCGTTCACCTTCCAGCACTGCCACGCTTTGAGCGCTTCCACCTTCGCTTTGTCGGGCAAGCCTTTGCCATGACACATGGAGGAAAAGGCCCGCAGCAGTTCCAGGCTGAATTCGCCGTTCACCTTCCAGCACTCCCACGCCACGAACGCTTCCACCTTCGCTTTGTCGGGCAAGCCCCTACTGCTCATCATGGAGGAAAAGGCCCGCAGCAGTTCCAGGCTGAATTCGCCGTTCACCTTCCAGCACTCCCACGCCACGAACGCTTCCACCTTCGCTTGGTCGGGCAAGCCTTTGCCATGACACATGGAGGAAAAGGCCCGCAGCAGTTCCAGGCAGAATTCGCCGTTCACCTTCCAGCACTCCCACGCTTTGAGCGCTTCCACATTCGCTTTGTCGGGCAAGCCTTTGCCATTACACATGGAGGAAAAGGCCCGCAGCAGTTCCAGGCTGAATTCGCTGTTCACCTTCCAGCACTCCCACGCCACGAACGCTTCCACCTTCGCTTTGTCGGGCAAGCCTTTGCAATGACACATGGAGGCAATCTGTTTCAAGCATGGGTTAGCAGCAACCGCCTGAATGTTTTCCTCGCTTTCTTCTGCAAACTTTTTTATCTGAGTCTTCGACTTGAGCATGCTGGTAAGGCAGCTGGTATTTGTAATCTGCTGGGGATTGACAGCTAAAAAGAACGTGTTGGCCTTGGCAAAATAGCCTTTGAAAGTCTGAGAATCTTTAACAATGCTGAAGTTTTTTAACTTGGAAAAGAGGGAATGTGCGGGCGGCTTTCCCCTGTCTCGCGCTAACTGGATTTTCCTGTCTTTGAGGTTTTTCAGAAGAGTCCCGGCATTCGTTAATATTGCTTGAATTTCTTGATTATTTAAATGTGTTCGCAGTTCATTTTGCTGGCTTACAGAAAATTCTGAAATTGATGTTTCACTGTTAATTTCTGTAGTGAGCGGTACATCCTTCATTGGTTCAGGCATGACCTGCACCATCGCTGAGGTATGTTCATTGCCAGTTAATAGCCTGTTGTCGCTGACTGTTGGTAGATTTCTTGATAGGGAACTGATCACTCCCGGAAGCCTGGAAGCTGCGTCAGCAGGCATGGCCGGTTCGGTCTCCATTGGCTCCGGATTAGCAGGTAGCGAAGTTGCAGAACACACAATACTCCTGCTGTTGTCAGTAACACGCCTGCGCTTTATGGATGGGATGGGCCCGGATTCAGATTGCAGTTGATGCGGTGGAAATGTTCCAGTGCCCGTTGTTGTCTGTTCCACCTGGTAACCTGACATGGATCGCTTTCTTTCTTGTTTTCGGCTGTTTGCTGGCCGGTGCCTTCCGGCTTCAGTGGATGTTAACGGGGATGCCGTGTCTGCGGTTACTGAGGAGGAAGGTGACTGCATGGTTTCTTCGGGGATTACCTGTTTCCAGTGTTGGAGAATCGTCTGGGGATGACAACAATAGAACTGACCTGGTCAGCCCGGTAAAGTTCCAGGCAGCCGGTATCAGGCAAGGCTGACCTGTTTTGTCAGGCAGTCTGGCTGTGAGATGTGTTACGGGATAGCGCACCGCTGACTTTTACATTCCAGGGCAGGAGTGCTTCCAGCTTCTCAACCGTATCCGCATACGGCAGTTCCTCCAGTACGTAACAAATGTACTCGAAAGGCTCCAGTCCATTGTCTTTGGCACTTTCGATCAGGCTGTAATAAATGGCGCTGGCCCGGGCACCATCAGGGGTATCGGCAAACAGCCAGTTGCGGCGTCCCACAGTCAAGGGGCGAATGGCATTCTTAATGCATATCACAGCCCTTGTAGGAACTCTTCCATCCAGTCATCGTTGTTGACCAGTTCTGACTCTGTCGCCAATGAATCCAATGTCGCCCATGAATCCAAATCCCATTCCACTATTTCATCAAGCCCAAGTGGGTCTCTTCTCCTTTTCTCGCTGGCTTCATTCCATTCTTTCCGTGTTTCTGAATCCACTGCGTAGCTCATTTTGCAGATAGCAGTGCTTAATTCAACATAAGTCATTCGTCTTCGGTGGGGTTCCAGCAGTTCAAGTTCTGCATTTCCCAATTCGCGAAAACGATCCAGGGCTTCCATTGCCGCGTCAAAGTCAGGTAGCGGCCCTTGAATGCGACTGTTGGAAACCTGGTTCCCTTGAGTTGGTATGCTTGCCCTTGCTGGAAGTCCTTGCTGAGGGATTGATGTTACTACTGGCGTTTTTGCTGCCTCAATCTGTTCCAACTTTGCAACCACCGCTTTCTTAACGAGGTCTGGAACCATGCCGTCTTTATCATCTTTGATAACCGGGCTGAGTGCTGTGCATAAACGGGCGTTTAGCTGGCCGCTGCTGGCATAGTGTTCAAGAGATGACCAGACCGCAGCCTTTAATGGTTTATTGCAATTGATTAGACTGATAATCATAGAGGGTGCCACCAGGTGTGGTATTTTTTTCGGCTTGGCTTTCTTGGGCTCTTCGGTTCTTGCTTTCATTTGGGCTAATTTTGCCTCAAGCCTGATCGCATAGGGATCGCGCTTGTCCTGAGGCTTTTTATACCATTGTTCTGTGAACTCGGTTGCCTTGAAAAAGGCGGTTAACTGTTGCAATGTCCAGTTCTTTATAACAAAGCCGGTATCTCTGAGGATAAACTCTGGATTTTGGAGTACAACCGGATCGCCATCGTCTGGCAAAACGGTTAGTCTGTGATTCTTGAATTGATATTCTGTTTGTTCAAGCTCAATTAACATGGCCGTGATAAAGCGCCACAGGCGTTCCTGGCCCGACATGGCGGGATCACCACCGACCATCACCCCTCTTTTATCATCTGTTGACACTCGGTTTGAAAAGCAGAGATCCGGTATTGTCTCTTGTTCAGGTAGAGCGTGGTTGGTGAGCAGCATTCCTTCCAGCAACCGTTGCTGAATCCTGACATCAGGAGCGGTTTCAGGGGTAGCCTGATAGTCAAGACAGGCATCCATGAATTGCTGCATTTTGTGTTGTCCAAGCCCCCGATGTAACCCGCGCCACTGTGAGATGGTGGGCAAGGTTTTGAATAGCTCATCCATCTTATCCGCGTATTTTGAGCGGTTATCTTCTGATTGTTGCCAGAGAATCTCCAGCATCGTGCGTTTGGATTGCATGAAGTCAAATCGCTGGCCAAGCTGTTGGCAAAGTGGTTTTAATGCATACCACTGTTCCTGAGTCGGGGCTGGCTTCAGGTTTCTGCAAAGTCCAAGGTATTCCTGCCTCTCAGATTCAGGGAGTTGCGTTAGTGCAAATTTTGTTAAAGCCAGTGGTGCAGGAATGGCTAATGCTTTAGTGAGTACTCCTTTGCAGCGTGGATTTTCACGATATTTTTCAATCCAGAACTGGATACCAGTTCCTCCATGGATAGCCAATATCGGTAGCAATGATTTCAGCGCAGCACGAACAGCCACTCTGTCATTTCGAGGACTCTTGTGAGCAGCCAGATATTGTTGGAATTCGGCAATTTTCATGCGCCATTTTGCGGGCCCGGAGAAGAACAGAGCCAGTGCTTTCATTTGACTCGATTCTAAAAGATCTTCATCACTATTGTCGTCTCCATGTTCAGTGGTACAACCATGCTGATTAAGACATTGGCGAAGTGTTTTCTCATTTTCAGTCAGTTTTTCTCCTGAGGGCAAACCAAAACTTGCAAATATTCGGCAAGAAAGTTTCAGAATATTCTTATTTTCATCCGAGGGTAGCCATTGAACGAACGCTTCCACCTTCGCTTTGTCGGGCAAACCTTTGCCATGACACATGGAGGAAAAAGTCCGCAGCAGTTCCAGGCTGAATTCGCCGTTCACCTTCCAGCACTCCCACGCTTTGAGCGCTTCCACCTTCGCTTTGTCGGGCAAGCCCCTACTGCTCATCATGGAGGAAAAGGCCCGCAGCAGTTCCAGGCTGAATTCGCCGTTCACCTTCCAGCACTCCCACGCTTTGAGCGCTTCCACCTTCGCTTTGTCGGGCAAGCCCCTACTGCTCATCATGGAGGAAAAGGCCCGCAGCAGTTCCAGGCTGAATTCGCCGTTCACCTTCCAGCACTCCCACGCTTTGAGCGCTTCCACCTTCGCTCTGTCGGGCAAGCCCCTACTGCTCATCATGGAGGAAAAGGCCCGCAGCAGTTCCAGGCTGAATTCGCCGTTCACCTTCCAGCACTCCCACGCTTTGAGCGCTTCCACCTTCGCTTTGTCGGGTAAGCCTTTGCCATTACACATGGAGGAAAAGGCCCGCAGCAGTTCCAGGCAGAATTCGCCGTTCACTTTCCAGCACTCCCACGCTTTGAGCGCTTCCACCTTCGCTTTGTCGGGCAAGCCTTTGCCGTGACACATGGAGGAAAAGGCCCGCAGCAGTTCCAGGCTGAATTCGCCGTTCACCTTCCAGCACTCCCACGCTGTGAGCGCTTCCACCTTCGCTTTATCGGGCAAGCCCCTACTGCTCATCATGGAGGAAAAGGCCCGCAGCAGTTCCAGGCTGAATTCGCCGTTCACCTTCCAGCACTCCCACGCTGTAAGCGCTTCCACCTTCGCTTTGTCGGGCAAGCCCCTACTGCACATCATGGAGGAAAAGGCCCGCAGCAGTTCCAGGCTGAATTCGCCGTTCACCTTCCAGCACTCCCACGCTTTGAGCGCTTCCACCTTCGCTTTGTCGGGCAAGCCTTTGCCATTACACATGGAGGAAAAGGCCCGCAGCAGTTCCAGGCTGAATTCGCCGTTCACCTTCCAGCACTCCCACGCTTTGAGCGCTTCCACTTTCGCTTTGTCGGGCAAGCCTTTGCCGTGACACATGGAGGAAAAGGCCCGCAGCAGTTCCAGGCTGAATTCGCCGTTCACCTTCCAGCACTCCCACGCTTTGAGCGCTTCCACCTTCGCTTTATCGGGCAAGCCCCTACTGCTCATCATGGAGGAAAAGGCCCGCAGCAGTTCCAGGCTGAATTCGCCGTTCACCTTCCAGCACTCCCACGCTTTGAGCGCTTCCACCTTCGCTTTATCGGGCAAGCCCCTACTGCTCATCATGGAGGAAAAGGCCCGCAGCAGTTCCAGGCTGAATTCGCCGTTCACCTTCCAGCACTCCCACGCTTTGAGCGCTTCCACCTTCGCTTTGTCGGGCAAGCCCCTACGGCTCATCATGGAGGAAAAGGCCCGCAGCAGTTCCAGGCTGAATTCGCCGTTCACCTTCCAGCACTCCCACGCTTTGAGCGCTTCCACCTTCGCTTTGTCGGGCAAGCCTTTGCCATTACACATGGAGGAAAAGGCCCGCAGCAGTTCCAGGCTGAATTCGCCGTTCACCTTCCAGCACTCCCACGCTTTGAGCGCTTCCACCTTCGCTTTATCGGGCAAGCCTTTGCCATTACACATGGAGGATAAGGCCCGCAGCAGTACCAGGCTGAATTCGCCGTTCACCTTCCAGCACTCCCACGCCACGAACGCTTCCACCTTCGCTTGGTCGGGCAAGCCCCTACTGCTCATCATGGAGGAAAAGGCCCGCAGCAGTTCCAGGCTGAATTCGCCGTTCACCTTCCAGCACTCCCACGCTTTGAGCGCTTCCACCTTCGCTTTGTCGGGCAAGCCCCTACTGCTCATCATGGAGGAAAAGGCCCGCAGCAGTTCCAGGCTGAATTCGCCGTTCACCTTCCAGCACTCCCACGCCTCGAACGCTTCCACCTTTGCTTTGTCGGGCAAGCCCCTACTGCTCATCATGGAGGAAAAGGCCCGCAGCAGTTCCAGGCTGAATTCGCCGTTCACCTTCCAGCACTCCCACGCTTTGAGCGCTTCCACCTTCGCTTTGTCGGGCAAGCCCCTACTGCTCATCATGGAGGAAAAGGCCTGCAGCAGTTCCAGGCTGAATTCGCCGTTCACCTTCCAGCACTCCCACGCCACGAACGCTTCCACCTTCGCTTTATCGGGCAAGCCCCTACTGCTCATCATGGAGGAAAAGGCCCGCAGCAGTTCCAGGCTGAATTCGCCGTTCACCTTCCAGCACTCCCACGCCACGAACGCTTCCACCTTCGCTTTGTCGGGCAAGCCTTTGCCATTACACATGGAGGAAAAGGCCCGCAGCAGTTCCAGGCTGAATTCGCCGTTCACCTTCCAGCACTCCCACGCCACGAACGCTTCCACCTTTGCTTTGTCGGGCAAGCCTTTGCCATTACACATGGAGGCAATCTGTTTCAAGCATGGGTTAGCAGCAACCGCCTGAATGTTTTCCTCGCTTTCTTCTGCAAACTTTTTTATCTGAGTCTTCGAGTAGAGCATGCTGGTAAGGCAGCTGGTATTGGTAATCTGCTGGGGATTGACAGCTAAAAAGAACGTGTTGGCCTTGGCAAAATAGCCTTTGAAAACCTGAGAATCTTTAACAATGCTGAAGTTTTTTACCTTGGAAAAGAGGGAATGTGCGGGCGGCTTTCCCCTGTCTCGCGCTAACTGGATTTTCCTGTCTTTGAGGTTTTTCAGAAGAGCCCCGGCATTCGTTAATATTGCTTGAATTTCTTGATTATTGAAATGTGTTCGCAGTTCATTTTGCTGGCTTACAGAAAATTCTGAAATTGATGTTCCACTGTTAATTTCTGTAGTGAGCGGTACATCCTTCATTGGTTCAGGCATGACCTGCACCATCGCTGAGGTATGTTCATTGCCAGGTAATAGCCTGTTGTCGCTGACTGTTGGTAGATTTCTTGATAGGGAACTGATCACTCCCGGAAGCCTGGAAGCTGCGTCAGCAGGCATGGCCGGTTCGGTCTCCATTGGCTCCGGATTAGCAGGTAGCGAAGTTGCAGAACACACAATACTCCTGCTGTTGTCAGTAACACGCCTGCGCTTTATGGATGGGATGGGCCCGGATTCAGATTGCAGTTGATGCGGTGGAAATGTTCCAGTGCCCGTTGTTGTCTGTTCCACCTGGTAACCTGACATGGATCGCTTTCTTCCTTGTTTTCGGCTGTTTGCTGGCCGGTGCCTTCCGGCTTCAGTGGATGTTAACGGGGATGCCGTGTCTGCGGTTACTGAGGAGGAAGGTGACTGCATGGTTTCTTCGGGGATTACCTGTTTCCAGTTGGAGAATCGTCTGGGGATGACAACAATAGAACTGACCTGGTCAGCCCGGTAAAGTTCCAGGCAGCCGGTATCAAACAAGGCTGACCTGTTTTGTCAGGCAGTCTGGCTGTGAGATGTGTTTGCACATGAGAAGCTTGCGAGAACCTTGGGGTTCACCTTTAAAGAACGGGTGTCATCCTCTGGAATATGGGTTATAGAAGGTGTTTTTCACCGGCAACGTGTGAATGCATATCACAGCCCTTGTAGGAACTCTTCCATCCAGTCATCGTTGTTGACCAGTTCTGACTCTGTCGCCAATGAATCAAAATCCCATTCCACTATTTCATCAAGCCCAAGTGGGTCTCTTCTCCTTTTCTCGCTGGCTTCATTCCATTCTTTCCGTGTTTCTGAATCCACTGCGTAGCTCATTTTGCAGATAGCAGTGCTTAATTCAACATAAGTCATTCGGCTTCGGTGGGGTTCCAGCAGTTCAAGTTCTGCATTTCCCAATTCGCGAAAATGATCCAGAGCTTCCATTGCCGCGTCAAAGTCAGATAGCGGCCCTTGAATGCGACTGTTGGCAACCTGGTTCCCTTGAGTTGGTATGCTTGCCCCTGCTGGAAGTCCTTGCAGAGGGATTGATGTTACTACTGGCGTTTTTGCTGCCTCAATCTGTTCCAACTTTGCAACCACCGCTTTCTTAACGAGGTCTGGAACAATGCCGTCTTTATCATCTTTGATAACCGGGCTGAGTGCCGTGCATAAACGGGCGTTTAGCTGGCCGCTGCTGGCATAGTGTTCAAGAGATGACCAGACCGCAGGCTTTAATGGTTTATTGCAATTGATTAGACTGATAATCAGAGAGGGTGCCACCAGGTGTGGTATTTTTTTCGGCTTGGCTTTCTTGGGCTCTTTGGTTCTCGCTTTCATTTGGGCTAATTTTGCCTCAAGCCTGATCGCATAGAGATCGCGCTTGTCCTGAGGCTTTTTATACCATTGTTCTGTGAACTCGGTTGCCTTGAAAAAGGCGGTTAACTGTTGCAATGTCCAGTTCTTTATAACAAAGCCGGTATCTCTGAGGGTAAACTCTGGATTTTGGAGTACAACCGGATCGCCATCGTCTGGCAAAACGGTTAGTCTTTGATTCTTGAATTGATATTCTGTTTGTTCAAGCTCAATTAACATGGCCGTGATAAAGCGCCACAGGCGTTCCTGGCCCGACATGGCGGGATCACCACCGACCATCACCCCTCTTTTATCATCTGTTGACACTCGATTTGAAAAGCAGAGATCCGGTATTTTCTCTTGTTCCGGTAGAGAGTGGTTTGTGAGCAGCATTCCTTCCAGCAACCGTTGCTGAATCGTGACATCAGGAGCGGTTTCAGGGGTAGCCTGATAGTCAAGACAGGCATCCATGAATTGCTGCATTTTGTGTTGTCCAAGCACCCGATGTAACCCGCGCCACTGTGAGATGGTGGGCAAGGTTTTGAATAGCTCATCCATCTTATCCGCGTATTTTGAGCGGTTATCTTCTGCTTCTGATTGTTGCCAGAGAATCTCCAGCATCGTGCGTTTAGATTGCGTGAAGTCAAATCGCTGGCCAAGCTGTTGGCAAAGTGGTTTTAATGCATACCACTGTTCCTGAGTCGGGGCTGGCTTCAGGTTTCTGCAAAGTTCAAGGTATTCCTGCATCTCAGATTCAGGGAGTTGCGTTAGTGCAAATTTTGTTAAAGCCAGTGGTGCAGGAATGGCTAATGCCTTAGTGAGTACTCCTTTGCAGCGTGGATTTTCACGATATTTTTCAATCCAGAACGGGATACCAGTTCCTCCATGGATAGCCAATATCGGTAGCAATGATTTCAGCGCAGCACGAACAGCCACTCTGTCATTTCGAGGACTCTTGTGAGCAGCCAGATATTGTTGGAATTCGGCAATTTTCATGCGCCATTTTGCGGGCCCGGAGAAGAACAGAGCCAGTGCTTTCATTTGACTCGATTCTAAAAGATCTTCATCACTATTGTCGTCTCCATGTTCAGTGGTACAACCATGCTGATTAAGACATTGGCGAAGTGTTTTCTCATTTTCAGTCAGTTTTTCTCCTGAGGGCAAACCAAAACTTGCAAATATTCGGCAAGAAAGTTTCAGAATATTCTTATTTTCATCCGAGGGTAGCCATTGAACGAACGCTTCCACCTTCGCTTTGTCGGGCAAGCCTTTGCCATGACACATGGAGGAAAAGGCCCGCAGCAGTTCCAGGCTGAATTCGCCGTTCACCTTCCAGCACTCCCACGCTTTGAGCGCTTCCACCTTCGCTTTGTCAGGCAAGCCTTTGCCATGACACATGGAGGAAAAGGCCCGCAGCAGTTCCAGGCTGAATTCGCCGTTCACCTTCCAGCACTCCCACGCTTTGAGCGCTTCCACCTTCGCTTTGTCGGGCAAGCCTTTGCCATGACACATGGAGGAAAAGGCCCGCAGCAGTTCCAGGCTGAATTCGCCGTTCACCTTCCAGCACTCCCACGCTTTGAGCGCTTCCACCTTCGCTTTGTCGGGCAAGCCCCTACTGCTCATCATGGAGGAAAAGGCCCGCAGCAGTTCCAGGCTGAATTCGCCGTTCACCTTCCAGCACTCCCACGCTTTGAGCGCTTCCACCTTCGCTTTGTCGGGCAAGCCTTTGCCATGACACATGGAGGAAAAGGCCCGCAGCAGTTCCAGGCTGAATTCGCCGTTCACCTTCCAGCACTCCCACGCTTTGAGCGCTTCCACCTTCGCTTTGTCGGGCAAGCCTTTGCCATGACACATGGAGGAAAAGGCCCGCAGCAGTTCCAGGCTGAATTCGCCGTTCACCTTCCAGCACTCCCACGCTTTGAGCGCTTCCACCTTCGCTTTGTCGGGCAAGCCCCTACTGCTCATCATGGAGGAAAAGGCCCGCAGCAGTTCCAGGCTGAATTCGCCGTTCACCTTCCAGCACTCCCACGCTTTGAGCGCTTCCACCTTCGCTTTGTCGGGCAAGCCCCTACTGCTCATCATGGAGGAAAAGGCCCTCAGCAGTTCCAGGCTGAATTCGCCGTTCACCTTCCAGCACTCCCACGCTTTGAGCGCTTCCACCTTCGCTTTGTCGGGCAAGCCTTTGCCATGATACATGGAGGAAAAGGCCCGCAGTAGTTCCAGGCTGAATTCGCCGTTCACCTTCCAGCACTCCCACGCCACGAACGCTTTCACCTTCGCTTTGTCGGGAAAGCCTTTGCCATGACACATGGAGGCAATCTGTTTCAAGCATGGGTTAGCAGCAACCGCCTGAATGTTTTCCTCGCTTTCTTCTGCAAACTTTTTTATCTGAGTCTTCGAGTAGAGCATGCTGGTAAGGCAGCTGGTATTGGTAATCTGCTGGGGATTGACAGCTAAAAAGAACGTGTTGGCCTTGGCAAAATAGCCTTTGAAAGTCTGGGAATCTTTAACAATGCTGAAGTTTTTTAACTTGGAAAAGAGGGAATGTGCGGGCGGCTTTCCCCTGTCTCGCGCTAACTGGATTTTCCTGTCTTTGAGGTTTTTCAGAAGAGTCCCGGCATTCGTTAATATTGCTTGAATTTCTTGATTATTTAAATGTGTTCGCAGTTCATTTTGCTGGCTTACAGAAAATTCTGAAATTGATGTTTCACTAATTTCTGTAGTGAGCGGTACATCCTTCATTGGTTCAGGCATGACCTGCACCATCGCTGAGGTATGTTCATTGCCAGTTAATAGCCTGTTGTCGCTGACTGTTGGTAGGTTTCTTGATAGGGAACTGATCACTCCCGGAAGCCTGGAAGCTGCGTCAGCAGGCATGGCCGGTTCGGTCTCCATTGGCTCCGGATTAGCAGGTAGCGAAGTTGCAGAACACACAATACTCCTGCTGTTGTCAGTAACACGCCTGCGCTTTATGGATGGGATGGGCCCGGATTCAGATTGCAGTTGATGCGGTGGAAATGTTCCAGTGCCCGTTGTTGTCTGTTCCACCTGGTAACCTGACATGGATCGCTTTCTTTTTTGTTTTCGGTTGCTTGCTGGCCGGTGCCTTCTGGCTTCAGTGGATGTTAACGGGGATGCCGTGTCTGCGGTTACTGAGGAGGAAGGTGACTGCATGGTTTCTTCGGGGATTACCTGTTTCCAGTGTTGGAGAATCGTCTGGTGATGACAACAATAGAACTGACCTGGTCAGCCCGGTAAAGTTCCAGGCAGCCGGTATCAAACAAGGCTGACCTGTTTTGTCAGGCAGTCTGGCTGTGAGATGTGTTTGCACATGAGAAGCTTGCGAGAACCTTGGGGTTCACCTTTAAAGAACTGGTGTCATCCTCTGGAATATGGGTTATAGAAGGTGTTTTTCACCGGCAACGTGTGAATGCATATCACAGCCCTTGTAGGAACTCTTCCATCCAGTCATCGTTGTTGACCAGTTCTGACTCTGTCGCCAATGAATCCAATGTCGCCAATGAATCAAAATCCCATTCCACTATTTCATCAAGCCCAAGTGGGTCTCTTCTCCTTTTCTCGCTGGCTTCATTCCATTCTTTCCGTGTTTCTGAATCCACTGCGTAGCTCATTTTGCAGATAGCAGTGCTTAATTCAACATAAGTCATTCGGCTTCGGTGGGGTTCCAGCAGTTCAAGTTCTGCATTTCCCAATTCGCGAAAACGATCCAGAGCTTCCATTGCCGCGTCAAAGTCAGATAGCGGCCCTTGAATGCGACTGTTGGAAACCTGGTTCCCTTGAGTTGGTATGCTTGCCCTTGCTGGAAGTCCTTGCTGAGGGATTGATGTTACTACTGGCGTTTTTGCTGCCTCAATCTGTTCCAACTTTGCAACTACCGCTTTCTTAACGAGGTCTGGAACAATGCCGTCTTTATCATCTTTGATAACCGGGCTGAGCGCCGTGCATAAACGGGCGTTTAGCTGGCCGCTGCTGGCATAGTGTTCAAGAGATGACCAGACCGCAGGCTTTAATGGTTTATTGCAATTGATTAGACTGATAATCAGAGAGGGTGCCACCAGTTGTGGTATTTTTTTAGGCTTGGCTTTCTTGGGCTCTTTGGTTCTCGCTTGCATTTGGGCTAATTTTGCCTCAAGCCTGATCGCATAGGGATTACGCTTGTCCTGAGGCTTTTTATACCATTGTTCTGTGAACTCGGTTGCCTTGAAAAAGGCGGTTAACTGTTGCAATGTCCAGTTCTTTATAACAAAGCCGGTATCTCTGAGGGTAAACTCTGGATTTTGGAGTACAACCGGATCGCCATCGGCTGGCAAAACGGTTAGTCTTTGATTCTTGAATTGATATTCTGTTTGTTCAAGCTCAATTAACATGGCCGTGATAAAGCGCCACAGGCGTTCCTGGCCCGACATGGCGGGATCACCACCGACCATCACACCTCTTTTATCATCTGTTGACGCTCGGTTTGAAAAGCAGAGATCCGGTATTTTCTCTTGTTCAGGTAGAGAGTGGTTTGTGAGCAGCATTCCTTCCAGCAACCGTTGCTGAATCGTGACATCAGGAGCGGTTTCAGGTGTAGCCTGATAGTCAAGACAGGCATCCATGAATTGCTGCATTTTGTGTTGTCCAAGCACCCGATGTAACCCGCGCCACTGTGAGATGGTGGGCAAGGTTTTGAATAGCTCATCCATCTTATCCGCGTATTTTGAGCGGTTATCTTCTGATTGTTGCCAGAGAATCTCCAGCATCGTGCGTTTAGATTGCGTGAAGTCAAATCGTTGGCCAAGCTGTTGGCAAAGTGGTTTTAATGCATACCACTGTTCCTGAGTTGGGGCTGGCTTCAGGTTTCTGCAAAGTTCAAGGTATTCCTGCCTCTCAGATTCAGGGAGTTGCGTTAGTGCAAATTTTGTTAAAGCCAGTGGTGCAGGAATGGATAATGCCTTAGTGAGTACTCCTTTGCAGCGTGGATTTTCACGATATTTTTCAATCCAGAACTGGATACCAGTTCCTCCATGGATAGCCAATATCGGTAGCAATGATTTCAGCGCAGCACGAACAGCCACTCTGTCATTTCGAGGACTCTTGTGGGCAGCCAGATATTGTTGGAATTCGGCAATTTTCATGCGCCATGTTGCGGGCCCGGAGAAGAACAGAGCCAGTGCTTTCATTTGACTCGATTCTAAAAGATCTTCATCACTATTGTCGTCTCCATGTTCAGTGGTACAACCATGCTGATTAAGACATTGGCGAAGTGTTTTCTCATTTTCAGTCAGTTTTTCTCCTGAGGGCAAACCAAAACTTGCAAATATTCGGCAAGAAAGTTTCAGAATATTCTTATTTTCATCCGAGGGTAGCCATTGAACGAACGCTTCCACCTTCGCTTTGTCGGGCAAGCCTTTGCCATGACACATGGAGGAAAAGGCCCGCAGCAGTTCCAGGCTGAATTCGCCGTTCACCTTCCAGCACTCCCACGCTTTGAGCGCTTCCACCTTCGCTTTGTCGGGCAAGCC